>NZ_JAQMYP010000074.1 GCF_028369295.1 Streptomyces sp. HD
AAAGAGTTTTTTATGTCGGGGGGGGGGGGGGGCCCCCCCACGCGGCGTACACCAGGGCGACGGCCAGGACCGGCACCGCGACCTGCACATTGCCGAGGTCGGCGAGGAGTTCGGAGAAGCGGCCCGGGTGGATCAGGGCCCGGCTGGCCGCCTCGTCGAGGTCGACCAGCGGGCCATCGGCCATCACCTGCCAGGTGATGAGCGCGAAGAGAAGGGCGGGAAGCCCGAGAATCCCGAGAAGGAGAAAGAGGGAGGTCGGCCGCCCCGGAACAGGGGGGGTAGTTCCGAGGCGGCCGTCCGGATCGGATGGTCGCGCGCCCCGGGGGGTTTGGGGCGGGCGACTGTCCGATCGGTGAGGAGATCCGGAGCCGGAAGCCCCGGTTGTGTGCGCGAGGGCACGACCAGGTCGAAGCTGGGGAGGCCTCGGCCTGATGTCACCCAGAGTCCCCTCTGGGCGGGGTGTATCTCTCATCTGGTTAGAACCTACGACAGGGCGAGGGTGTTAGACAGACGGAATCGCGTCCTGACATCCACCTCGCACACCTTCTTCACACGCTCTGACGGTAGCCGCCCCAGCCCCGGAATCACGCTGGGTGTCAGGGCCGGGGCGGATGAGGTTCCCGGGACCGGGATCCTGTCGCTCACCAGTGGTTTTGCCGTGGCCTCAGATACGGGCGAAGGCCTGCTCGATGATGTCGAGACCCTCGTTCAGAAGGTCGTCGCCGATCACCAGCGGGGGCAGGAAGCGCAGCACGTTGCCGTAGGTGCCACAGGTCAGGACCAGCAGGCCCTCCTGGTGGCAGGCCTTGGCGAGCGCGGCGGTCGCCTCCGGGTTCGGCTCCTTGGTGGCGCGGTCCTTGACCAGCTCGATGGCGATCATGGCGCCGCGGCCGCGCACATCACCGACGATGTCGAACTTCTCGGCGATGGCGTTGAGGCGGGCCTTCATGACCGCCTCGATGTTCTTCGCCCTGGCGTTGAGGTCGAGCTCCTTCATCGTCTCGATCGAGCCGAGCGCACCGGCGCAGGCGACCGGGTTGCCGCCGTAGGTGCCGCCCAGGCCGCCCGCGTGCGCGGCGTCCATGATCTCGGCGCGGCCGGTCACGGCGGCGAGCGGGAGACCGCCGGCGATGCCCTTCGCGGTGGTGATCAGGTCGGGGACGACGCCCTCGTCCTCGCACGCGAACCACTGACCCGTACGGCAGAACCCGGACTGGATCTCGTCCGCGACGAAGACGATGCCGTTGTCGGCGGCGAACTGACGGACCGCCGGCAGGAAGCCCTTGGCCGGCTCGATGAAGCCGCCCTCGCCGAGCACCGGCTCGATGATGATCGCGGCGACGTTCTCCGCACCGACCTGCTTGCTGATCTGGTCGATGGCCTGCGCGGCGGCCTCCGGACCCGCGTTCTCGGGACCGGTCGGCCAGCGGTAGCCGTAGGCCACCGGCACCCGGTAGACCTCCGGCGCGAACGGACCGAAGCCGTGCTTGTACGGCATGTTCTTCGAGGTCAGCGCCATCGTGAGGTTGGTGCGGCCGTGGTAGCCGTGGTCGAAGACGACGACGGCCTGGCGCTTGGTGTACGACCGGGCGATCTTGACGGCGTTCTCGACGGCCTCGGCGCCGGAGTTGAACAGCGCCGACTTCTTGGCGTGGTCACCCGGGGTCAGCTCGGCCAGCGCCTCGGCGACGGCGACGTAGCCCTCGTAGGGCGTGACCATGAAACAGGTGTGGGTGAAGTCGGCGAGCTGCGCGGTCGCCCTGCGTACGACGGCCTCGGCGGACGCGCCGACGGAGGTCACGGCGATGCCCGAGCCGAAGTCGATGAGCCGGTTGCCGTCGACGTCCTCGATGATGCCGCCGCCCGCACGCGCGGCGAACACGGGCAGCACGGAGCCCACGCCCTGCGCGACCGCGGCGGTACGGCGGGCCTGCAGCTCCTGCGACTTCGGACCGGGGATGGCGGTGACGACGCGGCGCTCCTGGGGAAGTGCGCTCATAAGGGGCTCCTGGGGTGTTGCGGACGCTTGTCTTCTGTCTTCCTCTTTTCTCGCAGGCTAGGGGCGGGAGCGGGGGGTGGGCATGCTCCATGTGGGCGTTGTCGGGAGCGTCGGTTGTCCGTGGTGGACATGGCGTCCGCGACGACACCCGGCCGTGTAAGCGGTGGACTCTCCATCGGAGGGCACTAGATTGGCTCGCTGACGGTGGACGGAACGGCTGGTCAGGGGGCAAGGGCGATGGACAGCGACGGGATGCACGACGCTCGGGGTACGCACGCGAACCCTGTGCCGCGTCCGGCGGGCCCACCGGAGGTGCCGACGGTGCCGCCTCGGCCGACGCACGCCCCGGGCCGGCCGACGCCATCGGCAGTCGTCGACTGGCTGAACGAGCCCCGTCCCGAGGTCCGGCCCGGCATTTGGCGGCTTGGGTACCGGCCGTCGAAGGGGGCGGATCAGGAGCAGCGGCTCAGCCCGATGACTGTCGTCGGCATGGTGATCCCGGCGGTCGCCGGACTGATCATCTGGTCCCTCTGGCTGCGCGGTGCGATTCCGTACCAGTGGGCTCCGCTGCGGCTGGTCACGCCGGACGACTGGTGGGAGGCCGCGACCGAGATCAATGCCAAGCCCGGTGGATGGGGCATTCAGGCCTTCATCGCCTACCGCGGCATCGCTTTCGCCGTGCTCGTCTGGGCCATGGCCCGTCTCGGCAGCTGGGGCAAGGTGTTCCGCCACTACTTCGCCCGCAAACCCCAGCCCCGGCGTGCCGCGCTCACTGCTCTCTGGGCCGTCGTGGCGCTGGCGCTCGTGTTTCCCAGCGCGTTCCCCGGGGCGTTCTGGGACCCCGTCCCGGTCGTCGACCCCCTCCTCAACCTGACCATCGCCCTCTCCCAGGGCTACGACCTGCTCCAGTCGCCGCTGTTCGTGTACAGCCTGTACACGGTCATCACCCTCCTCGTGATGTGGCCCTTCGCCCGTGTGGGCGACTGGCGGGCCTATGGCAACGCGCTGCTCGCCGCCCGCCGGACCGCCGGTACGGACGGGCCTGCGCGGCCTGCCCCCATGCCCCCTGCGCAATGGCCGGTCCTCCGGGACGCCGGGCAGCACCGGGCTGCCGATCTCCTCACCGCGGATGTGCTGGCCGGGCGGATGAGCGACGTCGACTGTGCCCGGCTCACCCACGGGTGGCGGCGCGCACGCCTCCAGGGACGCCTCGCCGAGTTCACCGACGCCGTGCTGCGCCACGGCTTCGCCGCGCTCACCCACCCCTCCGGGGCCCGCGACCTGCCTGCCCGCACCGCCCTGCACGATCTGCTCGTCGGCCAGGTCCGCATCGGACGCTGGGTGGGCGGCGACCGCACGCCGCTCGCGTACGGAGGTGCGGGCGCCGCCCTCGAACCGGAGACCCTCGGGACCTCGCTCCTCGTCGTCGGCCCGTCGGGGTCGGGCAAGACCCGGTATGTGATCGCCCCAGTGGTGGAGTCCCTCGCCCTGCAGGCCCTGACCGGGCGGTGCGCAGTCGTCGCGGTCGGCGCGGCGGGGGCGGCGCTCGGCCCGGACGGTTCCTACGACGTCGTCGTCCGCATCGGCGACTCCCGGTCCGTCCACGACCTCGACCCGTACGCCGGTACCGACAACCCGGACGAGGCCGCCGCCCTCCTCGCCGAGGCCCTGTCCGGGGACCTCGACACCGTGAGTGCCCAGCGGGCCACGGCCGCGCTGGCCCAGTTGCTGGGCCCGTACCGGGCCGTGCACGGCACCTTTCCCACCCTGCCCGTCCTGCGGGAGCTGCTGGAGGGGGAGCCTTCGGCACTGACGGACCTGCGCGCGGCTCTGACGGAGGATCGGCACGCCGTGCTGCGCCGTGAACTCGACGCCCGAGTACGGCAGTCGGGCACCCCCGGCGATCCCGGCCCGCTGCTCGCCGACCGGCTCGCCCTGCTGGACCGGCCCGCCTTCGCCGAGTTCTTCGGCTCGGGTGGCGACACGAACCGTCCGTTCTCGCTGCGCGCTGTCGCCCACCACCCCTTGCGTGTCCGAATCGACCTGCCCGAGCGCGGTCACGAGGAGGTCTCCCGGCTGATCGCCCGGCTCGTGCTGGCCCAGTTCGCCGAGGTCGCAAGGGACGGCTCACGCGACCACTTCGTCAGCCTGGTCCTCGACGATGCAACGGGGACGGTCACCTCTGAGTCGGTACGGCGTATTCAGCGGCTGCGTTCACAGAAGGCCGGTGTCGTGCTCGCCCTGCGCACGGTCTCCGACGTGCCGGAACCCCTGCACGGGCCGCTGTTCGGGGCGGTCGGCTGCCGGATGGCCCTGTCCGGAGTGACAACCTGGGACGGCAGCCGCTTCGCCGACGCCTGGGGTACTGAGTGGGTGGAGGCCACGGACGTCGCCCAGCACACCGTGTTCGCCGATCAGCCGATGACCCGGGCGATGCATGCGCTGCGCAAGCTGGTGACGGGGAAGGCGGTGACCACGGAAGCCGTCACCGTCCGCCAGGTCGAGCGGGAGCGGTGGTCGGCGTCCGAGCTGGCGCACGGGGTGCCGCCGGGGCATGCGGTGCTGTCGCTCACCAGTGTCCAGGGCGAGCACGCGCCGCCGTTGCTGGTGGATCTGCGGGGCTAGGTGTGCTGACCGGACAGGTTGGTGACGCGGGCGCTGGTGCGCGCTCCCCCAGAGGGGGACCCCCAGCCGCGTTGTCGTCGGTTGACGACTCCCCCACGCTCGAACAACCTCGTGCGGGGGGACCCCCATCGCGTCGCCGCCCTTCTCCGCCTTGCAGCTGCACGTACCAGCGCCCGCTCGGGTCCGCCGGTCCGCACGGTTTCCTGCAGCCGGCCTGATCCGCCGGACAGGTCCTGGGGCCGGACTTCAGGTCACTCCATGACCGTACGGTGAGGGAGAATCGGCACAGGCTGTTCATACGTGGCGGCCAAAGATCATGACGATCACGCCGACCTGAAGGTCTCATGCCACCCACGCTCGCCTCGCTCGTCCATCACTCCGCGCTCAAGCTGACCGTGCGGGCGGGCGAGGACCGTCTGGACGTGCCCGTGCGCTGGGCGCACGTCAGTGAGCTCGCCGATCCCGTGCCCTACATGGAGGGCGGGGAGCTGCTGCTGATCACCGCTCTCAAGCTGGACGCGGAGAACCCCGAGGCGATGCGGCGCTATGTGCGGCGCCTGGTGGGCGCGGGCGTGGTCGGGCTCGGCTTCGCGGTCGGCGTCAACTACGAGGACATCCCCGAGGCCCTGGTCGACGCGGCCGCGGAGGAGGGCCTGCCCCTGCTGGAGGTGCCGCGCCGCACCCCCTTCCTTGCCATCAGCAAGGCCGTGTCGGCAGCGATCGCGGCGGACCAGTACCGGGCGGTGACAGCAGGGTTCGCGGCCCAGCGGGAGCTGACGAAGCAGGCGCTGACCGACGGGCCGGAGGGGCTGCTGGCCGCGCTGGCGTCCCAGGTCAACGGCTGGGCGGCGCTCTACGACGCCTCCGGTGCCGTCGTCGCGACCGCCCCCGAGTGGGCGGGGCGGCGCGCGGCACGGCTCACCGCCGAGGTGGAGCGGCTGCGGGAGCGGCCCGCGCCGGCGTCCTCGGTGGTCGGCGGGCCGGAGCACGAGGACCGGGTCGAGCTGCACACCCTGGGCACGGGCCGTCGGCCGCGGGCCGCCCTGGCCGTGGGGACGGCGGCCGCGCCGGGCACGGCCGAGCGCTACGCGGTGCACTCGGCGATCGCACTGCTGACGTTGACGACCGAGCGTTCCCGGTCGCTGCACGCGGCCGAGCAGCGGGTGGGCGCGGCGGTGCTGCGGATGCTGCTCGCCGGTGAGCCGGACCATGCGCGGGCGGTGGCGGGGGACCTGTACGGCGACCTGCTGGACGCGCCCTTCCGGGTGATCGTCGCCGAGGCGGCGCCGGTGTCGGCGGCCCGGGTGGTGGACTCCGGGGCGCGGGTGGCGCTGACCAAGGCGTCGGCCGCGGTGCTGGTCGCCGCGTCCGGGGCGAGCGGCGATCCGCTGGGCGCCCTCACCGAGGTCGTGGAGTCGGCGGCGGCCCGGGCGGGGGAGGCCGTGCTCGTGGTGCCGGAGGGCGAGGGCGAGGCCGCACGGGTGGTCGTGCTCGCCGCGGACGAGGGCGCGGCGGTCGCCGCGTGCGCGGAGTACGCGGCGGCACTTGAGGCGGCACGGGGGGCCGGGTCGGAAGGGCGTGGGGGAGCCGACGAGGACGAGCTGGTCGTGGGGCTGTCGGCACCGGCCGGGCCCATCGCCGCGGCGGCGGCCTACAAGCAGGCCGAGCAGGCCCTGTCGGTGGCCCGGCGGCGCGGGCGGGTGTGCGTGGAGCACGAGCAACTGGCCGCGGGGTCCGTGCTGCCGCTGCTCGCGGACGACGCGGTGAAGGCGTTCGCGGACGGGTTGCTGCGGGCGCTGCACGAGCATGACGCGACGGGGCGGGGGGATCTGGTCGCCTCGCTGCGGGCGTGGCTGTCGCGACACGGACAGTGGGACGCGGCGGCCGCGGATCTCGGGGTGCACCGGCACACGTTGCGGTACCGGATGCGGCGGGTGGAGGAGATCCTCGGGCGGTCGCTGGACGACGCGGATGTGCGGATGGAGCTGTGGCTGGCGTTGAAGGCGACGTCGGCCGAGTAGGCCGAGTAGGCCGAGCAGGCCGAGCAGGCGGACAGGACGGCCCGCAGGCCACGTATGCCAAATCGGAGCGCCCGCGACTCCCATCACTACACCCCGGACAAACGCCCCTCGGCCCCCGCACCCCTACCGTGGACCACGACACACCAGGAGCAGCACACCCCAACGCGGAAGGGCCGGTAATCGACTATGGCTTCCACCCACGCCTTCTGGCTCGCCGGCCGCCAGGTCAGCGGCGAGGACACCTTTGATGTCACCTCCCCGTGGGACGGGCGCGTCGTCGGCAAGGTGAGCGTGCCTACGGACGCGCAGATCGAGGAGGCCGTGGCCGCCGCGTACGCCGTCCGCGACGACTTCGCCGCGACCCCGGCCCATGTGCGGGCCGCCGCCCTCGACCACGTCAGCCGGCGCCTGGTCGAGCGCACCGAGGAGATCGCCCGGCTGATCTCCGCCGAGAACGGCAAGCCCATGAAGTGGGCCCGGGGCGAGGTCGGCCGTGCCGTCTCCGTGTTCCGGTTCGCGGCCGAGGAGGCCCGGCGATTCAACGGCGGCGAGGCCCAGCGGCTCGACACCGACCTCGGCGGCCAGGGGCGGCTCGCCTTCACCCGGCGCTTCCCCAAGGGCGTCGTCCTCGGCATCGCGCCGTTCAACTTCCCGCTGAACCTGTGCGCCCACAAGATCGCCCCGGCCATCGCCGCCGGCGCCCCGATCATCCTGAAGCCCGCCCCGGCCACCCCGCTGTCCGGCCTGATCATCGGCGACCTGCTCGCCGAGACGGACCTCCCGGCCGGCTCCTGGAGCATCCTGCCGGTGCCGAACGACAAGATGCCCGCCCTGGTCCAGGACGAGCGCCTGCCGGTCATCTCCTTCACCGGCTCCGAGAAGGTCGGCTACGCGATCATGGACTCGGTGCCGCGCAAGCACTGCACCCTGGAGCTGGGCGGCAACGGTGCCGCGGTCGTGCTCGCCGACTTCGCCTCCGACGAGGACCTCGACTGGGCGGCCTCCCGCATCGCGACCTTCTCCAACTACCAGGGCGGCCAGTCCTGCATCTCCGTGCAGCGCGTGATCGCGGACGCCTCCGTGTACGACCGCCTGCTGCCGCGCATCGTCGCCGCCGTCGAGACCCAGGTCACCGGCGACCCGAACGACGACGCGACCGACGTCGGCCCGCTGGTCAGCGAGGATGCCGCCAAGCGCGTCGAGACCTGGGTGGACGAGGCGGTCGCCGCCGGGGCCGCCCTCCTCACCGGCGGCAAGCGCGACGGCGCCTCCTACGCGCCGACCGTCCTCACCGACGTACCGGCCGACGTCACCCTCGCCTGCGAGGAGGTCTTCGGACCCGTCCTCACCGTGCAGAAGGCCGACGGGGAGGCCGCCGCCTTCGCCGCCGTGAACGAGTCCAAGTACGGCCTCCAGGCGGGCGTGTTCACCCGCGATCTGCAGACCGCCTTCCGCGCCCACCGTGCCCTTGAGGTCGGCGGCGTCGTCATCGGCGACGTGCCCTCCTACCGCGCCGACCAGATGCCGTACGGCGGCGCCAAGCAGTCCGGTGTCGGGCGCGAGGGCGTGAAGTTCGCGATGGACGACTACACCTACGAGCGCGTCATGGTCCTCACCGGCCTCGCTCTCTGAGCCGGCTCGGAACTCTCTGAACCGGTTCGGAATCCGCTCTAGCTTGTGACAATCGTTTTCAGGTAGAGAGGCTCACATCCCGGGATGAAAAGGGGCCCGGCACCGATGCCTTCCGGTGCCGGGCCCCTTCCTTTCGCCGGCCTCCTCCGGACCCTCAACCGGAGAAGCCGACGTGCGCGAGCCGCAATGGGCCGCGCAGCCTGAGGTGGACGTCACGGACGCCCTCGGCGATGATCCCGGCCCGCAGGGTCGAGTAGGCGTACGGGCTCGCGTCCGGCGCGTTGGACGTCAGTACGGCGAGCACCGCGCCCCCGTCCAGCGAGATCTCGACCGCGCCGTCGCCGCAGACCCTCGCCGTCACCTCCGCGACGCCGTCCCCGAAGTCGCAGTCCCGGTAGACCAGTTCACCCGAGATGCCCTGCGCCGCCGTCACCGCGTCGCCCGACGTCTTCGTGCGGTCGACGATCGCGATGCCGCTCTGCTCGTCGAAGTCGGCGGCGTCCAGGCCGCGCAGCAGCACCGGGCGCGGGGCGGGCCCCTCGCCGTCCAGCAGCACGGTCGTACGCAGCCGGACGTCCTCGCTGGAGGCGCCGGCCAGCAGCTCGTACGGGCCCGGCTCGCGGCGCCATCCGCCCCGGGTCACGTCCCAGAAGTCGAAGGAGCGCAAGGCCACTTCGAAGCGCAGCTCCCGCCGCTCGCCCGGTTCCAGGCGCACCCGCTCGTGTGCCACCAGCTCGCGGCGGGGGCGCGGCACCGTCGGGTCCACGGCGCGCGTGTACAGCTGCGCGACCTCGTCGGCCGTCACATCGCCGGTGTTGGTGACCGTGAAGGTCACGTGCAGTGAGTCGTCCGTCGTACGGGCCTTGAGCCCGGCGTAGGAGAAGGCCGCGTACGACAGGCCGTGCCCGAACGGGAACAGCGGGGTCCCCTCGAAGTACAGGTAGGTCTGGCGGGCGCCGATCACGTCGTAGTCGAGGAGGTCGGGCAGATCGGCGTCGTCGGCGTACCAGGTCTGCGGGAGGCGGCCGGCGGGGGAGACGTCGCCGGCCAGGACACGGGCCAGGGCGGTGCCGGCCGCCTGGCCCGCGTGGGACGTCCAGAGCAGCGCCGGGAGCGCCGCGTGGTCGACCGCGTACGGATACGCCGAGATCAGCGCCAGCACGGTGTTCGGGTTCGCCGCGCGGGCCGCGCGTAGCAGGCGTTCCTGGTGGGCGGGGAGGGCCAGCGTCGTACGGTCCTCGGTCTCGCGGCCGTTGATGTGCGGGTCGTTGCCCGCCACCACCAGGACGACGTCCGCCTGGGACGTGATCCGCGTCACTGCGTCTTCGCCGCGTTCTACGACGACGAGTTCGAGGATTTCCGGATTCGTTTCGGCAACCCGGACGCCGTCGGCGGCGACTGAGACATGGCGACCCGTACCGATGTGCCGAAGGAGGAATCCGTTCTCATGCGGTTCCAGGCGGAATGTCTCCTGGACGACCCAGCCTCCGGGCTGGTCGGCGGAGGCACGGACGCGGCCGTCCTCGGCGACCGAGAGATAGCGGCCGTCGGGGGCGCGCAGGGTCAGCACGCCCTCGCCCCAGTCGACGAGGGCGAGTTCGGTGCCGGTCGCGTCGGCGGTGAGTGCGGGCAGATCCGTACGGCCCGCGAGCAGCGCCGGGTCGAGGGCGCCCTCGGCGCCGCGCACCTCGTCGGTGGCGTCCGCCTCGGGGACGTGCAGGAAGGTTCCGGCCCGTGTCTTGAGCAGGACGCGGTCCACGCCCTCCGCGAACTCCACGCGCTCCGCGCCGAATCGCTCGTACAGGCCCTCCAGCGGAGTCGAGCGATGGATGAGCGAGCCGCTGTACCAGTCGAGCTTGCACTCGTCGGCGAGCAGACCGACCACCGCGAGCCGGGTGTCGGCCGCGAGCGGCAGCAGGCCCCCGCTGTTCTTGAGCAGGACCACCGACTGTTCGGCGGCCTCCTGGGCGAGGGCGCGGTGGGCCGGGGTGTCGAAGTCCTTGGTGAGCGCGTGCGGGTCGTACTCCGGGTCGAACTCGCCGAGCCGGAAGCGGACCGAGAGCTGGCGGCGCACCGCCGTGTCGAGGTCCGACTCGGTGAGCAGACCCCGGTCCAGGGCCCCGCGCACCCGGGCCGTGATCTTCGAACTGTCGGTGCCGTGGTCGGTGAAGCTGTCGACGCCGGCCAGCAGCGCGGCGGCCGTCGCCTCCTCGTGGGTGTCGAAGTAGTGCTCGGAGTCGACCAGGTTGGACGGCGCGCCCGCGTCCGAGCAGACCAGCAGATCGTCGTCGGTCCAGGTGCGCAAGTGCTCGCGCAGATACGGCGAGACATGGTTGGGGCGGCCGTTGACCAGGTTGTACGCCGGCATCACACCCGCCGTCGCGCCCGCCTCGACCGTCTCGCGGAAGGCCCGCAGGTCGTACTCGTGCAGAACGCGCGGACGGACCGAGGAGGACGTGACGTCACGGCCCGTCTCGTTGTTGTGCGCCAGCCAGTGCTTGAGGACGGGCGCGGTGCGCCAGTACGTCGGATGGTCGCCGCGCAGGCCCCGGGTGTAGGCGGTGGCGATGGCCGAGGTGAGCTTCGGGTCCTCGGCGTAGCCCTCCTCGTTACGGCCCCACAGGGGGTGGCGCAGGAGGTTGACGGTGGGGGACCAGACGTTCAGGCCCACGCGCTCGTCGCGGGCGCGCATCGCGCGGGTCTCCTTCGAGACGGCCTCGCCGACCCGGCGTACGAGATCCGTGTTCCAGGTCGCGCCGAGACCGACCGCCTGCGGAAAGACGGTGGCCGGACCCATCCAGGCGACACCGTGCAGGGCTTCCTGGCCGGTACGGAACGCGGCGATGCCCAGGCGCTCGACCCCCGGCGTGAACTGGTGCAGGAATCCGATCTTTTCGTCGAGGGTGAGCCGCGACAGAAGGTCGTCGATGCGCTTCGCGAACGGCAGTCGCTGATCGCGGAAAGGCGGTGTGTGCGGCGTGTGTGCGGTCACGTGGGGATCCCCTTGCGATGGATCGGTTCGGCGCTTTCGAAGCGCTTCGATGCTCATTCGACGCCGGGGTGGGTGTCAAGAGATCAACGCCGCTACTTCAAGCAGTGCATAAGAAAGGGTCCCCATTACACCTCGGAGGAATCTTGGGAACGACCCTTGTGCACCCATGGGTGTTCACTTAACCTCACTGCAACATCGAAGCGCTTCGACTGTGGATTCCGTCGCAGTGGTCGCAGCACCGCTTCAGCTCAGCGAAGGGTTGACGCAATGACGCCGAACGCCGCCTCCGCCTCCTCCGGACCCAGCCGGAGAAGCTTCCTCGCCTCCACAGCGGTCGCCACCGCAGCGGTGGCCGGCGGGATGCCGCTGCTCGCCGCGTGCGGCGGGTCGGACAGCGGGTCGCGTGACGGTACGACCTCGGGCAAGGACGCGAAGAAGATCCTCCCGGCGTATGTGGCCGGCAATGTGGTGACGCCGGACATCCCGGCCAGGAACGGCTCGGCGATCGGCTTCACCGGCAAGCTGGACCTCGCCACCCTGAAGACCTCCGTCGAGAAGAAGCTCGGCAAGGGCGGCAAGGTGACCATCATGTCGCCGTTCTGGGGGTCGCCGCCGAAGTCGGACAACGCCTACTACAAGTCGATGAACGACCTGATCGGCGTCGACGTCCGGTGGCAGAACCAGGACGGCAACACCTACGACCAGAAGCTCGGCGCGGTTCTCGCATCGAGCGACATCCCTGACGTCGTGGTGGTCCCCGGCTGGAACATGGGCGGCAAGATACCCAGCGCCATCCTCAGCAAGTTCGCCGACCTCGGCCCCTACCTGTCCGGTGACGCGGTCAAGGAGTACCCGAACCTCGCCGCGATCCCGACGGACGCCTGGCGGCGCTCCATCTTCGGCGGCAAGCTGCGCGGCCTGCCGATGCCGGCCCCCTCGGCCCCCAGCATGGTGCCGCTGTACCGGCAGGACATCTTCGAGAAGGAAGGCTACGAAGTCCCGAAGTCCTGCGACGAGTTCATGGCCCTGGCCAAGGAGATCACCAACGCCAAGGCCAAGCGGTGGGCCTGCCTGGACATGAAGTGGACCGCCTTCCAGGCCTTCGGTGTGCTCTCCGGCAGCGAGAAGCCGCTCGGCTGGAACCTCGTCGACGGCAAGCTCATCTACCGCATCGAGACCGAGGAATTCCTTGAGGCGCTGGAGTGGTCCCGCAAGCTCTTCGCCGCCGGTGTCGTCCACCCCGACTCCGGGCTGGGCAAGAATGCGCCCGATCCGGGCCCCAAGTTCGCGGCGGGCGAGTTCCTGATCTACCCCAACAACATCTCCCAGTGGTGGAGCCGCACCACTGAACAGGCCGTCCAGAACCCGGACTTCAAGATCTGGGGCATGGACATCTGGGGCCACGACGGCGGCGAGCCCATCCTGTGGGCCGATCAGCCCGCCGGCATCTTCGCCTTCGTCAGCAAGAAGGCCTCCGAGTCGGTCGTCCGCGACGTGCTGGCCGTCGCCAACGTCACCGCGGCGCCGTACGGCACCAAGGAGTACATGATGACCAACTACGGCGTCGAAGGAACCCACTACACCGTCAAGGACGGCGTCCCCACCAAGACCGACCAGGGCAACATCGACGTGATGAACGCCTACCCAATGGTCGCGAGCCCCGCCGCGACCATCGCGCACCCCGACTTCCCCGAGGTCGCCAAGGGCCAGGTCGAGTGGGAGCAGAGGATGGGCGCCTTCGCCAAGAAGTCCTCCTTCTGGGGCATGCAGATCACCGAGCCCACCCGGTACACCAACCTGTCCAACGACTTCGAGCAGCTGGAGGACGACATCGTCCGCGGCCGCAAGAAGATCAGCGACATGCAGCAGGCCGTCTCCGACTGGAAGAGCAAGGGCGGCGACAAGCTGCGCGACTGGTACAAGCAGATCCTCGACGAGAACGGCTCCGCGGCCAACTGACCGGGCATCGAGGCAAGGAGAACGGCCGTGTCCCACAGCACGGTGCCTCGGAGCAGAACCGAGGCCGACACGACGGCGAAGACCCCCGTGGCCTCCGGGGCCACCGGTTCCGGTGAGAAGCGACGGCCGGGGAAACCGAGTCTGCGGCTCAGACTCCGACGCGACCGCGTCCTGCTCCTGATGACGCTGCCCGCCGTCGCCCTGGTCCTGCTCTTCAACTACGTGCCGATCCTCGGCAATGTGGTGGCCTTCCAGGACTATGACCCCTACATCAGCGACAACGGCGTCGTGTCCATGCTGAACAGCCCCTGGGCGGGGGTGGAGAACTTCCAGCGGATCTTCGAGGACTCCGCTTTCTGGCAGGCCGTGCAGAACACGCTGGTGCTGTTCTTCCTCCAGCTCCTGCTGTTCTTCCCGATCCCGATCCTGCTCGCGCTGCTGATCAACAGCGTGGTCAGGCCACGGGTGCGGGCGGTCGCGCAGGCCGTTCTCTATCTGCCGCACTTCTTCTCGTGGGTGCTGGTGATCTCGGTCTTCCAGCAACTGCTCGGCGGCGCTGGTCTGCTCTCGCAGCTGCTGCGGGACCACGGCTACGACGGTCTCGACCTCATGACCGACCCGAGTACCTTCAAGTTCCTCGTCACCGCGCAGGCGGTGTGGAAGGACGCGGGCTGGGGGATCATCGTCTTCCTCGCCGCGCTCGCCGCCGTCAGCCCCGACCTGTACGAGGCCGCCGCGATGGACGGCGCGAGCCGCTGGCGCCGCATGTGGCACGTCACCCTGCCCGCGCTGCGGCCGGTGATCGCGCTGCTGCTGGTACTGCGGGTGGGCGATGCGCTGACGGTCGGTTTCGAGCAGATCCTGCTCCAACGCGATGCCGTCGGACCGGGCGCGGCGGAAGTGCTCGACACCTTCGTGTGGTGGAACGGCGTCCGCAACCAGGACTTCGGCTACGCGGCCGCCGCCGGACTCGTCAAGGGTGTCATCAGCATCGGTCTCGTGCTGGCCGCGAACAAGGTGGCCCATCTGATGGGCGAGCAGGGGGTGTACAAGAAATGACCGCCGTGATCGACAAGCCCGTACCCAAGCCATGGGCCGGGCCGGCCCGGCCCGTCTGGGAGGAGCAGCCGACGAAGGTGGGGCTGGCGGGCAAGGGGCTCGTGCTCGGCATCGCCTGTCTGGCGATCGTGTTCCCGCTGTGGATCGTCGTCGTCACCAGCCTCTCCACGCGCAAGACCATCGATGAGGCCGGCGGTCTGGTGATGGTGCCGAAGGACATCACCTTCGTCGCCTACCAGGAACTGCTGAGCGGTGGCCAGGTCACCCGCGCGGCGATCATCAGCGTCCTGGTCACCCTGGTCGGTACGGCGTTCTCCATGACGGTGTCCGTGCTGTGCGCGTACGGGCTGTCCCGAACCGGCTCGCTGGGGCACCGGTGGATCCTGATGCTGCTGCTGGCGACCATGTTCTTCAGCGCCGGACTCATCCCGACGTATCTGCTGGTGCAGACCCTCGGGCTGACGGACAGCTATCTCGCCCTGATCCTCCCGAGTGCGATCAGCGTGTTCAACATCCTGGTGTTGCGCGGATTCTTCATGGGGATATCCCAGGAACTCATCGACAGCGCGCGTATTGACGGTGCCGGGGACTTCCGGATTCTCTGGCGGATCGTCATGCCGCTTTCACGGGCGGTCATCGCGGTGATCACGCTGTTCTACGCGGTCGGCTACTGGAGTGCCTGGTTCAACGCGTCGCTGTATTTGAACGACCAGGACATGATGCCGTTGCAGAACGTCATGATTCAGCTGGTGCAGAAGCAGGAGGCTCCGGTCGGGCTGGGGCAGGCCATCAAGACGGGGCAACTGTCGGGGTTGGCCGTTCAGATGGCGGTCATGGTGATGGCTCTGTTGCCGGTGGCTGTGCTTTCTCCCTTTGTCCAGAGGCATTTCAAGAAGGGCATGCTCACCGGGGCCGTCAAGGGCTGACGGCCGTTCGTCGTCTGCGGCTTCGTCGTGGTTGGACGCGTCCGCGCGGCACAGCCGCAGATCGATACAGCCCCGTGCCCCCAGGCAGGTATCCGCATCCCCCTGTTGCCAGAACGAGGTACGTCATGCCCACGTCCCAGCCCAGCAGAAGAACCGTCCTCGCCGGGACTGCGGTCGCTGCCGCGCTCACCACCCTTCCGTCCCTCGCGGGGCTGCAGTACGGGGAGCCCGCCTGATGCCGGAGCGAAACGAGACCGAGCGCAACCGGCCAGGCCGAAGGACCGCCTCCCTGGCGGACGTCACCGAGCGGGTCCAGCTGGAGCGGTACGGCGTGGCCGTGCTGGAGGCCGCCCCATGAGTGGACCCGTCCACGGCACCTGGGAAACCGCCCCCGCCGACCGTTGGGAGGACGCCTTCCTGAGCGGGAACGGCCGACACGGCATCATGGTGTTCGGTGATCCGAACGACGACCGGGTCATCGTCAATCATCACGCCCTGGTCCGCCCCAACGGCGCCGAACACGCCCGTCCACCCGCCCTCGCCGCCGAACTCCCGCAACTCCAGGACCGGTTGCTCGCCGGGGACGTCACCGCCGCCGAGCACTTCACGGACGGGCGGGAACTCCAGTGGGTGCAGCCCTTCCACCCCGCCTTCCAGATACGGCTGCGCCGCCCGGCACCCGCCGAGGATCCCGGCGACCACCGCCGCGCGGTCGACTTCACCACCGGCGTGGTCACCGCCCGCTGCGACGGCCGGCGGAGCGAGGCCTTCGTCTCCCGCGCCGACGACGTCATCGTCCAGCACGTCACCGAGCCCGGCCTCACCGTCGACGTGGCCCTGGACCACCAACTGCCCGGCGCCCCCTGTGACTTGGCCGTCGGCCACAGCGTCGTCCTCACCCCCGAGGGCGCCCTCCTCACCCTCCGCGTCCGCCACCCCGGCAGCGACCGGGCGTACACCGGCATCACGCTCGCCGTCGTCACCGGCGGCACCACCCGCACCTCCCTGCCCGGGCTGCGCGTCGACGGCGCCCGGTCGCTGCTGCTCCTCACCCGGGTACGACGGCACACCGGCGAGCTGGACGCACTCGCCGAGGCACACGCACTGCGCGCCCTCCTCCCCGACGGCGACAGCGACAGCGACGACGACCCTTACGACCGCCTCCTCGCCCGCCACACCGAACTGCACCGCCCGGCCTACCTCCGCGTCGGCCTGGACCTCGGCGCCGACGACAGCGAACGGGCGCTGCCAGGCTCGGAGCTGCTGAGCCGTCCGAAGAGCCCCGCCCTGCTGGAACGCCTCTTCGCGGCCGGCCGCTACCACCTCCTCTCCGCCTCCGGCATGTTCCCGCCCCGCCTGACCGGCCTGTGGACCGGCGACTGGAACACGGCCTGGGCGGGCGCGTTCACCACCGACGCCAACCTCAATCTCCAGACCGCGTCGGCCGCGGCGGGCGCCCTCCCGGAGGTCACCGAGGCCCACGCCGCCCTGATCCACGGCCAGCGGGAGCACTGGCGCGACAACGCCCGGGCGATCTTCGGCACCCGCGGCGTGGTGGCCCCCGCCCACACCGACGGCGAGTCCGGGCACATCTACCACTTCAGCCGCGAATACCCGCTCCACCTGTGGACCGCCGGCGCCGACTGGCTCCTCAAGCCGCTCGTCGACCAGGACGAGACCAGAGGCGCACGCGACCCGCGCACGGCCGCCGCCCTCGCCGAAGTCGCCCGGTTCTACGAGGACTTCCTCACCCGCACCGACGACGCGGGCAACCTGGTCGTCGTCCCGTCCTACTCACCCGAGAACCGCCCGGCGAACGCGAGCTGGGCCACGATCAACGCCGCCATGGATCTCTCGGCGGCCCGGCACGCGCTGCTCACCGCCGCCCACTACCACCCGGACACCCCGGACGCCGACCGCTGGCGCACCCTCGCCGACCGACTCCCCCCACATCGTGTCAACGAGGACGGCGCCCTCGCCGAATGGGCCTGGCCCGGCCTGACGGACACCTACGACCACCGCCATCTCAGCCACCTCTACGGCGTCTGGCCGCTCGACGAGATCACCCCGTACGACACCCCCGGCCTCGCCGCTGCCGCCCACCGCGCCCTCGAACTCCGGGGCGCCGAGAACGACTCCGCGCACGGCCACCTCCATCACGCCCTGATCGCGGCCCGCCTCAGGGACGGCGGCCGGGTCGCCCATGCCCTCGACCAGGTCCTGGACGGCGACTTCTTCCACGGCTCCCTGATGAGCGCCCACTATCCGCGCCGCGACGTCTACAACGCGGACGCGGCGCACACCCTGCCCGCCGTACTGATCGAGATGCTCGTGCAGTCGACCCCGGACCGGCTGGTCCTGCTGCCCGCCGTCCCGGGGACCTGTCCGCAGGGGCGGCTGCGGGGCGTGAGGACGCGGTTCGGCGCGGAGATCGATCTCACCTGGACCCCTGGTGGCGCCACGGCCGTCCTCAAGCCGTCTCGCTCCCTTCGTGTCGAACTCCGGACTTCCGCCGGCGACGCGCAGCCGCTCGACCTCGTCGCCGGAGAAGACCACGTCCTCAGCCTGGGGGCGTGGTAGCACCCCCCGCAACTCCCCCCCCCCGCATTTCCCCCCACCCATGGAAAGGGACACCATGGCAAAGAGCGCACCGCGCAAGATCACCACGGCCGTGCTGGCCCCGGCGATGGCCCTCGGCGCCACCGTCGGCCTCGCCTCCGCCCCCGCCTCGGCCGCGGTCTGGAACTCCTGCGACCAGTGGGGCAACACCAGCCTGGGCGGCTACACGCTCTACAACAACATCTGGGGCTCCGGCGCCGGCAGCCAGTGCATATGGGCCAACTCGGGCACCAACTGGGGTGTCCGGGCCAACCACCCGAACACCGGCGGCATCAAGTCCTACCCGAACTCCAAGAAGGTGATCAACAAGACGATCGCCTCCCTCGGCTCGCTGACCAGCAGCTACAACGTCACCGTCCCGTCGTCCGGCGCGTACAACACGTCGTACGACATCTGGGACACTGACCACGACTACGAGATCATGCTCTGGGTCAACTACAACGGAGCCGTCGGCCCGCTCGGCACCTCGCAGGGCAACGTCACCCTCGGCGGCCACACCTGGACCGTCTACAAGGGCACCAACGGAGCCAACGAGGTGTTCTCGTTCCTGCGGACGTCCGACTCCAGCTCCGGCTCCGTGAACATCAAGCCGATCCTCACCTGGATCACCGGCAAGGGCTGGATGTCCAGCAACGAGACCATCGGTGACGTCCAGTTCGGCTACGAGATCACCTCGTCGTCCGGAGGTCTGGACTTCAACACCAACAACCTGACCGTCAGCAGCAGCTGACGTTCCATCAGAGCCGGGGTCGGCCCCCGTCTCGTCTCCTCAGGCGGGGTCGACCTCGGCCCGCAGCGCGTTGTAGTCCGCGAACGCCGACTCGACCTCGGCGCGGGTCAGGCCGTAGCGGGCCAGGTCGTACCGGTGCGGCCGGGTGCCCTTCGGGCGGGCGACGGCGCCGGACAGCCGGGCGGCCTCGGCATCGGTCCAGCGGGCGCCGACCGCGTCGTAGAGCTGCGGGGCGCCCTTGGCGGGCTCGGTGGCGAGCCAGGAGTACGGGGCGTCCACGAGGGCCTCGCGGGGGAGGGCGGCGCGGGCCCGGAGGCCGCGTTCCGTCGCGCGGCTCAGCAGGGGGAACCAGGTGGCTCCGATGCCGTGCGGGTCGAGGGGGCGGGTGCTGACCGCCATGCCGTGCTCGATCAGGCTGCAGAACGAGGCGACGGCGGTGACCGGGTCGCGGTGGCACCACACGATCGTCGCGTCCGGGAACACCGTGTGCAGCGCGTCCAGGTTGCCCAGGTGCAGTGGGGACTTGAGGATCCAGCGGCGGCGCGGACGGCCGTACTGGAGGACCTGGAACACCTGCTTGAGATACCGGTAGTCGTCGGTGAAGTCCCGCTCCCGGTACCACGCCTCGTACTCCGGGATCCGCGCCTGCGACAGCGGCATCAGGGCGTGCGGCAGGGCGAAGGTGCACTCCTCTGGGCCCTCGGCGGCCATCGCGTGGATGTCCCGGAAGCGCGGGGCGAACAGATTGGTGCCCTGGACCATGCGGCGACCGGCGGTGATCGCCTTGCGACGCTCGCGGGGCGAGGGCTCCAGACCGGGCGTGAGCAGTTCCCACAGCAGCGGGCCGCGGTGCTCCTCCGCAAGGGACAGCACGGCGTGCGTGACCGTCGTCGCGGTGCGCGGCAGGCCCACCACGAACACCGGCCGCTCGATCGGCTCCCGCTCGATCTCCGGGTGCTCGGCGATCAGCCCCCGCACCCGGGCCCGGTTGGCGAGATGACGGCGCACGAAGACCTGCGCGGACTGCCAGCCGACCGGCGTCAGGTTCTCGGCCCTCGCCCACCAGCCCAGCAGCGACCGGAAGTCGTCGACGAACTGCCGGTCGTCCTTCGCCTCGCCCGTCTCCACGACGATCCGGTCGAAGATCCGGTCGGGACTGCGGCGCGACCCGAAGCCCGGCCGCAGCAGTTGGTCGGCCAGGGTGAGGGCGAGGGGAGTGGTGGACACGGTGGGGACCCTATCGTGTCGAACTGGCTTGGCAGAGAAGGAAGTTGGGGGCGACCGGAAGACCTCCACCGTCCGGTCGCCCCCGGAGCCTGGCTGGCAGGCCCTCGACACGGCTACTCCGCTACAGGCAGCCGTGCCCCGTCCCGCAGGAACAGCGGGATGCGGTCCAGCGGGGCGTCGACCGTCACGGTCGTACCGCCCTCGTACGTCTCCCCGGTCCATGCGTCCGTCCAGCGCGCGCCCGCCGGAAGGTAGGCCGTGCGGGCCGTCGCGCCCGCCGTCAGCACCGGGGCGACCAGCAGATCGCGGCCGAAGAGGTAGGCGTCGTCGACCGACCAGGCCGTCTGGTCGTCGGGGAACTCCAGGAACAGCGGCCGCATCACCGGCAGGCCCTCCTCGTGGGCCTCGCGCATGACGTCCAGGACGTACGGCTTCAGGCGCTCGCGCAGCCGCAGGTACTTCTCCAGGATCGCGCCGGCCTCCTCGCCGTACGACCACACCTCGTTCGGGCCGCCGGTCATGTCCGGGCCGAGCGGCATGCCCGGGTCGCGGAAGCCGTGCAGGCGCATCAGCGGGGAGAGGGCGCCGAACTGGAACCAGCGGACCATGACCTCGCGGTACGCCGGGTCGTCCGGGTCGCCGCCGTGGAAGCCGCCGATGTCCGTGTTCCACCAGGGGATGCCGGAGAGCGCGGTGTTGAGGCCGGCCGCGATCTGGCGGCGCAGGGTCGGGAAGTCGGTGCCGATGTCGCCGGACCACAGGGCGGCGCCGTAGCGCTGGCTGCCCGCCCAGGCCGAGCGGTTGAGGGTGATCACCTCGTCCTCGCCGGACGCCTGCAGACCCTCGTGGAAGGTGCGGGAGTTCTCGGCCGGGTAGCTGTTGCCGACCTCCAGGCCGGGGCCCGTCCAGTAGCGCAGGTTCTCCTGGAAGCCCGGCTTCAGCTCCGGCTCGCAGGCGTCCAGCCAGAAGGCGGTGATGCCGTACGGGTCGAGGTAGTTCTCCTTCACCCTCGACCACACGAACTCACGGGCCTGAGGGTTCGTGGCGTCGTAGAACGCCACCTGGACGGTCGACGCCACCCCCTTGTCGGGCCAGTCGGCGTGGGCCATCGGGCCGTACTGGGTGCCGATGAAGTAGCCGCGCTGCTCCATGACCGGGTGGTTCTCGGAGAGCGGCGAGACGGAGGGCCAGACGCTGACCACCAGCTTGATGCCGAGCTCGGCCAGCTCGCGCACCAGCGCCGCCGGGTCCGGCCACTCGGCCGGGTCGAACTTCCACTCGCCGAGATGCGTCCAGTGGAAGAAGTCGCAGACGATCGCGGAGATCGGCAGCCCCCGGCGCCTGTACTCCCGGGCCACGGCGAGGAGTTCGTCCTGCGTGCGATAGCGCAGCTTGCACTGCCAGAAGCCCGCCGCCCACTGAGGCAGCATCGGCGTACGCCCCGTCACCGCGCTGTAGCGGCGCTGGCCGTCGGCCGGGGTGCCCGCGGTGATCCAGTAGTCGATCTGGCGGGCGGAGTCGGCCACCCACCGGGTGCCGTTGTGCGCGAGCTCCACGCGGCCGATCGCCGGGTTGTTCCACAGCAGGGTGTAGCCACGGCTGGACGACAGCACCGGGATGCCGACCTCGGCGTTGCGCTGGACCAGGTCCAGGACCAGGCCCTTCTGGTCGAACCGGCCGTGCTGGTGCTGGCCGAGGCCGTACAGCTTCTCGTCGTCGTACGCGGCGAAGCGCTGTTCAAGGCGGTGGTAGCCGTTTCCGACGGCGGTGTAGAGGCGGGGGCCGGGCCACCAGAAGTGGGCGCGCTCCTCGGCGAGGACCTCCGTGCCGTCCTCGGTGCGCAGGAAGCGGATCAGCCCCTCGGCGTCGACCTGCACGGTCAGCGCGCCGACCGTCAGGATCCCGAGCCCGTCCTCGATCTTCACGGTCGACTCGGTCGCCGGCGCGGACTCCAGCAGCGCGCCCGGCAGTCCGTCGAGGACCGGGCCGCCGAGCCGGGCACGCACCCGGACCGCGTCCGGACCCCACGGCTCGACGCGCACCCTCTCCTGACGGCCGCTCCACTCCAGCGCGCCGTCCCGCTCACGGAACGTGCCGACGGTCGGGGACGACTGCGCCAGGCTCACCTGGGGCTGGGTTTCAGCAGGCAGATTCACGGGGGCCGCTCCTGGAGGAGTTCGGACATGGGGGTGCCCTGGTCGGGGCCGCGGTGCGGGAAGGGGCGGAGAGGAGTGAAGGCCTACGAGTGGCTGGGCGCCGGGCCCGTGCTCGCCCGGACCGTCAACTCGGGTGCGATCAGGACGACTTCGTCGCTCCCGCGGCCGTCCAGCTTGGCGACGAGCTGCTCCACGGCATGCCGGCCCATCTCCTGCGCCGGGATGGAGACCGACGTCAGCCGCACCGAGGCCTGGGTGGCGACCTGGTCGGGGCAGATGCCGACCACCGACACGTCCTCGTGCACGGCACGGCCCTGCTGGCGCAGCAGGGCGAGCAGCGGCTCGACCGCCGACTCGTTCTGCACGACGAACCCGGTGGTGCTCGGCCGCTCGTCGAGGATCCGGGCGAGGGTGACGGCCATCGCGTCGTACCCGCCCTCGCAGGGCCGGTGCAGCAGCCGCATCCCCAGCTCCTGGGAACGCATCCGGAGCCCGTCGAGCGTGCGCTCGGCGAAACCGGTGTGCCGCTCGTAGACGGCCGGTGCCTCGCCGATGACAGCGATGTCGCGGTGCCCCAGCATCGCCAGATGCTCCACACACAGCGCGCCCGTCGCCCTGAAGTCGAGGTCGACGCAGGTCAGCCCGGTGGTGTCGGCCGGCAGCCCGATCAGCACGGACGGCTGGTCGGTGTCCCGCAGCAGCGGCAGCCGCTCGTCGTCCAGCTGGACGTCCATCAGGATCATCGCGTCGGCGAGCCCGCTGCCGGTGACCCGGCGCACGGCGTCGGGGCCCTCCTCGCCGGTCAGCAGCAGGACGTCGTAGCCGTGCGTACGGGCCGTGGTGGCCACCGCGATGGCGATCTCCATCATCACCGGCACATACATGTCGGTGCGCAGCGGGATCATCAGCGCGATGATGTTCGACCTGCTGCTGGCCAGGGCGCGGGCCCCCGCGTTCGGGTGGTAGCCGAGCTCGCGGATGCTCTGCTCGACCCGCGTCCGGGTGGTCGCGGAGATGGACCGCTTGCCGCTGAGGACATAGCTCACCGTGCTCGCCGAGACTCCGGCGTGCTGGGCGACCTCGGCGAGGGTGACCATCCAGCTCTCCAAGCTTTGTGAAGCGCTTCGACAGTGCGCAGTGGGAACAGGGGCGGGTGTGAGGGTGGTTCGACACTAACTCTGGCGCGCTCGGGTGTCCAGAGTTTGTCGAAGCGCTTCGACAGTATTTCTCATACGAGGACGTCGGCGCCGTCGGGGCAACCTCCCGGCGGTCGGCGCCCAGGCGGGCGAGTCGGGCAAGAAGTGCGCGGCCTTCGACACGATCACCCTCGGCAAGTACTACGTGAACAACAACCTCTGTAACAAGGGGAAGTACACCGGCACCCAGTGCGTCTGGGACAACTCCCGCTCGGGTTCGACGATCTCCTGGGGCACGAACTACAGCCTCGCCAACAGCGGCACCGGCAAGGACGAGCTGGGACTTCTCGGTCAGCTCCGACCCCGGCACCATGAACGTCGCCTACGACCTCTGGCCGCACACCAAGAACGCCGCGGACCGGCAGGACCAGCCCACCGGCGAGATCATGATCTGGCTCAACCGCCAGGGCGGCGCGGGCCCGCTCTGGGAACCAAGGCCGCCGGCGTCAGCATCGGCGGCGCGATGCGGGACATCTACGAGGGCGACATCGGCTGGAAGGTCCACTCCTTAGCCCGCAGCGCCGACACCACCAGGGCCACCCTGAACCTCGACGACTTCACCCAGGCACTCGTCCGGCGCAAACTGCTGACCAACGACAAGTACGTCTCCGGTATCGAGGCCGGCACCGAGGTCTTCAAGGGCACGGGCCGACTCGACACCAGGGCCTACTCGGTCGACATCGGCTGAACGGTTGCACGCGGGGTGGTGGGCTCGCCCCTAATCGGGTACATACGATCGGGTAGCACCCGTCGGTAACCAAACGGCCCATGATCCCGATTCGCGGCGAGGTGAGCCTCATGTCCGCAGCACCCCCGAAACCCACCGTCACCGAACGTGAGGCCCGCCAAGTGGCGGAGGCAGCCCGCGAACAGGACTGGCGCAAGCCCAGCTTCGCCAAGGAGCTGTTCCTCGGCCGCTTCCGCCTCGACCTCATCCACCCGCACCCGATGCCCACCGACGAGGCCACCCAGCGCGGCGAGGAGTTCCTCGCCAAACTGCGCGACTTCATCGAGACCAAGGTCGACGGCGCCCTCATCGAGCGCGAGTCCCGCATCCCCGACGAGGTGATCGCCGGGCTGAAGGAACTCGGCGCCTTCGGCATGAAGATCGACACCAAGTACGGCGGGCTCGGCCTCACCCAGGTCTACTACAACAAGGCCCTCACCCTGGCCGGCTCGGCCTCCGCGGCGATCGGCGTACTGCTGTCGGCCCACCAGTCGATCGGCGTACCGCAGCCGCTCAAACTGTTCGGCACACCCGAGCAGAAGGAACTGTTCCTGCCGCGCTGCGCCCGCACCGACATCAGCGCCTTTCTGCTGACCGAGCCCGACGTCGGCTCCGACCCGGCCCGCCTCGCCACCTCCGCCGTACCGGACGGGAACGACTACGTCCTCGACGGGGTCAAGCTGTGGACGACCAACGGCGTCGTCGCCGACCTCCTCGTCGTCATGGCACGGGTGCCGAAGTCCGAGGGGCACAAGGGCGGCATCACCGCCTTCGTCGTGGAGACCAACTCGCCCGGCGTCACCGTCGAGAACCGCAACGCCTTCATGGGCCTGCGCGGCATCGAGAACGGCGTCACCCGCTTCCACCAGGTCCGCGTCCCCGCCGCCAACCGCATCGGCCCCGAGGGCGCCGGCCTGAAGATCGCGCTGACGACGCTGAACACCGGGCGGCTCTCGCTGCCAGCGTCCTGCGTCGCGGCCGGCAAGTGGTGCCTGAAGATCGCCCGCGAGTGGTCGGCGGCGCGCGAGCAGTGGGGCAAGCCGCTCGCCCACCACGAGGCCGTCGGCTCGAAGATCTCCTTCATCGCCGCCACCACCTTCGCGCTGGAGGCCGTCACCGACCTCGCCTCGCAGATGGCCGACGAGGACCGCAACGACATCCGCATCGAAGGCGCCCTCGCCAAGCTGTACGCCTCCGAGATGGCCTGGCTCATCGCCGACGAGCTCGTCCAGATCCGCGGCGGCCGCGGCTTCGAGACCGCCGACTCGCTCAGGGCGCGCGGCGAGCGTGGCGTCCCCGCCGAACAGGTCCTGCGCGACCTGCGCATCAACCGCATCTTCGAGGGCTCGACGGAGATCATGCACCTCCTGATCGCCCGCGAGGCCGTCGACGCCCACCTCTCGGTCGCCGGTGACCTCATCGACCCCGACAAGTCCCTCCAGGACAAGGCGAAGGCGGGCGCGAACGCCGGTGTCTTCTACGCCAAGTGGCTGCCGAAACTGGTCGCCGGCCAGGGCCAACTGCCGTATTCGTACGGCGAGTTCAAGCGCGGAGTGGACCTGTCTGGGCACCTGCGCTACGTCGAACGCACATCGCGCAAGCTGGCCCGCTCCACCTTCTACGGCATGTCCCGCTGGCAGGGCCGGATGGAGACCAAGCAGGGCTTCCTCGGCCGGGTCGTCGACATCGGCGCCGAACTGTTCGCGATGAGCGCGGCCTGCGTCCGCGCCGAGCACCTGCGCGCCCAGGGCGAGCACGGCCGCGAGGCCTACCAGCTGGCCGACGCCTTCTGCCGCCAGGCACGCCTGCGCGTGGAGGAACTGTTCGGACGGCTGTGGTCCAACACCGACGACCTCGACCGCAAGGTGGTCAAGGGCGTGATGTCGGGCACGTACGAGTGGCTGGAGCAGGGCATCGTCGACCCCTCGGACGACGGCGGCGTGTGGATCGCGGACGCGACCCCGGGCCCGAGCGAGCGGGAGAACGTGCACCGTCCGATCAGGTGACGGACACCCCGAGGGGTCACTGCCCGCAGTGACCCCTCACCATCCTGTTACCCGCCGACGGGGACGCCCTGTCCTGCCCGTCGGCCGTTGCGGCCACAATGGGGGGATGAGCGACAGTCCAGCCCCTCTCGCCGACCCGCATCTCGTCTACGACCCTGTTGCGGGCGACGGCCCCAAGGACGTGGTGATCCTCGGCTCCACCGGCTCGATCGGCACCCAGGCCATCGATCTCGTGCTGCGCAATCCCGACCGGTTCCGGGTCACCGCCCTGTCCGCCAACGGCGGCCGGGTCGCCCTCCTCGCCGAGCAGGCGTACCGGCTGAAGGCACGGACCGTCGCGGTCGCCCGCGAGGACGTCGTACCGGCGCTGCGTGAGGCCCTGACGGCCCAGTACGGCACGGGGGAGCCGCTCCCCGAGATCCTGGCCGGCCCCGACGCGGCCACCCAGGTCGCCGCCTCCGACTGCCACACCGTCCTCAACGGCATCACCGGCTCCATCGGCCTCGCGCCCACCCTCGCCGCCCTGGAGGCGGGCCGCACCCTCGCGCTCGCCAACAAGGAGTCCCTGATCGTCGGCGGCCCGCTGGTCAAGGCGCTCGCCAAGCCCGGGCAGATCATCCCGGTCGACTCCGAGCACGCTGCCCTGTTCCAGGCGCTGGCGTCCGGCTCGCGCGCGGACGTGCGCAAACTCGTGGTGACCGCCTCCGGCGGCCCCTTCCGCGGCCGTACGAAGTCCGAGCTGGCGAACGTGACCGTCGAGGACGCCCTCGCGCACCCCACCTGGGCCATGGGCCCGGTCATCACGATCAACTCCGCGACCCTCGTCAACAAGGGGCTGGAGGTCATCGAGGCGCATCTGCTCTACGACATTTCCTTCGACCGCATTGAGGTGGTCGTGCATCCCCAGTCGTATGTTCACTCGATGGTTGAGTTCACGGACGGATCCACGATCGCCCAGGCGACGCCCCCCGACATGCGCGGACCGATCGCCATCGGCCTCGGCTGGCCGGAGCGCATCCCCGACGCCGCGCCCACGTTCGACTGGAGCAAGGCGTCGACCTGGGAGTTCTTCCCGCTCGACAACGACGCGTTCCCGTCGGTCGACCTGGCCCGTCGGGTGGGTGAGCTCGCGGGCACGGCACCCGCGGTGTTCAATGCGGCCAACGAGGAGTGCGTCGAGGCCTTCCGGGCCGGCGCGCTGCCGTTCAACGGGATCATGGAGACCGTGACACGGGTGGTGGAGGAGCACGGCACGCCCCGTGCGGGAACTTCCCTGACCGTCGCGGACGTCCTCGAAGCGGAGACCTGGGCACGCAGGCGGGCCCGGGAACTGGCTGCACACACGGCGGAGGCCCGTGCATGACGACCCTGATGTTCATCCTCGGCATAGTGCTGTTCGCGGTCGGGCTGCTCGCCTCGATCGCATGGCACGAGCTGGGCCACCTGTCCACGGCCAAGCTGTTCGGCATCCGCGTGCCGCAGTACATGGTCGGCTTCGGCCCGACGATCTGGTCGCGGAAGAAGGGGGACACCGAGTACGGCGTCAAGGCGATCCCGTTCGGCGGCTACATCCGCATGATCGGCATGTTCCCGCCCGGCCCCGACGGCAAGCTGGAGGCCCGCTCCACCTCGCCCTGGCGCGGCATGATCGAGGACGCCCGCTCGGCCGCGTTCGAGGAGCTCAAGCCGGGTGACGAGACCCGCCTCTTCTACACGCGCAAGCCCTGGAAGCGCGTGATCGTGATGTTCGCGGGCCCCTTCATGAACCTGGTCCTCGCGTTTGGCCTGTTCCTCACCGTGCTGATGGGCTTCGGCATACAGCAGCAGACCACCACCGTGAGTTCGGTCTCCCCGTGCGTCATCGCGCAGACCGAGAACCGCGACGAGTGCAAGGCGTCCGACCCCCAGTCCCCGGCCGCGGCCGCGGGCATGAAGGCCGGCGACAAGATCGTCTCCTTCGCCGGGGTCCGGACCGACGACTGGAACACCCTCTCCGACCTCATCCGCGACAGCGCCGGCAAGCAGGTGCCGATCGTCGTCGACCGCAAGGGTGAGCAGGTGACCCTGGAGGCGAAGATCGCCACCAACCGGGTGGTGAAGAAGGACGCCGGCGGAGCCTATGTCGAGGGCGAGTACGTCAAGGCCGGCTTCCTCGGCTTCAGCTCGGCCACCGGCGTCGTCAAACAGGACTTCGGCGACTCGGTCAGCTGGATGACCGACCGGGTCGGCGACGCCGTCGACTCCCTGGTGGCCCTGCCCTCGAAGATCCCCGCCCTGTGGGACGCGGCGTTCGGTGACGGCGAGCGCGAGCCGGACTCCCCGATGGGCATCGTCGGCGCGGCGAGGGTCAGCGGCGAGATCGCGACACTGGACATCCCGGCCTCGCAGCAACTGGCGACGTTCGTCTTCCTGCTGGCCGGCTTCAACCTCTCGCTCTTCCTCTTCAACATGCTCCCGCTGCTGCCGCTCGACGGCGGCCATATCGCGGGCGCCCTGTGGGAGGCGCTGCGCCGCAACCTTGCCAAGGTGCTGCGCCGCCCGGACCCGGGTCCGTTCGACGTGGCGAAGCTCATGCCGGTGGCTTACGTGGTCGCCGGGATCTTCATCTGCTTCACGCTGCTCGTGCTGGTCGCGGACGTCGTTAACCCGGTCAGAATCTCCTAGTCACACGGTGTTCGAGGCGGCCCGGGATCATATATCCCGGGCCGCCTTCCATTGAGTGGGTTTACAGGGCGATGGGGGTCCCCCCGCCGAGTGGGTTCGAGGTGGGGGAGTGCTGGGCTGAGGCCCTGTGCCGTAATCTCGAAGCCTGGAGCCCGCTGCTGACGGGACCGGACCTTGATCCACGACTTGGGGTTGCACAGCAGATGACTGCGATTTCTCTCGGCATGCCGTCCGTTCCGACCAAGCTCGCCGAGCGCCGGCAAAGCCGTCAGATCCAGGTCGGATCCGTGGCGGTCGGCGGGGACGCGCCGGTCTCGGTCCAGTCCATGACGACGACGCGTACGTCGGACATCGGCGCCACCCTCCAGCAGATCGCCGAGCTCACGGCCTCCGGCTGCCAGATCGTGCGGGTGGCGTGCCCCACGCAGGACGACGCCGACGCCCTGGCGACCATCGCCCGCAAGTCCCAGATCCCGGTGATCGCGGACATCCACTTCCAGCCGAAGTACGTCTTCGCGGCCATCGAGGCCGGCTGCGCCGCGGTCCGCGTCAACCCCGGCAACATCAAGCAGTTCGACGACAAGGTCAAGGAGATCGCGCGGGCCGCCAACGACCACGGCACCCCGATCCGCATCGGCGTCAACGCGGGTTCGCTGGACCGGCGCCTGCTCCAGAAGTACGGCAAGGCGACGCCCGAGGCACTGGTCGAGTCGGCCCTGTGGGAGGCGTCGCTCTTCGAGGAGCACGACTTCCGGGACATCAAGATCTCCGTCAAGCACAACGACCCGGTCGTGATGGTCAGGGCCTACCAGCTGCTCGCCGAACAGTGCGACTACCCCCTGCACCTCGGCGTGACCGAGGCGGGCCCGGCGTTCCAGGGCACGATCAAGAGCGCGGTCGCCTTCGGCGCCCTCCTCTCTCAGGGCATCGGTGACACGATCCGCGTCTCCCTCTCCGCGCCGCCCGTGGAGGAGGTCAAGGTCGGCAACCAGATCCTGGAGTCCCTGAACCTCAAGCAGCGCGGCCTGGAGATCGTCTCCTGCCCGTCCTGCGGCCGTGCCCAGGTCGACGTCTACAAGCTGGCCGAGGAGGTCACGGCGGGCCTGACCGGCATGGAGGTCCCGCTCCGCGTCGCCGTCATGGGCTGTGTCGTGAACGGCCCCGGCGAGGCCCGCGAGGCCGACCTCGGCGTCGCCTCCGGCAACGGCAAGGGGCAGATCTTCGTCAAGGGCGAGGTCATCAAGACCGTCCCCGAGTCCAAGATCGTGGAGACCCTCATCGAGGAGGCGATGAAGATCGCCGAGCAGATGGAGGCGGACGGGGTGGCAAGCGGCGAGCCGTCGGTCGCGGTGGCGGGCTGAGAAGGGTTCGCCCCCGCCGCCCCTGCCCGTCCCGTCCCCGGGGGGCTGCCGCCCCCGGACCCCCACTTCGGCCTGACCGGCCCCGTCCTCGAACGCCGGACGGGCTGGTGGTGGGCCGCAGGCCCCCAAGGGGTGCGGGGCAGTTGTCGACATGCGGCTCCGCCGCGTGGGCGCGACCAGCCCCCACTACCCGCAGCCGCGAACCCTCCCAGCGGCCCGAGCCGACAGTCGCCCGGCCCAGCGGCGCAGCCACAGGGCGGCGTGCCTCAGCTTCCACAGGTACAGTGCGGAGACCAGCAGTTCCCCCGGAGGGCCCCCGCACTTGTTGACCCAGACCACCTCACGGGTGCTCGAACCGAGCGACCTGGACGCCGCGCTCGCCGTCCTCGACCGCGAGCCGGTCGCGAACGCCTTCGTGACGTCCCGGGTCCAGATCGCCGGTCTCGACCCCTGGCGCCTCGGCGGCGAGATGTGGGGCTGGTACGAGGGCGGCATGCTCACGTCCCTGTGCTACGCGGGCGCCAACCTCGTCCCGATCTGCGCGACCCCGCGAGCGGTGCGGGCCTTCGCCGACCGGGCCAGGCGCGCGGGCCGGCGCTGCTCCTCCATCGTCGGCCCCGCCGAATCCACCGCCCAGCTGTGGCGCCTGCTGGAACCCGGCTGGGGCCCGGCCCGCGAGGTCCGCGCCCACCAGCCCCTCATGGTCACCGACCGCATGCCGGCCGACATCACCCCTGATCCGTACGTCCGCCGCATCCGCAAGGACGAGATGGACACGATCATGCCGGCCTGCGTGGCGATGTTCACCGAAGAGGTCGGCGTATCGCCCATGGCCGGCGACGGCGGCCTGCTCTACCAGGCCCGCGTCGCCGAACTCGTCGGATCCGGCCGCTCCTTCGCCCGCCTCGACCAGGACGGCAAGGTCGCCTTCAAGGCCGAGATCGGCGCCGCCACCGACCGCGCCTGCCAGATCCAGGGCGTCTGGGTGGCCCCCGAATACCGCGGCCAGGGCCTGGCGGCGCCCGGCATGGCAGCCGTACTGCGCTACGCCCTGGCGGACGTGGCCCCGGTGGTGAGCCTGTACGTCAACGACTTCAACACGGCGGCGAGAAGGACGTACACCAGGGTGGGATTCCAGGAGGTCGGCGCCTTCATGAGCATCCTCTTCTGACCCGGACCCCCCCTGTAGGCTCCCCACATGCGCCTTCCCGGTCACGGACACCGCCTGCGGCCAGACGACATCGTGATCGGCCGCCTTGACCTCTCGGCCCGCGTGGACGAGGCCCTGGCCGTCCAAGCCGTGGCATTCGGCCTCGGTCCCGACGAGGTAGCCGTACGCCGCCAGATCGTCCTGCGCCACATGACCTACCCGGGAGCGAGAGCCCTCGGCGCGACCACCGGCGGCATGCTCGTCGGATTCGTCTACGGCATGCCCAACGACCGCACCCACTGGTGGTCCACCGTCGTCGAGCCGTACCTGCGGGCCCAGGGCCACGACGCCTGGCTCGACGACTCCTTCGTCATCACCGAACTCCACGTCCACCCCGGCTACCAGAACCGGGGCCTCGGCCGCTCCCTGATCACCACGATCACCGACGGCGCCGCCGAACCCCGCTCGATCCTCTCGGCGATCGACGTCGACAGCCCGGCCCGCGGCCTCTACCGCTCCCTCGGCTACCAGGACCTCGCCCGCCAGGTCCTGTTCCCCAGCGCCCCGAAGCCGTACGCCGTGATGGGCGCACCGCTCCCGCTGCGCCGCGGATAGGCGCTGCCCGGCCGCCAATCGATTTCCGCCGCCCCGTACCACCCGGCTAACCTCCTGCCATAACCCAAACCCGGCAGGAGTACGAGAACGATGGCGAACGCACCGGTCCAGCGCATGTCCCAGTTGATGGCCAAGACGCTGCGCGATGACCCGGCGGACGCCGAGGTCCTCAGCCACAAACTGCTCGTCCGGGCCGGCTACGTCCGCCGCACGGCGGCCGGCATCTGGTCCTGGCTGCCCCTCGGCAAGCGGGTCCTCGCCAACGTGGAGCGCATCGTCCGCGAGGAGATGGACGCCATCGGCGCCCAGGAGGTGCTGCTCCCCGCCCTGCTGCCGCGCGAGCCGTACGAGGCGACCGGCCGCTGGGACGAGTACGGCGCCGAGCTGTTCCGCCTCCAGGACCGCAAGGGCGGCGACTACCTGCTCGGCCCGACCCACGAGGAGATCTTCACCCTGCTGGTGAAGGACCAGGCGTCCTCCTACAAGGACCTGCCGGTCATCCTCTACCAGATCCAGCACAAGTACCGCGACGAGGCCCGCCCCCGGGCCGGCATCCTGCGCGGCCGCGAGTTCCTGATGAAGGACTCCTACTCCTTCGACACGGAGGACGAGGGCCTCGCCCGGTCCTACGCCCTGCACCGCCAGGCCTACCAGCGCGTCTTCGAGCGCCTCGGCCTCGACTACCGCATCTGCGCCGCGACCGCCGGTGCGATGGGCGGCTCCAAGTCGGAGGAGTTCCTCGCCCCGGCCGGCGCCGGCGAGGACACCTTCGCGGACTGTCCGAACTGCGACTTCGCGGCCAACACCGAGGCGATCTCGTACGAGCTCAAGGCCGTGGATGCGGCGGACGTACCCGCCCTCGAAGAGATCCCGACCCCCGACACCCCGACCATCGAGACCCTCGCCGCCCACCTCGGCGTCCAGGCCTCCGACACCCTGAAGAACCTCCTCGTCAAGGTCGACGGCGAGATCGTCGCCGTCGGTGTCCCCGGCGACCGCGAGGTCGACATGGACAAGGTCGAGGCGCACTTCGCCCCGGCCGTCGTCGAGATGGTCACCGAGGCGGACTTCGCGGAGAACCGGGAGCTGGTGCGCGGCTACGTCGGCCCGCAGGGCCTGGGGGAGAAGGTCAAGTACCTCGCCGACCCGCGCGTGGCCCCCGGCACCTCCTGGATCACCGGTGCCAACAAGGAGGGCATGCACGCGAAGTACGTCGTCGCGGGCCGTGACTTCGAGGTCGACGAGTACGTCGACGTCGTCGTCGTGCAGGAGGGCGACCCCTGCCCGAACTGCGGCACCGGCCTCAAGCTGGACCGTGCCATCGAGATCGGCCACATCTTCCAGCTGGGCCGCAAGTACGCGGACGCGCTGAAGCTCGACGTTCTCGGCCAGAACGGCAAGCCGGTCCGCGTCACCATGGGCTCCTACGGCATCGGCGTCTCCCGCGCCGTCGCGGCCCTCGCCGAGCAGACCGCCGACGACAAGGGCCTGTGCTGGCCCGCCGAGGTCGCCCCGGCCGACGTGCACGTGGTCGCCGCCGGCAAGGCGCTGCAGACCGAACTCGCCCTCGACGTCTCCGAGAAGCTGTCGGCAGCCGGTCTGCGCGTCCTGTGCGACGACCGGGCGGGTGTCTCGCCGGGCGTGAAGTTCACCGACTCCGAGTTGATCGGCGTACCGCAGATCCTGGTGGCCGGGCGGCGCGCGGCCGAGGGCGTCGTCGAGCTCAAGGACCGCAGGACCGGCGAGCGCGAGGAGCTCACGGTGGACGAGGCGATCGCGCGCCTGACGGCGTAACGGAACCCTTCAGGAAGCTCTCCGTGGGGCCAAAGTGGCCTCACAGGCTTTTCTCGGACCGCTCCCCGACCGTAGGACGTGACACAGCGTCCCTACGGAGGGGAGCGGTCTTGCGTACGGTCTCGCGTACCAGACCGGCGTGATGCAGCCGGACGCCGACATCCGGTCCTTGCTCTGAAACTGGCGGTGAGCGGAACCCCCTGAAGGGGCGCGGGGAACTGCGCGACAAGCCCCCACTCACCCGCAGACAGAACACAACCCCTCAAAGCCACCCGGCAAATTCCAGCAACAACTCGGCATCCTTCGGCCGCCCAACCCGAAGCGCCCGCACCCCGGACTCCACGGCCCGGAACAACGTCCACCCCCGCAACCGCTCCTGATCCACGTCCAGCGACTCCGCCAACCGCTTCACCCGCCGCCGCGTGGTCGCCGCCCCCGAAGGCGAGGCGATCAGGTCCTCCACCCGATCCCGCACGAGCCGAGCCAGATCGAACGCACACTCCCCGACCACCGGATCAGGCCCCACCGCCAGCCACGGCACCCGCTCACCCGCCAGCACCTTGCTCTGCCGAAACGTCCCGTGCAGCAACCGCTGCTCAGGTGGCGCAGCCAACAGCTCCGCGCGTGCAGCGAGCGCGGCATCGACCAGCACCGCAACCTCGGCTTCCGCCGACGCAGTGACCCGCATCGCCTCCGCCTGCCGCCCCGTCCGCTCGGCCACCGTCTCGAAGACATGCGCGTCGTCGCCACCAGGCGGCTCCACCCACAGCCGCCGCAACGTCCCCGCCGCCTCCAGCAACGCCTTCGCCTCCGGCAACGACCGCACCGACAGATCCGGACGCAGCCGCTCCAGCAACAGCACACCCTCGGTCACCAACGGTTCGAGAAGCTGTACGGCGCCCAGGCCACCCCAGTGCGCGAGCGCGGCCCGCTCGCTCTCCGGACGGAACCGGGGCGGGGCCAGCTTGAGCACGGCGGGCGTACTGTCCGCGCGCCGCACCAACACCACCAGGCTGCTGCGCCCGCCGGGCACCTGCACCCGCTCAACGGTCAACTCGCGTAGCGCGACGGCCTGGTGGGCCGCCTCCGGCAGCTTCTCCAACCAGTCGTCACCGTCCGGTGCCGTCTCACCGAGCGCCCTGACCAGACGCTGCGGCGGTTCGAAAGCCATGCGAGAGTCCGTTCCCTTCCCATACTGCCCATATTGCCCGTATTGCCCGTACGGCCCGTACGTGCTCTGCGGTCGGTGTCACGCGCTGGGCGCCACCGATGCCGACGCGGTGCCCGCCCGCTCGGCGAGCCCAGGGAAGGCTACGCTCTCGCCCCGCCAGCGCACCGCCCGCACCGCCGCCTCCCGTACCGCCTCGGCGGCCCGGCCCCGCAGCTCACCCTCGGCTGCCCGCACCAGGTCGCAGTACACCCCGGCCACCCTGTCCTCCAGTTCGGCGGCGAGCAGGACGGCCGCGTCCGAGTCCGGCACCGGGAACGGCAGCGCGTACGCGGCGCTCGCGGCGACCGGCTCGGCGCCCAGATCGCGTACCTCGCGCGCCAGCGCGTCCCGCCGCGCCCGGTGCGCGTCGTACGCCGCGCGCGCTTCCGAACGCCGCTCCGCACGGATCCGGCCGCCGACGACGCCGTACCCGTACACCGAAGCGTGCTCGGCGGCGAGCGCCGCCTGGACAGCCGTCAGTCGCTGCTTCTTCGCCTCGCTCACCTGGCCCCCTCCGTCAGCAGGTACGCGTGCGCCGCTCCGGCCGCCGCCACGGAGGCCAGCAGCCGCGCCAGTTCGCCCGGCAAGTCGAGCAGCGCCTTCGCCCGCCGGTCCGCGAGCGCCCGCTCGGCCGCGGCGAGTTCGGCCACGGCGTCCCGCTCGTTCGAGGGAACGGACCCCGCGGACGACGGGGAGGGCGATGGCGACGCCGTCGCGGCATCCGGCGCCTGGGACGACGTGGAAGAGCCGTCGGACGTGCCGGCGTTTCCGGGGGTGCCGGGGGTTCCCGAAGACCCTCCGCCGAATGCCTCCGCATGGCGTACGGCCTCCGCCCGCAACGGCCCCACCAGCGCCGCCAGCGCCGGATGGACGGCGAGCACCGCGTCGTACCGCTCGACCAGGCCCTCGCTGTCCCGGGCCGCACGCGCGCGTGCCCGCTCGGTGAGCGACAGGCTGCCTCTCGTGCCGCCGGCAGAGTCCCTGGAGTTCTCGGCCCCGGAGGAGCAGCCCACCAGCAGGCCGGCCCCGGCGGCCGAGGCGAGCAGGGTTCTTCTGCGCGGCCCCGAGGGGGAGCGCGGCGGCGGGGGGTACGGCACGGCAGACGTCCTCGGGGAACTCGTACGAAAGCAGTTACGGAAGCAGCCGCGGAACAGCTGCGGAACTCGGCGGGCCGCAGGCCCGTGATCACGGTACCCGCGCAACCGGACGACACCACTCATCGGCGCCGTTCGCATGCAGGTGGACGGCAACACACTCTGCGACCGGATACCCTTTGACCAGACACGCGACCCATCCCACAACAGCACACGCGGCCGAGGAGTCACCCGGATGAGCACCACCCAGAGCGAGAGGCTGCGAGAACTACTGGAACCGCTCGTCAGCTCAGAGGGCCTCGATCTCGAAGAGATCGCAGTGGACTCCGTCGGACGCAAGCGCGTGCTGCGTGTCGTCGTCGACTCCGACACCGGGGCGGACCTGGACCAGATCGCCGATGTGAGCCGTGCGCTCTCGGCGAAGCTCGACGAGACGGACGCGATGGGCGAGGGCGAGTACACCCTTGAGGTCGGCACCCCGGGCGCCGAGCGCCCCCTCAAGGAGCACCGGCACTATGTGCGCGCCGTCGACCGGCTGGTGAAGTTCCAGCTGGCCGAGGGCGGCGAACTGGTGGCCCGCATCCTGAAGGTCGACGACGACGGCCTCGACCTCGAAGTGCCCGGAGTGAAGGGCCGCAAGGCCACCTCCCGCAGACTCGGGTTCACGGACATCGACAAGGCGCGCGTGCAGGTCGAGTTCAACCGCAAGGACAGCAAGAACGAGAAGGAAGAGGAGGCGTAGCCGTGGACATCGACATGAGTGCCCTGCGGGGCTTGGTACGGGAGAAGGAGATCTCCTTCGACCTGTTGGTCGAGGCGATCGAGTCGGCCCTCCTCATCGCCTACCACCGCACCGAGGGAAGCCACCGCCACGCGCGCGTGAAGCTCGACCGGGACTCCGGGCACGTGGTCGTGTGGGCGAAGGAAGACCCCGAGGACCTCGAAGAGGGCCAGGAACCCCGGGAGTTCGACGACACCCCGTCCGACTTCGGCCGTATCGCCGCCACCACCGCCAAGCAGGTCATCCTGCAGCGGCTGCGCGACGCCGAGGACGACGCGACGCTCGGCGAGTACGCCGGCCGCGAGGGCGACATCGTCACCGGCGTGGTCCAGCAGGGCCGCGACCCGAAGAACGTCCTCGTGGACATCGGCAAGCTGGAGGCCATCCTGCCGGTGCAGGAGCAGGTCCCGGGCGAGACGTATCCGCACGGCATGCGGCTCCGCTCGTACGTCGTCCGAGTGGCGAAGGGCGTCCGCGGCCCGTCCGTCACCCTGTCGCGCACGCACCCCAATCTGGTGAAGAAGCTCTTCGCACTGGAGGTGCCGGAGATCGCCGACGGGTCCGTCGAGATCGCCGCCATCGCCCGCGAGGCCGGCCACCGCACCAAGATCGCCGTACGGTCCACCCGTTCCGGTCTGAACGCCAAGGGCGCCTGCATCGGCCCCATGGGCGGCCGGGTGCGCAATGTCATGGGCGAGCTGAACGGCGAGAAGATCGACATCGTCGACTGGTCGGACGACCCGGCCGAGATGGTGGCGAACGCGCTGTCCCCGGCGCGGGTCTCCAAGGTGGAGGTCGTGGACATGGCGGCCCGTTCCGCGCGGGTGACCGTGCCCGACTACCAGCTGTCACTGGCGATCGGCAAGGAAGGGCAGAATGCCCGGCTTGCGGCCCGGCTGACCGGCTGGCGGATCGACATCCGCCCGGACATCGAGCAGGCCGGGGAATAGATCCAAGCCGCAGGCCGCTTAGATCACGTCAGGTTATCGCCCGGCAACTGTTCGAATCCTGCCCCAAAGGGGTGAGGTCGGTACGGGGAGGTAGACTTAAGAGTGTCTGGCCGGACACGCGCCCGCGCATGCCCTGAACGCACCTGTCTGGGGTGTCGGGAGCGAGCGGCCAAGACTGATCTGCTGCGGATCGTGGCGATCAAGGACGAGTGCGTCCCTGATCCAAGCGGTACGCTGCCCGGCCGGGGTGCGTATGTACACCCCGCCCTGGTCTGTCTCGACCAGGCGGTACGCCGCCGGGCGTTCACGCGGGCGTTGCGCGCCCCGGGAGCGCTCGACACAAAGGCGTTGCGCCGGCACGTCGAGCAGAGAACAGTTGCTGATCAGGCAACACCGTAAGAAGCGTTGCGCGGAACCCCCGCGCGGCCCTGGTACCCCGCGAGTTGGAAGTAGGTCGAGATTGCGATGAGCACTCGATGAGCACGCGATGAGTACGCCCATGAAGTAGCGACGGTCCGGACGCAACCGGACCTAAAAGGAGCGAAGTGGCTAAGGTCCGGGTATACGAACTCGCCAAGGAGTTCGGGGTTGAGAGCAAGGTCGTCATGGCCAAGCTCCAAGAACTCGGTGAATTCGTCCGTTCGGCGTCTTCGACCATCGAAGCGCCCGTCGTCCGTAAGCTGACGGACGCCCTCCAGCAGGGCAGCGGAGGCGGCAAGCCCGCCCCCGCCCGCAAGGCTGCCCCGGCACGTCCGGCAGCCCCCTCCCCGGCGCAGGCAGCCCGTCCGGCCGCCCCGCGCCCGCCGGCCCCCAAGCCGGCCGCCGCAGAGAAGCCCGCGGCTCCCGCCGCACCGGCCGCTCCCGGCCCCCGTCCGACCCCGGGTCCGAAGCCCGCGCCGCGGCCCGCCCCGGCGTCCCCGGCTCCGACGACGCCCGAGTTCACGGCACCCCCGGCGGCTCCCGCCGCCCCGGCCGCGTCTCAGGGTCAGGGCTCCGGCCCGCGTCCGGGCGCCCCGCGCCCCGGTGGCCAGGCGCCGCGTCCGGGTGCTCCCCGTCCGGGTGGCCCCGGTCAGGGTGGTCAGGGCCGTGGTGACCGCGGCGACCGTCCCGGCGCTCAGCGTCCGGGTGGCGGGGCCCCGCGTCCCGGTGCCCGTCCGGCCGGTCCCCGTCCGGGCAACAACCCCTTCACCTCCGGTGGCTCCACCGGCATGGCGCGCCCGCAGGCGCCCCGTCCGGGCGGTGCCCCGCGTCCCGGTGGCCCGGGTGGCCCCGGTGAGCGTCCCGGCGGCGCCCCGCGTCCGCAGGGCCAGGGCGGTCCCCGTCCCCAGGGCGCGTCGGGCGGTCCCCGTCCGCAGGCTCCGGGCGGTGCCCGTCCCACCCCGGGCGGCATGCCCCGCCCGCAGGGCGGCGGTCCCCGTCCCGGCGGCGGCCCCCGTCCGAACCCCGGCATGATGCCGCAGCGTCCCGCTGCCGGTCCCCGCCCCGGTGGCGGCGGTCCCGGCGGTCGTGGTCCCGGCGGCGGCGGTCGCGGCCCCGGTGGCGGCGGTCGTCCGGGTGGCGGCGGGGGGGGGGGGGGGCGGGGGCCCGCCCCAAATTAAAAAAAAAACCTGACC
>NZ_JAQMYP010000075.1 GCF_028369295.1 Streptomyces sp. HD
CCTTGCCCTTGTAGCGGTTCATCACGGTGGTGATGTGGTTCTTCATCACCGTGCGCAGGGTTCCCGCGTCGGTGATGGACTTGACCCAGCCGGGCAGCTGGGAGTGCCACACCAGGGTGTGGCCGCGCATCTTCTGGCCGTGCGCGAAGGCGTGGCTGACGATCGAGTCGGCGGCGGCGACGGTGAACGACCCGCGGGAGGGCTTGGCGTCCCACTTCATTTCGTTCTCCGGGTGATCATCTTGAATTCCCGGTCGAGAATGGTGGAGTACGTGGAGTCGCCGAGCCTGCCCCCGGCCACTGCCGTGCCGAAGTAACGGCCGCTGCCGGCCGCCGCGTCGGCGGCCGTGGCCGGTGCGGCGGCCTCCGGCGTGCGTGCGGCCAGGGCGACCAGTGGTACGGCGGCGCCCGCAGCGGCGAGGACCACGGAGGCGGCGATCACGCGGGGGTCGCCGGACGGCGACGATGAGAACGGTTCTTATCTGACAACGACATGTCCTTCTGCACAGCGGGGCTTGATCCGGTCCCGGTCACCCGCCAGTTGCCGCCACGCACACAAAGGTTGCCGCGATCGAGGCAAGCATTCTCACGGCCGGCGCCGTCGCCCTGCCGCACAGCCGCGTTCACCGCGTCGGGACGAACCCTCCCCGGACCGATGCGGAGCCGCCCGTACCCTGTGCGTCGACGCGGTAGCCGTCGCCCGCGGCACTGCGCTCGCCTGCGCCGCCGTTGTTGAACTGCGCGGCGAACTCATGGTCCCCGGCCGGCACGGTCAGGCCCGGCTTGAGGACCCAGCGGTAGACCAGCGCGCCGCCGGCCTCCTGGACGGTGACGGTGAAGTTATCACTCGGCAGGGTCTGCCAGGTGCCGGTGCTCTTCGCTCCGCCGGTCTGCACGATCCGGATCTCGACCGTGAGCGAGGTGAGCGGCTGCGTCGTCTTGAGGACGAGGTCGCTCTGCGTCCAGTAGACAGTGCTCTTCGAATTCAGCGAGCCGGCCGACCACAGCGGCCCGTCCTGGTTCTCGCCGGCGGTCGGCGAGGGACTGGTGGCCGGCGGAGTCGGGCGCGAGCTGCCCGGGGTGGTGGCCGGGGGCGGCGCGACAGGGGTGGGGCGGGCCGATGTCGGGTGCGGGAAGCTGACGGTCGGGGACGGGGTGGCAGGCGTGGTCACGGTGGGCGACGGCGCCGGGGTCGCGACGATGGCGGCGACGGCGAGGCCGCCGGTCGTCAGGATGCCGCTGGCGGCGAGCCCGGCGAGGGCGACCCTGGTCCCGGACCGGGCGAACGGTCGCGCGCGGTGACGGACGGCGGGGCCGGCCATGCCGCGTTCCACCCGGGCCAGCATCCGCGCGCGGTCGGGCCGGTGGGCCTCGGCGGCCTCGCGCAGCCGACGGTCGATTTCCTTGTTCACCGGTTCCTCCTCCCTGGCACCAGGTCCCCGGCCGCGTGTGCGCCCAGTAGCTTTTCCAGCTCGGCCATTCCCTTCGAGGTCTGGCTCTTCACCGTTCCGACCGATATGCCCAGCGCTGCCGCCGTCTCCTTCTCCGACAGGTCGAGGGCGTGTCGGAGCACCACGCAGGCGCGCTTGCGGAATGGCAGCCGGGCGAGCGCCGCGCGGACGTCCAGCACGGCCGCCATGTCGGGCCCCTCCACCTTCTCGGGGCTGCGGGACCAGAACAGTGTGATCCGGCGTCGCTCCCGCACCGCGCTGCGGATGCGCCCCCGCGCCAGGTTGGCCACCACACCGCGGGCGTAGGCGAGCGGGTGGTCGGCCTGCCGCAACCGGTCCCAGCGCTGCCACAGGGCGACCAGGGCATCCGCCGCGAGGTCGTCCGCCGCATCGGTCTCGCCGGTCAGTAGGTATGCCAGACGGGCGAGCTCGGCATAGTGGCGTTCGAAGAATTCGTGGAACTCCGCGGACGCGTCATCGAGGACCATCCCCCGGTCGCCCTCTCCTTGCCATGATGTGCGCGTTAGTTGCGTGTTCAACAACGGGGGGCGCAGCCTAACAGTGCCCAGCCCGGGATGCGAACGGCGGTCGTGCATGGTTGCGGGGCGGTGCAGGCCGGCCGGCGGGCTGGTCAAGGCCGGGCGAACCGGACGCCGGTCGGCTGCGCGACGTCCGGCTGCACGGCGGCGACGAGCAGCGCCAAGGGAATACCCGTGACCATTCCGCGCCTGCGCCACGGTTGCGGCGCGGCGTGCTTCGTTGCCCTCATGCCCGTCCATCCGGTAGTTCGAGTCGGCCTTCCGGCTCCTAGTTGCCGCAGAAGACGAGAAGGTTGCCGCCGTACTCCTCCAACGGCCTCGGCGCCGGCGGACACGGACGTCGCTCGGTCATCCTCGCCCCCGAAACTCGACACCCCAACCGCAGTACGATCGACCCACTCAGCCGTCAACCCCACCTACCGACTAGTTCAACGAACTACCGGTAGGTATCGCGCTCTATGGGTTTGATTCGTACCGGAATGCTGATCGGTGGCCACAGAACATCACACAGTTTGTTCGCGGCGGGTCACGTACGTCGCACATCTGCAAGTCGTCGTTTCCGTCCAGATTCTGATCGAAAGACTGCACTGTCCAGGGAAATGACGGGTAATCAGTCTGATCGGAGGTCTGCTGCGGGTTCCGGCTGCAGGGAGCTTTGGATCTAGGGCGTGTCCGACGGGTCAAGTGGCAAGACTCGCCTGTGTGTCCGGGGGTAAGGAGCGCGTGTCTCTGGGCGCGTGGCACCTTGGAACAAATGGATGGTGGATCGATACAGCAAACCCACATGGGGCATACGGTGCGTGCAGATCGGCGCCCGTGGAAAGGCATAGCTCAATCAAGATCCCTTAAATGAAGGGGAGTTCATGCGTCGCACCGTTGCTGTTGCCGTTGGAGCCATCGTGTTCCTCGGGGTGCTGGTCGCCCCTGCTAGTGCCGCCCCTGCGCCCTCCGTCGCACCCAGGAATATCGGAGGCGCCTTGACCTGTGTGATGGGTTCGTTGAGCAAGCCCATGGAGCTTCTCACCAGCCTCCCCGGGTGCCTACCGGAGTTGCTGAAGCCGTGACTGCCAGGTGGTCACTGGCGGAGCCATAGCCGGACAGCGGCGACGGTGACGGTGCCGTGGAAGGTGTAGGCCCGCTTGTCGAAGCGGGTCGCCACCGCGCGGAAGCTCTTGAGCTGGTTGATCGTTCGTTCTACCTCGTTGCGGCGCTTGTACATCGTTTTGTCGAATCCGGTGGGCCGGCCGCCTGCGCTGCCTCGGCGCTGGCGGTTGGCCCGTTGGTCTTTGCGTTCGGGGATGGTGTGCCTGACGTGGCGACGTCGTAGGTAGCTCCGGTTGCGGCGGGAGCTGTACGCCTTGTCGCCACCGACATGGCCGGGCCGCATGCGCGGGTGTCCTCCGCCAGGGCGGGGGACACGGATGCGTTCGAGCACGGGTATCAGCTGCGGGGCATCACCCCACTGCCCTGGCGTGGTCACGAATGCGAGGGGGCGTCGGCCCCCGTCGCTGGCCAGATGGATCTTGCAGGTCAGGCCGCCCCTGGAACGGCCCAGGGCCTCGTCGTCGCGGTGCTGAGCAGGCCGACTGCATCGGCCCGGAATGCTTGGTGGGCGTGCACGAGCACCGGCGGCGTGCTGGTGAGCCCGGCAGGACGTCGAGTCAACACCGACCATGGTCCAGTCGATCCTGCCGTCCGCATCGGCGTCAGCCTGGACGGCTTGCAGGATCCTGTCCCAAGTACCGTCCGCCGACCAGCGGCGATGCCTGTCATAGACCGTTTTCCACTTCCCGAACCGTGGCGGCAGATCCCGCCATGGGATACCGGTGCGCTGGCGGAAGAGAATGCCGTTGATCACCCTGCGGTGGCTCTTCCACCGCCCGCCCCGCCCGACGTTCTGTGGCAGGTGCGGCTCCAGCCGAGCCCACTCTGCGTCGGATAGATCACCCCGTCCCACGAGAGACTGAACGACACGGACGCTGCTCAGTCACCAGACCCATCGGACACTGCCTAGGGCCTGTCCGACGGGTCACATGGCTCAAGGACCCGCTCGGGCATCAGCCGGGCATGCGGCCTCTCCCAAGGTTGTCGCGTAACAGGTGATCGCGATCCTTTCCTTCACCTCGGACCCGCAAGCGGATGTCTGATTCGTGGCTAGAAGTGTGCGGAGCACCTTTCGGACAAGTTCGCGAAGCAGGTACGGAATGTGGGCGAGCGCGGGATGCTTTCCCATGCCCTCGCTGATTGCTGGCCCACGTCCTGGGCCCGGCTGAGGGCTGCCCGCAGCACTGCCGACGGAGGGGAAGTTCAATGGCGAACGAGCTCAAGTACGGCGACCAGATCCACCTGCAGAACGGCTACAACGGCTGGCAGGGCGGCTACCTCGACACCAACGGCCACAGCGCCGAAACGGGCGGCAAGTACGCGGTCTCGACCAACGACTCTCCCACCCGGGCCAAAGGCACCGGCACCTGGGAAATCCTCTCCGCCTCGGGCAAGGCCGCCGGCCAGCCCGTCGTCAGCGGCGACCTGGTCTATCTGCGCAACCTCTACGGCGGGGACGGCGGCTACCTGGACACCAATAACCACGCCACCGCCGATCAGAAGACCGCTGGCGCCAAGTTCGACGTCTCCACCTCCCAGACCAGGGACCGCGCAACGGGAACCGGACGCTGGCGGATCTTCGCCCAGACCTCCACCCCCGCAGACCAAAACGTCCGCCTCGGTGACACAGTCCACCTCTGGAACACCTACGGCGACAACGGCGGCTTCCTGGAGACCAACAACCACAGCAGCGCCTCAGGCGCCAAGTACGACATCTGCACCAACGCCTACTTCAACCGCAGCTCCAACGTCGCCGACTGGAAGATCCACAAGGCACAAGCCTGACCCCCGCAGTATCCGAGTCCCGGCGATCACAGGTCGCCGGGACTCGGCGTATTCACCATGGCATTCTCTCCCGCCAGCGGACGATCCACCGCCAGGTCCGTCACGCGACCCGTCGGACAGGCCCTAGTGTCGAACTCCGGGCATCTCTTGCCTATTTCAGTGCTGTGTCCGTCAAGTCCCCCTGTATCACAGCGAGCAGCCCGTCGCTCGCGCGCGACGCGCTGGGGCGACGGCGGTGGTCGAGAGGGTCATCGCGTCCCGCGCGGTGTCACCTGGCGGGACGCCATCGACGAGAGGCTGGTCGCCGGAGGGCTTGTCCGTCTTGTCGAGCCTGATGACGAAGTGGTCGCGAATCTCGGCTTGTCGTTGATGACGCAAGTGGCACGGCCTGGAACCCCGGGGCATGCGCATCCAGAAGGCCCGCCGCCCGGGCCCTAGCCCTGGCGAGGCAGCTCCGGCCGGCTCGCGGCCGGCGCGGTGGCAGACCAGCAGGATTCGATCGGGAGACCTCCCGTCGGCGCCGGCGCGACATCATCGAGCGCTGTGTCAACCAGCTCCATGACTCCCGCGGCCTCGCCATCAATACGAGAAGACCGCCTGGCTTCGTCTATGACTAGCGACAGCACTTGTCGATGAGTTCTGGCAGCGGTCGGGGGTCAGCCGGCCTTGAGGTGTTGATGAGTTTTGACAGCGCTTGTTAATCGGCGCCACCGGACCCAGGACGCAAGTGAACACCTCCCGGCAGGTCGAAGGATGACGACCGTGGCGCAGCCAGTCGGCCGGCGCAGCGCCGACGTCGGACGGCAGCGGCATGTGAGCGCTCCAGGATCGCCTTCTCCCAGTCGGCAGACCGGTGCGCGCTATCTGCGCCGCCAAGGGAGCTCAGCCTGATAGTCGTCCTCGTGGGTGAGACCCTTGATGATGGCCTCGCCGATCTCTGCGAACTGGCGGACCTGGTCAGGCGTGAGGTGGTCGAACATCGCCCGGCGCGCCGCCGCGATGTGACCGGGGGCTGCGGCGGCGAGGACGGCGAAGCCTTCGTCGGTGAGCACGGCGAGTTGGCCGCGCTGGTCCGTCGGGTCGTCGGTGCGTCTCGCCCAGCCGCGTTTTTCCAGCGCCGACAGTGCGTGCGAGAGCCGGCTGCGGGTGACCTTCAGGTGCTCGGCGAGGTCGCTCATCCGCAGCGACCGGTCGGGGGCCACGGACAACCGGCTGAGCAGGTTGTACGTCGCGTGTGACAGGCCGGCGGCCCGTTGCAGCTGCCGCTCCAGGTAGTCGCCCAGCAGCGTTGAGAGGTCGATGTATGCCAGCCAGGCGCGCATCTCCTCCTCGGAGAGCCAGGGGGTGTCGCTCATCACACCAGCATATCCGAAGGTTTGTACTCTCAAACAAATCGGCTATCGTCGACCCGGATGTTTGAGAGCTCAAACTCTTCGGAGGTGTCATGAGGATCACCAGGAAGGCCGGGGCCGCGCTGGTGGCGGCCGTCGTGGCGATGGGGGCAGGCGCGAGCTACGCCGTCGCCGATGCGAGCACGAAGGCAACGGCTAGCGCGTCGGGCGAGCAGGCGAAGTTGCAGGCGCTCTACCGCCAGGCCGAGGCCGATGGCGGCGAAGTGACCGTCTACATGGGCGGCGACAAGCCGGGACAGTGGGATTTCATCGCCAACGCGTTCACCGCGCAGTTCCCCGGCGTCAAAATCCATCTGGTCACCGACCTGAGCAAGGTCCACGACGCTCGGATCGACCACCAGATCGCCACCCACAACCAAGTGGCTGACGTGGCCGTGCTGCAGACCGTGCACGACTTCGACCGTTGGAAGAGCGCCGGCCAGTTGCTGAAGTACCGGCCCATCGGCTCCGACGAGCTCTTCGACAACGCCAAGGACGCGCAGGGCTACTGGACCGGCGTGTTCTACGGCGCTTTCGCCGACATGGTGAACACCAAGGCGGCCGGGTCGGATCCGTCGGCGTTCACCGCGGCCGATCTGCTGAAGCCGGAGTTCAAGAAGAAGCTGATCTTCACGTACCCGAACGATGACGACGCGGTCCTTTACGACTTCAAGCTGACCGTCGACAAGTACGGTTGGAGCTGGCTGCGTTCCCTGGTCGCACAGAACCCCAAGTTCGTGCGCGGCACGCCGTTTTCGGCCGGACCCGTGGCGGCCGGGGACTACCTGGCGACGCTCGGCACGGCGGGCGATCCGAGGCCGAACGCGACCATGATCTTCCCGGCGAACGACCCGTTCAACAGCTGGGTGCAGCACGGTGCGATCTTCAAGAACGCCCCGCACAAGGCCGCCGCGAAGCTGTTCCTGAGCTGGCTGACGTCGCGGACGGCCCAGCAGCAGCTGATCGCTCCGTGGACCTGGTCGGTGCGCAAGGACGTCGCCCCACCGGCCGGGCTGCGGCCGCTGGCCACGTATCACCAGACCGATGTGGCCGGGTTCCAGGCGTTCATGAGCAACCGGGACGCGGTGGAGCGGTTCCGCTCGCAGGTGCAGCTCTACGTCGGCCAGGTCGTCGGTCCGGACCCGGCCGACCCGACCAACACCCTCGGCTTGACTCCCGGCAAGTTCTGACCGGACCCGGTTCGGGTGGGCGCCGACCATAAGGCCGGCGCCCATCGCCGTAGCGGGCCCACGTAGAGTGAACTCTTCAGCCGCCGGGGTAGCAGGTCGGCGCCGATCTCGCTCGGGACGGGTGAGTTCACCATGGACTATGCCGAGCCGCCGCACGATCGCGAGCCTGTGACTACGATCGCGTGGCGGCTTGCGCACCTGATCGATGTGTTCGGGATCCCGAGGAGTCCGACGCCATCGTCGTCCCCTGAATGCGGTTAGCGCATCCACGCTGCCACCGCAAGAGGAAAGACCGCTGTCAAAACTCGCGAACACAGTCACCCCGATGCAGCGGGTGCTGCCGATCCTGATCGACAAACGCTGCCAGAACTCACCTACAAAGCCAACCGCCGCCTCTTACGAAGCGGCGGTCACCCTCGCGTAGTTCCCGCTCTGGGCAAGATCCGCTTGAAGCTCTAGTCCGCCGGCAACGGCTCTCGCGTCAGACCCTCACCGCTGGTCCCGATCTGCAGGGGCTGAGACGGCTTCGACTGCACGGCTTCTTCCTTGCGATCGAGCCCCAGCAGGGAGTCGAGCGACAGGGTGCCCGGTCCAAGCACCAGTACCGCGAGAAGCGCGGCGAGCATGAGGATGTCCACCTCCGCTCCGCCCGAGCCCTTCGGACCGAGAACACCCAGGTGGAGGGCGTCGAGCTTGACCAGGACCGCGGTGCCCAGCATTTCCAGGCTGAGGAGCGCCGCGGCGACACGGGCCAGCAGTCCGAGCACGAGCAGGCCACCGCAGGCGAGTTCCATGGACGGCACCAGCCAGCGCAGCACCGAGGTGAAGGGCAGACCGGTCGGCCGCAGGAGGAAGTTCTCGAAGTTGTCGAGACCGAGAATGTTGCTCTTGAAGAGGCTGTGCAGGATCATCAGCCAGCCGATCGTCGTCCGCACGACGACCATCAGCGGATCGTTGAGCCTGCTGAGCCGGTTCGCGGCTGAGGTGTAGAGACGCATCATTGAGTCCTTCGAACAGGTGGGTATGGAGAGCAGGGTCGGCGTCGGGCAAGTGGTGGAACAAGAAGCAGGTAAGTGATAGGGCATCGGACGTTCGTATGGCAGGTATGGGCGGTGGCTCACAGCCGCACGGAAAGCGTCCGTACGCCGTTTGCCCACGAGGCCGGTTGACGGAGCAAGTCACCTCGGAGCAAGGCGAGTTGCCACCTGGGAAGCGCGCGAACAGCCGCTCTGGCGCCGTGACCGCACAGATGCCTGACCTGGAGGGACAGAGCTGAGGGCGGTACGCGGTTCGGCGACGACAGTCGTCGTTGGCGAGCGCGTCGAGGTCGCAGGTTGTCTGCGTAGGGTTGGACCGCACGCCGGATCCGCCGCCGGCCGGGGGCGGGGAGCGGGTGTGGGGTTGACGCTGACGCGCCCCCCCGGCTGTGCCCAGCGCAGCACCCACGTCGATTGAGGAGCGGCGCACAGGGTGGCCGTGTCGGACGTGGTCCGGCCAACGGACATCACACTCAGGCGGAGGGCAGCCGGGTCGGTGAGGCGACCAGGACCTCATCTCCGGAACGCTTGATGAAGACCCGGATGTACCCCCGGGCAAGGTCGGCGGCGTCAAGCACCGCCGCTGACCTTGGTGTCGGAGGCGTCGTTGCCGGCGCCGACTTGGTGCCGGACAGCGGTCTGCCGCCAGGGCCGGTGATCGGGCAGCGCCGGGTGCGTCGTCGGTGGTGGGCAGGTGGACCGCTCCACGTCCGACGGACCACGCGTCCTCACCGGCCGTGTCGGTACCGTGAGCGCCGCATCCAGGGGGCCTTGCCCGGATCATGCACCGCCCGCGGCTTGCGCCACGGTGCCGGCGCCGCCGATATCGCCTGATCCAGACCGGTCTTGCGGATCGTCTCCACAAGCAGCACAGCGCCGGCCTGGGAGACCACTCCGCGCCCACCGCTATCGGTACAGACACGCGGGTAGGACCCGATACGCTTCTTCACCTGGAGGGTGCTTCTTTCATGCGACGACCTGGACCCTAGACAAGTCCTATCGTTGCAGGTCAGGAGCACTCTCCGCGTTTTTGATCACCCACCGGACGCCCTGCCACGTGAAAGCGCGAGGCTAGTGTGAGCACCCTCGATCCGCGGCTGCCGGGACGCTGGTTGCCGAACTCGGCTGCCACATCGTGCAGTTGCTCACCCCGGAGGCCAGGCGTGGGAGCTCTCTCCTGAACAGGCCTCTCCGTCCTTCACTTTGGGACAGACGTCGGCGGGGTGGAGCCAGGATCATCCTGGCTCCACCCCGTGATGCGGGGTGTCACTGGAACTGTGCGAAGAATCTCCAGATCTCTGCTTTGGTCCAGGTGGCGACGCCGCTGTCGCCGCCGGAGCCGTCGACCGGACCGGGTGCGTGGCCTCCGTCGAACGCGGCCCACTGAACCGGGTATCCGGCACGGCAGCCCGAGTAGGTGGTGGTGATGTGCGTTCGACTGCCCGGCGCGGGCTCGCGCGGGCTCTGGGGGGTGCAGCCGTTGTTGCTGACGAATTTGTCGCGCAGGGACCGTCCTTGCGCGATGTTGAGAACGGAGTCGCTGACGCCGTGGATTCCGAAGTAGGCGATGGGCTGGGTGCCGCCGCTGCATCCGCTGATCTGAGCGCCGGATATGACCGCGACGGCCCTGAAGACGTTCGCGCGGCTGCATGCGAGTGCGTAGCTCATACCGCCGCCCCAGCTGAATCCCGTGGCGAAACGCTGTGCCGGATTGACACAGAGGCCGCCCTCGATTCGCCGGATCATGTCGTCGACGAAGGTGATGTCCTCACCGCCCGAATTGGCCCAGCCGTTGCCGAGGCCCTGGGGGGCGACAAGGATCGCGCTGTTGTTCGACTGTTCCTGTTGGCCGTAGTAGGACCAGGCGTTCCCGCTGGTGCCGCCCGAGGCGACCTCGCCGGCGGTTCCGCCTCGCCAGTGGAACGCGAAGATCAGCCGGTAGCGGTGGTTGTTGTCGTAGTTGGCGGGAACCCTGAGGATGAAGCTGCGGCTCTTGCCGCCGCTCTGAATCGTGTACGTACCGCTCGCCAGAGTCGGTGCGCTGCCGCATCCGCCGCCGCCACCGGACGACAGCTTGATCATCTGCCATTGCTGGTTGGCGCCGCCCCAGTCGGTGTACTGGACGACGTTGCCTCCGTCGGCGGTGGAGGCGCCCTGGACCTCCACCGCCTTGCCGCTGGTGCGGTTGATCAGCCGGACGTGGCCCGTGTCGGAATCGGCCAGGCGGAACTGCTGGTTGGCCCCGTTGTGATCGGCCCACTGCTGGATCGCGGCACCGTCCGCGGTCGAGGCGCCGGCCACGTCGAGAACCTTGTCCGCATGCCGGGCCTTGAGGCGGTAGAAGCCGTCGCCGGAGTCCACGAACTGCCACTGCTGGTTGGCTCCGTCGCTGCGCGTCCACTGGCCCACCCGCGCGCCGTCGGCGGTGGACGCGCCAGAGACGTCCAGCGCCTTGCCGCTGTTGCGATTGACCAGGACGTACCAGGCATTGGTGTCCACCGTCGCCGCCTCGGCGGGCGCCGGATTCACCGCGGCGAGCATGCCGATCGCGAGGGTCGCCGCCACCAGGGCGGCGATCCGGGACCACCAGCGATGTCTTGCTGGAGGGGCGAGGAAAGCCGCATCGTAGGCCGTCATCGATTCACCCTTTCCTTTGTGGCCGGCCTCATCAGGTGCGGGTCCAGCGTTGGTTGCTGCCGTTCGAGCAGGAGTAGAGCTGGATCAGGGTGCCGTTGGCGGTGCCGCCCGCGGCGGCGTCGAGGCAGAGGCCGGACTGGACGCCGACGATGGATCCGTCGGAGTTGAGGCGCCATTTCTGGTTGTCGCCGCCCCAGCAGCCGTAGATCTGGACCTTGGTGCCGCTGCCGGCACCGGCGGCGTCCAGGCACTTGTCGCCGTAGATCCTGAGCTCACCGGCGGCGGTGTACGTCCACTGCTGGTTGGTGCCGCTGTGGCAGTCCCACAGCTGGAGCTGTGTACCGTCGGTGGTACTGCTGCCGGGCACGTCCAGGCAGCGGCCCGAACCTGAGCCCTTGATCTGTCCGGAACCCGAAGGGGGCGTGGAGGAGCCGCCGTTGAGCGCGTTGAGGACGGCGGTGTAGGCGGGCTTCTTGCTGCCGTCGCGGTTGAACAGCAGCGGCGTGTGCTCCGGTCGCCAGGAGTCGGAGTCGCGCACACCCCAGACGGTGATGCCGAGGCAGCGCGGCACGGCCAGGCAGTCGTTGGTCACGTTGGCGTAGGTCGTGGCCGAGGCACCCTGGATGTCGAGTTCGGTGATGGCCACGTCGACGCCGAGGGCGGCGAAGTTCTGCAGGGTGGTGCGGAAGTTGCTGTTGTACGGGCTGTCGTTGTTGAAGTGCGACTGGAAGCCGACGCAGTCGATCGGTACGCCGCGCTGCTTGAAGTCCCGGACCATCGCGTACATGGCCTGGGTCTTGGCCCACGTCCAGTTCTCGACGTTGTAGTCGTTGTAGCAGAGCTTGGCGGCCGGGTCGGCGGCGCGCGCCGTGCGGAATGCGACCTCGATCCAGTCGTTCCCGGTGCGCTGCAGGTTGGAGTCGCGCCGAGCTCCCGAACTGCCGTCGGCGAACGCCTCGTTCACGACGTCCCACTGGACGATCTTGCCCTTGTAGTGGGCCATCACTCCGTTGATGTGGTTGATCATTGCCTGACGCAGCGTGCTGCCGCTGAGGCTCTGCATCCAGCCGGGCTGCTGGGAGTGCCAGGCCAGGGTGTGACCGCGCACCTTCTTGCCGTTCTGCACCGCCCAGTTGTAGACGCGGTCACCGGCGGTGAAGTTGAACTGGCCCCGCTGCGGTTCGGTGGCGTCTATCTTCATCTCGTTCTCGGCCGTCACCGCGTTGAACTCACGGCCCGCGATCGCCGTGTACGCCGAGTCGCCCAGCCTGCCCGAGGCGATGGCGGTACCGAAGTAGCGGCCGCTCTGCGCCGCCGCGGCGCCGAGGGTGCTCTCTGCGGCGTGTGCGGTCGGCGGCGCGACCACTGCGGTGACCACACCGAGAACGCCGACGACCAGCGCCAGCAGCAGGCCGCGGATCTTCCGGCGGATAGCGGGGGGTCTGGGAAGGGCATACAGGCCCATGGCTGTGCCTCCAAGGTAGACATCACGGAATGACTGGAGCGCAGGGGAAAGGGGGGTCCGCTCCCATTCGGCAACCGGATCCCACTCGGCAGACGGACGGGGCGGGGCGGAACCCGGGCAGCACGGAATCACCGGACGCCGAGGTCATGGGACCGGGACGATCTCAACCGGCAGGGATGGCAAGCGGTCGGCCGCCGGGTGACGTACGGCGGGCGGCAGCGGTGTGTCGACACAGGCACGGGGGCACTCCATCGCGGCTCAGCCGGGGGCCGTCACGCGACGTCGCGTACCTCTCCGACTGCACGAAGAGCCAGGATGCGCTGGTGCGAACCTCACCGGAACGAAACAGGGTGACGCAGGTGCTTCGGTGTGCGGGTCTGTGGTGCAGCTGTGCGTGATCTGCCGTGCAGCACGGTTTGCCCAGGGCCGGCGTAGTTCGAAATCGCGAACTACACCGGCCACTCAGAGAGGGATGATTGAGCGATTGACAGTGACTCGTCAATACTCTGCGCAGGGAAAGTTTCCGGCTCTTGCTCGCAACTTTCGAACCCTCGAAGCCGGACGGCCAACCCTTCCAGTGCCGCCTTCGGTAGATCCCGTAGGGCCCGAGCAGGAACCAGGACGAGTGTGCGGGCGCTACTTTCTCACTTCTCCGCCCTGCACAGACGGTTGGACTGACGAGCCGTATCGCGAACTCCCGGAGTTCCTCCGGCCGGCGCGACAGCTCGCCAGGCCCCCGGGAGGAGGAGCTGTTTGTGGACAGATCGGCGACAGACCTTGACCGGAGGGCCCCACATTCCTAGCTTGTGGCGTCAAAGGTTCGGGGATCTCTTCGAATGTTTCGAAACTGTCCCCACCTCGGTTCGGCCGCTCCTCGGTTCATCGGCGTCACCTCACCCCGCTCCCAAGGAGGCCCTCTGATGTGGTTTCGACACCCGCCCCCGGTTCGCCTGAGACGCGTACTCGCCGTCCTCTCGCCCTTGCTGCTCGTGGCCACCTTCCTCGGTGCCCAGCCCGCAAGCGCGGCGACCGTAGACCCCAACGCCTCGTATGTGCTGGTCAACCGCAACAGCGGCAAAGCCCTTGATGTCTACAACTTGGCGACCGGCGACGGCGCCCGCATCACCCAGTGGACCAGGAACGATCAGAACCAGCAGCAGTGGCAGTTCGTCGATTCCGGGGGCGGCTACTACCGCATCAAGTCCCGCCATTCGGGCAAGGTGCTGGACGTCCACAACTGGTCCACCGCGAACGGCGGCTCGATCGTCCAATGGGCCGATCTGAACAGCACCAACCAGCAGTGGCGGCTGGCCGACAGTTCGGACGGCTATGTGCGGCTCATCTCGCGCCACAGCAACAAGGCCCTTGAAGTACAAGGCGCCTCCACCGCCGACAACGCGAACATCGTCCAGTACGACGACTGGGGCGGCAGCAACCAGCAGTGGCAGTTCGTCAAGGTCGGCGCCGACACCCCCGGCCCGTGCGATCTTCCGTCGACATACCGCTGGACATCGACGGGCGCGCTGGCGCAGCCCAAGCCGGGGTGGGTCTCGCTCAAGGACTTCACCGTCGTCCCCTACAACGGCAGGCAACTCGTCTATGCGACGACGCACGACACGGGGACGCGCTGGGGTTCGATGAACTTCGGCCTCTTCACCAACTGGCCGGAGATGGCCTCGGCCAGTCAGAACACGATGTCGAATTCCACCGTCGCGCCCACGCTCTTCTACTTCGCGCCGAAGAACATCTGGGTGCTCGCCTACCAGTGGGGCCGGACCGCCTTCTCCTACCGGACGTCGAGCGACCCCACCAACCCGAATGGCTGGTCATCCGAGCAGGTGCTCTTCTCCGGGAGTATCCCCGGCTCCGGAACAGGACCCATCGACCAGACGCTCATCGGTGACGGGACGAACATGTACCTGTTCTTCGCCGGTGACAACGGCAAGATCTATCGGGCCAGTATGCCGATCGGGAACTTCCCGGGCAGCTTCGGCTCGACCTCGACAGTGGTCATGAGCGATACGACGAACAACCTGTTCGAAGCGCCGCAGGTCTACAAGCTGCAGGGCCAGAACCGCTACCTCATGATCGTCGAGGCGATCGGCTCGCAGGGCCGCTACTTCCGCTCGTTCACGGCCACCAGTCTGAACGGCTCATGGACGCCCCAGGCCGCGACCGAGAGCAATCCTTTCGCCGGCAAGGCCAACAGTGGCGCCACCTGGACCAACGACATCAGCCATGGCGAACTGATCCGCACCAGCCCTGATCAGACCATGACCGTCGATCCCTGCAATCTGCAGTTGCTCTACCAGGGGCGCAGCCCCAACTCAGGCGGCGACTACGGCCTCCTGCCCTATCGTCCGGGTCTGCTGACACGGCAGCGCTGACGGTATGACACGGGTCCGGCTCCGGTAGGGAGCCGACGCGGGCGGGCTCGGTCGAAGGCCGAGCCCGCCCGCGTCGGGCGACAACGTCAGCCCTCAAGTGGTTGCTGGTGTCGTAGGCAGTCGCCGGTCAGCGCCGGGTGACCGGCTCAGTCAATTGAGAGCGGCAAGGAGGTTTTCGATCAGCTGCCTCTCCGCGCGCTTGACGGATTCGACCGTCCGAGCCGCGTAGAGATTACGCAACTCGACCCCTGGAATACGTAGCGTCGCATCCGCGGTGGCATGGGCAGCACAGAGGTCCATGACGGTGCGCCCCTCCCGCGTCGACTGCCAGGCGGCGAAGTCGGATTCGGCCATGGGCAGACCCAAGGTGGTGATGACAACCGGCGTTGCGGACGGGACCAGTCGCAAGTCCTCAAGTGTGACCACGTGTTGGTAAGCGGGTGAGTGAAAGGACAGGACGTCCGCGGACCGGAGCACCTCCCGCAGGGGCAGCCACCGAGGCTCCCCGTCCCGGGTCGGCCGACGTGTCGGAGTGTGGAAGACCACGTCCATCCCCAGTGCCACCGCAACCCGGCCGACCCCCCTTGCCACAGCGCCATGCCCGATGAGCCCCAGGCGACGGCCCGCCAGTTCACCGGGCTTCCCCTCGCCGCTCCGGGCGTGCTGGAGCAACTGCTCTACGACGAACTCGACGGTCCCTGTGTCGCCGTATCCATAGATCGGCGACACCTTGATGCCACACCGACGTGTGTACTCCAGGTCGATTCCGTCGGTCGACGTCGAGCGGAGGCCGATGTAACGCAGCGAGGGCAAGCGGCTCAGCCGCGCGGCGTCGAGCTTGTCCTTCCAGCCCGCCAGCAGGGCGTCCGTGTGAACGAACGACGCCATCGCCGCCCCCGCGGGTGGCCACTCGGTCAGCCTGATCAGCGGCATTTCGCTGAGGGCCGGGAGCTCGTCGAGCAGGCCAGGGGACGGCCAGACCCCGGGAAGGATGGATACCTGCCTGAAGGTAGGGGTTTGCACAATGCTCCTTCTGCCGGACGTGTCGGGTACTGGGTTGATGGATGCGCGGGGGGCCTCGGGCTCAGAGATCACCCGGTGGGAGCGGCGGCATCGGTGGCGTCACCGAAGGGGTTCAGCACCTCGTGCACGGTGGCGAGCAGATCGCCCATCGTCACCGACGGCCGGCGCTCCGGGCCCGTGGTTCGGATCTCGATGGATTCCGCGACCTGTCGGGCGCGGCGCTCGGCTGCCTCGCTGCTGTCGGCGCGGGCGATCACGGCGCCGGACCGGTCTTCCGACCACCACAGGGGACGCACGTCCTGACCGGGCTGGACTTTGATGTCGACCTTGACCACCCCGTGCGCCGCGCGGGCCTGGTCCACGCCCCGGATGTCCTCGACCCGGCCTGCGGGCGGCGCGAGGAATCGCACGGCCGCGGCGCCCTGCCCGTGCGCCCGGATCGGGGAAGGTGCCTGGTTCCGGGCCAGCAGGTAGGTCATCCGCTCCGTATCGACGCCGTACACCAGCTCGACGAGCTCGTTGATGTAACCGCCGGCGCAGCGGTTGTGGGACTCCACGATGCGGGGTCCGTCAGCGGTGAGGATGACCTCGGTGTGAGCCGGGCCCTCGGTCAGGCCCAGCGCGTCCAGCATCCGCAGCGTGATGTCCTCGACCGCTGACGCCTGCCAGGTACTCAGCACGGCCGGAACCACATGGCCGAGGGCCACCATTCCCGCACCGTTGTCCTTGCCGGTGATCGCCACCACCGAGTGGTGTCCGCCGACGGAGAATGTCTCCACACTGAGTTCGGCGCCGACAAGCAACTCCTCGACCATGAAGTCACGGACACCGAACGCGGCGAGCCAGTCCCAGGTCGCCGACACCTCGGAGGGCGCGAGGACTTTGCGCACCCCCAGGCTTCCCGAGCCCATCGTCGGCTTCACGACGGCCGCGCCATGACGGTCGACGAACCGCTGGAGCATCTCGCGGGAGCTTCCCCGTTCGACCTCGACCCTTCCGATCCCGCGTTCGTTCAGCAGTGAACGCAGCGCGAGTTTGTCGTGGAGCAGGCGAGTCACGGCAGCGCTGTTCCCCGGCAGCCCCAGGACCGTGGTCAGATGCCCGGCGACCAGGGGACCTGCTTCCGTCTGGCTGAAGACCCGCGTGAACGGTGTGTGTGCGTGCAATGCCCGCGCCAGGGCCGTGACCAGACCTATGTCCTGGTAGTCGAACAGGTGGGTCTGGACGCAGTGTTCCATGGCGCCGCTTTCGAACAGGGCCGGCTTTTCGATATTCACCACGCCGAGACCGCATGCTGCCGCTTTGCGCGTGCTCGCCTCCGTGCCGCCCAGGAGGAGTATCCGTGGTCGGTCCATATGTGTGTTCAACGCCTCGCGCCTTCGTGGTCCGCAGATGGCAGGAATCCGGATTCGACGAAGTACTGCACGTACCTGGTGAAGAGCTTTTCGTCGATGTCCGGGCAGGTGATCCCGGTGTCGGTCAGGAGCCTCGCCGTCTCGCCGGAGTCGTAGCGGGTGCTGCCCTCGGGGTCGTCATCGTGTCCGTCCATGCCGAGTACGCCCAGCAGGGGAAACGCGGCGTTGTCCGGACTCTGCTCCACCGCACGCACCCAGACCGGCAGTGGTACGTCTCTCAGCCGGTAACCGCGCCCGCGCAGGCCGTCGACGGCCGACCCGAACGGCAGCAACTGTTCGCCGGACAGATGCACGTTCCTGCCCGCTGCACCGGGATGCCGTGAGAGGGCGACGACGGCCCGGCTCAGATAGTCCACGGGGACCAGGTCGAACGCCACACCGGGAAGCACTGGAGCCAGTCCCGCCTGCACGCACCCCTTCAGCAGCAGCCACAGGAAGTCGGCGTCCTGGCAGGCACCGGTGGAGGTGTCGCCCGCAATGCGCGTGGGCCGGTAGACGGTCACCGGCAGGCCGCGTGCACGAGCGGTTTCGACCAGTTGCTCGGCGACCCACTTGCTCTGCGTGTAGCCGTGCATCAGACCCTCGACCGGGGTGAGCGGAGTGTCCGGGCCGATCCGGCGCCCCCGGATGTCGGGTCCCGAGAACACGCCGACTGTCGAGACGTGGTGAACGGGGACCGTACGGCGGGCCGCCGCGAGCCGTAGCACCTCGACCGTTCCCACGACGTTCGCTCCCCGGGACTGCGCGTACGACTGGGCGAGGTTCACGGCGGCACCGGCGTGATAGACGACGTCCGCCTCACGCGCCAGCAGCTCGTAGGTCTGATCCGGCAGCCCGAGACGCGGCACGGACAGATCGCCGGCGTGGACGACGATCCGGTCCTCCGTCTCCTCGTCGCGGATCCCGTACCGCTCCAGCGTCGCGCGCAGCCGGCCGGCCGCCTGCGCATTGTCGGCACCGCGCACGAGGCAGTGCACGCGCGCCGCCGTACGGTCGATGAGTTCGCGCAGCAGGAAGGCCCCCAGGAACCCGGTGGCACCGGTCAGCAGAACCTGCCGTGGTGCCCTGACCACGCTCACCACCTCGGCTGCGGGAGCGACGTCCGCCGGCAGGACGACGTCGTCCGCCAGCCCGGGGAGGTCCGGGCGCTGCCCCAACCGGTCGACGAGCACCGACATCGCGGCCGGAGTGGGTGCTGTGAACACGGCGTTCATCGGCACCTTGACGTCGAGTTCCGCGCGCAGCGCGAGGGCGAGCCGCACCGCGAGCAGGGAGTCACCGCCGTGGGCGAAGAAGTCGTCGGCGTGCCCGACCTCGCAGACTCCCAGGACCTCGGCGTACACCGCGCGGATCCGTTGTACGGCCGCCGCTTCGTGCCCGTCCGGTGCTACGGGCGGCGGGGCGGGAGCCTGTCGTGGCCGGGAGATGGCCGCCCGGTCCACCTTGCCACTGGGCGTCATGGGGAAGGAGTCCAGTTGCACGAAACCGGTCGGCACCATGAAGGAGGGCAGGCGTTCGTGGAGTGCCGCGCGCATGTCCTCGGGTGTGGCACCGCCCGCCGCGGCGGGCAGATAGCCGGCGATCAGCCGCAGGCCGTCGCCTGGTGCCGCGTCGTCCGTCACCACCACCGCGTCCTTCACGCCGGGGACAGCCTTGACGGCCGACTCCACCTCGCCGATCTCGACCCGATGGCCTCGGACCTTGACCTGATCGTCGGTACGGCCGACGAACTCGATCCTGCCGTCGGGGAGCACCCGGGCCAGATCGCCCGTGCGGTACACGGGTCCCGGATGCGCGGAGCAGGGATCCCGCACGAACCTCTCGGCCGTCAGCCGTGGAAGTCCCAGGTACCCCTGGGCAGGCGCGGTTCCTCCGACATAGAGCTCACCGACGGCGCCGATCGGCCGCGGGCGCATCCTGCCGTCGAGCACGTACACCCGGGCACCGGGGACGGGGCGGCCTATGGCAGGCCGTTCGGGCCACTCGGACGGTGGTCCCGTCAGGCGTTCGGCGGTCACCACATGTGTTTCCGTCGGACCGTACTGGTTCTCAAGCCACGCGTCGGTGAGGTCCGCAAAGAAGCGTCTGATCGCAGAGGTGACGAACAGCTGCTCGCCGGCCGTCACCACCTCCTTCAGCGTGGGGCAGAGGCGTTCCTCCGCACATGCGTACCGGGCGAGTTGGTGCAGGGCGACATACGGAAGGAAGATCCGGTCGATCCGGTGTTCCGACAGCGCGTCGAGCAGCCGCTCCGGGTCGCCGCGCACCTCGTTCTCGACCAGGACGACGGCTCCGCCCGAAGCCCAGGTGGAGAACAGTTCCTGGAACGAAACGTCGAAGCTCAGCGGGGCGAACTGGAGGGTGCGGGAGCCGTCGCCGCAGCCTGATCTGTGCCGCTGCCAGTCGACGAGGCCGGCCAGGGAGCGGTGGGGCATCGCAACGCCCTTGGGCAGGCCGGTGGATCCGGACGTGTACAGCACGTAGGCCAGATCGTCCGGCCCGGGTTTCGGTAACGGGACCTTCCGGTCCGTCGCCGGTCCGCTCACCATGGACTCGTCCAGGGAGATCACTGGGAGACTGTCGGGCAGCCGCATCCGCTCGATCACCGAGGGGCGGCCCACCACCGCGGTGCAACCGCTGTCGAGCGCCATGTGGGCGAGACGCTCGGCCGGATAGCCGGGGTCCAGCGGGACAGATGCGCAGCCCGCCTTCAGCGTGGCGAGCACGGCGATCATCGAGCCCAAGGACCGCTCCGCGCACAGCGCCACACGGCTGCCCGCGTGGCCTTGCTCCACCAGGGATGCGGCCAGGGCATCGGACAACGTGTCCAGTTCCCGGTACGTCAGCGTGCGCGGACCCGCCAGGACGGCGGGCGCGTCCGGGGTGAGCCGGGCCTGCTCGACGACGACCTCGTGCGCCAGGGACAGGGTGCCGTCCGGGAGGGGACCGGACGTCCACGAGTTCTGGATGACGTCCCGCTCCGCCTCGGGCAGGAGGGACAGATCACCCAGTTCCCGCTCCGGGTGCAGGACCGCGTCGGCCAGCAGGACCCGGTAGCGCTCCGCGAGCCGCTGCGCGGTCTCGTGGTCGTAGAGGTCGGCCGAGTACTCAAGAACGCCCCGGAAGCTGCGCCCTTCGGGTACGAGGTTCAGGAACAGGTCGTATTTCGATGTGCCGTTGTGCAGAGTGATCCATTCCGCTGTCGCGCCCGGCAGGTCCAGCCCGGAAGCGCCACGGTGGTCAGCGGTGAAGACGATCTGGAAGAGCGGAAAGCGGCTGAGCGTCCGCTCGACGCCCAGCTCCGCCACCAGACGGCTGAAGGAGACGTCACGGTGCTCGACGGCGTCCAGGACGACGTCCTGCGTCGCGGACACCAGGTCCGCGAATGTGCCGGTGGGCGAGACGCGCTGACGCAGGGGCAGGACCTCGGCCATGCACGCGATCATCGAGTCCAGCTCGGGTTCGTCGCGGAGCGACACCGGGGTGCCGATGACCAGGTCCTCCTGCCCGTTCAGACGCTGCGTCAGCGCGGTCAGCGCCGCGAGCAGGACCACGAAGGGGGTGGTGCGCAGGCGTTCGGCGAGGCTGCGGACACCGTCCGAGACGGTCTCGTCCAGGGTGAACCGCACGTCCCCGCCCCGGTGGCTCAACACGGCCGGCCTCGGCCGGTCGGCGGGCAGGCCGGTCTCCTGCGGGGCGCCGCTCATCGCCGCCTGCCAGTGAGCGAGGTGGGCGCTGCCCATCAGCCGATCGGCTCGGCGCTGGCGTGCGGCGTAAGGGCCCACCTGGCGCTCCGGCGCGGGCAGGTCGGGCTCCGTACCGGCGAGCGCGGCCCGGTAGCAGGCGCTGAACTCGGCATCCAGCAGGTGGAGGCTCGCACCGTCCATGGCCGCGTGGTGGAGGGTGACGACGAGTACTGCTTCGTCTTCCGTCTCCTGTCCCGTTGCGCCGATGCCCTCCCCGACCGGCTCGAAGAGCCAGGCCCGCAGGAGGGGCGGATCGTCCAGTGACAGCGTCTCGGTGAGGGCCTCACGCAGGGCGTCCGGCATGCGGTGTACCGGTATGCGCCGTCGACCGACCGTGACGGGCCGGGCCGGCAGCACCGTCTGCACCGGGCGGTCCGCTTCCAGATGCAGTCGGCTGCGCAGCCCCTCGTGGCGCCGGACCAGTTCGGACAGCGCGGACTCGACCGCGTCGATGTCGAGACGACCGCGTATCCGGTGGGCCCACGACTCCACGTACCGGGATCGCCCGCCCTGGAACTGGTCGTTGAGCCAGATGGACTCCTGCTGGAACGTCATGGGATAGGTGCGTGGCAACACGTCCCGCGTGGGCCGGCCACGGAGTTGACTCGTCACAGGCTTCCGATCTGGTCAGGCCGAACGTGTGGACATGGACTGGACGTGTGCGAGGTAGTCGTCGAAGCGCGGATGCGAGAACACCGACTTCACACCGACGGCGAGACCGGTTTCGCGGAGCACGGCGCTGGACAACCGAGTCGCCGCCAGCGAGTCGCCGCCCAGCGCGAAGAAGTCCGCGTGGGGGCCCACGTCGGACGCGCCCAGCAGGTTCTGCCAGAGCCGCCGCACCACATGGCGCACCTCTGCGGAGCCGACGGGGGTGGCGAGACTGCCGGACAGCCGTTCGGCGGCCGTCGCGCGGAGCGCCGGTACGTCTACCTTTCCGCCGTCGGTGAGGGGGAAGGCATCCCACCGCACGATCGCGACGGGCACCATCACAGGTGGCAGCACGGCGCGCAACTCGCCCAGCAGGGTGTCCTGGTCGATGGGCTCGGCCGCGCATACGCAGCCGACGAGATTCTCACCGATCTTCAGAACCTTGGCGTCGGTCAGCTGTTGATGACCGACCAGGACAGCTGCGATCTCGCCGGGTTCGACCCGCACGCCGTTGATCTTCACCTGGTCGTCCAGACGCCCGAGGTAGTACAGCAAGCCGTGTTCCTCGCGGACCCGGTCACCGGTCCGGTACCAGGGGCCTTCTCCTGCATCGGCGATGGGGCCTTCGACGAAGCGGTGCTGCGGTCGCGGGGTGTCGCCGCAGTACCCGATGGCTACTCCCGGGCCGCCGATGAGCAGTTCCCCGTCCGCTCCCGGTCTCACGCGTTCGCCCCGCTCGTCGACCACCACCGTCCGGACTCCGGACAGGGGTGCACCCAACGGGGCACGTTCGCCGGTCGTCAGCTCCGGGGTCAGCTCGCAGGTGACTGAGGTGATCGTCGCCTCGGAGACTCCGTAGGCATGGATGAGCCGCGGACGTCCAGGGGTGGAGCACCAGTTCCTCGCGACGTCGACGGGCAGTTCCTCGCTGCCGGTGACGACAAGACGCAGAGCGGGCAACTCCGTCCCGTGCGCGTCGAGATGGGCGGCCCACCCGCTGAAGTAGGAAGCGGGGAGGTTGCACACCGTGATCCCCTGTTCGACGACCAGCCGGGTGAGCTGGTCGAAGCTCACCTCACCGAGGCGGCCGGGCAGGAGGGTGACGCAGGCGCCCGTGGCCAGGGTGGGCCAGATTTCCTCGGCGGACACGTCGAACGCCAGGGACGAGGCTTGCAGGACGCGGTCGTCGCCGCGCAACCCGAAGACGTGGCGGACGGCCTCCGAGTGCTGCGCCAGAGACCGCCTGGCGATGACGACCCCCTTCGGCGTACCGGTGGTTCCGGAGGTGAACACGATGTAGGCGGGTGTGTCGCCACGCATCGCCCGGTCGGGTCGTCCTTCGTCGGCCGGCTCGCCCTGCGCCCAGTCCTGCGGGGTGAGCACCTTGGCCTCGGCGCCGTGGAACCGCTCGGGCTCCTCGGTCAGGACAAGGCGCGGCGAAGTCTGTTCAAGCACGTGGCGCAGCCGGGAATCGGGCAGGTCGTCACCGATCGCCACGTACGTCGCGTCGGTCAGCAGGACACCGAGGAGCGTCGCCACCGTCTGCGGACTCCTGCTGCCCTGGACCACCACGGCGTCTTGGGCTCCGCCACCACTGGCGCGTAGGCATCGCTCGACGCGCCTTGCGTACTTGCCCAGTTCGGCGTACGTCCAGGTCCCGGACTCGCCCGTCAGCGCAGGCGCGTCGGGGGTCTGGTCCATCCGCTCAAGGATCGACGCGACCGGATCCATCGGCTCCGCCACCTCACGGTTCTTCATCGCCTTGCCCTTCATCCAGCGGGGGGAGTCACGGACACGGGCAGGTCGCCGCCCGTGGTCCTCGTCCGAAGCGCCCACGCCGTCGCCGGCCCCACGCCCGCCGCCACCACCAGGAAGCACCCGGAGAGCAGCACCCAGCCCAGCGCGGCGTACCGTTCGACGAGCAGCGTGACCAGTGCCGGACCGAGCACGAGATTGATCGAGCTGCCCAGGGAGAAGACCCCGCCCCAGGTGCCCTGAGCATGTGCGGGCGCCAGGTCGTAGCGGATTTTCCAGCCGGCGGCCGAGCTCCACACCTCGCTCAGCGACAGCAGGACGACCGCCAGTACGAGGGCGAGGACGTCGAGGAGGGCGGAGGCGGTGGAGCTCACGGCCACGGCCAGGCACGACGCCGTGGAGGCGAAGCTCGCGACGAGTAACAGCCGACGTACCCCTTCGAAGGTCTCCGCGCCCCTGCTCAGCGGTACCTGCAACACCACGACCAGCACCGCGTTGAGGCCGTACAGCCACGCGCCCAGTCCCTTGGGCAGCGCGGAGTGGGAAGCGACCCACAGGGGGAGTCCGACGCGAAGGATGATGTCACCGACGGCCAACAGGCCGTAGAGCAGCGACATCACCAGATACGGCACGTCACGCGCGGCGTGTCTCAGCCTCACCGCGCTGGTCCGCTCCCCCGCCGCCGGCCCCGGTGGCAGGGAGACACACAGCACGGTCGCCGCAGCCTCCGCCAGGGCGCTGCCCAGGATGAGAGCGAGATAGGCCGGCCCGCTGTCCCACGTGAGCGCGAGCCCACAGGCGAGTGCGCCCAGGATGACGCCGATGTTGAACGCGCTGCGCAGATAGGCGGAGGCCCGGACCCGGTCGTCGTCGGACACCAGATCCGCGACCAGCGCCTCACGGCAGATCCAGCCGCCCTGGACGAAGACGCCCAGCAGGGACACCGCGACGATGAACGCCGCGAACGCGCGGATCTGGGTCGCGGCCAGCAGCAGAACGACCTGGCACACCCCCATGATCAGGGTCGCTCTACGCGCCCCGACGCGGTCGCAGAAGCGCCCAAGATGGATCGACAGGGGAAGCCAGACCAGACCTGCGACGGTCAGGCCGAGACCGACCTGAGACACGGGAAGGCCGACGTGACGGGTGAAGAACAGCGCACTACCCGCCGCGTACATTCCGAATCCGATGCTGGCGAGCAGGTTCACCGCCACCAGCCGCAGCAACAGCCTGGAGGGCGCGGCGCGCAGGCCGCCGGGCAACAGAGACATGACGACTCGACTCACGGATGGACAGGTGGTCAGACGGGCCGCACGTCGGCCCCGGCGGTGCCGGTCGCGGTCACGGGAGGGACGACGGCCTCGATGAGGTGGGGGCCGGGCTCAGCCATGGCCAGGCGCAGTTGCTCGGCGAGCGCCTCGGCCGTGCGGGCGCGGGTGGCGGGGACGCCCATGCCGTTGGCGAGGGCGACGAAATCGAGTCCGGGAATGTCGATCATCGTCCGGCTGCGACGCGCCGCGGCGCCGTCGAATCCCCCGAGGCGCCGCAGCTCCCCCTCCAAGATCGCGTACGAGGCGTTGTTGAAGATGACTGTGGTGACGTCGAGTCCCTCGCGGGCCTGGGTCCACAGCGCCTGGAGGGTGTACATGGCGCTGCCGTCCGCCTCCAGAGTGATCACCGGCCGGTCCGGGCAGGCCACGGCGGCTCCCGTCGCGACCGGCATGCCCATGCCGATCGAGCCGCCGGTGATGTTGAGCCAGTCATGCGCCGGCGCCCCCGCCGTGGCCTCCGGTAGCCACTCGTCACTGGTCATGGCCTCGTCCACGACAATGGCGCCTTCCGGCAGCAGTGCGCCGAGGACGGCGGCGGCCTTCTGCGCTGTCAGGTTCCCCTTGGGCAGCCGGGGCCGATGCGCGGCGGCGAGAAGCGGCGGGACACCGGGCGCGAGCAGGTCGGCCAACTGGTGCAGAGCCCCGGGATTGCTCCCGAGGTCGTGTACCTCGCAGCCGTCCGGGACCAGTGCGCTCGGCTTGCCCGGATAGGCGAAGAAGGAGACGGGTGGCCGGGCTCCGGCGAAGATGATGTGACGTGCACCCGCCAGCTTTGCGGCCGCGAGATCCCGGGGGTAGGGCAGGCGGTCCACACAAGGGATCCCCGCTCCCCGCTCGTGGCGAGCCGGGGACTTCTCTGCCAGCAGGCGAGCGCCCGTCGCCTGGGCTATGCGGCTCGCCGCGGCCAGCGCCTCCCTCCGCATCGCGCCACCGCCGATGAAGAGCAGGCACTCACTCTCACTCCGCAGGACTTTGGCGACCCGCTCGACGGCGTCCAGGTCGATCGGCGCGGGCTTGACGGCCGGGACGGCGGCCGGCGTGCCGTCCTCGGACCAGCAGACGTCGGAGGGCAGTATCAGCGTGGCGACCCCACCCGGCAGATGTCCGGTGGGAGTACGGGCGGCGGCGATCGCAGCCGCGGTGTCGATCCCGGCCCGGGCGGCGCTCTCGGTCCGCCGCACCCACTTCGACACCGGACCGGCCATGCCCTCGATGTCCGAGTCCAGCGGCGCATCGAATGGCTTGTGGTAGGTGGCGTGGTCACCGACCACGTTCACCACGGGGGTGCCCGCGCGACGTGCGTTGTGCAGGTTCGCCAGGCCATTGCCGAGCCCGGGCCCGAGGTGCAGCAGGGTCGCGGCCGGTGCAGCGGCCATCCGGCCGTATCCGTCGGCGGCCCCGGTTGCCACTCCCTCGAAGAGGCAGAGAATGCCACGCATCTCGGGCATGGCCACCATGCCCGCCACGAGGTGCATCTCAGAGGTGCCCGGGTTGGTGAAGCATGTGGTGATGCCGGCGTCGACCAAGGTCTGGAGTACAGCTTGAGCACCGTTCATGACGCGATCTGCACCCGCTTCAGATGGCGGGTGGGGTCCTCGAACGCGTTGCGGGAGTGCAGCATCCGCCAGTTGTCCCAGACCACCATGTCCCGCTTCTGGTACCGGATGGCGACGTGCTGCTCCTCGTAGAGGGCGTTGCCGCGCTCGATGAGCCGGGTGGCCAGCTCGTCGCCTTCCGGGATCGCCAGATAGCTGGTGGAGAAGCGGAAGATGCGTTCGCCCTCCTGCTCTTCGAGCACCGGGTGCTCGGCGGTGGGCACCACTCCTTTTCGCGCCAGCCCTTCGGTGGAGCCCCAGCGGTAGACCGTGTCGCGGAAGTGACCCAGCTCGCTGTCGTCGAACTCGGCGAGCACACGGTTGCCGTCGAGCATGGTGGTCTCGCCGCCGAGCCCCTCCGCCGGCTTGACACACCACAGAGCGAGATAGCGCGGGGGCCTGCCGTGGAACTCGTAGCCCTCCGTGTGGGGCTGCAACGCGCCTCGGTTCTGACCGTGGTTGACGTCGTCCATGCCACGTTCCGGCTTCACGTCCCCGACGAGCGTGCCGGTCGGTGTGGGCTGGAACTCGCCCAGATGCCGTAGGAAGGCGACATGGTCGAAGGACTCAGGGACGTTCACCAGGTGCACGTACCCGTTGTTGCCGAGGAGTTGGTGAAAGGCGTACTTCAGTACGTCGTCGGACAGTGCGTCGCCGTTCATATCGACACACGACACGACGCTGTCGGGCCACTTGCCCACGAGAACTCACTTTCGTCGTTACACCGGCATGACGCCGCTAGTACGTGATCAGCACCTTCAGAGCGGTGCGCTCGTCCATCGCCCGGTATCCCTCGGGCACCTTGTCGAGATCCACGGCCAGGTCGAAGACCGGAGAGGGGTCGAGCCTGCCTGCCAGTACGTCCGGAAGCAGCTCCGGGAGGTAGGTCCGGACCGGGGCGACACCTCCGCGCAGAGCGACGTTCCGTTCGAAGATGTCGCTCAGATCCAGACCCGTGTCACTGCCGTGCGGCACACCGACGCACCCGATGGCGCCGCCGTCCCGGGCGACTCCCACGGCCGTCCGCATGGACAGCTCGGTTCCCACTGCCTCGATCACGGCGGGCACGCCGCGGCCACCCGTCAGTTCGCGCACGGTCTCGACCGCATCCGTGCCACGCTCCGCGACGACGTCGGTCGCGCCGAAAACGCGTGCGAGATCTGTGCGCGTGCGGTGCCGGCCGAGCATGATGATCCGTTCCGCCCCCAGGCGCCCGGCAGCCAGTACCGCGCACAGCCCGACCGCGCCGTCCCCCACGACGGCCACGGTGCAGCCGGGGCGCACCCCGGCGGTCACCGCCGCGTGATGCCCCGTGCCCAGGACGTCGGAGAGGGTCAGCAGCGCGGTCAACAGGCGGTGGTCAGAGGCGGCGTCGGCCGGCAACCCGACGAGCGTGGCGTCGGCGAACGGGACCCGGACCGCCTCGCCCTGCCCCCCGTCCGAGCCCGGCGTGCCCCAGAACCCGCCGTGCTCGCAGGATGTGGTCAGGCCCTCCAGGCAGTACTCGCAAACGCCGTCGGACCAGACGAAGGGTGCGACGACCAGGTCACCGACGGCGAAGCGTGTGACGTCCGCCCCGATGTCCTCCACCACGCCGAGGAACTCGTGCCCGGTACGCCGGCCCGGACAGATGTCGGCCATCCCTCGGTAAGCCCATAGGTCGGTGCCGCAGACGCAGGAGAGCACGACACGTACGACGGCGTCACCCGGGTTTCTCACCACGGCGTCGGGCACCTGCTCGACCCGAATGTCCCCTGGGCCGTGAATGACTGTTGCGCGCACGGGTGGTGGTCCTTTCGTCGCTCAGAGATGTGCGTGCGGCTTGGTCTCGCCGATCGCAGCGTCGGCGACCCCGCGCAGCACATGGCTGAACATGGCCTCGCAGTCGGCGACCTCGGGGCTGCGCAGTTCCTCGGGACGGTCGTCGCCCTCGTGCCCCAGCGGATACAGGCCGTGGCGGGAGACGTCCAACGCCACCGCGCGCAGCCGGTGGAACAGCTGCGCGAGGATGTCCTCCTCGCTGACCTCGGCACGCAGGGTCATGAAGAAGTTGTCGTACAGCAGTGCCGTGCGCTGCGACACGCGAACCGTGGTGGCCCCCATGGCCTGCTGGAGCAGTGACCTCCCCTCGGGCACCAACCGTGCCGCGATGCCGTCGTGGATGGTCTTGTTGAGCTCCACCGCGCGGGCCAGACCCGCCGCCTCCGGCAAGGAGGAGCCGGCCGGGCCCCGCCCCCGGAACAGACCGCGCACTGGTACGAAATCGGGAGCCCAGGTGCCGCTGAAGCCTCGGTGCTGGAGGTACATCCGCGGCCGGATCAGCGAGTGATAGAGGTCGCGCGGACAGGAGCCGGTGTACAGCAGCATCGCGCAGTACCCGTACGTGTACCTCTCCAGCCGGGTCAGATCGTGTTCGTCCGGCAGCTCCCTGCCCGTGGCCTTCGCCAGCAGTCGGCCCGTCAGGTGCCAGATCAGGAAGGTGATCTGGTGACCGGTGATCCAGCGGAACCAGAACAGTTGTTCCTTCGAGGGCTCGTCACCCTCGGGTGCCCCGGCGAGTGCGCTGTCCGCGAGCGCGCTCAACTGGAAGCGGACGACGTCGAGGTCACAGTCGGGGACCGGGTGCGGGAGCTCGGAGAACGAGGCGGTCGCATGGCCGACGGGCGGCATGGTCAGCGGTTCCAGACCGTAGGGGAAGTCACCGAACTCCCATGTGCTGGTGTGCTGGTCCACGACCAGAGTGGTCTCGCCCGGCGGCCTCATCGGTCCCCGTCCGGTATGTAGGTGAGCTCGTACTCCAGCCCGTTGACGTCGAAGAGATAGAGGCTGTGGACCCCGTCGTCGTCCACCACGATGTCGGTCGGCTGATCGTCCCGGGCGAACGCGAAGCGCCCCGACTCGTAGAGCTCGATCCACTTCTGCCGCCTGACGGCCAGCTCCGCGGGGGAGGCGACGGTGATGCAGGCGTGCTGGAAGACGAAGCCCTCCGGGTCGGCGGGCTTCTCGTTGTGACCCGCTCGGTCGAAGAGATGGATGCGCACGTCGCCGACCGCGATCTCGATCAGCCGGCGAATTCCGGGCAGCCTGCTCACCGTGAGGTCGGAGAACTTGTCCAGCTCCCACTTCTTCTCCGCGTCGAAGAACTCCAGGTACCAGGACAGGCAGTTGTCCAGGTCCGCGGTCTGCACTCCGAGGTGGTGAATTCTGGTGCTTGCCAACTGGGGCACGTTACGAGCCTTCCTCTCGGGGTCTTTCGTCACGGCGCGGCCGACCGGGGCGTGGTCGGCCGCGCGGCGGGAAGCGGCCGTGAACGGGAGGACGCAGCCCCTCACCACGGCCTCCGGCGTCCCTCAGGCTTTGCTGTAGAGCACTCCGTCGGCCCAGACGTGGTCGGTACGGCCCCACTTCATGGCGGACGCGGCGTCCGGGAAGAAGCCGCTGCCGTTCAGGTTGGCGCTGGTGTTGCAGAGCACCGGGATGCCGCTCAGCCGGTGGTAGGCGCGCAGCACTTCCGCGAGCACGGGATCGTCCTCCGCGCTGACGGTCTGCAGCCGGGCGGTGCCGTCGAGGTGGGTGATGGCGGGCACCTTGTCCAGCCAGTCCGGGCGGACGTCGTGGTCGAAGAGCATGTAGGGGTCGGGTGTGCCCGGTTCGAAGATCTCGGGAGCGTGCTCGGTCAGACAGATCGGGGCGACGGGGCGGTAGTACTCACGGTCCTTGACCTCGTTCAGCACGTCTTTCATGGCCGGGTCCGTGGCAGTCCCGAGGATGCTGCGGGCACCCAGGGCACGCGGGCCGAGTTCGGCACGATCGCGCAGGAAGACCAACGGCTTGCCGCTCTCGTGCAGGATCCTGGCGACCTCGGCCGGCGAGCAGTCACGTGTCCGCCACCCGGCGGGCACCTCGGGGGTGGCGACCAGCGCCGGACCCAGCCGGGCGTGCCACTGCATGGCCGAGACGCCCTGGGTGTGGGCGTAGGAGGCACAGGCGGTACCGATGGCCGAGCCCGAGTCGTCCGGGAACGGTGGCACCCAGACGTCGTTGAAGAGCGGGTGTGCGCGAAGCGCGCTGTTCCACTTGATGTTGAGCGCGCAGCCGCCCGCGAAGGACAGGTTCCAGGGCCCGTCTCCCTTCCAACGACGGATCTTCTCGACGATCCGCTCGACCAGGAGGTCCTCCATGAACTGGTGCATGCTCGCCAGGACGTCCTCGTCCGAGACACCGAGTGCGGCGATCCGCTCGGCCGCCTCGCTCAGGTACGCGTGCACATACTGGTGCGAGGGTTCGCCGTTGCTGCCGCAGCCGATGACCCTGCGACGGTATTCGGCGACCTCCTTCGTGGGGGCCTCGAAGTGCTTGTGGAAGGTGTCCCGGATGGCTTCCTGGACTGCGTCCTTGGGCTGGCCGAGGGCGATGTAGGCCATCAGCTTTCCAGCGACCGAGAGGTCGTCCACGACCTGGGACCGGTCTTTGGTCTTGCGCGCCCACGGACCGAAGTACTGGGCCGCCATCGCGTACGAGTGACCGATCAGCGGGAAGACCTCGCCGCCGTTCTCCACGGTGCCCTTCGCGGCATCGACGAAGTACAGCCGGGGGAAGCAGCCTCCGTCCCACACGAGCACGAAGGAGTTCTCGCCGCGCGCCGCGAAGGGGCTGGAACAGTAGGCGGCGGCGAAGTGACTCGACATGTGCACGAAGCTCTCGTACTTCACCAGGCTGCCGCCGATGGGGATCTCCCCCGTGAAGCCCGGCCGTACGAGGCTGTTGATGGTGTCGTTCTCGCGGTAGGGCGCGACCTTCAGTTCCAGGGGTGTGCCGTGGTCGAGAACGGAGAGGCGACCGAACTCCGCCCCGTCCCAGCCGTCGAGCGCCCAGTGGTCGACGTCGGACACCTTGAAGCCGTATTCGGCGAGGATCTCTGGTATGAGCCGAAGATCGGCCACCGGGCTGTAGCGCGCGTTGTTCGCCAGCTTCTGAACCTCGATGTTGAAGAGGAGCTTGTCGTCCTCCAACAGGGCCAGACCGCCGCTGTGGGTGAGCTTGAGGCCGGCTGTGATCATAATCGTGTCTCCTAGGAGGTCTGCGTGCGCAGCAAGTTGGCGTTGCGGGCGTTGGCGCGGATCTGGTCCGCGCACCGCTCCAGTCCTGCGGAACCGCCGGAAAGCAGAGTGAAACCGGTGGGGCGGAGTTTGAGTTCGACGCAGTGCAGCTGGGCGACCGGGTCAATTCGCTCGAACACGGCGCGCAGGCGCTCATTCGGAAAGAGCGTGCTGCTGGTCAGTGTGCCGAATTCACCTGCAGCCCATTCACCGGTGTTGATGAGAGCCGAGCCGCCGTCCCAGTTAATACCGTGAACGATAGTCCATTCGCAGCGACTACGGAAGAAGTCAGCGGCTTCCTGGAATCGATAGGCGTTGACGATGGGATGGATGTAGGCGTCGACATCGGCGGCGAGCTGGGCTTCCGCCGACGCTTCGGAGAAGGACGTACGAGTACCGTACTGCTCCACGGACAGAGCCAGCCCCAGATCCGCCAGAACGGTGTCCGAAATTTCTTCGGGAGAATTCTTGAGCAGCACCTGAACCAGGTCACGGCTCAGCAGCCGGTCGAATTCACCGTACGGGTGGTAGTACCAGGTGTAGGCGACACCATCGGCCTTGAGGTGACGTTGCAGCCAGTCGGCGCCGCCGGCCGGATCGGCCAGATGGTGAATGACGCCGGTACTGGTGATGAGGTCGAAGTCGCGCCCCAGCGAGGCACCACCGATCTCGGCGTGCTGGAACCGCACGTTGTCACACTGATGCTTCGCGGCCAGTTCCCGGGCCACTGAAAGGGAATGCTCGCTGAAGTCTATACCGAGGAATTCGGTGTCGGGGTACTGAAGCGCGGTTCCGACGAGCCTGTGCCCCGTTCCACAACCGGCATCCAGCACCTGGCAGCCGTCGAGATCCGGCAATACCAGGTCCAGTCCCATGGCTACGTCATAGATGGGGTTCGTGTCGGAATTGGGCAGCGGGTACGGGAATTCCTCGTACATGGCGCGCACACCCGCCGAGGACGGCGAAAGTGCCCCACCGGGGGAAGTCGTCATAAATGGAGTCCTGTTGTGGGTGGATTGGAAACTCACTGGTCGGCAGGGGGCCGCGCGGGCGAGCCCGGCCCCCTTGCGGGCACTAGAAGTCCGCGATCGCCTTGGCGATGTCCTGTGCCATGCCTTCGACGTGCGGAGGGCGCAGGAAGGTGAGGTGGTCGCCGGGCGTGAGCCGAGCGTCGAGCCGGCCGGCGAAAGGTGCCCAGCTGTCCGCGACCGGAAGCCGCCAAGGCGACGCCTCCGCCTGGTAGAGGAGCACCGGGCAGGAGACCGTCGGCGGCCGGTGGCCGAACAGAGCCCGTGTGTGGGCCTCCATCGTCCGCAGATGGGCCACCAGTTCGGACCGGCGCAGCGCCAGCATGTCGGCGGGCAGGTTCAGTTCGGTCATGAGAGCGGAGATCCGCGCGCTGTCCGCCTCCGCCTCGTCCAGTCGCGCGAGCAGCTCGACGACCGCAGCGTGGTCCTGTTCGACCAGGTCCATGGCGCCCTCGACGGGCAGACAGGAGTCCAGCGCGACGAGGAGCTGGACCCGCTCCCCCGACTCCTCGATCAGCCGGGTGACCTCGATAGCCAGCGCCCCGCCGAAGGAGTATCCGGCCAGTAGGTACGGCCCGGCCGGCTGGAGGGCGCGGATGGCCTCCCAGTACTGACGGGCCATGCCCACCACGTCGTCCTCCGGCTCGGCCCCGAACGCGACGCTGCGGGACTCGATACCGACCACGCGTGCGACGGGGCCCAGTGCCTCGGCCAGGTGCACATAGCCGCTGACGTTGCCGCCGCCCTCGTGGAAGGCGAAGAGCGTGCGCTGTGCCGTGCTGTTGCCCAGGACCACGGTGGAGACGCGGGTGTCCCGCTCCTGGGAGACCGATCCGTGCACCACGAACGGCTCTGCGTCAGTCCGCTGCCGTCGCGCGGCGGCGGTCGGGGCCCCCCGCTCCGTCAGCCGCGCCGCCAGTTCGGCGATCGTCTGGTTCTGGAACAGCAGCCTCGGGGTGAGCCGGACGCCGCGCCGCCGGGCCCGGGCGATGACCTGCATGCTGAGGAAGGAGTCACCGCCCAGCTCGTAGAAGTTGTCGGCGGTGCCGACTCGGTCGGCCTTGAGCACCTCACACCAGATCTCGGCGAGCAGTTCCTCGGTCGGGTTCGCCGGCGCAACGTACAAGGCAGCCGCGTTGTTCCGGGCAGTCTCGGGTGCCGGAAGCGCCTTGCGGTCGACGCCCTTGCCGTTGGCGGTCACGGGGAACTCGTCGAGGAGGACGAACACGCTCGGAACCATGAACTCCGGCAGAGTGCGGGCGCACCACTCGCGCAGTTCGGCGGCGTCCGGGTCCTGGCCCGGAACCGGGAGGCAGTACGCCACCAGCCGGCGCACGCCCGGGTCGTCCTCACGCAGCAGCACGGCGCCCGCCCTGATCCGCGGATGCGAGGTGAGCGTCGACTCGATCTCACCCAGCTCGATGCGGAAGCCGCGCAGCTTGACCTGGTCGTCCATGCGCCCGAGGAACTCGATCTGCCCGTCGGGCAGCCACCGCACCAGGTCACCCGTGCGGTACATGCGCCGTGTCCCTTCGGGACAGCGCGGGTCGCGGACGAACCGTTCGGCCGTCAGATCGGGCCTGTTCAGGTAGCCGCGGGCCACGCCCTTGCCACCGATCCACAGCTCGCCGGGTACACCGATCGGCACCTCACGGCCGGTGGCGTCGACCACGAGGACATCGGTGTTCGCCACCGGCGCGCCGATCGGCACGGTCGGTGAGGGCCCGGTGAGCAGGCAGGTGGTCATGTTGACGGTGGTCTCGGTCGGTCCGTAGATGTTGAACAGAGGCACCGAGGTCTTGGCGAACCACCTCTCCACCGAGGCCGCCAGCACTCGCTCGCCGCCCATGCTCATCAGCCGCAACTCGGCGCCGAGTTCGCGGGAGTCGGTGAACTGCGAGATCAGCTCATTCCACACGAAGGGCGGGAGCTGGCAGACGGTGATCCTCTTGGTCCTGAGGATCTCCAGCACCTTGGCGGGCGTCCAGTCGTCGCCCCGGGGGACGAGACGGGCGCCGGCGATCAGGGGCGGGAAGATCTCGCCCACCGATCCGTCGAAGGTCACCGAGGAGAACTGCAGATAGGCGTCCTCGGGGGTGAGACCGTACTGCCGACGCATCTCCTGAACCCGGTCGCTCACCGACCGGTGTTCGATCATGACGCCCTTCGGCCGTCCGGTGGAGCCGGAGGTATAGATCACGTAGGCGAGATTCCCGGGGCCCGCCATCGGCTCTGGATCCGTCACCGGTGCGGCTGCCAGTTCGGCGCGGTCGGACGCACGGTCGAGGCAGACCAGCCGCACCGCCTCCGTAGGCAACTTGCCGATCAAGTGCTGGTGTGTGACCACGATCGGCAGCTCGGTGTCCTCGACCATGAAGGCAATGCGGTCCGCCGGGTACTGGGTGTCCAGGGGCACGTAGGCGCTGCCGGACTTCAGGATGCCGAGCAGGGCGACGATCATGTCCAGACCGCGCTCCAGGCACAGGCCCACCATGACCTCAGGACCCGCTCCCAGCGCCCGCAGCCGGTGTGCCAGTCGGTTGGCCCGCTCGTTGAGCTGCTGGTAGGTGAGGGTGTCGTCGTCGAACTCGACGGCGACGGCAGCGGGCCGCAGTCGCGCCTGACGCTCGATCAACTCATGTACCGGGACGTTGTCCTCGTACGGCAGGTCGGGCCCGCTCCAAGCGGCGAGCTGAGCGCGGTCGTCCGGGGTGAGCACGTCCAGCGAGCCGACGGTGTCCTGCTGCCCGGCGCTGATGATCCCGTCCAGCAGGCGCGGCAGCTGACCGGCCATCCGTTGCGCCGTCGCGTCGTCGATCAGGCTCCGGTCGTGCACCAGGTGCAGGTGGAGCATGTCGGCCGAGTACGCTGCGCCGAGCACGAGAGGGTAGCCGGTGCGCTCGACGTAGCCGAGACGCCGTCGGGTGAGCCCGTCCGGCAGGTCGGCACCGCTCAGGAGCTTCGGGTAGTTCTCGAAGATCAGGATGGAACGGAACAGCTTCTCGTTCGCGACCACGCCGCTCCACCTTTGGATGTCCGCGAGCGAGCTGTACTCGTACTGGCGGAGCTCCACGTGTTCGTCCTGCAAGGTCCGCAGCCATCCCAGGACAGAGGCGTCCGCGGGTACGGCGGTCCGGACCGGCAGCGTGTTGATGAACAGACCGACCATCGACTCGACACTGGGCAGGTCTGCGGGCCGGCCGGAGACCGTGGAGCCGTACAGGACGTCTTCGCTGCCGCTGTACGTGGAGAGCAGCAGAGCCCACACACCCTGCAGGACGGTGTTGACCGTGAGCCGGTTGGACTTTGCGAACTCGCCGAGGCGGCCGGCGAGTTCACTTTCCACAGTGAACTCCGTGTCCCCGAACCCGGTCAGGCCGGTCTCCCGGTCGACCCCGAGCGCGGTGGGCGTCGTGAAGTCGTGCAGGCGCCGGCGCCAGAACTCCTCCGCCTCGGCCTGTGAACGCTCTGCGAGCCAGTCGAGATAGCGGGAGTACGGCACGGCCGGGGAGAATTCCTCGGCCCTGCCGCTACCGGCGGACCGGTACCGGGCGTAGAACTCCTGCTGCACCAACTGTGCACTCCACCCGTCCAGCAACAAGTGGTGGAAGGACCAGAGGACCACCGTCCGGTCGTCCGCCACCCGTGCGAGGGTGAAACGCATCAGCGGGGGCTGCTCCAAGTCGAAGCCGCTGCGCCGGTCCTCATCCAGCAGCCGCTCCAGTCGTTGCTGTTGGGTCTCCGCATCGGTGTCCCGCCAGTCGACCTGGGTGAAGGGGAGTGCGGCCTCCGGCCGGACCAGTTGGCGTCCGTTGCCCTCTTCATCGAGGAGAAAAGCGCTGCGCAGAACCGTGTGCCGGTCAACCACTTCCTGCCAGCCGCTGCGGAAGCGGTCGTGGTCGAGCTTGCCGGTGAACTCATCGACCATCTGCACCACGTAGGGGCGGACTTCGTCGCTCTCGACAGTCTCGGACAGCGAGTGGAAGAGCATGCCCGCCTGCATCGGGGTCAACGGATGAACCTCGTCCGCCGGCCCGGTGGTCGCCGCTGCCGCCTCCTGCTGCGCCCGGATCAGCGCGCGCAGCGCGGCGGCCGTTCCCTCGCCCAGATCGCGCGCCGTCCGCTCATCGTGCACGTTGCGGCTGTACAAGACGCTCAGCGACATACGGGTGCCGTGCACGCCGACGAGGATGTCGAGGAGGTGAGCGCGGCGCCCATCGGGGTCGGCAGAGGCTCCCCTGGGCTCGCTGTCGACCGCCGCGCGGCCCAGACCGGTGATCTCACGGTCGAACTGGCCGAGGTAGTTGAAGCTGATCTCGGGCCAGTCCTGCGCCGTCAGCTCCCTGCGAATCGCGTCCGGGCCCAGGTAACGCAGGATTCCGTACCCGACTCCACGGTTCGGAATCGCTGCCAACTGCTCCTGGACGCTTGCCAGCGATTGTGCCGGACCGCCGGAGGCAGGGCTCAGCTCGACGGGGAAGATGCTGGTGAACCAGCCTACGGTTCGGGAGAGATCGACGTCGTCGAACAGTTCCTCACGGCCGTGGCCTTCAAGGGCCATCGAGACGCTCTGCTCGCCCGTCCAAGCGCAGACCGCCTGCGTCACGGCGGTCAGCAGGACGTCGTTGATCCGGCTGCCGAAGGTTCGCGGCACATCGCGCAGCAGGGCGGCCGTTTCGGCCTCGTCCAGGGAGACGCTGACCGCGGCGTACGAGGCGTTGGTGTTTTCACCCTCCCGATCCCTCGGCAGCGGTGCGGTGCTGCGGGAGCGTGTCCAGTGGTCGAGTTCGCCGAGAGCCCGGTCGGTCGTCGCGTAGTGCTGCAGCCGGGTGGCCCATGCCTGGTAGGAGGTCGTCTTCAGGGGAAGGATCACCCGTTCTCCCAAGGTGAGGGAGCGGTAGATCTCAGCGAGGTCCTCCAGGAGGACGCGCCATGAGACGCCATCGACCGCGAGGTGGTGGATCACCAGCAGGAGCCGCTGTCCGCGGTTCTCACCGAGGTCGAACAGTACGGCGCGCAACAGCGGGCCGGTGGTCAGGTCGATGGATCGCTGTGCCTCGTCGGCTGCGGCGCGGAACTCCTCCCACAAGTCCGCCTCCGTCAGTGCGGAGAGGTCGCGATGCAGGCTGAGCCGTTTGTCCTCCTCGACCGCATGGGTCTGGTGCCAGGCCTCGGGACCGCCTTCCATCCGCAGTCGCAGCGCGTCGTGGTGTTCCACAAGCAGCGACAGCGCGGCTTCCAGGGTCTCAGGGTCGAGTGCGCTGGTCTCCAGCAGCCGCGACTGGTTGAAATGGGCGTGGTTCGACAGGTCCAGGTCAAGGAACCAGCGCTGGATCGGGGTCAGGGCCACCTCGCCCTGGACGGGTCCTTGCTCCGCCCAGATCACGGTGTTCTCTTCCGCATGCCGGGCCACCTCGGCGATGGTCTGGTGTTGGAAGAGCATGCGGGGGGTGAGGTGGAGGCCGTGCCGTTTGGCGCGGGAGACGACCTGGATGCTGAGGATGGAGTCGCCGCCGAGCTCGAAGAAGTTGTCCTGGACGCCGACCCGGTCGAGGCCCAGGACCTCCGCCCACACGCCTGCGATCGCCTCTTCCACCACCGTGCGCGGAGCGACGAACTCCGTACCCGTCCGGGGGCGTTCCCCATCGGGGGCGGGCAGTACCTTACGGTCGACCTTGCCGTTGCCGGTCAACGGAATGGCCTCCAGCACCACGAACGCGGCCGGCACCATGTACTGCGGCAGAACCCGGCCACACCACTCGCGCAGCTGGGCCACCGTCGGGTCCGCACCCTCGGTCGGCACCACGTAT
>NZ_JAQMYP010000076.1 GCF_028369295.1 Streptomyces sp. HD
CCCCCCCCCCCCCCCCCCCCCCCCCCCCCCCCTTCCCGGAGCCGCTGGGCGGATCAGACCTGGCCGGCCTTCTCCAGCGCGGAGCAGCAGGTGTCGACGAGCAGACGCGTCACGACGTACGGGTCGACGTTGGCGTTCGGACGGCGGTCCTCGATGTAGCCCTTGCCGTCCTGCTCGACCTGCCACGGGATACGGACCGAGGCGCCACGGTTGGAGACGCCGTAGGAGTACTCGTTCCACGGGGCGGTCTCGTGCAGACCGGTCAGACGGTCGTCGATGCCGGCGCCGTAGTTCTTGACGTGGTCGAGCGGCTTGGAGCCCTCACCGAGCGACTCGCAGGCGGTGATGATCGCGTCGTAGCCCTCGCGCATCGCCTTCGTCGAGAAGTTGGTGTGCGCACCCGCGCCGTTCCAGTCGCCCTTCACCGGCTTCGGGTCCAGCGTCGCGGAGATGCCGAAGTCCTCGGCGGTGCGGTAGAGCAGCCAGCGGGCGACCCACATGTGGTCGGAGACCTCCAGCGGGGAGACCGGGCCGACCTGGAACTCCCACTGACCGGGCATGACCTCGGCGTTGATGCCGGAGATCGCGAGACCGGCCGCCAGACAGTTGTCCAGGTGGGCCTCGACGACCTCACGGCCGAAGATCTCGTCGGCGCCGACACCGCAGTAGTAGCCGCCCTGCGGGGCCGGGAAGCCGCCCTTGGGGAAGCCGAGCGGGTAGCCGTCCTGGAAGAAGGTGTACTCCTGCTCGATGCCGAAGATCGGCTCCTGAGCGGCGTACTTCTCGGCGACCTCGGTGAGCGCGGCACGGGTGTTGGACTCGTGCGGCGTCATGTCGATGTTGAGGACCTCGCACAGGACGAGGATGTCGTCGCCGCCGCGGATCGGGTCCGGGCAGGTGAAGACCGGCTTGAGGACACGGTCCGAGGAGTGACCCTCGGCCTGGTTCGTGGAGGACCCGTCGAAGCCCCAGATCGGCAGAGCGTCCAGACCGGCGGGCTCACCCGCGATGATCTTCGTCTTGGAACGAAGCTTGGCCGTCGGCTCGGTGCCGTCGATCCAGATGTACTCAGCCTTGAAGGTCACGGGCCACATCCTTCGGGGGTGGGTCTGGGCGCACTTGCGGGTGCTGCGGCGCTGCGGCACTGAGGCGCCGCTCTTGATGCCCGCGAGCCTGTCAACAGGCGATTTCCCGGCCGTTGCTCGTATGTGAACCCCGTGTTACCTGGTGATGGTGTGGCGCGATTCACGCTGTGAGCGCGCCGACCGCCCTGAATGTCGCCGCTCACAGCCGCACCGAGGGCCCCGTGAGCCATCTCGTATGCGATGGGAATACGGCGCTCGGCTCTGGGCATGTCCGACCGGGGCCCGGTTCAGCGGGCCTCGGTCGCCGCTTCCCGCATCCCCTCCAGAAAGCCCCGGATCGCGGCCCGCTCCCGCTCGTCGTACCCGCGCAGCAGCTCCACCGCCCGCTCGATGAGCGGTCCGAAGAAGGAGCGGCCGAGCTCGACCGCACGCTCCTCCACCTCGACGACCACCTGGCGCCGGTCCCGCCGGCCACGCACCCGCCGTACATGCCCGGCGCCTTCCAGCCGGTCGATCACGGCGGTGGTCCCGGCCGAGTTGAGCCCGAGTGCCGAGCCGAGCCGCCCGGCCGTCATCTCGTCCCCGGCGCGGGAGGCGTCCATGAGCGCGATGAGGGCGCGTACGTCCGTCGGGTGCATGCCGTTGCCGGTCGCGAACCGGGAGCTGTGCAGTCCGAGTTCGACCGTCACCGCACGCAGCAGATGGACGATCTCCATCTCGGGACCCTGGGTCGACATGTCTCCTCCGGCGATTGTCTCGCTCCCCTATTATCTCGTTGAGCGAGATAATAGGGGAGAGCGAGCAGGGGGAGGTCCTCATGGGCGGGTACGACAGCGGCGCCTTCCTGGCGGCGTACGACAAGGTCATGGCCAAGTGGCCCGCGGAACGGACCGAGACGACGGTCCCGACGCCCTTCGGGGCGACGCACGTCCATGTCTGCGGGCCGCGCGAGGGGCGCCCGCTTCTCCTGCTGCCCGGCGGCGGGGGAGCGACCTCCGCGTCCTGGTACGCCCAAGTCGCCGCTCTGGCCCGAACCCACCGCGTCCACGCCGTCGACCTGATCGGCGCACCCGGCCGCAGCGCCCCGGCCCCCGACCGCCACCCCCGCACGGTCGCCGACCTGGCGGCCTGGCTGGATGCGCTGCTCGACGGACTCGGCATCGACGAGACCGACCTCGGCGGGCACTCGTACGGCGCCTGGATCGCGCTGCACTACTCCTTGCGCGCCCCCGCCCGGACACGCCGCCTGTTCCTCCTGGACCCGACCCAGTGCTTCGCCGGATACAAGGCGGCGTATCTGCTGCACGCCCTGCCGATGCTGGTGCGGCCCACGCCCCGCCGTGTCCGTTCCTTCCTGGAGTGGGAGACCGGGGGAGCGGGGCTGGACCCGGACTGGCTGCGCCTCCAGGAAGCCGCCGCCGGCTTCCCCTCCGCGAAGCCGGTGACGGGTCCGCGCCCGGCGCCCGCGGAACTGCGCACCCTCGACATGCCGGTCCTGCTGCTCCTGGCCGGGAACAGCAGGACACATGACACGTACGAGGTGGCGGCCAGGGCGGGCGCGATGCTGCCGCGCGCGGATGTCGACGTGGTCCCGTACGTCTCCCATCACGCGCTGCCGCAGACCGCGCCCCCCGAACTGGCCCGCCGCCTCACCGGTTTCCTCGGCTGACCAGCGTCACCCCACCTTCTCGATCACTGCCCGGCGGATCAGGAACTTGCCGGGCTCACGGACCTGTTCGAAGGCCGCGTTGTTCAGCAGCACACAGCTGCCGGAGACCGAAGTGACCTCCACCGTCGTGGACTTGTTGTTGTCCAGGTTGGTGACCTTCAGTTTCGTACCGGCCGGGAACTGGCTGCTGGACGCGGCAGGAGCTCCGCCCTCGCCGGACAGCGTGACCGTCGAGCCGTTGCACACCTGCTGGCCCGAGGCCGCGGCACCACCACCGGCGTTCCCCGCGTTCCCGTTCCCCGCGGGAGCACTCTGGGACGGCGCGGCACCGCCCGCCTGCTGACCGCCGCCGGCGTTACCGGCACCCGCGTTTCCGGCGCCCGCGTCACCGGCTCCCCCCGCAGGAGCGCTCGGCTGTGCGGCCTGGGAGTCCTGAGCCGACTCCCCAACCGTGCATCCGGACGCTTTCTGCTGGACCTTGATCTGCTCGATGACGGCCTCGCGGTTGGCGATCCGTGCCTGCGACTGTGCGTCGGGATTGGCCCGTTGACCGTCGATGAACTTCTGGTTGTTGCCGAGGGCGGTGGCGAGTCCCTGACAGACGTTGGAGTCCGCCGACAGGGTCTTGGGGCTCTGCGAGGCGTTCGAGGTGGCCGCCATGGCGAAGGCCCCGCCTCCCGCCACCGCCGCCGCGGTCACGAACAACGCGAGCTTCTTCTTCGTGCTGAGAGTTCTCCTACGCGACATGCGCGCCTCCTGAGAGGTAGGGGAGCGTACGCCGCTATGTACGAGATACCGAACGGAGTTACTCAGCGGTTACGAGAGTCGCTCAAGTAACGTGCGTCACAGAGGGGTTGGCGAGGTGGGGTCGGGGAGGCGGAGGGGGCCGTCAGCTGCCGCCGCTCTTCCCCTCCTCGTACGCCACCACCCGGTCGTTGGCGTACCGCAGCAGAGCCTCCGTCTGCTGCGTGATCGCGGCCTCCTCGGTCTCCGCGCCGTCGGCCCACTGTCCGCTCGCGAACACCACCGACCGCACGGTCATCACCCGGCGGAAGACCCCCGCAGAGCCGGGCGGCACGGTCGGCAGCCCCGCCTCCGGCGGTGGATCGAGGGAGACCACCTGATACGCCACCGGGTTCATCGAGGCCATCATGAACACCCGCGAGGCATCCTCGACCCGGTCGAAACTCAGCACGGTGACCGTCACCTGCGAACGCCGGTCGGCGTCCGTGAACAGGGCGGCCGTCAGCCGGGAGCAGGGCTTGCCCTGTTCGATCAGCTCGGCCAGCTCCGGCGACATCCCGCGGGCGCAGTCGGTGGTGCTCGCCAGGTCGACGCGGGTGTGGCGGGAGCCGTCCTGCAGGCGCACGCTCTTCTCCGGGAACGCCTGCTCCGGGCGGATCACGGGCCGCGCGAGCAGGGAGGGGAGGGCGGTCGGCGCGTCGGAGGGCAGGTCGACCCCGACGGTCGGAACGGGTGTATCGGAGGCGGTGGCCGGGGCCGGTGCGCCCGCCTCGTCGCTGCCGCCCCCGCCCGTGTACATCGCCAGGCCGGTGGCGATGGCGGCCACGAGGACGACGCCCGTCCCTGCGGCCACCGCCCCCCGGGTCCGCCGTCGCCGGCGTATCCGCCCCTGCTCGGCCGCCCACTGGGCGTACGGGGCGGGCTGCTGCCCGTAGGGGGCGGGGGTGGGATGGTGTCCGTACGGCTGCTGCCCGTGAGGTCCGGGCGGCGTTCCTTGATCACCGAGGCTCATGGCGGCGGAGGGTAACACCGAGCACAGCCCCGGCACCCGCCGACCGGCAAACCCTCAACTAACGGGACAGAGCGTCCCGTACGGCCTCCTCGGTGCGGCCGACGACCGCCGTGCCGTCGTCGGCGGTGATGATGGGCCGCTGGATGAGCTTCGGGTACTCGGCGAGCGCCTTGATCCACCGGTCGCGCTCCGAGGCGTCCCGGGCCCACTCCTTGAGCCCGAGCTCCTTGGCGGCCGCCTCCTGGGTGCGGGTGATGTCCCAGGGCTCCAGGCCGAGTCGGTCCAGTACGCCCCGGATCTCGTCCTCGGTCGGTACGTCCTCCAGGTAACGGCGGACGGTGTAGTCGGCCCCCTCGGCGTCGAGCAGGCTGATGGCGCTACGGCACTTGGAACAGGCCGGATTGATCCAGATCTCCATGCGGCCCACGGTATCCCGCGACATCCGGCAGGGTCGGTGTTCGAATTTTCCGGCACCTCGCGCGTATCTCTCGACCCCGCTGTGACACGGTGACAATTTCGTTGCTGACCAGGGGATTTCATGGGTGTGCGGGGCCCTCTGATTGTCAGTGCCGGGCAGTAGACTGGAGTCAGTGTTCGAGAGCGTCACCGGAGAACCCGGATGGCGCTCCACCGCGACAGGAGGATGCCTGTGCCCGCTGCCGCACTGAAGCCGAAGCCGACCCGCAAGCCGTTGCCCACCCAGTCCACCTCGAAGCACCCGGTCCTGCTCGACCTGCCGTACGCGCCCGTGGAGAAGCGGCCGCTGCCGCCGGGCCGTCCGCGCGAGTGGTACATCACCCACAACCGCCGTCTGAAGGCCATGCGCCTCGCGATAGCGCTCCTCGACCAGGGCGTCTACATGCCGAACCAGGCCCGCAACGACACGATCCGAAGCACCGCGCAGACGATCGGCGTCCATCCGCCGTCGGACACGACGTGCCACATGGTGCGGGCCCTGATGAGGTACGCGCGGTAAGCCCGCTCCCGCACGCCGGGTGCCACCTGCGAGGGGGCACCCGGCGCTTTGCGCGTGGCTCGGTCCGGCCAGGCCCGGCTCGGCTTGGTCCGGGCCGGTCCGGTCTGGTCCGGCTCGGCTTGGGCCGGCTCAGCCCGGCCTGACTCGGCTCGGCTTGGGCCGGCTCAGCCCGGCCTGACTCGGCGCGGTTCCGCTCAGCTTGGCCCCGCTTGGCTCAGCCCCGGCCCGGCTCAGCCCGGTCCGGCCCGCGCAGCGTTACGCCGACAACTCCCGCTCCAACGGCGTCCGGAACCGAGGCGTGACCCGGGCCGCCCCCACCCACTCCCGCAACCGCTCCGCCTCCGCCGCGACCGCCCTCTCCGCCGCGGCCCGCTCCCCCCGTCCCAGGTGCTCCAGGAACCGGCACACGATCTCGCCGTCCCGCCGCTGGGCCCACCCGCCCACGACACGTCCGTTCCACCACACCGTCGGCCCCACGTTGCCGCTTCGGTCGAACAGCGACGGCCACAGTTCCGGCGCCAGATACCACTCCCGCCGCTGCCATCCCATCGCCGTGGGGTCGAGGGCGGGCAGCAGGGCCGCCCACGGTTCGGCGGGCCCGGCCACCGGACCGGCGTCGCCGTCGACGACGTATCCCGTCCCCTCGTCGAGGGACACGGCCTGCGCCCCCATTGCCGTCAGTGCCCGGCGCACCTCTGTCACCCTCCACCCCGTCCACCACTTCAGGTCGGCCTCCGTCGCCGGTCCGCACACGGCGAGCCAGCGCCGTAGCAGATCGGCCTGTGCCTCGGCCACGTCCAGCTCGGGATGCTCGGGCGCCACCGCCCACCGGAACTGCGAGGACGTCCAGGAGCCCAGCGGTCTTCCGCGCACCACCTTGCCCTCGACGCCCATCACCCGAAGCAGCCGCGTCGAGACGGTGTGCACCCCCTCGTAGCTCTTCCCGACCCCGTACAGGAACTGCTCGCGCAACCGCGGCTCGTCCTCGGCGAGTTCGGCCGCGGTCGCCTGCCCGCGCCGCGCCAGCGCGGCCAGTGTCGACTCCTCGACCTCCGTCAGCCAGGCCGCGTCCGGCGCTCCCGCCGTCGCCATGTGCTTGACCAGCGTGGCCCGCTCCCGGGCGGCGACCGCGAGGCCGGTCGAGGCGTGTACGACGGCCGTCAGCTCGGTCGGGAACACGAACACCGTGTGCCGCATGCCGTGCATCCGGACCAGCGCCCGGTCCTCGTACAGCGCCTGCTCGGTCCGGGCGACGGTCTTCGCGGGGTCCGCCAGCCGCGCGCCGAGCGCCAGATACACGGTCGCCGGATCCGTGCCGTGCAGCGCGACCAACGACTCGGCGACCTCCACCGGCCCCGCCGCCCGGGCCGCCCCGGCCAGCCGATGCCGCAACCCCAGCCGAGCGCGTCGCTCCGCCACCCCGACGTACCGCAGCCCGCCACTCATCCCGGCCTCCACCCGTCATGCTGTCCAGCGGTTTCCTCGTCCCTGACCGCATCCTCCCGGACGCCACTGACAACGGCCCGCCGCCGAGTCGGCCACCGGCCCCGTCACCCGATCGCCGTACCCGGCATGCGCACGTCCCCGTCCCACCGTTCACTGCGATCAGGAGGCGGCGACCCGTGCGAGCGGGCGGGGCAGCGGGAGGCGCGATGGGCAGCCGGGGCACGGGCGGCATACGGCAGTCACCCAACGGGCCGACCGGACGGGGGGCCGCTCTCTCATGAGCGCCCCCGGCAGCCCGAACACCCCCGCCGACCGAACCCTCCGCGGCAAGGCCGCCCGCAAACGGGTCCCCCGCTCCGCGCACGCCTCCTGGCTGCCCTCCGTCGACCGTCCCGACCCCGTCGCCGTACTGGAACGCCAGGGCCGTGACCGGCTGCCGGAGCTGCTGCCGATCCGGTACGGCCGGATGGCGGCCTCCCCGTTCGCCTTCCTGCGCGGCGCCGCCGCCGTGATGGCCGCCGACCTCGCCGCCGCCCCGCACACCGGGCTCACCGTGCAGCTGTGCGGCGACGCCCACCTGCTCAACTTCGGCCTCTACGCCTCCCCGGAACGCGCCCTGCTCTTCGACCTCAACGACTTCGACGAGACGTTTCCCGGCCCGTTCGAGTGGGACGTGAAACGGCTCGCCACCTCGGTCGCGGTGGCCGCCCGGGAGAACGGCCACTCGGACGCCAAGGCCGGCCGCGCGGCCCTGGCGTCCGTGACCGCGTACCGCACCGCGATCCGCCGGCTGGCCCGGCTCGGCGAGCTCGACGTCTGGTACACGCGCATCGAGGCCGACGAACTCCTGCCCCTGGTCCACTCCTTGCACGACCGCCGCCGCGTCGAGTCCACCCTCGGCCGCGCCCGCCGCCGCACCAGCCTGCAGGCCTACGGCAAGCTCACCGACGTGGTCGACGGACGGCGGCGCATCATCCACGACCCGCCGCTGCTCGAACCCGCGGGCACCTCCGACATGGCCTCCCTGCGCAAGATCTTCAGCGACTACCGCTCGACCCTCTCCGAGGAGCGCCGCCTGCTCCTCGACCGCTACCGCTTCGTCGACGCCGCCCGCAAGGTCGTCGGCGTCGGCAGCGTCGGCCTGCGCTGCTTCATCGTGCTGCTGGCCGGACGGGACGCCGACGACCCGCTGTTCCTGCAGATCAAGGAGGCACGGCGGTCCGTACTGGAGGAGCACCTGCCGAGCGGGCCCTACACCCACCCCGGCCATCGCGTCGTCGCAGGCCAACGACTGTTGCAGGCGGCCGGCGACATCTTCCTCGGCTGGATGTCCGGCCCGCAGGGCCGCGCCTTCTACTGGCGCCAGCTGCGCGACATGAAGGGCTCCGCCGACGTCGCCGCCATGAGCCCGGGCGACCTGACCACCTACGCCCGCCTGTGCGGCACCGCCCTGGCCCGCGCCCACGCCCGCTCCGGCGATCGCATCGCCATAGCCGGCTATCTGGGCGGCGGCGACACCTTCGACCGAGCGACAGCCGACTTCGCCCTCTCCTACGCCGACCAGACCATCACCGACCACACCACCCTGGCCACAGCCGTCGACGCCGGCGTACTCAAGGCCGCACCCGGCGTCTGACGGCGCTCAGCCGTACAGCTCCAGCAGCCCGCCCACGTATCCCGCGAGCCGCTCGCCCAGCACCCGCGGCGTCAGTTCCGTCCGCCCCAGCGCACGCCACGGCCCGGCCAGCTTGGCGGCGTCGGGGGAGTAGGCGAGGGCGTCGAGCAGCCGCCAGTACAGATGGTCCCCGCCGTCGGCGAGCGGGCGTCCGCCGTGCACCTCGTACCGCTTCCGGAAGCCGAGCCCGTGCTCCGGGCCGTGCAGCAGCGCGAGCGCCGTCGAGCAGTGGGCGACGTCCAGGTCGGCCGGGCCCCACGACGTCTCCACCCAGTCGACGACCCCGCTGACCCGCAGCTGCGCGCCCTCACCGCTGAACAGCACGTTCCCCGGGTGGAAGTCCCGGTGCAGGAAGCAGCCTTCGTAGGCCGGGGGTTCGCGGCGGATCACGTCCACGGCCCGTTCCCACAGCGCGTCGCCGCCCGGCGTCCGCACCCGCTCCGGAGACGTCCACGCCTCGTAGCGCCGCGGACGCTCGACCGGTACGACCGTGTGGATCGCGGCGAGTTGGGCCGCCAGCAGGTCCAGACGCCGGTCCAGTTCCGCCTCGTCCGCCTCGTCCACCCGCACCCGGCCCGGCAGCAGCGACATCAGCAGCGAGGGGTGGTCGCAGTGCTCGGCGGTGGCGTCGACGGCGATCAGCTCGGGCGCGGGGATGTGCTCATGGCCGGCGAGCAGGGTGAGGATCGATGCCTCACGGGCGAGCAGACCCGGCGCGTGCCTGCGGAAGAACGGCTTCACGAACGTACGCAGCGCGAGCCCCGTGCCGTCGTCCAGGGTGAGCCGTCGCATCTGCGAGCTCCAACCGCCCTGCACGAAGGCGGTGTCGGCGACGGTCCGGCCCTGCGGCAGCTGCTTGGCCAGCCAGGACCGGGTCGCCGTCCACCCCCGGTCGCCCGGGCCCGCCAGCACCGTCGTAACGAACTCCCGCCGGTCCTCGGCATGTTGCTCGAACCACAGGCCCAGCATGTGCTCCGCGCCCGGCACGTCGAAGCGGGTGAACTGGGCCCGGGTGGACAGGGCGTCCTGGACCGCCTCCGTCACGGTCGGTGGAATGATCGCGTCCGTCTCCGGTACGGCGAGGACCGCCCGGCCCTGGTACGCGCGCAGGACGTCCAGTGCGGGTGCGCCGCGCCAGCCGTCGGGGCGGCGGATGATCTCGCTGAAGAGGCCGTCGCCCTCGCCGAACGGCACATCCCATGCCTCCTGCGAGTAGACCGCGGGCGCGCACAGGCCCACCGCCGCCACGCGCTCCCCGTAGTGTCCTACGAGATCCGTCACCGTCTGCCCGCTCATGCTGAACCCGACCAGGATCAGCGGACCGTCCGCCGGCACGCGCGCGTCGATGACGGCGACGGCCTGCTCGAAGCGGCGGCGCAGGCTCAGTTCCGACAGCGCGCCCGTGCTTTCGCCGTGTCCGGAGAAGTCGAAGGCGAGTCCGCGGCAGCCGCGGGACACGAACTCGGCGAGCATCGGGAGCAGCCGGTCCTTGGTGCCCGGGCCCGCGCCGTGCAGCAGAACGACGGTGGACGTGGCCGGGGCTTCGGCGCCATCGCCGTACACCCCGCTGAGCAGTTCGCCGTCGTGGGCGTAAGTGAAGGGAGAGAGCTCGGTCATGCGCCCCATTCATTCACGGCACTCGGGTCACGGGAAAAGGAGATGCACGCCGAGTGACCGGCTCCCTACCCTGGACACGTGTAACGGAGCTGTTCACGCCGCTTCTCGCAGGGCGGGCGTCACCCTGCGGACTCGGGGCTACTCTCTACGCACCGAAGGCCGGTCGCCCTTCCCCCAGCGCCCCGTCGGACAACGATCACCGCTTCAGATCCAGTTCAGATCCAGTTTCAGAGCCAAACCACGCACACGGAGGCCCGTGATGGGCACCATCGTCATGTCCGGGACTGTCGTCCTGGTGATCCTGGGATTCGGAAACAACCTCTACTGGCTGGCCGCCGTCGCCGTCCTGTTCCTCTACCTGCGGTACGGCCGGGACGCCTCCGCGCCGAGCGGCGGAGGCGGGGTCGGGTCCTCGTCGGGAGGGTCCATGCCCGCCGACTACCGCTCCTACCGCGACCGCCGTGACAAGCAGGCCAAGTGGGAGCGCCGCTACCGCCGCGAGCGTCCCCTGCAGACCCGTCGTCAGGAGCGTGAGAAGAGCAGCTGAGACCACCCTTTCCGGTGGTGACCCGTGCGGTGCCCCCGTTCACAGGCCGGGGGCACCCCACACTGGGAACCAGCGGTTCAGGTCCTGCTCGATCCGCAGGTCGTTCACCAGAGCGGCCTTCACGCGCAGCTCCAGCGGGTTGTCGCGCCGCTCCGCCGTGCCGGGCATCGGCGCGAAGGGGAAGAAGGTGCCGCGCTTGTAGAGATAGACGAGGGCGAGCCGCCTGTGCTGCTCGTCCTCGAACCCGGCCAGCGAGCACAGCAGCTGCGGCCCGAAGCCGTTGACCTCCATCGCGCTGTTCACCGCGTGCAGATCGTTGACCAGCTCCGGCAGCTGGTCCGGGGTGCGCCGGGAGACCAGCCACGAGTAGCCGTAGCCGTCCCGCGTCAGCTCCACCGGCGGGCCCTCGCGCTCGGCGTCCGCGTCCAGCAGCGCCTGCACCTCGCGGTGCGTCTGCTCGAAGACCGCGCCCTCGACCGCGGCGAAGCACACCGCCCCGCTCCCGGTCGGCCGGAACCCGGCCGCCGCCTCCAGCGTCACCGCCGCCGACGGCAGCGCGAAGAGCTGGTCGAGATCGGGTACGACCGGTTTCGTACGGCCGAGCAGAATGTCCAGCAGCCCCATCTCACGCCCCTCCGGGAGCCGTGGTCTCGCCCAACTCGGCGGAGATCCGCCCCAGTTGTTCGAGCCGCTGCTCCAGGCTCGGGTGGGTCGAGAAGAGCTGTGCGACGCTCGGCTCCCGGCCCAGTGCCGGAGTGAAGTAGAAGGCGTTGAAGGCCTGCGCCGTCCGCAGGTCCTTGGTCGGGATCCGGGCGATGTCGCCGGACACCTTGGTGAGCGCGGACGCCAGCACCGAGGGACGCCCGGTGAGCAGCGCCGCGGTCCGGTCGGCGGCCAGCTCCCGGTACCGGGACAGGGCACGGATCAGCAGGAAACTGATCGCGTACACGGCGGCCGACACACCCATCACGGCGGCGAAGACGACGGCGGTGTTCTGGTCCCGCCGCCCGCCGCCGAACAGCTGGCTGTAGAACGCGAACCGCACGATCAGCCCCGCGATCACCCCGAGGAACGAGGCGACGGTGATCACGGCGACATCCTTGTGCGCCACGTGCGACAGCTCGTGCGCGAGCACACCCTCCAGCTCGTCCGGCTCCAGCCGCCGCAGCAGCCCCGTGGTCACACAGACCACGGCATGATCGGGATTGCGCCCGGTGGCGAACGCGTTCGGCATCTCCATGTCCGACACGGCGACCACGGGCTTCGGCATGTCGGCGATGGCACATAGCCGGTCGACGACCCCATGGAACTCGGGATACTCCTCCCGCTCCACGACCCGCCCGCGCATCGCGAACAGCGCGACCCGGTCCGAGAACCAGTACTGCGCACCCAGCATCCCGGCCGCCACGACCACGACCAGCACCCAGGACTTCAGCAACACGATCAACGCGGCGACGAACCCCACGTACAACAACCCGAGCAGAAACAGCGTGACCCCCATCCGGGCGGTCAACCGCCGATCACTCCGGAAGCGGCTCTGCATCTCACACCACCCCGCGCACTCAGGCACTCGTCCCACTGCCCAGTGTGCACCCGGCGACGCCCATGAACGGGTCCCGATCGGCCCTAGGACCAGCAAAGGTCCCTGGTTAGTAGGTGCGGAAGTTGATGTACCCCAGCAGGACGATCACCGCGGCGACGCAGCCGAGCACGATGACCGTGGACAACCAGCCCGACCGGCGCTGCCGCCGCGCCACATGATCGGGTTCGGGCCGGAACGGCACCGGTCCGGGCGGGTTCTCCTTCCAGCGGGCGGTGAGCATCCGGGCCCTGGCCGAGGGCTCCTTGTGCTCGGCGTTGTCCGCCCACCGAAGGTCGAACTCGCGCTCCTGGTCGTCCTGTTCGTGTTGCTCCGGCATCCCGTCCACCCCCGTGTCGTCTCTTCGGCAGAATAGAACATACGCCCGCGCCCCCGCCGTCGTCACAACAGCGGGGGCGCGGGCGCTATGCCTCGACTATGCCTGTGTCAGGCGCCGATCACACGTCGACCGGGTCGGTCACACGTCGAAGTAGAGCTCGAACTCGTGCGGGTGCGGACGCAGCTGCAGCGGGGCGATCTCGTTCGCGCGCTTGTAGTCGATCCAGGTCTCGATCAGGTCGGGGGTGAAGACGTCGCCCTGGAGGAGGAACTCGTGGTCGCCCTCAAGGCGGTCGAGGACGGCGCCGAGGGAGGTCGGGACCTGCGCGACGTTGGCGTGCTCCTCCGGAGCCAGCTCGTAGAGGTCCTTGTCGATCGGCTCGGCCGGCTCGATCTTGTTCTTGATGCCGTCCAGGCCCGCGAGGAGCAGGGCCGAGAAGGCCAGGTACGGGTTGCCGGAGGAGTCGGGCGCGCGGAACTCGACGCGCTTGGCCTTCGGGTTCGACCCCGTGATCGGGATACGCATCGCGGCCGAGCGGTTGCGCTGCGAGTACACCAGGTTGATCGGCGCCTCGAAGCCCGGCACCAGACGGTGGTACGAGTTCACCGTCGGGTTGGTGAAGGCCAGCAGCGACGGGGCGTGCTTGAGGATGCCGCCGATGTAGTAGCGGGCGGTGTCCGACAGGCCCGCGTAACCGGCCTCGTCGTAGAACAGCGGCTGGCCGCCGGTCCACAGCGACTGGTGCACGTGCATGCCCGAGCCGTTGTCACCGAAGATCGGCTTCGGCATGAAGGTCGCCGTCTTGCCGTTGCGCCAGGCGACGTTCTTCACGATGTACTTGAAGAGCTGGAGGTCGTCGGCGGCCGCGAGCAGCGTATTGAACTTGTAGTTGATCTCGGCCTGGCCGGCGGTGCCCACCTCGTGGTGCTGGCGCTCGACCTTCAGGCCGGCGCGGTCCAGCTCCAGGGAGATCTCGGCACGCAGGTCGGCGAAGTGGTCGACCGGCGGGGTCGGGAAGTAGCCGCCCTTGTAGCGGACCTTGTAACCCCGGTTGTCCTCCAGCGCACCGGTGTTCCAGGCGCCCGCCTCGGAGTCGATGTGGTAGAAGGACTCGTTCTCGGACGTCTTGAAGCGGACGCTGTCGAAGACGTAGAACTCGGCCTCGGGACCGAAGTACGCGGTGTCCGCGATACCGGTGGAGGCGAGGTAGGCCTCGGCCTTCTTCGCCACGTTGCGCGGGTCACGGCTGTACTGCTCGCCGGTGATCGGGTCGTGGATGAAGAAGTTGATGTTGAGCGTCTTGTCCCGGCGGAACGGGTCCACCCGGGCCGTGGACAGGTCGGCACGGAGCGCCATGTCGGACTCGTGGATCGCCTGGAAACCACGGATCGACGATCCGTCGAAGGCGAGCTCGTCGTCCGGGTCGAACGCCTCGACGGGCACCGTGAAGTGCTGCATGACGCCCGGCAGGTCGCAGAACCGGACGTCGACGAACTTGACGTCCTCGTCCGCGATGAACTTCTTGGCCTCGTCGGCGTTCTGGAACATCCAGCTCCTCCTACTCCCGACCGTCCGACCGGGGTGGTAGTTCGTTCGTGCGGCCAGTGCGGTGGCACACGCTGATCTCGACCCTAGGGACGCGTGATTTCTCGGGCGTGACCCATTTGTTTCGCCCACGTTAACCGGACATCCCGTACCGCACCCCACCTGTCCACACCGTAAAACGGGCACAGTACGGTTGGCACGTGGACAAGAGGCAAGCAATCGGATCCTGGCTCTCGGGGCCCCGCGCGGCCGCCGAGGACGCCGGTGTCGACTTTGGATACCGAGGCGAACAGCTCGGTCTGCCGGAGGACGGTCCGGGGTCGATCGCCCGCCCGGGACGGCGCCTCGGGGCGCTCGCGGTGGACTGGGGCGTCTGTGTCTTGATCGCATACGGTCTGATCACCGACGGCTACGGCCAGGCCACCAGCAACTGGGCCCTGCTCCTGTTCTTCGTGATGAGCACCCTCACCGTCGGCACCGTGGGCTTCACTCCCGGTAAGCGCCTCTTCGGCCTCCGCGTGGTCGTCCTGGAGACCGGCACCGTCAACCCCCTGCGCGCCCTGCTGCGCACGGCCCTGCTCTGCGTCGCCGTCCCGGCCCTGATCTGGGACCGCGACGGCCGCGGCCTGCACGACCGGCTGGCCAGGACCGTCGAGGTACGGATCTGACCCGCCTGTGATCCTGGCCACGGGGCGCTCCAACTCCCAGGAGATCCAACGGCGTTGAGCGGAACGTGAGTAAGGTGCTGCGCCATGAGCGCAACACGACGCGAGGTCGTGCGGGATGTCATCGCCGACACGGCTCCGGGTGAGCTCGTTCTGCTGGACGGCATGAGGTCCCTCAGCGACCGGCACGTCACGGACGTGATGAAGCGCCGGGGCGGCGGCCCGGACACCCTCGGCTTCGGAGTGACCGACGCTCTCGTCCTGGTCACCCCGGTGGTGTGGCTGGTGGTGGACGAGGTGGTCCGGCACGGGGTGGGCGCGGCCACGGACAGCGCGCTGGCCCGCCTCAAAGGACCGCTGCGCAGGCTGCTGCGCCGGTCCGACGACTCGGAGACCGTGCCCGCGCTGACCGCGCCCCAGCTGGAGGCCGTCCACGCGCGCGTGCTGGAGCTGGCGGCCGACGCGGGGATGGAGCGGGAGAACTCGCGCTTCCTCGCCGACGCGGTGGTCTCCCGTCTGGCCCGCGAGGCCGCAGCCGTCGGCACCGGCTCCGGAAGCGACGAGGCCGGCTCCTCAGCCACGGCGGACGAGCCGCCCGACCCCGACGAGACGGCCCGCGCCACGCGCTGACCTCCCGGGACGGACCACGGTGAACCACGGGGAGAACCGGTGGAACGCGGGGAAGGGCACGACACGGCGCTTCGTGGTGCTGCTCTTCGTCCTCCTGTCGTCCTGCCTCACCATGCTCGACCGGGCGGCACTGGCCGTGCGGTCCGAGTCCACCTTCCGCGGATGCGTCCGCACGGCCGACGGGGACCCCGACGCGCCCGTGTGGCGGGTCAACCTCTCGATCTGGTTCGACGACGCCTTCGAGGACTGCCGGGTCCAGACCGCCACGGAGGCCCTGCGCCTGGCGCTGCTCGGGACGGCGGCCGTCGTGCTGGTCGCCCTGCTGGTCTACTGGCTGATCCCGGTCTGGCGGATCCGCCGCGGCCGGCTGCTGCCCGCGGCGGACTTCGACGAGGTCGCCGCCCCGGCCAGGAAGCCACGGCCTGAGCCCGACCCGCTGCTGCCCGACCCGTATCTTCCCGGCCCGCTTCTGCCGCCCGCCGAGGCCACCTGGTTCGATCTGCGTACCCAGATGCGGCGGGTGGCTCAGGGGATGGCGCAGGAGTTGACTGTCCCGGTCGGGCCGAAGCCGAGGGAACCGCTGTCGCGGCACCTGGCCGAGCTGGCCGACCGGGCCGAGGTGAGCCGCGAGCCCCGCTTCGTCATCGACATGGGCCGGGGCAAGGCCTCCACGGCGGTCGCCTTCGGCCGCGCCGGCCGCTATGTGGTGGCCCTCCCGGCGGCCCTGCTCAAGGAGCGCAGGCTCCACCCGGGGAACTTCGAAGCCGTGGTGCTGCACGAGCTGGCCCACATCCGCAACCGCGACGTGGACATCACCTACCTCACCGTCGCGCTCTGGCGGGCCTACTGCGTCCTGGTGCTCCTTCCCTACGCCGTGCTCCAGAGCTGGCTGGTCTTCCAGGAGACCGTGCTGGGCCGGGACCGCCTCTTCTGGGCCGACGCCACACCGTGGCTCGGCGAGGTGCTGTTCGCCGCGTTCCTCGTGGCCCAGGTGCAGCTGAGCCGCGCCGACGTGCTCCGCAGCCGCGAGCTGTGCGCCGACCTGGACGCCGTGGCCTCCGGCGCCGACACGGCCGTATGGCGGCGGCACGCGGAGCTCCAGGACGTGTGGGGGCGGAACCGGCTGCCCGAGTGGGCGTCGTCGGCGGTCGGCTGGTTCATGGGCCTGTGGCGCACCCACCCGGGCTGGGGCCACCGGTACCGCACGATCAGCCGGTCCACGCCGAGCGGCCCCGGCGGCAACTGGCTCCAGGTGGTCCTCTTCTTCAGCTCGCTCCTCGTCCTGCTCCGGGTACCGCTCGCGGAGTCGCGGTCCTGGGCGGAGGAGGTGCTCAACACCGCGATCTACGTGGCCGTCCCGCTGCTGGTGGCGACCTGGTTCGCGGTCAGACCGCCCAAGGACGGACGTGGAAAGAACGAGCCCAAGGGGCCTGGGAACCCGCCGAGGGACCGGCTCACGCCGTATGCCTACGCGTACTCGTACACCGCGTCGGGACGCCCCGTCCGCGGGCCGGAGCCCACGCCGCGCGGGGAACGGCGTTCGCTCCGGCCCAAGATCCTCGTCGGGATGGCGATCGGTGCCCTCCTCGTCCTGGACCCGCTGTCCGTGAACCTCGCCGGCACGAGTGATCGCAGCAGTACCGATCTGTTGAAGGCGATGGAGGAGCTGCCGCCCGCATACCGGCCCGAGCCGGCGCCGACGGTGGACGAGAAGACCCGCGCCCAGGCGGCCGACTGGGCCGAGAACGGTGGCCGGGAGGCCCTCACGGGGCTGATGCGGGCTCTCAACAGCCGGTCGTCCGGCCTGAAGCTCATGGGCGACAAGGGCCCGGACCGATATGTGCCCGCCGTGCCCGAGGGCTACTGCCCGGCCCTGCGGAAGGCCCTGGCCGCCGCCGACGAGCAGCCGCGCTATCCGGAGCCCGAAGGCCGGAGGTCCTGGCAGAGCGCGCTGAAGCACTCACGTAGCGGCGCCGCCGTCCTGTGCGCGCCCGGCCTGGCGGGCGCGCCGCTGGAGCGGGTCTTCGCCATGGAGCTGGACCTCCTCACGGCCAAGATCGCGCTGGGGGCGTTCCGCCTGAAGGTGGGGTACTACGGGGGCGGCCTGCCCACCTCCGTGCCGTCGCCCTCCGAGTGGTAGGCCCGCGTGGTAGGCACCGAACGTCAACGGGCCGTTCCGGAATCCGTGGATTCCGGAACGGCCCGTTCATAGCCGTGAGGGGTGCCCTAGCGGGCCTTCGGCCCGCCCTTCGGGAGCTTCATGCCCTTGGGCATCGGGCCTTTCGGCAACGGCATGTTGCTCATCAGGTCACCCATGGCCCGCAGCCGGTCGGTGGTGGCGGTCACCTGGGGGCCGGTCAGGACGCGGGGCAGCTTCAGCATGGTGGTCCGCAGCTTCTTCAGCTCGACCTGCCCCTCGCCGACACCGACGATCAGGTCGTGCACCGGCACGTCCGCGACGATGCGGTTCATCTTCTTCTTCTCGGCCGCCAGCAGGCCCTTCACCCGGTTCGGGTTGCCCTCGGCGACGAGCACGATGCCGGCCTTGCCGACGGCCCGGTGGACCACGTCCTGGCTGCGGTTCATCGCCACCGCGGGTGTGGTCGTCCAGCCTCGGCCGATGTTGTCCAGCACGGCCGCGGCGGCGCCCGGCTGGCCCTCCATCTGCCCGAAGGCCGCCCGCTCGGCCCGGCGCCCGAACACGATCGCCGTCGCGAGGAAGGCGAGCAGCAGGCCCAGGATGCCGAGATAGATGGGGTGACCGATCAAGAAACCGATCGCGAGGAAGACACCGAAGGTGACGATTCCGACAGCCGCGAGTACAAGACCGATCTTCGTGTCGGCCTTGCGGGTCATCTTGTAGGTCAGAGCGATCTGCTTGAGTCGCCCGGGGTTCGCAGCGTCCGCTGCCGTGTCCTTCCTCGCCATGCCACGAAGTCTACGTGGCCCCGGGAGCGCCGACGACGGCAGTGCCGTGGGGAGGGGTCAGGGACCGACGGAGGTGACCTCGTCCAGGACGCGCTGTGCCTCGACGCGGTCCTTGGCGCGACGGCGGTCCTCCAGCACGGACGTCCAGGCGTTGCGGCGGGCGGTGCGCTGACCGCTGCTCATGAGCAGCGACTCGACGGCACGGAGTGCATCGGTGAACGACGGGATTGCGGTGGCGCGAACGGGCGCGGCCTGCATGGTGGAGGTCCCCCCTCGGGATGGCGGCTTTGGTGAGTGGTGCACGGGGTGTACAACCAGGGTTACTGATTGGTGTTACCAGGGCGTGACCGACCGGTCAAACACCAATGAAGCCTTAATACGCTGCTGGAAAAGCTTGACGCGGCCCTGATGACCCCGCTATCTGCGAGGACGTCCAGGACCGCGTCAATCGGCCGTTGCCGAGGGGTACTTGCTTGTGCGCGGATTCACACGACCTTGGTGGCACTCCGTGCCATCAGACGGCCTGCGAGGCGACGTAGGAACCACGCTTCTCGATGGCCATCTGGTACAGCCGCCCGGCGCGGTAGGAGGAGCGGACCAGGGGTCCGGACATCACACCGGAGAAGCCGATCTGCTCGGCCTCGTCCTTCAGCTCCACGAACTCCTGCGGCTTGACCCAGCGCTCCACGGGGTGGTGCCGGACGCTCGGGCGCAGGTACTGCGTGATGGTGACGAGCTCGCAGCCCGCGTCGTGCAGCTGCTGGAGCGCCTCACTGATCTCCTCGCGGGTCTCGCCCATGCCGAGGATCAGGTTGGACTTGGTGACCAGGCCGTAGTCGCGGGCCTCGGTGATGACCTTCAGGGAGCGCTCGTAGCGGAAGCCCGGGCGGATGCGCTTGAAGATCCGCGGGACCGTCTCGACGTTGTGCGCGAAGACCTCGGGGCGGGAGGCGAAGACCTCGGCCAGCAGCTCCGGTACGGCGTTGAAGTCCGGGGCGAGCAGCTCGACCTTGGTGCGGCCGGCCTCGCGCTCCGCCGTCTGCTGGTGGATCTGGCGGACCGTCTCGGCGTACAGCCAGGCGCCGCCGTCCGGGAGGTCGTCGCGGGCGACGCCGGTGATGGTGGCGTAGTTCAGGTCCATGGTGACCACGGACTCGCCGACGCGGCGCGGCTCGTCACGGTCGAGCGCCTCGGGCTTGCCGGTGTCGATCTGGCAGAAGTCACAGCGCCGGGTGCACTGGTCGCCGCCGATGAGGAAGGTCGCCTCGCGGTCCTCCCAGCACTCGTAGATGTTGGGGCAGCCGGCTTCCTGGCAGACCGTGTGCAGGCCCTCGCTCTTCACGAGGTTCTGCATCTTGGTGTACTCGGGACCCATTTTCGCCCGGGTCTTGATCCACTCGGGCTTGCGCTCGATGGGGGTCTGGCTGTTGCGGACCTCCAGGCGCAGCATCTTGCGTCCGTCCGGTGAGACTGCGGACACGTCGGCTCCCTGTGCTTCGATTCGTCGGCGTACACCAGGGTACGCCCGTGCTTACTGAGCCCTGCCGTCAGGCCAACCCCATCACCGCAGGACTGATTCCCGGCCTCAGGCGGTCGCCTTCTCGATCTCCCGCGGCTTCAGCTCGGCGTTCTCCAGTACGTCCTTCAGGTGCCGCTCGACGACCGGCAGCACCTCGTCGATCGTGACGTCCCGGCCGAGCTCGTTGGCCAGGGAGGCGACGCCCGCGTCCCGGATGCCGCACGGGATGATCCGGTCGAACCACTTGTTGTCCGGGTTCACGTTCAGCGCGAAGCCGTGCATCGTCACGCCCTTGGCGACCCGGATCCCGATCGCCGCGATCTTGCGGTCCTCGCGCCGCTGGCCGGCGTTGGACGGGGCGTACTCGGGACCGTTCAGGCGCGGGTCGAACTCCTCGTCGGTGAGACGGGGGTCGAAGTCCAGCGAGAGTCCCCCGAGCGCCCGGCGCTGCTCCACCGGGTCGCCGAGGACCCATACTCCGCTGCGGCCCTCGACCCGGCTGGTCTCCAGGCCGAACTCCGCGCAGGTGCGGATCAGGGCCTCCTCCAGCCGCCGTACGTGCGCCACGACGTCCACCGGGCGCGGCAGCTTCTGGATCGGGTAACCGACCAGCTGGCCGGGGCCGTGCCAGGTGATCTTGCCGCCGCGGTCCACGTCGACGACCGGAGTGCCGTCCAGGGGCCGCTCGTCGTCCGCCGTGCGCCGGCCCGCCGTATACACCGGCGGGTGTTCGAGCAGCAGGACCGTGTCGGGGACCTCGTCCTCGAACCGCGCCGCGTGCACCCGGCGCTGCTCGTCCCACGCCTCCTGGTACTCGACGGCGTCCGCGCCGAATCCCATGCGGACGAACCGCAACTCACTCACGGCAAGCGCCTCCCTAGAAGCACCGGAAAGTCGTAAGGCACAAAGTGTGCCTACGCCACTGTACGACCGGCTCGTTCGGGTGACGCCCGTCGGCCCGCGTCAGCCCAGTAGGGCAATCCTCACACGATCGGATGAATAGGCGGCGAAATGTGCGATCGACTGCTTACTCTCCGCTACATTCGCGCCGTTCGAGAGTCCAAAAGGGCTGCTCACCGGCAATCCGGGCACTCGATGGCCGTATGGCTTTGCGAGGCCCGAAAGGCAGGAGACCGCACCGCAGATGACGGAACGACCCGCGCAGCGCACTCCCAACCGACAGCTCGCCGCGCTCATCGCAGAAGCGGGATTCTCCAACGCGGGTCTCGCCCGCCGGGTGGACCAGCTCGGCCTCGAACACGGGCTTGATCTCAGATACGACAAGACATCGGTCACCCGCTGGCTGCGCGGACAGCAGCCGCGCGGCACGACCCCCGCCCTCATCGCCGAGGTCTTCACCCGTCGCCTCGGCCGCCGCCTGTCGGCCCAGGATCTCGGGCTCGACGCCTGTGCGCCGGTGTACGCGGGCCTGGAGTTCGCCGCGACCCCCGAGGAGGCAGTCGACATCGTCAGCGGCCTGTGGCGCAAGGACTCCGGCAGCCACGCCGAACTGCGCAAGATCGCCTTCACCCCGGCCGGGCTCGTCGTGCCCAGCCGGGACTGGCTGATCGGCCGCGCCGACGAGAAGGTCGCCCGCGGCGAACCGCTCGCCCGTATCCCGGCCCAGGGGCGGCCCGCCGTACCCCGCCAGCGCAGCCAGGCCGAGCGCGGACCCGGGCAGAAGGTCACCGGCGGCGACATCGCCGCGCTGCGCTCCGTCGGCGAGCTGTTCCGCTCCCTCGACGACATGTACGGCGGCGGCCACGCCCGGCAGGCTCTCGTGCGCTACCTGGAACATGAGTGCGAGCCGATGCTGCGCGGCACCTACGGCGAGCAGACCGGCCGCAAGCTGTTCGCCGCCGCCGCGGACCTGACCAGGCTCGCGGGCTGGACGTCGTTCGACATCGCCGCGCACGGGCTCGCCCAGCGCTACTTCGTGCAGTCGCTGCGGCTGGCACAGGCGGCCGGGGACCGGGCGTACGGCTCCTATGTCCTCGTCACGATGAGCCGCCAGGCCGTCTATCTCGGGCACGGCCGCGAGGCCGTCCAGCTGGCGCGGGTGGCCCAGCAGGGTGTCGGCACCAGCGCGCCGCCGGTCGTGCAAGCCCTGCTGCACGCGTGTGAGGCGCGCGGGCACGGCGTACTCGGCGAGGTGCGCGCCTGTACGGCGTCGCTGGTGCGGGCCGAGCGGGCCCTCGAAGCGGCCCGGCCCGCCGACGACGTCCCGCACTGGGCGCGGTTCTTCGACGAGGCGCAGCTCGCCGACGAGTTCGGGCACTGCCACCGGGATCTGCAGCAGTTCCGGGCGGCGGCGCAGCATGCCGAGCGGTCGCTGCAGCTGCGGGCGCCCGCGTATGCCCGCAGCCGGTTGTTCTGCCGGGTCGTGCTCGCCTCTGCCCGGCTGGGGCTCGGTGAGCTCGATCAGGCCTGTGCGCTCGGTGCCGAGGCGGCGGGGCAGGCTGCGGAGATGCGGTCCGTGCGGGCGATCGAGTACGTGAAGGACTTCGAGCGGAGGTTGGAGCCGTATCGGGATGCGGCGCCTGTTCGGGGGTATCGGGACAAGGTCGCTGCGTTGGGGTAGGGGGCGTTGGGGTGGGGGCATCGCCGTAACTTCGACAGGCTGTATGCCCCCTTGCGCTGCGTTGTGGCTTGTCGCGCGCACGCGGCGGAGCCGCATATCGATACAGCCCCGCGCCCCTATGGGCGCTTCAGGCCGCCGCCCTCAATGGTTCTGCCCGGTGCAGGGAACCCGCCGCGCCCAGGTCCGTCAGGATCGCCGACGTGGCCCGGTGGGCCGAGTGCAACGCGCCCTGGAGGGTGCTGGTGTCGCGGTGGTCGCCGCAGACGTACAGGCCGGCCAGGAGGCGGACCGGGCGGCGTAGGTCGTGCGGTGGGCGCATCGCCGGGACGGCCTCGGGGGTGTGGTGCACGGCCAGCGTCTCCCAGCGCGTGGTGGAGGTGCCGTAGAGGCGGGACAGATGCATCCGTACGGCCGTGTCGATGTCGGGGGGCGGTGTGCCCAGGATCGTCGAGGAGATGAGGGGGCGTCCTGCGGGCGCCCGGCTCGGGTCGACCTGGCTCATCACCGACGTATGGGCGACCGGACCGCCCCGGTCGGCGTCGAGCAGCAGCGAGGCGCCGGTCGTCGGCGGTTCGTCGGCCGTGTGGTGGACGACCGTCACCGGGTGGAAGTCGGGTACGCGCAGGCCCGGCAGCAGCTCGGCGGCGGTTCGTGCGTCCGTCGCCAGCAGGACGGCCCGGCACCGTATCTCGCCGTGGTCCGCGGTGGTGACCGAGGTCGTGGAGATCGACGTGACGCGTACGCCGGTGTGCACGGTGCCCGGCGGCAGCGCCCGCGCCAGCAGCTCCGGCAGTGCCTCGGCGCCGCCCTCGGGCACGCACAGCCGCCCGCCCGCGAAGGCGCGCAGCGCGAGGTCCGCGCACCGGCTGGACGTCGTCAGCTCCGGGTCGCAGAGCAGCGCGGCGAGCAGCGGTCGCAGGAAGCCGTCGATCGTGCGGGTGGAGATGCCGCGCTCGGCGAGGGCCTGGGCGGCCGGTGACTCGGGGCGGGCCAGCAGGCGTTCGACGGGCGCGGAGGCGAGGCGGGCGAGTGCGGCGCCGAGCCGGGCCTGGTCGACGGCGGTGCCCAGGGGGGCGCTCGCGCGCACCCTCGGCAGGGACGTCTGACTGGGGACACCCCGTGCGGACGCCGATCGAGGGGCGCTCGCCAGGGCGCGCACCGCGTGGAGTGCGCCCCTCGCGCGCCGGGCGCCCATCGGGCCGGTCAGAACGCCCGCGCGGTGGCGGCGTCCGTCGCTGTGCAGCAGGACGCCTGGCGTGAAGGGGAGAAGCGGGAGCGCGTCGAGCCCCGGTGTCAGGCGTAGTTCGGGATACGCGGTGGACAGAAGCTGTCCGATCCGGTCGAGCCGGAACCCGTCGATCTTCTCGGTCGACATTCGGCCGCCCGCGTAAGGGGCGGCCTCCAGGACCGCGGTCGTTACTCCTGCGCTGGTCAGTCGATGCGCCGCGGAGAGCCCGGCGACTCCGGCTCCCACGATGACGACGTCCGCCTGGTACGCGGGCTCAAGCACGTGCCCCTCCCTGAGGTTGCGCGGCCGGTGGAGACGTCATGCCCCCAACAGGCTCCGGGGATACCCGAGTTCGGGTCGAGGTTAGGGCCGTGATCGGTCAGGAACAGTCGCGCATCGACAGAGCACGGTCGCACGGTGGTCGCATACGGACCTCGTGTCGAGCCTTTCTTTGCATCGCCCCGGGCCGTCCTTTACCTGGCTGCTGCCCGGACCGCACCCTCGATTTCCGGGAATGCGAAGGTGAAGCCGGACTCCAGCAGCCGCTTGGGCAGCACCCGTTGGCTGCCCAGCACATCGCCGGCCATCTCGCCGAGCACGGCCCGCAGTACGGGCGCGGGGACGGTGAAGAGCGTCGGCCGGTGCAGCACGCGCCCCATGGCCTCGGTGATCTCACGGTTCGTCAGCGGCTGTGGCGCGGTCACGTTGAACGGCCCCGTCAGACCGTCGGTGTCGATCAGATGCCGGATCGCGGCCACCTCGTCGTGCAGTGAGACGAACGACCAGTACTGCCGCCCGTTCCCCATCCGGCCGCCGAGCCCCGCCTTGAACAGCGGGAACAGCCGACCCCAGGCACCGCCGTCGCGGGCCACCACCAGCCCCGTGCGCGCGAACGCCGTCCGTACGCCCGCCTCCTGGGCCGGGGCCGCCGCGCCCTCCCAGTCGACGACCAGTGAGGGCAGGAAGCCCTGCCCGGCCGGGGAGCTCTCGTCGACGGTCCGCTCGCCGGTCTCGCCGTAGTAGCCGATCGCGCTGCCATTGACGAAGACCCGCGGGCGCTCCTCCGGCCGCAGAGCTGCGATCGCCTCCGCCAGGGCCGCCGTACCCAGCACCCGGCCGGACCGGAGCTTCGCCTTGTACGCCTCCGTCCAGCGCCGCGAACCCACGTTCGCCCCGGCGAGGTTGACGACGGCGTCGCACCCGGCGAGCCCGGCCGCGTCCACCGACTTGCTCTCCGGGTCCCACCTCGCCTCGTCCTTCGACCTGGGCGCCCGGCGCACGAGCCGCACGACCTCGTGCCCGTCGGCGGTGAGGGAGCGCACGAGGGCGCTGCCGATGAGGCCGGAGGAGCCGGCCACGGCGATCCTTGAATGTTCCATAATCCCATCCTGCCTCTGACCACATAAAACCCAGGTTCGGGATCCTGCTACCGGGTCTTAGGGTGGCGCTCATGCCGCAGCCTCACCAGTCGCCGTCGCCGAACATACGTATCGCCCTGCCGGACGACGAGGAGGAGCTGTCGCTTCTCGACCGTCGTACGTGGTCGCCGCTGCACGCGGTCCATCCGCAGCCGCGGCCGCCCTATCCGCCGTTCTTCGACGAGCGTCACGCCCCCGGTGACCATCTGGTCGCCGAACTGGACCGTCGCATCGTCGGTTACGTCCGGCTGGGCTTTCCGACCTCGCTCGCGTGCAACGCGCATGTACGGCAGATCCAGGGGCTCGCCGTCGCCGACGAGGCGCGGGGGCGTGGCGTCGGGCGGACGCTGATCCGGGCGGCCGTGGAGGAGTCCCGCCGCAGGGGCGCACGCCGACTCACCCTGCGCGTCCTCGGGCACAACACGCCGGCTCGCAAGCTGTACGAGGCGGAGGGGTTCGTGGTGGAGGGGGTGCTGCCGGAGGAGTTCTTTCTGGGCGGGGAGTACGTGGACGACGTGATCATGGGGCGCAGGCTCTGACCGCTCGTCCCGGGAGGCGACGTCAGGACGTGACGAGATCCCCCGTGTCCACGGGCGCGGTCGCGCTCGCCGCGCGCTTCGCGTCGGCGGCCACCTCGGCGGCCGTCAGGACGTAGCCGGTCTCGTCGTCGGAGGTGGAGCGGGCGAAGACGACACCGAACACCTTGCCGCCGGTGGTCAGCAGCGGACCGCCGGAGTTGCCGGGGCGGACGGTGGAGCGGATCGAGTAGATCTCGCGGGTGACGGTCCGGTCGTTGTAGATGTTCTGTCCGGTGGCCCGCACGCGGTTGGCGACGGTCGCCGCCTGGAGGTTCAGGTCGCCGTCCTCGGGATAGCCCGCCACGACCGCCGAGTCGCCGCGGGTGGCGGTGTCGTCGAACCGCAGGACGGGGGCGCGCAGTTCGGGGACGTACAGCACGGCGACGTCGCGGTTCGGGTCGAAGAGCACCACCCGGGACTCGTACGACCGCCCGACGCCGCCGATCCGGACGCCGGGCTCGTCGATGCCGGCCACCACGTGGGCGTTGGTCATCACGTGTCGCGGGGCGTAGACGAAGCCGCTGCCCTCGCGGCCCTGGTTGCCCGCGGTGCCCTCGATCTTGACGGTACTGAGCTTGGCGGCGTTCGTCGCGGCGGCCGTGACGCTGTCGCCGGTGGGCTTGGCTACCTCGGCCGTCGACTCGTTCTCGAACGGGTTGAAGACCTGCGGGAAGCCGGCCTCGGTGAGGGCGGAGGTGGCCCGTGAGAACCAGGCGGGGGTCGTGTCCGGCATGGCGCCCTGGACGGTGCCCAGCAGGCGGGAGTCCCGGATGGCGGAGGTGAGCAGCGGTGAGGAGGACGCGGCCAGGACGCTGGCCGCGACCCAGGAGACGATCAGTACGGCCACCGAGTTGGCCACGGCCCCGCCGACGCCGTCGGCCACCCTGAGCGGGCCCCGGTCCAGCTCCCTGCGCAGCCGCAGTGCCAGCCGCCCCGCCAGCTCGTGCACCGCGACCGCCGGGACCAGCACCGTGAGCACCGCGGTCACGGTCGCCTGGGTCGTACCCGGCGTGACCAGGTCCATCATCCACGGCAGGATCCATACGCCGATCACCGCGCCGCCCACGAAACCGGCGAGCGAGACGCAGCCGGCGACCAGTCCGCGACGGTAGCCGGATGCCGCGTAGGCCAGGATCACCAGCAACAGCAGGATGTCGAGCAGGTCCACGGAGCCGCCTTTCTCTCGGACCCCTTAGTACGCGCGGAAGGCGCTTGTTGATCAGCACACACACGCGTGCCGCCAGGAACCGGCCACGCTGCGTGCACCTGGAGAAACGCCCTGGACCGGGACGATGGTTCCATCGGGTGGCACACCACACATCGCGGGCGGAGCGGATTCGTCGGACAGTAGGTCCATGCGTGTCTTCCGACGGGTCACCCGACGGGTCTTCCGGAGAACACGGGGGCGACGAAGACCACGTGCCGTACGAATACCTTGGGCTGCGCGGATATGGGCGGTCGCGCCGGACGAGGGCGGGGGTTCCGGGGCGTCTGGCGTGGGGTGGGTGGGGGAGGACGCACGGGCGCCGGGGGTGGAGGCGACGGGACCGGTGGGGGAGGCCGCGCGTCGGTCTGGCGTGGGGCCGGTGGGGCCGGTGGGGCCGGTTGTGCGTCGGTCGGGGGCGGAGCCGGTGGGGCCGGTTGTGCGTCGGCCGGGGGCGGAGCCGGTGGTGGGGCCGGTTGTGCGGTGGTCGGGCGTGGAGTCGGTGGGGCCGGTGGCTCGTCGGCCGGGCGTGGATGTGGCGGGGGAGGGGGCGCGGGGGTTTGGCGACGCGCGAGGTGAGGACCCGGCGGGTGTGGAGGCGCAGACGGCGGATGCCGAGGGGGAGGCGCAGACGCCGGGTGGCGAGGGGGAGGCGCAGACGCTGGATGCCGAGGGGGATGCGCAGGCACCGGGTGGCGAGCGGGTGCAGGACGGTGTCCACGGGCCCGGAGTGGGGCGTGTGGAGGGGGTGGCGGGTGAGCGGGTCGAGCGAGAACAGCCCGTTGTCGGAGAGGATGCGGACGCACCAGATCGGGGGGCCGCGGCAACGCCCGGTACTGCGCGGCAGGGGCGTCCCCCGCAGCAGCCGCCAACTGTGCGGCAGGTTCAGGCCGGGCCGCGGTCGAGGGCTGGGCGGCAGTCGCGTGTCCGACGGCAACTCCGAATCCGGCGGCGGCTTCGAGCCGTGCGGCCGTCACGAACTGTGTTGCAATCCGCTGCTGAACGGCGCTTTCGGAGGATGCCCCAGTCGCTCACCGGCCAGTCACCCCGCCCCCTGCGACAATCGCCCGCCGGCCAGCGCTTCCGAACCGTGCTGCACTCACCCACCAGTCGGCCGTCCCGAGCCGGTGCCCGTTCCCGCATCGGCCGGCGTCTCCATGCCGGCCCGCAGCCTCGGGTGGGTCGGCACTTCCGTGCTGGCCCGCAGTCCCGCGTGGGTTGGCGCCTCCGCACCGGCCTGGAGTCCCGCGCTGGCCGGCACTTCCGCACCGGCCCGCAGCCTCGGGTGGGTCGGCACTTCCGTGCTGGCTTGCGGCCTTGGGTGGGTTGGTACCTCCGTGCCGACCTGGAGTCCCGCGCTGGCAGGCGCCTCCGCACCGGCCCGCAGTCCCGCATGGGTCAGCACCCCCGCACTGGTCGGCGTCTCCACACCGGCCCGCAGCCTCGCGTGGGTCGGCGTCTCCACACCACCCCCCAGGCCCGCCCCGCCGCCTCACACCCCCGCACCACCAGACGCCCGCTCCCTCTCCGCCTGCGCCCCCGCTCTCTTCGCCCCCACTCCCATGCCGGCCGCCCCATCCCCGCCCCGCTCCTCCTGCTGTTCGCCTGTCTCCCCGGGCTCGCCGCCGTCCTCGCGTTGTTGTTGTGCGCGCGTGGGGTCGACCGTACGGTCACGGCGGCCGGGCGGGAGGTCGCGGCGCGGCCTGTTGCCTCTCACCAGGCGCCCCGACCGGAGATCGTGCCGCGCACGGCCTGGCTGGATGACGACACCCGGCATGGTCAGCCGCCGCCGCGTTACGACGACAAGGTCGTCGCCGTCTTCGTCCATCACACCGACTCGCCCAACGGGTACGACTGTGCCGACGCGCCCCGCATCATCCGGTACCTGTACGCCGGTCAGACCGGCTCACGCGACTGGGACGACATCGGCTACAACTTCCTCGTCGACCGCTGCGGCACCATCTACGAGGGCCGTGCGGGCGGCATCGAACGTCCCGTCACCGGCGCTCACACCCAGGGCTTCAACCACCGCACCACCGGCATCGCCGCCCTCGGTACCTTCACGGCCGGTGCCGACGTGCCGAAGGCGATGACCGAGGCGATCGCCGCGCTGGCCGCCTGGAAGCTGGGGCTCTCCGACACCGACCCGCGCGCCAGGGTCCGCCTGACCTCCAGCAACAGCCTCAGCCGCTACGCCTCCGGCACCACCGCCACGCTCCCCGCCCTGGCCGGCCACAACACCGGCTACATGACCAGCTGCCCCGGCGCCGCCCTCACCGCCCGCCTCCCCGAGATCCGGCAGATCGCGGCACGGCTGCAGGGCAGGGCCCCATGACCCATCCGCCCCCACGCTTCCCCCCTCACCGCCCGCCTCCCGGAGATCCGGCAGATCGCGGCACGGCTGCAGGGCAGGGCCCCATGACCCATCCGCCCCCACGCTTCCCCCCTTACCGCCCGTCTCCCCGAGATCCGGCAGATCGCGGCACGGCTCCAGGGAACGGCGGGAACGACCCCATGCCCTCACGCCCTGGTCAGGCCCTCATGCCCGGGTCACGCCCTCACGCGCCCGCCGCCATGCCCTGACGCCCGGGTCACGCCCTCACGCGCCCGCCGCCATGCCCTGACGCCCAGGCCACGCCCTCACGCGCCCGTCGCCACGCCCTCACGCCCCGGCCAAGCCCTCACGCGCCCGGCCAGACCCTCACGCGCCCGCCGCCATGCCCTGACGCCCCCGGCCAAGCCCCTCAATCCTCCCGCCACGCCCCTCACCTCCGTCCCAGATAAACCCCCAACGCCCGCTGCAGCACCTTCCCCTGGCTCCCCACCGGCAGTTCCCACTCCCCGAGGTACTCCACCGCTCGGCCGCCCGTCCCCGTCTTGAAGCGGAGTCGGCCGAGCAGACGGTCCTCGGTGAGGGAGGGGGTGATGGAGCGCAGGTCGTATGTCTCGGCGCCGGACGCCCGCGCGTCGCACAGCATTCGCCACAACAGGGCGCTGCTGGGGCGTAGTTGACGGCCCCGGCGGCCGGACGCGGCGTACGAGTGCCAGACCCGGGAGCCGACGTTGATCATGAGGGCGGCCGAGAGCACCTCGCCGTCGTACTCGGCGACATAGACCCGCAGCCGGTCGTCGTCCTCGGCGTTCAGGGCCTGCCACATGCGCCGGAAGTAGTCCAGCGGGCGGGCCTTGAAGCCGTCGTGGGCGGCGGTCGCGGTGTAGAGGCGGTGGAACTCGGGCAGGTCGGCGGCCGAGCCCCAGGCCGTCCGGACGCCCGCCGCCTCGGCCGTACGCAACGACTGTTCCCAGTGCGGGGCGAGCGCGCCGCGCAGATCGTCCATCGAGCGTCCCGCCAGCGGGATCTCACAGCCGTAACGCGGCTGACCGAGGCCGAATCCGCTGCCGTCGTCCTCGTCGCACTGCCGCCAACCGAGCCGCCGCAGCCGCTCCGCGACATCGAGCGCGTACCCGTCGATGCCGGCCGGCGGCAGATCGTGCAGATGACGTACGTCGGGGTCGTCGATGCCCGCCGCCACGGTGGCCGCGTCCCAGTGCCGTACGACGAGCGGCGGGCCGATCCGGACCGAGAACGCCCCGATCCGCTTCAGGTGGGCGACGAGCGGGTCCAGCCACCGCTCCAGCCGCGGCGCACGCCAGTCGATCCCGGGGCCGTCGGGGAGGTAGGCGAGATAGCGCCGGGTCCCGGGCAGCGGGCGGTAGAGGACCAGCGCCGTCGCGATCATCGTCTCGCCGTCGAACCAGCCGACACTCTCCGGCAGCCAGTCGGGCTTCACATCGCCCCACTCGGGGATCTGGAGATGGCTCGCGTCGGGATTCAGCCGCAGATGGGCGAGATGTTCCGCGCGCGGTATCTCCCGCACGAACAGGCTGGTCATGGGCTGGGTGCTCCTGGTCGGGGCGGCCACACTAAGCCGGAGATCACCGAACCGGTCAAGAGACGGGGGGTGAACCTTCCGGACTGCCTGGTGACGTCGGTCACCGGGGGAAAGCAGCTCACAGGTTTCTCGTAGCCGACTCAAGGACCACCCCGAGACAGCCTTCCTATCGTCATGGACACGCACTGACCGGAGGTGGGGATCATGAGCACTGACAACAACGGCAGGGGCAGCACGCGGTTCTGGACCGTCGTCTGCGCCGTCGCGACCGTCGTCCTGGGGCCGGCCGCCGTCACCGCGTCCGCGCTCGACCAGGCCAACAAGGCCCCGATGTACCACGCGGTGAAGGCCGAACAGACGCAGGCGTACATCCCGTCGGAGCCCGGCGCCGGCCGCAGGCGGGCCGCGGCCTGAGGTTCGGTGCGGGTTCTGTGCGCCCGGTGCCTGGGCTCAGTCCTTGAACCGCTCCCACAGCCTGGGCAACCGCTCCGCCAGCGCCTGCGCGTTCTCGAAGTCGACCGGCCTGCCCGCCGGCTCGGGGGGCGCGGACGGGATGCCGAGGTCGGGGGCGACGGCGCCGGTGAGCTGTTCGTACGCCTCGTCGGCCGCGTAACCCAGTTCCTCGCCGTCGCCGTCGAACTCCTCGTCGAAGTCGTCCAGCAGGTCGGCGAGCGAGTCGGGGTCGTGCACCCCGCCCTCGTACACCTCGCGGCCCTGGCCGATCAGCCAGCACCGGAAGAAGTCGAACGCGTCGTCGCTGGCCCCGTCGAGCAGGACCCAGGCGGCGGCCCAGAGGTCCCAGGTGTACGCGCGGTTGTAGCGGGCCTCGAAGTGACGGGCGAAGTCCAGGATCATCTCCGGGTCCAGCGTCAGGAGTCGGTCCACCAGCAGGTCGGCCTGCTCCTCGGGGTCACCCTCGGCGGCCTCCCGCGTGCCGTCGATCATCTCCCAGAACTCCGTCTCGTCCATCACGGGTCAAGCATCGGCCCTGGACGGGTGGGGCGCACGTGGAGTGCGGCGGATTGTTATAGGGGCCGGACCTCTGGAGGCATATGCCTACGCGTCACGAGCCGTACAGCCCCGCCAGCCGTATCGCATCGCTCGCGAAACGGGCCCTCAGCGCCTCCGGTGCCAGCACCTCCACCTCCGGCCCGAGTGAGGCGAGCTGGGTGTGGGCGACCTCCTCGGACTCCACGGGGAGGGTCAGCGTCACCCACCCGTCCCCGTCGGGGTCACCGGCCGCCTCCAGTGCCTCTCGCGCGGACTGCGGATCGACGGCGTACGGCAACCGGCGCACCCCGCCGGGGGACACCCGCACCACGACCTCGTCCCGCAGGATGGACCGTGCGAACTGCTCGGCCCGCTCGTCCCAGAAGGCGGGCAGATCGAACTCCTCGTCCCGCTCGAACCGCTCCTCACCGGGCTCGACGGCGGTGAACCGGTCGATCCGGTACACCCTGTACCCGCTGTGACCCTCGTGACCTCTGTGACCCTGGTCCGCCCCCCGGTCCACCCCTTGTTCCGCCACGCGGGCGCACAGATACCAGACCCCCGCCTTCAGCACGAGCCCGTACGGCTCCAACTCCCGCACCACGTCCCGCTGCTGCTCCCCCTCCCCACGCCGGTAGCGGGCGACGATCCGCCGGTCGTCCCACACCGCGTCGGCGACGGCGGGCAGCAGCTCGGGGGTCTTCGGCTCCTTGAACCAGTTCGGCGCGTCGAGATGGAACCGCTGGGCAGCCGTACGGGACGCGTCACGCACGGAGGGCATCAGGGCCGCCGACACCTTCAGCCGGGCCGCGGAGGCGGCGTCCTCCAGCCCCATCTCCCGCAGCGCCCCCGGGACACCGCTCAGGAACAGCGCCTCGGCCTCGCTCCGCCCGAGCCCCGTCAGCCGGGTCCGGTACCCGCCGATGAGCCGGTACCCGCCGGCCCGGCCACGATCGGCGTACACCGGAACCCCGGCCTCCGACAGCGCCTGCGCGTCCCGGGTGACGGTCCGCTCGGAGACCTCCAGCTCGCTCGCCAGCTCGGCGGCGGTCATGGAGGGCCGGGACTGGAGCAACAGCACCATCTTGATCAGGCGGGCGGCACGCATACGGCCATCATGCCGGGGCCCACTGACAACGAAGGGGTACGGCAGCCGCCGTACCCCTTCACCGAGCGTCAGGTGTTACAGCCCGTACTTCTCCCGGGCTTCCTTCACCGCCGTCGCCTTGACCTCGCCCCGCTTCGCGAGCTGGGCCAGCGCCGCGACGACGATCGAGTGGGCGTCGATGCCGAAGTGGCGGCGGGCGGCCTCGCGGGTGTCCGACAGACCGAAGCCGTCGGCGCCGAGGGAGGAGTAGTCCTGCTCGACCCACTGCGCGATCTGGTCGGGGACCTGGCGCATGTAGTCGGAGACGGCGAGCACCGGGCCCTCCGCGCCCTGCAGCGCCTGACGGACGTACGGGACACGCTCCTCGCCCCGCAGCAGTGCCGCGTCCGCCTCCAGGGCGTCCCGGCGCAGCTCCGTCCAGGACGTCGCCGACCAGACGTCGGCCGCGACACCCCACTCCTCGGCGAGCAGCTGCTGCGCCTGAAGCGTCCAGTGGATCGCCGTGCCGGAGCCGAGCAGCTGGATGCGCGGGGCGTTGGCCGCCGCCACGGTCACGCCCGCCGACTCCGCCGTGTTGAAGCGGTACAGGCCCTTGACGATGCCCTCGTCGATGCCGAGGCCGGACGGCTTGGCGGGCTGCGGGAGCGGCTCGTTGTAGACGGTGAGGTAGTAGAAGACGTTCGGGTCCTCGCCCGGGGCCGCCTCGCCGTACATGCGGCGCAGGCCGTCCTTGACGATCGTCGCCACCTCGTAGGCGAACGCCGGGTCGTACGTCAGCGCGGCGGGGTTCGTCGCCGCGATCACCGGCGAGTGACCGTCGGCGTGCTGCAGGCCCTCGCCCGTCAGCGTCGTACGGCCCGCCGTGGCGCCGATGAGGAAGCCGCGGCCGAGCTGGTCGCCGAGCTGCCACATCTGGTCGGCCGTGCGCTGCCAGCCGAACATCGAGTAGAAGATGTAGAACGGGATCATCGCTTCGCCGTGCGTGGAGTACGCGGTGGACGCGGCGATGAAGTCGGCCATCGAACCGGCCTCGGTGATCCCCTCGTTGAGGATCTGGCCGTTCTTGGCCTCCTTGTAGTACATGAGCTGGTCGCGGTCGACGGGCTCGTACGTCTGCCCCTTGGGCGAGTAGATGCCCAGCGACGGGAACAGGCTCTCCATACCGAAGGTGCGCGCCTCGTCCGGCACGATCGGCACCCAGCGCTTGCCCGTCTCCTTGTCGCGGACCAGGTCCTTGATCAGGCGGACGAAGGCCATGGTGGTGGCCACGTTCTGGGAGCCGGAGCCCTTGTCGAAGGACGCGAACGCCTTCTCGGCCGGGGCCGGCAGCGGGGCCACCGGGTGCACACGGCGGGCCGGGGCCGGGCCGCCGAGGGCCGCGCGGCGCTCCTGGAGGTAGCGGACCTCGGGGGAGTCGGCGCCGGGGTGGCCGTAGGGGACGACCCCGTCGACGAAGTCGCTGTCCTTGATCGGCAGCTCCAGCAGGTCACGCATCGCCTTGAACTCGTCCACCGTCAGCTTCTTCATCTGGTGGTTGGCGTTCTTCGACGCGAAGCCCTCGCCGAGGGTGAAGCCCTTGACCGTCTGGGCCAGGATCACGGTCGGCGCGCCCTTGAACTCGACGGCGGCCTTGTAGGCGGCGTACACCTTGCGTGCCTCGTGACCTCCGCGGGAGAGGTGGAAGCACTCCAGGATCTTGTCGTCGCTCAGCAGCTTCGCCATCTCGACGAGCGCCGGGTCCGTGCCGAAGAAGTCCTGGCGGATGTAGGCGGCGTCGCGCGTCTGGTACGTCTGCACCTGGGCGTCGGGTACCTCGCGCAGGCGGCGTACCAGCGCGCCCGTGGTGTCGAGCTGGAACAGCTCGTCCCAGGCCGTACCCCAGAGGGTCTTGACGACGTTCCACCCCGCGCCGCGGAACTGGGCCTCCAGCTCCTGCACGATCTTGAAGTTCGCGCGGACCGGGCCGTCGAGGCGCTGCAGGTTGCAGTTGATGACGAAGGTCAGGTTGTCCAGGCCCTCGCGGGAGGCCAGGGCGAGTGCCGCCGTGGACTCCGGCTCGTCCATCTCGCCGTCGCCGAGGAACGCCCAGACGTGGGAGTTCGAGACGTCCTTGATGCCGCGCGCCGTCAGATAGCGGTTGAAGCGGGCCTGGTAGATCGCCGACAGCGGGCCGAGACCCATGGACACCGTCGGGAACTCCCACAGCCAGGGCAGACGGCGGGGGTGCGGGTAGGACGGCAGGCCGTTGCCGCCGGACTCCTGACGGAAGTTGTCGAGGTGGTCCTCGTTCAGCCGGCCGTCGAGGAAGGCGCGGGCGTAGATGCCGGGGGAGGCGTGGCCCTGGATGTAGAGCTGGTCGCCCGAGCCGTCGGCTTCCTTGCCCTGGAAGAAGTGGTTGAAGCCGGTCTCGTAGAGCCAGGCCGCGGAGGCGAAGGTGGCGATGTGGCCGCCGACGCCGTGTTTGCTGCCCCGGGTCACCATCGCGGCCGCGTTCCAGCGGTTCCACGCGGTGATACGGGACTCCATCGCCTCGTCACCGGGCACGGACGGCTCGGCGGAGGTCGGGATGGTGTTGACGTAGTCGGTCTCAAGGAGCTTGGGCAGCGCGATGCCCGTGCCCTCGGCCCGCTCCAGCGTGCGGCGCATCAGGTATGCGGCGCGGTGCGGACCGGCCGCCTTGGCGACCGCGTCCAGTGAGGCCTGCCATTCGGCGGTCTCCTCCGGATCACGGTCGGGGAGCTGGTCGAGCGCGCTCGGCTGGATGGCGTTGGGGTCGGTCATGTCGCCGCCTTCCTCAGTCGAAGGGGGTTCCCTCATCGGCAAGGGTTCGGGGGTGCCCTTTGTCTTTGGCAGGACAGGGCGGAGGGCCTCGGTGCGGTGACACCATGCGGCTGCTGCCGCGTGGCCCGTCGGCGACAATAACCCGCTGATCGATGATCGATCAAAGGGTTCAGGGGCAAAACTTCTCGATTGCGAGAAAGTCGGCATGCGGTGCCTTTGGGGGTGGCACCGGGTGCCGCGTTTTCGAAGGGTTTCCGCAGGTGAGCGCGGGGATGCTCGACTGTTTCAGGCCCGCGGCGCGCAGCCCAGCACGTGCGCCTTCACCAGCTCCGCGATCCTCGGGTCCCGCCTGCGGAACGCCTGGACCAGCTCCTCGTGCTCCTCGGCGTAAGACTGCTGCACGGTTCCCAGCCAACGGATCGACAGGGCCGTGAAGACCTCGATGCCGAGGCCCTCCCAGGTGTGCAGCAGTACGGAGTTGCCGGCGGCCCGCACCAGCTCGCGGTGGAAGCCGACGGTGTGCCGCACCTGGCCCGTGCCGTCGGCGTTGCGGTCGGCGTCGTACAGGGCGGTGACGTGGGGCTCCAGGGCGGAGCAGTCCTCCGCGAGACGGTCGGCGGCGAGTTCCGCGGCGATGGCCTCCAGGCCGGCCCGGACCGGGTAGCTCTCCTCCAGGTCGGCGGCCGTGAGGTTCCGTACGCGTACGCCCTTGTTGGGCGCGGACTCGATCAGGCGCAGGGACTCCAGCTCGCGCAGCGCCTCTCGTACGGGGGTCTGGCTGACCTCCAGCTCCGTGGCGATACGGCGCTCCACGATGCGCTCGCCCGGCTGCCAGCGACCGCTGATGATCCCCTCCAGGATGTGCTCGCGGATCTGTTCGCGCAGCGAGTGGATGACGGGGGCGGTCATGAGGGCTCCTTAGGGCGCGTTGACGTTTAGACAATAAGGCCGGTGCGCTCCGCTGGGGTGGTGCTTGGGGGTGCTTTTGCGCAGGTGAGATGAGACTTACACGGCGTCGGGTGGCGGAGCGCCCAGGAGCTCGGTGCGTGGTGTTGTCGGGCGGCTGCGGGTGGTTCGTGGCTGGTCGCGCAGTTCCCCGCGCCCCTGAGGGGGCTTGCAGGTGCCCGTGGCAAAGAGTGGCGCCCCGCTCGGATCAGGTCCGGGCGGGGCGCCGTACGGGCTGGAAGCCCAGGTGGCTTACAGGCCGAGCTCGACCTCGAACTCGCCCGCCTCCAGGATCGCCTTGATGGCCGTCAGGTAACGGGCCGCGTCGGCGCCGTCGACCAGGCGGTGGTCGTAGGAGAGGGTCAGGTAGGTCATGTCGCGGACGCCGATGACCGTGCCCTCCTCCGTCTCGATGACGGCCGGACGCTTGACCGTGGCGCCGATGCCGAGGATCGCGACCTGGCCCGGCGGCACGATGATCGTGTCGAAGAGCGCGCCGCGCGAACCGGTGTTGGAGATGGTGAAGGTCGCGCCGGACAGCTCGTCGGGCGTGATCTTGTTGGCGCGGACCTTGCCGGCCAGGTCGGCCGTGGCCTTGGCGATGCCGGCGATGTTCAGGTCGCCCGCACCCTTGATGACCGGGGTCATCAGGCCCTTCTCCGAGTCCACCGCGATACCGACGTTCTCGGTGTCGAAGTAGGTGATCGTGCCCTCGGCCTCGTTGATCTTGGCGTTGATGACCGGGTGGGCCTTCAGCGCCTGGGCCGCCGCCTTCACGAAGAACGGCATCGGGGAGAGCTTGACGCCCTCGCGCGCGGCGAACGAGTCCTTGGCCTGCGTGCGCAGGCGCATCAGGCGGGTCACGTCGACCTCGACCACCGAGGACAGCTGGGCCTGCTCGTGCAGCGCCTTGACCATGTTGTCGCCGATGACCTTGCGGATGCGCGGCATCTTGACGGTCTGGCCGCGGAGGGGAGAGACCTCCAGGGCCGGCGCCTTCTTGGCGGCGGCATGGCCCCCGGCAGTCACAGCGGCGGCGGCCGGGGCCGGAGCAGCCGCGGCGGCCTTCGCGGCCTCGGCGGCGGCGACGACGTCCTGCTTGCGGATACGGCCGCCGACGCCGGTGCCCTTGACGGAGGCCAGGTCGACGCCGTTCTCGGCGGCGAGCTTGCGCACCAGCGGGGTGACGTAGGCGCCCTCGTCGGTCG
>NZ_JAQMYP010000077.1 GCF_028369295.1 Streptomyces sp. HD
CCCGCCCTCACCGACCTGCTCTCCCCCGACGCGGCGGAGGCCCACGCCCGCGCGCTGCTCGCGCCCCTGACGCCCCCGCTCACCGAGACCCTGCGCACCTGGCTCTCCCTGCACGGCAGTTGGGACCGCACGGCGGTCGCCCTGTCCGTCCACCGCAACACGGTCCGCCAGCGGATCGCCCGGTGCGCGGCGCTGCTCGACACGGACCTGGACGACCCGGACGTACGCATGGAGCTGTGGTTCGCCCTACGCAACGCCGAACTGCCCGGCACCGCAGGCTGATCTGCCCGGCACCGCACACCGATCCGCCCTGGCACCGCACACCGATCCGCCTGGCACCGCACGCTGATCTGCACAGTGACCCGCGTCGCACGCGCACCGGACTCAGCCATTCCGCCCAGTTGTCTGCCTCACAATGGGAACCATGCCGATACCCGGGACACCCAGCCGCGCCGAGCTCGTCGACCACCTCGTCAGAACGCGTATCGCGGGCGACGTCGCCACTCCCCGCGAGAACAACCTCTCCCACTACCGCAAGCTGGCGAACGGCGACCGCCACTACTGGCTCGGCCTGGAGCTCGGCGACCGCTGGACCGACGAGCAGGACGTGCTCGCGGTGATGGCGGAGCGCGTCGGCGTGAACGACGACGCGGAGCACCGGCACGGCCAGGACACCATCGACCCCGAGCTGACGGTGGCCGCGCTGGACCGGATGGCGGCCCGCCTGCGCAAGGCGGCGGACGGACAGCAGCGGGTGCTGTTCGCGACCGGTCACCCGGGCGGCCTGCTCGACGTCCACCGCGCCACCGCCGCCGCCCTGCGCGCGGCCGGCTGCGAGATCGTCGTCATCCCGGAGGGCCTGCAGACCGATGAGGGCTACGTCATGCAGTTCGCCGACGTAGCCGTCCTCGAACACGGCGCCACCCTCTGGCATACCCACTCCGGCGCCCCGATGAAGGCCATCCTCACCGGCCTGGAGCGCGCGGGACGCCCGCTGCCGGACCTGGTGGTGGCCGACCACGGCTGGGCGGGGTACGCCGGTCAGCACGGCGTCGACTCCGTCGGCTACGCGGACTGCAACGACCCGGCGCTGTTCCTCGCGGAGGCGGAGGGGACGGTGCAGGTGGTGGTGCCGCTGGACGACCATGTGGTGAGCCCGCGCTACTACGACCCGATGACGGCGTACCTGCTGGGCGAGGCGGGCCTGGTCGAGTAGGGGGTCGGGCCGGAGTGGTCGGGCAGCCTTCCTCATGCCGCCTTTAGGTCAAGACTTAGTAAAGTGGCACGCATGATCATTGCTGCCGCATCCGACGCACCCGTCGGCGGGGTCGCCGGCTGGGCCGCCGGGTTGATGGAGAAGCTGGGCGGCCCCGGCGCCGGACTGGCCATCGCTCTGGAGAATCTCTTTCCGCCACTGCCCAGCGAGGTGATCCTGCCGCTGGCCGGGTTCACCGCGAGCCAGGGCGGGATGAGCCTCTTCTCGGCCGTCGTCTGGACGACCGCTGGGTCGGTGATCGGCGCACTGGCCCTGTATCTGCTCGGCTCGCTCCTCGGCCGGGACCGGCTGATCGCGGTGGCGGCACGGCTGCCGCTGGTGAAGGCCGCCGACGTGGAGCGGACCGAGGCGTGGTTCCTGCGGCACGGCACCAAGGCGGTCTTCTTCGGCCGCTTCGTCCCGATCTTCCGCAGCCTGATCTCGATACCGGCCGGGGTCGAGCGGATGCGGCTCCCCGTGTTCCTGGCCCTCACCGCGACGGGCAGCCTGATCTGGAACAGCGCCTTCATCGCGGGCGGCTACGCCCTCGGCGCCCGCTGGCACGAGGTCACCGACCTGGTGAGCCTCTACTCCAAGGCCATCTTGGTGGTCGTGGGCGTGGTGGGCCTGGCATTCGTAGGGATACGGCTGTCACGTTCGGGGCGGCGGCGACAGCAGGAGCAGGGTGCGCCCTGAGCGTCCGCGATCCAGCCCTGTTGCAGGGCGTAACCGCTGCGGTTGCAGGCGCTGCTGAGGCATGTGTGACTGGTGGGGACCCCAATCTCCTGCTCCTAGGGGAATCTTCATGTCCGAACGCCCTTCCCACCGCGCCGGAGCCGTCGCCGTCTGGTCCGACTTCTGCGCCGTGAGCCCCAGCCCGGAACTGCGCGAGCGGCTTCAGGAGGAACAGCAGCGCATCCGCAGCTCCTCACCGCTCGCCAAGCAGTTCGCCGTGAGCGGCGATCCCCGCCACCCCGGCTTCAACACCGCCATGCTCTTCCCGGCCCACGAGTACCCGGTCGGCACGCCGCGTGCCACCATCGAGGCCGCGGCAGCCGAACGCAGTCCCCTGACCGGCGCCGTACGCGTGGTGGTCGTCCTCGCCGACTTCGGCGACAAGCAGATGACGCACGACAAGCAGCACTTCGAGAAGCTGTTCTTCTCGCTGGGCGAGATGCCCAACGGCAGCGTCCGCGAGTACTACCGCGAAGTGACCCACGGTCTGGTCGACATCGTCGGCGAGGTCGTCGGCCCCGTCCGACTGCCGAAGGACCTCTCCTGGTACGCGAACGACAACTTCGGCATCGGCAAGCCGACCGGACAGCCGCGCGCGCACTTCATGGCCAGGGACACCGCGATGGGCGCGGACCCGCAGATCAACTACGCCCCGTACGACAACGACGGCAACGGCTTCGTCGACGCCTTCATCGTCGTGCACGCGGGACAGGGCGGCGAGGTCACCGGTAATCCCGGCGACATCTGGTCGCACAAGTGGGTCCTGCCCGACGCCTACAACGCCGACGGTGCGCGCATCTTCGCGTACCTCACCATCCCCGAGGACGCCAAGATCGGCGTCTGCGCCCATGAGCTGGGGCATCTGGTGTTCGGGTTCCCCGACCTGTACGACATCGACAACACGTCGGAGGGCGTCGGCAACTGGTGCCTGATGGGCGGCGGTTCCTGGAACGGCGCACCCGGTCAGGAGGGTGAGCGGCCGGCGCACCCGTCGGCCTGGTGCAAGATCAACCAGGGCTGGGCGTCGGTGTCCAACGTCACCGGCTCGACGACCCTGTCGATCCCCGACGTGAAGAACAGCCACCAGGTGCACCGGCTGTGGACCGGCGGACTGCCAGGAAGTGAGTACTTCCTCGTCGAGAACCGCCAACGCACCGGCTACGACGACTCGTTGCCCGGCGACGGGCTGCTGATCTGGCACATCGACGAGCACCAGCCGGACAACTCCGACGAGAGCCACTACATGGTGGGCCTGGTGCAGGCCGACAACGAGCACGACCTCGAATGGTCGGCGAACCGCGGCGACCCCGGCGACGCCTACCCCGGAAGCACCGGCAACACCACGTTCGGTCCGACGAGCACTCCCAGCTCCCACTCGTACTCGGGCGCCCCGACCGGTGTGTCCGTCACCGGCATCTCGGCCTCCGGGCCCACGATGACGGCCAAGTTCGCGGTCACCGTGCCGGGGCCGGTCCATATGCCGGTGGGCGTCAGCGCGACGCGGACCGACACGGCCGGCGAGACCGGGCTGACGGAGATGATCCACGCCCTCCAGTCACGGCTGGAGGCCCTGGAGCAGGCCGTGGCAGGGGAGGCGCGGAGGCCGGCCGAGCCCGCCCTCGAAGGCAGCCCACGCCAGGAACGCGACGGGACACCGCGCACCGCGGAGTCCGGCACCGGCAGCGGGCACGGCTATCGCCGCTCCTAGAACCGGCGACGGGACCGAGGACGGGCGAGGGCGGAGGGCGCGAGCGCCATGGTGCAGGCGATCGAGAATCTCACCGCGCTGGCCGTCCGACTGGTCTCCTCAGGTCCGCATCCGCGGCTGACGGGCTGGGACCGGCTGGTCGTCGACGTCCTCGACGGCCGGCCGGTCACCGGCTATGCCGACCTTCTGTCCCGGCGCGTCGGAGACCGCCTGGACATCGCTGTGCTGAGCACCCTCGCCGCAGGTCTGGCCCCGGGCACCGTCATCCGGCTACGGGCAAGACTCGCCGGAGGCGAGGCACTGGCGGAAAAGCGCCCGCCGCCGGGCACATTTACGGTGGAGCCGCCCTGACGCCCTGCAACCCCGGTCAGCGCGGTACCCGGACCACGCCCTCCTGGATCACCGACACCGCGAGCCGTCCGTCCTGCGTGTAGATCCGCGCCTGTCCGAGCCCCCGCCCCGCGTACGCCGACGGCGACTCCTGGTCGTACAGCAGCCACTCGTCCGCGCGGAACGGGCGGTGGAACCACATCGCGTGGTCCAGCGAGGCCCCGACCACATCCCCCACGGCCCAGCCGCCGCGCCCGTGGGCGAGCAGAACCGAGTCCAGCAGGGTCATGTCGGAGACATAGGTGGCGAGCACGACATGCAGCAGCGGGTCGTCGGCCAGCTTGCCGTTGGTGCGGAACCAGACCTGCGAGTGCGGTTCACGCGGCTCGCCGAACTTTCCGTACGGCGGCTCGTCGACGTAGCGCAGATCGACCGCCTGGCGGGCCTCCAGGAACCGCTCGACGACCGCCGGGTCGAGGTGGTCGTACCCGCGCAGACGCTCCGCGGAGGTGGGGAGCGAGACCGGGTCGGGCGCGGGCGGCATCGGGGTCTGGTGGTCCAGGCCGTCCTCGTACGTCTGGAAGGACGCCGACAGCGCGAAGATCGGCTTGCCGTGCTGGACGGCGACCACCCGGCGGGTGGTGAAGGAGCGGCCGTCGCGCATCCGGTCGACGTTGTAGACGATGGGCGCGCCCGGGTCCCCCATGCGCAGGAAGTACGCGTGCAGGGAGTGGGCGGGCCGGTCCGCGGGCACCGTGCGGCCTGCGGCGACGAGCGCCTGGGCCGCGACCTGGCCGCCGAAGACCCGCGGGACGACGGCGGAGCGGGACTGGCCGCGGAAGATGTCCTCCTCGATCTGCTCCAGGTCGAGCAGATCGAGGAGGCCCTGTAGTGCCTGGTTCATGGCACCTTTTCTACGGTGGGGTAATTTCCGGGACCTTACAGGCCCATGTCCTTCGCGATGATCGACTTCATGATCTCGCTGGTGCCGCCGTAGATGCGGTTGACGCGGTTGTCCGCGTACAGGCGAGCGATCGGGTACTCGTTCATGAAGCCGTAGCCGCCGTGCAGCTGGAGGCAGCGGTCGATCACGCGGTGCGCGACCTCGGTGCAGAAGAGCTTCGCGGAGGCCGCCTCGGCCGGGGTCAGCTCACCCGCGTCCAGGGCCTCCAGCGTGCGGTCGGCGACGGCCTCGGCGGCGTCGACCTCGGCCTGACAGGCGGCCAGCTCGAACTTGGTGTTCTGGAAGGAGGCGACGGACTTGCCGAAGACGGTGCGGTCCTGCACGTACTCCTTGGCGAACCGGACGGCCGCCTTGGCCTGCGCGTAGGCGCCGAAGGCGATGCCCCAGCGCTCGGAGGCCAGGTTGTGGCCGAGGTAGTAGAAGCCCTTGTTCTCCTCGCCGAGGAGGTCCTCGACGGGCACCTTGACGTCGACGAAGGCGAGCTCGGCGGTGTCACTGGTCCGCAGGCCCAGCTTGTCGAGCTTGCGGCCGATGGAGTAGCCCTCGGACTTGGTGTCCACGGCGAACAGGGAGATGCCGTGGCGGCGGTCCTCGGCGCTGGGCGCGTCGGTGCGGGCGCAGACGATCACACGGTCGGCGTGCACGCCACCGGTGATGAAGGTCTTGGAGCCGTTGAGGACGTAGTGCGTGCCGTCCTCGCTCAGCTTGGCGGTGGTCTTCATGCCCGCGAGGTCGGAACCGGTGCCCGGCTCGGTCATCGCGAGGGCCCACATCTCCTCACCGGAGACGAACTTCGGCAGGAACCGCTTCTTCTGCTCGTCGGAGGCGAGCATCTTGATGTACGGCAGACCGAGCAGCACGTGCACGCCGGAGCCGCCGAACTGCACACCCGCGCGGGCGGTCTCCTCGTACATCACCGCCTCGAACTTGTACGAGTCGATGCCGGCGCCGCCGAACTCCTCGTCGACGCGGATGCCGAAGACACCCAGCTCGGCGAGCTTGTAGTAGAAGTCGCGGGGCGCCTGGCCCGCCGCGAACCACTCGTCGTAGACCGGCACGACCTCGGCCTCGATGAAGGCGCGGATGGTCTCCCGGAACGCCTCGTGATCCTCATTGAACACCGTACGGCGCACGCCGCCACCTCCACCGGTACATGTCTAAGCGCTTGCTCACTCAACCGTACCGGCGAGTACGAAGAACCGTCCAGGGGTTCCACCCCGTAACGCTCGTCACGCTGACACCCCTCGGGTGCCCCTCAGAGCCGTACGTCTCCCCGGTGCTCGTAGTCCAGCCCGTGCTCGGCACACGGCCGGCCCTCGTCGCGCGGGCAGATCATCGAGTACGCGGTCACCCGCGCCCGGTACACCCGCCACGGCGCCGGCGGGCGCACCTCGTCGGCATCCAGTGCCCGTCCGCCACGTCCCGCCGGGCCGGGGATGACCCGCAGCCCCTCCAGCGCCTGCTCCCCGTCCAGCTCCGTCGCCGTGGCGGCCAGGTACAGCGCACGCGGGCCCGCCGTGCCGACCGGTGCGCGGGAGTCGTGGATGACGATGCCGACCCGGGGCTCATGGGCGAGGTTGCGGGAGTGCGTGACCTCGGGGGACGAGACCCAGTAGAAGTCCCGTCCGTCCTCGGTGGAGTAGAAGACCGGCGCCGCCCAGGGGGCGCCGTCGGGGCCCACCGTGGCCAGCACCATGTACATGTTGCCGTCGATGATCGCCCGCGCCGCGCTGCGAGCGCCTTCGGCCGTCTCGGTTCCCTCGGTCATACGTCCCCCTCGTTCCGTCGTCGCAGTTCGCCGGAGTCACCGGAGTGCGCAGCAACCGTACGGCTCACTCCACCCCGGCCGCCCCGAACGCCCCGCGCGCCATCCGGTGCAGCAGCCCCGCCGTGGTCCCCCGCCCCGGCAGCGACCCCGGCCGTCCCAGGTGCGGCGTCGAGTTCAGCAGGCCGAAGACCGAGTGGACCGCCGAGCGGGCCGTCGGTTCGGTCAGGTCCGGGTACACCTCGCGCACCACCTGCACCCACAGCTCGACGTACTGCCGCTGGAGCTGTCGTACGAGCTTGCGGTCGCTGTCGCGCAGGCGGTCCAGCTCGCGGTCGTGCAAGGTGATCAGGGGACGGTCGTCGAGGGCGAAGTCGATGTGGCCCTCGATGAGGGAGTCGAGGACCTGGTCGGCCGGCACCCCGTCGGCCTCCGCGAGGCGCCGCTTCGCGCCCGTCAGGAGCTGGCCGCTGATGCCGACCAGCAGCTCGGCGAGCATCGCGTCCTTGCCGGCGAAGTGCCGGTAGAGACCGGGGCCGCTGATGCCCACGGCGGCGCCTATCTCGTCGACACCGACGCCGTGGAAGCCGCGCTCGGCGAAGAGCCGCGCGGCCTCCTTGAGGATCTGTTCGCGACGGGTGGGGGCGTCGGTTCTGGTGGCCATGGAAGCAATTCTAGACAGGGAGGTTAGCGGTCGTTAACCTGAAGGAAATGGTTAACGCTCATTAACACGCCCAACAGGCGATCACTGGGTGAGGGGACCGCAGGATGCATGAGGCACCGGAGCTGACGAGCGCGGCAGATCCCGCGTCGGAGGCCTGGCGGGCCAACGAGGAGGCCCATCGGGCGCTGGTGGGCGAGCTGCACGGCAAGCTCGACGCCGCCCGGCTGGGAGGCGGTGAGAAGGCACGCGCCCGGCACACCGCGCGCGGCAAGCTGCTGCCCCGGGACCGGGTCGACACCCTCCTCGATCCCGGCTCCCCCTTCCTGGAGCTGGCGCCCCTCGCCGCCGACGGCATGTACGACGGCCAGGCCCCGGCCGCCGGCGTCATCGCCGGGATCGGGCGGGTCAGCGGGCGCGAGTGCGTGATCGTCGCGAACGACGCCACGGTCAAGGGCGGCACGTACTACCCGATGACCGTGAAGAAGCACCTGCGGGCCCAGGAAGTCGCCCTGGAGAACCGGCTGCCGTGCCTCTACCTGGTCGACTCCGGCGGCGCCTTCCTGCCCATGCAGGACGAGGTCTTCCCGGACCGCGAGCACTTCGGGCGGATCTTCTACAACCAGGCCAGGATGTCGGGCGCCGGCATCCCGCAGATCGCCGCCGTGCTCGGCTCGTGCACGGCGGGCGGGGCGTATGTCCCGGCCATGAGCGACGAGGCCGTCATCGTCCGCGGCCAGGGCACGATCTTCCTCGGCGGTCCCCCGCTGGTGAAGGCCGCCACCGGCGAGGTCGTCACGGCGGAGGAGCTCGGCGGCGGCGACGTCCACGCGCGCGTGTCGGGTGTCACCGACCATCTCGCCGAGGACGACGCGCACGCGCTGCGGATCGTGCGGAACATCGTCGCCACCCTGCCCGCGCGCGGGGCGCTCCCCTGGGAGGTCACGCCCGCCACGGAACCGAAGATCGACCCCTACGGCCTCTACGGCGCCGTCCCGGTCGACTCCCGCACCCCCTACGACGTACGCGAGATCATCGCGCGCGTGGTCGACGGCTCCCGCTTCGCGGAGTTCAAGTCGGAGTTCGGGCAGACCCTCGTCACCGGCTTCGCCCGTATCCACGGCCACCCGGTCGGCATCGTCGCCAACAACGGCATCCTGTTCTCCGAGTCCGCCCAGAAGGGCGCCCACTTCATCGAGCTGTGCGACCAGCGCGGGATCCCGCTGGTGTTCCTGCAGAACATCTCCGGGTTCATGGTCGGCAAGGACTACGAGGCCGGCGGTATCGCCAAGCACGGCGCCAAGATGGTGACGGCGGTCGCCTGCACGCGCGTGCCGAAGCTGACGGTCGTGGTCGGCGGGTCGTACGGCGCCGGGAACTACTCCATGTGCGGGCGCGCGTACTCGCCCCGCTTCCTGTGGATGTGGCCGGGCGCCAAGATCTCCGTGATGGGCGGCGAGCAGGCCGCCTCCGTCCTCGCGACCGTCAAGCGCGACCAGCTGGAGGCGCGCGGCGAGAACTGGCCGGTGGCGGACGAGGAGTCCTTCAAGGCGCCGATCCGGGAGCAGTACGAGCGCCAGGGCAACGCCTACTACGCGACGGCCCGCCTCTGGGACGACGGTGTGATCGACCCGCTGGAGACCCGTCAGGTGCTGGGCCTCGCCCTGACCGCCTGTGCCAACGCGCCCCTGGGTGAGCCCCAGTTCGGCGTCTTCCGGATGTGAGGGGGACGGAACCCATGTTTGACACAGTGCTCGTGGCCAACCGGGGCGAGATCGCGGTACGGGTCATCCGGACCCTGCGCTCGCTGGGCGTGCGCTCGGTGGCCGTCTTCTCCGACGCCGACGCCGACGCCCGGCATGTCCGGGAGGCGGACACGGCGGTACGGATCGGTCCGGCGCCGGCCGCCGAGAGCTATCTGTCCGTGGAGCGGCTGCTGGAGGCGGCGGCCCGCACTGGCGCCCAGGCCGTCCACCCCGGCTACGGCTTCCTCGCGGAGAACGCCGGCTTCGCGCGCGCGTGCGCCGACGCCGGGCTGGTCTTCATCGGGCCGCCCGCGCAGGCCATCTCCCTGATGGGCGACAAGATCCGGGCCAAGGAGACGGTGCGGGCGGCCGGGGTGCCGGTCGTCCCGGGCTCCAGTGGCAGCGGGCTCACGGACGGCCAGCTCGCCGACGCCGCCCGCGAGATCGGCATGCCGGTCCTGCTGAAGCCCTCCGCCGGTGGTGGCGGCAAGGGCATGCGGCTGGTCCGGGACGCGGCGCAGCTGGCGGACGAGATCGCCGCCGCCCGCCGTGAGGCCCGCGCCTCCTTCGGCGACGACACCCTGCTGGTCGAGCGGTGGGTCGACCGGCCCCGGCACATCGAGATCCAGGTGCTGGCGGACGGCCACGGGAACGTGGTGCATCTCGGCGAGCGCGAGTGCTCGTTGCAGCGCCGGCACCAGAAGATCATCGAGGAGGCGCCGAGCGTGCTCCTCGACGAGGCCACGCGCGCGGGGATGGGCGAGGCGGCCGTCCAGGCGGCGCGCTCGTGCGGGTACCGGGGCGCGGGCACGGTGGAGTTCATCGTGCCGGGCGGCGACCCGTCGTCGTACTACTTCATGGAGATGAACACCCGCCTCCAGGTGGAGCACCCGGTCACCGAACTGATCACCGGGCTGGACCTGGTGGAGTGGCAGCTGCGGGTGGCGGCGGGCGAGCGACTGCCGTACGGGCAGGACGACATCACGCTCACCGGGCACGCCGTCGAGGCCCGTATCTGCGCCGAGGACCCGTCCCGCGGGTTCCTCCCCTCCGGCGGCACCGTCCTGAAGCTGGACGAACCACAGGGCGACGGCATCCGCACCGACTCCGGGCTCAGCGAGGGCACCGAGGTCGGCAGCCTGTACGACCCGATGCTGTCCAAAGTGATCGCGTACGGGCCGGATCGGGAGACGGCCCTGAGGAAGCTGCGCAAGGCGCTCGCCGAGACGGTCACGCTGGGCGTGCAGACCAACGCCGGGTTCCTGCGGCGGCTGCTCGCGCATCCGGCGGTCGTCGCGGGCGAGTTGGACACAGGGCTGGTCGAGCGGGTCGTGGACGACCTGGTCTCCACGGACGTACCGGACGAGGTGTACGAGGCGGCGTCGGTCCTGCGGCTGGACGCGCTGCGGCCTCGCGAGGCCGGGTGGACCGACCCGTTCTCCGTGCCGAGCGGCTGGCGGCTGGGCGGCACGCCCAGGCCCGTCGGCTTCCATCTGCGAATCACCGAGCCCGTGGAGTACGCCCCGCGCGGCACCCACACCGTCACGGACGACCAGGTGGCCGTCACCGTCGACGGCGTACGCCACACCTTCCGGTTCGCCGCCCTGCCGGACGGCACCTGGCTGGGCCGGGACGGCGACGCCTGGCACGTGCGCGACCACGACCCGGTGGCCGCCTCGCTCACCGGGGCCGCCCACGCGGGCGCCGACTCGCTCACCGCGCCCATGCCGGGGACGGTGACGGTGGTGAAGGTCGCCGTCGGGGACGAAGTGACCGCCGGACAGAGCCTGCTGGTGGTGGAGGCGATGAAGATGGAGCACGTCATCTCCGCCCCGCACGCCGGCACGGTCGCCGAACTGGACGTCACACCGGGCACGACGGTCGCCATGGACCAGGTCCTGGCGGTCATCACCCCGGTGGAGGAGGACTGATGACGCTGCCCATGACGGTGCCGGCCGCGGACCTGCCCGCCCGCGTCCGCATCCACGAGGTCGGCGCACGCGACGGCCTGCAGAACGAGAAGTCGACCGTGCCGACCGAGGTCAAGGCGGAGTTCGTCCGTCGCCTCGCCGACGCCGGGCTGACGACGATCGAGGCGACCAGCTTCGTGCACCCCAAGTGGGTGCCCCAACTCGCCGACGCCGAGCAGCTGTTCCCGCTCGTCGCCGGCCTGAAGGGCGTTCACCTGCCCGTCCTGGTCCCCAACGACCGCGGCCTGGACCGCGCCCTGGCGCTGGGCGCCCGCCGGGTCGCCGTCTTCGCCAGCGCGACGGAGTCCTTCGCGAAGGCCAACCTCAACCGCACGCTGGACGAGTCGCTTGCGGTGTTCGACCCGGTCGTGCGGCGGGCGAGGGACGAGGGGCTGCATGTGCGCGGCTATGTCTCCATGTGCTTCGGCGACCCCTGGGAGGGCGCGGTCCCGATCCACCAGGTGGTGCGGGTCTGCAAGGCACTGCGGGACATGGGCTGCGACGAGCTGAGCCTGGGCGACACGATCGGCGTCGCGACGCCCGGCCATGTGCTGGAGCTGCTCGCCATGCTCAACGAGGAGGGCGTGCCGACGAACGTCCTCGGCGTCCACTTCCACGACACCTACGGCCAGGCCCTCGCCAACACCTACGCCGCCCTGGAACACGGCGTCACGACGGTCGACGCCTCGGCCGGCGGCCTGGGCGGCTGCCCGTACGCCAAGTCCGCCACCGGCAACCTCGCCACGGAGGACCTCGTGTGGATGCTGCGGGGCCTCGGCATCGACACCGGAATCGACCTCGACCGCCTAGTCGCCACAAGCGCGTGGATGGCCGAGCAACTGGGCCGACCCAGCCCGTCCCGCACCGTCCGAGCCCTGTCCCACAAGGAGCACTGAGCAGCCATGGACCATCGTCTCTCCCCCGAACTGGAGGAACTCCGCCGTACGGTGGAGGGGTTCGCCCACGACGTCGTGGCGCCGAAGATCGGCGACTTCTACGAGCGTCATGAGTTCCCGTACGAGATCGTGCGGGAGATGGGCCGTATGGGGCTGTTCGGGCTGCCGTTCCCGGAAGAGTACGGCGGCATGGGCGGCGACTATCTGGCGCTGGGCATCGCGCTGGAGGAGCTGGCCCGCGTGGACTCCTCGGTCGCCATCACGCTGGAGGCCGGTGTCTCGCTGGGCGCCATGCCGATCCATCTCTTCGGCACTCAGGAGCAGAAGCGGGAGTGGCTGCCGAAGCTGTGCTCCGGTGAGGTCCTCGGCGCCTTCGGGCTCACCGAGCCGGACGGCGGCTCCGACGCGGGCGCGACGCGCACCACGGCCCGTCTCGACGAGTCGACGAACGAATGGGTGATCAACGGCTCCAAGTGCTTCATCACCAACTCGGGCACCGACATCACCGGCCTGGTCACGGTCACGGCGGTGACGGGCCGCAAGCCGGACGGCAAGCCGCTCATCTCGTCGATCATCGTCCCGTCCGGCACCCCGGGCTTCACGGTCGCCGCCCCCTACTCCAAGGTCGGCTGGAACGCCTCCGACACCCGCGAGCTGTCCTTCGCGGACGTCCGTGTCCCGGCCGCCAACCTGCTGGGCGAGCAGGGCCGCGGGTACGCCCAGTTCCTGCGCATCCTGGACGAGGGCCGGATCGCCATCGCGGCGCTGGCGACGGGCCTGGCACAGGGCTGTGTGGACGAGTCGGTGAAGTACGCCAAGGAACGCCACGCCTTCGGCCGCCCGATCGGCGCCAACCAGGCCATCCAGTTCAAGATCGCCGACATGGAGATGAAGGCCCACACGGCCCGCCTGGCCTGGCGCGACGCGGCGTCCCGTCTGGTCGCCGGCGAACCCTTCAAGAAGGAGGCGGCGCTGGCGAAGCTGTACTCGTCGACGATCGCGGTGGACAACGCCCGCGACGCCACCCAGATCCACGGCGGCTACGGCTTCATGAACGAGTACCCGGTCGCCCGCATGTGGCGCGACTCCAAGATCCTGGAGATCGGCGAGGGCACGAGCGAGGTACAGCGGATGCTGATCGCCCGCGAGTTGGGTCTGGCCGGCTGACCCCGGCCGACCCCGCGCCTGACGCGAGGCCCAACTTCCCTTGATTGCAAGGGGGTTGGGTCTCGCGGGCTGGGTAGCTTCCCTCGCAGCCCGCGCACAACTTCGATCACAAGGGCCCCCAGCCCTGGACATCAGCTCAGGTTAGGCTAACCTACCTTCGAATTGTCCGGCCGGTGATCCGCCCTGTTCGAAAGCAGCGTACCCATGCCCAACGCCAGAGCCACCCACCTCACCCGCCGCGGCATCCTCGCCGCCGGCGGCGCCCTCGGCCTCGGCGCCGTGCTCGCGGCCTGCGGGGACGACGACGCGAAAAGCGGTGGTTCGGACGAGGCCACGACCGCTGCCAAGTCCGGCCCCTGGACGTTCAAGGACGACCGCGGCACCACCGTGAAGCTCGACAAGGTCCCGACGAAGATCGTCGCTTTCGTCGGCGTCGCCGCCGCCCTGTACGACTACGGCATCGAGATCAAGGGCGTCTTCGGCCCCACCAAGACGCAGGACGGCAAGGCCGACGTCCAGGCCGGCGACATGGACGTCAGCAAGCTCACGGTCTTCGGCAACGTCTGGGACCAGTTCAACGTCGAGAAGTACGCCGCGTTCGCCCCCGAGGTCCTCCTCTCCACGACCTTCGACGGCGCCGGCACCCTCTGGTACGTCCCCGAGGCGTCCAAGGACAAGATCGCCAAGCTCGCGCCGAGCGCCGCCGTCTCGGTCTACGACCGCCAGCTGACCAAGCCGCTGGAGAAGATGTGGGAGCTCGCCGAGTCCCTCGGCGCGGACATGAAGGCCGACAAGGCCGTCCAGTCCAAGAAGGACTTCGAGGCCGCCGCCGAGCGGCTGCGCAAGGCCGCCAAGGCCCGGCCCGAGATCAAGGTGATGGCCGGTTCCGCCAGCCAGGAGATCTTCTACGTCTCCGGCACCAACCTCTCCATCGACCTGGAGTACTTCAAGGCCCTCGGCGTGAACTTCGTGGAGCCGCCGGAGAGCGCCAAGAAGGAGGGCGGCGGCTGGTTCGAGAGCCTCAGCTGGGAGAACGTCGACAAGTACCCGGCCGACATCATCATGATGGACGACCGCTCCTCGACGATTCAGCCGAAGGACATCACCGAGGCGACCTGGAAGAAGCTGCCCGCAGTGAAGGCCGGCCAGGTCATCGCCCGTTCGCCCGAGCCGATTCTGTCGTACGACAAGTGCACGCCGCTGCTGACCAGCCTTGCCGAGGCCATCGAGAAGGCCAAGAAGGTCGCCTGAGAAAGAGCCGCTTGAGGTCGTGGGGCGGCTGCGGGCCCATTGTGGCTGGTCGCGCAGTTCCCCGCGCCCCCGGGCAGGCGCCCCTGACGTCGATTCGGGAGTTACCCCCATGACCACCGCCGTCGCCGCTCCGTTCCGTTTCTTTTCCCTCCAGGTCGTACGGACGAGGCGGCTCGGGCCGTCCATGGTCCGGGTCACCTTCGGCGGGGAGGATCTGGCCTACTTCTTCTCCGACGGGCACGACCAGTCCCTGTCCCTCTTCCTGCCGCACCCCCACCAGACGGAGCCGCAGGTTCCCTTGGAGCTCGGTGACGGGTGGTGGCAGGGATGGCGTGAACTCCCCGACGACGTACGGGCCGTGATGCGGTCGTACACGCTGCGCGCCCTGCGCCGGGACGCCTACGGGCACACGTCCGAGATCGACATCGACTTCGTCCTGCACGGCATCGAGCCGGGCGCCGCCACCCCGGCCGGCCCGGCCTCCCGCTGGGCCTCCCGGGCCGCCGCCGGGGACCGGGTGCTGCTGCTCGGGCCCGCCATCGCCGACAACCGGGCGATCCGGTTCCGGCCGCCCGAGGGCACCGACCTCGTGGTGATCTGGGGCGACGAGACCGCCATACCCGCCGTCTCCGCCATCCTCGAAACCCTCCCCGCCGGCACCCGTGCCCGGGTGTGGCTGGAGGTGCACGACGCCGGGGACATCCAGGACCTGGTGACGGAGGCCGACGCCGCGATCACCTGGCTGGTGCGGGAGGACGGACTCGACGCCATCCGCGCGGACCAACTCCCGCCCGCCGAGCAGCCGTACGTCTGGATCGCCGGTGAATCCGGCCGGGTGAAGGCGCTGCGCCGGCACTTCGTCGGTGAACGCGGGATCGACCGGCGCAGGGTGACGTTCGTCGGCTACTGGCGCCAGGGGATGACCGAAGAACAGCTGCGCGCCGCCGAGTAATCACTCCCGGAACCGACGTGATCACAGTCACGGTCGAGGCTGCCCTAACGTCCCGTTAGTTAGGTTAGGCTAACCTAAGTTTCACGCGGCCTCTTCATGCCGCCCCGCACTTCACGGCCCGTCCCCACCGGAGGACCTCCCCATGCGCTCGCACCTGCTCAATGACACGACCGCGGAGCAGTACCGCCGCTCCGTGACCGAAGGTATAGAGCGGGTGGCAGCCAAACTCGCCACCACCGACCGTCCGTTCACCGGTGTCACCGTCGACGCCCTCGCCCCGGCCATCGACGCGATCGACCTCGAAAAGCCGCTGCTCGACACCGCCGCGGTCCTCGACGAGCTGGAGGACGTCTACCTCCGGGACGCGATCTACTTCCACCACCCCCGCTATCTCGCCCACCTCAACTGCCCGGTCGTCATCCCGGCCGTGCTGGGCGAGGCGATCCTGTCCGCCGTCAACTCCTCCCTGGACACCTGGGACCAGTCGGCCGGCGGCACGCTGATCGAGCGCAAGCTGATCGACTGGACGACGGCCCGAATAGGGCTCGGCGAGAACGCCGACGGGGTCTTCACCTCGGGCGGCACGCAGTCCAACCTCCAGGCGCTGCTCCTCGCCCGCGAGGAGGCCAAGACCGACAGCCTGGCCAAACTGCGGATCTTCGCCTCCGAGGTCAGCCACTTCAGCGTGAAGAAGTCGGCGAAACTGCTCGGCCTGGGCCAGGACGCGGTCGTGTCCATCCCCGTCGGCCACGACAAGCGGATGCAGACCGTCGCGCTCGCCCATGAGCTGGATCGCTGCAGGAAGGACGGCCTCGTCCCCATGGCGGTCGTCGCCACCGCCGGCACCACCGACTTCGGCTCCATCGACCCGCTGCCCGAGATCGCCGAGCTGTGCGAGCAGTTCGACACCTGGATGCACGTCGACGCCGCGTACGGCTGCGGGCTGCTCGCCTCCGTGAAGTACCGGGGCCGCATCGACGGCATCGAGCGCGCCGACTCGGTCACCGTCGACTACCACAAGTCCTTCTTCCAACCGGTGAGTTCGTCGGCCGTGCTGGTCCGGGACGCCTCGACGCTGCGCCACGCGACCTACCACGCCGAGTACCTCAACCCGAAGCGCATGGTCACCGAGCGCATCCCCAACCAGGTCGACAAGTCCCTGCAGACCACCCGCCGCTTCGACGCCCTCAAGCTGTGGATGACCCTGCGGGTGATGGGCGCCGACGGCATCGGGCAGCTCTTCGACGAGGTCTGCGACCTGGCCGTGGACGGCTGGCGGCTGCTCGCCGCCGACCCCCGCTTCGACGTGGTCGTGGAGCCCACGCTCTCCACCCTCGTCTTCCGCTACATCCCGGCCGCCGTCACCGACCCCGCCGAGATCGACCGCGCCAACCTGTACGCCCGCAAGGCCCTGTTCGCCTCCGGCGACGCGGTCGTCGCGGGCACGAAGGTCCAAGGCCGCCACTACCTGAAGTTCACCCTGCTCAACCCCGAGACGACGGCCGAGGACATCGCCGCCGTCCTCGACCTGATCGCCGGCCACGCCGAGCAGTACCTGGGAGAGTCCCTTGACCGCGCGTCCTGAAAACCCGGCCCCTTTTCCTGCGACTCATGATTTCGTGGGGATCGGGCTCGGCCCGTTCAACCTCGGCCTCGCCTGTCTGACCGAGCCGATCGACGAGCTCGACGGCGTCTTCCTGGAGTCCAAGCCGGACTTCGAGTGGCACGCGGGCATGTTCCTGGACGGCGCCCACCTCCAGACCCCGTTCATGTCGGACCTGGTCACCCTGGCCGACCCGACCTCGCCGTACTCCTTCCTTAACTACCTGAAGGAGAAGGGGCGGCTGTACTCGTTCTACATCCGCGAGAACTTCTACCCGCTGCGCGTCGAGTACGACGACTACTGCCGCTGGGCCGCGAACCAGCTGAGCAGCGTCCGCTTCAACACGACGGTGACGGAGGTGACGTACCAGGACGAGGACGCGGTCTACGTCGTGAGGACCGCCGACGGTGACACCTACCGAGCCCGTCACCTCGTCCTCGGCACGGGCACCCCGCCCCACATACCCGAGGCCTGCCAGGGCCTGGGCGGCGACTTCCTGCACAACTCGCGCTATCTGCAGCACAAGCAGGAACTCCAGAAGAAGGAGTCGATCACCCTGGTCGGCTCCGGGCAGTCCGCGGCCGAGATCTACTACGACCTGCTCAGCGAGATCGACGTCCACGGCTACCGGCTGAACTGGGTCACCCGCTCCCCGCGGTTCTTCCCGCTGGAGTACACCAAGCTCACGCTGGAGATGACCTCGCCGGAGTACGTCGACTACTTCCGCGAGCTCCCGGAGACCACCCGCTACCGGCTCACCGCCGAGCAGAAGGGCCTGTTCAAGGGCATCGACGGCGACCTGATCAACGAGATCTTCGACCTGCTCTACCAGAAGAACCTCGGCGGCCCGGTCCCGACGCGACTGCTCACCAACTCCTCGCTGAACGGCGCGCGGTACGAGAACGGCACGTACACCCTGTCGTTCCGCCAGGAGGAGCAGGGGAAGGACTTCGAGCTCGACTCGCAGGGCCTGGTCCTGGCCACCGGCTACAAGTACGCCGAGCCGGAGTTCCTCAAGCCCGTACGCGACCGCCTGGTCTACGACTCCCACGGCAACTTCGACGTCGCCCGCAACTACGCCGTCGACGTCACCGGCCGCGGAGTGTTCCTCCAGAACGCCGGCGTCCACACGCACAGCATCACCAGCCCGGACCTCGGCATGGGCCCGTACCGGAACGCGTACATCATCCGCGAGCTGCTCGGCACCGAGTACTACCCGGTCGAGAAGACGATCGCGTTCCAGGAGTTCTCCGTATGAGCATCGGCACGTTCACCATCCGCGCGCTCGACCCGCTCAAGGACGCCGAGCTGCTGCACCGCTGGGTCACCGACCCCAAGGCTGCCTTCTGGATGATGCAGGATGCCAGGCTCCAGGATGTCGAGCGCGAGTACATGCGCATCGCGGCCCATGAGCACCACCACGCCTACCTGGGCCTGCACGACGGCGAACCGGCCTTCCTGATGGAGAGCTACGACCCCCGGTACGTGGAGCTGGTCGGCCTGTACGAGCCCGAGCCCGGTGACGTCGGCATGCACTTCCTGGTCGCGCCGACCGACCGGCCCATCCACGGCTTCACCAAGGCGGTCATCACCGCCGTGATGGACGAGCTGTTCGCCGACCCGCGCACCCGCCGGGTCGTGGTGGAGCCCGACGTCGGCAACAAGGCCGTGCACGCGCTGAACGAGGCCGTCGGCTTTGTGCCCGTCCGTGAGATCGACAAGCCGGAAAAGCGCGCGCTGCTCAGCTTCTGCACGCGCGACGACTTCCTGGCCGCCCGAGGAGTTGCCGTATGACCCTGTCCGACGCCGTAGCGCATCTGTCCCCCCACCGCTGGGCGCGGGCCAACCGCCTCCTGATCCGCAAGGCACTCGCCGAGTTCGCGCACGAGCGCCTGATCACACCGGAGCCGGACACCACCGGTGACGGACGGTTCGTCGTGCGCAGCGACGACGGCCTGACCCGGTACACCTTCACGGCCGTGCTACGCGCCCTCGACCACTGGCAGGTCGACGCCGACTCGATCACCCGGCACCGGGACGGCGCCGAACTCCCGCTCGCCGCCCTGGACTTCTTCATCGAGCTCCAGAAGTCCCTCGGCCTGAGCGACGAGGTCCTGCCGGTCTACCTGGAGGAGATCTCCTCCACCCTCTCCGGCACCTGCTACAAGCTCACCAAGCCGCAGGTCCCGGTCGCCGAGCTCGCGCGGTCCGGCTTCCAGGCCATCGAGACCGGCATGACCGAGGGCCACCCCTGCTTCGTCGCCAACAACGGGCGGCTCGGCTTCGGCATCCACGAGTACCTGTCGTACGCCCCCGAGACCGGCAGCCCGGTCCGGCTGGTCTGGCTGGCGGCGCACCGCTCGCGCGCCGCGTTCACGGCGGGTGTCGGCATCGAGTACGAGGCCTTCGTACGCGACGAGCTGGGCGCGGAGACCGTCGAGCGCTTCCACGACGTCCTGCGCGACCAGGACCTCGACCCGTCCGACTACCTGCTCATCCCTGTCCACCCCTGGCAGTGGTGGAACAAGCTCACCATCACCTTCGCCGCCGAGGTCGCCCAGAAGCACCTCGTCTGCCTGGGTGAGGGCGACGACGAGTACCTGGCCCAGCAGTCCATCCGGACCTTCTTCAACCGGTCCAGCCCCGGGAAGCACTACGTGAAGACGGCCCTGTCCGTCCTCAACATGGGCTTCATGCGCGGACTGTCGGCCGCCTACATGGAGGCCACGCCCGCGATCAACGACTGGCTCGCCCAGCTCATCGAGAACGACCCGGTCCTGAAGGCCACCGGCCTGTCGATCATCCGCGAGCGCGCCGCCGTCGGCTACCGGCACCTGGAGTACGAGAAGGCGACCGACCGCTACTCGCCGTACCGCAAGATGCTGGCGGCGCTGTGGCGCGAGAGCCCGGTGTCGTCCCTGCGCGAGGGTGAGTCCCTGGCCACCATGGCCTCCCTCGTCCACGTCGACCACGAGGGCGCCTCCTTCGCGGGCGCGCTGATCGAGCAGTCGGGCCTGGCGGCGACGGAGTGGCTGCGCCGCTATCTGAAGGCCTACTTCACCCCGCTCCTGCACAGCTTCTACGCCTACGACCTGGTGTACATGCCGCACGGCGAGAACGTCATCCTGGTCCTGAAGGACGGCGTCGTGGAGCGCGCGATCTACAAGGACATCGCCGAGGAGATCGCGGTGATGGACGTGGACGCGGTGCTGCCGCCCGCGGTCGAGCGGCTGCGCGTGGACGTCCCGGAGGAGAAGAAGCTCCTGTCCATCTTCACGGACGTCTTCGACTGCTTCTTCCGCTTCCTCGCCGCGAACCTCGCCGCCGAGGGGATCCTGGAGGAGGACGACTTCTGGCGCACGGTCGCCGAGGTCACCCGGGACTACCAGCAGTCGGTGCCCGAACTCGCCGACAAGTTCAAGCAGTACGACATGTTCGCCCCCGAGTTCGCCCTGTCCTGCCTCAACCGCCTCCAGCTCCGCAACAACAAGCAGATGGTGGACCTGGCGGACCCGGCCGGCGCCCTCCAGCTGGTCGGCAACCTGAAGAACCCCATCGCAGGGCTGTAGTCCACGGCCCTACACAGACAGGCGGGCACCCCGGGGTACGGTCCCCCGAGGTGCCCGTCGGCATGAACGCCCCTGCTTTTGTCTTTTCGCTTTCCGCTTTTTGCTTTTAGGGGCGCGGGGAACGGCGCGACCAGCCCCCACCGGCCCGCAGACGAATCACCAAGGAACCTGCGGCGATCGATAGAAGTTGATCTCCAACGCTTCCCACCGCGCAGCCTGCGCAGCAAGCCGAACCTTGTACCTCTCCCAGTCATGAGTGGAGGCCGGCGACCAACCGAGTTCCGCCGCACCGGCCAGCCTCGGGAACGCCATGTACTCAAGGTCGGCCGACTTGCTGAGCGTCTCCGTCCACATCGGCGCCTCGACACCCCGAATCGCCGAAGCCGGCGCCCCGGGAAGGTAGTCGCCGGGATCCCAGTCGTACGACCGCTTCACTTCCACCAGCCCGGCCCAGTCCAGCCCCAACGGCGTATCGGCGGTGTACTTCATGTCCAGATAGATCCGGTCGGCCGGCGACAGAACAATCCCGGTCCCGTTCCGCGCAGCGGCTGCGACCTGCGCCTTCTCCTCCGCACTCGTACTGTCCAGCCCCCAGTACTGCGCAAGCGCACCCTTCGCCGGAGTGGCCCCAGTCAGCTGATGCCAGCCCACCACGGTCTTCCCGTACTTGGCCACGATCGGCTGCACCCGGTCCATGAACTTCACATAGTCCTCGTGACTCGTGGAGTGCGCCTCGTCGCCGCCGATGTGCAGGTACTTGCCCGGCGTGAGCGCGGCCAGCTCGCGGATCACGTCGTCCACGAAGTCGTACGTGATCTCCTTGCCGACACACAGCGAGCTGAAGCCGACGTTGGTGCCGGTGTAGAGCGGGGGTGCCACGCCGTTGCAGTTCAGGTCGGCGTACGAGGCCAGCGCCGCGTTGGTGTGGCCGGGCATGTCGATCTCGGGGACGACCTCCTGGTGGCGGGAGGCGGCGTACCGGACGATCTCCTTGTAGTCGGCCTTGGTGTAGTAGCCGCCGGGGCCGCCGCCGACCTGGGTGGAGCCGCCGTAGGTCGCAAGGCGCGGCCAGGAGTCGATGGCGATGCGCCAGCCCTGGTCGTCGCTGAGGTGCAGATGCAGCTTGTTGATCTTGTACAGGGCGAGCTGGTCGATGTACCGCTTGACCTGGTCGACGCTGAAGAAGTGCCGGGAGACGTCGAGCATCGCGCCGCGCCAGCCGTAGCGCGGGGTGTCCTTGATCGTGCCGCCCGCGACCAGCCAGGGGCCGGGCTGGACGGAGTCCTTCTCGACGGCCGCCGGGAGCAGCTGGCGCAGGGTCTGCACGCCGTGGAAGAGGCCTGCGGGCCCCGCGGCGGTGATGGTGACGCCCTTGCCGCCGCTGTCGAGGCGGTAGCCCTCGGCGCCGAACGAGCCCTGGGCGAGGCGCAGTCGGATGCCTCCGGTGCCTTGGGCGGTGACGGGGAGGGGGTAGCCGGTGGAGGGGCGGAGGATGGCCGCGAGGTAGTCGCCGACGCGGCGGGTCTCGCGGGAGTCGTCGACGCGGATGCGGGTGCCGCCGGTGATCCGGTAGGGGGTGTCGGCCGGGGCGACCGAGGCGGGCGCGGGGATCACCCGGTCGAGCGGGGTGGGCGACGCCGCCTGTGCGGGGGCGGCCCCGGTCAGCGAGGCGCCCGCCGCGACCAGCAGCAGGGAACCGATAAGGCGAAACGTTCTGTGGTGCTGTCTCACAGGGCCGACTCTCACAAGCGTGTCCCTTTCATGAGCCGTTGCACTCAAAGAGGTCTGGACCACCCTCTCGTGAGTCTGGTGGAACAATCCACCCCATGGCGGAAATCATCCAGAAGGACGGCACGTGGGTCTTCAACGGCGACGCACTGCGACTGACCCCCGGACGGGACAAGAACGTCAGTCTTTTCCGCAAGACGCTGGGTGAACTGGTCGTCCCGCTGGGGGCGTTGGCGGGAATCTCCTTCGAGCAGGGCAAGAAGGCCGGACGGCTCAGACTGCGTCTGCGCGACGGCGCCGACCCGCTGCTGCACGCCACCGGCGGGCGTCTCGTCGAGCCCAACGACCCGTACCAGCTGACCGTCGAGTCCGACCGCTACGGCGTCGCCGAGTACTTCGTGGACGAGGTCCGAGGCGCCCTGCTCCTGGACCAGGTGCCCGCCGAACCGGTCGACGCGTATCTGCTGGCGGGGCCCTCCGTGCCCCTGTCGGTCTCCGCCGGGGACGGCACCGCCAGTTTCGACGGTGAGCACATCCGCCTGGAGTGGAACTGGAAGACGGAGGACGCCAAGGCCGCCGCCGGCACCCGCTCCCTCACGCTCACCGACATCGCGGCGGTGGAGTGGCATCCGGCGGCGGGCCTGGAGAACGGCTACCTCCGCTTCAGCGTCAGGAACGCCTCCACGAAGGCTCCGCCCAAGTACGACCCCAACTCCGTGGAACTGTGGGGCTTCAAGAAGGACCCGCTGATGGCCCTGGTCGCCGCGGCAGTCCAGGCCCGCCTCCCGCACCCGGCCGGAGCCGGCGCCGGGGCCGCCCTCACGGACGGACAGGACGCGCGGCCGGAACTGCCCTCCGCCCGGGTCCCGCCCGCCGAGGACGACCACGACGCCCTCCTGCGCCGCCTGCGCGAACTCGGCGAACTCCACCGCACGGGCGTGCTGACGGACGAGGAGTTCACGATGGCCAAGCAGGCGGTTCTCAAGCGGATGTAGGGCTCGTACGCGGCTACTTGGCCCGGCGTGCCACCGTGAAGTGGTCGATCCGGTCACCCGTCTCGGCGATGCCCTGCACCTTCAGGGTGGCGTACCGGCCCTTCGGGGCGGGGTTCACGTCCACCCGCAGGAACGAGTAGTTGAGGTAGCGCACCCGCGACCAGGCGACGGTCTCGTTCTTCTTGCCGTCCTTGAGGTTGACGAAGGAGGCCACGGAGTCGACCTCGTGCTCGTGCCCCTCGTAGGAGTCGGGCGCGGAGAACGCGTACAGACTGCGGCCGGCCGCGCCCGCCGTGACGTAGACGACGCCTTCGGTCTCGGGGTACGCCGTGCCGCCGATCGGCAGCTGCTTGGTGACCTCGTCCCCCTTGATCACGTCCGTGCGCTCGTACTGGTGGTTGTGGCCGTTGATCACGAGGTCCACCTGATACTTCTCGAACAACGGCACCCACTCCTGACGCACACCCCCCTCCGAGGCGTGCGCCGTGGAGGTGCAGTACGCGCAGTGGTGGAAGAACACGATGACGAAGTCGATGTCGTGGGCGGCCCGGAACTTCTTCAGCTGCGCCTCGAACCACTTGGTCTGGGTGCCGCCGGAGATGCCGAGGTTGGCGGGGATCTCGTACGACACGTCGTTCGGGTCGAGCGAGATGACCGCGGTGTTGCCGTAGACGAAGGAGTAGACGCCCGGCAGGTTCTTCTTGTCCGGCCCGTTGTCGGGGAGCGTGAAGCGGGCCTCCTCGCCGCCGTAGCCGTTGGGCGAGTACCAGGCCTCCATGTCGTGGTTGCCGTAACTCACCATCCACGGCACCGACTTGGCGACCGACTCGGTCTGGTACAGGAACTGGTCCCAGGTGCGCGAGTCGAAGCCGGTGTCGGAGGTCTTGCCCTGGCCGGCCGGGTCGCCGTACGCGATGTCGCCGGCGTGCAGATGGAAGACCGGGTTCTGGCCGAGGATCAGGCTGTCGTTGGCCAGCGCGTGGTAGCTGACGCCCTGGTCGCCGAAGGCGGTGAAGGTGAACGGCGCCTTGTGGGCGGGGGCGGTGGTGAAGGTGCCGAGGGTGCCGAGGAGGTGCGGCTCGGCGGGGTCGAAGCCGTCGTGGCCGACGCCGTAGTAATAGGTCCGGCCGGGGCGCAGACGGGCCAGCTGGGCGTGGACGTAGTACTGCGTGTGGTCGGCGCTGGTGCCGACGCCGGCCGGTGTGTAGAGGGAGCGGACCTCGGCCTCGATCTTGCGGGAGAGGTCCCAGGGGTGGGCGCCGATCCGGATGAACGGCTTCTTCACGGCGACCGGGACCTGCCACGAGACGGTCATCTCGGTGCGCGGGTCGTTGCCGTAGGCGAGATGGCGGCCGAACGGGGCGACGAGGGCGCCGTCGACGGTCTCGGTGCGCGGGGCCGTCTGCACCGGTATGGCCTGCGTGGATGCGGCGGCCTGTGCGGTGGCACCCGGTACGAAGGTGCCGCCCGCGACGGCGCCGAGCGTGACGGCGCCGCCTCTGATCATGTTGCGCCGCGAGAACTTGGCGCGCAGGTACTCGTGCTGCTCGGCCATACTCATGCGCTCGGCGAGCTGCTCGGGTACGCCCATACGTGGAATGTCCATGACGTCACAAGGTGCTCGCCACACACATCGGCCCGGGGAACAGCCGACCAACAGACTCCCATGGGCGTCCCATAAGTGTTTCAACAGCAACGTGCCCGAAATCGGGCAGGATTCTTGCGAAGGCGTCGCCCATGCTTCAGGATCTACCGGGTGCACGACGAACTTGTTGATCACCTGACGCGATCCACGCCCCTGAACCGGGGCGAGGCACTGCGGGTGATCCAGGACGTGCTCGCCTACTTCGACGAGACGACCGAGGACTACGTCCGTCGCCGCCACCGCGAACTGCAGGCCCAGGGCCTGGTCAACGCGACGATCTTCGAACGGATCGAGGCGGACCTGAAATACCGAGCGGTGGCACCGCCCGAGCTTACGCTCAGGCAACTGCGCCGCATCGTCTACGGCTGAGGAATACATCTGTATGTGCGGAATTGTCGGATACATCGGGAAGCGTGACGTTGCTCCTCTGCTGCTGGAGGGCCTGCAGCGCCTGGAGTACCGCGGCTACGACTCGGCGGGCATCGTCGTCACCTCCCCGAAGGCGACGGGCCTGAAGATGGTCAAGGCCAAGGGCCGGGTCCGGGACCTGGAGGCCAAGGTCCCGGCGCGCTTCAAGGGCACGACCGGCATCGCCCACACCCGCTGGGCCACCCACGGCGCCCCCTCCGACCTGAACGCCCACCCGCACCTGGACGCCGAGGGCAAGGTCGCCGTCGTCCACAACGGCATCATCGACAACGCCTCCGACCTGCGCCGCAAGCTGGAGGCGGACGGCGTCGAGTTCCTCTCCGAGACCGACACCGAGGTCCTCGTCCACCTCATCGCCCGTTCGCAGGCGGAGAAGCTGGAGGACAAGGTCCGCGAGACGCTGCGCGTCATCGAGGGCACGTACGGCATCGCGGTGATGCACGCCGACTTCAACGACCGCATCGTCGTCGCCCGCAACGGCTCCCCGGTCGTCCTCGGCATCGGCGAGAAGGAGATGTTCGTCGCGTCGGACATCGCCGCGCTGGTCGCCCACACGCGGCAGATAGTGACGTTGGACGACGGCGAGATGGCCACCCTGAAGGCCGACGACTTCCGCACGTACACGACGGAGGGCACCCGTACGACGGCCGAGCCCACCACCGTCGAGTGGGAGGCCGCCTCCTACGACATGGGCGGCCACGACACCTACATGCACAAGGAGATCCACGAGCAGGCCGACGCCGTGGACCGCGTGCTGCGCGGCCGCATCGACGACCGCTTCTCCACCGTGCACCTCGGCGGCCTGAACCTGGACGCCCGTGAGGCCCGCCAGATCCGCCGCGTGAAGATCCTCGGCTGCGGCACCTCGTACCACGCGGGCATGATCGGCGCCCAGATGATCGAGGAGCTGGCCCGCATCCCCGCGGACGCCGAGCCGGCCTCCGAGTTCCGCTACCGCAACGCGGTGGTGGACCCCGACACGCTCTACATCGCCGTCTCCCAGTCCGGCGAGACGTACGACGTGCTGGCGGCCGTCCAGGAGCTGAAGCGCAAGGGCGCGCGGGTCCTGGGCATCGTGAACGTGGTCGGTTCGGCGATCGCCCGCGAGGCGGACGGCGGCATCTACGTGCACGCGGGCCCGGAGGTCTGCGTCGTCTCCACGAAGTGCTTCACGAACACGACGGTCGCCTTCGGCCTGCTCGCGCTCCACCTCGGCCGCACCCGCGACCTCTCGGTCCGCGACGGCAAGCGGATCATCGAGGGCCTGCGCAAGCTGCCCGCCCAGATCACCGAGATCATGGAGCAGGAGGGCGAGATCGAGAAGCTGGCCCAGCAGTTCGCCGAGGCCCGCTCGATGCTCTTCATCGGCCGTGTCCGGGGCTACCCGGTCGCCCGCGAGGCCTCCCTCAAGCTCAAGGAGGTCTCGTACATCCACGCCGAGGCCTACCCCGCCTCCGAGCTCAAGCACGGCCCGCTGGCCCTGATCGAGCCCGCCCTCCCCACGGTGGCGATCGTCCCCGACGACGACCTGCTGGAGAAGAACCGGGCCGCCATGGAGGAGATCAAGGCCCGCAGCGGCAAGATCCTCGCGGTGGCCCACCAGCCCCAGGAGAAGGCCGACCAGACGATCGTGGTCCCGAAGAACGAGGACGAGCTGGACCCGATCCTGATGGGCATCCCGCTGCAACTCCTCGCCTACCACACGGCGTTGGCCCTGGGCCGGGACATCGACAAGCCCAGGAACCTCGCCAAGTCGGTGACGGTCGAGTAATCGCCCCAGGGGCGCGGGGCTGTATCGACATGCGGTTCCGCCGCGTGGGCGCGAGCAACCACAACGCACCCGCGGAGGCCAGGCAACAGGACGGCCCCCCACGTGATGCCATCCATCACGCGGGGGGCCGTTCTGATCGCCGCCACCGCGTCTCCCCGTCCTGCTCCTCCTCGGTCGCGGCCAGCCCGGCCGCCGCGGCGACCGCCGCCGACGCCAGGTGGTCGGGGTGGACATGGGCGACGACCGTACGGACCGACCGCCGCCCGAGCCAGTCCACGAGCCCCCGCGCCGCCTCGGACGCGAACCCGCGCCCCTGCCACGCCGTACCGACCACCCAGGCGATCTCGGCACCGCCGTCCGCGGTGACGGTGGCCTGGACCGTGCCCACGAGACACGACTCGGCGCGCAGCGACAGCACCCAGTTGCACCAGGAGACGCCCGGGTCGGGGGATCCGGCGACGAGACGCTCGTAACGGGCACGCAGGTCGTCGGCGGAGTACGGGGCGCCGCCGATGAAGCGGTGCAGCGCGGGGTCCGACAGGACGACGGCCATCTCCGCGGCGTACTCGACACGCAGAGGGAGAAGATCGAGCCGGTCGGTGGAGACGGGCTCGGCACATATAAGAGGCATACGGAAAATGATTCAGCCGGTGGCTTCGTTTCTGAAGCCACCGGCTGATCATTCAGGGTGAGTGACGGGACTCGAACCCGCGGCATCCTGGACCACAACCAGGTGCTCTACCAGCTGAGCTACACCCACCATGCCCGGTTGTTGACTTCCGTGGAGTCCCCGACCGGCCGAGAAAAAGTGTACAGGGTCCGAAGGGGTGCTCGTGCACGCCTTTTCCGGGGGCCCTCGCGTGACCCCCTCGGGACCCTACTGAGCAGGCAGAACGTGCTTCGCGGCGATCGACTTCGCGGTGTCGGAGTCGGGGCCGGGCTGGGGCACGAAGATGGCTTCGCGGTAGTAGCGGAGTTCGGCGATGGACTCGCGGATGTCGGCGAGCGCGCGGTGGTTGCCGTTCTTCTCCGGGCTGTTGAAGTAGGCCCGCGGGTACCAGCGGCGCGCCAGCTCCTTGATGGAGCTGACATCCACGATCCGGTAGTGGAGGTAGTCCTCCAGGGTCGGCATGTCGCGCAGCAGGAAGCCGCGGTCGGTGCCGACGGAGTTGCCGCACAGCGGGGCCTTGCCGGGTTCCTTCACGTGCTCGCGGACGTAGGCGAGGACCTGTTCCTCGGCGTCCTTGAGGGTCGTGCCGCCGGCGAGTTCGTCCAGCAGCCCGGACGCGGTGTGCATCTGACGCACCACCTCCGGCATCGTCTCCAGCGCCGAGTCCGGCGGGCGGACGACGATGTCCACGCCCTCGCCGAGGACGTTCAGCTCGGAGTCGGTGACGAGGGCGGCAACCTCGATGAGCGCGTCGTCGGACAGCGAGAGGCCGGTCATCTCGCAGTCGATCCACACCATGCGATCGTTCATGCGACCACCCTACGGCCGACGTCCGCCTCTGTGGTGCCCCGCGTCACCGCGGGCCTGGGACCGGAAACGCCGGACGGGCCGAGGAGCCCGTCCGGCGTCGCCGGGTCACGTCACATCCCGCTGCGCTGCCCCGGCAGGCTCGCGCGGCCGGCCGCGTAGGCCTCGCGGCCGTTGTCCGACGGCACCGCCAGGGACGCGGACGTGCCCAGGGCACTCGGCGCCGGGGTGCGGCGGGCCTGGAGCGGCACCGGGCCGCCCTCCGGGTAGGGCGAGGGCGGTGGGCCGGGCGGGGGCGCGGGCGGACCGACCGTGGGGTCGGTGTCCGTCGGCTTCTCGGCCTGTGGGCGCCGCGCCCGGTACGCGGCCCGGTACGCCGCCGGCGACGAACCCAGCTGGCGACGGAAGTGGCCGCGCAGCGCCACCGGCGAGCGGAAGCCGCAGCGGCCCGCGACCTCGTCCACCGAGTAGTCCGACGTCTCCAGCAGACGCTGTGCCTGAAGCACCCGCTGGGTGATCAGCCACTGCAGCGGGGCCGAACCCGTCAGCGAGCGGAAACGACGGTCGAACGTACGGCGCGACATGTACGCGCGTGCCGCGAGCGTCTCGACGTCGAACTGCTCGTGCAGGTGCTCCAGCGCCCAGGCGACGACCTCCGCGAGCGGGTCGGCGCCGATCTCCTCTGGTAAAGATCGATCGAGGTAGCGCTCCTGACCGCCGGACCGGCGCGGCGGGACCACCAGGCGGCGGGCCAGTGCTCCGGCCGCCTCGTTGCCGTGGTCCGTCCGCACGATGTGGAGGCACAGGTCGATGCCGGCCGCTGTGCCCGCCGATGTCAGTACGTCCCCGTCGTCCACGAAGAGCTCTCGTGGATCCACGTGCACCGACGGATAGCGCTTGGCCAGCGTCGGTGCGTACATCCAGTGCGTCGTCGCGGGGCGGCCGTCCAACAGGCCCGCGGCGGCCAGCACGAAGGCGCCGGTGCACAGCCCGACTATGCGGGCACCTTCCTCATGCGCCCGGCGCAGTGCGTCGAGCGCGTCCTCCGGCGGCGGCGAGGTGATCGAGCGCCAGGCCGGCACGACGACCGTGCCCGCCCGCGAGATCGCCTCCAGGCCATGTGGTGCGGAGAGTTCCAGGCCCCCTGTGGTCCGCAGTGGGCCGTCCTCGCCTCCGCACACCAGCAAGCGGTAGCGCGGTACGCCGGCGTCCTGGCGGTCGATCCCGAACACCGACAACGGTATGGAACTCTCGAAGATGGGGCCGCCGCTGAACAGCAGCACCGCAACGATCTCCTTGCGGCGTCGCCCGGACAGCTTCCGGACCGCCCCTTCCGGCGCGGCAGTGGAGTCGTGGCTCATACTGCTAAGCCCCCCTCAGTGGTCGCGGCTCCTCGGTTGTGTCGCTCCTGCACGTTTCCCCTCGGTCCTGCACGAGTCCCCCGCCGTAGACAGTCAAGATCGAACTTACTGTGTCGCGTCGTACCGGAGTGGCCGGTTCGGCACTCGGCACATTGTCGACTTGGCAACTTGGCGTGAAGCATTCGATCACGAAGCGTTGCACTCGCGGGGCGTGCAGGGAAGTGCGCCTTGTCGCAGTGGCCAATCCACGTAGGGTGCGCAGGGCCCCTGAGGCCCTTTCCGTGCAGGTGGAACGGGGGTTGGGGGGTGTTCTGGGCAGGGGATGCATGCACGCCAGAAGTTGGCTGAAAAGCAACGTTCCCGTGCGCGGAAACCGGTCAGCCGACCGGTGTATTTCCCCCACTGTGACGTCCGCCTCTATGGGCCCCGGTTCCGGTCCGGTGATGACGCCCTCGACGGGACGGCGTCGGACCGTTGCGCACTTCGTCCTTCATCCGGGCCGCCTCGTCCCGCAGCCGCGCCGCGCCGCGTTCCGATTCGCGCAGCAGCAGACGGCAGACCCCGGTCACGGCCGCGAGGCCGAGGGCCGTACCGGTGGCGCCGGCCAGGGAAGTGCCGTACCAGAGCAGGACGACGGGGACCAGGACGCAGCTGAAGGCCGCCCACCGGACCACGGTGGTGCTGTCCGAGTAGGTGGTGCGGGGTCCGGTCATGGGTGCGTACTCCCTGGGCTCCCTGGGCGGTGGATCACGGTGATCAACGCCTGTTCGAGCGGTCGGTCACTGGTGCGGGGCCGTCCCGGTGGTGCCGGCGTCGCGGGTGCGGGAACGGACACGGGCGAGGGCACGGCGGCGGGTGCGGGCACGGGTGCGGCCGTGGGCCGAGTGAACCCCGTGCAAACCGCCTGTACACCGCAGCAACCATTGCGTTACGGGCGTCCCCTCGTGCATGCTCCCTGGAACCCGCACCGACCGTGAGCGGAGATCTGGGCTAAGGAGGCGTGCCGCCGTACCCTTGGGGTATGGGGTTGGGAAGACCATTCCCGGACACAGCTCCGCCGCACACTGCTGGATCTGTCAGCGAGTTCCGCTCGCGGGCCCACCCATAAAAGGATCAATACGCCGAGACAGCCATGGCCGGTCACGAATTCTTCGAACCAGCGGACCGCAAGCGGCCCGTCGCCGACCCCACGGCGGCCGAGCCCCTGGCGGCGGAAGAGCCACGCCACTCCTGCGACCCCGCCTTCAAGCACGGCGTCGTAGTCGGCTTCGACGGCTCCACATCCAGTGAGCGCGCCCTCGCGTACTCCATCGGCATGGCCCATCGCTCCGGGTCGGGCCTGATCATCGTCCACGTCGCCAACCGGCTGCCCACCACGGTGTGGGCCGGCTGCGAGCCACCGGTCTTCGTCGACGTGCCGGACCACCGCACCGAGGTGCTCGGCCTCGAACTGGCCTGCGCGGACTACCTCGCCGAGGTGCCCTGGATCCTGGTCGAGCGCGGCGGGGACATCTGCCACGAACTCGAAGAGGTCGGGCGGGAGTACGAGGCGGACGCGATCGTCGTCGGTTCCACGCACGGCATCGTCGGACGGATCTTCGGCTCCGTCGCGGGGCGGCTCGCCAAGCGGGCCAAGCGTCCCGTCGTTGTCATTCCGTAACTCGTCGTCGTCCCTGGTGAGATGAGCCGTTTCGGACGTCGCCCGCCTTCCTGCGTTGGGTGAATTTACTGGCGCGTAGAGGTGTTTGTGCCTTTGTGAAGGGCATATATCGCTCACCGCACAACTGCACATGCAAGAAGGGAGCCCGCCGTGGACAACGACGTCTCTGCGGGAAGCGGAATCACCACCGTGGTCGGTCGACTCGCCCTTGGTATCACCCTGTTGGCCTTCGGGCTGGGGTACACCGATGTGATCGACGGTGTGTCAGCTGCTGACGCCGTATCAATCGCCCAGTACGTGGGCGGCATAGCCCTCTTCGTCGCCGGCCTGATGGCCCTGCGCGACCGTGACTCCGTGAACGGGACCGCGTTCGTGGCGCTCGGCGCCCTCTGGTTCACCTGGGCCGTCTCGGCGGACGCGGCGGTCTCCGACAACGCGGCGGGGCTCTTCCTGCTGCTGTTCGCCCTCGTGGCGCTCTCCCTCACCCTCGCCGGTGGCGACCAGCTCGGTCAGGGTGCGTACGGGCTGTTCTTCGTCGCCCTGTTGCTCATGGCGATCGCCGCCTTCGGCGACAGCGACGGGCTCACCAAGGTGGGCGGCTGGTTCGCGGTCGCGGCCGGGGCGGTGGCCTGGTACGCGGCGACCGCGGCGCTGGCCCACTGGCCGACCGCGCTTCCGCGACGCGCTGCGGGCCGGGGCGTGACGGCCACCGGTTAGCCGCGCAGGCCGGGGGGTTGGGCGGCTCCCCGGCGATCCGAACGGACCCCCCGTGATTGGTGGCATCACGTGGGGGTCCGTCCCTCTTTTGCGCCTAAACCGGCGCCGCTCTCGCGGACGTGGTTGCTCGCCGCGGGGGTTCCTCAATTGTCGCTTCGGCGGTCGGGGGGAATTCCTACTCGGCCGTCACCGGAGCGGTCGCCCCTCCAAGGCTCGGGTCCCTGGGGTGCAGCTCTCCGTCAGTTCGGCGAGTTGGGCAGGGCGCAGGCTCCGGGCCGACCCTCGGCGGCTGTGGTCGAGCAGGGCGGAGCCGGTGTTCAGCCACTGCTGTTCGGGGGCCACTCCGATGAACTCGGCCAGACGGGTGAGTTCTTCGGCCGGTTTGTCGAGGAGGTCCTCGTAGGCGAGGGTGGTGCGTCGGCCGGCGGGGAGGGCGGCCAGGAACTCCGTGCCGTCGGTGACGAGTTCGGACCACAGGGCGCCGAACCTCCGCAGGGAGAGGTCCCGGTCGCGTACGAGGGCGGGCTCGAAGCGGTCGTCGAGCAGCGGCGCCAGGTCGGCGGGCAGGGAGCGGACGTGCTCGGGGGTCAGGTCGGCGAAGCTGTCGATGCCGGCGTGTTCCTTGATCTCGCGCAGCAGGGTGATCGTGCGGTAGCCGGGGTGGCGGCTCATGGACAGGGCGCAGTCCGGCCCGTCCCTGTACAGGTGCACGAACCTCGCCTCCGGGAACGCCTCCCGCAGCCCGGGTGCCCAGCCGGTCGAGTAACCGGAGCGCTCCACGACCGCGCTCCGCCCGAACCGCCCGCGGAGCAGGTCGAACAGGGCCCGGTGGTGCTCGGCGGCGGTGCGCTCGGGCCATCCGGGCACGGCCGCGGTGAGTTCGTCGAGGAGGCCGTCCGGGTCGTCGGTGAGGTGGGGCAGCACCATCAGGGAGAGCGCGGGGATTCCGGTGGTCTCCGCCGAGTATCTGCCGGGGCGACGTGTGTAGAGGAACTCGGGGAGTGGCAGCCCGCTGCGGATCATCCGCTCGAAGTGCGGGGCGGGGCGGAAGAGCGTCTGCCAGAACTCCGCACCGCTCACCTTCCCTTCGGGGAAGGCGGCGTCGCCCACGGAGGCCATGTACTCGTTGAGACTCAGTACCTCCGGGTGGGCGTTGAGGATGCGTGACAGCGCGGTCGAGCCGCTGCGTCCCGTACCGATGACGAAGGTCAAGGAACGCATGACACCCTCCGTGTGCTGCCGTCCGATGCGCTGCGATACGCGTGCGATACGCGTGCGGTCTAACTCTGCCCGGTTCGAAAGCCCGTGTACCCGCCCGTCCCTAGTACCCGCCCGTCCCGAGAGACCGGCACGGCATGATCGAGACCGGCCGACCCTCCGGAGGTACTGCGTGGCATGGACCCAGCGCATGGTCGTGCGGGACGGCGTCCGGCTCGCCTGCCGGGACTGGGGCGAGTCGGGGCGGCCCGTCGTGCTGCTGCACGGCCTGGCGGGGCACGCCGGTGAGTGGGACGAACTGGCACGGCGGCTGAGCCCGCGGTACCGGGTCGTGGCGGTCGACCAGCGCGGGCACGGCGCCGCCGAGCGCCACCCGGAGGACGTCTCGCGCGCGGCCCACGTCGCCGACGTCATCGCCGTCATGGACCAACTGGCCCTACGGCGACCCGTCCTCGTCGGCCAGTCGCTGGGCGGCCACACCGCCATGCTCACCGCCGCCGCGCACCCCGGCCTGGTCGGCGCGCTCGTGCTGACTGGGGGCCCAGTGCCGTGGGGCGAGGCACTGCGGGCCCGGGCACTGCGGCGCCGGGTGCCGCCGGGCCAGGCACTGCGGGGCCGGGTGCCCGCCCGGGTCACTACCCCGGCGCCGCCTCTCGCCACGCACCCGCGAACTCTCGTACGCTCCCGAACCGTTCGCCGGGATCGGCCCGCGTCGCCCGCTCCACCACCGCCAGTTGCGCCGCCGTCCCCCGCCAGGCCCGCTCCTCGTCCCCGGCGTCCAGGAGGAGGCGGACGGCGCGGCCGAGGGCGTGCACGGTGGTGCGGATGTCGATCACCGCGCCGCGGCGGAACTCCTCCGGGGCCATGTAGCGGCGCGAGCCGGGGAGCCGCTCGGCCGCCAGCACGAACGGGCCGGGGCGGTACTCGTCCAGGTCGATCAGGTGGAGTACGCCGCCCTCGAAGTCGTACAGGAACGAGCCGTCGTACAGGTCGACCGCCACCAGCCCCGCGGCCTCCACCGTCAGGTGCGCGTCCAGGAGGCGGTCCAGGGCGTTCAGGATCCGGTCGGCCGGCAGTGCGCGGAAGCGGAGCAGAGGGCTGTCGGGGTGGGTGCGGCCGACGTGGCCGCGGAGGGTGGGGTGGTAGAGGACCTCGCCCGCGCGCCAGGGCATCACCACCGCCGTGCCGTCGTCGCCGTCCCGGCCCCGCACCGCGAACCGGTGCAGTTGCGGGACGATCGCCGGGTGGCGTACCGCCCGGTGGAACGCCCAGGCCCGGTCCAGGGAGCGTTCGGCGGCGTCCGTCGTCGCCTCCTTCACGAACCACCGTTCGCCGTCGGGAAGTCGGACGCCGTACGACACACAGCCCGAGTCCTGGTCGCGGAAGGCGCGGAACACCTCGCCGACGGAACGCAGGCAGGGCTCGACCTCCTCGGTCTCGGCGAGGTCGAGCAGGGGGTGGCCGGTCATGACGAGGTTCGGGGCACCAGTTCCGTCGCCAGCACCACCTGGGACCGCTCCAGCCCCCGTGACACCGCCGGCCGGCGGTCCGCGATCTCGGAGAGGAGGAGGTCCAGCATGCGGCGGCCCATGTCCTCGATGGGCTGGCGGACACTGGTGAGGGGCGGTTCCATGTGGCGGGCGATGGCCGAGTCGTCGTAGCCGACGAGGGACACGTCCTCGGGGATACGGCGGCCGACCTCGCGCAACACCTGACGGGCGCCCGCCGCCGTCACGTCCGACCCCGCGAACACCGCGTCCAGGTCGGGGCAGCGCGCCAGCAGGGCCCGCATCGCCCGGGCGCCGCCCTCCTCCGTGAAGTCGCCCGGCTCGATGAGCCGTTCGTCCGGCTCGTGCCCGGCGTCGCGCAGGGCGTCGCGGTAGCCGTCGACGCGGCGCTGGGCACCGTAGACGTCGAGCCGGCCGGTGATGTGGGCGATGCGGGTACGGCCGCGGGACAGCAGGTGCTCCACCGCCGAGCGGCCGCCGCCGTAGTTGTCGGAGTCCACCGAGGTCAGGGTCTCCGCGGCCGATCTCGGGCCGCTGATCACCGCCGGGATCTCCAGCTGGGACAGCAGGTCCGGCAGCGGGTCGTCCGCGTGGACGGAGACCAGGAGCACACCGTCGACGCGGTGGGCCGCGAGGTACTGGGCCAGCCGGCGGCGTTCCCGGTCACTGCCCGCGAAGATCAGCAGCAGCTGCATCTCGGTGTCGGCGAGACCGGCGCCCACGCCCTTGAGCATGTCGGAGAAGTACGGCTCCGCGAAGAACCGCGTCTCCGGCTCGGGCACGACCAGCGCGATCGCGTCCGTGCGGTTGGCCGCCAGGGCCCGGGCGGCCGTGTTGGGGACGTAGCCGAGCTCCGCCACCGCCGCCTCCACCGCCGCGCGGGTGGCGTCACTGACCCGGGGCGAACCGTTGATCACCCGGGAGACGGTGCCGCGGCCGACGCCCGCGCGGGCCGCCACCTCTTCGAGGGTGGGCCGGCCGCCGCTGCGGCCTCGCGCTCCGTGGCTTGCCATTGGGCCCCGCCTTCCGCCGTTGTCTTCACGCTGGCCTGGAATTTAACAGTCCCGCCAGGCATGGTGACCGCCCCCGGGGGCCGCCGCCCCAGACCCCGCTTCGGCCGGAAACGGCCTCCCCCTCCAACGCCGGACGAGCTGAAGTGGGTCCAGTTAACGGCCCGATAACTGAACGCAGAACTCCGCGTCGGCTCCCTTGACACCCCCGCTTCGACCGACGACCCTTCAACACATCACTTGTGGGAGCGCTCCCACAGTACCTGACACATACACATCCCGCACGTTCCCCGCCCGAGCCGCAGCGATGCAAGATGACGTTTCAACGGGCCCAACAATGCCGTTGGCCGGGGGGTCGGCACGTCAGGCAACAGGAGGACGCAATGCGCACGAGTACCCGCGGGTCCCGCAGGCTGACGACCCTCGCGGTCGTCGCCGCGCTCACGACAGGGCTGCTCGCCGGCTGCGCCGAGGACTCGGACGACGGCTCCACGGGCGAGGGCGGTGGCAACGGCGGCGGTGGCAAGACCACCCTCACCGTGGGCACCTTCGGCACCTTCGGCTACAAGCAGGCCGGCCTCTACGACGAGTACATGAAGGCACACCCGGACATCACCATCAAGGAGAACGTCACCACCCGTACCGACGTCTACTGGCCCAAGGTCCTCACCCGACTGCAGGCCGGGTCCGGTGCCGACGACATTCAGGCCATCGAGATCATGAACGTCACGGAGGCCGTGGAGACGCAGGCCGACAAGTTCGTCGACCTCGGCAAGGAGGTCGACAAGTCGCAGTGGCTGGACTGGAAGAACGCCCAGGCCACCACCAAGGACGGCAAGCTGATCGGCCTCGGCACCGATGTCGGCCCGATGGCGATCTGCTACCGCAAGGACCTGTTCGAGAAGGCCGGCCTGGAGACCGACCGCACCAAGCTCGCCGCGCAGTGGAAGGGCGACTGGGGCAAGTACGTCGACCTGGGCAAGGAGTACATGAAGAAGGCGCCGAACGGCACCAAGTTCGTGGACTCGGCCTCCTCGGTCTACAACGCGGCCCTCGGCGGCGCGGACGAGCGCTACTACAAGGACGACGGCACCGTCGACTGGGACAAGTCGCAGGGCGTCAAGAACGCCTGGGACGTCGCCATGGACGTGGCGACCAGCAACATGTCGGCGAAGCTGAAGCAGTTCGACAAGCCGTGGGACCAGGGCTACGCCAACGGCACCTTCGCCACGGTGGCCTGCCCGGCCTGGATGATCGGCTACATCCTGGAGAAGTCCGGTGAGTCCGGCAAGGGCAAGTGGGACGTGGCGGCGGCGCCGACCGCGGCCAACTGGGGCGGTTCGTTCCTCGGCGTGCCGACCTCGGGCAAGCACCAGAAGGAGGCCGTCGCGCTGGCGAAGTGGCTGACCGCGCCCGAGCAGCAGGCGAAGGTGTTCGCCAAGCAGGCCAGCTTCCCGTCGACCCCGTCGGCGTACGCGGGTCTGAAGCCGGCGGCCGCCACCACCGCGTACTTCTCTGACGCGCCGATCACCCAGATCTTCTCCGACTCGGCGAAGACCATCCCGAGCCAGTACTTCGGCATCAAGGACCAGGCGATCAACACGGCGATGACCGACATCGGCATCCTCCAGGTCGAGCAGAAGGGCAAGTCGGCCGACGAGGGCTGGGAGGCGGCTTCCAAGGAGATCAAGGACGTGCTCGGCCAGTGAGCAACTCCAAGCAGGCTCTCGCGCATCACGCGTCGAGCGCCGACGCCGCGCCCGGTGACCAGCCGGGGGGGGGGGGGGGGGGGGGGGGGGGGGGGGGCGGGGGGGGG
>NZ_JAQMYP010000078.1 GCF_028369295.1 Streptomyces sp. HD
AGTCAATTGAGGTTCCACGGGAGAGCACATCAGGCTCTCCCGTGGATTACAGACGTCCTGCTGTCTTGAGTGCCAAATAGGCGTCCGCCAGTGTCGGTGCGAGCGCTTCCGGCGTTGCGTCGACGACCGTGACGCCGTGCCGGCGAAGTTGTTCCGCCGTGCGGTGGCGTTCGCTCTGGGCCTGGGCGGCGGCTGCGGCCTCGTACACGGAGTCCGTGTTTCCGCGTGCGGTTGCCATGCGCGCGATGTGGGGGTCCGCCACTGATGCCAACAAGACGGTGTGGCGCTGAGTGAGCTGAGACAGGACGGGGAGCAGGCCCTCTTCGATCGGGGCGGCGTCCAGGGTGGTCAGCAGCACGATCAGGGAGTGGCGGGGAGCTGTCCGGAGGGACATCGCCGTAAGGCCGCGGGAGTCCGTTTCGACAAGCTCGGGTTCGAGGGGGGCCATCGCGTTGACCAGGGACGGGAGGACGTCGCCTGCTGCGCGGCCCTGGACGAGGGTGCGTACTCGGCGGTCGTAGGCGAGGAGGTCGACACGGTCGCCGGCTCGGGAGGCGAGGGCGGCCAGGAGCAGGGCCGCGTCCATGGAGGCGTCGAGGCGTGGGGCGTCGCCGACTCGTCCTGCTGAGGTTCGGCCGGTGTCCAGGACGAGGAGGATGTGGCGGTCGCGTTCGGGGCGCCAGGTGCGGACGGCGACCGTGGACTGGCGAGCGGTGGCGCGCCAGTCGATGGAGCGGGTGTCGTCGCCGGGGACGTATTCGCGCAGGCTGTCGAATTCTGTGCCTTCGCCGCGCGTGAGCACGCTGGTGCGGCCGTCGAGTTCGCGCAGGCGGGCCAGTTTGGAGGGCAGGTGCTTGCGGCTGGTGAAGGGGGGAAGGACGCGTACCGTCCAGGGGACTTTGTGGGTGCCCTGGCGGGAGAAGAGGCCCAGAGGGCCGTATGAGCGGATCGTCACGCGGTCGGCCTGGCGGTCACCGCGGCGGGTGGGGCGTAGGCGGGTGGTCATACGGCGGCGCTCGCCGGCGGGGATCGTCATGCGGTGGCGGGAGGCCGCCACCTCTGTGCCGGGCTGCCAGCTGCTCGGTGGCCAGGCGTCGCGGATGTGGGCGCGGAGCGGGCGGCGGGACGGGTTGGTGATCGTGAGGGTGACGTCGGCCGCTTCGCCCAGGCGTACGGAGGCGTCGCCGGAGCGGGTCAGGCCGAGGCGTCGTACGGGTGCCGCCAGGGCGAAGTCGCAGGCGCAGGCCGCGGCCAAGGGTGCGTTGACCGCGAGGATGCCCGTCCAGCTGGGGTCCCAGATGCCTACGGGGAGGGAGCCTAGGGCCGCGAGGAGTGCGGCACGTCCGGTGAATGCCATCAGCGGGGGACGGGGACGTGGGCGAGGATCGCGTTGATGACGGAGTCGGCCGTGACGCCTTCCATCTCGGCCTCCGGGCGGAGTTGCACGCGGTGGCGGAGGGCGGGGAGGGCCAGTGCCTTGACGTCGTCGGGGATGACGTAGTCACGGCCGGTCAGCCAGGCCCAGGCGCGGGCGGCGGCCAGGAGGGCCGTGGCGCCGCGCGGAGAGACTCCGAGGGTGAGGGAGGGGGACTCGCGGGTGGCTCGGCAGATGTCGACGACGTAGGCCGTGATCTCCGAAGAGATCGTCGTCTTGGCCACGGCCGCGCGTGCGGCTTCAAGGTCTGCGGGGCCCGCTACGGGGCGTACGCCGGCGGCGTGCAGATCGCGCGGGTTGAAGCCCTCGGCGTGGCGGGTGAGGACGTTGATCTCGTCCTGGCGGGAGGGGAGCGGGATCGTGAGCTTGAGGAGGAAACGGTCCAGCTGGGCTTCGGGGAGGGGGTACGTGCCCTCGTACTCCACCGGATTCTGCGTGGCGGCGACCAGGAACGGGTCGGGGAGCGGACGGGGCGTGCCGTCGACCGTGACCTGACGTTCCTCCATGGCCTCCAGCAGCGACGACTGGGTCTTGGGCGGGGTGCGGTTGATCTCGTCCGCGAGGAGGAGGTTGGTGAAGACCGGGCCGGGCTGGAAGGAGAACTCGGCGGTGCGGGTGTCGTAGACGAGGGAGCCCGTCACGTCGCTCGGCATGAGGTCGGGGGTGAACTGCACGCGCTTGGTGTCGAGTTCGAGTGCGGATGCGAGGGCGCGGACGAGCAACGTTTTGGCGACCCCAGGGACTCCTTCTAGTAGTACGTGTCCGCGGCAGAGGAGGGCGACGACGAGACCGGTCACGGCGGGGTCCTGGCCGACCACGGCTTTGGCGATCTCGGCGCGCAGGGCCTCCAGGGAAGCACGGGCGGTGCCCGGGTCCCCGGTGTTCCCGGCGTTGTCAGTGGTCGGGTCCATCATGGACGGCGTACCTCTCTTTCGAGGGCGTCGAGTTGGTCAGCGAGGGAGATGAGGGCCGCGTCGTCGCTGGGCGGCGGGCCGAAGAGGAGAGAGCGCAGGCCCTGTCCGTCTCCCTGGTTGTGGAGGTGGGCGGACAGAGTGGGGAGCAGGGCCTCGGGCGTGTGTGCCTGGGAGACGGGGACACCTACGAGGGGGGCGAGGCGGGTGCGGCTGGTGGAGCGAAGAGCGGCGGCCGCGCGGTCGCGGGCGTTGGCCTTGCGATAGAGGCGGGCGCGGCCTTCGACGGTTTCGGAGGCGCGGATCGCCACGGGGAGTTTTTCGGGAACCAGGGGGCCCAGTCGACGTGCCCGCCAGAGGGCGGCCAGTGCTGCGGCGATGAAGAGCTGCAGGGTGCCCCAGACCCAGCCTGAGGGAAGCAGGTCGAAGAGGCTGCGTTCGTCGTCCGTGTCGGCGGCCGACGCGTCGGAGAGCGAGGGGAGGTACCAGACCAAATGGGGGCGGGAGCCGAGGAGTTGGAGGGCGAGCGAGGCGTTGCCCTGCTCGTCGAGATGATCGTTGTGGAGGATGTCGGGCGCGCCGAGGGCGATGGTGTCGCCGCCCCCGGTCTTCGCCGGGACGCGCAGCAGGGTGGCCAGGCGCTCGCTGGGGTAGCACTCGTCGGCGCCGAGGTGGGTGGTGGTGTAGCGGATGCCGCCCAGGTCGGCGGTGCCCGCTCGTTGGGCGGCGGGCAGGGCGCAGTCGGGGGAGAGCTCCGAGTCGAGGCTGGTGGCGGGGTCCGCGGTGACTCCGGGGACGAGTCTTTCTACGGACCACCCGCCCGGGGCGACGAGGACAGTACGGCCGCCGGAAGCGGCGGTCGCAGAACGCAGCGACGTCTGTTGACGGTGCGTCAGCAGATCGGGGACGGCGACCAGGAGGGTGGTGTCCGCACTCGCTGCGGAGCGTGCCTCGTCCAGGGTGGTGACCACGCGTGTGTCCACGCCGCGGTCGGCGAGGAGTTCGGCCACCGCCCTGCTGCCCTTGGGGTCGGCGGAGCGTGGGTCGAGGGCGCCGTGCTGGGTGTCGGAGCGGATCGTGGCGATCGCGACGGCCGCCGCGAGCAGGAGTACGACGGCGAGGCCGATGCCTCTCGCGCGGGTCCATACCTGGCGTGCGGTGGGCGAGGCCGAGGTGGAGGGGAGCATGGCCTCGGTGGTCATTCGGCGGCCCCCTGGCGGGCGTTGTGGGCCGTGCTGGCGGCGCTGCTCGCGAGCTGTGGCTTGCTGCTCTCCAGGTCGCGGTCGAGTGCGGCGATGCTTTGGTACGCCTGCTGGGTCGCGGCCCGTCCGCCGTATGTGACGTCGTCGAAGTCCCGGGCGGCCGCGCGCAGTCGGTCCGTGTGCGAGGGCAGTGAGCGGCCTGCTTCGGCGGCGGCCTCGTCCGCGGTGCGGCCGGGGCGGACGTCGAGGAGGGCGCGCTCCTCAAGGGAGCGGACGATGGCGCGCATTCGTTCCTGGACGGCCTGGTTCCAGTGGCCCTGGGCGGCGTGTGCTTCGGCGGCGGCCCGGTGTTCGGCGGCGCTGCGGGGGCGGTCGTCGAACAGGATGGCGGAGGAGGCGGGTTGGCGGCGCGGGGTGCCGAGGCGCCACCACAGGGCTCCGATGACCGCGATGACGACCAGGATGACGACGACCAGGCCGAGCGTTCCTCCCGGCGTCGCGGTCGAGGCGCTCTTGAACAGGTCCTCGACCCAGTCCCAGAAGGCGTCCAAGGCACGTTGGAACCAGCTGGGTTCGTTCTCGTGGTACATGCGCTTGGACAGCTCGCGTCGGGCCGCCTCCCGCGCTGGATCACGCGGGATCGTCAGTGGCGGCTCGTCGTCGGAGCGCGCCAGCAGTGACAGTGCGGCCGTGTCGCCGGAGTGGGACAGCGACCGCACCACGGTGCCGCCCGAGCGCAACAACGTGCGTCCGGCCGCGTCCGGCAATGCTGACGCCGTCGTGAGAACTCCCCCCGCCAGACTCACCGGTTCAGCTCCCCGGAGTGTCGGTGCCGTAGCCCTGGACGCCGGCTGCGCGGGCCAGTTCGAGGTCGAGGGCCTCGCGGCGGATGCGCTGGTCGATGTAGAGCAGGACGGTGACGCCGGCCGTGATCGGGAAGGTGATCATGGAGCCGATTACCGAGCCGACACCGCTGATGATCAGGAACGTCCAGCCGAGTTCGGTGGTGCCGTCGAGGAAGCTGCCGGCGCCGTCGCCGCCGAGGGCGGCGGCGAGGAACGTGAAGGGGATGACGACGATCGCCGCGACGACGTTGGCGATGATGGTGGCGAGCAACTGGATGCCGAAGACGCGCCACCAGGAGCCGCGGACCAGCTTCGCGGAGCGGCTCAACGCCTTGACGATGCCCTGCTTCTCCAGCATCAGCGCGGGCGAGGCGAGGGAGAAGCGGAACCACAGCCACATCGCGACGACGCCGGCGCCGAGGCTGCCCAGGACGACGAGGGCGGCGCCCCCTTCACCGGCGCCCGAGGCCGCTACGAGGATGCCGGGCACGGCGCCGACGACCACCAGGCCGACGGTCATGAGCAACAGCAGGAAGAGCAGGCCGAAGAGGCGCGGTACCTGAGCGCGGGCGTCGCGCCAGGCCTCGCCGGTGGACACCGACTTGCCGAGTACCGCGCGGCTGGTGACGGTCGTCAGCAGGGCGGTCGCGACGATCGCGCCGATCACCGAGATCAGGAAGAGCACGCTGGAGCTGAGCATGGCGTCGCCGAGGGCGTCGGTCAGCTCGCTGAGGGTGGCGCTCGGGTCGTTGAGGGCCTCGGTGCTGGTGTAGTCGTTCAGGACGAAGCCCTGGAGGAGAATGGCCAGGATCTCCGTCACGATGGCGACGGTCAGCGAGATGCCCAGGACCGTGCGCCAGTAGGTGCGCATCGTGGAGACCGCGCCGTCGAGAATCTCGCCGACTCCGAGCGGGCGCAGCGGGATCACGCCGGGCTTGGCAGCGGGCGGGGGGCCGCCCCAGCCGCTGCCCCAGGGGCCGTATCCGCCCGGGGGGCTGTAGCCCGGGTGGCCGCCGCCGGGGCCGGCGGGAGGGCGGGCGCCCCAGCCGGGGCCGGGCGGGGGCGGCGGTGGGGCCTGACCGGGAGCCTGGGGCCCGGTCGGAGCGGACCACTGGCCGGGTGGCGGCTGCTCCTTGGACCACTTCGGGCCGGGGCCCTGTGGGTCCGCTCCCGGCTGCTGCGCGGGGTCGGGGCGGTCTGCGGGCTCGGCAGGGCCGGACGCGCCGGGCTCCTGTCCGTCGGACGGGGCGGATCCGGGCGAGGCCCAGCCCGGAGTGTCTTTCATCGTCGCTCCTTCACGGTGCCCGTCCGCGGTCGCGGCGGCAGGTTGGCAGCCATCGTGCCATGGGGCGGTCGGCGAGGTACCGGCCGCGGTATGGGCTGCACACCTTCAATTGTCCGCCGTACAAGGGGCAGACTGACCGCATGGCTGATCAGTACGCGCAATCCGGCGAGGACAGGAAGCCGACCGGGACACCGGCGATTCGGTGGGACGAGCCACCCGAGGGCCCAGTTCTGGTGCTTCTCGACCAGACGAGACTGCCGGCCGAGGAGGTCGAACGGGTCTGTACAGACGCGTCCGCGCTGGTGGAGGCGATCCGCTCGCTCGCGGTGCGCGGGGCACCGCTGCTCGGTATCGCCGGGGCGTACGGCGTCGCGCTCGCCGCCGTACGCGGCTTCGACGTGGACGCCGCCGCGGAATCGCTGGCGGGTGCCCGGCCCACCGCGGTGAATCTCGCCGTCGGCGTGCGACGGGCCCAGTCCGCCTACCGGGCCGAGCTTGCGCGCAGTGGCGATGTCGAGCGGGCGGCCGCGGAGGCGCTAGGGGCGGCGCGGGCGTTGCACGAGGAGGACGCCGAGGCCAGCGCACGGATGGCCGAGCGGGGACTGGCGCTGCTGGACGAGCTGTTGCCGGGCGGTGGGCATCGCGTTCTCACGCACTGCAACACCGGGGCGCTGGTGTCGGGCGGTGAGGGTACGGCGTTCGCGGTGGCGCTCGCGGCGCACCGGGCCGGGCGGCTCAGGCGGCTGTGGGTGGACGAGACCCGGCCGTTGCTGCAGGGGGCGCGCCTGACGGCGTACGAGGCCGCGCGCAACGGGATGGCGTACACCTTGCTCACGGACAACGCGGCGGGTTCGCTGTTCGCGGCCGGAGAGGTGGACGCGGTGCTGATCGGGGCGGACCGGATCGCTGCCGATGGGTCGGTGGCGAACAAGGTGGGGAGTTATCCGCTGGCGGTGCTCGCGCGGTACCACCATGTGCCGTTCATCGTGGTGGCGCCGCTGACGACGGTGGATCCGGAGACGCCGGACGGGGCGTCCATCGAGGTCGAGCAGAGGCCGGGATTCGAGGTCACCGAGCTCATGGCGCCCCAGGTGCCGGTGGTGGGGGTGGAGCCGGGTGGCGGGATTCCGGTGGCGCCGCTGGGGACGCAGGCGTACAACCCGGCGTTCGATGTGACGCCGCCCGAGTTGGTGACCGCGATCGTCACCGAGGAGGGAGCTGTGTCGCCTGTGACAGCTGAGGCGCTGGCGGAGCTGTGTGCCAGGTCGCGGCAGGCGACACAGATGTTGTGACGTAGAGGTTGGAACCAGTCGGGCGGGCAAGCTGGGGCGAACCTGCCCAAAGGTCACACTCTGTGATGTGAGCGAGGGCAGACAGTGGCGGCCGCGTACGACTAAGGTCACTGGCCGGTGACCTATCTCACCTGAGCCTTCGCCACTGTTATGAGAATGGGATGATGGCATCCATGAAGGGACGAGTCCTTGTCGTCGACGACGACACCGCACTGGCCGAGATGCTCGGCATCGTGCTGCGTGGTGAAGGTTTTGAGCCGTCTTTCGTAGCCGACGGCGACAAGGCGCTGGCCGCATTCCGGGAGACCAAGCCGGATCTTGTGCTGCTGGACCTGATGCTGCCCGGGCGGGACGGTATCGAGGTGTGCCGTCTGATCAGGGCGGAGTCCGGAGTGCCGATCGTGATGCTCACGGCCAAGAGCGACACCGTGGATGTGGTGGTCGGTCTTGAGTCCGGCGCGGACGACTACATCGTGAAGCCGTTCAAGCCGAAGGAGCTTGTCGCCCGGATCAGGGCGCGGCTCAGGAGGTCGGAGGAGCCGGCGCCCGAGCAGTTGGCCATCGGTGACCTTGTCATCGATGTGGCCGGGCACTCCGTGAAGCGGGACGGGCAGTCCATCGCGCTGACGCCGCTGGAGTTCGACCTGCTGGTCGCGCTGGCCCGTAAGCCGTGGCAGGTGTTCACACGTGAGGTGCTCCTTGAGCAGGTGTGGGGCTACCGGCACGCGGCCGACACCCGTCTGGTCAATGTGCATGTGCAGCGGCTGCGTTCCAAGGTCGAGAAGGACCCGGAGCGTCCGGAGATCGTGGTGACCGTTCGTGGCGTCGGCTACAAGGCAGGGCCGAGCTGACATGTCCGGGGACAGTGCCGCTTCGGCCCCCGGTCGGTCCGGGGCCCGTCCGGAGCGGCCTGTCGGCCGGAAGAAGGCGGGCTCCCGCTGGGGACGGTTCCTTGAGGGCGGGCTGCTGCAGGGCGGAGTCCAGGGCAGCCCGGTCCTTCGGCTCGTGCTGCGCTGGGTGCGCCGGCCGCTGCTGCCCGTCATGCGGTTGTGGCGGCGCAACATCCAGCTCAAGGTCGTCGTCACGACCCTGCTGATGTCGCTGGGTGTGGTTCTGCTGCTGGGCTTCGTGGTCATCGGGCAGGTGCGCAACGGCCTGCTGGACGCCAAGGTGAAGGCTTCGCAGAGCCAGGCCACGGGCGGGTTCGCGGCGGCCAAGCAGCGGGCGGAGGAGGCGGCGGCCGGGACCGCCGACGACGGTTCGACGGCGGACGAGCGTTTCGACCAGAACGTCAGCCCGTGGATGACCGACCTCGTCTCCTCGCTCTCCAGCGGCGGGCAGGGCGCCTTCGAGGTGGTGACGCTCCCGGCCTCCGCGGGAAGTGACACCGGCGGACGCGGGCGGCGTGGCTCCGGCCTTGTCGACCCGACGGCGAGCGTGCCCGAGGCACTACGCGAGCGGATCGACAGCGCTACGGGCGCGTTCCAGAGCTACACCCGCATCGCCTACCTGCGCGCGGCGCACAAGGATTCGCAGCCGGCCCTGGTCATCGGCAAGCAGGTCAACGACCCCAACGACGACCCGTACCAGCTCTACTACCTCTTCCCGCTCACCCAGGAGGAGAAGTCGCTCAGCCTGGTCAAGGGGACGCTCGCCACCGCCGGACTCTTCGTGGTCGTACTGCTCGGGGCCATCGCCTGGCTCGTGGTGCGGCAGGTCGTCACACCGGTGCGGATGGCGGCCGGGATCGCCGAGCGGCTGTCGGCCGGGCGTCTGCAGGAGCGGATGAAGGTCACCGGTGAGGACGACATCGCGCGGCTCGGTGAGGCCTTCAACAAGATGGCGCAGAACCTGCAGCTGAAGATCCAGCAGCTGGAGGACCTGTCGCGGATGCAGCGGCGGTTTGTGTCCGACGTGTCGCACGAGCTGCGGACGCCGCTGACGACCGTGCGTATGGCCGCCGACGTCATCCATGAGGCGCGGGAGGACTTCGACCCGGTGACCGCGCGGTCGGCGGAACTGCTCGCCGACCAGCTGGACCGGTTCGAGTCGCTGCTCGCCGACCTGCTGGAGATCAGCCGCTTCGACGCGGGCGCGGCGGCGCTGGAGGCCGAGCCGATCGACCTCAGGGAGGTTGTACGGCGCGTCGTCACCGGGGCCGAGCCCCTCGCCGAGCGCAAGGGCACTCAGATACGGATCCTCGGCGACCAGCAGCCCATCGTCGCCGAGGCCGATGCCCGGCGTGTGGAGCGTGTGCTGCGCAACCTTGTCGTCAACGCCGTCGAGCACGGCGAGGGCCGGGACGTCGTCGTCAAGCTCGCGGCTGCGGGCGGGGCGGTCGCCGTCGCCGTGCGTGACTACGGCGTCGGGCTCAAGCCCGGCGAGGCGACCCGGGTCTTCAGCCGCTTCTGGCGAGCCGACCCGGCACGCGCGCGCACCACAGGCGGTACGGGACTGGGGCTGTCCATCGCCCTGGAGGACGCGCGGCTGCACGGTGGCTGGCTGCAGGCGTGGGGCGAGCCGGGCGGCGGTTCGCAGTTCCGGCTGACGCTGCCGCGGACCGCGGACGAGCCGCTGCGGGGGTCTCCGATACCCCTGGAGCCCAAGGACTCGCGACGCAATCGTGGACTTAATGACGCCGGTCTGCCGAGCGGCGGTGGTGAGAAGGCCGCGACGGTGCCGTCGCAGCCCAAGGGGGATCCGGGGCCTTCGATGACGTCGAGGGACCCGTTCGCCGCGCGGCCGGGTGGGGCGGCCCCCAAGGCCGATCCGACGGCGCTGCCCGGGAACGGCGCTCGCGTGGTTCCCCGCCCCGCCTCGGGCGCACGGCGGCAGGAGGACGACACACCTGGCGCGGAAGGGTCGCCGTCGAGCGAGGAAGCCGGGCGGGACGAGGAGCCGAACAAGCAGGGGGAGGCATTTCGTGGGCGCTGACCGCGAAGGGGGCGCCCGGCGCAGTCTGGGGCGCGCGGGGGTGTACGCCGCCTGTGGTGTCGTACTGCTGGCAGGGTGCGCCTCGATGCCCGACAGCGGCGATCTGCGGGGAGTCGAGTCCACGCCGCGTCAGGACACGCAGGTGCGGGTCTTCGCCATGCCGCCGCACGACGACGCTTCGGCCCCGGAGATCGTCTCGGGCTTCCTGGAGGCGCTGACCAGCGACGATCCCGACTACGAGATAGCGCGCAAATATCTGACCAAGGAAGCGTCGGACAAGTGGCGGCCCTTGCTGTCCACGACGGTGCTCGCCGACGGACCGGGCATCGAAGCGGACCATGTGGGAGCCCGGGAGGACGGCGACAGCATCTCGTACACGCTGACCGGCGCCAGGGTCGCGACCGTCGACGCGCAGCAGGCGTACGCGCCCGCCGGCGGTGACTACAGCGAGCTGATGCATCTCACCCGCGACAAGAAGACCAAGCAGTGGCGTATCGACGTGCCACCGCGCGGTGTCGTCATGGGCAAGTCGGACTTCCAGCGCAACTACATGTCCGTCGACAAGTACTACTTCGCCACGAACACCACGCTCGGGACCTCCCCGCACACGGCGGCCGTCGCCGATCCCGTCTATGTGCGCAGGAACGTGGACCCGATGACGGAGATGGTGCGTTCCCTGCTCAAGGGGCCCACCAGCTGGCTCAACCCGGTGGTCAGGTCGAGCTTCCCCACCGGTACGGCGCTGACCAAGGGCACCGCCTCGCTGCCGCCGGACGACCAGAACCGGCTGACGGTGCCGTTGAACGACAAGGCGGCCCGGGTCGGGCTGACCCAGTGCCACGAGATGGCGGCGCAGCTGCTGTTCACCCTGCAGAACCTCACTCCCACGGTTGACGAGGTCGTGCTGCGGGCGGGCGGCAGGCAGCTGTGTTCGCTCACCGAGGACCGGGCGGAGGCCGTCGCCGCGCGTGGGTCGGTGCAGCACGCCGAATATCTGTATTTCCTCAACGACAAGCACCGGCTCGTACGGCTGCCGGCCGCCACCAAGGACACGCAGGCCACGCCGGTGCCGGGTGCGCTGGGCGAGGGGGACGCGGAGCTGAAGTCGGTGGCCGTGTCGCGTGATGAGGACATGGCGGCCGGGGTCGGTCTCGACGGCAAGAACCTGTACGTCGGGGCGCTGGTGTCGGGTGGCCCGCTGGGCGATCCCGAGCTGACCAGCGCGGGCCGGACGGAGGAGGAGCGGCTGTCGGCGCCCAGCTGGGACGCACAGGGCGACCTGTGGGTGGCCGACCGCAACCCCGACAATCCGCGGCTGTTGCTGCTGAAGGAGGGCGTCGGCGATCCGCTGGTGGTGAAGACGCCGCCGGGGCTGGAGGGGCGCATCGAGTCCGTGCGGGTGGCCGCCGACGGGGTGCGGATCGCGCTCGTGGTGAAGCAGGGCGACAAGTCGTCGCTGCTCATCGGGCGGATCGAGCACGGCGAGGCCGGCAAGGCCGGGGAGGACGCGGCCATCTCCGTGCACGAACTGCGGTCCGCGACGCCCGAGTTGGAGGAGGTCACCGCCATGTCGTGGGCCGGTGACAGCCGGCTCGTGGTGGCGGGGCGCGAGCGGGGCGGCGTCCAGACGATGCGGTACGTCCAGGTCGACGGCTCGACGCCGGAGGGGCCGGTGCCCGCCGCCCTGAGCGGCGTGAAGGAGATCACCGCGTCCGAGGACGCACGGTTGCCGCTGGTCGGCTACTCGGAGGACGGGATCGTACGGCTGCCGTCCGGGATGCAGTGGCAGAAGGTGGTGACGGACGGGACGGCTCCGGTTTATCCGGGGTGAGCCGTTGAGGTTCGCGGACGGGCGCTTGGCGGCCGCCTTCGGCTGGGTGTGACCCCGGCTGGAGGCGGCCGCTTTCGCGTTGTGGGTGGGCGTCCGGTTCTTGCTCGGCCGGGGGTGGGAATTCGGCGCGGCTGTGGGGCGGATGTGGGCGGCTGCGTAGTGGCCGGAGTTATCCACAGGTGGTTATCCACAGGGGTGGCAGGTCGTCGCTGGCGTTGGCACAGTGGAGGACATGCGGGGGTGGTGGCAGGACCTCACCGACCTGGTGCTGCCGGCTGAGTGCGGAGGCTGTGGAAGGGCCCGCACGGTGCTCTGCCCGGAGTGCCGTGCCGTCCTGAGCGGGACCGCGCCGAGCCGGGTGCGACCGGTGCCGGAGCCGCCCGGGCTGCCTGTGGTGCACGCGGCGGCCCGGTACGCGGACGAGGTGCGGGCGGTGCTGCTGGCCCACAAGGAGCGCGGTGCGCTGGCGCTCGCGGCGCCGCTCGGGACAGCTCTGGCGGGGGCTGTGAGGGCGGGGCTGAGGGAGTCCTCGGGCCTTCGGGTACGGGGTGACGGCGCGGGGGTGTTCGGGAGTGCGGGGGCGCCTGTGCTGCTCGTACCCGTGCCGTCCGCGCGGGAGGCGGTGCGGGCACGAGGGCATGATCCGGCGCGGCGGATCGCGCTGGCGGCCGCGGGGGAGCTGCGGCGGGCCGGGACACCGGCTCGGGTGCTGGCCGTGCTGCGGCAGCGGCGTGCCGTGGCCGATCAGTCGGGGCTCAACTCCCGCCAGCGGTTGGACAATCTCGCGGGCGCGTTGACGGTGGCTCCTGGGGGAGGCCGGCTGCTCGCCGGTGGTCAGGTCGTGCTCGTCGACGACCTGATGACGACGGGCGCGTCCCTGGCGGAGGCGGCGCGTGCCGTCCGGGTGACCTTGGTACAGGGCACGGGTTTCCGCAGGCCGCAGGGGGTGGGCCCGCGCCGGCCGGTGGGAGTGGGCCGCGGTGGCGGCCCGGCCGAGAGAGCGGGCGTAGACGGCAGAACACAGGAGGGGAGGGACGCGTATGGATGGGTGACCGGGGAGATCGGAGCGTGTGGTGACGGGAGGTCCGCTGTGTACCTGGCGGGAAGTCGGGAAAGCACTGAGGAACGGGGAGCCGGATCGACGGAGGGCGTGGTGCGGCGGACGCGTGAGATGCCGGGAATCATGGATGCCGGGCGGGCCGGTGACCTGATCTGCGCGGCCGTGGTTGCCGCTGCACCGGATTCTTTCGAAATAAACCGGAACTGACCGCTGACTTGCATCGTTGCTGGTAACGAGAGGCTCAATTCACCTGAACGGAGGTACGCCGCAGTAGAGGGTGACGACATCCGTCCGGGCGAGATATGTTCGGTTGTGAGGGAAAGGCGCAGGCCATCCCCGTCATATCCGAATGCCGTGCCGCGGGTTTTGCGCAATGGCCCGCGGCCATGGGGTGGAGATCTTGCCCATGGGGGAGGAGGAGGTGGAAGTCACCGAGTCCGAGGTTCCGGGGTTCACCGGAGCCGGGTGCAAAAGGGAGATGCTCCGCCGATGGAGCGGGGCGATCCGGGAACGGAGTTCTGCGTGGACATCGTCGTCAAAGGCCGCAAGACCGAGGTGCCCGAGCGGTTCCGCAAGCACGTGGCCGAGAAGCTGAAGCTGGAGAAAATCCAGAGGCTCGATGCCAAGGTGATCAGCCTCGACGTCGAGGTGTCCAAGGAGCCCAACCCCCGACAGGCCGACCGCAGCGATCGAGTGGAGATCACGCTCCGCTCCCGCGGTCCGGTGATCCGGGCGGAGGCAGCGGCCAGCGATCCGTACGCGGCGCTCGACCTCGCGGCGGAGAAACTGGATGCCCGGCTGCGCAAGCAGCACGACAAGCGTTTCTCGCGCCGAGGCGCACGCCGACTCACGGCGGCCGAGGTCCCCGACCACGTTCCGGGCGCGGCAACGCTCAACGGGAACGGCCACACCTTCCAGACGGAAGAACCGGACGGCATTCCCACCAAGAAGATCGGCTCGCTCGAAGTGAAGGGCGAAGGCCCTCTCGTCGTACGCGAGAAGACACACGTCGCCTCCCCGATGACCCTCGACCAGGCCCTCTACGAGATGGAGCTGGTCGGGCACGACTTCTACCTGTTCGTCGACTCCGAGACCAAGGAACCGAGTGTCGTCTACCGGCGGCACGCCTACGACTACGGCGTCATCCACCTCAGCACCGACCCCATGGTCGCCCAGGCGCAGGCTCCCGCGGCAGGTGGCACGCTGGGCGGCTGATCCGTCCGGCTGACAGCTGAGCCGGTGCCCCTGGAGCGCGTGTGCGCCCCCAGGGGCACCGGTGTGCGACCACTTCGCGCCCCGCTCGTCACCGTAGTGTCGGCCGGGCATGAAATCATGGCCGCACCGGCCCAACCGGTGGGCCGCTGCCTTGGGTTGGCGATGGCAAAGGACCAGCCACAGCCTTCAGGGGGAGGAACGATGGCGGACAGCTTCGGACCGATGCGGGACGAAGGTGCCGACGGCGACGTCGTCGGCATGGGCCCGGACACGGGCTCTCCACGCAAGGAGCCGATCAGAGTCCTCGTCGTGGACGATCATGCCCTCTTCCGTCGTGGACTGGAGATCGTGCTCGCGGCGGAGGAGGACATCCAGGTCGTGGGGGAGGCGGGTGACGGCGCGGAGGCCGTCGACAAGGCCGCTGACCTGCTGCCGGACATCGTGCTGATGGATGTCCGGATGCCCAAGCGGGGCGGGATCGAGGCCTGCACCTCCATCAAGGAGGTGGCGCCCAGCGCGAAGATCATCATGCTGACGATCAGCGACGAGGAGGCCGACCTCTACGAGGCGATCAAGGCCGGCGCGACCGGTTATCTCCTCAAGGAGATCTCCACGGACGAGGTGGCCACGGCCATCCGCGCGGTCGCCGACGGGCAGTCGCAGATCAGCCCGTCCATGGCGTCGAAGCTGCTCACCGAGTTCAAGTCGATGATCCAGCGGACGGACGAGCGTCGGCTCGTGCCCGCGCCTCGGCTGACGGACCGTGAACTGGAGGTTCTCAAGCTTGTCGCCACCGGGATGAACAATCGCGATATCGCGAAGGAGTTGTTCATCTCCGAGAACACCGTGAAGAACCACGTGCGCAACATCCTGGAGAAGCTGCAGCTGCACTCCAGGATGGAGGCCGTCGTGTACGCGATGCGGGAGAAGATCCTGGAGATCCGCTGAAGCCGGGCTGAGGGGGCTTCGGCGGGTCTGAGGATCACGCCACGAGGTTCACGCCACGAGGTGGATCACGCCACGATGCGGGTGAGCTCCTTGGTGAGTGGCTCGCGCAGCTCCGGTGCGTCGACCCGTTCCACGCGTACGTCCGTGCAGTCCACCCAGCTCGCCGCCTCGGCCAGGGCCTGGGCCACCGCCGGGACCGCCTTCGGGCCGTCCAGGGTGACCTGCTTGGCCACCAGCGTCCTGCCCTCGCGGGCCGGGTCCACGCGGCCGACGAGATGGCCGCCGGCCAGGACCGGCATCGCGAAATAGCCGTAGATCCGCTTCTGCTTGGGGACGTAGGCCTCCAGGCGGTGGGTGAAGCCGAAGATTCGCTCCGTGCGGGCCCGTTCCCAGATCAGGGAGTCGAACGGGGACAGGAGCGTGGTGCGGTGGCGGCCGCGTGGGGGTGTCTCCAGGGCCGCGGGGTCGGCCCAGGCCGGCTTGCCCCAGCCCTCCACCGTGACCGGGACCAGGCCGGAGTCGGCGATCACCGCGTCCACCTGGTCGCCCTTGAGGCGGTGGTAGTCGGCGATGTCCGCGCGGGTGCCGACGCCGAGGGACTGGCCTGCCAGCTGGACCAGGCGGCGTAGGCACTCGGTGTCGGTCAGGTCGTCGTGCAGCAGTGTCTGGGGGATGGCGCGTTCGGCGAGGTCGTAGACGCGCTTCCAGCCGCGGCGTTCCACGCAGACCACCTCGCCGTACATCAGGGCGCGTTCGACGGCGACCTTCGTGCCCGACCAGTCCCACCACTCGCTGGTTCGCTTGGCGCCGCCCAGGTCGGTTGCGGTGAGGGGGCCCTCGGTGCGGAGCTGTTTGATGACCTGGTCGTAGGCACCTTCGGGGAGTTCGTGGTTCCAATGGGGGCGGTTGCGGTAGGCGCGGCGGCGGAAGGCGAAGTGGGGCCACTCCTCCGCCGGGAGGATGCAGGCGGCGTGGGACCAGTACTCGAAGGCGTGGGTGTCCGTCCAGTAGGCGTTCTCGACTGTCTTGCGGCCTACCGCGCCCAGGCGGGCGTAGGGGATGAGCTCGTGGGAGCGGGCCAGGACGGAGATGGTGTCGAGTTGGACCGCGCCGAGGTGACGGAGTATGCCGCGGACGCCTGAGCGGCGGTTGGGGGTGCCGAGGAAGCCTTGGGCTCTCAGGGCGATTCGGCGGGCTTCGTCTGCCGAGAGGGTGGTCGTGGGGCGCGGGGTCGTCATGGGATCGGACGATAAAGGGTAGGACTGACAGTGGGGGGTGAGCTGGGGGTTTGTGGGGAGGGCGAGGTGCGCCGTGGTTGCTGTCGGGGGGTTTCGCCCCCGCCGCCCCTACCCGTCCCATCCCCCAGGGGCGCTGCCCCTTCGGCCCCGTCAGGGGCTCTGCCCCTGGAACCCCGCTGGGGCTGCCGCCCCAGGCCCCGCTCCGGCCCCTAAAGGGCCTTGTCCTCAAACGCCGGACGGGCTGAGAGATGTCGGCCCGCGTCGAGAGCGACCGGCCCGCGTTGAGAGACGTCGGCCGGCGTTGAGAGGGACCGGCGCGTTGAGGGATGTCGGCTGGCGTTGAGAGGGACCGGCGCGTTGAGAGGGGACGGCCGGCGTTGAGGGATGTCAGTCGGCGTTGAGAGGGACCGGCGCGTTGAGGGATGTCGGCTGGGGGTGAGAGGGACGGGAGATGTCCCCCAGCGTTGAGAGACGTCAGTCGGCTTGAGACGTCCGTCGGTGTCGGGCGATGTCAGTCGGTGTTGGGGGGAGTCGGGGAGGGGCGGGCGGGGAGGTAGGGGGCTGTTGAGGGGAGGCTCAGGTCTGAGGGGAGCAGGGAGCCCAGCCAGCAGTCTCGGCGTACGCCCTGGTGGACGATGGCGGAGCGGAGGGTGCCTTCCAGGGTGAAGCCGGTGCGTTCGGCCACTGTGCGGGAGGGGATGTTGCCCACCTCCGCGCGCCATTCGACGCGGTCGATCGAGAGGTGGACGAAGGCCCAGCGGGAGGCGGCCAGGACGGCCTCGGGGATGTAGCCGTTGCCACGGTGCTGCTTCGCGCACCAGAAACCGATCTCGGCGTCGCTCATGGAACGCATCGTGAGGCCGAGCATGCCCACCAGGTCCTCCCCTTCGGGGAGGAAGAGCCCCCAGGTGAACATCGAGCCGTTGCGCCAGCCCTCGGGGACCAGATCGTGCGTGAAGCTGTGGGCGTGCTCGTACAGGTAGGGCGAGGGGATCGTGGTCCAGCGCAGGATGTCGGGGTCCTGGACGGCCTCGTACACGGCATCGGTGTCCTGTGGGCCGACCGTGCGCATGAGGAGGCGGTCGGTGGTGAGCGTGACGGGTTCCATCGGCCGATTCTGCTCGGGGGCCGGTGTGAGCGCCATTCTTTAAGCGGCGTGTGAACGATGCGGTGTGTGAGCGTGTGATCGCGGTTCGCACAATTCGTTGGCCGAACGCGGCACCATCCATGGCCCCCGGCCGTTGTCCCTTTGACGGAGATTTGAAGCAGCGGATCATCGGCGCCCACGGCAGGCTCCCGACGCGGCGGGGTCCTCGCATACGATGGCCGTTGCTCAGTCAAGTCAAATGGAAACCGACCGTCCCAGGCCCGACCGGCAAGGAGACCAACCCCCGTGTCCGTCCTCTCGAAGATCATGCGTGCAGGCGAAGGCAAGATCCTGCGCAAGCTGCACCGCATCGCGGACCAGGTCAACTCCATCGAAGAGGACTTCGTCGACCTCTCCGACGCCGAGCTGCGCGCCCTCACCGATGAGTACAAGCAGCGCTACGCCGACGGTGAGACCCTGGACGACCTGCTGCCCGAGGCCTTCGCCACCGTGCGCGAGGCCGCCAAGCGCGCACTCGGTCAGCGCCACTACGACGTGCAGATCATGGGTGGCGCGGCCCTCCACCTCGGCTACGTGGCCGAGATGAAGACCGGTGAGGGCAAGACCCTCGTCGGCACCCTGCCCGCGTATCTGAACGCGCTGTCCGGCAAGGGTGTCCACCTGATCACGGTCAACGACTACCTGGCCGAACGCGACTCCGAGATGATGGGTCGCGTCCACAAGTTCCTGGGCCTGAACGTCGGTTGCATTCTCGCCAACATGACGCCGGCCCAGCGCCGCGAGCAGTACGCGTGCGACATCACGTACGGCACGAACAACGAGTTCGGCTTCGACTACCTGCGCGACAACATGGCGTGGTCCAAGGACGAACTCGTCCAGCGCGGCCACAACTTCGCCATCGTCGACGAGGTCGACTCCATCCTCGTCGACGAGGCCCGTACGCCGCTGATCATCTCCGGCCCGGCCGACCAGGCCACCAAGTGGTACGGCGACTTCGCCAAGCTGGTCACGCGCCTGAAGAAGGGCGAGGCCGGCAACCCGCTCAAGGGCCTTGAGGAGACCGGCGACTACGACGTCGACGAGAAGAAGCGCACCGTCGCCATCCACGAGTCCGGTGTCTCCAAGGTCGAGGACTGGCTGGGTATCGACAACCTCTACGAGTCGGTGAACACGCCGCTCGTCGGCTACCTGAACAACGCCATCAAGGCCAAGGAACTGTTCAAGAAGGACAAGGACTACGTCGTCATCGACGGCGAAGTCATGATCGTCGACGAGCACACCGGCCGTATCCTCGCCGGCCGCCGCTACAACGAGGGCATGCACCAGGCGATCGAGGCGAAGGAAGGGGTGGACATCAAGGACGAGAACCAGACGCTCGCCACGATCACCCTGCAGAACTTCTTCCGCCTCTACAAGCGCCACGACCACAACGGCAAGGAAGTGCCGGGCCTGTCCGGCATGACCGGTACGGCCATGACCGAGGCCGCCGAGTTCCACCAGATCTACAAGCTCGGCGTGGTCCCGATTCCGACCAACAAGCCGATGATCCGCAAGGACCAGTCGGACCTGATCTACCGCACCGAGGTCGCGAAGTTCGAGGCGGTCGTCGACGACATCGTCGAGAAGCACGAGAAGGGCCAGCCGATCCTCGTCGGTACGACGTCGGTCGAGAAGTCCGAGTACCTGTCGCAGCAGCTCAGCAAGCGCGGTGTGCAGCACGAGGTGCTGAACGCCAAGCAGCACGACCGGGAGGCGATCATCGTCGCCCAGGCCGGCCGCAAGGGCGCCGTGACCGTGGCCACCAACATGGCCGGCCGTGGTACCGACATCAAGCTCGGCGGCAACCCCGAGGACCTCGCCGAGGCAGAGCTGCGCCAGCGCGGCCTCGACCCCGAGGAGCACATCGAGGAGTGGGCCCAGGCCCTGCCCGCGGCCCTGGAGCGGGCCGAGCAGGCGGTCAAGGCGGAGTTCGAGGAGGTCAAGGACCTCGGCGGTCTCTACGTCCTGGGCACCGAGCGGCACGAGTCCCGTCGTATCGACAACCAGCTGCGCGGTCGTTCCGGCCGTCAGGGCGACCCGGGCGAGTCCCGCTTCTACCTGTCCCTGGGTGACGACCTGATGCGGCTCTTCAAGGCCCAGATGGTCGAGCGCGTGATGTCGATGGCGAACGTCCCTGACGACGTGCCGATCGAGAACAAGATGGTCACGCGCGCGATCGCGTCCGCCCAGTCGCAGGTCGAGCAGCAGAACTTCGAGACCCGTAAGAACGTCCTGAAGTACGACGAGGTCCTCAACCGCCAGCGTGAGGTCATCTACGGCGAGCGGCGCCGCGTCCTGGAGGGCGAGGACCTGCACGAGCAGGTGCAGCACTTCATGGACGACACGATCGACGCGTACGTCGGCGCGGAGACCGCCGAAGGCTTCGCCGAGGAGTGGGACCTGGACCGGCTGTGGGGCGCCTACAAGCAGCTCTACCCGGTGAAGGTCACCATCGAGGAGCTGGAGGAGGCGGCCGGCGACCGGGCCGGTCTCACCGCGGAGTTCATCGCGGAGTCCATCAAGGACGACATCCACGAGCAGTACGCGGCACGCGAGGCGCAGCTCGGCTCCGAGATCATGCGTGAGCTGGAGCGCCGGGTCGTGCTGTCGGTCCTGGACCGCAAGTGGCGCGAGCACCTCTACGAGATGGACTACCTCCAGGAGGGCATCGGCCTGCGCGCGATGGCGCAGAAGGACCCGCTGGTCGAGTACCAGCGCGAGGGCTTCGACATGTTCACCGCGATGATGGAGGGCATCAAGGAGGAGTCCGTCGGCTACCTGTTCAACCTGGAGGTCCAGGTCGAGCAGCAGGTCGAGGAGGTCCCGGTCGAGGACGCCAAGCCGGTCGCCGACCTTGAGAAGCAGGACGCGGTGCCGGCGCAGGCGGGTGCGCGCCCCGAGATCCGCGCCAAGGGGCTTGAGGCTCCGCGCCGCCCGGACCGGCTGCACTACACCGCGCCCAAGGTGGACGGCGAGGGCGACATCGTCGAGGGCGACTTCGACAACGGCGACGAGCCGGTGCGTTCCGAGGCCGACGGCCTCACGCGCGCGGAGCGTCGCAAGCAGGCACGTGGACGGCGCCGCAAGAAGTAACGCCGTGGAGTAGAGAGTGGCGCTGGCGGTGCCTCGGGCGCCGTAGCGGCCGGAAGGGCCGGGTCTCCTTTGGGGGCCCGGCCCTTCGGCTTGGGTGGGTGGGGCGGGGCGGGCTCAATGGCAGCGGCTTGGGTGCCGCCGGGCTCAGATGCTCCGGTGGGAAGGCCGGGCTCGGCGGCTGGAGCGGGCCGTGGCGGTGGTTCACCGTCGCCGTGGGATCGCCACGGGTCCCCTGTGGGCCCACTGCCCGGGTAGTCGTCTGGCGTCGCCCCTGGGGCGCTCGTGCGGGCGGTCTTCCGCAGTTGCCCTCGGGCGCTTGTGCAACGGTCTGCCGCGTGCCTGGTGGCGTTGCTGCACGCGCTGGGCGCCGCCGCCGACGCCGCACACCGCCGCATTCGTGCAACGGTCTGCCGCGTGCCTGGGGCGTTCGTGTGGCGCTCTGCCGTAGCCCCTTCGGGGCTCGTGCCGTGGTCTGCCGTAGTCCCTTGGGGGCTCGTGCCCGTGGTCTGCCGTAGTCCCTTGGCGCTCCTCCGTGGCGGTCAGTCGGCGTCTCTGGGTGCCGGGTGGCGACCAGTACCGGTTATGGGTGGTCCGTGGGGGGCCTGGCTGGGGGCGGCCCGCGTGTGCGTCGTGGTCCGTGGGCCGACCCCGCCCCTGTGTGGTGTCAGTCGTCGGCCGTGTGTGGCCTGCGTGGGCCGCCCAGTTCCACGGCCGTGCAACGCCAGCGGAGGTCGCTGCCCTGTTCCAGGCGGAATGCCATGGCGCGCAGCTGGTCTCCGGCGCCGATGCGGGCGAAGGCCTCGACGGCGCCGGGGCGGGGTTCGAAGTAGCCGATGTCGCGGACGACGGGGCGGGTGCCGTGGGTGCGCAGGGGGCCGCGTTCGGCGAGCCAGGCGAGTTCGTCGTAGGCGCGGCCGGCGGTGTGGCGGAGCATCGAGTGGACGGGGCGCTGGCCGCTCAGGACCAGGAGCAGACGGTCGGCGAAGACATCGGTGGGGCGGGGGTGCGGGAACGGCCTCAGCGAGGGCTGCTGGGGCTGCGGGACCCGTTGGACCTGCGGCGTCTTCGGCGTCTTCGGCGTGTGCGGCGTGTGCGGGGTCTGTTGGGTCTGTTGGGTCCGTGGGGACTCCGGCGGCACGAACGCCCGTGGCTGGGCGGGGGTGGTCGGTGGGCGGGTGTCCCGGGGGCTCGTGCGGGCGCGGGTGCCCGTGGTGCCCGGTGAGCCCGGTGGGCGGGCGCCGGGAGACGTCGTACGGGATGGGCCGCCGCTCGGTGTGCGGGGTGGGGCGCCGCCGGGGCGGCGGGCGTCGCGGCGGGTCGGCGGGCGGGTGCCGAGGCGCTGCTGGGTCCTGGTCATGACCTTGTTCATGGGGTCCCCGTTCGGTGGGCCCGGGTGATACCGGGCAGTAACTTCGAGGTTGGTGATCTTGTACGGGGTCCGGGGTGTCGGGGGCAAGAAAGCGGGGGCCAGGATCGGGCGGCCGGAAAATTCACTTATCCGGGTGATCGAGAGGGTCGGCGGCCAGTGATGGCGGGCCGGTACCGGGTGAGTTTCCGGAGCGGAGTGGACGCCTTGCGGGGTGGTGGTGGGGACTCGAAAGGGGACGCCCGCACGTATCCTGAAGGCCCTCCGGGAGGCGCGGGACCCGCCCTTCCGAGTCCGTGCGGAGCCTTACGAGTACGAAAGCGGCCAGCCATGCGCGTCTACGTCCCCCTGACCCTCCCCGGACTCGCCGAGGCGTACAAGACGGGCGAGTTGGGGAGTGGGCCGCTCGTCGCGTACGCCGTCACGCCCGCGTTGCGCGAGTGGTATCTCTCCGACGACATCGAGGAGTTGGAGTACGCGGCGCTGAACCGGGCCGCGCTGGCCTCGCTGCGGCTGCTGGCGGCGGACGCCGGGGCGGTGCGGCGGCGGGTCGTGGTCGCCGCCGACGTGCCCGACGGGGCGGCGGTGGCCGATCCCGACCGGGGGCTGGATCCGGCGGCGCTGGGTGAGGTGCGGATCGCCGGGGGCGTGGCGCTGGCCAAGGCGGCCGCCGTGCATGTCGACTCGGGCGACGCGGAGGCGGATGTGGCGGCGGCAGCGGAGGCGTTGCGGGCGGCGGACGGTGGGGACGACGACGCGCAGTTCGTGGTGGACGGGGCCGAGGACCATGAGCTGCTGTGGTTCGCGACTCAGGAGATCCCGAATCTGGTGGGGCTGGAGGGCTGAGGCCGGCACCTCGGTGTCCGGACGGGCTGATGGGCTGATGCGCCGATGGGCCCCAGTGCCTCGTTGACCTGCTGTTCTCATGATTGTCAGTGGTGGCGGGTACGGTTTTTGGCATGGGGAAGCGAGTAGGGGCGCACATCGTCTGGGACTGGAACGGGACGCTGTTCCACGACAATGACGCGATCATCGGGGCGACCAACGCGGCGTTCGGTGAGCTCGGGCTGGAGCCGATCACGATGGAGCAGTACCGGGCGCTGTACTGCGTGCCGGTACCGAAGTTCTACGAGCGGTTGATGGGGCGGCTGCCGACCGAGACCGAGTGGGAGGTCATGGACGAGACCTTCCACCGGTACTACGCCGAGCACCGGGTGCGGTGCGGGCTCACCGAGGGCGTGGCAGAGCTGCTCGGGGAGTGGCGGTCGGCGGGGCGCAGTCAGTCGATCCTCAGCATGTATGTGCATGACGAACTCGTCCCGTTGGTGCGGGGGTTCGGGATCGAGGAGCACTTCATACGTGTCGACGGGCGGACCGGGCCGTCCGGGGGCAGCAAGGCCGAGCACATGGTGCGGCACATCGGGGCGCTCGCGAGCGTGGATCCCGCTCGCACGGTGGTGATCGGGGACGCCGCCGACGACGCGGTGGCGGCGCTGCACGTGGGGGCGCGGGCCGTGCTCTACACCGGGGGGTCGCACAGCCGGGCGAGCCTTGAGGAAGTGGGGGTGCCGGTCGTGGACACGCTGGGGGAAGCGGTCGCGGAGGCGGAGCGGATAGCGGCGTAGTGGGCGGCTCGTCCGGGGCGTGTGGCGCAGCCGATTCCGGTGGTGCAGCTGGTCCTGGTGGCGCGGCTCCGGGCCTGTGGTGCAGCTGGTCCCGAGGGTGTGATCCGGGCCTGTGGTGCAGCTGGTCCCGAGGGTGTGATCCGGGCCTGTGGTGCAGCTGGTCCCGAGGGTGTGATCCGGGCCTGTGGTGCAGCTGGTCCCGACGGTGTGATCCGGGCCCGTGATGCAGCTGGTCCTGGTGGCGCCGGTCCGGGCCCGTGGTGTGGCGGCCGACCGGTCTGGGGTCGCCGGTCCGGTCGGCCGGTCGAGCCGTCGGCTCAGTCGCCCGCCTGCGGCGGACCCGGCGGCCCAGGAGAGGTCACGTCACCGGTGCCTTCGCTCGCAGCACCGTCAGGAACTCCCGCATCCAGCCGGAGTGGTCCGGCCAGGCGCGGGCGGAGACGAGGGTGCCGTCGACCACCGCCTCGGCGTCCTGGAAGGTGGCGCCGGCGGCCTGCATGTCCAGTTCCAGGGCGGGGTACGCCGTGACGCGGCGGCCGCGGAGGCTGTCGGTCGCGGCGGTGAGCAGGGGGCCGTGGCAGATCTGGGCGACCGGCTTGTCGGAGTCGAAGAACGACTTGAGGATCTTGCGGAGTTCGGGGTCGTTGCGGAGGTACTCGGGGGCGCGGCCGCCGGGGATGACGATGGCGGCGTAGTCGCCGGGGTCGACCTCGGAGAAGGCGAGGTCGGCGGGCCAGGTGTAGCCGGGTTTCTCGGTGTAGGTGTCGAAGCCGGGTTCGAAGTCGTGGACGACGAACTGGAGCTTCTTGCGGGTGGGGGCGGCGATGTGGACGTCGTAGCCCTCCTCGCGGAGGCGCTGGTAGGGGTAGAGGACCTCCAGTGACTCCGCGGCGTCGCCGGTGACGATGAGGATTTTCGCTGTCATGTCGGATGCGCTCCTCTTGTGGGCCGTGGTCTGCGTCTCCGTCGGGCCTATGGGCAACGTGCCTCGGGGCGGGGGTCTTGCCAAGGGGCCGCGCGGCGCGGGGTGTCGCCCGGGTGCCGCCTGTCGCGGGGGGCAGAGGGGCACAGCTGTCCGCAGGCCTGTTTTCGGACACGGGTGACCTCCCGACGGCCTGCCTTCGGGTCCGTTCCTCGGCTCTGGGGTCGCCGCAGCTCTGCACCCCAGCCTCCCCCTCCGTGTCCGGCCCCGCCAGTTACGCCCTCAGCGCACCCTTTGACCCTGTGCAGAACGTCAAAGTTCTACCCCTGGTTTTGTACACATACGGCTCATGACGGCCCCCCTGTAAGGAGCGATAGCCTTAGTGGCGTGATCAGCGCGATAGCTCGCGGGGGCATTGGTGCCCCTGCCCTGCGCCCGGCGAGCACGGACGACATCCGTGACCGGGCGGCGGTCGCTGGTCCTCGTGGGCGGGAGGGGGGCGTAAGGGCTCCCGGGAGGTCATCCACACCCTGGGCCCGGGCGTCGCAGAGAGCAGCGTCACACCCCGTGGGCAGCTCAAAATTGGCTCATATATCCCCGCTCATCTCACCTCGCGGCATAGCGTCGAAGCAGACCGGACACCCCGCGTCACGGCGTTACGTCCGAGGGGAAGAGACCGTACTTCCTTCAACGTCACGCAACGGCGCGCGACAGGAGCCAGAGGACAATGCAGACCAAGCTGGACGAAGCCAAGGCCGAGCTGCTCGAAAGGGCCGCCCGGGTAGCTGAGAACAGCCCGGTCGGGGGGTATCTACCGACCGGGACGACGGACGAGGGCACCGCCGGCACCCCGGACCACGACACCGTGCTCGCGTTCCTCCAGCGTTACTACCTGCACACCGCCCCGGAGGACCTCACCGACCGCGACCCGGTCGACGTCTTCGGAGCCGCTTTCTCGCACTACCGGCTGGCCGAGAACCGCCCTCAGGGCACGGCCAACGTGCGGGTTCACACGCCCACCGTCGAAGAGAACAGGTGGACCTGCAGCCACTCCGTCGTCGAGGTCGTCACCGACGACATGCCCTTCCTGGTCGACTCCGTCACCAATGAGCTGACCCGGCAGGGGCGGGGTATCCACGTCGTCATCCACCCGCAGGTCTTCGTCCGCCGCGACCTCACCGGCAAGCTCATCGAGGTGCTCAGCACGCCGCCCTCCGGGGAGCTGCCGCACGACACGCACACCGAGTCCTGGATCCATGTGGAGATCGACCGCGAGACCGATCGCGGCGACCTGAAGCAGATCACCGCCGACCTGCTGCGCGTCCTGTCCGACGTCCGCGAGGCCGTCGAGGACTGGAGCAAGATGCGGGACCTGGCCCTGCGGATGGCCGACGAGCTGCCCCAGGAGCCCCACTCCGACCTGCGTGAGATGGAGTTCGAGGAGGCCCGCGAGCTGCTGCGCTGGCTGGCCGACGACCACTTCACCTTCCTCGGCTACCGCGAGTACGAGCTGCGCGGCGACGACTCGCTGGCCGCCGTGCCGGGCACCGGCCTCGGCATCCTGCGCTCCGACCCGCACCACTCCGAGACCGACAGCCACCCCGTCAGCCCGTCCTTCGAGCGGCTGCCCGCCGACGCCCGCGCCAAGGCCCGCGAGCACAAGCTGCTCATCCTCACCAAGGCCAACAGCCGGGCGACCGTGCACCGGCCGTCGTATCTCGACTACGTCGGGGTGAAGAAGTTCAACGAGAACGGCGAGGTCGTCGGCGAGCGCCGCTTCCTCGGGCTGTTCTCCTCCGCCGCCTACACCGAGTCCGTGCGCCGGGTGCCCGTCGTGCGGCGCAAGGTCGACGACGTGCTGCGGGTCGCCGGGTTCTCGCCCAACAGCCACGACGGGCGCGACCTGCTGCAGATCCTGGAGACGTACCCGCGCGACGAGCTGTTCCAGACCCCGGTCCCCGAGCTCCAGCAGATCGCCACCTCCGTCCTCTACCTGCAGGAACGGCGCAGGCTGCGCCTCTATCTCCGGCAGGACGAGTACGGGCGCTACTACTCCGCCCTCGTCTACCTCCCGCGCGACCGCTACACCACCGGCGTGCGTCTGCGGATCATCGACATTCTGAAGGAGGAGCTCGACGGCACCAGCGTCGACTTCACCGCCTGGAACACCGAGTCGATCCTGTCCCGGCTGCACTTCGTCGTCCGCGTCCCGCAGGGCACCGAGCTGCCGCAGCTGTCCGACGCCGACAAGGAGCGCATCGAGGCGCGCCTGGTCGAGGCCGCCCGCTCCTGGGCCGACGGCTTCGCCGACGCGCTGAACGCCGAGCTCGGCGAGGAGCGCGCCGCCGAACTGCTGCGCCGCTACTCGGGCGCCTTCGCCGAGGGCTACAAGGCCGACCACACCCCGCGGTCCGCGGTCTCCGACCTGGTCCACATCGAGCAGCTGACCGAGGAGAACAACTTCTCGCTGAGCCTGTACGAGCCGGTCGGCGCCGCCCCGGAGGAGCGCCGTTTCAAGATCTACCGCAAGGGCCCGGCCGTCTCCCTGTCCGCCGTCCTGCCGGTCCTCAACCGGCTCGGCGTCGAGGTCGTCGACGAGCGGCCGTACGAACTGCGCTGCTCCGACCGCAGTGTCGCCTGGATCTACGACTTCGGCCTGCGCATGCCCAAGTCGGTGGGCGGCGGTGACTACCTCGGTGACGACGCGCGCGAGCGCTTCTCGGAGGCGTTCGCCGCGACCTGGACCGGCAAGGCGGAGAACGACGGCTTCAACGCCCTCGTGCTGAGCGCCGGGCTGACCTGGCGGCAGGCGATGGTGCTGCGGGCGTACGCGAAGTACCTGCGGCAGGCGGGCTCCACCTTCTCGCAGGACTACATGGAGGACACCCTCCGCAACAACGTCCACACCACCCGGCTGCTCGTTTCGCTGTTCGAGGCGAGGATGTCGCCGGACCGCCAGCGCGCGGGCCACGAGATCGTGGACGCCCTCCTCGAAGAGGTCGACGCGGCGCTCGACCAGGTGGCGAGCCTGGACGAGGACCGGATCCTGCGGTCCTTCCTCACCGTCATCAAGGCGACGCTGCGCACGAACTTCTTCCAGGAGGCCGCGGGCGGCAAGTCGCACGACTACGTCTCCATGAAGTTCGACCCGCAGGCCATCCCCGACCTGCCGGCGCCGCGCCCGGCGTACGAGATCTGGGTCTACTCGCCGCGGGTCGAGGGCGTGCACCTGCGCTTCGGCAAGGTCGCGCGCGGTGGTCTGCGCTGGTCCGACCGGCGTGAGGACTTCCGCACCGAGATCCTCGGCCTGGTCAAGGCGCAGATGGTGAAGAACACCGTCATCGTGCCGGTCGGCGCCAAGGGTGGCTTCGTCGCCAAGCAGCTGCCGGACCCGTCCGTGGACCGGGACGCGTGGCTGGCCGAGGGTGTCGCGAGCTACAAGACCTTCATCTCGGCGCTGCTCGACATCACCGACAACATGGTCGCCGGCGAGGTCGTGCCGCCGTCGGACGTCGTCCGGCACGACGAGGACGACACCTATCTCGTCGTCGCCGCCGACAAGGGCACCGCGACCTTCTCCGACATCGCCAACGGGGTCGCCGAGCAGTACAACTTCTGGCTGGGCGACGCCTTCGCCTCCGGCGGCTCGGCCGGTTACGACCACAAGGGCATGGGCATCACCGCGCGCGGCGCCTGGGAGTCCGTCAAGCGGCACTTCCGCGAGCTGGGCGTGGACACGCAGACCGAGGACTTCACGGTCGTCGGCATCGGCGACATGTCCGGTGACGTGTTCGGCAACGGCATGCTGCTCAGCGAGCACATCCGCCTGGTCGCCGCCTTCGACCACCGGCACATCTTCATCGACCCGAACCCGGACGCGGCCATCTCCTACGCCGAGCGCCGCCGCGTCTTCGAGCTGCCCCGCTCCAGCTGGGAGGACTACAACACCGAGCTGATCTCGGCCGGTGGCGGTGTCTTCCCGCGCAGCGCCAAGGCCATCCCGGTCAACGCACACATCCGCGAGGCGCTGGGCATCGAGGGCAAGGTCGCCAAGATGACCCCGGCCGACCTGATGAAGGCCATCCTGCAGTCGCCGGTGGACCTGCTGTGGAACGGCGGCATCGGTACGTACGTCAAGGCGAGCACCGAGACGCACGCCGACGTCGGCGACAAGGCCAACGACGCCATCCGCGTCGACGGCGCCGAGCTGCGCGTCAAGGTCGTCGGCGAGGGCGGCAACCTGGGTCTGACCCAGCTCGGCCGGATCGAGTTCGCGCGCCAGGGCGGCAAGATCAACACCGATGCCATCGACAACAGCGCGGGCGTGGACACCTCCGACCACGAGGTGAACATCAAGATCCTGCTCAACGGCCTGGTCGCCGACGGCGACATGACCGTCAAGCAGCGCAACAAGCTGCTCGCCGAGATGACCGACGAGGTCGGCCGGCTCGTCCTGCGCAACAACTACGCGCAGAACACGGCGATCGCCAACGCCCTCGCCCAGTCCAGCGCCATGCTCCACGCCCAGCAGCGCTTTATGAAGCACCTGGTCAGGGAGGGGCACCTGGACCGGGCGCTGGAGTTCCTGCCCACCGACCGCCAGATCCGCGAACGCCTGAACGCCGACCACGGCCTGACCGGCCCGGAGACGGCCGTCCTGATGGCGTACACGAAGATCACGGTCGCCGAGGAACTGCTGCACACCTCGCTGCCGGACGACCCGTACCTGAGCACGCTGCTGCACGCGTACTTCCCGACCGAGCTGCGCGAGCAGTTCCCGGAGCATCTCGTCAGCCACCCGCTGCGCCGTGAGATCACCACGACCGTGCTGGTCAACGACACGGTCAACACGGGCGGTACGACGTATCTGCACCGGCTGCGGGAGGAGACCGGTGCCTCCCTGGAGGAGATCGTCCGGGCGCAGACCGTGGCCCGCGCGATCTTCCGCTCGGCCGCCGTGTGGGACGCGGTCGAGGCGCTCGACAACAAGGTCGAGGCCGCCGTCCAGACCCGGATCCGGCTGCACTCGCGCCGCCTCGTCGAGCGCGGTACGCGCTGGCTGCTCAACAACCGGCCGCAGCCGCTGCAGCTCGCCGACACCATCGACTTCTTCGCCGAGCGGGTCGAGCAGGTGTGGTCGCAGCTGCCGAAGCTGCTCAGGGGCGCGGATCTGGACTGGTACCAGCAGATCTACGACGAGCTGACCGGCGCCGGCGTGCCGGCCGAACTGGCCACCCGGGTGGCGGGCTTCTCCTCCGCCTTCCCGACGCTGGACATCGTGTCGGTGGCCGACCGGATGGGCAAGGACCCGATGGACGTCGCCGAGGTGTACTACGACCTCGCCGACCGGCTGAACATCACCCAGCTCATGGACCGCATCATCGAGCTGCCGCGCTCCGACCGCTGGCAGTCCATGGCCCGCGCCTCCATCCGCGAGGACCTGTACGCCGCCCACGCGGCCCTGACCTCGGACGTCCTGGCCGTCGGCAACGGCACCTCGACGCCTGAGCAGCGGTACCAGGCGTGGGAGCAGAAGAACGGGGCGATCCTGGGGCGGGCGCGTACGACGCTGGAGGAGATCCGGGGGTCGGACGCGTTCGATCTGGCGAACCTGTCGGTGGCCATGCGCACGATGCGGACGCTGCTTCGGACGCACACGTGAGCTGTATGAGTAGCAATTAGCATGAGTAGCACTTAGCGCGTACGTGACGCGTACGTGCGTGAGGGCGCCCCGGGCTGTGACAGCTCGGGGCGCTCCCGCATTTGGGGCAAAACGGGAATTACAGTGCTCGCGTGAGCACGATGGGCGCCGCGCTGCGGAGGACGACGGTCGTTCCACAGGCCGCCGCAGCGCTGGTCGTCGTTCTGCTCCTGCTGGTGATCGTCCGGCTGCCCTGGGTCGGTGACCTCGGTATGCACGCGGCGACCGTGCAGCGGCTGCGGCACGACCTGGTCGACCCCGGGAATCCGCTGGTCGATGCGGACACGCCGAGTCCGTACTACTCGCCCTGGATGCTGGCGCTCGGGTGTGTGGCGCGCGTGACCGGGTTCTCGGTGTTCGTCGTGCTGCGGATCGGTGCGGTGGTGGGGGTGGGGCTGCTGGTCACGGGGGTGTGGCGGTACGTACGGACGCTCGGCGCGCATCGGGCCGCACCGGCGTTGGCCGTGCTCTGCCTGGTGTTTCTGTGGGGGACGTCGCTGTTCGAGTGGAGCGGGTTTCTGGGGCTCAACTCGCTGGCGTTGACGGTGGCGTATCCGAGTGTGTTCGCGTTGGGGCTGACCTTTCATTTCTGGGCGTGGCTGGCGGGGGCGCTGCGGTCGGGGGCGGCGCGGGCCGGGAGCGGGTGGGGGGCTTGGGCCGGGCTCGGGGGGCTGTGGGCGGTGATTCTGCTGTGCCATCAGTTCTCGGGGGTTGTGGCGTCCTTGGGGGCGCTGGCCGCGGTGATTGCCGCGTGGGCGGGGCGTGGCGGGCGACGCGGGCGTGCGGGGCGTGGGGTGTGGCTGCGGGTCGGGGGCGGGGTGGCGGTGGGGATCGCGGTGCTGTGGGCGTGGCCGTACTACGACTTCTTCGCGCTGGTGGGGGCGGGGGGTGAACTGGAGGCGGTGCATCGGGGGTTGTACCGGGATCTGGTGGGGCGGTACTGGCTGGTGATGGTGGGGGTCGGTGCGCTGGGCGTGCGGTGGTGGCGGGATCGGTGGGATCCGCTGGTGCTGTTCTTCGTGTTGGGCGTGGTGGTGGTCGGGGTGGGCGGGGCGAGTGGGCACTACTCGTGGGGGCGGGCGTTGCCTGCGGTGTTGATTCCGGCACAGGTCGCTGCCGCGTTGGCGGTGGTGGAGGGGTGGGGGATGCGGTGGCGTGGAGTGTGGGCGGGCGTGCTCGGTGCGGCGCTGGTCGTGGGGGCTTGGACGCAGGTCGGGGCCGTGGGGTACGTCGTGCCGCGTGGGGTGCTGCCGGGGGCGGTCGCTGCGAAGTACCGGGTGCCTTGGCCGGGGTACCAGTGGGTGACGCCGTGGGTGAAGTACGGGGACGTGGTCATGGCGCGGACGATGCCGGCCCGGCAGATTCCGGCGTACGGGGCGTACACCGTGGCGCCTGGGTATCCCGACGTGTTCCTGTCGGATGCGGGGCGTCGGGAGGCGGCTGTGCGGCGGTACTTCGGAGTGGGGGCGTCCGGGAGCGTGCGGCGGGGGATCGCGGAGGCGTACGGGGTGCGGTGGGTGGTGGATCGGGGGGTGGGGACCCGAAGGGCCGCGGGGTTGCGGGTGGTGACCTGGGGGCCGGGTGGGCAGGTGTTGTACGAGGTGGTGCGGTAGCGGTTCTTCGCCGAGTGATGTGGGTCGGCGTCGAGAGGAGTCGGCCGTTCCGCTAGCGCAGTGCGCTTCTCAGCAGGCGGGCCGCTCTTCGCACCCTCGGTCGGGCCAGGCGTCGTACCACCGGGTGTACCAGCCTCCCCGTGACGCCCAGGGGTTGCCAGTGGATCTGGAGGCGGCCGGGAGTGCGCGGTTCCGGTTCGATGGTCACCCGGTGGGGGGCCGTGCCGGAGTGGTACGGGATGTGGGTCGTCAGGGCGGGGAAGGTCAGGGGGGCCAGCAGTACCGCCGTGTTGTGCAGGGACTGGGACTCGATGCGCAGGAGTGGGTGACGGGTGCCGGTGAAGCCGTGGTGGGGGACGGGGGCCGTGGCCAGGTCCAGGTGGACCTGGCCCTCGAAGATGCCGGGGCTCACCGGGGACAGGCGGAACGGGACGGTGAGGCGGTGTCGGCCGGGGGTGAGGAGGAGGCCGGCTCGGTGAGGGCCCACCGGGAGGCGGCGGCCCGGGTCGTAGGTGCGGATGGTGAGGTCGATCGAGGCGCCGGGACCGCGGGTGAGTTCCGTGATCTCGTGGCGGAACAGGGCGCTTCGGAAGGGCCGGGTGTCCAACTCCAGGTCCGATACGTCGAGTTCGCGGCGGGAGATGTCGGTGGTGGGGATGGATTCGCCCCAGTATGTGGCGGCACCTGTCGCGTCCGGTGTCACATGGCGCGGTGCCACCGCGCGGCCCAGGCCCCTGGCCGCCAGCCTCGCCTCCGGGAAGCGGCGTTCGCGGATCAGCTGGAGGACCACCCGTTCCGTACGGGGGAGGCGGGTGCAGGCCGTCGGGGAGAGGGAGTCGAGGTAGGGGGTGGTGAGGTCCGCGAACGCCGACAGCCATACGTCGTCTCTGTACGGCAGGTCCCCCGCGTACATCCGGAAGTCGTGCTTGAGGAACTTGTAGTCCTTCTCCTCACGGAGCCCGACGTGCCCGCTCTCCGCCAGGAAGTCGTCGATCAGACGCTGCACCCGGACCCGGTCGCGGACGTTGTCCAGCCGGTCGCGCTGGTTGGAGATCGACGCCCGCGCCGTGCTCGTGGCCGTGTACTGCGCCACGTACCAGCGGTACACCGGCTCCGGGATGACCGTGAACTCCTTGGCCAGGCAGTACGCCTGTGCCGTGAAGAGCTGGTCCTCGTAGTGGATGCCCTCGGGGAAGCGCAGGTCGTGGCGGTCCAGGAAGGCGCGCGCGTACATCTTGCTCGTCGACAGGTGCTCGAAGAGCAGCCGGGGTTCGGACTCGATGCCGATCACCGTGCGGCGCTCGGCGACCAGGTGCGGCATCCATGTCGTACGGCGTCCGCTGTCCTCCCGGACCCGCACCACCGCCCCCATCGCGAAGTCGATCTCCCGCTCGCGGTGCGCCGACAGCAGCAACTCCACCGCGTTGTCCGTGAGTTCGTCGTCACTGTCCAGGAACATGACGTACGGCGCCCGCGCGATCTCCAGCGCCCGGTTGCGCGGGGCGCTGCAGCCGCCGCTGTTGCGCGGCAGGCGGAGATGGCGGACACGGGGGTCCTGGGCCGCCAGTTTCCTTGCCACCTGCGGGGTTTCGTCCGTCGAGTGGTCGTCGCTGATCACGATCTCGATGTTGGCGTGGGTCTGGCGGCGGACGGACTGCACCGCACGCGGGAGGCGTTCGGCGTCGTTGTAGACGATGACCGTCACCGTGACGTCCGGGAGTGCGGCCTCCGCGGCCTCCGCGGCTTCCGGGTTCACAGCGCCTCCCTCGGGCTCGGGGCCGGCGTCCGGTCCTCCAGCGGGGTCACCGGCGGCAGGGTGTCCTCGCTCTCGCCCAGGAACACCCGGCGGACGACCCGTTCGGCGGCGCGTCCGTCGTCGTACTCGCAGAAACGGCGGCGGAAGGCCGCCCGCGCCTTCGTCGCGCCCTCGTCGTGCCAGGCCTCGGTGGTGAGGATCTCGGTCAGGTCCTGCTGGGTGCGGGCCACCGGGCCCGGTGACTCGGCCATCAGGTCGAAGTAGACGCCCCGGGTGGAGCGGTACGTCTCCCAGTCGTCGGCGTAGATGACGATCGGGCGGTCGAGGTTGGCGTAGTCGAACATGATGGACGAGTAGTCCGTGAGCAGGGCGTCCGCGGCGAGGGCGAGGTCTTCCACGGGGTCGTAGGCCGAGACGTCGATGACTCTGCCCGTGCGGCGCAGGGCCGTCAGCGGGGACGGTGTGCCGTCGTAGAAGTAGTGGCCGCGGACCAGGAGGACCGTGTCCTCGCCGAGTCGGTCGGCGAGGGTGGCGAGGTCCAGGCGGGGGGTCCAGCCGGCCTCGTAGTCGCGGTGGGTGGGGGCGTACAGGATCGCGCGATGGGTCGGCGGGATGCCCAGGCGGTCGCGGATCGCGCGGATGTCGGACGCGGTGGCCGTGTAGAAGACGTCGTTGCGCGGATAGCCGTGGTCGAGGGAGACGAAGCGGGACGGGTACGCGCGCTCCCACATGCGGGTGGAGTGGCTGTTCGCCGAGACGCTGTAGTCCCATCTGTCGATACGAGCCAGCAGCGCCGGGAAGTCCAGGCCCTTGGCCGCCGCCGGGAACTCCATCTGGTCGACGCCCATGCGTTTGAGCGGGGTGCCGTGGTGGGTCTGGAGGTGGATCGCGTCCGGGCGTTTCACGATCGCGTTGGGGTAGTTGACGTTGTTGACCAGGTACTTCGCCGTGGCCAGCACCTCGCGGTAGCGGCGGGTGCCGGGGAGTACGTGGTCCGTGTGGGGCGGGAGCAGGGGGGCGTTCTCGGGGGTCACCACCCACACCGGGTGGATCTGCGGGGCCAGTTCGGTGAGCTTGGCCGCGAGCGCCGCCGGGTTGCACGCCACGCCCCGGTTCCAGTACGCCGCGAAGACCGCCAGGTTCGGGTTGACCGGGCGGGAGAGGGCCTTGCGGTAGTGCCGGTCGCCGAGGGCGTCGGTGACCTGGCGGCTTCGGGCTCGTACGGCCGACTTCACGGCTCGGCGCGCGCGGTTGGCGGCCTGGAAGGCGCGGTACCTGGTGTAGGCGTTCTCTTCCAGCAGGCTCCGGCGGATGCCCTCGGGGCCGGCCGGGCGGCGGTGGCCGGGCGGGCGGTGCCGCGTCGCCGCTTCGGCGGCACGACGGAAGAACTCCCTGGCCACCGGGTCGGGCATGGGTGTGCGGGCGAAGGTGCGCAGGCAGTCGCGGACCATGACGTCGTAGAGGACGGCGTGCGGGAGCGAGCGGGGGACGGCGTCGCCCGTGGTGCCGGGGAGGGAGGAGGTGGCTGTGGCTGCTGCGGTGGCGGTGGCGGTGGCGGTGGCGGTAGCGGTGGCGGCGGTAGCGGCTCGGTTTCGGGCGAGGGTGAGGAGCGTTTCGTAGCGGTCCACGAGGGTGTAGTGGTCCTCGGGGGTGGCTGGGGGGAGGCTTTCGGGGCGGAGCTCGTGGTGGTCGTACGCCACTTGGTTCAGGGCCGCGATGTGGTCGGCGAGGAGGAGGGTGGCGTACGACGCGAACGGCTCGTCGGGGGTGGTGAGTCGGCGTTCGTGCGTGTGCCAGAAGGGGGTGCGCAGCGCCCGGTTGCCCAGGAGCGGGGTGACACGGAGGGCGGCGCGGGCGATGTCGTCGAGGGGGTGGGCGGCGCGGCCCGCGCGGGCCAGGAGGGGGCCGTCGTCGGAGGGGAGGCCCGAGGTGTCCCAGGTGGAGCGGACGTGGTCGAAGAGGAGGACGTCCACCTCGTCCGGCAGTTCCGCGATGCGCTCGGCGACCATGCGCGGGGCGCCGGCGGGCAGACCGTCCTCGGCGTGCACGAAGTGCAGCCAGCGACCGGAGGCCCGGGCGGCCCCCGCCGACCGTGCCGTGGCGTCGTCCGTCCCGTCCGGCAGGGGCAGCACCAGCATCTCGGACGCGTACGCCCCTGCCGTCTCCTGCGCCCAGGTGCCGACCGCGGCGACGACGACCTCGACCTCGGGGTGGGGGTGCGCGGCCAGGGAGGCGAGGAGCGCGGTCAGCCGGTCCTGGGTGTTGGGGCCGTGGACGACGACGGTGAGCTCGGGCATCGCGGGGACTCCTTCACCTGCTCCATCGCGCGCCTGCTCCGTCGCGCCGGGCACACCCTGTCCCCCCGTCAGGCCATAGTGGCACTAATGGGATGAAAGGGTGGCCCGCAATTGCGCCTCACGAGGGATGCGGGGCGGGCGTCGATGTCTACGCCGGTGTCGGTGTCGGTGTCGGTGTCGGTGTCGGCTTGGGCTTCGGGGCCGGCTTGGCCGACTTGTCGCCCGTGAACGCCTCGTACTCCTTGAGGACCTCGTCGGTGGGCCCGTCCATCCGCAGCTCGCCGCGCTCCAGCCACAGCACGCGGTCGCACGTGTCGCGGATCGACTTGTTGTTGTGGCTGACCAGGAACACCGTGCCCGCGTGCTTGCGCAGCTCACGGATCCGGGCCTCGGAACGCTTCTGGAAGGAACGGTCGCCCGTCGCCAGCGCCTCGTCGATCAGCAGGACGTCGTGGTCCTTGGCGGCGGCGATGGAGAACCGCAGCCGGGCCGCCATGCCGGAGGAGTACGTCCGCATGGGGAGCGTGATGAAGTCGCCCTTCTCGTTGATGCCCGAGAAGTCGACGATCTCCTGGTAGCGCTCCTTGACCTGCTCGCGGGACATGCCCATGGCGAGGCCGCCGAGGTGGACGTTGCGTTCGCCGGTGAGGTCGTTCATCAGGGCCGCGTTCACGCCGAGGAGGGAGGGCTGGCCGTCGGTGTAGATACGACCGTTCTCGACCGGCAGGAGGCCGGCGACCGCCTTGAGCAGCGTCGACTTGCCGGAGCCGTTGGTGCCGATGAGGCCGATGGCCTCGCCCTTGTACGCGACGAACGACACCTTCTTGACCGCGTGCACCTTGCGCACGCCGGACGCCTTCTCCGTCTGCCTGCGGCGCAGGATGCGGTTGAGGGCGGCGGTCGCCGAGCCGCGGCCGGCGCCCGTGCCGTTGACGCGGTAGACGATGTCGACGCCGTCGGCGATGACGGTGGGGACCTGCGGGTTCGTGTTCTCAGCCACGGCCGTACGTCTCCTCAGCCTTCCAGAAGTAGATGAAGCCGCCGACGCCCGCCAGCAGCGCCCAGCCCGTCGCGAGCGCCCACACGTGCGGCGGGAGCTGGGTCGCGTGGAAGCTGTCGATCAGCGCGAAGCGCATCAGGTCGATGTAGACGGCGGCGGGGTTGGCCTGCATGGCCGAAGTCAGCCAGGAGGGCCAGTCCTTGTGAGCGGCCATCATGTGGCTGATGCTGAACATGACGCCCGACGCGTACATCCAGGTACGCAGCACGAACGGCATCAACTGCGCGATGTCCGGCGTCTTCGCACCCATCCGGGCCATGACCATCGCGACGCCCGCGTTGAACGTGAACTGCAGCACCAGCGCCGGGACCGCCAGCAGCCAGGAGGCGGAGACCGGGATGCCGAAGCAGAGCAGGATCACGACCAGGGCCGCCATCGAGAACAGCAGCTGCTGGAGCTGCTGCAGCGCGAAGGAGATCGGCAGCGCGGCCCGCGGGAAGTGCAGGGCCCGGACGAGGCCGAGGTTGCCGGAGATCGCACGGGTACCCGCCATGATCGAGCTCTGCGTGAACGTCCAGATGAACACTCCCGTCACCAGGAACGGGATGTAGTCCTGCACGCCGCGGCTGGTGCCCATCAGCTCGCCGAAGATGAAGTAGTACACCGCCGCGTTCAGCAACGGCGTCAGCACCTGCCAGACCTGGCCGAGCTTCGCCTGGCTGTACTGGGCGGTGAGCTTGGCCGTGGAGAACGCGCTGATGAAGTGGCGGCGCGCCCACAGCTCGCGGACGTACTGGGGCAGCGTTGGGCGGGCGCCGCTGACCGAGAGACCGTGCCGGGCGGCGAGGTCCGCGAGGCCGGCCGGGGCCGGGGCGGTTGTCGTCGGGGGCGGTGTGTCGAGGACCTGGCTCACATCCGCTGCTTTCGGTTGGGGGGTGAGGTGCGGGGACGTTCCCTGGTGTTCCGTGGCGTTCTCTTACGTGACTCTTCACGTCTTCTTACGTCGGGACGGGACCGTATCGTCGCAACGCGAGCGTAGGGCGAAGGGGCGTCGGAACGCAACCGTTTCGTCGTGACGTGATCGACATAACGGGTGGGTGGGGCAGGGCGCAGTAGGGGCAGAGCGCAGTAGGGGCTGGGCTGGGCTGGGCTGGG
>NZ_JAQMYP010000079.1 GCF_028369295.1 Streptomyces sp. HD
ACCACGGTCACCGCGGTCGTCACGGCGGAAACCGCCACGGTCGTTGTCCCGACGCTCACGACGCTCGTACGCCGGAGCCTCCGCCTTGTCAGCCTGGTCGGCGTCCTGCGCCACCGGCTGCTCGGGCACGGCCACCTCGACGGCCTCGACCGCCGCGGCCTGGGCCTCGGCCACCGCGGCCTCGGGGTCCTCGCCGCGCTCGCGCGCCACGCGGGCGACGAGACGGTCGGCCTCCTCGCGCAGCTCGACGGCACGCCGCTGCGCCCGCTCCAGCTGCTTGTTGAGCTGAGCCACCTCACGCTCGGCCTGCTGAGCGGCGTTGCCCGCGGACTCCGCCTGCACCTCGGTCATCGAACGGGCGCCGGTGATCTCGGCGACCTCCGGGTCGAAGGCGGCACCGCCCTGGATGATGTGGCGCGAGGCGTCGACGCCCGCGTCCTCCATCAGCCGGAAGATCTGGCGGCGCTGGTGCGGCAGGGACAGGGACACGACCGTGCCGGAGCGGCCCGCGCGAGCGGTACGGCCGGAGCGGTGCAGGTAGTCCTTGTGGTCACCGGCAGGGTCGACGTTCAGCACGAGGTCGATGCCGTCGACGTGGATACCGCGGGCGGCGACGTCGGTGGCGACGAGCGCGTTGACGTAACCGTCCTTGAAGTCGGCCAGCGTCCGCGTCCGCGCGCCCTGCGTCATGCCGCCGTGCAGCGCGTCGGCCTTCACACCGGCGTCGCGCAGCTGCTCGGCGATACGGTCGGCGCCCAGCTGGGTGCGGACGAAGATGATGGTGCGGCCCTTGCGAGAGGCGATCGCGGCCGTGACCGGCGCCTTGTCCTTGGGCTTCACGATCAGGATGTGGTGCGACATGGTCGTCACCGCGCCCTGGGCGGCGTCGACCTCGTGCGAGACCGGGTCGACCAGGTAGCGCTTGACCAGCGTGGAGATCTCGTTCTCCATGGTGGCCGAGAACAGCATGCGCTGGCCGCCGGCCGGGACCTGGTCGAGCAGCTCGGTGACCTCGGGCAGGAAGCCCAGGTCGGACATCTGGTCGGCCTCGTCGAGGACGGCGACCTCGACGTTCTCCAGGGAGCAGGCGCCGCGGTTGATGATGTCGCGCAGTCGGCCCGGGGTGGCGACGAGGACGTCGACGCCGCGCTCCAGGGCGTAGATCTGGTTGCCCATCGACGTACCGCCGCAGACGACCTTCATCTTCAGGCCGAGGACGTCGCCGTACGGCTGCAGCGCGTCCGCGACCTGCATCGCGAGCTCACGGGTCGGGGTGAGGATGACGGCGCGCGGCTTGTGCCTCTCGGTGCGGCCGCCGGCGAGGCGCGCCAGGGTCGGCAGACCGAAGGAGAGGGTCTTGCCGGAGCCGGTGCGGCCACGGCCCAGGATGTCCTTGCCGGCCAGGGCGTCCGGGATGGTCGCGGCCTGGATCGGGAAGGGGGTCGTCACGCCGTTCTGCGCGAGCTTGCGCACGACGCCCTCGGGGAGACCGAGGTCCGCGAAGGTCACCTCGGGGGTCTCCTCGACGGCCGCGTTCTCGTCGTTCTCGGGCACGACGACGTGGTCAGGACTGGAAATGGACATGCGTAAGCGAAACCTTCCGGAGTCTCGTCGGCACGCGCCCGTCAACTCCGTGATTCGCATTACGACCGCCTCAATGCGGTCCGCCACGGCAAGGGAGAGTACGCGCCACACGGCGCGCTCTGCAGTGGCGCCGGGCAAATGGGATCAAACGATCTACCACCATACGCACCCCCAGCCCCCCAAGGCAAACCGAGCGTCGCCCATGTAGGCAACGTCACTCGCCAAGCCCCACGGGTCCTACGCCGGCGACCCCGCGGCCGGCGCCGGCTCCCGCTGGGCCAGCTGCGGCCCCGTCTCCTCGTGCGCCGAGGACGACGGCTCGGCCACCGTGGGCGTCGGCTCCACGGACGTCGGCTCCTGGCTCGGCGTCGGCTCCGGATCCGGAGTCCGGGTGGGCGTGGGTTCAGCCGTACGAGTGGGACCCGGCTTCACCGTGCTCCCCGGCTCCACCGGCTTGCCCCCGGCCGGAGCGGAGGCGCTCGCCGCCACGGACGACGAGACCGAAGGAGACGCCGACTCCTTGCCCCCCTTATCGCCCTTCTTCTTCTCCTTGCCCTTCTTCTCCCCCCGCTTGCCACCGTCGGCGTGCGCCCCGTACCCGGACCCGCCACCCGACACGGCCGACCCCCCATCGGGCGCCTCACCACCCCGCTGCCCGGCGGAGTGCGACGGCTTCGCACTCCCGCCGTCACCGTCCTCGCCCACGCTCATGCAGCCGGCGGCAGCGGCGACGGCCATGACCGTGGCGGCCAGACGAACGGGTACGTACAAGGGGCGCACGGCGGCCACCTCCAGTGGCGGGCGAAGAAGTCAACCTGCCCAACTCCCGCCGCCCACAAGAGGACACGCGCCCCGGAAAAGCCACGCGCACCCCGTCAGCACCGCTCGCTCACCCGTACCCGAGCGCATGCAACCGCGCGTCGTCGATCCCGAAGTGATGCGCGATCTCGTGGACCACCGTCACCTCGGTCTCCGCGACGACCTCCTCCCGCGACGCGCACATCCGCAGCGTCGGCCCCCGGTAGATCGTGATCCGGTCCGGCAGCACCCCGGCGTACCACTCCCCGCGATCGGTCAGCGGAGTCCCCTCGTACAACCCGAGCAGCTCGGGATCGTCCGCCGGCGGCTCGTCCTCGACGAACACCGCGACGTTGTCCATCAGCCGCGTCAACTCCGGCGGAATCCGGTCCAGCGCCTCGGCGACCAGTTCCTCGAACTCCTCGCGCGTCATCTCCAGCACAGGCCCATTGTCGGGTACGACGCCGCCGGGAAGGAGCCGCGAGCGGTCTCGCATATCCACCCGCGCCCTTGGGCATACGGGACCAATGGCCCGCGTCCCCGCCGCAGTCCTGAAGGCCCTCGGCCACCTGCCGAAGGCCCCGCGCGCCCTGACCCGCCGCTACACCACCCGCCGCCCGCACCCCACCCCGGAACTCGTCGCCCGGCCCAACCCCTGGGCACGAGCGCTGGGCCTCGTCACCGTCGTCATCGTCGGCGCCTGGCTCGGCCTGCTGATCGTCGGCAACGTACGCGTCCCCGTCGGCCCCATGAACACCACGATGACCCTGCGCCCCTCCCTCACCGGCGGCACAAAGATCAACGTCTCCCCGCTCGGCGCCCTCACCCTGGACAGCCACACCGCCCCGGTCCGCCTCGACGTCAACGTCGACCAGCTCGACCCCGAGCGCGCCCAGGCCCTCGTCGACCACCCCGAACGCCTCTCCGGCCTCCAGGACGAGGTCGCCCAGGACGTCGCCCACGGCACCCAGGACCTCGCCGTACGCAGCTGCGTGGCCGTCGTCACCGGCGCCGCCGCGCTCGGCCTCGCCGTCTACCGCCGCCCCCGCCGCGCCCTTGCCGCCGGCGGCCTCGCCCTCACCCTCCTGGCCGCCTCGGGCGGCACCGCCTTCGCGACCTGGAACCCGGAGTCGGTCCTGGAACCGAAGTTCTCGGGCCTGCTCTCCTCCGCCCCGTCCCTGGTCGGCAACGCCCGCAGCATCGTCACCGAATTCGACGTCTACCAAAAGGAGTTGGCCCGCCTGGTCACCAACGTGACCAAGCTCTACGACGCCACCTCCACGCTCCCCGCCTACGCCCCGGACCCGAGCACCATTCGCGTCCTGCACGTCTCCGACATCCATCTCAACCCGGCGAGCTGGAAGATCATCGCCTCGCTCGTCGACCAGTACAAGGTCAACGTGATCGTCGACTCCGGCGACACCATGGACCACGGCACCGCCGCCGAGAACGGCTTCCTGGACCCCATCGAGGACCTCGGCGCCCCCTACGTCTGGGTCCGCGGCAACCACGACTCCCGCGTGACCCAGCGCCACCTGGAGGGCCTGAAGAACGTCCACGTCCTGGACGACGGCAAGGCGGCGACCATCGCCGGCCTGCGCTTCGCCGGCATCGGCGACCCCCAGTTCACCCCCGACCGCTCGACGATCCCCGGCGGCGACGCGGCCAACGAACTGGCGGGCGCCCGCCTCGCCACCTCCCTGCGCGACCAGAAAGCCGCCGGCACCCCGGTCGACGTGGCCGTCGCCCACGAACCGGTGGCGGCCCGCCGGACGGACGGCGAGGTCCCCCTGGCCCTGGCCGGCCACATCCACCACCCGGAAACGGAGCTCCTCCCCTACGGCACCCGCCTGCGCATCGAGGGCTCCACCGGCGGCAGCGGCCTGCGCGCGGTCGAAGGCAAGCACCCCGACCCCATCCAGACCTCGATCCTCTACTTCGACCGCGACACCCATCGCCTCCAGGCCTGGGACGAGATCGAACTGGGGGGCCTGGGCCTGACGACGGCGGAGGTGAGCCGCCACCTCGTGGAGGAGAACCAACCGCCGGACTCCACCCCGTCCCCCACCTCGCCCTCCCCCACCCCGTAAACCGTTTTGGCGATACCTCCCGCCATCCCATATGCTTCTCACGTCCCCGACGCGCTGAGAAGCGCCCAGGCGGGCCGATAGCCCTCATCGTCTAGCGGCCTAGGACGCCGCCCTTTCAAGGCGGTAGCACGGGTTCGAATCCCGTTGGGGGCACGCAGTACGGTGTGCGACACTGTCGTACGCATCGCAAGGTCCTGTGGAGCAGTTTGGAGTGCTCGCCACCCTGTCAAGGTGGAGGCCGCGGGTTCAAATCCCGTCAGGACCGCAAAGGCTTCGAGAGAAGTCTTTACGGCTGGGTAGCTCAGTTGGTACGAGCGATCGCCTGAAAAGCGATAGGTCGCCGGTTCGACCCCGGCCCCAGCCACAACCGCCCTAGCAGGGCATACGCCCCCTCCGGGATCTTCCGGAGGGGGCGTTTTCCATGTCAGTCACATCCACCCCGCGAAAGCCGTACGCCCCGCGCCTCGCCTCCTATACACGAGTCCCTGGCGCCGCGCAGGAATATGAGCGCCGAACCCGGGGATCGGCCGTTCCGCTCCCTCATCGCCGGTATGTTGCGAGACGCCCGGTCGAGTCTCTCCCGAGACGCCTGCCCGTTCATGGGGAGGCCCCAACGCAGTTGGGACACAGAGAGATTGGAGATCGGGCGCGGTGGAGCGATCAACGAAACGGAGAAGGCGTCGCGACAGGCATCCACGACAGGAGTGGGTGCAGCTGGCGGCACTGTTCCTGACTGCGATCACTGCCATTGCGGGGTGCGTCGAGCACTTCCTGTGACGCGCTGAAGGGTGAGCCGGACGGCTGGCCGGGTGAGTGAGCCCGGCCGACGCATACTCGGCCGGACCCACCCTGCCCCGCGCACGAGCCTGGCTTTGGGCTGCATCCTGAAGCCAGGCTTTGTGCGTACGCGGGAGCGCACACGGCCGGAACACGGTTCCTGCGGCCATCACCTGGAAGAGGTAACCGCAAGCCTCACCATCCATCAAGTGATCACGGACCACTCGCGCCCGCTTTGTCGAGTTTGCTGGTGGCGAATGATCATGGCGGTCAGTGGCGCATCCGGGGTGGCGAATACGAACGCGCAGCTAGTGGCGCCACAGGGGGTGGCGAATCCTGGCGTATCCGAGCGGACGTCGCGCGCTCGGCCGCCGCCGGAGGCAAAAGCGTTCGCCATGGATTTCGGTGGGATGAGATCCTGGACCGCGTATGTCTACGCAGCCTGCCCCCGCCACCCCGGCCCTCGGCCCCCTCGCCCCCCGTCTGACCGAGCTCTCCCTGCGCGACGCGCACCGGCTCGGCCGGCGGCTCGAAGGTGCGCGCAAGATCCGTAAGCCGGAGGCGCGGGCCGCCGTGCTGGCCGAGATCGAGGCGGAGATCGCCAAGGGCGAGGAGCGTATCGCCGGCCGGCGTACCCGGGTGCCCGCGGTCACGTATCCCGAGCAGTTGCCGGTCAGCCAGAAGAAGAGCGACATCGCGGACGCCATCCGTGATCACCAGGTCGTGATCGTCGCCGGTGAGACCGGCTCCGGCAAGACCACGCAGATCCCGAAGATCTGTCTTGAGCTCGGCCGCGGTGTGCGCGGCATGATCGGGCACACCCAGCCGCGCCGTATCGCCGCCCGTACCGTCGCCGAGCGGGTCGCGGAGGAGTTGGACACGCCTCTTGGCGAGGCCGTCGGCTGGAAGGTGCGGTTCACCGACCAGGTGAACCCGGACGCCACCTTCATCAAGCTGATGACGGACGGCATCCTGCTCGCCGAGATCCAGACCGACCGCGAGCTGCGCGCCTACGACACGATCATCATCGACGAGGCCCACGAGCGGTCCCTCAACATCGACTTCCTGCTCGGGTATCTCGCGCAGCTGCTGCCGAAGCGGCCCGACCTCAAGGTCGTGATCACGTCCGCGACCATCGATCCCGAGCGGTTCTCGCGGCACTTCGGCGACGCCCCGATCATCGAGGTGAGCGGGCGGACGTATCCGGTGGAAGTGCGCTATCGCCCGCTCCTCGAAGAGGATTCCGAGGACAGCGACCGCGATCAGATCACCGCGATCTGCGATGCCGTCGAGGAGCTCCAGGGCGAGGGCAAGGGCGACATCCTCGTCTTCCTCTCCGGTGAGCGGGAGATCCGGGACACCGCCGACGCGCTCGTCAAGAAGAACTACCGTTTCACCGAGGTGCTGCCTCTCTACGCCCGCCTCTCGCACGCCGAGCAGCACCGCGTCTTCCAGCCGCACACCGGCCGCAGGATCGTTCTGGCGACCAACGTCGCCGAGACCTCCCTCACGGTCCCCGGCATCAAGTACGTCATCGACCCCGGCTTCGCCCGCATCAGCCGCTACAGCCACCGCACCAAGGTCCAGCGGCTGCCCATCGAGCCGATCTCCCAGGCCAGCGCCAACCAGCGCAAGGGCCGCTGTGGACGTACCAGTGACGGTGTCTGCATCCGGCTGTACAGCGAGGACGACTTCGTCGCCCGGCCGGAGTTCACGGACGCCGAGATCCTGCGGACGAACCTCGCCTCCGTCATCCTGCAGATGACCGCGGCCGGCCTCGGTGACATCGAGAAGTTCCCGTTCATCGACCCGCCGGACCACCGCAACATCCGCGACGGCGTCCAGCTCCTCCAGGAGCTCGGCGCGATCGACCCGGCCGAGAAGGACGTACGCAAGCGGCTCACGCAGACCGGCCGCAAGCTCGCCCAGCTCCCCGTCGACCCGCGGCTGGCCCGCATGGTGCTGGAGGCCGACCGGAACGGCTGTGTCCGTGAGGTCATGGTCATAGCGGCGGCGCTGTCCATCCAGGACCCGCGCGAGCGCCCGGCGGACAAACAGGCGCAGGCCGACCAGCAGCACGCGCGCTTCAAGGACGAGACGAGCGACTTCCTCGCCTACCTCAACCTGTGGCGTTACGTCCGTGAGCAGCAGCGCGAGCGCGGGTCCTCGTCCTTCCGCCGCATGTGCAAGCAGGAGTATCTGAACTTCCTGCGGATTCGCGAGTGGCAGGACATCTACACCCAGCTGCGCACCGTCGCCAAGCAGATGGGCATCCATCTCAACGAGGACGACGCCCCCGCCGACCACATCCACATCTCCCTCCTCGCCGGCCTCCTCTCCCATATCGGGATGAAGGACGTGAAGGAGTCCAAGGACTCCGGCCCGGGTGGGCGCAAGGAGGGCGGACGCAACGAGTACCTCGGCGCCCGCAACGCCAAGTTCGCGGTCTTCCCGGGCTCGGCGCTCTTCAAGAAGCCCCCGCGCTTCGTGATGTCGGCCGAACTCGTCGAGACCTCCCGCCTGTGGGCCCGCGTCAACGCGAAGATCGAGCCGGAATGGGTCGAGCCGCTCGCCGAGCACCTGCTCAAGCGGACGTACTCCGAGCCGCACTGGGAGAAGGACCAGGCGGCGGTGATGGCGTACGAGAAGGTCACCCTGTACGGCGTCCCGATCGTCGCGCAGCGCAAGGTGAACTACGGCCGTATCGACCCGGAGACCAGCCGCGAGCTGTTCATCCGCAACGCGCTGGTCGAGGGCGACTGGCGCACGCACCACAAGTTCTTCGCCGACAACCGCAAACTCCTCAGCGAGGTCGAGGAGTTGGAGCATCGGGCGCGGCGCCGGGACATCGTCGTGGACGACGAGACGCTGTTCGACTTCTACGACGAGAAGGTCCCCGAGCACGTGGTCTCCGGGGCCCACTTCGACTCCTGGTGGAAGCGCAAGCGGCACGAGGAGCCGGAGTTCCTGGACTTCGAGCGCGAGATGCTCATCCGGGAGTCGGCGGCGGCGGTCACCAAGGCCGACTATCCCGACTCGTGGCGGCAGGGACAGCTCAAGTTCCGGGTGACGTACCAGTTCGAGCCGGGCGCGGACGCCGACGGTGTGACCGTCCACATCCCGCTCCAGGTCCTCAACCAGGTCACGGACGAGGGCTTCGACTGGCAGATCCCGGGCCTGCGGGAGGAGTTGGTGACGGAGCTGATCCGCTCCCTCCCGAAGCCGATCCGCCGTCACTACGTGCCGGCGCCCAACTTCGCCAAGCGGTTCCTGGACGCCTCGGTCCCCTTGCAGGAACCGCTGACGGTGACCATGGCCCGCGAGCTGAAGCGCATGGTGGGCGTGCCCTTCGAGGCCGACGACTTCGACTGGGCGAAGGTCCCGGACCATCTGCGGATCTCCTTCCGGATCGTCGACGAACGGCGCCGCAGGCTGGCCGAGGACAAGGACCTGGAGGCGCTGAAGCTCAAGCTGAGGCCGAAGGCCCGCCAGGCCCTCTCCCAGGCCGCCGCGGCCACCGCCTCCCGCCAGGGCGGCGAGTCCCTGGAGCGCAAGGGCCTGACCGACTGGACGATCGGCTCGCTGACCCGCGTCTTCGAGACCCGCCGCGCCGGCCAGCCGGTCAAGGCGTACCCGGCGCTGGTGGACGACGGCGACACGGTGTCGGTGCGCCTCTTCGACACGGAGGCGGAGCAGCAGCAGGCGATGTGGAAGGGCACGCGCCGCCTGATCCTGCGCAACATCCCGGTCAATCCGGCGAAGTTCGCATCCGAGAAGCTGACGAACGCCCAGAAGCTGGCCCTGTCCGCCAATCCGCACGGCTCCGTCCAAGCCCTGTTCGACGACTGCGCGATGGCGGCGGCGGACAAGCTGATCGGTGACTTCGGGGGGCCGGTGTGGGACGAGGAGTCGTACCGGAAGCTGTACGACAAGGTGCGCGCCGAGATCGTGGACACGACGGTCCGTGCGGTCGGGCAGGTGCAGCAGGTGCTCGCCGCCTGGCAGGCCGCTGAGCGCCGCCTGAAGGGCGTGCGCAGCCCTGTCCTGCTGGCGAACCTCACGGACGTACGCAAGCAGCTGGACGCCCTTGTGAGGCCCGGTTTCGTGACGGAGGCGGGGCTGCGGCGCCAGCCCGACCTGATGCGCTACCTGATCGCGGTGGACCGGCGTCTCCAGCAGATGCCGACGAACGTCCAGCGCGACACCACGCGCATGGAGAAGGTCCACGAGATGCAGGACGAGTACGCCTGGCTCCTGGAGCAGATGCCGCAGGGACGCCCGGTGCCGCAGCAGGTGCTGGACGTCCGCTGGATGCTGGAGGAGCTCCGCGTGAGCTACTTCGCCCACGCTCTGGGCACGGCGTACCCGATCTCCGACAAGCGGATCGTGAAGACGATCGACACGCTGGCGCCGTAACGGACCGTGCACACTGGGTGAGTTCGACCAGCGGGCTCACCCTCCTGTACAGTCTCTTCTCGCAGCGCAACGCATGAATGGCGCAGCGAAACCTGGTCCTGTGGAGCAGTTTGGAGTGCTCGCCACCCTGTCAAGGTGGAGGCCGCGGGTTCAAATCCCGTCAGGACCGCAGCAAGAATGAGGGCCCCCACCGGCAACGGATGGGGGCCTTCTTCCATCCCACACCTCACCCATCCCACCACCCTGTCAAGGTGGAGGCCGCGCCCGCGGCGCAGCCGCAATCGAGTGCAGCAAATCCCGTCAGGACCGCAGCAGGAATGAGGGCCCGCATCCGATACCGGATGCGGGCCCTCTTCCGTCCCACACCTCACCCGTCCACACTGGGCAAGGCCCGCTTCCCGCAAGAGAGCGGGCTCCTTCGTGCTTCCCTGCGCGACGGCGGCCATCTTGACGGAGTCACATTCGCTCGGTACCCAGAAATCAGGGCACTTCCCCGTGTGGCCCCCGGAGGTGGCGTATGGCGGCATCGGCACGGCACGAAACGCGGGCGTTGCTCCGCGCGCACCTGTCAGCCGCCTCCTCCTATCGACATCTGACCCGGCACTGCCCGATCTGCCATCACCTGCTGCGGCTGGCGATGGGCTCCGCACCGCATGCCGCTCGGCCGGCTCCGGCCGAGGTCGGCGGGGACGAAACCGCTTCCACCGCGTGACGGGTCGGGGGCGTCAACTCCCGTACTTCCATGGGGCGCTGGAGCACGCGGCTCCTTTTAGCGCACACACGCCAGAGGCAACAAGCACCGAGGCGTGTGACGGGTGTCACCGCATGAGTTTCCCGGAGCGCGGTACTTACACCTCACCTACAACTGGTCAATTTAATATGTGCAATTGCACCAGCTTCCTGCGATCGCCCGCCACACGCTCAGTGACCGCCCAGGGCCCGCCCAGGAGTCACGCAGGAGCCACGCAGAAGCCGCTCACGGGCCGTCCAGGAACCGTCCAGGGCGGCTCCACAGGAGCGCCGATCCGCCTCCGCAGGCCCCGACCGCCCGCCACGGAACCCCCGGCCGGCACACACTCCGCACACAAAAAGATCGCGCTGGACTCGGCGGAGTCCAGCGCGATCCACGACGCACCCTGGTTACGTGCCTGACAAGCTTTGATCGGCTCGGGCGTGGGCTCTGTTGGGGCAGAACCCGCGTCGCTTGGAGCTAGAGTCCGGGCGCCGCGGCAAGTTGGGGGAACTGCCGGTTTGCCCGGTTATGCAGTTGTTCAGGCCTCGCTGCGCTGCTGCGGGATGCCCGCGAGCAGTGCGCGGACCTCAGCCTCGCGGTAGCGGCGGTGTCCGCCGAGCGTACGGATGGAAGTAAGCTTCCCCGCCTTCGCCCACCGCGTGACCGTCTTGGGGTCGACGCGGAACATCGTGGCGACCTCAGCCGGGGTCAGCAGCGGCTCGGCATCAGGGGTGCGAGCGGTCATGAGCGGCCTCCTCGGGAGAACCGAACCTTCTCGGTTCTTTCCTCTAAATTCTGCACCTTGACCCGCGTTGCCCGAAATGGCGCACACGAGTCGAGTCGGTTATAGGACGAACGGCTTGTCCTCGGCACTACAACTACACCATCTGTCCAGCCGCGTCGGCCAAACCGATGGAATTGCCCTCCCAGGTGTTCATCAGCGACGGAAGCCGATGGACCATGCCATAGCGGACAGTCACGCCACTGTGACGATCAGTCACAGTGGCGCGCAGGAGTCACAAGACCCCCCAAAGCGTGCAATGTCGAGAGAGAGCCCTCCCCGGACTCCTTGTCCTATTTTGGCACGAGGAAGGGTTAGGGGCGCAAGGGCCGCGTACGTGCGGTCCGTCACGCTTACGCGCGTTGACGCGTCCTTGATGCATACGCCCGGATCGGGTCCTACGTCCCTTGTTGACGTGACATCAAGAACCTCAGAGCGAGCACGAAACCCCAAAACGGGCGCTCCGTCAAACGCCAGTTCGTTACATCACACGTGGTCCACGTCACATGGTTCGACCGACCGCACCCGGGCCGCTCAGTTCGCCGAACGCCGGTCCCGCACCGCCCGCCACCGCTCCACGAGCCGTGCGTACGCCGCCCCCGCGGCCGCCCCGTCGCCGCGCCTGAGCGCGTCGATGCCGTCGGCCACGTCGGCCGCCGAGTGGTCGTCCTCCAGGTCGCCGGCCGGCAGGGTGTGCACCAGGCCGCCGTAGTCCAGCTCGACCAGTGAGCGCGGGTGGAACTCCTCCAGCCAGCGCCCGACGTCCACCAGGCCGTCGATGAGCGGCCCTTCGTCGATGGCGTCCTTCAGCGTCCGCAGGGCCCGCGCCACCCGTCGCCGCGCCTGCACCATCGGCGTCCGGTAGCGCAGCATCGGCGGGATCTCGCCCGAGCCCTTGTCGAAGCGCCGCTCCTCGTCCGACACCAGCACGAACCAGTGCAGCGGCACCTGCCAGGTCGAGGTGCGGATCCACGGCCGGGCGTCCGGGTTGCGGGCCAGCCAGCGCTCGTAGTCCTGGGCGGCCTGGCGCCGTACGACGAGCGGCAGCACCGCCTCCAGGACCGGCTTCGGCAGCTCCTCGGCGAGCTCCCCGAGCGCCTGCCAGCCGCGCAGCCGGGTGCGCCACGGGCACACGCACAGCACCCCGTCGACCTCCAGCACGAAGGCGTCGCTGCTCTCGTGCACGGGCACGGGGATGGGCGGGGTGGGCAGCAAGTCGGCCAGGGAGCGGCGCAGTTCGTCCTGGTACGAGGGGCGGTCGGGGCGGCGGGCGTAGCGGGCCCAGTGGCTGCGCTCGGGCTCGGGGAAGGCGGCCAGCGGCTCGTAGACGCGCAGATAGGCCGCGTACGGGACGATCACCGAGGACACCTTGGGCACGCCTGCTCCCTCCCCCGCCCTCTGCCAGGAAAACCTGCGAAACCCGCTCACAAAGATGCGGGAAAACTATGCAAATCGTCGCACGGCCTTACTCCGCGAGTAGGTGATCCTGAGCACTGCGGGTTGGACGGGCGCCGAGGGGTCTAATCTCATGCTCACAAGCCCCCGCCACCCGTACGGGAGCTCGCTCCAACCGCCGCCAGTACTCAGGAGTCACCACAGTGACCGACGTAACACACGGCGTCCTGCACACCCTGTTCCACTCGGACCAGGGGGGTCATGAGCAAGTCGTGCTCTGCCAGGACCGCGCCAGCGGCCTCAAGGCCGTCATCGCCATCCACTCCACCGCTCTGGGCCCTGCCCTCGGCGGTACGCGCTTCTACCCGTACGCGACCGAGGAAGAGGCCGTCGCCGACGCCCTGAACCTCGCGCGCGGGATGTCGTACAAGAACGCCATGGCCGGTCTCGACCACGGCGGCGGCAAGGCCGTGATCATCGGCGACCCGGACCGGATCAAGAGCGAGGAGCTGCTGCTGGCCTACGGCCGGTTCGTGGCCTCGCTCGGCGGCCGCTACGTCACCGCCTGCGACGTCGGTACGTACGTCGCCGACATGGACGTGGTGGCACGCGAGTGCCGCTGGACGACCGGACGCTCGCCGGAGAACGGCGGCGCCGGCGACTCCTCCGTGCTCACCGCGTTCGGCGTCTACCAGGGCATGCGGGCCTCCGCCCAGCACCTGTGGGGCGATCCGTCGCTGCGCGACCGCAAGATCGGCATCGCGGGCGTCGGCAAGGTCGGCCACCACCTGGTGGAGCACCTGCGCGCGGAGGGCGCCGAGGTCGTGATCACCGATGTGCGCGAGGAGGCCGTGGGCCGGATCCTCGCCGCCCACCCGACGGGCGTGACGGCCGTCGCCGACACCGCCACCCTGATCCGCGCCGAGGGCCTGGACATCTACGCCCCCTGCGCGCTCGGCGGGGCCCTGAACGACGACACCGTGCCCGCGCTGACCGCGAAGATCGTCTGCGGTGCCGCCAACAACCAGCTCGAACACCCGGGCGTCGAGAAGGACCTCGCCGACCGCGGGATCCTCTACGCGCCCGACTACGTGGTGAACGCCGGCGGTGTCATCCAGGTCGCCGACGAGCTGCACGGCTTCGACTTCGACCGGTGCAAGGCGAAGGCGTCGAAGATCTACGACACCACGCTGGCCATATTCGCACGTGCGAAGACGGATGGAATTCCGCCGGCCGCCGCGGCCGACCGGATCGCCGAGCAGCGGATGCACGAGGCCGCGGAGGCGCGCAAGACGCGCTGACGAGGTTTGGCCGGTACCCGTCGGCGCACGCTTAGAGAGAACTCTCACGTTCGTCGGCGGGTCGGCCGCCAAGAAGTGGTTAAAATCGCGGTTGACCAGCGGGGACAGGGCACCCCGAGGGTTCTGGGCCCAGGCACGTCCTGCGGGCGACGTACCGTATGGGCGCGGGCTCAGGTACCGTGGAAGCCCTACGGACCGGTCTCTCCGAGGAGAGCCCGTTCTAGATCATGAACGCGTGTCAAGACTCTGGGGCCGTCGAGCCCCGTCACCGAGGGGGTCGAGCCATGGGGCGCGGCCGGGCCAAGGCCAAGCAGACGAAGGTCGCCCGCCAGCTGAAGTACAACAGCGGCGGGACTGACCTGTCGCGTCTGGCCAACGAGCTGGGCGCTTCGACTTCGAGCCAGCCGCCGAACGGCGAGCCGTTCGAGGACGACGAAGAAGACGACCCGTACGCCCAGTACGCGGATCTCTACAACAACGACGATGAGGACGAGGACGACGAGTCCGGTCCCACGTCGCAACAACGCCGCGGCGCTTGACTATCCAGCAGTGCCTGACCCGGTCCTGAGCGGTTACCCCGCCGGACCGGGTTTTGCGCTGCTGTCGCGCCGGTCTCAGTTCGCGTAGTCGCCGACCATGGCGGCACCCGTGGTGTGCTCGCCGCGGTCCGTGATCTCGCCTGCGACCCATGCGTCGACCCCGCGGTCGGCCAGCGTGGCCAGGGCCACGTCGGCGGACTCCTCGGGGACGATCGCGATCATGCCGACGCCCATGTTCAGCGTCTTCTCCAGCTCCAGGCGCTCGACCTGACCCGTCTTGCCGACGAGGTCGAAGATCGGGGCCGGGGTCCAGGTGGAGCGGTCGACGATCGCGTGCAGGCCGTCCGGGATCACCCGGGCCAGGTTGGCGGCCAGACCGCCACCCGTGACATGGCTGTACGCGTGCACGTCCGTGGTCCGGGTGAGCGCCAGGCAGTCCAGCGAGTAGATCTTGGTGGGCTCCAGCAGCTCCTCGCCGAGGGTGCGGCCGAGCTCCTCGATCTGTGCGTCCAGGGCGAGACCCGCCTGGTTCAGCAGGACGTGGCGGACCAGCGAGTACCCGTTCGAGTGAAGGCCGGACGCCGCCATGGCGATCACCGCGTCACCCGTACGGATGCGATCCGGGCCGAGCAGCCGGTCGGCCTCCACGACGCCCGTACCGGCGCCGGCCACGTCGAAGTCGTTCTCGCCCAGCAGACCCGGGTGCTCGGCGGTCTCGCCGCCCACCAGGGCGCAACCGGCGAGCACACAGCCCTCGGCGATGCCCTTGACGATGGCGGCGACCCGCTCGGGGTGGACCTTGCCGACACAGATGTAGTCGGTCATGAACAGCGGCTCGGCGCCGCACACCACGATGTCGTCCATGACCATCGCGACCAGGTCGTGGCCGATGGTGTCGTACACGCCCATCTGGCGCGCGACATCCACCTTGGTGCCGACGCCGTCGGTGGCGGAAGCCAGCAGAGGACGCTCGTAGCGCTTGAGGGCGGAGGCGTCGAAGAGGCCGGCGAAACCGCCGAGGCCGCCGAGGACCTCGGGACGCTGCGTCTTCTTCACCCACTCCTTCATCAGCTCGACCGCGCGGTCGCCCGCCTCGATGTCGACGCCGGCCGCCGCATAGGAAGCACCGCCGGGCACAACTGTCTCAGACATTGCCTGGGATCTTTCGGGTTGATTACTGGGCTTACGGGCGACGGATCGCGTCGGCCGCGGCCGTGGCTGCCGGACCGGCCGCCAGCTCGGTCTCCAGGAGCTGCTTGCCGAGCAGCTCGGGGTCCGGGAGCTCCATCGGGTACTCGCCGTCGAAGCAGGCGCGGCAGAGGTTCGGCTTGGCGATCGTCGTGGCGTCGATCATGCCGTCGATGGAGATGTACGCCAGCGAGTCGGCGCCCAGCGAGGTGCCGATCTCCTCGATCGACATGCCGTTGGCGATGAGCTCGGCGCGGGTGGCGAAGTCGATACCGAAGAAGCAGGGCCACTTCACGGGCGGCGAGGAGATCCGGATGTGGACCTCGGCCGCGCCCGCCTCGCGGAGCATGCGGACCAGGGCGCGCTGGGTGTTGCCGCGGACGATCGAGTCGTCGACGACGACCAGACGCTTGCCCTTGATGACTTCCTTGAGCGGGTTCAGCTTCAGCCGGATGCCGAGCTGGCGGATGGTCTGCGAGGGCTGGATGAACGTACGGCCGACGTACGCGTTCTTCACCAGACCCGCGCCGAACGGGATGCCGCTCGCCTCCGCGTAGCCGATGGCGGCCGGGGTGCCGGACTCCGGGGTCGCTATGACCAGATCGGCCTCGACCGGGGCTTCCTTGGCGAGCCTGCGTCCCATCTCCACGCGGGAGAGGTAGACGTTCCGACCGGCGATGTCGGTGTCGGGGCGGGCCAGGTACACGTACTCGAAGACACAGCCCTTGGGCTTCGCTTCCGCGAATCGCGAGGTGCGCAGGCCGTTCTCGTCGATGGCGACGAACTCGCCCGGCTCGATCTCGCGGACGAAGCTCGCGCCGCAGATGTCGAGGGCGGCGGACTCGGAGGCGGCGACCCAGCCGCGCTCCAGGCGGCCGAGGACCAGCGGGCGGATGCCCTGCGGGTCACGGGCGGCGTAGAGGGTGTTCTCGTCCATGAAGACGAGGCTGAAGGCGCCCTTGACCTGCGGAAGGACCGTGTGGGCGGCCTCCTCGATGGTCAGCGGCTTGCCGTCCTCGTCGACCTGGGCCGCGAGCAGCGCGGTCAGCAGGTCGGTGTCGTTGGTGGCCGCCACGCGGGGAGTGCGGCCGCCTTCCTGCTTGGGCAGGTCGGCGACCATCTCCGCGAGCTGGGCCGTGTTGACCAGGTTGCCGTTGTGGCCGAGCGCGATGGAGCCGTGCGCGGTGGCACGGAACGTCGGCTGGGCGTTCTCCCACACGGAGGCGCCGGTGGTCGAGTAGCGGGCGTGTCCGACCGCGATGTGACCCTGGAGCGAACCGAGCGAGGTCTCGTCGAAGACCTGGGAGACGAGGCCCATGTCCTTGAAGACGAGGATCTGGGAGCCGTTGCTGACCGCGATTCCCGCGGATTCCTGGCCCCGATGCTGGAGGGCGTAGAGCCCGAAGTACGTGAGCTTTGCGACCTCTTCGCCCGGAGCCCAGACACCGAAGACGCCACACGCGTCCTGGGGGCCTTTCTCGCCGGGGAGCAGATCGTGATTGAGTCGACCGTCACCACGTGGCACGGCACCGAGTGTAGGCGAGATCGACCACTGGTCCGAATTGGGGATACGCGCCCGTAAAGGATCACTCAGCGGCGGTCGCGTTCACTCGTTCTCCGTTTTCGCTGGTCAGAGTGATGTTGCGGTGATCGATCTGGTACTTCACGGTGCTGTCGAAGAGGCCCAGGAGGGTCTTCTCCGTATTCATGAGTGAGGTGTCGCACATCATTCGCGTGGTGGACGCCGTGCCGAGCGTGATACGGCCGTCGCTGAACGTCGCCGTCGCCCGCACCTTGTTGCAGCCGAGGCTGCCGCTGACCTGACCGGTCTTCCGGTCGAACGTGAGGTGGGCCTTGCCGCCGGTGTCGGGGCTGACGATGTTCCACTTCGTGCCCTTGAGCGGGGCGGCCTCCTGCTTGCTGAGGGCGATGCTGTCGCCTCCCTCGGTGGTGAGGGTGAGCTTCTCGTTCTCGACCTTGGCGGTCAGGTCGCCGTCGGCGAGGGTGCGGGCCAGGGTCTGCTCGAAGTTCGGGGCGACGCCCTCGCAGGCCATCTCCGTCGCCTGTACCTGGTTGAACGTGACATGGCTGTCGGCGAAGGCGGCGTCGGCGCCGAAGTTGTTGCAGCCGAGGTTGCCCTTGACCTTGCCGCCGTCGGCGATCCGCAGGTAGGCGCTGCCCGGGGCGTCGCTCTTCTTCCCGTCGACGGTGATGCCGTCCACGGTCCAGTAGGCGCCGGTGACGGAGGCCGCCGCCCCGGCACCGACCGAGGCACTGCCCGCGTCCTTGTTGCCACAGGCCACCGCGAACGGGAGAAGGGTCAGCGCGGCGAGAGCGGCCAGCCGCTTTGTGTCCATGCCGAGTGTGTCCATGCCCATGGGACGGGAGGGGTGCGGGACTGGTTCCGCTTGTCGCAGGTCACCCCATCAGCGGCAGCAACCCGTCCAGGTCGGCCCGCTCCCCGCTCGCGCTCACCTTGGCCTCCGCCACCGCGTCCCGCCACGCCGTCCGCCCGGTCGCCAGCCGGATCCAGGTGAGCGGGTCGGTCTCCACGACGTTCGGCGGCGTGCCCCGGGTGTGCCTCGGCCCCTCGACGCACTGCACCACGGCATACGGCGGGACCCTCACCTCGGTCGAACCACCGGGCGCCTTCGCGGCGAGCGCGTCGGCGAGGAGGCGGGTGCAGGCGGCGAGGGCCTGGCGGTCGTAGGGGATGTCGAGGCCGGGGACGGCGGCGTTGAGGTCGTCGGTGTGGACGACGAGCTCGACGGTACGGGTGACCAGGTAGTCGGCCAGGGTCATGGCACCGGTGCGGGCGGCGAGGAGACGGTCGCCGGGGGCGTCCGCCAGGTTCCGCCCGAGCCGTTCCTCGGTGTGGGAGTAGAGGGCGTCGAGGTCGGGGTTGGCGGCGGCGAGGTCCTGGGTGCCCTCGGCGATGTCGCCGGCGCGGGCCGCGGTGGCGAAAGGCCAGTCCAGAAGCGTCAGTTCGGCCTTGGCCGGCTCGTCGCGGTCGAGGTTGCGGCTGACGGTCTCCACGGCCATGGTCACGTGTGCGGCCAGGTCCCGCACGGTCCAGCCCGGCAGCCGGGTGGGGAGTGCGAGCTGCTCGTCGGTGAGGGTGCGCACAGCCTGCCGTACGTTCCCGAACTGGGCGAGGATCGCGGTGCGGATCTTGGCGGGGTCGTAGGTGCGGGCGCGCTTCTTGGCCGGGGACATGAACGGCAGCCTATGCGGGCTGTGATGCCGCCGTCGGTGCCTCGAACGCCTCGTTGTTCCGGGGAACGCCGATGCCGCTCCAGGTGAAGGGGATGCCGCGGGCGGTGTCCGGGTCGGGGCCGTCCATCAGCTGGAAGTGGACGTGCGGCTCGGAGGAGTTGCCCGAGTTCCCGCACTGGCCGAGGAGCTGCCCCGCGTGCACCCGGTCGCCCTCACGGACGGCGAGCGAGCCGCGCCGCACATGGGCGTAGAGCGCGTGGGTGCCGTCGCCGAGGTCGAGGATGAGGTGGTTGCCGACGACTCGCCCGACGCCGAGCAGGCCGCGTACGGAGCCCTCCAGAAGCATGAGGTACAGGATCCCCGGCAAGGACGTACGGCTCAGGTGGTCGCGCTGACCGTCGGTGGCCCGTACGACGGTGGCGTCCGCGACCGCGAGGAGCGGGGCGCCGAAGGCGGGGAAGTCGCTGTTGCGGCGGGCGAGCGGCCACAGCCAGCGGAAGGAGGGGCGGGCGCCCGGCTCGGGCTCGGCGACGATGTCGATGGCGTATGTCTGGCCGTACGCGTGCGTGCCGTGGCTCGGGGTGCGGTCGGCCGGGCTGTTGAGCGCGGTCCAGCGGCCGGTGACGGGCGGTCCGACCTCGACCGGCTCCCGGTCCGTGCGGGGACTGTCCGGGGTGCCGCCCAGGATGCGGGCCGCGATGAGGATCGCGTAGGCCAGGACGAGCGGCAGGAAGTTCCACCACCACGGATATCCGAGGTCCAGTGCGAAATGGACGATGATCAGGCCGAGGAAGGTCAGATGCAGCCCTCGGAAGGCGAAGCCGGCCAGTTTGCGTGCGGTCATGGTTCCCCCAGTTGGTCGCAGTTGGTCGCGGTCGGTCGCGGTCGGTCGTGGTCGATAGCTGTTACGGACGGGCCGCCGACAGCACCACCAGCAGCGGCACGACCCGCCCCGCCGGTACCTCGTAACGCCCACGGCCGGTCGTGTGCAGCCAGCCCGTGCCGGTCAGTTGGCGCAGGTGGTGGTAGATCTGGCCGGTCGTGCCGACCTCGTCCAGCTCGGCGAGCTCGGCCGCGGTGCGCCGGCCGCCGACGATCTCGCGCAGCAGCCGCAGCCGGACCGGGTGCCCGAGCGCCGCGAACGACTCGGCGGACTCGGTCCAGTCGCCGTCCAGCAGGTCCGCGGTCAGGGCGCCGTACTGCCAGTCGTAGTGCTCCCCGGTCGGCAGCCGTACGGCACCGGTGAACAGCACCCCTCCGTCGGCCGCCCCCAGCTCGGCCAGCTGGTCCTTGAACCCCTGCAGGGCCCAGAGGTCACCCTCGCCGAGCCGGGGTGCGGTGCGCCGGGCGTCCTCCAGCGCTGCCAGCCGTCGCTCCAGGTCGGCGACGCGTTGTTCGAGCTCCACACCTCGATATTACGGAACTACGTAATTACGTGCAACGGCAGGTCGTCCCTGCAACTTTTCAGGTTCCGGCCCGCGCCGTCCGCCCGTTCAATGACCCGCAGGCCACGCGCCGACCAGCGTGGCGTCCGCTCCGACACGAACGGGGAAGCACCATGTCCTTGATCAAGAAGTCCGGTGTCGCCGTGACGGCGATGCTCGCCGCGTCGCTCTCGGTCGTGGCCACCGCCCCGGCCGCGCACGCGGCGGCAGGCGACACAGCGCCCTCGTGCGTCGACCGCGAGGTGTTCCGGCCGACCAGCAACGACCACATCACCGTCTATCTGACGAACAACTGCAGCACGTCCAAGAAGGTCAAGGTCGACATCAGGCTCGGCAAGGACAGTCCGTGCTGGACGCTGGCGCCCGGCGACGAGAAGCGGTGGACCTACGACGGCCTGGGCGACTACCGCAAGACCGTGCTCTGCTGACCTGACCGGGGCCCCTGGTGGACGCGTGAAGGCCCGCCCGGAAACCTCCCGGGCGGGCCTTCAGCGCCGTATGCCGAAAAGGACCTACGCCAGCAGCGCCGGGATCGTCTCCTCGTGCACCGTGCGCAGCTCCTCCAGGGTGAGCGTGAACTCGCCCTGGAGCTCCACCGAGTCGCCGTCCACGACACCGATACGGGTGACCGGCAGGCCCCGCGCACCGCACATGTCGTTGAAGCGGACCTCCTCGGAGCGCGGCACGGCGACGACCGCGCGTCCCGCCGACTCGGAGAACAGGAGAGTGAAGGCGTCGAGCCCGTCGGGTACGACCAGACGCGCGCCCTTGCCGCCGAGCAGCGCCGACTCCACGACCGCCTGGATCAGACCGCCGTCGGACAGGTCGTGCGCGGAGTCGATCATGCCGTCGCGGGAGGCGGAGATCAGGATCTCGGCGAGCAGCCGCTCACGCTCCAGGTCGACCTTGGGCGGCAGACCACCGAGGTGGTCGTGCACGACCTGCGACCAGGCCGAACCGCCGAACTCCTCACGCGTGTCGCCGAGGAGGTACAGCAGCTGCCCCTCCTCCTGGAAGGCGACCGGCGTGCGCCGGGCCACGTCGTCGATGACGCCGAGGACCGCGACGACCGGGGTCGGGTGGATGGCCACCTCGCCGGTCTGGTTGTAGAGGGAGACATTGCCGCCGGTCACCGGCGTGCCCAGCTGCTGGCAGGCGTCGGCGAGCCCGCGCACGGCCTCCGCGAACTGCCACATGACGGCCGGGTCCTCCGGGGAACCGAAGTTCAGGCAGTCGGAGACGGCGAGCGGCTTGGCGCCGGTGGTGGCGACATTGCGGTACGCCTCGGCGAGGGCCAGCTGGGCGCCCGCGTACGGGTCCAGCTTGGCGTACCGGCCGTTGCCGTCCGTCGCGATGGCGACGCCGAGGCCGGTCTCCTCGTCGATACGGATCATGCCGGAGTCCTCGGGCTGGGCGAGGACGGTGTTGCCCTGCACGAAGTGGTCGTACTGCGAGGTGATCCACTTCTTGCTGGCCTGGTTCGGGGAGCCGACCAGCTTCAGGACCTGGTCCTTCAGCTCGCCCGAGGACGCCGGCCGGGCCAGCTTGTCCGGGGCGTCGGCCTGCAGCTCGTCCTGCCAGGAGGGGCGGGCGTACGGCCGCTCGTAGACCGGGCCCTCGTGCGCCACGGTCCGCGGGTCGACGTCGACGATCTTGCCGCCGTGCCAGAAGATCTCCAGCCGGTCGCCGTCGGTGACCTCACCGATGACGGTGGCGATGACGTCCCACTTCTCGCAGATCTCCAGGAACCGGTCGACCTTCTCCGGCTCCACGACCGCGCACATGCGTTCCTGCGACTCGCTCATGAGGATTTCCTCGGGCGAGAGCGTCGAGTCGCGCAGCGGTACGTCGTCCAGGGTCACGCGCATGCCGCCGGAGCCGTTGGAGGCGAGCTCGGAGGTGGCACAGGACAGACCGGCCGCGCCGAGGTCCTGAATGCCGACGACGAGCTTCTCGGCGAACGCCTCCAGGGTGCACTCGATGAGCAGCTTCTCCTGGAAGGGGTCGCCGACCTGGACGGCGGGACGCTTGGACGGCTTGGCGTCGTCGAAGGTCTCGGAGGCGAGGATGGACGCACCGCCGATGCCGTCACCACCCGTACGGGCCCCGTACAGGATGACCTTGTTGCCCGCGCCGGACGCCTTCGCGAGGTGGATGTCCTCGTGCCGCATGACGCCGATGGCACCGGCGTTGACCAGCGGGTTGCCCTGGTAGCAGGCGTCGAAGACGACCTCGCCGCCGATGTTGGGCAGGCCCAGGCAGTTCCCGTAGCCGCCGATACCGGCGACGACACCGGGCAGCACCCGCTTGGTGTCGGGGTGATCGGCCGCACCGAACCGCAGCGGGTCCACGACCGCCACCGGCCGCGCGCCCATCGCGATGATGTCGCGCACGATGCCGCCGACGCCGGTCGCCGCGCCCTGGTAGGGCTCCACGTACGACGGGTGGTTGTGCGACTCGACCTTGAAGGTGACCGCGTAACCCTGGCCGACGTCCACCACACCGGCGTTCTCACCGATGCCGACGAGCATCGCGTCGGACTCGGGTGCCTTCTCGCCGAACTGGCGCAGGTGCACCTTGCTGCTCTTGTACGAGCAGTGCTCGGACCACATGACGGAGTACATGGCCAGCTCGGCACCGGTGGGCCGACGGCCGAGGATCTCCACGACCCGCTCGTACTCGTCCTTCTTCAGACCGAGTTCGGCCCAGGGCAGCTCGACGTCGGGGGTCGCGGCCGCGTGCTCGACCGTGTCCAGAGGCGTCCGGCTCATGCGTTGACCAGCTTCTTGAGGATCGAGGTGAAGAAGGGGAGGCCGTCGGTACGGCCGGTGCCGATGAGCGGCTCCACGGCGTGCTCCGGGTGCGGCATCAGGCCGACGACGTTGCCGGCCTCGTTGGTGATGCCGGCGATGTCGTTGAGCGAGCCGTTCGGGTTGAAGTCGAGGTAACGGAAGGCGACCCGCCCCTCGCCCTCCAGCTTGTCCAGCGTGTACTGGTCGGCGACGTAGCGGCCGTCCATGTTCTTGAGCGGGATGTAGATCTCCTGGCCGCTCTCGTAGTCGCTGGTCCAGGCGGTGTCGGCGTTCTCCACCCGCAGTTTCTGGTCGCGGCAGATGAAGTGCAGATGGTCGTTGCCGAGCATCCCGCCCGGGAGGAGGTGGGCCTCGGTGAGGACCTGGAAGCCGTTGCAGATACCGAGGACCGGAAGGCCGGCCTTCGCCTGCTCGATGACGGTCTCCATCACCGGCGAGAACCGGGAGATGGCACCGGCCCGCAGATAGTCGCCGTAGGAGAAACCGCCGGGCAGCACCACGGCGTCGACCTGCTTGAGGTCCTTGTCCTTGTGCCAGAGGGCAACCGGTTCGGCACCCGCGAGGCGGATCGCGCGCTGGGTGTCCCGGTCGTCGAGACTCCCCGGGAAAGTGACGACGCCAATACGAGCGGTCACTTCGCGGCCTCCGCGACTTCCTCAACCTTGACGGTGAAGTCCTCGATCACGGTGTTGGCGAGGAAGGATTCCGCAAGATCGTGGATGCGGGCGAGCGCGGCCTCGTCGACCGGCCCGTCAACTTCCAGTTCGAAACGCTTTCCCTGACGGACGTCCGCGATGCCTTCGAAACCCAGTCGCGGCAGTGCGCGCTGCACCGCCTGGCCCTGGGGGTCGAGGATCTCCGGCTTGAGCATGACGTCGACTACGACGCGTGCCACGTGCACTCCCGGTGGTGTGGTGCTGAGCAGGTTCCTGCAGTGGTTTCAGACTACCTGCACAAAATTTCTACGCGCGTCGACTTGTAGGAAGCTACGTGACGGCAGTCACGTGGCAGATGATGGGTGTCCCGTCGGCGAAAAATTCCGGAAAAGATCCCAGATCGACACCCGATACCTATTGCGCTCGGACACGCGGGAGGATTTAGTCGAGCTTCACAATGCATTGTCGGGCACGGTACAAATGAATTGTCAACGTGCCGTACGAAGGGACCGATATTCGTGGCGCAGAAGGTCGTGGTCACTCTCTTTGACGACATCGACGGCTCAGAAGCGGCGGAAACGATCGCCTTCGGACTCGACGGCAAGTCGTACGAGATCGACCTGAATGAAGCCAATGCCAAGAAACTGCGTAAGGCGCTCGCGCCCTACGTGGACGCCGGCCGTAAGCGGTCGAAGTCAGGCAAGGCGTACAGGCAGACGGAGGTCGCCCCCGACCCGGCCGCCGTCCGCGCCTGGGCGCAGGCCAACAAGATGGAGGTGCCGGCCCGCGGCCGGATCCCCAAGAAGGTCTACGAGGCGTTCGCCTCGGCGCAGTGAGGTGAACCGAGGGCGCGTCCTCAGGGTCCGTCAGCGGGCCCTGGGGGCGGCAGACTTGGGCCGGGCGTGAGCCGGTGCGACAACCGACTTGCGCTACCCCCCTGCTGATCAGCTAATGTCTGGAGCACGCCGCCGGGCGGGGCAGAAAAGCCCAGCTCGCGGAGGCTTGCGGGTGTAGTTCAGTAGTAGAACATCCCCCTTCCAGGGGGAAGGCGCAGTGTGCAATTCCTGTCACCCGCTCTGCACCGCCGTACGGACCACAGATGTGGATCAGGTAGGCTGGTGCTCGCACCGATCGGTGAGAGCCGGTCGGGGGCAATGCGGACGTAGCTCAGTTGGTAGAGCGCAACCTTGCCAAGGTTGAGGTCGCGAGTTCGAGCCTCGTCGTCCGCTCGGGAAAAAGACCCCGGTCCACTGGACCGGGGTCTTTTCGTTGTCCGGCGCGCCCGACTGACAAGTGCCCGACTGACATTTGTCATGCGGAGTGGTGACAGCGCGCACTGCTGCCGGCCCCGGATCGCCGGGACGCTGGTGCCATGAACACCGACGAACACGAACACGTGATTGAGGTCACTGACCTGCGGCGTGTGTACGGGGGCGGGTTCGAGGCGGTGCGTGGAATCTCGTTCTCCGTGGACCGCGGCGAGGTCTTCGCACTACTCGGCACCAACGGCGCGGGCAAGACGTCCACCGTCGAGTTGCTGGAAGGGCTCGCCCGGCCTGCCGACGGGCGGGTGCGGGTGCTTGGGCACGATCCCTACGCCGAGCGGGCCGCCGTACGGCCGCGGACCGGGGTGATGTTGCAGGAGGGCGGGTTTCCGTCCGAGCTGACCGTCGCCGAGACCGCGCGGATGTGGGCGGGGTGTGTCAGCGGGGCCCGGCCCGAGGGGGAGGCGCTGGAGCTGGTCGGGCTGGCCGGGAAGGCCGGGAAGGCCGGCGTCCGGGTGAAGCAGCTGTCCGGCGGCGAGCGGCGGCGCCTGGACCTGGCGCTCGCGCTGCTCGGGGATCCCGAGGTGCTGTTCCTGGACGAGCCGACGACCGGGCTCGACGCCGAAGGGCGCCGGGACACCTGGGAGTTGGTGCGGGGGCTGCGCGACGCCGGTACGACCGTGCTGCTGACCACGCACTATCTGGAGGAGGCCGAGAACCTCGCCGACCGGCTCGCGATCCTGCACGAGGGGCGGATCGCGGCCACCGGGACACCGGCCGAGGTGACCGCGTCCCAGCCGTCGCGGATCTCCTTCGAGCTGCCGCACGGCTACTTCGTGGGCGATCTGCCGCCGCTCGACGAGATCGGCGTGTGCGGGCACGAGGTCGAGGGGCGGGTCGTACGGCTGCGGACCCACGAGCTGCAGCGGACCGCGACGCGACTGCTGGTGTGGGCCGACGCGGCCGCCGTGGAGCTGCGGCGGCTGGACGTGCGGTCGGCGTCGCTGGAGGAGGCGTTCCTGGGGATCGCACGGGAGGCGGCGGAAGCCGCCGGGGCGAAGGAGTACGCGGCATGAGTACGGCGGTGACCACCCCGGTGGGGCGCATGGCGGCGTTGGCGCGGGCCGAGCTGACCTTGCTCGGGCGCAGCAGGGGCACGCTGTTCGCGGCGCTGTTCGTGCCGCTGATCCTGCCCGTCAGCGCCCGGCAGGCGGTGAAGCAGATGGACCTGGCGGAGGTGGGCCTCACTCTCGGCACGGTCATCCTGCCCGCCTCCATAGGATTCTCGCTGCTCTACGCGGTGTACGCGACGCTCGTCAGCGTCTACACCGCCCGGCGCGAGGAACTCGTCCTCAAGCGGCTGCGCACCGGCGAGCTGCGGGACCACGAGATCCTTGCCGGGGCCGCGATGCCGGCCGTGGCCACGGGTCTCGCGCAGTCCGTGGTGCTGGCGGTCGGCTGCGTCGTCCTGCTCGACGTGGGCGCGCCCCGCGCTCCCCATCTCGCCGTGCTGGGCATGCTGTTGGGGATCGTCGTGTGCGTGTCGCTCGCCGCGGTGACCTCCTCCTTCACCCGGAGCGTCGAGAGTACGCAGGTCACGACGCTGCCCGTGATCTTCCTCTCGATGATCTTCTCCGGGATGTTCATCCCCTTGGAGGTGCTGCCGGACCGGATGGCGTCGGTGTGCGAACTGCTGCCGCTGACCCCGATGATCACCCTGCTGCGGGGCGCCTGGACCGGCGAGCTGTCCGCGTACGAGGCGATCGGTCCGCTGATGACCGGGCTGGCCTGGACTGCACTCGGCGTGTTTGCTGTACAGCGGCGGTTCCGCTGGGAACCGCGGGGTTGAGGTAGGGGGAGAACGGCAGGATGCGCAGGCCGGGCACATGGTGGCGGGGGAAGAACACGCCGGCGAAGGTGGAGACGTACACCCGGGGGTCGTTCCACTTCTTCGCGGTGATCGAGGTCGCCGGGGCCGGTATGGCGGTCACCAGCCAGGTCGACAGCAATCTGGTGACCTGGCTGATGCCCCTGCTGTGCGTGCACGCGGCGATCTGCGCCCTGACCGTGTCGCGGTCGGTGGACTGGGTGTGCGGCCGGCGCGAGCAGCCCGTACGGATCCTGTGGACGCTCGGCACCGCCACCGCAGTGATCGCCGTCGTGGCTCTCGGTGTCGTCGCCTACGGGCCGAAGGGGGACAGCGCCGACTCCGCGGCGGGCAGTGTCTTCAGCTTCGTCATGATGTTCGGGGTGGGCATCATGGCGCTCGGTGTGCAAAGGCGCAGGCGCGTGTACGCCCTCATCACGGGCTTCTCGGCGGGCGCCGGGCTCGCCGTGCTCGCGATGAGCGGATCAGCTCTCGCCGCGCTGGTCATCGCGCTGATCACGGTGCCCATCTGTGGATTCGTCGCCTTCACGGCCCTCTTCTCCGTCTGGCTGCTCAAGTCCGTCTACGAGCTCCACGAGGCCCGCGAGGCCCGTGCCCGGCTCGCCGTCGCCGAGGAGCGGCTGCGGTTCGGGCGGGATCTGCATGACGTGATGGGGCGGAATCTGGCGGTCATCGCCCTCAAGAGCGAGCTCGCCGTGCAGCTCGCGCGGCGGGGGCGGCCCGAGGCGGTGGAGCAGATGATCGAGGTGCAGCGGATCGCGCAGGAGTCGCAGCGCGAGGTACGGGATGTCGTACGGGGGTATCGGGAGGCCGACCTGGCGGTCGAACTCGCCGGTGCACAAGGGGTGTTGACGGCGGCCGGGATCGCTTGCGAGGTGACCGGGGAGGCGGCCGGGCTGCCCGTCGAGGTGCAGTCGGCGCTGGCCTGGGTGGTGCGGGAGGCGACCACCAATGTGCTGCGGCACGGGGATGCCGAGCAGTGCGCGGTGGCGGTGCGGGTGAGGGAAGGGCGTGTGGTGTTGACGGTGGAGAACGACGGGGCCGCCGGAGCCTCCGACGACGAGGATGGAGCCCCCCACGGGGGTGGAGGCTCCGGTCTCGCCGGGCTGCGGGAGCGGCTGGCCGCGGTGGACGGCACATTGGAGGCCGGCCGCAGGGACGCGGGGGTGTTCCGGCTGGTGGCCGAGGTGCCGTTGGCGGGGACGGGCGTGAGCGGGGCCGCCGTATGAGCGGGTCGGTGCGCCTGCTGCTGGCCGACGACGAGCATCTGATCCGGGGTGCGCTCGCCACGCTGCTCTCGCTGGAGGACGACCTCGTGATCGTCGCCGAGGCGGCGAGCGGGCCGGAGGCGCTGGCGATGGCACGGGCGCACGAGCCGGACGTAGCCGTCCTCGACCTGCAGATGCCCGGGGCCGACGGTGTGAAGGTCGCCACATCTCTGCGTGCAGAACTGCCCGGCTGCAAGGTGCTGATCGTGACCAGTCATGGGCGGCCCGGGCATCTGAAGCGGGCCCTTGAGGCGGGTGTGCGGGGGTTCGTCCCGAAGACCGTCAGTGCGCAGCAGCTCGCGGAGATCATCCGTACCGTGTACGCGGGAAACCGTTACGTCGACCCGGAGTTGGCCGCCGACGCGATCGCCGCCGGGGACTCGCCGCTGACCGCGCGGGAGGCCGAGGTGCTGGAACTCGCCGCCGACGGGGCGCCCGTCGCGGAGATCGCGGAGCGGGCGGCGCTGTCCCAGGGGACGGTGCGGAACTATCTGTCGTCCGCCGTGTCGAAGCTCGGGGCGGAGAACCGGCACGCGGCGGTGCGGCTCGCGCGGGAGCGAGGTTGGGTATAGTGGTTCCCGCGCCACGGCGCATGCGAACGTAGCTCAGTTGGTAGAGCGCAACCTTGCCAAGGTTGAGGTCGCGAGTTCGAACCTCGTCGTTCGCTCCAGATCAGGCCCCGGTCATCGACCGGGGCCTTTGTCATGGGCGTCAGCTCCAGCTCGTGCCGGTCAGGCGCTCGTACGCCTCCACGTACTTCGCGCGGGTCGCGTCCACGACCTCCTGCGGCAGCGGCGGCGGGGGCTGCTCGCTCTTGCGGTCCCAGCCGGAGGCCGGCGAGGTCAGCCAGTCGCGCACGAACTGCTTGTCGTACGACGGCTGCGCGCGGCCCGGCTCCCACTGGTCGGCGGGCCAGAAGCGGGAGGAGTCCGGGGTGAGGACCTCGTCGGCGATGATCAGTGTCTCCCCGTCGAAGCCGAACTCGAACTTGGTGTCGGCGAGGATGATGCCGCGGTCGCGGGCGATGTCCCGTCCGCGGGAGTACACGGCGAGGGTCGCCTGGCGCAGCTGGGCGGCGGTGTCGGGGCCGACCTGGCGGGCGACCTCCTCGTAGGAGACGTTCTCGTCGTGCTCGCCGACCGCGGCCTTGGTGGCCGGGGTGAAGATCGGGGCGGGGAGCTCGGAGCCGTCGACCAGGCCCTCGGGGAGGGCGAGGCCGCAGACGGTGCGGGACTCGTTGTACTCGGTGAGGCCCGAGCCGGTGAGGTAGCCGCGGGCCACCGCCTCCACCGGGATCATCTTCAGCGACTTGCAGACCAGGGTGCGGCCCGCCCAGTCGGCGGGGGCGCCGGCCGGGACGTCGGTGCTGATGACGTGGTTGGGGACCAGGTCGGCGAGCTGGTCGAACCACCACAGGGAGAGCTGGGTGAGGATGCGGCCCTTGTCGGGGATCTCGGTCGGGAGCACCCAGTCATAGGCGGACATGCGATCGCTGGCGACCATCACGAGGTCGCCGGCGTCGTTCTGGTACAGCTCGCGCACCTTGCCGGTGTGGAGATGCACCAAGCCCTGAACCTGGATCGGCTCGGGCTTTTCTACGAATCCGGACACGGTTCCTCCCCGTGGGTCTGTCCAAGTGGCTCGATTCTCCCGTATGGCCGGGGATCGCCCTTGGGTGGGGGTCTGCTGACGGGTTCCTCACGGGTTCCTCACCGGAGGTCAGTCACGCTTGCAGATACGGTCCAGGAGGTTCGCGGTGGCGCGCTGGACGCGGGCGTCGACGTGGCCCGGGCGGTCCAGGGACGGGGACCAGGCGAAGGTGCCGGAGGCGAAGACCAGGGCGCCGGAGGGGGCGCGGTAGAGGGACGTCTCCTGGTGGCGGAGGACGCCCTCCTTGTCCGTGTACGGGGAGTGGGCGAGCAGGATGCGCTCCTCGTGCTCGGGCAGCGGGGTGCGCGGGAAGTAGCGGTCGGCCTCGCCCGCGACCAGGTCCGCGATCTCGTCGCCCTCGTGGGCGCCGGTCGCCTCCCACAGCCAGTGGTCGGCGTTGCGGACGATCAGGGGGTGCGGCTCGGGGACCTGGCCCGCGTACTGGATGCCGATCAGTTCCTGCTCGGGGCGGTCGATCTCCCGCCAGAGCACGGGGCGGCCCGGGCCCTTGCGTTTGCGGCAGGTGAGCAGACGGTCGGGGACGCCGGACGGGGAGGGGCCCAACTCAACCTGCCAGTACATGGAGTTGGCGGAGAGGAAGACCAGGGACGTGCCGTTCTCGCGGGCGAGCTCGACGGTGCGGCGCATGTTCGTCGACCAGTACTCGTCGTGGCCGGGGAAGACCAGGCCGCGGTAACGGGTGGGGTCGACATGGCCGCCGTGCAGGTCGCGGGCGTCGGCGTAGGCGAGGTCGTAGCCGTAGCGCTCGGCCCAGCGGATGAAGTCGTAGGCGTGGCCGACGTGCAGGGGCAGGCCCGCGCCCGCGTACGGGCGGTCGAAGGAGATGGTCGTGGCGGCGTCGGCCTCGCCGAGCAGACGGCCGTCGTCGTCCCAGGCGTGGTAGAGGCTGGCGCCGGTACGGCCGTCCTCGGGGTACAGGTTGTAGGCCTGCCAGGTGACGTCGGGGAGGAGCAGGAGCAGGTCCGCGGGGTGGTTGTCGCGGACGGTGAAGGGGATGTGGGAGCGGTAGCCGTCGGCGGTGGTGAGGACGGCGACGTACGCGCCGATGCTCCAGTACGACGGAACCTGCAGGCGCCAGGACAGCCACCAGTGGTGGCAGGAGACCGTGCGGTCGGCGGTGAGCGGCGGGGGCTGCACGATGCCGGAGAGACGGGGGCTGGTGGTGATCTTGGCGGCGCCGTCACCGCCGTAGTGGCCGATGCGGTAGATGTCGACGGCGAATTCCTGAGGCGGGTCGACGGTGATGTGGAAGTCGACGGCCTCGCCGGGGGAGACCGCGCCGGTGGACGTGAAGCCCTTGATCTGGCGGTGGACGTCGTCGGCGGAGCGTGGGCCGGCGCTGCGGGGGGCGGGGACCCTGGGGGTGTCCGCCGTCGGGGGGTGCGCCTGGCCGTCGACGTACCAGGGGACGACCTGGCCGGTGTCGTCGAAGTACGTCACGTTGCCGCGCAGCCAGGGGACGGGGCCCTGTCCGAAGGGGTCCGTCACGGCGTGCGCGAGTGCTCCCGACTCCCAGCGGCGGATCTGTTCGGATCCCATGGCCGTACCCCTCCCTCGTGCCCCCGTGGTGGTGCGTCTGCGTCGTGCACCGTGTGCCCCGTGCTGTGCGGGCGCGCCGTGTCTGCGCTTGCGGTTTCTGTCGCATGGCGTGGGCTTTTGTGTGCCTGTCGTATGTCGTAAGCCCTTGCCATATGCGCTATCGATCCCAGCACATCACATTCCGCACGCATCCTGTCACTATTCGTTGCGAATTGGCCGAAAGTGGAACCGGGGGTTCCGACCGGGTACTTGGGGTTCCGACCGGCTACTGAGGTCAGACCAGGCGTACCGGCTTCTCCGGGCGTATGCCCGACTCCACCAGCCAGGCGCGCAGGGGCGTGGGGTCACCGTCCTCGATGAGGCTGAGGACTCTGGGCGTCAGGTCGGCCGCCCGCTCGCCGTCGACGAGGAGGGTGGGGCCGTCGAGCCAGTCCAGGCCGGGGGTGGCACCGGCGGTGTCCATCGCGGCGCAGCACACCATCGCGGTCACGTGGTCGGTGAGCAGCTCGCGAGCGGTGCGGGGTGGCTGGAGCGGGAAGAGGGGGAGCGCGCCGGTGTCCAGGAGGGTGGTGCCGGGGGCGGGGGTCGCCGCCTTGTGCTCCGCGGGGGTCGCGGCTTCCTCCCGGGCCAGTTCGGCGGTGATGCCTGCGGCGAGGGCGGAACTGCGTTCGGTTTCCTGGTCCTCTTCGAGGGCGTCCTCGGCCATGGATGCGTAGGGGGCCTTGGGGGTGGGGGTGGGGGCGGCGGGGGCGGGCGCGGCGGGGGCGGATGCGTCGGTGGGGAGCGCGTCGGTGGAAGGCGCGTCGGTGGAAGGCGCGTCGGTGGAAGGCGCGTCGGTGGAAGGCGCGTGCGGGGCGGATACGTCGGTGGGCCGTGGCGCTGTCGGGAGCGGTGGGGTCGCCAGGTGGTCCATGACGCGGGCCAGGGTCGGGCCGTCCGTCTCCGGGGGTGTGCCGTCGGTGGTGCGGCGGACGCCGAGGGCGTCGAGGACGCGGTGGAGGCGGGCCGCGTCGGTGCGCCATTTGCGGTCGACGACCTCCTCCGGGTACTCCTGCCAGTCCACCGGGGACCAGTCCGGGCCGGTCTCGGCGGGGCCGCCGTGGAAGAGGCGGGCGGCTAGCAGGGAGGTGGCCTCGTCGACCGCGCCGGGCTCTTCGAGCAGGTCACAGGCGGGGCGCTCACCCAACCGGGAGGCGAAGCCCTCGGCCAGCCGGTCCCGGCGGGACAGTTCGGTGAGCGCGGCCACGACGCCCGCGTCCAGCCGGGACGGCCAGCGGCCCATCCGCCAGGCCGGCAGCGCGACCCGGGTGAGCAGCCGGTCCCAGCCCGCGTAGGCCAGCCCGACCTGTTCCTGGGCGACGATCCGCAGTCCGTAATCCACAGCCTGTGCACGCTCGGCGGCCGCGGCGGCCACGCCCCGCTCCATCTCGGTGGCGTGCTCCCGACAGCTGCGCAGCAGGAGCCGCACGATCCAGCCGAGGCCCGCGCACACCGCCCGCGACCCCAGGCAGCGGCCACGCGTCGAGGCGACGGCCACGGCGGCGTCCAGACCCCGGACGAAGCGCCGGGCCTGGGCTATGTCCGGGTGCGCCGAGGGTCCCGTACCGGCGACGACCGGGGCGAGGACCGCGCGCAGCTCGCCGACGCGCATCCACCACAGGAACGGGGAGCCGATGACCAGGACGGGGGCGGCGGGCGTACGGCGATGGGTGCCGTGGGTGCCTCCGCCGCGCAGGCCGTTGAGCCCCTCCTCGTCGTGGTCCTCGGCCGGCGGGCCGTGGGACGGGTGGGTGCGGTCCTCCAGCCAGCTGTCGCAGTCCGGGGTGAGCGCTATCGCGGACGGGGCGGGGACGTCGAGGCGGTCGGCGAGGTCGCGCACCATCCGGTACAGGTCCGGGGCCTGCTCCTCGGCTATCGGGACCGTCGGAGTGACGGCGGGGCGGGCGCGGGCGACGACCAGGGCGACGACGGCGGCGACGAGCAGGACGAGGACGGCGACCGGGGTCACGACCCAGCGGGCGGCGTGCCAGCCCTGGCCGACGAGGTGTTCGGTGGAGGCGCCGACGAGCAGCACGACGGCGAACGCCGCGGGCAGCAGGGCCACCGCGAGCGCGCGGCTGCGGATGCGCAGCACAGCGAGGGCCCGGGCACGCGCTGCCTGCGCACCCGCCTCCACACCCATACCGGTCACGGCCGGACCTCACCCCCTCCGCGGTGCCCTGGCTGTCCGAACTGTCCTGGCTTTGCTCACTCCCCCACTGTGGCACCCGCCACTGACATCGCAATGCCGGTGGGCCAAGTGCCGGAACGCTTTGCGCCGCACCCTAGTTGGGGCTTCGACCCACGTCAGCCGGATGGGGCATCGGTCACTCGATGGAATGGCTTTGGGGAGAGGTGGATGACGGACAGCGAGGGTCAGGCCCCGGATCCTGACCAAAGTCCAGTCACGGACCCGGGAATTGGCCCGGGGGTCCGACCATCGGGTCGGGCATGCGTCAGGCCCCGAATCCTGAGACGGATTCGGGGCCTTCGGGGTTTATCCGCGGGCGGGGGCTCGCGTGGTGTCGCGGGGGCTCGCGGCGTCACACGGGGTTCTTGCGAGGGTCTCGTGGGCGGCTACGCCGGAGTCCCCGCGGGCGGCTACGCCGGAGTCCCCGCGGGTGACCGGGCGGGGTCCGCGCGGGTGGCTACGCGCGGTCCTCGCGGATGGTCACGCGCCCTCCGCCGCCTTCGCCGCGATGTCCGTGCGGTGCTGGGAGCCGTCGAGGTGAATGCGGGACACGGCCTCGTAGGCGCGGTCGCGGGCCTTGGTGAGGTCCTTGCCGGTCGCCGTGACGGACAGGACGCGGCCGCCGGCGCTGACGATCGCGTCGCCGTCGCGCTTGGTGCCGGCGTGCAGGACGTAGGCGTGCGGGGCGTCCTCGGCGGCCACCTTGTCCAGGCCGGTGATCGGGTCGCCGGTGCGCGGGGTCGCGGGGTAGTTGTGCGAGGCGACGACCACGGTGACCGCGGCGTCGTCGCTCCAGCGCAGCGGCTCCACGTCGGCGAGGTCGCCCTTGGCGGCGGCCAGCAGGACACCGGCCAGCGGGGTCTTCAGGCGGGCCAGGACGACCTGGGTCTCGGGGTCGCCGAAGCGGGCGTTGAACTCGATGACCCGCACGCCGCGCGAGGTGATCGCGAGACCGGCGTAGAGCAGGCCGGAGAAGGGGGTGCCGCGGCGGTGCATCTCGTCGACGGTCGGCTGGAGAACCGTCTCCATGACCTCGCTGACCAGCTTCGGGTCCGCCCACGGAAGCGGGGAGTACGCGCCCATGCCGCCGGTGTTCGGGCCTTCGTCCCCGTCGAGCGCCCGCTTGAAGTCCTGCGCGGGCTGGAGCGGGACGACGGTGTCGCCGTCGGTGATGGCGAACAGGGAGACCTCGGGGCCGTCCAGGTACTCCTCGATGACGACGCGCTCGCAGGCGTTGGCGTGCGCCCTGGCCGCCTCCAGGTCGGCGGTCACGACGACGCCCTTGCCGGCGGCGAGGCCGTCGTCCTTGACGACGTACGGCGCGCCGAAGGCGTCCAGGGCCTCTTCGATCTCTTCTGGGGTCGTGCAGACGTAGGAGCGGGCCGTCGGGACGCCGGCCGATGCCATCACGTCCTTCGCGAAGGCCTTGGATCCCTCGATCTGCGCGGCCTCCCCGGAGGGCCCGAAGACCGGGATGCCCACCTCGCGCACGGCGTCGGCGACCCCGGCGACGAGCGGTGCCTCCGGCCCTACGACGACGAGGTCGGCGCCGAGTTCCGTGGCCAGCGTGGACACGGCCTTGCCGTCCAGGGCGTCGACCTGGTGCAGCTCGGCGACCTCGGCGATACCGGCGTTGCCGGGGGCGCAGTGCAGCGCGGTGACGTCGGGGTCGAGGGACAGGGAGCGGCACAGGGCGTGTTCGCGGGCGCCGTTACCGATGACGAGGACCTTCACGAGGGTCAGCCTAACGGGGTTTTTGTGCGAGGTGCCGAGGGGCCGGGGGGTTGGTGACCTGTACGTTCCTCCAAGTCGGGGTCGGGGTTTCGGTCGCCGGCCCTGAAGGTTCGCAGCCCTCGGAGCCCGCTTCGGGGAACCTTGACGGGCCTCGTTCGCAGATGAACGCCCTACTCGTTCGTGAACTCCTCGACCACCGTCGCGCCCAGCTCCCGCACGATCAGGTCGTACCCGGAGAGGGCCGACTCGTTGAGGTCGGGGTCGTCGTCCTCGGGGATGTCGTCCTCGGGGGCGACCGGGGGCGGCGGCTCCGGGGCGGAGGAAGGCCGGGGGGCCGGGGTGGGGGCCGCCGTGGGTGCCGGACCCGACGAGGCCGTCGGGGGCGGGGTGGGCGCGCTGGACGTCGACTGGGGAGGGGACGGGCGCTGGGCGGTCGTACCGCCACTGCCGTAACCGCTGTTGCCGCCGTAGCCGGTGTTGCCGGTGTTGCCGCCCGCGCCGTAGCCGCCGGCGCCCGCGCCGCCGTAGCCACCGCCTCCTCCCCCGCCACCGCCTCCGCCGAAGCCGGAGGAACCGCCGGTCGGTGGGGGTGCCGAGCCTCCGCCGGACGGGTCGATGATCGCCTCGATCTTCCACTGGACGCTGAACTGCTCGGCCAGTGACTGCCTCAGGACGTCCTCGCTGCCGCTGCTCGCGAAGTTGTCGCGCGCGCCTGCGTTGACGAAGCCGAGTTGGAGGGTGGTGCCGTCGAAGCCGGCCACGTGGGCGTTCTGGCTGAGCAGGATCCAGGTGAAGCGGCGACGGTTCTTGACCGCTTCCAGGATGTTCGGCCAGAGCATGCGGGGGTCGAGGCCGCCGCTCGGGGGGGCGTAGGCGGGGGTCTCGGCCGCGGGGGGAGCGGACGGGGGCGCTGTGGGCTGTGGAGTGGGTGCGGGCGTGGGGG
>NZ_JAQMYP010000008.1 GCF_028369295.1 Streptomyces sp. HD
CCCCCCCCCCCCCCCCCCCCCCCCCCCCCCCCCCCCCCCCCCCCCCCCCCCCCCCCCCCCCCCAACCCGACGGCCACCTCGAAGTGCCTGTGCGGCAGGGACCGCAGCGCCGTCGGCCACAAGCGAGTGCTGGCCCTGATCACCGACCACACCGCCCACCGTGAGAACTGCCCGCTCCGCAACCCCCAGGAAGGGAGGCACGCGGCATGACCGACCCCACAACCGAGACCGAGGAACTGCCGCCGCCGTCCAACCCCCTGGCCGTCGCCCGCCGTCTCCTGCCGGACTGGCAGAGCCAGGACGGGCAGTTGGTCTGCCGGCGCTGGCGCGCGTCCTGGATGCGCTGGACGGGAACCTGCTGGCGGGAGATGGACGAAGCACAGATCCGCGCGGCTATGTACACCCGCCTCGAACACGCCGTCTACCTCGCCCCGGCCAAGGACGGGGAGTTCGAGGAACGCGACTGGGCCCCCACCAAGCAGAAGATCAGCAACCTTCTCGACGCATTGGGCGCCATCACCCTGCTGCCCACCGAGACCGACGCTCCCGCCTGGATCGACGGCGACAACGCGGCAGACACCGGGCCGATGGTGGCCTGTGACAACGGCCTGCTCAGGATCCGGGACCGCGCGCTTCTGCCGCACGGGCCCGGATTCTTCAACCTGGTCTCCGTCCCCTTCGCCTACAACCCCGCCGCGAGCGCACCGACATGGGAACGCTTCCTGGCGCAGATCTGGCCCGAGGACCCCGACGCCATCGCTGCACTTCAGGAGTGGTTCGGCTACGTGCTCTCCGGCCGGACCGACATGCAGAAGATCCTGCTCATCGTCGGCCCGTCCCGCTCCGGCAAGGGCACCATCGCCCGCGTGCTCAAAGAGCTGGTCGGCAAGGAGAACCTCGCCGGGCCCACCCTCGCCGGCCTCGGCACGAACTTCGGCCTGTCCACCCTGGTCGGCAAGCCGCTCGCGGTCATCTCCGACGCCCGGCTGTCCGGGAACGACAACAGCCAAGTCGTCGAACGGCTGCTGACGATCTCGGGTGAGGACACCATCGACATCGACCGCAAATACCGCGCGGTGTGGACCGGCAAGCTGCCGACCCGGCTGGTGATCCTGTCCAACGAACTGCCGCACTTCGGCGACTCCTCCGGCGTCATCGCCCGCCGCTTCGTCCTGCTCAACATGCGGGTGTCCTGGCTGGGCAAGGAAGACCCCACCCTCTTCGACCGGCTCACCGCCGAGATGCCCGGCATCCTCAACTGGGCTCTAGAAGGCCTCGCGCGTCTTCAGCGCACGGCCCGGATCACCGAACCGGCATCGAGCCGCGAGGCGGTCACCACCATGCAGGACACCGCCTCGCCCACGTCCGCGTTCATCCGGGAACGCTGCACCACCGGACCCACCTGCTCCGTGCCCGTAGACGCCCTGTGGACGGTCTGGCGCGAGTGGGCCGAAGACAACAACGTCCGCCCCGGCACCAAACAGGTCTTCGGCCGCAACCTGCTCTCCGTCATCCCCCAACTCACCCTCACCCGCCCCCGCGACGGCGAAAGCCGGGTACGCACCTACACCGGGGTCGCTCTCTGCGCCGCCGGCCAGAGCTAGTTCCACAATCCGCCGGGTCGCGGACCATCGCGGACCACCCCTCATGACCTGCGGATTACACCAAAGCGCAGAGCGGACCATCGCGGACCGGCCGAAGCTCCGTGGTCCGCGATGGTCCGCGCAGTCACCCCACCAAAACCGCAGGTCAAACAAGGTGGTCCGCGATGGTCCGCGACCCACAGCATTGTTAGCCCCACCGATTGGCGCTACGAGCGGACACCCGCCTCAAACCCGCCGAGGGCCCCGGCGGCCAAGCGGCCTCACTGCTTCCCGACAGCCTTGGCGATCAACTGGCCCAGCGCTGATTCGCCTTGGTCAAGCTCGGTAAGCAAACAACCCAAGCTCGCCGAGGTGACGACTGGCATCCACTTGGCGAGAAGGTCCATCGCGTCCGGCAACGTGGCGGCATACACCACCTCGCTCGACACATTCGATGACAGATCGATCAGGTAGTTCGACGGCCCCCGGTACAGATGGATGGTCACGTAGTTCGAATCCGGGTCCCCAGACCCGAAAAATTCCTTGTATCCGGCTTCAGAGACTGCCTTGTCCCAGTCTCCCTCACTCGATATCGGGGACGGAATCCGAGTCCACTCCCCGTCCCGGTACAGAAGGTCCTGGTCGTCCGATCCATCTGCGCCCCCAGGGGCCGCTAACGCTTCAGTCATGGCGCCTATCGGACACCGCTGCCCCTGCCCTCCGCAAGGGCGGGCCGCACGCCACAGCATCGTGATGCCACCCACACCCCCGCCCCGCCTCCCGCCCCGAGGAGATTCCAGCATGAGCCCCCCGACCCGTCGGCGCCGTGCGCCGAAGGACGAACTGGTACCCCTACCCGACGCATTGGAAGAGATCGGCATCAGTCGTGCCACCTGGTACCGGTGGCGCGATCGCGGTTACGCGCCGGAAGCCCGCCGTACACCGTCCGGCCGCATTTGCGTGCGCCGGAGTGTCCTGGACGCCTTCAAGGAAGAATTGGAAGCCGCGTGACTGAGTGGAGCTACACCGTCAAGATCTGGGCCATCCGGAAGCGTGATTACCGGAAGCCCTATCAACTCCGTTGGAAGGTGGGCACCCGCCCCCATTCGGAGTCGTTCCTCACTCAGGGCCTGGCGGACAGCCGCCGGGCCCAACTCATCACGGCGGCGCGCGACGGCGAGCCGTTCGACGTGGACAGCGGTCTGCCGAAATCCATGGTCGACAAGAACCGGGACATCTCGTGGTACGAGCACGCCCGGAACTACATCGCGATGAAGTGGGACGACTCCCCCGGCAACACCCGCCGCACGCTGGCTGAGGCCATGGCCACAGTGACGCCCGCCTTGGTGAAGGACACCAAGGGAATGCCGGACAAGAGAGACGTCCGACGTGCTCTCTACAGTTGGGCCTTCAACAAGAACCGGTGGGACGAGGAAACCCCTGCTGACGTGGTCAAGGTTCTGGACTGGTTCAAGCGCAAGTCACTCCCCATGTCCGCACTGTCCGACCGGCTTGTCGTTCGGGCCGCCCTGAGCGCGTTGTCAAAGAAGCTGGACGGCACAACCGCAGCGCCGGGAACAATCAGCCGAAAGCGCGCAATCTTCTATAACTCACTCGAATTCGCAGTAGACGCTGAATTGCTCAGCGACAACCCGTTGGACCGGGTCAAGTGGACAGCACCCGAGCAGGTTGTAGAGGAGGTAGATCCGGAATGCGTGCCGAATCCCGCCCAAGCGGCGAAGCTACTGGCTGCTGTGCGGGATCAGAGCAAGCGCGGCCGACGGCTCATGGCTTTCTTCGGCTGCATGTACTACGCAGCTGCACGGCCGGCCGAAGTCATCGGATTGCGAGTCGGGGACTGCGACTTGCCGCGTCGTGGGTGGGGTCTGCTCCGACTCCGTGAGACACGCCCCCGCTCCGGTACGGCCTGGACGGACAGTGGCGAGGCACACGAGAAGAAGGGACTGAAGCATCGGCCACGCAAGGCGGTGCGACGCGTGCCGATTCCGCCTGAACTGGTCGCGTTGCTGCGGTGGCATCTCACTGCGTACGGCACATCCCCTGACGGTCGGGTGTTCCAGACGATGCGCGGCGGGCTGATCCAAGACACCGGTTATGGCGAAGTCTGGGCTGAGGCTCGCTCGCGAGCCCTGGCCCCTACAGAGTTCGAGTCGGTGTTGGCCAAGCGGCCGTATGACCTTCGTCATGCTGCGGTGTCCACGTGGCTCAGCTCCGGCGTCGAACCTCAGCTTGTGGCGGAGCGCGCCGGACACAGCGTGGCCGTGCTCTTCCGCGTATACGCCAAGTTCCTCAAGGACGGAGACGAGGCCGCGAACGCCAAGATCTCTGCCCGACTGGGCCAGAGCGCGTGAGGGGCTGAAAATCCCGTCCACGCCCCGTCCACAGAGTCCGAGACGAGGCGTTCGAACGCGAGACAGAGTGAGACAGTTCGCCGATCGCCAGAGCACATGACTAAGGGCCCTGTGAGCTGCCATTTCGGCAGGTCACAGGGCCCCTAGTTCCCGTGTGGCGGCGCCAGGATTCGAACCTGGGAAGGCTGAGCCGGCAGATTTACAGTCTGCTCCCTTTGGCCGCTCGGGCACACCGCCGGGTTTGCTGCCTCGTTCGAACCGCCTTTCGGCGGTGCTCCCTGGCAACGACGTAAACAATACCCGATGCGTAGGGGTGCTTCGCCACCCGATTGATCGCCTCTCTGAGGACCAGGGGTGGCTAGGCTTGTCCGGATGCGGTCCGGGGCCTGCCCCGGGCTCGGCGGCCACCCCCACGCCCGCCGACACGCACCCCACACGCACCCCGATACAAGGAGCCACAGCACATGGCCGACTCCAGTTTCGACATCGTCTCGAAGGTCGAGCGGCAGGAGGTCGACAACGCCCTCAACCAGGCCGCCAAGGAGATCTCGCAGCGCTACGACTTCAAGGGCGTGGGTGCCTCGATCTCGTGGTCCGGTGACAAGATCCTGATGGAGGCGAACTCCGAGGACCGGGTGAAGGCTGTCCTCGACGTCTTCCAGTCCAAGCTGATCAAGCGCGGGATCTCGCTGAAGGCCCTGGACGCGGGCGAGCCCCAGCTCTCGGGCAAGGAGTACAAGATCTTCGCGTCGATCGAGGAGGGCATCTCCCAGGAGAACGCGAAGAAGGTGGCGAAGATCATTCGTGACGAGGGCCCGAAGGGCGTGAAGGCACAGGTCCAGGGCGACGAGCTGCGGGTCAGCTCGAAGAGCCGGGACGACCTGCAGGCCGTGATCGCCCTGCTGAAGGGCAAGGACTTCGACTTCGCGCTGCAGTTCGTGAACTACCGGTGAGCCGCTGACTCACGGTCGTAGGCCACAGGAGTGACGAGGAAGGGTGGGCACCCCCCGAGGGTGCCCACCCTTCTCGCCTGCTGGCTGCGGTCTGGGGTGTGCTCCTGGCTCAGTTGCGCGAGTGGCCGAACAGGATGCGGTAGGCGATCAGGAGCACGAGCGAGCCGCCGATGGCGGCGGCCCAGGTGGCGCCGTCGTAGAAGTCCTTGGTGATCGGGTGGTCCAGCCAGCGGGATGAGATCCAGCCACCGATGAACGCGCCGGAGATACCGATGATCGTCGTACCGATGAAGCCGCCCGGGTCGCGGCCCGGCAGCAGGAACTTGGCGATGGCCCCGGCCAACAGCCCCAGGATGATCCAGCTGATGATGGTCATGCCCTGAACCTGCCCTTCCGCGCTGTGCTTTCACTGTCCGACCTGTGTGATTTCGGTGCGGACAGGCTGTGCGTGGCGCGACGTGCGTGTGCTTTTCGCGCCGTGTGCCACTTGGCACTGAGACCGGCTCATGGCGCGCTTGTTCGTGCCTTGTTGAAGAAGAAGACGTCACCGTGGCACTCCTCGGTTGCACTGATCAGTAAGGATCGGACCATGACGGGCTCCAGTTCTGCTTTCGAGCTGCGGCGCACCCTGGGGGTCGGGGACGCAGTGATCATCGGACTCGGCTCGATGGTCGGGGCCGGGATCTTCGCCGCCCTGGCGCCGGCCGCGCACGCGGCCGGATCCGGGCTGTTGCTCGGGCTCGCGGTCGCCGCCGTGGTCGCCTACTGCAACGCCACGTCGTCGGCGCGGCTGGCCGCCCTGTATCCGGCCTCCGGCGGCACGTATGTGTACGGCCGGGAGCGGCTCGGGGAGTTCTGGGGGTATCTCGCGGGCTGGTCGTTCGTGGTGGGCAAGACGGCCTCCTGTGCGGCGATGGCGCTCACCGTGGGCGCCTACGTCTGGCCGGGGCAGGCACACGCGGTGGCGGTCGCGGCCGTGGTGGCACTGACCGCGGTGAACTACGGCGGCATGCAGAAGTCCGCCTGGCTGACGCGGGCGATCGTTGCGGTGGTCCTGGCTGTCCTCGCTTGTGTGGTGGTCGTGTGTCTGGGGTCCGCGGAGTCCGATGCCGGGCGCCTGGACGTCGGGGTCTCGGGCGGCGTGGGCGGGATGCTGCAGGCGGCGGGGCTGCTGTTCTTCGCCTTCGCCGGGTACGCGCGGATCGCGACCCTCGGTGAGGAGGTGCGGGATCCGGCGCGCACCATCCCCCGGGCGATTCCGCTGGCTCTGGGCATCGCGCTGGTGGTGTACGCGTGTGTGGCGGTTGCCGTCCTTTCCGTGCTGGGAGCGGAGGGTCTCGGGGAAGCGGGCGCGCCGTTGGCCGACGCGGTGCGGGCGGCCGGCGTGCCGGGGCTGGCGCCCGTGGTACGGGTGGGTGCGGCCGTCGCCGCGCTGGGCTCGCTGCTCGCTCTGATCCTGGGCGTCTCGCGGACGACGCTGGCCATGGCCCGTGACCGTCATCTGCCCGGCGCCCTGGCGGCTGTGCATCCGCGCTTCCAGGTACCGCACCGGGCCGAACTGGCCGTGGGTGCGGTGGTCGCGGTCCTGGCCGCCACGGTGGACGTGCGGGGCGCGATCGGGTTCTCCTCCTTCGGTGTGCTGGCGTACTACGCCGTGGCCAATGCCTCGGCCTGGACGCTCGACCCGAAGCCGACTGCACGGCTCGTGCCGGCGGTCGGGCTCCTCGGCTGCGTGGTGCTGGCGTTCTCCCTTCCGGGGGCATCGGTCGTTGCCGGTGCGGGCGTGCTGGCGGTGGGTGTGATCGCGTACGGCGTGCGGCGGTGGGTGTGATCGCGTACGGCGTGCGGCGGTGGGTGGTGGAGCGGTCGGGTGGCGGGGAGTAGACCGGTAGGTATGGCCGCTGGACCTCGCTGAGGGCGCGAAGCACGAGAAGTCGCCCGGTCTCTTCAGCGTCCGTATGCGGCGCGGGTCGATCGACGTCATGGGTCCACTCGGCACGCCGTCACGATCGGCCCACTCGGCAACGAGCGGTCCGCTCAGCGCCCGTCGACCGAGTCGCCAGGCGTTGGTGCAGGCCTGCTCAGGACGTCCGTGCCACCGCCGTACGTATGCGGAAGTCGGCCCAAGGGGCCATCTCCAGCTCCTCGTTCATCTCCTCGTACCAACCCGTGCCGTCGACCCAGGCGCGCAGCCAGTCGGTGAGGCTCGGGGCGTCGACATACCACGCCTGGTCGGCGTCGTCGGCGTTCGGTTCGAAGAGCAGGACGGTGGCCTGTGGACTGCGGCAGTCCACGCACGCGTACATCGCGCAGCCCCAGTGGGATATCGGAAGGACGCCTTCGGGCCAGGGCCAGTCAGGGTCCTTGCGGGTGCTCTCGCGGTTGGCGAGGTACTGCGTGACCGCGGCGGGCTCACCGGACGGAGGGCTGTCGAGCAGGGGCAACAGGCCGTACTCCGGGCCGAATCCGCCGTCTCCTATACGCAGGTAGAGGTCGGCGAGCAGCTGGGGCAGGCGGAAGCCGAGGGTGGCCTCGGCGCGGGCCAGGGTGGCCGCGTCCACAGGCTCGGGGAGCGAAGGCCAGCCCCACGGACGGGTGTTGCCGGCCTTGTCCGCCACCTTCGTCAGCAACTGCTCGTTCTCGGTCATGCATTCATGATGCAAGCCGCCACTGACAATCGGGGCGGCCTGTGGACAACCGCAGCGTTGTGGAAAACCCTGCGGCTACCGCCCCTGTCCCACCGGCTACCAGCGCGACGAGAACGGCTGGTCCGTCGGCACGATTTCGCGGCCCAGCGGAAACAGCGACACCGGGATCAGCTTGAAGTTGGCGATGCCGAACGGGATACCGATGATCGTGATGCAGAGGGCGAGGCCCGTGACGATGTGGCCGATGGCCAGCCACCAGCCCGCGAGGATCAGCCACAGGACGTTGCCAACGCAGGAGGGTGCTCCGGCGTCGCGGCGCTCGACCGTGGTGTACCCGAAGGGCCACAGGGCGTAGACGCCGATACGGAAGGCAGCGATGCCGAACGGGATGCCGATGATGGTGATGCAGAGCAGGAGGCCCGCGAGCAGGTAGGCGAGAAACAGCCAGAAGCCGCTCAGAACGAGCCAGATGACGTTGAGGATGGTCTTCACTGTGGGGGGCCTGCCATCTTTTCGAGCCGGGCGATACGGTCCGCCATCGGCGGGTGTGTAGAGAACATTCTGGACAACCCCTGACCCGGGCGGAAGGGGTTCGCGATCATCATGTGACTGGCGGTCTCGATGCGGGGCTCGGGGGGCAGCGGCAGCTGCTTGGTGCCGAGTTCGAGCTTGCGCAGCGCACTGGCGAGCGCGAGCGGGTCGCCGGTGAGCTGGGCTCCGGACGCGTCGGCCTCGTACTCCCGGGAGCGGCTGATGGCCAGCTGGATGAGTGTGGCGGCCAGCGGGCCCAGGATCATGATCAGCAGCAGGCCGAGGATGCCGGGGCCCTCGTCGTCGTCGGAGCGGCCGATCGGGATCAGCCAGGCGAAGTTGACCAGGAACATGATCACCGAGGCGAGGGCTCCGGCGACCGACGAGATCAGGATGTCGCGGTTGTAGACGTGGCTGAGTTCGTGACCGATGACGGCGCGCAGTTCGCGCTCGTCGAGGATGCGCAGGATTCCTTCGGTGCAGCACACGGCGGCATTGCGCGGGTTGCGGCCGGTCGCGAACGCGTTCGGCGCCTCCGTCGGGGAGATGTACAGGCGGGGCATGGGCTGGCGGGCCTGCGTGGAGAGCTCGCGGACCATGCGGTACAGCGCCGGGGCCTCGAACTCACTGACCGGGCGGGCCCGCATCGCGCGCAGCGCCAGCTTGTCGCTGTTCCAGTACGCGTACGCGTTCGTACCCAGCGCGATCAGGACCGCGACAACGAGCCCCATGCGGCCGAAGAAGCTGCCGATGACGATGATGAGTGCGGACAGTCCCCCGAGGAGGACTGCGGTCCTGAGCCCGTTGTGCCGGCGGTGCACGGTACGCCCTCCAAGTGGTGCGGCAGGGGAACCCTTTGCTGCTCGATCTGCGGTGCCACTGGTGCCGTGGTGTCACGTCCAGTGGACCCTTCCGTACTGGTCAACGCCAGGCGAGGGCCACGGGTTCCCTTGTCCGTACGGCGGCGGGCATGGGCCGTCCGGGTGAAGGCTCCGGCACGCGCGTGGGGCGTGGGGTGCTCCACACGCGCGTGCGGAATGCGCCAGGGCTCAGAAAAGCCCGGTGTCGGCGAAGCGCAGGATCAGCTGGGGCGCTCCCGACAGGACGATGCCGAGCACGCCGGTGAGAGCCATCGTGGCCGTCACGGGGGCGGGCAGGAGGTGCTTGACGGGCTCGCCCTCGGGAGCGCGGAACAGCAGGGCCGTCCACTGGAGGTAGTAGAACAGCGCGATCACGACGTTGACGGCCATGACCACGGCCAGCCAGCCGAGGCCCGCGTCGACGGCTGCCGAGAAAACGGTGACCTTGGCGAACAGGCCGATGATGCCCGGCGGGAGTCCGGCGAGGCAGAGCAGGAAGAAGGCCAGGATCAGGGCGGACAGCGGGTTGCGCGCGTACAGACCGCGGTAGTCGCTGACGCGGTTGAGCGGCTTTGTACGGCCGACCAGTGCGGCCACCGCGAAGGCGCCGAGGTTCACGGCGGCGTACATGAGGGCGTAGGCGACGGTGGAGCCGATGGACCGCTCGGGGTCGTCGGAGTACGCGGCGGCGGCGATCGGCACCAGGAGGTAGCCGGCCTGGCCGACGGAGGACCAGGCGAGCAGACGTACCGCGCTGTACGCGCGCGTGGCCTGCTGGCGCAGGGCGCCGACGTTGCCGACGGTCATGGTGAGGGCGGCGAGCGCCGCGAGGGCGGGGCCCCAGACGTCGGCGTAGGAGGGGAGGGCGATGATCGTGATGAGGATCAGGCCGGTGAAGCCGACCGCCTTGCCGACGACCGACAGATAGGCGGCGACCGGCAGGGGCGCACCCACATAGGTGTCCGGCACCCAGAAATGGAAGGGCACGGCGGCCGTCTTGAAGGCGAAGCCGATCAGGGTGAGGACGACTCCGGTCTGGGTGAGGATCTGAAGCTGCGCGTCGACGTTCTGGATCCGCTCGGCGATCCGGGTGAGGTAGAGGGTGCCCGTGGCGGCGTACACGAAGCTGATGCCCATGAGGCTGACCGCGGTCGCGGTGACCGAGGACAGGAAGAACTTCAGGGCCGCTTCGGAGGACTTGCGGTCGCCGTGGCGCAGGCCGACCAGCGCGAAGGCGGGGAGCGAGGCGACTTCGAGGGCGACGATGAGCGTTGCCAGGTCCCGGGAGGCGGGCAGGAGGGCGGCTCCGGCTGCGGAGGAGAGCAGCAGGAACCAGAACTCCCCTTCGGGCAGTTCCTTCTTGGCGTCCCTGAGGGCGGTGACCGACAGAAGGGCCGCGAGGAGGGCGCCGCCGAGAACCAGGAACTGGATGACGAGGGTGAAGCGGTCGGCGGTGTAGCTGCAGGTGCCGGGGTCACCGGAGAGGCAGAAGGTGGAGCGGTCGCCGTCCAGGAGGGGCAGCAGCAGGAGCGCCGAGGCTGCCAGGCCGGCCACGGACACCCAGCCGAGCAGGGCTTTCCTGCTCTCTGCCAGGAACAGGTCGGCGACGAGGACCACGAGCGCGACGACCGCCGCGACGGTGGGCGGCGCGATGGCGAGCCAGTCGACGGACTGGACCAGCGACTCGGCCAGGGGCTGGGCCAGGGAGCTCATCGGGTGCCTCCTGCGAGGAGCTGCTGCACGGCCGGGTCGGTGAGGCCGAGGAGGGTCTTCGGCCACAGTCCGGCGACGACGGTGAGGGCGACGAGCGGGGTCCAGGCCGCGAACTCGTAGCTCTGGACATCGGTGAGCCTCGGGGCTTCCTGCGGTACGGCGCCCATACACACGCGGCGGACCACGACGAGCAGGTACGCGGCGGTGAGCAGGGTGCCGAAGGCGCCGATCGTCATGAAGGTGAGGAAGGCCGGGCGGCTGAGGCCGGCGGCGGGCTCGAACGCGCCGAACAGTGCGAGCATCTCGCCCCAGAACCCGGCGAGGCCCGGCAGCCCGAGCGAGGCGACCGCGGCGAAGGCGAGCAGGCCGCCGAGGCGCGGAGCCTTGCCGTACAGCGCGGCGCCGGTCTGCTCGGCGAGCGCGTCGAGGTCGGTCGTGCCGGTACGGTCCTTCAGCGCGCCGACCAGGAAGAACAGCAGGCCGGTGATGAGGCCGTGGGCGATGTTGGCGAACAGGGCGCCGTTCACGCCGGTCGGGGTCATCGTGGCGATGCCGAGCAGGACGAAGCCCATGTGGCCGACGGAGGAGTAGGCGATGAGGCGCTTGAGGTCGCCCTTCGCACCCCGCTTGGCGAGGGCGAGGCAGGCCAGGGATCCGTAGATGATCCCGACGACGGCGAAGGCGGCGAGATACGGCGCGAAGTCGGCGAAGCCGTCGGGGGTGATCGGCAGCAGGATGCGGACGAACCCGTACGTGCCCATCTTCAGCAGGACGCCGGCCAGCAGGACCGAGCCGACGGTCGGCGCGGCGGTGTGGGCGTCGGGCAGCCAGCTGTGCAGCGGCCACATCGGCGTCTTGACCGCGAGCCCGAGCCCGATCGCCAAAACGGCGATGACCTGCACGGATGCGGTCAGTGACCGGCCGTTGTCAGTGGCGAGTGCCACCATGTCGAATGTGCCCGCCTTGATTCCGATCAGGAGCAGGCCGAGGAGCATGACCACGGAGCCGAGCAGCGTGTACAGGATGAATTTCCAGGCGGCCGCGGCCCGGCCCTCACCGCCCCAGCGGGCGATGAGGAAGTACATCGGGATCAGGACCATCTCGAAGGCGAGGAAGAACAGCAGCAGGTCGAGGACGGCGAAGGTGGCGAGGGTGCCGGACTCCAGGACGAGCAGCAGTGCGACGAAGGCCTTCGGGGTCGGGCCCGAGGGCATCTTGAAGTACGAGTAGAGCGCGCAGAGGAAGGTCAGCAGCGCGGTCAGGACGACAAGGGGGAGGGAGATGCCGTCGATGCCGAGGTGGATGCGCACGTCTAGTGCGGGGATCCAGCTGATGTCCGTGCTGGCCTGCATCTTCGACGGCTGGTCGTGGTCGAAGCCGAGCGCGAGGACGATCGCCGCGATGAGGACCGCACCGGTGACGGTTACGCCGTGCCGGAGCACCGCCTGTTCGGGCGACTTCCCCTTCAGCCCGGGCGGGGCGGGCAGAAGAGCGGCGGCGGCGCCGAGGAGCGGGCCGACGACGACGAACGCCAGAAGGAACTGCATCACGGACTCGTTGATATCGATCACGCCTGCTCACGCTCCCGTGGCGACAAGGACGGCGGCGACCGCGAGGACGACGGTGCCGGCGAGCAGCGCGCTCACATAGGTCTGCACGTTGCCGGTCTGGGCGCGCCGTACGGCGATGCCTAGCCAGCGGGGTAGAGCCCCCGCGCCTCGTACATAGGTGTCGACGACTTCGCGGTCGAGGAACCTGACGAGACTCGCGCCGCCCTGCACCGGGCGGACGAACAACGTCCGGTACACGGCGTCGAGGTGGAAGCCGACGGCCGCGTGCCGGTGCAGCGGGCCGAGCAGCAGTCGGCCGGGGTCCGACGGGTCCGGTGCGTAGGCCACCCCCCCGTATGCGGGCGCGTGGCTGGCGATGGCCTCGGCCTCGACCTTGGCGGCGTCGCCCTCGGGGTGGGCCGCGACAGCGCCCAGCGGGACACGGGCGGCGAGCGCGGTGGTGTGGCGCCAGGCGGCGTAGGTGACGATGCCTCCGACGAGGGCCACGCCGGTGCCGAGCACGGATGTGGTGAGGGTCGGGGTGAGGTCGCGGCCGTCGAACCAGTCGGGGAGCACGGGGTAGGCGAGCGCTCCGACGGCGAGGGACGGCACGGCGAGCACCCACAGCACCACGGTCATCGTCAGCGGCTGCCTGCCGTGGTCGGGGGCCTCGGCGCCCCGGCCGCGGAAGGCCAGCAACCACAGGCGCATCGCGTAGGCGGCGGTGAGCAGGGCCGTGAGCAGGCCGGCGACGAGGACGAGCCAGCCCGCAGGGCCGGGGGCATGCTCGGTGTGGCCGGTGGCGACGTGTTCGGCGGCGCCGAGGACGGACTCCTTGGAGAAGAAGCCGCTGAACGGCGGGATCGCGGCGAGCGCGAGGAGCGCCACGGTCATCGTCCAGTAGGCGTCGGGGACGCGGTCGCGCAGGTGGCCCATACGGGACATGGCCGCCAGCGAGTTGGTGCCGGCGGCGTGGATGATCACGCCGGCCGCGAGGAACAGCAGCGCCTTGAAGGCGCCGTGCGAGAGGAGGTGGAAGACAGCGGCACCGCGGTCGGCGACGGCCAGGGCGCCGGTCATGTAGCCGAGCTGGCCGATTGTCGAGTAGGCGAGGACGCGCTTGATGTCGTCCTGCGCGAGCGCGGCGAGACCGGAGCCGACCATCGTGATGGCGGCCATCACGGCGAGGACGATCATCGCGGCCTGCGAGGCCTCGAAGACCGGGAGGAGACGGGCGACGAAGTAGACACCGGCGGCGACCATCGTCGCGGCGTGGATCAGCGCGGAGACGGGCGTCGGGCCGGCCATCGCGTCGGGGAGCCAGGTGTGCAGCGGGAACTGCGCCGACTTGCCCGCCACGCCCGCGAGGAGCAGCAGGGCGATCAGCGTCGGGTGGTCGAGCCCGCCGCTCGCGACGGTGCCGAGGACCTTCGTGATGCGGAAGGACCCGGCGTCGGTGGCCAGCGCGAACAGGCCGATGAGGAAGGGGACGTCACCGAGCTTGGTCACCAGGAAGGCCTTGATGGAGGCGGCGCGGGCCTCCGGGGTCTCCCAGTAGTGGCCGACCAGGAAGTACGAGCAGATGCCCATGATCTCCCAGCCGACCAGCAGCACCATCAGGTCGCCGGAGTAGACGACGAGCAGCATCGCGGAGGTGAACAGGGAGACGAGCGCGGCGTAGGAGGGGTAGCGCGGGTCGTCGCGCAGGTAGCCCGTCGAGTAGATCTGCACGCAGGTCGCGACGACACCGACGAGTACGGCGACGAGGGCGGCGAAGCCGTCGATGTACAGGGCGAGGTCGATCGGGACCGAGCCGGTGGGCGTGAGTTCGGTGGCGGCGTTGATCGCCTGGTCGCCGCCCTGGCGCACGGCGACCACCGCGGCGAACACGAGGGACACGAGCGTCGGCAGGACGGCGAGCGGGCGGACGAAGCCGGGGGCCGTGCGGCCCAGGAGCAGGCCGGCCGCGGCGCCCAGGAACGGAAGAAGGGGGACGAGTACGGCGAGGGTGGTCGTGGTCACGCGGTGGCCTCAGCCTTCTCGGCCTGCCCGGCTGTGAGGGCGTCGTGGTCGGGGCCGTCGGTTTCGTGACCCTCGGCGGTGTCGCGGAGCTTGTCGATGTCCGAGGTGCCGCGGTTGCGGTGGACGGCGAGGACGATCGCCAGGCCGATGCCGATCTCGGCGGCGGCGATGGTGATGGTGAACAGGGTCAGGGCCTGGCCTGAGTGCAGGGTCTCCTCGGCGGCCCTGCTGAGCCAGACGTCGAAGGCGACCAGGTTGAGGTTGACGGCGTTGAGCATCAGCTCGACCGACATCAGGACCAGGATCGCGTTGCGGCGGGCGAGTACGCCGTACAGGCCGGTGCAGAAGAGGAGAGCGGAGAGTACGGCGGGATAGGCGAGGTGCATCAGCGGGCGCCTTCCTGCTCGGCCGACTTGGTTCCCTCGACCGACCCATTTCGCCCGATCGGGTGATTGCGGGAATCGGGGACGGATGGGGAACTCCCGGGCACGGCTCGGGAGTTCACCGGGGGAGAGCTCGAATCGGACTTCGCCTTGCGGGACAGGACGATCGCGCCGACCAGGGCGGCGAGGAGAAGGACGGACAGGCCCTCGAAGGGGAGGACCCAGTTCTGGAACAGGCTCTCGCCGGTGGCGCGGGTGGAGCCGGCGGCAGGGCCGTCGAGGTCGATCCAGGTCGTGCGGAAGGCGTCGACGACCACCCAGACCAGGGCGGCCGCGGCGGCGACGGCCACCGCGAGGGCTGCCCAGCGGTTGCCGGAGTCGGCGTCCGGGGAGCGGCCGATGGGGGCCTTGGTGAGCATCAGACCGAACAGAAGGAGGACGACGACGGAACCCACGTAGATGAGGACCTGCACCCAGGCGATGAACTCCGCGGTGAGCAGGAGGTACTCGACGGCGAGGCCGCCGAGTGTGACCACCAGCCACAGGGCGGCGTGCACCAGCTGCCGGGTGGTGACGGTGACCAAAGCGGCGCCGAAGGTGACCAGGCCGACGAGGAGGAAGGCGATCTCGACGCCGGTCGGGGAGAGGAAACCGTGGCTGGCGGCGGCAGGGCTCACGACTCTCCGTCCTGCGGTTCGGCCTGCGCGGCGGCCAGCTTCTCGGCGGTCTTGCGGGCGGCTGCGATCTCCTTGGGTTCCTCCGCGCCGGGATCCAAGGCGGGCGGCGCCGGGACGGTCCACATCCACTCGCGGAGCTTGTCACGTTCATGGGTGAGCTCGCGGATGTCGGTCTCGGCGTACTCGAACTCCGGGGACCAGAACAGGGCGTCGAAAGGACAGACCTCGATGCAGATACCGCAGTACATGCACAGGGAGAAGTCGATGGCGAAGCGGTCGAGGACGTTGCGGCTGCGTTCGCGGCCGCCGGGGGTCGCCGCCGGGACCGTCTCCTTGTGGGAGTCGATGTAGATGCACCAGTCCGGGCACTCCCGGGCGCACAGCATGCAGACCGTGCAGTTCTCCTCGAACAGGCCGATCACACCGCGGGTGCGGGGCGGGAGGTCGGGCTGGACGTCCGGGTACTGCGCGGTGACGGACCTCTTCGTCATCGTGCGGAGGGTGACGGCCAGGCCCTTGGCCAGGCCACTTCCAGGGATGGGGGCCATGGTTACTGGATCACCACCTTGACGACGCCGGTGAGGGCGATCTGGGCGAGGGAAAGGGGGACGAGGAGGGTCCAGGAGAGCTTCTGGAGCTGGTCCTCACGCAGGCGGGGATAGGTGACGCGGAGCCAGATCACGATGAAGGCGAGGACGGCCGTCTTCAGCAGGGTCCAGACCCAGCCGAGTCCGTCGGCGCCCCAGGGACCGTGCCAGCCGCCCAGGAAGAGGACGGTGGTCAGGCCGCACAGGACGACGATTCCGGCGTATTCGGCGAGGAGGAAGAGCGCGAAGCGGAGACCGGTGTACTCGGTATAGGCGCCGAAGATGATCTCCGAGTCGGCGACGGGCATGTCGAAGGGCGGGCGCTGGAGTTCGGCCAGGCCGGCCACGAAGAAGACGATCGCGCCGACGATCTGCCAGGGCAGCCACCACCACTCGAACGCGTCGAGGATGCCGGGGAGGGAGACGGTGCCGGCCGCCATCGCGACGGAGGCGGCGGTCAGCAGCATGGGGAGTTCGTAGGCGAGGAGCTGGGCGGCGGTGCGCAGGCCGCCGAGGAGGGAGAACTTGTTGGCGGAGGCCCAGCCGGCCATGAGTGCGCCGAGGACGCCGACGCCCATGACGGCGAGCACGAAGAAGACGCCCGCGTCGATGACCTCGCCGACCGCGCCCTCGCTCGGGCCGATGGGGATGGCGAGGAGGACGAGCAGATACGGGAGGAGGGCGACGGCGGGGGCGAGCTGGAAGATACGGCGGTCCGCGCCGGCCGGGACGATGTCTTCCTTCTGCGCGAACTTCACACCGTCGGCGACCAGTTGGGCCCAGCCGTGGAAACCGCCGGCGTACATCGGGCCGAGACGGCCCTGCATATGGGCCATCACCTTGTGCTCGGTCTGGCCGATGATCAGGGGGAACGTGAGGAAGACGACGAAGACGATCAGGAGTCGCAGGGTGACGTCGAGCGCGTCGTTCACTGCGGGCCTCCTGCGGGGTCGGTGCGGTCGCCGGTGGGTTCTGCGGGATCTCCGGCTTCGGGGGTGCCCGCGGGGTCGGACGGGCCGGGCTCGGGGGTGGGTACGGCCCCGGGCTCTTGCTGAGGTTCGGCGTCCTCGCCGCCGGTTGCGGGAGGCTCGTCGGGAGTGACGACCGGCTCGGCCTTCGGCGCCTGCCCGGCGGTGGCGGTGCCTGCCTCGCCGGGGCGGGGCCCGTCGGAGCCTGCCTCGCCAGAGCCTGCCTCGCCGGGGCGGGGCCCGTCGGAGCCTGCCTCACCGGGGCGGGGCCCGTCGGAGCCTGCCTCGCCAGAGCCTGCCTCACCGGTGCCGGGCCCGTCGGAGCCTGCCTCGCCAGAGCCTGCCTCACCGGTGCCGGGCCCGTCGGAGCCTGCCTCGTCGGTGCCGGGCTTGGGCTGTGGCTCCGGGGCATCAGGCTCCGCAGAGGTCTCCGGTGCTGACTCGGCCTCGGGCTGGAGCTGGGGCTGGGGCTGGGGCTGGGGAGCCGGCTCAGCTCGTCGCTCGGGCTCCGGTTCCGGCTCGTCGAAGGCCGGGCGGGCGTGGTGCCAGGGGGCGTCCGAGCTGCGCGGGGCCCTGGTGCTGGATGCCGGGCGCTGCGACGCCGAGCCTTCGCTTGCGCTGCGCGCGCGGCGTGCGGGAGTGGCACCGGTTGCGGACGCGTTCCTGCCGTCCTCCACTCCCTCGGTCGCCGTGTCCGCCGAAGCCTCCGTCCGCTGGCTCGCCGAGCCCTCACCGGCGCTCCTCGCCCGGCGCGGCCCGGCCGTCTTTCCGGCCCCGGCCCCGGCCCCGGCCCCGGTCCCGGTTCCGGTCGCCGCCGCGCCGCTCCCCGGCTCGGACGGGTCGGCCGCCTCCGCCGAGGTCTCGGCTCCTCCAGCGGCGGTTTGGCTCACCGAACCCTCCTCCGCCGCCGTACGCGCACGGCGTGGCGCCGCACCAGCCGCAGGGGCTCCCCCTGTGGAGGCCTCCGCCTCCGCAGAAGCCCCACCTGTCGAGGCCTCCGCCTGGCTGGCCGAACCCTCGGCAGCCGAACGGGCCCGACGCGGCGCGGCACCCTCTGGTGCTCCGACCGCCGACGCCGCCTGGCTGGCCGAACCCTCCGCAGCCGAACGGGCCCGACGCGGCGCGGCACCCTCCGGTGCTCCGACCGCCGACGCCGCCTGGCTGGCCGAACCCTCCGCAGCCGAACGGGCCCGACGCGGCGCGGCACCCTCTGGTGCTCCGACCGCCGACGCCGCCTGGCTGGCCGAACCCTCCGCAGCCGAACGAGCCCGACGTGGCCCAGCCGCCGTCGGTGCTCCAGGACCCGTAGCCCCAGACGCCTCCCCGCCCGCCTGACTCGCCTGATCTGGCTGAACCGCCTGACTCGCCGAACCCTCCGCCGCCGTACGCGCCCGCCGCACAGGGCGCTCCCCAGCAGCCCGAGCCGGACGCTCACCCGCGCCCCGAGCCGGACGTTCGCCCGCTGCGCGCGCGGCGCCTCTGGCCGGGCGGGCCGGGGCAGGGGGGAGTTGACCCTTGAGGGGGCCCCATTCGTTGGGGTCGGGGACGCCGGGGGGCAGCATCTGGCGGCGTTTCGGTCCGCCGTGTTCGGACTCGCCGGGTTCCTTGGCGCCGGGCCAGGCCTTGGCTACGCGGGCTGCCAGGACGAAATCCTTGCGGAGGGGGTGGCCCTCGAAGTTGTCGGGGAGGAGTAGGTGGTTCAGGGCGGGGTGGTCCGAGAACACCACGCCGAACATCTCGTGTGTCTCCCGCTCGTGCCAGGCCGCGCCCGCGTAGACGCCGACCGCCGAGGGCAGCGTCGGTGCCTCGTGCGGGACCGTCGTGCGGACCAGGAGGCGTCGTAGCGGAGACAGGGCGGCGACGTGGGCGGCGACGCGGAAGCCGGTGCCCGGTTCGTCGACCGCGCTCAGCCAGTCGAAGTAGGTACAGCCCAGCTCGTCGCGGGCGGTCTGCAGCGCCGCGATCCAAGAGGTCGGGGGTACGTCGACCGTCAGGACCTCGTACGACTCCTCGGCCGTGGCCTCCGGGCCGAACAGATCCTCGACGGGGGCGGGCAGCCAGCCGGTCGTCGTCATCGGTCGGCCTCCCCCGCACCGTTACCCCCGACAGCGCCTCCAGCAGCGGCGCCACCACCGTCCGAGGCCGACGGCTTCACCGCGCCACCGCCTCCGACACCACCCGCATCACCAGCACTGCCGGCACCACCCGTATCACCAGCACTGCCGGCACCACCCGTATCACCAGCACTGCCGGCACCACTTGCATCACCAGCACCGCTGGCACCCGCATCCGCATCCGCACCACCGGCACCCGGCCCACCAGCGCCCACACCCTCACTCCCCGGCGCCATCCCCGGCCCCCGAACCAACCCACTCTGCAGCGCTGCAGCCGACGGGCGTCCTGCTTCGCTTCCGTACCGCTCCCCCAGCGACTCCCGGGCGATCTTCTCCTGGAGTTTCAGGATTCCCTGGAGCAGGGCCTCGGGGCGTGGTGGGCAGCCCGGGACGTAGACGTCCACGGGGATGATCTGGTCGACGCCCTTGGTGACGGAGTAGGAGTCCCAGTACGGGCCGCCGCAGTTCGAGCAGGCGCCGAAGGAGATGACGTACTTCGGCTCGGGCATCTGTTCGTACAGGCGCTTCACGGCCGGGGCCATCTTGTCCGTCACCGTGCCGGACACCACCATCAGGTCCGCCTGGCGCGGGCCGGGGGCGAACGGGATCACGCCGAGGCGGATGAAGTCGTGGCGGGCCATCGACGCGGCGATGAACTCGATCGCGCAGCAGGCCAGGCCGAAGTTGAAGACCCAGAGGGAGTAGCGGCGGCCCCAGTTGAGGATCACCTTCATCGGCTCGGGCGCGAGGCGGGCCAGCGCGCCCAGCCGCTTCGGCTCCGGCAGCAGAACGGGCTCCGGCGAATTCACTTCCGGCGTCACGTCCATGCCAGAACGCCCTTCTTGTATGCGTAGAGCAGGCCCACGGCCAGGAAGCCGAGGAAGATGAACATCTCGACGAGCGTCGTCGCGCCGTAGCCGGGGTCGGCGAAGACCGTCGCCCAGGGGAACAGGAAGATCGAGTCGATGGCGAAGATCACGTACAGGAAGGCGTAGACGTAGTAGCGGACCTGGGTGTGGGCCCAGCCCTCGCCGACCGGGTCGACGCCGCACTCGTACGTCAGGAGTTTCTCGGGCGTGGGGACCACCGGACGCAGCAGACGGCCCGCGCCGAACGCGACGGCGACGAACAGCACGCCGATGACTGCCAGCAGTCCGACGACCGAGTAGGACTGGAAGTAGTCCGCCGAGACGACGACGTAATGCGCATCCGCCGCGACGACGACGGTCTGTTCCGACACGTCCGCCCCTCGCTCCCTGACCTCGTGACCGATGCCCCAGGAACCGGCCCTAGGACCAGTGTCCTCCGACTTGTGATCTCGTGAACGCCGATGAGCGCCGATGAACACCGGTGTTCGACGATCTGTACGCACGGGAGTCTAGGCCCTGCTAAAGACACCGTAAGCAGCCCGTCACGCCTTGAGATCCCGTCGATATGCGGCGGCCCGGGAAGAGCGCGGCACCCGGCCGGGCCCGGGGGTGGGGATTTCCCCCGGAGACGGCGGCGGTCCGCCTCATGGCGCGGCGGCGCGGCGCGCGGCACGCTAGCCCATATGACCGAACGCCCCAGCCCTTCACGGGACGCCTCCTGGCGCTCCGAAGCCGAGCAGCCACCGCTGCCGCCGGCCCGTTTCGCCTACGAGCGGCACACCTGGAAGGAGATCGCGCATCTCCTGGCGAACCTTCCGTCGTCGCTGCTCGGCTTCGTCTACGTCGTGACGGTGCTGTCCACCGGTGCCTTTCTGACGGTGACGGTGATCGGGTTCCCGTTGCTCGCGGCCGGGCTGGTGGGCGCGCGGCAGCTGGGCAAGCTGGAGCGGGCACGCGCGCGTGCGCTGCTCGGGGTGCGGGTGGACGAGCCGAGTCCGCTGCCGTTGCGCGGCGGAAGGAACGGTTTCTTCCCGCAGCTGTGGCTGGCGCTGAAGGACCCGGTCGGCTGGCGCACGATCCTGTACGACTTCATTCGCCTCCCCTGGGGCATCCTCACCTTCGTCATCACGCTGACCTCGCTGTTCGTACTGTGGCCGGTGCTGCCGTTCATCGCGCGGGGCCTCGCGAACGCGGACCGCGCGATGGTGCGCGGCCTGCTGTCGCCCTCCGACGAGCTGGAGCGCCGTATCGCCGAACTGGAGTCGGACCGGGGGGTCGTCGTGGATACGGCGGCGGCCGATCTGCGCCGCATCGAACGCGACCTGCACGACGGCGCCCAGGCCCGCCTGGTCAACCTCGCCATGGGACTGGGCCTGGCCAAGGAGAAGCTCCTGGAGGACCCCGACGCGGCGGCGGCCATGGTCGATGAGGCTCACGGCGAGGTGAAGCTCGCGCTCCAGGAGCTGCGCGATCTCGCGCGCGGCATCCATCCGGCGGTCCTGACCGACCGCGGCCTGGACGCCGCCCTGTCGGCGGTCGCCTCGCGCTGCACGGTGCCGGTGAAGGTGACCGTCGACCTGCAGTGCAGACCGGTCCAGGCCATCGAGGGCATCGCCTACTTCACCGTCTCCGAACTGCTGCAGAACATCAGCAAGCACAGTGGGGCCAAGACCGCGTCGGTGGATGTGTGGCGGGTGAACGACCGGCTGCTGATCCAGGTGTGGGACAACGGCCGCGGCGGCGCACGCCTCGACGGCGGCACGGGCATGCGCGGGCTCGCCGACCGGCTGGACGCGGTGGACGGTCTGTTCGTCATCGAGTCACCGCAGGGCGGCCCCACCACGGTGACGGCCGAACTGCCCTGGCGGGACCGCGCCGCCGAGAAGGGGTAGGGAAAACCCCCCGTTCAAGACGCCGACGGCCTCCATGTCGGGCGCAGCCGCTCTCGGAGAGGGTGGAGATACGACGGCACAGCCCCGACGGGGCTGACGGGACGAGGAGAACGGACGACGCCGATGGCCACGGAGTACGGACAGGGCTACGGGCACGGGCTCGATTTCCCCGAGCGCGGCCTTCCCGAGCAGGGCGGTGAGCGTCGGCACCGGCTGCCGGCCGGGCTGCGGGCGCCGTTCGAGGCACGCAGCTGGCGCGAGTTCGGATATGTGCTGCTGAGCTTCCCGATCAGCCTCGTGCTGTTCGTGTACGCCATCACGATGGTGTCGCTGGGCGCCGGACTGCTGGTGACGTTCCTGGGCATCCCGGTGCTGGCGGCGGGCCTGGTCGGCTGCCGCGGCTTCGGGGCGCTGGAGCGGGCACGCGCGCGTGCGTTGCTGAAGCTGGAGGTGGCCGATCCGGAACCGCTGCGGATGCGCCGGCGCGGCTTCATGGCGTGGATGGGCGCCGTACTGAAGAGCGGCACGTCGTGGCGGGCCCTGCTGTACGCGGTCCTGCACTTCCCGTGGGCGGTGTTCTCCTTCGTCGTCGCCCTGAACTTCTGGGCGTACGGCTGGGTGCTGCTGACGTATCCGCTGTGGTTCTGGGTCTTCCCGGCCTGGGTCGGTCAGGACGGTATTCAGCTGTACGGCGACGAGACCCACCACATCTATCTGGACAACCCCTTCGAGATCACGGTCACCGCGCTGGTGGGCCTTCTGTTCACGCTGGCCACGCCCTGGATCGTGCGGGCGCTGACGACGGTCGACCGGCTGCTGGTGCACGGCCTGCTCGGGCCGTCCCGGCTGGCCACGCGCGTGGTGGAGCTGGAGTCGGACCGCGGTGTCGTGGTCGATACGGCCGCCGCCGACCTGCGCCGCATCGAGCGCGACCTGCACGACGGTGCCCAGGCCCGGCTGGTCAACCTCGCCATGGGGCTGGGCCTCGCCAAGGAGAAGCTCGCCGAGGACCCGCACGCCGCTGCCCGGATGGTCGACGAGGCGCACGGCGAGGTGAAGACGGCACTGCAGGAGCTGCGCGACCTCGCGCGCGGCATCCATCCGGCGGTCCTGACCGACCGCGGCCTGGACGCCGCCCTGTCGGCGGTGGCCTCGCGGTGCACGGTGCCGGTGGAGGTGCAGGTGGATCTGGAGGACCGGCCGGTGCCGGCGATCGAGGGGATCGCGTACTTCACGGTGTCGGAACTGCTCCAGAACATCAGCAAGCACTCGCGGGCCACCTGGGCGGCCGTGGATGTGTGGCGCGTGGAGAACCGGCTGATGCTGCAGGTCGTGGACAACGGGATCGGCGGCGCGGACGTCTCCGGCGGCTCCGGGCTGGCGGGGCTCGCGGAGCGGCTGGACGCGGTGGACGGGATCCTGGTGGTGGACTCGCCGGTCGGGGGGCCCACCCGGGTCACGGCGGAGCTGCCCTGGCGGACTGTGTAGTCCGGGGCCGCGTAGTTCGGGCCGCGTAGTTCGAGCTGTGCCGTTCGGGCCTCGTAGTTCGGGCTGTGCCGTTCGGGCTGTGCCGTTCGGGCCGCGTGGTTCTGGTCGCCTGATCGGCCGCGTGCTGGCACGCTGATCTGCGGTTTGCAGGCGGATCAGGGGGACGGTGCGTTGACCGGGCGCGGGATTCTGGGACGGATACGGGGGCGGGTGTACGGGCAGCGGGCCGAGGGGCCCCTGCCCGTTCCGCAGGTCGGTGACGGGGGTGCGGCGTCGGCGGGGGCCGCACCGGGGCGGCCGTTCGATCACCGGGTGCGGGTGCTCGTGGAGATACGGGACGACCCGGACGAGATCAGGCTGGCGGAAGAGCAGTTCGAGGGACGCGGCTGGCCGATCCGGGAGCCGAGGCCCGGTGAGGGACCGGCAGCAGGACAGACACCGTCCTACGTGGCCCGGGTGGTGGAGGTACGGCTGCTGGGGGCGCGGCGAGGGGCGGCCGCGCAGGCCACCTGGGAGCTGGAGCGGCTGGCCGGGCAGAGCGGGCTGGACGTGATCGCGCGGGAGGCCGCGCTGATGCGCCGGCCGGAGACGCACAGCCGGGGCTGGGAAGTCGTACCGGTCCGGCCTCCCCTACGGGACAGGGTCCAGGCCGTGCTGAGGGACCGCCGATGGAGCCGGGAGGACCGGGCGAGCCGGGAGGGCCGAGCGAGTCGCGACAGTCGCGAGAACCGGCCGGAACGGTTCCTCTCCGTGCCTCAGGCCTCGCCACCCTCCACACCCGGCGCCGGCTCACCGGCCCCGGCACGTGACACCGGCTCACAGCCCACGACACCGAGTACCGGTGCACAATCCACGGCACCCAGGACCGGCTCACAATCCCCGCCAACGGGCACCGTCCCGCTCCCCACCACGCCGCCCACCGGCCCACAGCCCGCGACACCGGACATCCGCTCCCTGTCCACGGCACTCGACCCCCAGCCCCTCCGCGAGGGCGAGTACAGGCTGCGTCCCGTGGCCCCCCGGCCCTACAGACCTCCGTTGCTGCTGCTCGGCATCGGCGGTGCGGCGGGGGCGGGCCTCGGGGTAGTGATCGACCGTTTCGGCGCCGCGCCGGAGAAGCCCGGATGGCCGCTGGTCGTCGGCCTCGCCGTCGCCCTCGCTCTGGCGTACGCGGTCGGCGGCTGGGGACTGCGGCACGCCGTCCTCTACTCCGCCGCCGTACGCCTCGCTCTGCCGTGGACGATTCCGCTGGCCGTGCCCGTGCTGCTCGCCGGTGTGCCGCGCATCGGCGGCATCGTCCAGAGCAAGTACCTCTCGCACTTCGGTCTCCCCGACGACACCGTCACGACCGACTGGTGGGATCTGCTGGGCGCCGGGGTCTTCCCCGCCATGTGCGCGCTGGCCGGGTTCCTCCTGATCATGGGCACCGCGGGCTTCATCCACCGCGCGTACGCGCGGGCCGGGACGCGGTTCGCGGACACCATGCAGGTGGGCATCGCCTTCGGTTGCCTGGCCGCGCTGCTGCTGACCGTCGTCGCCGTGGGACGCGCCGACGCCCGGGCCGCCGCCGACCAGCGCGCCCTCGCCGCCGGCCGCACCCCCGACGACTTCCACGGCCTCGAATCCCACTTCGTCTGCATCCACCCCATCAGCGGTAAACCCCCGGTCTACGGCCCCCTCCCGCCCGCCACCCGCCCCGTCGTGACCTTCGGCCCCCAGGGCGACCGCATCTCCCTGTGGGACCCGAAAACCGAACGCGCCCTGAGCATGCGCCTCGAAGACGCCTCCTTCGTTCCCGCGCGATTCGAGCTCGGGCGGGCAGGTTGTCCACAGGCCCGATAAGGAAGACCCGATCGCGGGATACTGAGGTCGCGAGGGACGACAGGGCCGGGGGACGCTCGGCCGAACACCAAGGCTCGGGGGGCCGGGGATCGTGGAGGACAGGGTGCGGGTGGTCATCGCCGAGGATTCGGTGCTGCTCAGGGAGGGACTGACCCGGCTGTTGACCGACCGTGGGCATGAGGTCGTGGCGGGGGTCGGGGACGGAGATGCCCTGATCAAGACCATCACGGAGCTGGACGGACAGGACGAGCTGCCGGACGTGGTGGTCGCGGACGTACGGATGCCGCCCACGCACACGGACGAAGGGGTGCGGGCGGCCGTACAGCTGCGCAAGACACACCCCGGACTCGGGGTACTCGTCCTGTCGCAGTACGTGGAGGAGCGGTACGCCACGGAATTGCTGGCCGGGTCCAGCCGCGGGGTCGGCTATCTGCTGAAGGACCGCGTGGCGGAGGTTCGGGAGTTCGTGGACGCGGTCGTGCGGGTGGCCCAAGGGGGGACCGCCCTCGACCCGGAGGTCGTCGCCCAGCTGCTGGGCCGCAGCCGTAAGCAGGACGTCCTCGCGGGGCTGACCCCGAGAGAGCGGGAGGTCCTGGGGCTGATGGCCGAGGGGCGGACGAATTCCGCGATCGCCCGGCAGCTGGTGGTGAGCGACGGTGCCGTCGAGAAGCACGTCAGCAACATCTTCCTCAAGCTCGGCCTGTCCCCGAGCGACGGGGATCACCGGCGCGTGCTCGCGGTCCTCACCTATCTGAACTCCTGACGGCCTGACCTCGTGTCAGTCAAATGGGTGACCACTTTCGCGGCACCCACCGAACAGGCGCGAACACGGCAACCGAACAAAGAGCAGGGAGCGTCTTCAAAAGCAGCGCCGGGGGGCGTGTAAATCATGACAAGTCAGGGTGGAGAGCCGTCTCAAATCCATGTCCGTCATGCGAATGGCCCGGGGAGGGCGACCTTTGCGGACGTAGGGTTGATCCTGGGAAGGCTTGCGGGAAGGCCGTGCCCAGACAGCCTCAAGGGAGGTCCAGTTCAGTGACCAGCCAGGTCAGTAGCCCAACGGAGCAGGCCGACGAAGCCGTCGTGGGAGAGCAGCGCAAACCGGCAGGGGCGAAGGATGTCCGCCGGCTGGACCGGGTGATCATTCGTTTCGCGGGGGACTCGGGCGACGGTATGCAGCTCACCGGCGACCGCTTCACCTCGGAAACAGCGACGTTCGGCAACGACCTGTCGACGCTGCCGAACTTCCCGGCGGAGATCCGGGCCCCCGCAGGCACCCTGCCGGGCGTGTCCTCGTTCCAGCTGCACTTCGCCGACCACGACATCCTGACCCCGGGCGACGCCCCGAACGTGCTGGTCGCGATGAACCCGGCGGCGCTGAAGGCCAACATCGGCGACCTGCCGCGCGGTGCGGAGATCATCGTCAACACCGACGAGTTCACCAAACGGGCGATGCAGAAGGTGGGGTACGAAACCTCACCCCTGGAGGACGGCTCGCTCGACGGGTACAGCCTCCACCCGGTGCCGCTGACCACGCTGACCGTCGAGGCGCTGAAGGAGTTCGACCTCACCCGCAAGGAGGCCGAGCGCAGCAAGAACATGTTCGCGCTGGGCCTGCTGAGCTGGATGTACCACCGGCCGACCGAGGGCACCGAGAAGTTCCTGAAGTCGAAGTTCGCCAAGAAACCCGACATCGCGGCCGCCAACATCGCCGCCTTCCACGCGGGCTGGAACTTCGGGGAGACGACCGAGGACTTCGCCGTCTCCTACGAGATCGCCCCGGCGACGACCGCCTTCCCGGTCGGCACCTACCGCAATATCTCCGGGAACCTCGCGCTGTCCTACGGACTGGTCGCCGCGTCTCGCCAGGCGGACCTGCCGTTGTTCCTGGGCTCGTACCCGATCACCCCGGCCTCGGACATCCTGCACGAGCTGAGCAAGCACAAGAACTTCGGCGTACGGACCTTCCAGGCCGAGGACGAGATCGCCGGCATCGGCGCCGCACTGGGCGCGGCCTTCGGCGGCTCGCTCGCGGTGACGACGACGTCCGGTCCCGGCGTGGCCCTGAAGTCGGAGACCATCGGGCTGGCCGTGTCGCTGGAGCTGCCGCTGCTGGTGATCGACATCCAGCGCGGCGGGCCCTCGACGGGGCTGCCGACCAAGACCGAGCAGGCGGACCTGCTGCAGGCGATGTTCGGCCGCAACGGCGAGGCCCCGGTGCCGATCATCGCCCCGTGCACCCCGGCCGACTGCTTCGACGCCGCGCTGGAGGCGGCGCGGATCGCGCTGACGTACCGCACACCGGTGATGCTGCTGTCGGACGGCTATCTGGCCAACGGCTCCGAGCCCTGGCGGATCCCGGAGCTGGACGAGCTGCCGGATCTGACGGTGCAGTTCGCGCAGGGCCCGAATCACACCCTGGAGGACGGCAGCGAGGTCTTCTGGCCGTACAAGCGCGACCCGCAGACCCTCGCCCGGCCCTGGGCGATCCCGGGCACGCCCGGCCTGGAGCACCGCATCGGCGGCATCGAGAAGGAGGACGGCACGGGCAACATCTCGTATGCCCCGGCCAACCACGACTTCATGGTCCGCACCCGCCAGGCCAAGATCGACGGCATCGACGTGCCCGACCTGGAGGTCGACGACCCGCACGAGGCGAAGACGCTGGTGCTGGGCTGGGGATCGACGTACGGGCCGATCACGGCCGCGGTACGCCGTCTGCGCAACGCGGGCGAGTCGATCGCGCAGGCGCATCTACGCCATCTGAACCCGTTCCCGCGCAACCTGGGCGTGGTACTCGGGCGCTACGAGAAGGTGGTGATCCCCGAGATGAACCTCGGCCAGCTCGCCACCCTGGTCCGGGCGAAGTACCTGGTGGACGCCCACTCGTACAACCAGGTCAACGGCATGCCGTTCAAAGCGGAACAGCTTGCCAAGGCTCTCAAGGAGGCCATCGATGCCTGAGACGTCCGCGGAAGGCACGGGCACGATCGAAGCGCTCTCACTCGTCCCCAAGGCCGAGGCCCGCCAGTCCATGAAGGACTTCAAGTCCGATCAGGAAGTGCGCTGGTGCCCCGGCTGCGGTGATTACGCGATCCTTGCCGCGGTCCAGGGCTTCATGCCGGAGCTGGGCCTGGCCAAGGAGAACATCGTCTTCGTCTCGGGCATCGGCTGTTCGTCCCGTTTCCCGTACTACATGAACACCTACGGGATGCACTCCATCCACGGCCGCGCCCCCGCGATCGCGACGGGCCTGGCCGCGTCGCGCCGGGACCTGTCGGTGTGGGTGGTCACGGGCGACGGCGACGCGCTGTCGATCGGCGGCAACCACCTGATCCACGCCCTGCGCCGCAATGTGAACCTCAAGATCCTGCTGTTCAACAACCGGATCTACGGTCTGACGAAGGGCCAGTACTCCCCGACGTCCGAGGTCGGCAAGATCACCAAGTCGACACCGATGGGTTCGCTGGACGCACCCTTCAACCCGGTGTCGCTCGCGATCGGCGCGGAGGCGTCCTTCGTGGCCCGCACGGTGGACTCCGACCGCAAGCACCTCACCCAGGTGCTGCGCGAGGCGGCCGCCCACCGGGGCACGGCGCTGATCGAGATCTACCAGAACTGCAACATCTTCAACGACGGCGCCTTCGACGCCCTCAAGGACAAGCAGCAGGCCGAGGAGGCGGTGATCCGCCTGGAGCACGGGCAGCCGATCCGCTTCGGTACGGACGCCTCACGCGGCGTGGTGCGCGACGCGCAGACCGGCGACCTGAAGGTCGTGACGGTGACCGCGGAGAACGAGTCGCAGATCCTGGTCCACGACGCCCACTCCGCGTCCCCCACCACGGCCTTCGCCCTGTCCCGCCTTGCCGACCCGGACACCCTGCACCACACCCCGATCGGTGTGTTCCGCTCGGTCGACCGTCCGGTCTACGACACCCAGATGGCCGACCAGCTGGACTCGGCGATCGAACAGAACGGCAAGGGCGATCTTGCGTCACTGCTGGCGGGTGGGGACACCTGGACGGTCGTGGGCTGACCGACTGCTGACCAGCGGCCAAGTGAGGGCCTGGGTGCGCGGCACCCAGGCCCTCAAGCCGTCAGTCGGCCGGGGTCGTCGACTCGGGCGCCACGACCCACCACTCCTCCAGGGCATCCAGTCGCTCGTCCATGACCGCGTCGACAGCCCGGCCCGTCCTCGCCTCCAGCGACTCCTCGGGCAGCAGTCCGCGGTGCTCGGCCGTCCGCTGCCAGTACTCCGCGAAGACAGAATTCCTGCTCAGTATCTTCAGGTCCCCCAGGAGTTCTCCCCGATCAATTACACCGACCCGATAGGCAAGCAGAATCAGACCGTACTGGCGATTTGCAAAGATCATCTGCCGTCGCCTGTCCTCGGATATACCGTCCAAGGTACTCAAAGCCTCGGCAAGCAACGGATCATCGATCGACCGATCCAACTGCTCCGCGAAAAGGCGCTGTATCTGGATGATGTTCGCCCGGTGCATCTCTTTCGCAATGCCCGCCAGTCCGTCGGAGATGGCGCTGAGCACACCGAGAAAATCTCCTATGAGCTCTTCCTGGTTCGACATCTCCATTCCGTAACCCCCCATGTCCGGTGGCCGCACCCGGCTCAGGCACTCGGGCCGACGCACGGCGGAAAGCATCCCCGCACCAGCGTGCCCGTCGGAATGCACAGGCGCAGAGGCGGAAGGGGGGCGCACAGATGGATGCTCCGCCCCAGCCGTCCGCCCCCACTACGAGGCATGCAGGACACCCCGGCCCCTGCACCACCTACACGTCAGGAATGTCCTTCTTGGCGTGAATCAGAGTGTCTCGACTGATCACGACAATGCGCTCATAGTCGGCTCTGGCCGCGTCGGCAGGGAGGAACGCCCCCAGGGCCGCAGTGGCCTCGGTACCGATGACGGCGAAGCTTCCATCACTGAGTTCGAAAATGTCCGGGCAGGTTTCACTACTGCGACTCCCCCGCATTTTAGGGTCCGTTCCGAGACGGCGGAGGATGGCGCAATCAGCAAAGGGATTACTGGACACGAGCAGCCTCTCTTGGGAGGCGACCGTCGGGCTGGCGGTCGACACACAAGGTCAATATGCGCAGAGCACGAGGCCAATATGCACAGACTGCTGGTGAAATAGTAACCCAGTGTAATCATGTCTGTATGTCGACACACTTTTGAATCGCCGCGCAGCGATCACGCGGTTGGACTTGGCGACTCCGGTCCTACTCAGCGCCGCTCTTGCGCGCGTCGTACGCCGCCCGCGCTTTCTCCACCTCTCCCATCCGCCGCTCGGTCCACAGCGCCAGCCCGCGCACCTGTTCCGCCGCCTCGCGCCCCAGGTCGGTCAGGGAGTAGTCGACCCTCGGGGGGATGACCGGCTTGGCGTCGCGATGGACCAGGCCGTCGCGCTCCAGGGCCTGGAGGGTCTGGGTCAGCATCTTCTCGCTGACCCTGCCGATCGCCCGGCGCAGTTCGCTGAAGCGGTAGGAGCGTTCCAGCAGCTCGATCAGGACGAGGACACCCCAGCGACTGGTCACATGCTCCAGGACCAGCCGGTACGGGCACATCTGCTCGCCGAGGTCGTACTTGTTCACCGCAGGAGCGGTGGGAACGGGGGAAGCGATGGAAGCGGTGGGGTCCGTCGCGCTACTTACTGCCATGCCAGTACCTTACTTCAAAGTGGGTACTTTCGCGCAGTAAGTGCACCTCCTATGGTTAGTGCCAACGCACCCCACAAGGAGTTCTGATCATGAGCATCGTCGTCACCGGAGCCACCGGACACCTGGGCCGCCACGTCGTTGAGCAGCTGCTGGAGAAGGTTCCGGCCGACCAGGTCACCGCCGTCGTCCGCACCCCGGAGAAGGCCGCCGACCTCGCCGAGCGCGGTGTGAAGCTCGCCGTCGCCGACTACAACACGCCGGAGACCTTCGACACGCTGTTCGCGGCCGGCGACAAGGTGCTGCTCATATCCGGCAGCGAGGTCGGCAACGACCGCGTCGGTCAGCACACGGTCGTCATCAACGCCGCCAAGAACGCCGGCGTCGCCCTGCTCGCCTACACCAGCGCCCCCGGCAGCCTCACGGCCGCCCTCGCCGACGACCACCGCGGCACCGAGAAGGCGCTCCTGGAGTCCGGCCTGCCGTACGTGCTGCTGCGCAACGGCTGGTACCACGAGAACTACACGGAGAACCTCGCGCCGGTGCTGGAATACAACGCGATCACCCACGCCGCCGGTGAGGGCCGCGTCTCCTCCGCCGCCCGCGCCGACTACGCGGCCGCCGCCGTCGCCGTACTGACCGGCGAGGGGCACGAGAACAAGACGTACGAGCTGGGCGGCGACGTCGCCTGGAACTTCGCCGAGTACGCCGCCGAGCTGAGCCGGCAGACCGGCAAGGAGATCGCCAACAGCCCCGTCCCGACCGAGGCGCTGACCGGCATCCTGACCGGCGCCGGGCTGCCCGAGCCGATCGCCGCGATCCTGGCCGGCGTGGACGCCTCCATCGAGAAGGGCGAGCTGGTCATCGACAGCGGGGACCTGGCCCGCCTGGCCGGCCGCCCGACCACTCCGTTCGCCGAGGCGATCGCGGCCGCGGTCAAGAACTGACCCCTCCGGGGCGAGGGCCCGCCCTCGGCTGCCTGTACCAAGGACCCTCGACCGCCTGAGTCAAAGGCCGACCGCCCGCCCGGCGCGCAGCCCCCGGCACCACACCCCCGCTGTCATGACCGTATGGCGATACGGACATGACATGCGGGGGTATTCGGCGTTACCTTCGTGCAGGCTGTCGCAGGGGCGGGGCCGGGGTGAGCGCGCGAAGGAGGGGCCGTGGCCGGGAAGTCGCAGGGTGAACGGCGCACAGGACTGCTGAACGGCTTCGCGGCGTACGGGATGTGGGGGCTCGTCCCCCTCTTCTGGCCCCTGCTGAAGCCCGCCGGCGCGGTCGAGATCCTCGCCCACCGAATGGCCTGGTCCCTCGTCTTCGTGGCGGTCGCGCTGGTCTTCGTACGGCGCTGGGCCTGGGCGGGTGAGCTGATACGGCAGCCTCGGCGGCTGGCGCTCATCGCCGTGGCCGCGAGTGTGATCACCGTCAACTGGGGCGTCTACATCTGGTCCGTGAACACGGGCCATGTGGTGGAGGCCTCGCTCGGGTACTTCATCAACCCGCTCGTCACCATCGCGATGGGCGTGCTGCTGCTGAAGGAGCGGCTGCGGCCCGTGCAGTGGGCGGCGGTCGGCGTCGGCTTCGCGGCCGTGATCGTGCTGACGATCGGGTACGGCCGGCCGCCGTGGATCTCCCTCGTCCTCGCCTTCTCCTTCGCCACCTACGGGCTCGTGAAGAAGAAGGTCAACCTCGGCGGCATCGAGTCGCTGGCCGCCGAGACCGCGATCCAGTTCCTGCCCGCCGTGGGCTACCTGGCGTGGCTGGCGGCGCAAGGAAAGTCGACGTTCACGTCGGAGGGGACCGGGCATGCGGCCCTCCTCGCGGCCACCGGCGTCGTCACCGCCCTGCCGCTCGTGTGCTTCGGCGCGGCCGCGATACGGGTGCCGCTGTCGACGCTCGGGCTGCTGCAGTACCTGGCGCCGGTCTTCCAGTTCCTGCTCGGCGTCCTGTACTTCCACGAGGCGATGCCGGCCGAGAGGTGGGCCGGGTTCGCGCTGGTGTGGCTGGCGTTGACGTTGCTGACGGCCGACGCGTGGCGCTCCGCCCGGAGGAGCCGGGTGGCGGGGTTCAGCGTCCGGCAGGTCGAGAAGCCGAGGGCAGCTGCGGTGGACGCCTGATCCGAGGGCTGCCCCCGGTGCCCCGCTTCGGCGCCCTTGAGAGGCCTTGTCCTCGAACGCCGGACGGGCTGAATTCACTGACCGGCGATTCCTGTTGCCGCCCCACTCACCCACCCCATATGAGTGGTCGCATGACCCAGACACCCGAACCAGCGTCCACCCCCACCTCCACCCCCGCTCCCCTCCACTGGAAGCTCGTCATCGACTGCGCCAACCCGCAGTCCCAGGCCGACTTCTGGGCCGCCGCGCTGCACTACGAGGTCGAGGACAACAACGCCCTCATCGAGCGGCTCCTGGAACTCGGCGCACTGCCGCGCGAGGCCGTCGTCGAGTTCCATGCCCGGCTCGCCTTCCGGGACCTGGTGGCCGTACGGCATCCGGACGATCCGTATGACAAGGAGAGCGGGACCGGGCTGGGGCGGCGGCTGCTGTTTCAGCGGGTGCCGGAGGCGAAGACCACCAAGAACCGGCTGCATCTCGATCTGCACACGGCGGCCGGGGAGCGCGAGGCCGAGGTCGGGAGGCTGGAGCGGCTGGGGGCGAGCGTGCTGCGGCAGGTGACGGAACCGTCCGGGCAGTGGGTGGTGATGTCGGACCCGGAGGGCAACGAGTTCTGCGTGCACTGAGACACAGGGTTTTCCCTTGGGTTTTCCTCGGGTTTTTCCTTGTCTGAACGTCCTGTCCTGATAGCACTCTTGACGGAGAGTCAGGCTCACCCTCACCATCCAGGCACCCCATTCACTGTGGATCCTCTGTGGTCACCCCACGGGGGATCCGCCTGGAATTCGGAGCCCCCCACATGAAGCTCCCCGTTTCCTGGCGTGCGTCGGCGACTGCGGTAGTCGCGTCCGTCACGCTGCTGACCAGCGGTTCCATAGCCGGTGCGGCGCCCGCCGACGTCGAGGTCGCCGCCGCACCCGACATACCCGTGGCGAACGTCAAGGGCCACCTCAACCAGCTGCAGTCCATCGCCACCGCCAACGGCGGCAACCGCGCGCACGGCCGCCCCGGCTACAAGGCCTCCCTCGACTATGTGAAGGCCAAGCTGGACGCCGCCGGATACACCACGAGCATCCAGCAGTTCACGTCCTCCGGCCGCACCGGCTACAACCTGATCGCCGACTGGCCGGGCGGCGACGCCAACCAGGTCGTCATGGCCGGCTCGCACCTCGACAGCGTGTCCTCCGGCCCCGGCATCAACGACAACGGCTCCGGCTCGGCGGCGGTCCTGGAGACCGCGCTCGCCGTGTCGCGGGCCGGCTACAAGCCCACCAAGCATCTGCGGTTCGCCTGGTGGGGCGCGGAGGAGCTGGGGCTGGTCGGCTCCCGCAACTACGTCAACAAGCTCTCCTCAACCGACCGCTCGAAGATCAGCGGCTATCTGAACTTCGACATGATCGGCTCGCCCAACCCCGGCTACTTCGTCTACGACGACGACCCCGCGATCGAGAAGACCTTCAAGGACTTCTACGCCGGCCTCGGCGTCGCGACCGAGATCGAGACCGAGGGCGACGGCCGCTCCGACCACGCACCGTTCAAGAGCGCGGGCGTGCCGGTGGGCGGGCTGTTCACGGGCGCGAGCCGCACGAAGACCGCGGCGCAGGTGACCAAGTGGGGCGGTACGGCCGGGCAGTCCTTCGACCGCTGCTACCACTCGTCCTGCGACACCACGTCCAACATCAACGACACCGCCCTCGACCGCAACAGCGACGCCGTCGCGTACGCGGTGTGGAAGCTGTCGGAGTGACCCTGTGAGTCAGTGAGCGGTCACTGACTCAACTCCTGGGCGGTTCGGCCGACTTTGCGGCTCGGGCGGCGAGGCGGTCCATGCGTGCACGGGCCGACTCCAGCTCCTCGATGTCCTCGACGGCCGGACCGCCCTCCGTCATGAGCTCGCTCCACACGCCGAGCAGCTCCCGGCCCAGGTCGAGCCCCAGCGCCGGATCCCGTACGGCCCGCCAGGCCGTGGCCGCGCCGTGGAGGCTGCCGTACGCCGCCTCGGCGTCCCGGGTGCGGTGGTGTGTCCGGGCCACGTCGAGGGAGAGACGGAAGGCGCGTACCGGCTCGCCCGTCAAGTAGGAGATGTACGCGGCGAGTTCCCGCATACGGAGCACCTCGGGATGCTCCAGCCCCAACACCGCCGACGCCTCCGCCACGGTCCGGTCCGCGACCTCCGCCGCCTCTGTCGTACGTCCCGCCTTCACGGCCTCGTTGATGCGGGCCAGCTGCCCGGCGAAGGGGGAGGCGTCGGCGGTGGTGACAGGCGGCGCGTCCCCCAGAACGGCTTCGGCCACCGCGTCGAAGCCTCGGGGTGGGGTGGGTTTGGGGTCGGGGTCGGATTCAGGGTTCGAAAGGGGGACGACGAGGCCGTGGTCGGGTTGACGGCGAGTCGCAGGGGCGGGTTGGCGGTGGGTGGTCAGGTCGGGCGCTCGGCCCGGTGCCCGGTCGGCCTGCGGTGCGTCGGATCGCGGTGCGCCGACTGGCGGCACATCGGCTCGTGGTGCGTCGGCCGGCCGTACGCCGGCCTGCGGTACGTCGACCGGCAGCGGCCTCGCGTCCATCAGTGGCGGTGGGCCGAACTCCCCCAGCGGCGGCGCGACCGTGCCGGGCACGGCGTCCTGCACCGGCTCGGGCAGGGCACGCAGCTGAAAGGTGGGGGAGGCGTCCTGCGACGGGCCCGGCAAGGGGCGTAGGACATGCGTGGGCTTGTCCCGGTACGGCGTCTCGTCAGAAGCGGACGGCAGCGGCAGCGGAGTCGGCGGCGTCACGGGCGACGCGGGTGAGGCGGGCGACGCGGGTGAGGCGGGTGACCCGGGCGCCGTCGGACCCAAGGGCAGGGCAGGCGCCACGGGCGTCGGCGGCGGAGCCGTCCGTACGGGGTCCGCGGTGAAGCGGCTGGAGCCGTCCGCGTCGACCTGCAGCGGGACGACGTAACCGATGCGCTCGTCGTGGATCGTGGCGTGCACGGGGTGGCCGGAGGCGAGGGCGATGCGCTGGAGGTGGGTCAGGACGGCCTGCTGGATCTCCTCGCCGGGGCCCGCGGTGACGGGGACACCCCCGATCGACGCGCCGCCCGCGCCCGGACCGACGACAGGGACCCGCACGTCGATCGGCATGGCCACGGGGGCCGCCGAGGCCGCGGCGCGCTTCTGTTCCCGCTTCTTCGCGCGGCTGAGTCGAGACATCGCTTTCCTCACTCGCATGCGTCGGGGAGTTCACGGACGGCGGGTTCCGTTTCCATGGTGCTCCCTCCCGCCGTCCGCCCGGCTTCCCCGGCGGCACGATCCGGTCGTGCGGGCCGGACACCTTTTCAGGACACGACCGCACGTCATACACGTCGTACATGTCATACACGTACTGTCGAGTTTCCCCGGCCACCCGCGGTGCGGACGTCACCGTGGCGTCACAGACTCGTTCCAGGAGCTTGTGCCACGTCACAGCGTTCTCATGCCCGGCGCGAAGACCGGTGGCGTGACGAGGGAGGAGTGCGGGCATGCGGACTGACATGCACGTGCAACAAGGGCCGCCGGAGCTCGGCCCGGAGGTCTGGATCCGCGGGCCCGTAGCCCTTCCGGAGGATCCACCGCCCTCCCCCGCCGCCGGTCTGCCCCGGCGCTTCTCCTGGGTCGGCACCCATGGCGGAGCGGGCGTCTCCACGCTTGCCACGGTCTACGGCGGCCACGACTGCGGGCGCGACTGGCCCGGCCCGGCCGAGCCACCGTCGGTACTGCTCGTCGCCCGCACCCATGCCGCCGGGCTGGCCTCCGCCCTGAACTCCCTGGAGGTCTTCCGGCGCGGGGAGGCTCCGCACGGGCTCGACCTGGATGCCGTGGTCCTTGTCGCGGACGCGCCGGGGCGGCTTCCGCGGCCGCTCGCCGAACGCGTCAAGGTGATCGAGTCGGTGATCGACGTGTACCGGGTGCCGTGGGTGCCCGCGTGGCGGCTCGGCGACCTGAGCGGCCGGCCGCCCCGGGAGGCGGATGCGCTGGGCAGGCTTACGGGGCGCGCCCGCTGAGGCCCTTCTGGCCGATCTACGGGAAGCCGAAGGGCACCGCCGGGCGGCACTTTCACGGAAAATCATCCTATGACGACCACATCCGGCCCCCATGCGAGCCCTGGCCCCACCTCCGCCCCTCTGTCGGCCGAGGAGATCGCCGCAGCCGTGCGCTCGCGGTCCCTTCGTGCCGTCGACGTCGTCGCAACGACACTCGAACGGATCCGGCGCACCGATCCCGTCCTGAGCGCCTTCATCGAAGTGTGGGACGAGGAGGCCCTCGCGCGGGCCGCCGAGGTGGACGCGCGAGTCGAGGCCGGCGAACGGCTGCCGCTGGCCGGCGTGCCGATCGGGGTCAAGGGGCGGCACGGCCTGCGCACCGCGGGCCCGCTGCTCGCGGCGGGATGCGTGGCGGTGGGGGCGACATCCGTCCCGGGGCCGGGAACTCCCTGGCAGACCTGGGGAGTCGGCCGCTACGGCCGTACGGTCAACCCCTGGCGGCACGACCGTACGCCGGGTGGCTCCTCCGCCGGTTCCGCGGCGGCGGTGGCGGCGGGACTGGTGCCACTGGCGACCGGGAGCGACGGGGCCGGGTCGGTACGGATTCCGGCGGCGTGGTGCGGGGTCGTCGGCCTGAAGGTGACCAACGGACGACTGCCGTCGACCGACCGCACAGGGCTCATGGCACCGGGGGTGCTGGCTCGGTGCGTGGGGGATGTGGCGGCGTACTGGGGTCTGATGTCGGCGGCGCATCGGGGGGCGGGGGCGTCCCGGGGAGCGGCGTCGGGGGCGAACGGCGGAGCAACGCCGGAGGCGCCCCGGGGAGCGGCGTCGGGGGCGAACCGCGGAGCAACGCCGGCGGCTCCCCGGGGAGCGGCGTCGGAGTCGTGCGGAGGAGCAGCGTCGGAGGGCGGGCGGCCAGAGGAGCGCGGCCGTCCTGACGTGCACGCCGAGCCGGACGGCATGCACGCCGGCCCACGCGGCAAGCACGCCGAGCCGAACGGCATGTACACCGAGCCGCACGACACGTACGGCCGGCCGCAGGACGTTAACGCCACCCCGACCGCGGCCGCCTGGTCCCCCGACCTCGGCTTCGACTCCCCCGATCCGGACATCGTCGCCGTCGCCCACTCCGCGGCCGTACGCCTCGCCGAAGCCGGCGCGATTCGGCTCGTGCACCCAGGCACCCCCCTCCGCCTCGACGACCCGGCCCCCGCATGGCTCGCCCTGCGAACCCCGGGTTCCGACCTCGCCCCCGCCCACCGCATCCGGGCCGCGAACGACACCCGCCTGGACGCGCTCTTCGCCGACACGGAGCTGCTGCTGACCCCGGCCGCGCCGACCCCACCGCACGGCCACGAAGGCCCCGGCGACCGGTACTCCACCGCGCTGACCTGGGCGTTCAACCTGAGCGGGCATCCGGCGATCAGCATTCCGGCGGGGTTCGACCCCGATGGCTGTCCGGTCGGGCTCCAGTTGGTGGCGGCGCATGGGCGGGAGGCTCTGCTGCTCGATGTGGCGCGGGCGGCCGAGGTGGCGATCGGACCCTGGACAAGTTCTTGCGTGCGCATATAATGCATAGGCGAGTTATTGTCGTACGCCGACCTTTTGGGGGATCCCATGACCCGCCGCTTCCTGTTCGCCCTCGGCAGCAGCCGCCCGGACGGCAACACCGAGTTGCTGGCCCGCCGGGCCGCCGAGCAGCTGCCCGAGGGGGTCGAGCAGCAGTGGATCGACCTGGCCGCGCATCCGCTGCCCGACTTCGAGGACCTGCGGCACGACAGCGACCATGTGCGCCCGACGGAAGGGAACGTGGCGCTGCTGCTCGACGCGACGCTCACGGCGACGGACGTCGTCATCGCCTCCCCGCTGTACTGGTACTCGGTGTCCGCCCACGTCAAGCGCTACCTCGACTACTGGTCGGGCTGGCTTCGCACACCGGACCTCGACTTCAAGGCGACCATGGCGGGGCGCACCCTGTGGGGTGTCACCGCGCTCGCGCACGAGGAGCAGGAGGTCGCTGATCCGCTGGTCGGCACACTCAGCAACTCCGCCGCATACCTGGGGATGCGTTTCGGCGGCGTACTGCTCGGCAACGGCAGCAAGCCCGGTGACGTACTGAACGACACCGAGGCCCTGGCCCGCGCGAAGACGTTCTTCGCTCAGGAGCCGCCGCTCGCGCGCTTCCCGTACGAGAGTGCCTGAGATTTACGCCGTAATGTCCTTCGCCATGAACCTCGCCCACGCCGCCGAGCCGAACACCGCAGCGTAGAGGGACTGTATGCCCAGGTTCTTGACGAGGTCGTCCCAGTAGACGGGTTCGCGCATGAGGTCGGCGAAGGACAGCCAGTAGTGGGAGAAGAAGTACGGCTGTATCGCGTGCAGCTGGGGGATCTGGTCGAGGATCTGGACGGTGATCAGCAGGCCGACCGTCGTCGCCATCGCCGCGATGCCGCTGTTGGTCAGCGTCGAGACGAACAGGCCGAGGGCGGCCACGCCTATGAGTGACGCGGCGACGACCAGGGCGATCAGCAGGGCACGGCCGAGGCCTTCGGCGAAGCTGATCCGGGTGCCGGAGATGGTCGTCAGATCGCCGAGCGGGAACAGCAGCGCCCCGACCGTGAGTGCCGAGACCGCGACCACGAGGGTCGCCACCAGGCAGAACGTCATCGTGGTCGCGTACTTGGTGAGCAGCAGACGGGTGCGGCCGGCGGGGGCGACGAGGAGATAGCGGAGGGTACCCGCGTTCGCCTCGCCCGCGATCGCGTCACCCGCTATGACGCCGATCGCCATCGGCAGGAAGAACGGGAGCGTCGCGGCCAGTGCGGTGAAGACCAGGAAGAGGCCGTTGTTGGTGATCTGGGAGATGAACGCCGGGCCGCCACCGCCCTGCGGACCCCCGCCTCCCATCGACGAGCCGTCGCCGGTCTCGATCTTCACGGCGATCCCGACCAGGATCGGTACGGCGGCCAGGACAGCGAGCAGCGCGAGCGTGCGCCAGCGCCGGAACGTGGTGATCAGTTCGCTGCGGAGGAGTCCGAAGGTCCACAACGGACTGGTCTTTCGGGCCCCTTCGGCCCCTCCTCCCGGCCGCATCGGCCCGCTGCCTCGCAGGGTGGGCTCGTCACCCTGCGGCATCGCCTCAGCCCGCGACATCGAACCCCTCCCCCGTGAGTGCCACGAACGCGTCCTCCAGGGAGGCCCGTTCGACACCGAAGCCGCGGACCCGGACCCCGGCGGTCACCAACGCCGCGTTGACGTCGGCGAGATCACGCTCCGGCGGCTCTGCGGTCACCCGGTCCTCGTTGATGACGACGTCACCGGCGCCCTGCTCCTTCAGCACCCGGGCCGCGTCCGAGGTGTCGGGCGTGCTCACGACGAGCCGGCCGCGCATCCCGGCGGCCATCTCCGCCACCGCGCCCTGGGTGATCAGCCGGCCCTGCGCCATCACCGCGGCGTGGGTGCAGACCTGCTCGATCTCGTCGAGGAGGTGGGAGGAGAGGAAGACGGTCGTGCCGTCGGAGGCCAACTCCCTGATCAGGGCACGGATCTCACGCATGCCCTGTGGGTCGAGGCCGTTGGTCGGCTCGTCGAGCACGAGGAGCCTGCGCGGCTGGAGCAGCGCTGCCGCGAGCCCGAGCCGCTGCTTCATGCCGAGCGAGTACGCCTTGGCCTTCTTGCCCGCGGCGGCCGTCAGGCCCACCCGGTCCAGCGCGGACGCGACGCGGGTGCGCCGGGTGCGCGGATCGGCGGTCGGGTCGGCGGCGTCGTAGCGGAGGAGGTTGTCGCGGCCGGAGAGGAAGCCGTACAGGGCGGGCCCCTCGATGAGCGCCCCGACGTGCGGCAGTACGGCGCGCGTGGAGCGGGGCATGGGATGCCCGAGCACGCGCGCCGTACCGGAGGTGGGCTCGATGAGGCCCATCAGCATGCGGATCGTGGTGGTCTTGCCGGAGCCGTTCGGCCCGAGGAACCCGAAGACGCTGCCCGCCGGGACGGTCAGATCGAGACCGTCCACGGCGAGCTGCCCGCCGCGGTAGCGCTTGGTGAGCGCACGGGTGGCGATCACCGTGCCGACGTCATCGGCCTGGTCGGCCCGGACGCCGGGGGCATCCGGGGGGATCCGGTCGGCCTGATCGACCTCGTCGCCCTCCACGACGGGCAGTTCCTCCATGGGCTCCTCGGGCTCCTCGACTGGTGATGCGGGTGCGGCGGCCGGCTGTGGGTCACTTGGCCGAGTTGGCCGCCTTCACGAGCGCGTCCTTGTCGACCGCGCCCACGTAGACCTTGCCGTCGTCCGTGACCAGGGCGTTGATCAGGCGGGTCTTGAAGACCGTGCCCGAGCCGAACTTGCCGCTGACCTTGTCGCCCAGGGAGTCGAGGAAGCCGCCCAGTTGGCCGCCGCCGGCCTCGGCGCCGGACGGGATGCCCTCGCCGCCGGTGTCGAAGACGGCCACGGAGTTCCAGCCCTCGCCGATGACCTCGGGGCCGCCCTCGGGTGCCTTGCCCGGCTTGCCCTCGGACTTCGGGCCGCCGAACTCCTTCTCGAACTGCTTGCGGAGCTCGTCCTCGGACTTCGCGGAGCCGTGCTCGCCGGCCGCCTCTTCCAGCGCACCCTCCTCGGTGACCTTCGCACCCTTCGGCGGGGTGAAGTCGAAGGTGGAGGCGTCCGGCTTGTCGAAGCTGACCTGGGTGAAGCCCGCGTCGATCACGGCCGCGCCGCCGCTCGACGGGGTCAGCGTGAACTTCAGCGGCATACCGGTCTTGGCGTCCACGGCCACGGTGATCGCGCCGACCGTGGTGCCGGACTGCTTCGGCTTGATGAGCAGGCGGTAGGCGTCCCGGCCCGCGACGTGCGAGGTGCCGTCGACGGTGACGGACGTGGTGTCGTCGGCCGCCTTGAGGGCTTCCTCGGTGAGTTCCTTGGGCGTGGTGGGTACCTCTTCGGCCTTCCCCTTCTTGCCCTTCTCCCCCTGCGGCTCGTCGGCGGTGCCGTGGAAGACCTCGTTCGACTTGCTGTCGTAGCCCCAGATGTCCTTGCCGTTGTGGATCAGGCTGTACTCGGAGGCGTTCTCCAGCAGGGAGAGCTTCTGCTTGTCCTCGCCGTCGAGGGCGACGCGCAGGGTGTGTGTGCCGGACGCGAGCTCGGTGAGCTTGGCCGTGGGGTCGGCGGACGATCCGTCACCCGAACCCGAGCCCATGGCGCCGGAGGCGAAGCTCGACTCCAGGCCGCCGAGGTCGGGCAGGCCCAGATCGGTGGTGATCTTGAAGGTGCCGGACATCTGCTGCACGTCCGACTTGGCGATCTTCTCGATGAGTTGCTGCGCGGTGATCTCCGGCAGGTCCGGGTCGCCGGAGTCGGCGAGCGCCGGGACCAGCCCGATGGTCGCCGCCGCGACTCCCACGACCGCGACCGGAACGACGTACCGCGCGGCCTTGCGCCGCCCGGAGCGCAGCTCGTCGCCCTCCCCGGCGGTCGTACTGTCGTCGGATGCGTACGGTGCCATGTGTGCCTTACCTCCGTCGTCGGCGGCGGCTGTCCTACCTCGCCCGCGGGCCTTACGACCCCGCACTCGTCCACCCCTGAGCCGCCATTCTCACCCGAATCGGTGAGGAGTGGTGATTTCCGTGGTTTCCATCTGACCAAATCCGCCATGGAGATTCGTCAACCTCCGGAGCCAACTCCTCGTACACCTGCGGTATGACACACGGAGGCGGCGCCTCCCCCGACCCGTAGGGGTTGGTGGGAAGACGCCGCTGTGCGTGCGCGCTGTCAGCCGTTGATGAACACGTAGTCGGCCTGGTAGGGCACCCCGACGATGTCGCCCGCCGTGCAGGAGCCGGCCGGGGCCACACCCCCTACGGTGTTCAGCCGCATGATCTCGGCGGTGTCGGCGAGAAGGCCGTGGTGCTTGCCGGACTGAGTGGCCTTCAGGTCGAGTTCCGGGATGTTCTTGTCGCCGTTCGGCGTCTTGGAGATGACGGACCCGGTCACCGCGCTGCCGTCCCGCGCGATCCACTGCGGCGTACCGGAGTTGGGCGCGACGAAGGAGTGCGCGATACCGCCGCCGAGCACGGCGCTGACGTCCCGCTGAGCGAAGGCGTACCCGCCGCCCTGGGCCGGCTTGCACTCGTAGATCTGCTTGCCCTTGATGACGGATGCCTGGAAGTTGTCGAGCGCGTCGCCGAAGTCGAACTTGGCGACGGTGACCTTGTGGAGCTGGCCTCGCACGGCACCGCCCGGGAACTCGGCGGTGTGCAGGTTGGCGTAGAACGAACTCGGGTCGGTCTTCAGGGCGTTGAGGACGGCGGGGTCCTTCACGGTGACGGTGCCCGTGACGCTGTGCCCCTTGCTCTTGCCGAGAAGGCCGCCGAAGTCGACCTTGATGCCGCCGTTGGTGCCCTTGGCACCCTGGTGGATGTGCAGGGCGGTCGGCTTGCCGGTGCCGCGCCAGGCGACGGCGACGGACACCTTGTCGTCCTTGACCTTCACGAACTCCAGGGCGGCACCGTCCTTGTCCCCGACGGCGGGCCCGCCCTCGACGGGCACCTCGTTCGCCCCACGGAGGGAGGCGGCGAGGACGGTGCCCCCGCTGCCGCCGCTGAGGGCCCCGCTCTGGCTCACGATCCCCTGCGCGTCACTTCCGGCGTGGCCCGCGTGGTCGGTGCGGTCACCCCCGGCGGCGAAGGCGGGAATCACCGCGGCGGCGACACCACCGGCGGCGACCACCGCGACAGCGGTGACGATCAGACTCTTACGGCGCTTCGAGTACGTCGCGTCCATGCCCATGATTCTGTTTTCTCCCCGTAATGCCGCTGACGCCCCCTGCGTCAGCTTCTGGGCATTCATACGGAGAGGATCTTAGTTTGGACTCAGTCCAGAATTGTGACGTGCATCACAGATGACTTGCCAGGGTCAGCCGGATCAATCCGGGGGCGAGCCCCCCTCACCCGGCCCGATGCACCACCGCGTCGCACAGCTCCATCAACGCGGCCTTGGCGTCGACGTCCGGCAGCGGCGCAAGCGCGGCCCGCGCGTCCTCCGCATACCGCACCGTGTCCCGCCGAGCCTGCTCCAACGCCGGGTGCACCCGGAGCTGAGCCAACGCCTCCGCGAGCCGCGCGTCGTCACTCAGGTCGGAATCCAGCAGCTCGCGGAGCGCGACATCCTCCGCCAGCCCCAACCGCTCGGCCCGCTCCCGCAGCCGCAGCACGGGCAGCGTCGGAATCCCCTCCCGGAGATCCGTCCCGGGCGTCTTCCCGGACTCACGGGATTCACTCGCGATGTCCAGCACGTCGTCCGCCAACTGGAAGGCGACGCCCAGCCGCTCCCCGTACTGGGTCAGCACATCGACCACCGTCTCGTCGGCGCCCGACATCATCGCCCCGAACCGGCACGACACCGCCACCAACGACCCGGTCTTCCCGCTGAGCACATCGAGGTAGTGCTCCACCGGATCCCGCCCGTCCTGCGGCCCCGCCGTCTCCAGGATCTGCCCGGTGACCAGCCGCTCGAACGCCTCGGCCTGCACCCGCACCGCCTCGGGCCCGAGGTCGGCGAGGATGTGCGACGCGCGCGCGAACAGGAAGTCCCCGGTCAGCACGGCAACCGAGTTGTCCCAGCGGGCGTTGGCGCTGTCGACCCCGCGCCGTACCGCCGCCTCGTCCATCACGTCGTCGTGGTACAGCGTCGCCAGATGGGTCAGCTCCACCACCACGGCCGACGGTACGACGCCCGGCGCATAGCGATCCCCGAACTGGGCAGCGAGCATCACAAGCAACGGCCGGAACCGCTTCCCACCCGCTCGCACCAGATGCTGGGCGGCTTCGGTGATGAAGGGGACCTCACTCTTGGTGGCTTCGAGCAGTCCCTCCTCGACAGCCGCCAATCCGGCCTGGACATCGGCTTCCAGAGCCTGGTCCCGCACGCTCAGCCCGAACGGCCCGACGACGGTCACGAGGGGTCTCCTGTCTGCTGGTGTCCACTGGCGGTTACACGGTTTGTCGATAGGTCGCTGCCATCACTCAAGTCAGCGTATCCGGTCACGTTTCGATCACCGATGCCGCCCACCCGTCCACCACGGGCGGTATCGGATCACGACCGGTATGTTTTTGATCACCTGATAAGGCCGGACATCTATCCATTTACAGTGAAGTAGCGGGCCGTGTCCTGAACCGACGTCGGCATCGAGCCAGGCAACGGGCCCCCGCCCCGCGACCACCACGCCTTGTTCGGCCAGCCCAGAGGCCTGCTCGCCCTGTCCGGCCTGGAGGACTGGGAACGCTTCTCGTTCCTCGGCATGCAGGCCATCCTGGTGCTGAACTTCGCCGACACGGTCTCCTCCGGCGGTATGGGCATGTCGGCCGGAACTGCCGCCTCCGTGTCCGCCGCCCACGGCACCCTCGTCTGTCTCGTCTCCGTCGCCGGCGGCCGGCTCGCCGACCGCATCCTCGGCTCGTACCGCGCGGTGCTGTGGGGCGGCGTCCTGATCGCCTGCGTCCACTACGCCATGGTGGTGCCGACCGCCGCCTTCACCTGGTCGGGCCTCGGCCTGATCAGCGCGGGCACGGGCCTGCTCAAACCCAATGTCACCACTATGGTCGGCAAGCCCCACCGCACCGACGACGACCGCCGTGACGCCGGCTTCGCGCTCTACTACCTGGCGATCGACATCGGCGCCTTCGCGGGCCCGCCGGCCACCGGCCGGCTCGGCGACCGCAGGGGCCGGCACTGGGGCTTCTCGGCGGCCGCGATCGGCATGCCCCTCGGCCTGGCCCAGTACGTCGTCGGCCGCCGCCACCTGGCCGGACGGAGGCACGCCGCCGAGTTCGGGCACCGCCGGCCGCACGCGTCCAACAAGATCGCGACCGGCGTCGTCCTCGGCGGCCTGTCGTTCCTGCTGATGGTGCTGCCGACGTCCGGGCACCCCTCCGACGACCACCTGAAGCTCTACGACGGCGTCTCCAAGCCCGCCCGCTTCGGCGTCAACGGCGCGATCGCGGTGGCGGCAGGGTCGGCCGTGCCGGCCTCTGCAGGCCGGCTGCGCCGCACGATGCACCCGGTGCACCGACCTGACGGGGGGCCCGCTCATGCACATCCGTACGTCCTTCCCCTTCGAGACGACTCATGACGACCTCTGGATCCCGCTCCCGGACGGGACACTGCTCCACGCGCGCGTGTGGCGCCCGCTGACCGACGAGCCCGTACCGGCGCTCCTGGAATACCTGCCGTACCGCCTGACCGACCGGACCGCACCGCGCGACCACCAGCGCCATCCCTGGTACGCAGGCCACGGCTACGCCTCCGTACGCGTGGACGTGCGGGGGGCACGGCAACAGCGAGGGCAGGCCGACGGACGAGTACTCGGCTACGGAACTGGCCGACAGTGTCGAGGCGGTCGACTGGCCGGCCGCCCAGCCCTGGCGCAACGAACGGGTGGGCATGTTCGGCATCTCCTGGGGCGGCTTCAACTCCCTTCAGATCGCGGCCCTCGCGCCCGGGCCGCTCAAGGCGATCGTCACCGTCTGCTCCACGGACGATCGCTATGACAACGACGTGCACCACATGGGAGGTTCCGTTCCTCGCGGTCGACATGCACGCCTGGGCCGCGACGATGCTCGCCTTCGTCTCCCGTCCGCCCGACCCGCGGTACGTCGGTGAGGCCTGGCGGGACATGTGGCTCAAGCGGCTGGAGTCCGTCGACCCGTTCATCCACACCTGGCTGGAGCACCAGACCCGCCACGACTGCTGGCGCCACGGCAGCGTCTGCGAGGACTGCGGCACGATCGACGCCGCCGTCCTGGCGGTGGGCGGCTGGCACGACCCGTACCGCGACACCGTCCTGCGCCTCGTCGAACACCTCCCCGCCGACCGCGTCCGCGGCCTGATCGGCCCCTGGTCGCACCAGTACCCCGACCGGGGCCTGCCGCCGGGTCCGGCGATCGGCTTCCTCCAGGAGACCCTGCGCTGGTGGGACCACTGACTCAAGGGCGTGGACACCGGCGTCATGGCCGGGCCCCTGCTGCGCTCGTACGTCCGCGACTCGCACCGCCCGGCCACGGTGCCCGGCGGCTGGGTCGGCGAGCCGGCCTGGCCCTCTCCCCACGTGCGCGGCATGACGTACGCCTGCCAGGGCGCCCCCGTCCTGGTCCGTTCCCCCATCCACACCGGCCTCGACGCCGACCGCTTCTTCCCCTTCGCCAACGACGCCGACCTGCCGCCCGACCAGCGGGAGGAGGACGCGTGCGCTCGGCGTACTTCGACCTCGAAGTGGGCGAGGAGACCCGGGTGTTGGGGCGGCCGAGGCTGCGGCTACGGCTGACGTCGGAGGTGCCGCGCGGGCAGTCGTCGCGCGGCTCTGCGACGTGGCACCCGACGGCTCGTCCACCCTGGTCACACGGGGCATGCTGAACCTGTCGGCGCGCCACGGCCGGGACCGCACGGCGCCGTGGGAGCCGGCTTCACCCTGGAACCGGCGGGGAGTTCCCTGGAAGTTCCGGTACGCGCACGCGCGTTGGACGAGACGGCGAACGACACAGCGATCACCTTCGAGGAACCGGAGCAGGCGGAACCGCTCGGCGTGAACCCCCCATCACGCTGGACGAACCGCGTCCCGAGCGACTCGTCGTACGGGACTTGGCCAAGGGCGAGTGGCGCATGGAGGTTGACCCCGTTACGGCGGCACGCGCGTGTACCCCGACGGTCTGGAGTCCACCGAGGACGCGCTGGAGACGTACACGATCAACGAATCGGATCCCCTGTCGGCCCGCACCGCTCGGACTGGTCGATCCGCCGGCACCGCCCCGAGTCGGCCTGGGACACCACCGTGCGCACGCGCTCGGATATCAGCCACGAAAAGGGATATTTCACCACCCCCAACGAGGGGATTCACCTGGAGGGCGAAGAGGCACTCTTCCGCCGAACACGGGAGAAACGGACTCCACGGACAGCCGAATAACTGCGAGTTGGAGCCATTGCCCTATTTGCCGCTCTTGTGGACGCCAGTGAGTTGAGTCACGCGGCAGGGACGGCGCGCCCGGCCCGGCGCACCCCGTCTCCCCTTGCATCAAGCCCAAGTTGAGGCTTGGCAACCGCAAAGGATCAAGCGCCCCATACACACCAGACCATGGTCAACCGGCACGACAGGCACCGATGGCACTTGTTCCGGGCATGTGCTCTCGCATACGTTCCCGCACGTCGGGCGGACGCCGAATCCTGCCGCCGCCCGAGTCACCCACCCACCCACGCACTCACACACGCACGGCAGGAGCGGGGGACCCAGGTAAGTCGCCGGACCGGACGCCTTGATGGCGCACCGGAGCGGCTCGGGGTGAAGTCGCGCCGCCACAGGACGGCACGACCGGGCACCTCCCCGCCCGAACCCGACAGCTCACCTCGCAGGCGTCGGAGAGGAACTGCGCCATGCCCCGAGGCAAGCACCGCCGCCCCCGCACCAACCCGCTCACCCGCCACGCCGTCGTCGCCGGAACCGGCACCGCCGCCCTCGCCCTCCCGCTGCTGGGCGCGACCGCCGCGAGCGCCGTGGAACCGGCCCAGACCGCCACCACGGCGAAGGTCCCGTCCGTCACGTACACCACGAGGAAGGGCGACACGCTCTACGACATCGCAGACCGGTACGACGCCCAGGGCGGCTGGCGGCAGCTCTACAAGGACAACCGCAAGGCCATCGGCGACGACCCCCGGCTGATCCACACGGGCCTCGACCTGGAGGTCCGGGCCACGAAGAAGGCGAGCACGACGGCCGGCAAGGCGTCCGCGCCCGCCAAGAAGTCCGCCGTCGCCAAGGCCACCCAGGCCTCCGTGAAGTCGTACCCGAACAACCTCGACGGCTGGATCCGCAACGCTCTGGACATTATGTCGCAGAACGGAATTCCCGGGTCATACGATGGCATTCACCGCAACATCATGCGTGAGTCGTCCGGCAACCCGAGCGCCATGAACAACTGGGACTCCAACGCTGTCGCGGGCACCCCGTCCAAGGGCCTCCTGCAGGTCATCGACCCGACCTTCGCGACCTACCACGTGCCGGGGACGGTGTTCGACCCCTTCGACCCGGTCGCGAACATCGTGGCCGCGTGCAACTACGCCGCCGCGCGCTACGGCTCGATCGACAACGTGAACGGGCCTTACTAGGACAGAATAAAAGGTTCTTATTGGGTGAAATCGGCCAGGCTGCTCGTAAACAGCCTTTCGAGGACGACGGCGATGCCGTCGTCCTCGTTCGACAGGGTGACCTCGTCGGCGACCGCCTTCAGTTCGGCGTGGGCGTTGGCCATGGCCACACCGCGGGCGGCCCAGTCGAACATGGGGATGTCGTTGGGCATGTCCCCGAAGGCGATGGTCTGGTGCGGGCCGAGGCCGAGATGCTCGGCGGCGAGCGCGAGACCGGTCGCCTTGGTGATGCCACATGGCTGGAGTTCGACGGTGCCCGGCCCCGACATGGTGACGGTGGCCAGGGAGCCGACCACCGAGCGCGCCGTCGCCGCCAACTCGTCGTCCGAGAGGCTCGGATGGCGCAGCAGCACCTTGCTGATCGGCTCGCACCACAGGTCGTCCCGATGCTGCACGCGCACGGCGGGCAGGGTGGGGTGCGGCATCAGATACCCGGGCTCGATGAGCGTGAGCCCGTCGACACCGTCCTGGTCCACGGCCGCGTAGACCTGCCCCACCTCGGCCTCGATCTTGCCGAGCGCGGTCTCGGCCAACTCCCGGTCCAGGGTGACCGACCACAGCAGACGGTCCGCACCGGCGTCGTACAACTGCGCGCCCTGTCCACACACCGCGAGCCCCATGCTGCCCAAGTCGTCGAGGAGCGGCCGCACTCGGGGCGCCGGCCGCCCCGTCACGACGAGGTGCTGGGCGCCGCCCGCCGCCACCAGTGCGAGGGCGTCGATGGACCGGTCCGAGAGCGTGTCGTCGCCTCGGAGCAGCGTCCCGTCCAGGTCAGTGGCGATGAGTGAATATGCGATAGGTGCGGCCATGATCAGAGAATACGGACAGGACGCCCCATCGACTCGACGCGAACCGGACGGCTGCTGTGTTCACATGTGTTGACACCTGTTCCGGTTGCCGTTCTGGTTCCGGTTCTGTCTGCGATCCTGTCCGCAGTGCCCCTTCCGCACGGCAACTTCCTTCCGCTTGTGGCGATTTCACCCCCACGTGGTGCCCGCGGGCTCCTTGATGGTGGTGTTGATGCGGTTGAACATGTTGGTAACGGAAATGGTGAGGATCAGCGCCGACAACTCCTTCTCGTCGAAGTGGTCGGCCACCTCGTCCCACAGCGCGTCCGGCACCGACTCGTGCGAACGGTCCGCGAGCCTCGTCATCGCCTCGGTCAGCTGCAGCGCGGCCCGCTCCGCGTCGGTGAACCAGGGCGCATCGCGCCAGGCGGAGACGGCGTCGATCCGCTCGTCGCTCGTCCCTGCCTTGCGCAGATTGACCGTATGGCCGTGCACACAGGCGCCGCACCCATTGATCTGGCTCGTGCGCAGCCCCACGATCTCGGCCAGCTCCTGCGACAGACCGGCCTCGCCGATCGCCTGGAAGAGGGTGCCGATCCCCTTCATCGCGCCGGACAGGACATACGCCGGGTTGGTCATCCGTGCCTGCATGGTTCTCGCCTCCGGTGTCAGTGCTTCCGTGTTTCCGTCTTCACTGCACTGACGGAGCGCAGGACCTGGTTGTGACCGGTCGGCCGAAGATTTTTTTTCGCGCCCCGGAACACCGGCCCGATGCGGCTACCAGGGGGTTCGCCGACATCCGCGCGCAAGGTCGGCACTGCCCAAGACAGACGACTCACCCGTAACGTGTGCCCCGACCACATGGCAATGGCATACGGAGCGGATGAGAGTGAGGCAGCACCCCATGCCCCCCTTCGATCTCCCCGAGGGCGACCCCTTCGGCACGCACAACCTTCCGTACGGCGTCTTCTCCCTCCCCGGCTCGGACTCCGCGCGCAGGGTCGGCGTCCGGCTCGGCGACCACGTCCTCGACGCGGGCAAGGCGGCCTACACGCTCGGCTCGCCGTACGCCTCGCTGCTCGCGCAGGACTCCCTGAACCCACTGCTCGCCGCGGGCCCCACCACCTGGTCGGACGTACGGCGCGCGCTGACGGCGTGGGTGACGGTGCCGGCGCACCAGGAGGCCATCGCGGACCTCCTCCACCCTCTGTCCTCGGTGACCCTGCACCTCCCCTTCGAGGTCGCTGACTACGTCGACTTCTACGCCTCCGAGAACCACGCCCGGAACGTCGGCCAGATCTTCCGCCCCGACGCGGCGGACTCCCTGACCCCCAACTGGAAGCATCTGCCGATCGGTTACCACGGCCGCTCGGGCACGGTGGTGGTCTCCGGCACGGATGTCGTACGACCGTCCGGCCAGCGCAAGGCCCCCGCCGACCCGGCGCCGGTGTTCGGCCCGTCGGTCCGCCTGGACATCGAGGCCGAGGTCGGCTTCGTGGTCGGCACACCGTCGCAGATGGGCAGGCCGGTTCCGCTGGGCGACTTCCGCGAGCACGTCTTCGGCCTCTGCCTGCTCAACGACTGGTCGGCACGCGACATCCAGGCCTGGGAGTACGTCCCCCTCGGCCCGTTCCTCGGCAAGTCCTTCACCACGTCCGTGTCGGCGTGGATCACCCCGCTGGACGCCCTGGACGAAGCCCGGGTCGCACCGCCGGAGCGGACACACCCCCTGCTGCCGTACCTGGACGACTCCGGCGGCGAAACGGAACCCGGCGGCTACGACCTGCGTATCTCCGTGGCCATCAACGGCCACGTCGTCTCCGAACCGCCCTTCTCCACCATGTACTGGACGGCCGCCCAGCAACTCGCCCACATGACCGTGAACGGCGCCTCCCTCCGCACCGGCGACCTGTACGGCTCGGGCACCGTGAGCGGCCCGACGGAACGCGAGCGCGGGTCACTGCTGGAACTGACGTGGAACGGCCGGGACCCGCTTGAACTCCCGGACGGCAAGCGGGCGTTCCTGGAGGACGGCGATGTCGTGACGCTGTCCGCGTGGGCACCCGGGCCGGACGGGGTGCGGGTCGGTCTGGGCGAGGTCACGGGGCGGGTCGTATCGGCCTGACGCCGTGACTCCGGCCCGGAACTGACGGGGTATTCGGCGGGTCTTTCCCCCTGACTCCTGCGACAGTCGCCGTCATACTGGCTGGCGGTGGGAAGCGAACAGCGATCGGCGTTCGCGGCCCACCGCCCCGCACAGCCGCCCCCGCACCTTCCCTGACCAGGATCCGGAGCCCTTGGCATGACCGCCTGCCTGCTCCTGTTGAGCATCGTCGCTCTGACTGCCGCCGTACCCGTCCCGCGCGCGCTGACCCGAGCCACCTGGCCCGAACGGGAACCCGTGGTCGCGCTCTGGGTGTGGCAGTGCCTGGTCGCCACCGTCCTGCTGTGCTGCCTGACAGCCCTGGCCCTGGGCACCGCCGCCGTCTTCGGCACGGTCCGCGTCCAGCTCTTCGCTCCGGCACCGCCGCCGGTGACCGAGGCGTACGACCTCTCGGCCGCGCCTGCCTGGGCCGCCGCGCTCACCGTGCTCCTTGCCTGCGGGGCCGCCTGGACGACCGCGATGCTGGCCCGCGAGCTGGCCGAGGCCCGGCGGCGACGCGGCCAGGCCAGGGCCCATCTGCGGGAACGCGCCCCCGACCTGCCTGCCGGCCTGGGCTCGGCGCGCGGCCCGCTGCTGGTGCTGGAGGACGAGTACCCGGACGCCTGGTGGATGCCCGGCAGCCCGCCCCAGTTGATCGTCACCACGGGCGCCCTGCACCGCCTGACCGACCACCAGCTGGACGCCGTCCTCACCCATGAACGTGGCCATGCCCAAGCCCGCCACGACTGGTTGCTGCACCTCTCCACCGCGCTTGCCACCGGCTTCCCCCGCATCCCGTTGTTCGCCCACTTCTGCGACCAGACCCACCGCCTGGTCGAACTGGCCGCCGACGACACCGCGTCCCGCCGCTGCGGTCACCTGACGACGGCCCTGGCCCTGATCGAGCTCAACCAGCACCGGGGCGTTCTCTCCTGCGCCTCCACCAACCGCCTGCTGGGCGAGCGCGTCAACCGCCTCCTCCAGCCGCCGCCGCGCCTGGGGCGCCGCCACCGCGCCCTCACGACGACGCTGGCGGCACTGGTGCCGCTGCTCCCCCTGTTGATCACGTTCGCGCCGGGGCTGACGGCGTTGAGCTGACCGCGCTGCCGGGGGCTGCCGCCGGGCAGGCCGAGATAGCCGGAGCGGGCCAGTCACCGCCCCCGCTCGCGCCCCCCTATGCCTATGCCTATGCCTATGCCTATGCCGAGTCTCGACGCCCAGACCCAGCCTCGACGTCCAGGCCCAGCCCGACACCTAGACCCAATCCCGGCGCCCAGGCCCACTCCAAGCGCCTCAGACCAGTCCCGACACCCAGGCCCACTCCCGACGCTCAGGCCTACTCCCGACGCCGAGGACCAATCCCGGAGCCTAAGACCAGTCCCGACGTCCGGCCCCAGTCCCCACGCCTAAAGCGTGTTGCAGAACTCGGACCGATCTCCAGAAAGCTGCTTCGAAGGCCCCGTCAGGACGGAGGAAATCGGCGCACAATCGGGCAGTTGATCTTGCCGCGGGTGGCCGGATCCTACTGTGATCGTCGTTCTGCAACAGCCTTTAGGCCCAGTCCTCCGGCTCCGGCTCCGGTTCCATCTCGGGCCAGTCGTCCGGCCCGTGATCAGCTCCGTGATCGACCCCATGATCAGCCCCGGAAGCCACCTCAGCCGCCGCCCCCGCATCGGACTCCGCCCGCATGGAGCCCAGCACCTGGAGCACCCCCTCCCCATACGTGGCCAGCTTCTTCTCGCCGACCCCGCTGACGCCGCCGAGCTCCCGCACCGACGCCGGCCACGCCGTCACGATCTCCCGCAGCGTCGCGTCATGGAAGATCACGTAGGCCGGAACGCCCTGCTCCCGAGCCTGCTCGGCACGCCAGGCCCGCAGCGCCTCGAAGGCCGGCACCAGCGCCTCCGGCAGCTCCGCCACCGCGGCCTTCGCCTTGCGCTCCCCTCGCCCCGAGCCTCCGGAACCCGACGCCGACCGCGAGGTCGCCGGCTTCTTCGGCTCCTTGCGCAGCGGCACCTCCCGCTCCCGCCGCAGCACCGTCCCACTGGCCTCCGTCAGCACGAGCGTGCCGTACTCCCCCTCGACCGCGAGCAGCCCCTGGGCCAGCAACTGCCGGATGACGCCCCGCCATTCGCCCTCGCCCAGCTCCTCGCCGATGCCGAACACGGACAGCTGGTCGTGGTCGAACTGGATCACCTTGCCCGTGCGCTTGCCCAGCAGGATGTCGACGATCTGCAGCGCCCCGAACTTCTGCCCGCGCTCCCGCTGCAGCCGCACCACCGTCGACAGCACCTTCTGCGCCGCGACCGTGCCGTCCCAGGTCTCCGGCGGGGTCAGACAGGTGTCGCAGTTGCCGCAGCCCACCGGATCGGGGTCCTGGCCGAAGTAGGCGAGCAGCTGACCGCGCCGGCACTGGGCGGTCTCGCACAGCGCCAGCATCGCGTCCAGGTGGGAGGCGGCCCGGCGCCGGAACGCCTCGTCTCCCTCGCCCGACTGGATCAGCTTGCGCTGCTGTATGACGTCGTTGAGGCCGTAGGCCATCCAGCCCGTGGAGGGCAGGCCGTCACGTCCCGCGCGGCCCGTCTCCTGGTAGTAGCCCTCGACCGACTTGGGCAGGTCGAGGTGGGCGACGAACCGCACGTCCGGCTTGTCGATGCCCATCCCGAAGGCGATGGTCGCCACCACGACCAGGCCCTCCTCCCGCAGGAACCGGGACTGGTGCGCCGCGCGCGTGCCCGCGTCCAGACCCGCGTGGTACGGCACCGCCTCGATGCCGTTGCGGGTCAGGAACTCGGCCGTCGCCTCCACGGACTTGCGTGACAGGCAGTACACGATGCCCGCGTCGCCCGCGTGCTCGTCCCGCAGGAAGCTCAGCAGCTGCTTCTTCGGGTCCGCCTTGGGCACGATCCGGTACTGGATGTTGGGCCGGTCGAAGCTGGCCACGAAATGCCGGGCCGTCGGCATGTTCAGCCGCTGGGTGATCTCCTGGTGCGTCGCACGCGTGGCCGTCGCCGTGAGCGCGATGCGCGGGACGTCCGGCCAGCGCTCGCCGAGCAGCGAGAGGGCCAGATAGTCGGGGCGGAAGTCGTGGCCCCACTGGGACACACAGTGCGCCTCGTCGATCGCGAAGACGGCGATCTTGCCGCGCGACAGCAGGTCCAGCGTCGAGTCGAGCCGCAGCCGCTCCGGCGCCAGGTACAGCAGGTCCAGCTCACCCGCGAGGAACTCCGCCTCCACCACCCGCCGCTCGTCGAAGTCCAGCGTGGAGTTGATGAACCCGGCACGCACACCGAGCGCCCGCAGCGCGTCCACCTGGTCCTGCATCAGCGCGATGAGCGGCGAGACGACTACGCCCGTACCCGGTCTGACCAGGGACGGGATCTGGTAGCAGAGCGACTTGCCGCCGCCGGTCGGCATGAGCACGACGGCGTCCCCGCCCGCCACCACATGCTCGATGACCGCTTCCTGCTCGCCCCGGAAGGCGTCGTACCCGAAGACCCGGTGCAGCGTGGCCAGCGCCTCGCTCCCGGCCGCGCCTGCCGCCGCTGCCACCTCGGTCACCCCTGGCATCTCTCTGATCCCGCCCGTCGCACGCATCGCCATGTCCCCCGTACGTCGTCCCTCGACCACTGCATCCACGATAGGCGCCGCCACCGACAGCACCGGAGTTATCCACAGGCTTGCGCCCCACCCGCCCGTAATCGACCGATGGCCTTCGGTGAAGGACCGGTGGACGGGCGCACTCGACACAAAGCGGCCCGGCACCCCTGCGGAAAGGGATGCCGGGCCACTGTCGCACCACGAGGGCGAGCACCGCGTCAGCGCACGAACACTCCCGCCTGGCTCGCCAGGTCCAGGAAGTACTGCGGCGCCACGCCCAGCACCAGCGTGACCGCCACACCGACCCCGATCGCCGTCATCGTCAGCGGCGACGGCACCGCGACCGTCGGCCCCTCCGGCTTCGGCTCGCTGAAGAACATCAGGACGATGACGCGGATGTAGAAGAACGCCGCGATCGCGGACGAGATCACACCGACCACGACCAGCGGGCCCGCCCCACCCTCCGCCGCCGCCTTGAACACGGCGAACTTCCCGGCGAAGCCGGAGGTCAGCGGGATGCCGGCGAAGGCCAGCAGGAACACCGCGAACACGGCCGCGACCAGCGGCGAACGGCGGCCCAGACCGGCCCACTTGGACAGGTGCGTCGCCTCACCGCCGGCGTCGCGCACCAGCGTCACCACCGCGAACGCGCCGATCGTCACGAACGAGTACGCGGCCAGGTAGAAGAGGACGGACGACACACCGGACGGCGTCGCGGCGATGACACCCGCGAGGATGAAGCCGGCGTGCGCGATGGACGAGTACGCCAGCAGCCGCTTGATGTCGGTCTGCGTGATCGCGACGATCGCACCGCCCAGCATGGTGACGATCGCGACGCCCCACATGACCGGCCGCCAGTCCCAGCGCAGGCCGGGCAGCACGACGTACAGAATGCGCAGCAGCGCACCGAACGCGGCCACCTTGGTCGCCGCCGCCATGAACCCGGTCACCGGCGTCGGCGCACCCTGGTAGACGTCCGGCGTCCACATGTGGAACGGCACCGCGCCCACCTTGAACAGCAGGCCCATGACGATCATCGCGGCGCCGATGAGCAGCAGCGCGTCGTTGCCCATCGTGTCGGCGAGCGCCGGGGTGACGTCCGGGACGGTGCCGTCGACGACCTGCGCGATCGTCGCGTACGACACGGAGCCCGCGTAGCCGTAGAGCAGCGCGATGCCGAACAGGGTGAACGCGGACGCGAAGGCACCCAGCAGGAAGTACTTGACCGCGGCCTCCTGCGACATGAGCCGCTTGCGGCGGGCCAGCGCGCACATCAGGTACAGCGGGAGCGAGAGGACTTCCAGGGCGATGAACAGCGTCAGCAGGTCGTTGGCCGCCGGGAAGATCAGCATGCCCGTGACGGCGAACATCAGCAGCGGGAACACCTCGGTGGTGGTGAACCCGGCCTTCACCGCGGCCTTCTCGCTGTCGCTGCCCGGCACGGACGCCGCCTGCGCGGCGAAGGAGTCGACCCGGTTGCCGTGCGTCTGCGGGTCGAGTCGCCGCTCGGCGAAGGTGAACAGGCCGACCAGGCCCGCCAGCAGGATCGTGCCCTGCAGGAAGAGCGCCGGTCCGTCGACGGCGATCGCGCCCATCGCGGCGATGCCCGACTTGGTCGTGGCGTACCCGCCGGCCGCCAGCGCCACGACCGCGGCGAAGGCAGCGACGAGCGCCACGACGGAGACGAACAGCTGGGCGTAGTAACGCGCCTTGCGCGGCACGACCGCCTCGACGAGTACCCCGACGATCGCCGCGCCGACGACGATCAGGGTGGGCGACAGCTGCCCGTACTCGATCTTCGGCGCGCCGATCTTCGCGATCGGGTCGGCCGCGGTTGTCCACAGGCTGTGGACGGCTGATGCGCTCACTTGGCCGCCTCCACCTCGGGCTGGGGGTCCTTCTTCTGTACGTCGGACATGGTCTGCTGGACCGCGGGGTTGACGATGTCCGTGACGGGCTTCGGATAGACGCCCAGGAAGATCAGCAGTGCGACCAGCGGGGCGACGACCACGAGTTCACGCACCCTGAGGTCGGGCATCGCGGAGACCTCCGGCTTCACCGGGCCCGTCATCGTGCGCTGGTAGAGGACGAGGACGTAGAGCGCGGCGAGCACGATGCCGAAGGTGGCGATGATGCCGATCACCGGGTAGCGCGTGAACGTGCCGACCAGGACCAGGAACTCACTGACGAAGGGTGCCAGTCCCGGCAGCGACAGGGTCGCCAGACCGCCGATCAGAAAGGTGCCGGCGAGCACCGGAGCGACCTTCTGCACACCGCCGTAGTCGGCGATGAGCCGCGAGCCGCGCCGCGAGATCAGGAAACCGACCACCAGCATCAACGCGGCCGTCGAGATGCCGTGGTTGACCATGTACAGCGTCGCGCCGGACTGGCCCTGGCTGGTCATCGCGAAGATACCCATGATGATGAAGCCGAAGTGCGAGATCGACGCGTACGCGATCAGGCGCTTCATGTCCCGCTGGCCGACCGCGAGCAGCGCCCCGTAGACGATGCTGATCAACGCCAGGACGAGGATCGCGGGCGTCGCCCACTTGCTGGCCTCGGGGAACAGCTGGAGGCAGAAGCGGAGCATCGCGAAGGTGCCCACCTTGTCGACGACCGCGGTGATGAGGACGGCGACCGGTGCGGTGGCCTCCCCCATCGCGTTGGGCAGCCAGGTGTGCAGCGGCCACAGCGGCGCCTTCACCGCGAAGGCGAAGAAGAAGCCGAGGAACAGCCAGCGTTCGGTGTTGGTCGCCATGTCGAGCGAGCCGTTGGCGCGGGCCTCGGCGATCTCCTGGAGGCTGAAGTTCCCGGCGACCACATAGAGGCCGATCACCGCGGCCAGCATGATCAGACCGCCGACCAGGTTGTAGAGCAGGAACTTCACGGCGGCGTACGACCGTTGCGTGGACGCCGCCTTCTCGCCGTGCTCATGGGCACGGTCCCCGAAGCCGCCGATGAGGAAGTACATCGGGATGAGCATGGCTTCGAAGAAGATGTAGAAGAGGAAGACGTCGGTGGCCTCGAAGGAGATGATCACCATCGCCTCGACGGCCAGGATCAGGGCGAAGAAGCCCTGCGTCGGCCGCCAGCGCCTGCTTCCGGTCTCCAGCGGGTCGGCGTCGTTCCAGCCCGCGAGGACGATGAACGGGATCAGCAGCGCCGTCAGTGCGATCAGCGCGACCGCGATGCCGTCCACACCGAGTTCGTAGCGGACCCCGAAGTCCTTGATCCAGGAGTGGGATTCGGTGAGCTGGTAGCGGTCGCCGTCCGGGTCGAAGCGGACCAGGACGGTGATCGCGAGGGCGAGTGTGCCGAGCGAGAAGAGCAGCGCCAGCCATTTGGCGGCGGTGCGCTGCGCGGCCGGTACGGCGGCCGTGGCGATCGCCCCGATCGCCGGGAGCACCGCCGTGGCTGTCAGCAGAGGAAAGGACATCGGTATCAGACCGCCCTCATCAGCAGGGTCGCGGCGATGAGGATCGCCACACCGCCGAACATCGAGACCGCGTACGACCGCGCGAAGCCGTTCTGCAGCCTGCGCATCCGTCCGGACAGACCGCCCACCGAGGCCGCCGTACCGTTGACGACGCCGTCGACCAGGGTGTGGTCGACGTACACCAGGGAGCGCGTGAGGTGTTCGCCGCCGCGCACCAGGACGACGTGGTTGAAGTCGTCCTGGAGCAGATCGCGCCGGGCGGCCCGGGTGAGCAGCGACCCGCGCGGGGCGACGACCGGGACCGGGCGGCGGCCGTACTGGCCGTAGGCGATGGCGACACCGATGACCATGCAGGCGACGGTCGCGCCGGTGATCGCTCCCGCGCTGATGGGCGGGTGGCCGTGCGCGTGCCCGGTGATGGGCTCCAGCCAGTGGATGAAGCGGTCGCCGATGCTGAAGAACGCACCGGCGGCCACCGAGCCGACGGCCAGCACGATCATCGGGATCGTCATCACCTTGGGCGACTCGTGCGGGTGCGGCTCGTTGCCGTTCTCGTCGGGCTGCCAGCGCTTCTCGCCGAAGAACGTCATCAGCATCACGCGCGTCATGTAGAACGCCGTGATGGCCGCGCCCAGCAGCGCGCAGCCGCCGAGGATCCAGCCCTCGGTGCCGCCCTTGGCGAACGCCGCCTCGATGATCTTGTCCTTGGAGAAGAAGCCGGACAGACCGGGGAAGCCGATGATGGCGAGGTATCCGAGGCCGAACGTCACGAAGGTGACCGGCATGTACTTGCGCAGGCCGCCGTACTTGCGCATGTCGACCTCGTCGTTCATGCCGTGCATGACCGAACCGGCGCCGAGGAACAGCCCGGCCTTGAAGAAGCCGTGCGTCACCAGGTGCATGATCGCGAAGACGTAGCCGATGGGGCCGAGGCCGGCGGCGAGGACCATGTAGCCGATCTGCGACATGGTCGAGCCGGCCAGCGCCTTCTTGATGTCGTCCTTCGCGCAACCGACGATCGCACCGAAGAGGAGCGTGACGGCACCGACGATGGTGACGACCAGCTGGGCGTCGGGCGCCGCGTTGAAGATGGCGCCGGAGCGGACGATCAGGTAGACGCCCGCGGTCACCATCGTCGCGGCGTGGATGAGGGCCGAGACCGGGGTCGGGCCCTCCATCGCGTCCCCGAGCCAGGACTGCAGCGGCACCTGGGCGGACTTGCCGCAGGCGGCGAGCAGCAGCATCAGGCCGATCGCGGTGAGCTTGCCCTCGCTCGCGTCCCCGACCAGGCCGGGCTCCCCCTCGCCGCCGAGCAGCGGCCCGAAGGCGAAGGTGCCGAACCAGAAGAACATCAGCATGATCGCGATCGAGAGGCCCATGTCGCCGACGCGGTTGACCAGGAAGGCCTTCTTCGCGGCGGTGGCGGCGCTGGGCTTGTGCTGCCAGAAGCCGATGAGCAGGTACGACGCGAGACCGACGCCCTCCCAGCCGACGTACAGCAGCAGGTAGTTGTCGGCGAGGACGAGCAGCAGCATCGCCGCGAGGAACAGGTTCAGATAGCCGAAGAAGCGGCGGCGCCGCTCGTCGTGCTCCATGTACCCGACCGAGTACAGGTGGATCAGCGAGCCGACGCCGGTGATCAGCAGCACGAACGTCATCGACAGCTGGTCCAGGCGGAAGGCGACGTCCGCCTGGAAGCTCTCGACCTGGATCCAGCTGAACAGGTGCTGGGTGAGGGTCCGCTGTTCGGGGTCCTTGCCCAGCAGGTCGGCGAAGAGGACCACGCCGAAGGCGAAGGAGACGAACGACAGGAGCGTGCCGATCCACTGGCCGACGGCGTCCAGGCGCCGGCCGCCGCACAGCAGTAGGGCCGCTCCGAGCAATGGCGCCGCGATCAGCAGCGCAATCAGGTTCTCCACGATTCTTCCGACCCCTTAGAGCTTCATCAGGCTGGCGTCGTCGACCGAGGCCGAGTGGCGGGAACGGAACAGCGACACGATGATCGCCAGCCCGACGACGACCTCCGCGGCGGCGACGACCATCGTGAAGAAGGCGATGATCTGGCCGTCGAGATTGCCGTGCATCCGGGAGAAGGCGACGAGCGTCAGGTTGCAGGCGTTGAGCATGAGCTCGATGCACATGAACACGACGATCGCGTTACGCCTGATCAGCACGCCGGTGGCGCCGATCGTGAACAACAGGGCGGCGAGGTAGAGGTAGTTGACCGGGTTCACTTCGACGCCTCCTCGGGCCGCTTGAAGGTCGACGGCTCGATCTCGGTCCGCCCCAGCCGTTCCTCCGCGCGCTGCTCCAGGGCCCGCAGGTCGTTGAGCGCCTCGGTGGACACGTCACGGATCTGGCCGCGCTCGCGCAGCGTCTTGCTGACCGTGAGGTCGGACGGGGTGCCGTCGGGCAGCAGGCCCGCGATGTCCACGGCGTTGTGCCGGGCGTAGACGCCGGGGGCCGGCAGCGGCGGGACGTGCTTGCCTTCGCGGATGCGCTCCTCGGACAGCTCGCGCTGCGTCTTGGGGCGCTCGGTGCGCTCGCGGTGGGTGAGCACCATGGCGCCGACGGCGGCCGTGATCAGCAGGGCGCCGGTGATCTCGAAGGCGAAGACGTACTTGGTGAAGATGAGGGTGGCGAGGCCCTCCACATTGCCGTTCGCGTTCGCCTGGGTGAGGCCGTTGAACTCGGCCAGGGACGCGTTCCCGATGCCCCCGACGAGCAGGATGCCGAAGCCGAGCCCACACAGGAGGGCCAGCCATCGCTGGCCCTTGATGGTCTCCTTCAGGGAGTCGGCGGCCGTGACGCCGACGAGCATCACCACGAACAGGAACAGCATCATGATCGCGCCGGTGTAGACGACGATCTGCACGATCCCGAGGAAGTAGGCGCCGTTGGCGAGGTAGAAGATCGCCAGGATGATCATGGTCCCGGCGAGACAGAGCGCGCTGTGCACCGCCTTCTTCATGAATACGGTGCACAGGGCGCCGATCACCGCGACGGTGCCGAGGATCCAGAACTGGAAGGCCTCGCCCGTGGAGGTGGAGTAGGCGGCGAGCTGCGCGCTCATACGTCCGCCTCCTCTTCCTCGGCCGCGCCCGAAGGGCCTGCCAATTGATGCTGTTCGCCCTTGGACACGGCCACTTGGGGCTCGGTGCCCGGCGCGGCCTCCGTGACCAGCCCCCGGTAGTAGTCCTGCTCGTCGGTTCCCGGGTAGATGGCGTGGGGCGTGTCGACCATGCCGTCCTCAAGACCGGCGAGCAGCTGCTCCTTGGTGTAGATGAGGTTGGCGCGGCTGGAGTCGGCGAGCTCGAACTCGTTGGTCATCGTGAGCGCGCGCGTGGGGCACGCCTCGATGCACAGGCCGCACAGGATGCAGCGGGCGTAGTTGATCTGGTAGACGCGGCCGTAGCGCTCGCCCGGCGAGTAGCGCTCCTCGTCGGTGTTGTCGGCGCCCTCCACATAGATGGCGTCGGCGGGGCAGGCCCAGGCGCACAGCTCGCAGCCGACGCATTTCTCCAGGCCGTCCGGATGGCGGTTGAGCTGGTGCCGTCCGTGGAAGCGCGGAGCGGTGGTCTTCTGCTGCTCCGGGTACTGCTCGGTCAGCCGCTTCTTGAACATGGCCTTGAAGGTCACGCCGAAGCCGGCCACGGGGTTCAGGAAACCGGGCTTGGTCTCCTTGGGCTCCTCAGCCATCGGACGCCTCCTTTCCATCCAGAGATCCGTCACTCTGAGTATCGGACCCACCACTGACAATCAACTCCCGGTCGCGGCGCGGGCTGCGCCGCGGCACCGCCGGAAGCTCCTGTCCGGGCAGGGGCGGTACGGGGAATCCGCCCGCCATCGCGTCGAAGCCGGCGGGTTCCTCGGCGGGCCGCTCGGCCGCCTTCGACCGGTCGCGGAACATGTCCGCGACGAAGGAGAGGAGCAGCAGGGCGAGGACACCACCGCCGACGTAGAGGGCGATGTCGGCGAAGTCGTAGTTCTCGTTGCGAAGAGTCCGCACGGTCGCGACGAGCATCAGCCAGACGACGGAGACCGGGATCAGGACCTTCCAGCCGAGCTTCATCAGCTGGTCGTAGCGGACGCGGGGCAGCGTGCCGCGCAGCCAGATGAAGAAGAAGAGCAGCAGCTGAACCTTGATCACGAACCAGAGCAGCGGCCACCAGCCGTGGTTCGCGCCCTCCCAGAAGGCGCTGATCGGATACGGGGCCCGCCAGCCGCCCAGGAAGAGCGTCACCGACACGGCCGAGACCGTCACCATGTTCACGTACTCGGCGAGCATGAACATCGCGAACTTGATCGACGAGTACTCGGTGTTGAATCCGCCGACCAGGTCGCCCTCGGACTCCGGCATGTCGAAGGGGGCGCGGTTGGTCTCGCCGACCATCGTCACGATGTAGATCACGAACGAGACCGGCAGCAGCACGACGTACCAGCGGTCCTGCTGCGCCTCCACGATCGCCGAGGTCGACATCGAACCGGAGTAGAGGAACACCGAGGCGAAGGCGGCGCCCATCGCGATCTCGTACGAGATCATCTGCGCGCAGGAACGCAGGCCACCGAGCAGCGGGTAAGTGGATCCGGAACTCCAACCCGCGAGGACGATGCCGTAGATGCCGACCGAGGCGACCGCGAGGATGTAGAGCATCGCGATCGGCAGGTCGGTGAGCTGCATCGTGGTGCGCTGGCCGAAGATCGAGATCTCGTTGCCGGCCGGACCGAAGGGGATCACCGCGATCGCCATGAAGGCCGGGATGGCCGCGACGATCGGCGCGAGGACGTAGACCACCTTGTCCGCGCGTTTGACGATGACGTCTTCCTTCAGCATCAGCTTGATGCCGTCGGCGAGCGACTGGAGCATGCCCCAGGGACCGTGCCGGTTGGGGCCGATGCGCAGCTGCATCCAGGCGACGACCTTGCGCTCCCAGACGATGGAGAACAGCACGGTCACCATCAGGAAGGCGAAGCAGAACACCGCCTTGATGACGACCAGCCACCAGGGGTCGCGGCCGAACATCGAGAGGTCTTCAGCGGCGAGGTACGGGCTCATGCCTCCACCTCCTTGGGGGCCTCGCCGGCGGGCGTCGCCGGGCCGATGCGGACGAGTGAGCCGGGCAGCGCCCCGGTGTCGGAGGCGACGCCACCGCCGGTGGAGTTCAGCGGGAGCCACACCACCCGGTCGGGCATCTTCGTGACCTGCAGCGGGAGTTCGACGGTCCCGGAGGGGCCGGTCACGGCCAGGACGTCGCCGCCCTTGATGCCGGCCTCGGCAGCGGTGGCGGCCGACACGCGCGCGTAGGCGGCGTGCCGGGTGCCGGCGAGCGCCTCGTCGCCCTCCTGGAGGAGTCCCTGGTCGAGCAGCATCCGGTGCCCGGCCAGAACCGCCTGCCCGGCGGCCGGCCGAGGCAACGGGTCGGCGGTGGCCAGGGGTTCGGCGGCCCGCGGTCCGTCCCAGGGCCCGAGCCGGTCGATCTCCGCACGCGTGGTGCGCAGATCCGGCAGCCCCAGATGTACGTCCATGGCGTCGGCCAGCATCTGCAGCACGCGCGCGTCGGTCGGGGCGAGGCGGCGGGTCATCTGGTCGGGCTTGAGCGCGGCCTCGAAGAACCGCACCCGGCCCTCCCAGTTGAGGAAGGTGCCGGCCTTCTCGGCGACCGCGGCGACGGGCAGCACGACGTCGGCGAGCTCGGTCACTTCACCGGGGCGCAGCTCCAGCGACACCACGAAACCGACCTCGGCGAGCGCCTCACGCGCGCGTGCCGGGTCGGGCAGATCGGCGACCTCGACGCCCGCGACCAGCAGGGCCTGGAGTTCGCCCGTCGCTGCGGCCTCCACGATCTGGCCGGTGTCGCGGCCGTAACGGAGCGGGAGTTCGGCCAGCCCCCAGACGGCGGCGACCTCGTCACGCGCGCGTGGATCGGTCGCGGGACGCCCGCCCGGCAGCAGCGTCGGCAGCGCACCGGCCTCGACCGCGCCGCGCTCGCCCGCCCGGCGCGGAATCCACACCAGCTGGGCGCCGATCGCGGTCGCGGCCCGTACGGCGGCGGTGAGTCCGCCCGCCACGGCGGCCAGCCGCTCGCCGACGATGATCACCGAGCCCTCCGCGCGCAGCACTTCGGCGGCCTTCGCACCGGCCTCGTCCAGGCCGACCCCGCTCGCGAGCGCGTCCAGCCACTCGGTCTCGGTGCCGGGAGCGGCCGGAAGCAGCGTGCCGCCGGCCTTCTCCAGGCCGCGCGTCGCGTGCGTGGCGAGCGAGAAGACCCGCTGGCCGTGCTTGCGCCAGGCCTTGCGCAGCCGCAGGAAGATCCCGGGCGCCTCCTCCTCGGCCTCGAAGCCGGCCAGCAGAACGGCCGGTGCCTTCTCCAGGAGGTCGTACGTGACGCCCGTACCGTCGAGGTCACGGCCGTGACCGGCGACCCGGGCCGCCAGGAAGTCGGCCTCCTCGCCGCTGTGCACGCGCGCGCGGAAGTCGATGTCGTTGGTGTCGAGCGCCACGCGCGCGAACTTGCTGTACGCGTAGGCGTCCTCGACGGTGAGCCGGCCACCGGTCAGCACGCCGGTGCGGCCGCGTGAGGCGAGCAGTCCCTGGGCCGCGATCTGCAGCGCCTCCGGCCAGGAGGCCGGTTCCAGGTCGCCCTCGGCGTTGCGCACCAGCGGTGTCTGAAGCCGGTCGCGCTGGTGGGCGTACCGGAACCCGAAGCGTCCCTTGTCGCAGATCCACTCCTCGTTGACCTCGGGGTCGTTGGCCGCGAGACGCCGCATGACCTTGCCGCGCCGGTGGTCGGTGCGCGTGGCGCAGCCGCCGGAGCAGTGCTCGCACACCGACGGCGAGGAGACCAGGTCGAAGGGGCGGGAGCGGAACCGGTACGCCGCCGAGGTGAGCGCGCCGACCGGGCAGATCTGGATGGTGTTGCCGGAGAAGTACGACTCGAACGGGTCGCCCTCGCCGGTGCCGACCTGCTGGAGCGCGCCCCGCTCAAGCAGCTCGATCATCGGGTCGCCCGCGACCTGGTTGGAGAACCGGGTACAGCGGGCGCACAGCACGCACCGCTCACGGTCGAGCAGCACCTGCGTGGAGATCGGGACGGGCTTCTCGTACGTCCGCTTCCGTCCCTCGAAGCGGGACTCGGCGTGTCCGTGCGACATGGCCTGGTTCTGCAGCGGGCACTCGCCGCCCTTGTCGCAGACCGGGCAGTCCAGCGGGTGGTTGATGAGCAGGAGCTCCATCACACCCTTCTGGGCCTTCTCGGCGACCGGCGAGGTGAGGTGCGTCTTCACGACCATGCCGTCGGTGCAGGTGATCGTGCAGGACGCCATCGGCTTGCGCTGGCCCTCGACCTCGACGATGCACTGGCGGCAGGCGCCGGCCGGGTCGAGAAGGGGGTGGTCGCAGAAGCGGGGGATCTCGATGCCGAGCTGCTCGGCGGCCCGGATGACCAGGGTGCCCTTGGGCACGCTGATCTCGACGCCGTCGATCGTCAGCGAGACGAGATCTTCCGGCGGGACCGCCGCCCCTCCCCCTCCCGAGGGAGCATTGGTGGTCACGGTCATGCGTTCACCTCCGTGCGGTGATCGGCCCAGGCCGTCGACTTGGCCGGGTCGAAGGGGCAGCCGCGGCCCGTGATGTGCTGCTCGTACTCCTCGCGGAAGTACTTCAGCGAGGAGAAGATCGGCGAGGCGGCACCGTCGCCGAGGGCGCAGAAGGACTTGCCGTTGATGTTGTCGGCGATGTCGTTGAGCTTGTCGAGGTCACTCATCACGCCCTTGCCGGCCTCGATGTCACGCAGCAACTGCACGAGCCAGTACGTGCCTTCGCGGCAGGGCGTGCACTTGCCGCAGGACTCGTGGGCGTAGAACTCGGTCCAGCGGGTGACGGCGCGCACGACGCAGGTCGTCTCGTCGAAGCACTGCAGGGCCTTCGTGCCGAGCATGGAACCGGCGGCGCCCACCCCTTCGTAGTCAAGGGGGACGTCGAGGTGCTCGTCGGTGAACATCGGCGTCGAGGAACCGCCCGGCGTCCAGAACTTCAGGCGATGGCCGGGGCGCATGCCGCCGCTCATCTCCAGGAGCTGGCGGAGCGTGATGCCGAGCGGTGCCTCGTACTGGCCGGGGCTGGCGACATGGCCGCTGAGCGAGTAGAGCGTGAAGCCCGGGGACTTCTCGCTGCCCATCGAGCGGAACCAGTCCTTGCCCCGCTGGAGAATCGCGGGAACCGACGCGATCGACTCGACGTTGTTCACAACAGTCGGGCAGGCGTAGAGACCTGCCACCGCAGGGAAGGGGGGACGGAGCCGCGGTTGACCACGACGGCCTTCGAGCGAGTCGAGCAGTGCGGTCTCCTCACCACAGATGTACGCGCCCGCGCCCGCGTGCACGGTGAGTTCGAGGTCGAGGCCACTGCCGAGGATGTTCTCGCCGAGGTAGCCGGCCGCATAGGCCTCGCTCACGGCCGAGTGCAACCGCCGCAGCACAGGGACGACTTCACCACGCAGATAGATGAAGGCATGCGAAGACCTGATGGCATAACACGCGATGACAATGCCCTCGATGAGGCTATGCGGGTTCGCGAAGAGGAGCGGAATGTCCTTGCAGGTTCCGGGCTCCGATTCGTCGGCGTTGACAACTAGATAGTGCGGTTTTCCATCACCCTGGGGAATGAACTGCCATTTCATTCCCGTCGGGAATCCCGCGCCACCGCGTCCGCGCAGACCGGAGTCCTTGACGTACGCGATCAGGTCGTCCGGCGACATGGCGAGCGCCTTGCGGAGCCCCTCGTATCCTTCGTGCCTTCGGTAGACGTCCAGCGTCCAGGACCTGTCGTCGTCCCAGAAGGCCGACAGCACGGGTGCGAGCAGCTTCTCGGGGCTGGTGTCCTTCAGCTCGGGTGCCAACGTCATCACTCCCCCTCCTCGGCCGTAGGCCCTGCCGGGTGGGCGGGGTCGGATGCCGATGTGTCCTGCGGCGCGTCATGCGAACTGAGGTGTTCGGTCGGCGACGGCTCGTGCACCGCACTGTCCTGCGGCTCCTCGTGCGGGCCGCCCTCCCGCGGATGGACCACGCGCGCGGGTGCGGTCTCTCCCCTGGCCAGGCGGAGGCCCACCAGCGACGCCGGTCCCGCACTGCCGCCTGCCTCGACGGCCCCGGGCCGCTCGTCGGGGAAGCCGGCCAGAATCCGCGCGGTCTCCTTGAAGGTGCACATCCGGGCCCCGCGCGTCGGATCGACGGGCCGCCCCGCACGCAGGTCGTCGACGAGACGCTTGGCGCTCGCCGGGGTCTGGTTGTCGAAGAACTCCCAGTTGACCATCACGACCGGCGCGTAGTCGCAGGCGGCGTTGCACTCGATGTGCTCCAGGGTGACCTTGCCGTCGTCGGTGGTCTCGCCGTTGCCGACGCCCAGGTGGTCCTGGAGCTCCTCGAAGATCGCGTCACCGCCCATCACCGCGCACAGGGTGTTGGTGCAGACGCCCACCTGGTAGTCACCGCTCGGCTTGCGCCGGTACATGGTGTAGAAGGTGGCGACCGCGGTGACCTCGGCCGTGGTCAGGTCGAGCATGTCCGCGCAGAACCGCATCCCGGTGCGCGTGACATGGCCCTCCTCCGACTGCACGAGATGCAGCAACGGCAGGAGGGCGGACCGTGAGTCCGGGTAGCGGGCGATGACGTCGCGCGCGTCCCTCTCAAGCCGCTCACGAACGTCGTCCGGGTAGCCGGGCGCGGGCAGTTCGGGCATGCCCAGGCTGACGCCCCGCTCGGAAGAAGAGGTGGTCACCGGTCGACGCCTCCCATCACGGGGTCGATGGACGCGACGGCGACGATGACGTCGGCGACCTGGCCGCCCTCGCACATCGCCGCCATGGCCTGCAGGTTGGTGAAGGACGGGTCGCGGAAGTGGACCCGGAAGGGGCGGGTGCCGCCGTCGGACACGGCGTGCACCCCGAGCTCGCCCTTGGGCGACTCGACGGCCGCGTACGCCTGTCCCGGCGGGACGCGGAAGCCCTCGGTGACCAGCTTGAAGTGGTGGATCAGGGCCTCCATGGAGGTGCCCATGATCTTCTTGATGTGGTCGAGGGAGTTGCCGAGCCCGTCGGGTCCCAGGGCGAGCTGGGCGGGCCAGGCGATCTTCTTGTCGGCGACCATGACCGGGCCGGGCTGGAGCCGGTCCAGGCACTGCTCGACGATCCCGAGCGACTGGCGCATCTCCTCCAGGCGGATCAGGAAGCGCCCGTAGGAGTCGCAGGTGTCGGCGGTCGGGATCTCGAAGTCGTACGTCTCGTAGTCGCAGTACGGCTGCGCCTTGCGCAGATCGTGCGGCAGGCCGGTGGAGCGCAGGATCGGGCCGGTGGCGCCGAGGGCCATGCAGCCGGACAGGTCGAGGTAGCCGACGTCCTGCATACGGGCCTTGAAGATCGGGTTCCCGGTGGCGAGCTTGTCGTACTCCGGGAGGTTCTTCTTCATCTTCTTCACGAACTCGCGGATCTGGTCCACCGCGCCGGGCGGCAGGTCCTGGGCGAGTCCGCCGGGCCGGATGTACGCGTGGTTCATGCGCAGGCCCGTGACCAGCTCGTAGATGTCGAGAATCATTTCACGATCACGGAATCCGTAGATCATGATCGTGGTGGCGCCGAGTTCCATGCCGCCGGTGGCGATGCACACCAGGTGGGAGGAGAGCCGGTTCAGCTCCATCAGGAGCACCCGGATGATCTTGGCGCGCTCGGTGATCTGGTCCTCGATACCGAGGAGTTTCTCGACGGCGAGACAGTAGGCGGTCTCGTTGAAGAAGGACGTCAGGTAGTCCATGCGCGTCACGAACGTGGTGCCCTGCGTCCACGTCCGGTATTCGAGGTTCTTCTCGATGCCGGTGTGGAGATAGCCGATGCCGCAGCGGGCCTCGGTGACTGTCTCGCCGTCGATCTCCAGGATCAGGCGGAGCACTCCGTGGGTGGAGGGGTGCTGGGGGCCCATGTTGAGGACGATGCGCTCGTCGTCGGCGCGGGCCGCGGCCTGGACGACCTCGTCCCAGTCGCCACCGGTGACCGTATATACGGTGCCCTCGGTGGTCTCACGGGCGGATGCTGACTGCGTGCTCACGAGTACGACCTCCGCTGGTCCGGAGCCGGGATCTGGGCGCCCTTGTACTCGACGGGGATGCCGCCGAGGGGGTAGTCCTTGCGCTGCGGGTGGCCCTGCCAGTCGTCCGGCATCATGATCCGCGTCAGGGCGGGGTGACCGTCGAAGACGATTCCGAAGAAGTCGTACGTCTCGCGCTCGTGCCAGTCGTTGGTCGGATACACGGAGACGAGCGACGGGATGTGCGGGTCGCTGTCGGGGGCGCTGACTTCGAGGCGGATCAGCCGGTTGTGGGTGATCGAGCGCAGGTGGTAGACGGCGTGCAGCTCGCGGCCCTTGTCGCTGAGGTAGTGGACGCCGCTGACGCCGGTGCACAGTTCGAAGCGCAGGGCCGGGTCGTCGCGCAGGGTGCGGGCGACGCGGAGCAGGTGCTCGCGTTCGATGTGGAAGGTGAGTTCGTCGCGGTCGACGACCGTCTTCTCGATGGCGTTCTCGGGGAGGAGGCCCTGTTCCTCCAGCGCGCCCTCAAGTTCGTCGGCGACCTCGTCGAACCAGCCTCCGTAGGGGCGGCTCGCCGGGCCCGGGAGCCGGACCGAGCGGACCAGGCCGCCGTAGCCGGAGGTGTCGCCGCCGTTGGTGGCGCCGAACATGCCGCGCTGGACGCGGATCTCCTCGCCACCCTGGCCGCGCTGGCCGGGGAGGTTGGAGGCGGAGAGGTCCTTCTCGGGGTTGACCCCGTTCGACCCGTTCGCCCCGTTGGTGCCGTTCGCGTCGCTCACCGCAGCAGCCCCTTCATCTCGATCGTGGGCAGGGCCTTGAGCGCCGCTTCCTCCGCCTCGCGGGCCGCTTCCTCGGCGTTCACGCCGAGCTTGGAGGTCTGGATCTTCTGGTGCAGCTTGAGGATGGCGTCCAACAGCATCTCGGGCCGTGGCGGGCAGCCCGGGAGATAGATGTCGACCGGGACGATGTGGTCGACGCCCTGGACGATCGCGTAGTTGTTGAACATGCCGCCCGAGGAGGCGCAGACCCCCATGGAGATCACCCACTTGGGGTTCGGCATCTGGTCGTAGACCTGCCTGAGCACCGGCGCCATCTTCTGGCTCACCCGGCCGGCGACGATCATCAGGTCGGCCTGGCGCGGGGATCCGCGGAAGACCTCCATGCCGAAGCGCGCCAGGTCGTAGCGGCCGGCGCCGGTGGTCATCATCTCGATGGCGCAGCAGGCGAGGCCGAAGGTGGCCGGGAAGACAGACGCCTTGCGCACCCAGCCCGCGGCCTGCTCGACGGTGGTCAGCAGGAATCCGCTCGGCAGCTTTTCTTCGAGTCCCATGTCGTTAAAAGCCCCTCAGTCCCATTCCAGGCCGCCGCGCCGCCATACGTACGCGTACGCGACGAAGACGGTGAGCACGAAGAGCAGCATCTCCACGAGCCCGAAAATCCCCAGGGCGTCGAAGGTGACGGCCCAGGGATAGAGGAAGACGATCTCGATGTCGAAGACGATGAAGAGCATCGCCGTCAGGTAGTACTTGATGGGGAAGCGCCCGCCGCCGGCCGGCGTGGGGGTCGGCTCGATACCGCACTCGTAGGCTTCGAGCTTGGCCCGGTTGTATCGCTTCGGACCGATCAGCGTGGCCATGACCACGGAGAAGATCGCAAAGCCTGCCCCGAGGGCTCCCAGTACGAGGATGGGCGCATACGCGTTCACCGCTCCTCGCTCCTCTCAGTCGGCACTGACTGCTGGCGGTTGCACTGAGCCCACAACCGCCTCACCAGTTCCACGAGCCCCGCTCGTCCCGGCGAAGATCGAGAACATGTGAAGCAGGTCACAAGCCCAACTGCCTCGCATCTTATGCCCGCCGCTCTGTGATCTGCGACACGGGGTATTGCACAAGCTTTGTGATCTCCACCACCTGACGAAGGATCATGAAGCCGGATGAGCGGCGATCTTCATACGAGAAGCGTCCGAGTGATCACCAGAGGTGACATTTCCGCTCGCCGCCGCAGCTCAGAGGGGGCGTCTCAATATCAAGAGAGTTCTCTTGCATGCAAATTGGTGCTGGACGGGTCAGCTTGATAGAGGAGCGCGTTCACACATCAGGGGGAGCCCCGAAGCGGGATGTGGACGCGTGCATGCGTTCACGAGCGGCGCGGGGCGGGATTCAGGCACAGGACGCGCACGGCGCCGTAATCGTTGCGTGACCTCCGCCACACCGATGAGAGATCCATGAGAACCGGGCTTGGCCACCTGTCCCAACAAGTGGTAGGCGGCGGGCAATCCGGACTTAATGATGAAAGGCCGTGATCACGGGCGGGATGGGCAGCGTCCGCAATGTCCGTTACGGCGTCAATAAAGGGTGGTGTGCAGGGGAATTGGGGCAGCGATTGAACAACTGTGGCGCAGCACACGTTTCTTGAAGGTATGGAGGAGCCCCTGATACCGGTTGTTCTCATGTCCCACACCGCTCACATACGCAGCCACCGGAAGCCCCGCCGCAGCGCGTCCACGTCGATCGCGATGCGTGCCGGAGTTGCCGGTGGCGTCCTCAGCATGGCAGGCGCGGGTGCTGCCGCCACGGCGAACGCCGCCGAGCCGGTGACGCAGACCATCGAACTGCCCACCCTCACGGGTGACCTGGCCGACCAGCTCTCCCAGTCCGCGGACGCCACTCAGCTGGCGGCGGCGAACTACGAGCTCGACGCCGAGCGTGACGCGGCGGCCGCCGCAGCGGCCAAGGAGGCCAAGAAGGACCTCGCCGAGGCCAAGAAGAAGGCCGAAGCGAAGAAGAAGGCCGAGGAGGCCCGCAGGGCCGCTGCCGAGGAAGCCGTCTCGCGCAGCGCCGAGCGCACCACTCTGTCCGCCTCGGCGAGCACCGACGTGTCCGCTCCGGCCAGCGGCAGCGTCGGGACCGTCATCTCCTTCCTCAAGGCGCAGCTGGGCGACGCGTACGTCATGGGTGCCACCGGCCCCAGCGCGTGGGACTGCTCCAGCCTGGTCCAGGCCGCGTTCAAGCAGGTCGGCGTCGACCTGCCGCGGGTCTCGCAGGACCAGTCCATGCAGGGCACCGACATCCCGCTCTCGCAGATCCAGGAAGGCGACATCCTGTACTGGGGCGGCAAGGGCTCCGCGTACCACGTGGGTGTCTACATCGGTAACGGCCAGTACCTGGACGCGGCCAACCCGTCCAAGGGCGTCGTCATCCAGGACCTCTCCGGGTACCCGGCTTCCGGCGCGGTGCGCGTCCTCTGAGTCGCAGGGATCACCGTAAGGGCCGCAGCCGCTCGGGGGCAGCGGCCCTTACGTCTCGGCCCAGTAGCCTCAGCCGAGGTCGAAGGTGTTGGGCAGGCCCAGCCGGTAGCGCACCTCGTCGATCCGCTTGAGGGGCTCCATCTCCGGAGGCCGGTAGAGCTCCTGGATCTCACATCGCTCGGCGCCCGAATTGTCCGCGTCCAGGAGTGCGTTGACCGCGAGGCGGGCCGACTCGTTGGCGCCCTCCATCGTCGCCAGGTCCACGTCGGTGCGGACATAGTCGCCCGCGAGGTAGAGGTTCGGGACCCTTGTGCGGGCCGTGGGGCGGTTGTAGAGGGTGCCCGTGGGGTGGATGAGGAGTTGCTCGCGGTTGCGCGGGGCGGGGCCGCCGAGGCCCGTCACCGCCGGGTCCATGAACCAGCCGAGGCGGTCCTCGTCCCGGAGCGTGGTCTTGCCGGCGTCGTTCAGGCCGTCCTTCAGCTGGGCCCAGAGTTCGGCGACGACCTCCTCCTTGGTGCACGCCTTGGCCGTCTTGCCGTACAGGATGCCCGGCTTGTCCCACTCCGAGATGATGGCGGAGAGGCAGTCGTGGGCGCGGCCGTCGCCGTAGTCGCGGGAGAAGTCCCGTCCGGCCCAGAACTGGGCCTGGCCGACGGCGGTCACCGACCAGGGTGAGTCGAGGCAGTTGATGTGGCCGTGCACGACCGGGGTGGGCGTGCGCAGGTAGAACATCACGCCGGTCATCCAGTCGGTCCGCAGGGCGTCGCAGCGCGCGAGCTGCGGATCTGCCGCGCGCAGTCCCGGGCCCCACGTCAGCCGCGCGTGCTCGACCGGGAGCGCGGAGATGTAGTGGTCGGCGGTGACGGTACGTTCGTCGCCGCCGTCGCGGGCCGAGACGCGGACCCCGGTAACGCGGCCGGCGTCGTGGAGGACCTCGTGGACCTGGGTGCCGAGGGCGAACTCGACCCCGAGGGAGCGCAGGTGGGTCTCCCAGGGGTCGATCCAGGCCTCGCTGGTGGGGGCGTTGAGGACGCGGTCGACGTCGGCGTCGCCGTCCATGCCGCGGCCGAGCAGGCCCCACAGGAGCAGGGCCTCGATGATGACGCGGCCGACGGTCCTGGTCGACGCCACCTCCGCGCGCGTGGCGACCAGATTGCGGGTCTGGCCGATGCCGAGGAGGGTCTGGTACTCCGCGCTCATCTCCTCGGCGCGTATGAAGTCCCACCAGGCGACCTTCTCCCAGTGCTCCTCGCGGCGGGCGTCGCAGCTGGTGAGGTGGACCAGGAGGCGGTCGGCGAAGTAGGCGGCCTCGTGGGCGGGGAGGCGGGTGCCGAGGTCCAGGGCCGAGAGGATCTGGTCGCGGATCCAGCCGGGGGTGAGGTCGCCGGGGCGCGGCGGGGTGGTGGCGCGGCGGAGCGGGAAGTGCAGGTCGGGGCGGCCGCCGGCGCGGGCGAACAGGGCCTCGGTGCCGCTGACGAGGTTGTCGTGGACGCCGTTCGCGTTGCCGGGGACGGGTATGCGGCGCATGGTGTCCGGCAGGTTCCGGTAGAAGCCGGGGAAGAAGCGGAAGCCGTGCTCGGCGGGGAGGTCGGCGCGGCCGTCGGCGGCGGTTCCGGGGACGGGCATCGAGCGGGCCTTGCCGCCGAGAGTGTCGTAGTACTCGTAGACGGTGACGGCGTAGCCGCGTTCGGCGAGTTCATGGGCGGCGCTCAGGCCGGAGACTCCTCCCCCGAGGACGGCGACGCGTTTGCCTGCGGCGGCCTTCGCCGTGCCGGCGGGCCATAAGGCAACGGCACCTGCGACTCCCCCGGCACCGGCCAGAAAGCGTCTGCGGGTGTGGCCGGTTTGCGCGTGACCAGCGGTCTCCTGGGGCTCGTGCGTGTGTTCTGTTGTCATGAGTCCCGGAGGGTAGGGAGGGGCCGCACGGGCCGGAAGTCTGTTTCGCGTCCGGCCACAGCATCCTCACAACCCGAGGCAGGAGGTGCCCAACAGCTGGGGCCGCCCCGGGATTTCCGTCAGGATCCTCCGCTCTTCATGAGCGCGATGAAGGCGATGAGCAGGCCGACGATCGCGGCCAGTTCGGCGGCCACGGTGAGCATTGGCCGCCGTGACCCGGCGGGCTCGGGGCGGGACGGCCGGCCCGCCCTCGGCGGGGCGGCGCCCGTCCGACCGGTGCCCAGCGCCCTGAAGGAACGGACCAGGGCCCAGATCGCCACTCCGATCAGAAGGGCGAAACGGGCAGCGCCACCCCTACGTCCATCGGTCCCCCTGAGTACCACGCGCTCCCGCGCACTCACCCTTCGTGAGCGCGTGAATCGACTATGGCACCGGGGGGAGATCGTTCGTCACGCCTTGGGCGCCACCTTGCTCAGGCCGTTGATGATGCGGTCCATCGCGTCGCCGCCCGTCGGGTCGGTGAGGTTCGCGAGGAGCTTGAGGGTGAACTTCATCAGGAGCGGGTGGGTCAGGCCGCGCTGGGCCGCGATCTTCATGACCTTCGGGTTGCCGATGAGCTTCACGAAGGCGCGGCCCAGCGTGTAGTAGCCGCCGTAGGTGTCCTTCAGGACACGCGGGTAGCGCTGGAGGGCCAGTTCGCGCCCCGCGGGGGTCGAGCGGGCGTGGGCCTGGACGATGACGTCGGCGGCGATCTGCCCGGACTCCATGGCGTAGGCGATGCCCTCGCCGTTGAAGGGGTTCACCAGGCCGCCGGCGTCGCCGACCAGGAGCAGGCCCTTGGTGTAGTGCGGTTGGCGGTTGAAGGCCATCGGCAGGGCGGCGCCGCGGATCGGGCCCGTCATGTTGTCCGGCGTGTAGCCCCAGTCCTCCGGCATCGACGCGCACCAGGCCTTCAGGACCTCGCGCCAGTCCAGTTCCTTGAAGGAGTCGGAGGTGTTGAGGACACCCAGGCCGACGTTCGAGGTGCCGTCGCCCATGCCGAAGATCCAGCCGTAGCCGGGGAGCAGGCGGTCCTCGCCCGGCCCGCGGCGGTCCCACAGCTCCAGCCAGGACTCCAGGTAGTCGTCCTCGTGGCGGGGCGAGGTGAAGTACGTCCGTACGGCCACGCCCATCGGGCGGTCCTCGCGGCGGTGCAGGCCCATCGCCAGGGAGAGGCGGGTCGAGTTGCCGTCTGCGGCGACGACCAGCGGCGCGTGGAAGGTGACTTCGCGCTTCTCCTCGCCGAGCTTGGCGTGGACGCCGGTGATCCGGCCGGTGCGGTCGTCGATGATCGGGGCACCGACGTTGCAGCGCTCGTAGAGGCGGGCGCCGGCCTTCTGGGCCTGGCGGGCGAGTTGCTCGTCGAAGTCGTCGCGCTTGCGGACGAGGCCGTAGTCGGGGAAGGAGGCGAGATCCGGCCAGTCCAGCTGGAGGCGTACGCCGCCGCCGATGATCCTGAGGCCCTTGTTGCGCAGCCAGCCGGCTTCCTCGGAGATGTCGATGCCCATCGCGACCAGCTGTTTGACCGCGCGCGGAGTCAGACCGTCACCGCAGACCTTCTCCCTCGGGAACTCGGTCTTCTCCAGCAGGAGTACGCCGAGGCCGGACTTGGCCAGGTGGTACGCCGTCGTGGAGCCGGCCGGCCCCGCGCCCACGACGATCACATCGGCGGTGTTCTCCGAGAGGGGCGAGGAGAGAGGTGAGGAGAGTGGCTCGGTCACGTCGGTCACGGCGGGATCTCCCCAAGTTCGAAATCTGTGTGCCGACCGGCACTGGACATGGGCAGTCTATTCAGCAGCATTGATCAACCGTCTGAAGGGCTGCCTCCGTGAACCGAGCTCTCCCTGTCGTACAGCTCCGTGTCCCCACCGACGAGGACGCTGTCGCGTGGCACCGGGTCTTCGCCCACCCGGACGTCATGGAGTTCCAGGGCGGCAAGGCCGCCGAGCTGTCCGTCTACGACGAGCTCACCGCCCGCCAGCGCCGGCACGACGCCGAGCGGGGGTTCTGCCTGTGGACCATGCTCGACGAGGACGGGCAGGTCATCGGCTTCACCGGTGCCCAGCCCTGGGAGCGGGACTGGGGTCCCAGGGGCGAGATCGAGATCGGCTGGCGGCTCGGACGGGAATACTGGGGCAAGGGGTACGTTACGGCGGCCGCGCAGCTGACGCTGGAGCGGGTGCGGGCGGCCGGGGTGCCGAGTGTGGTGGCGATGGTCGACGCCCGTAACGCCCGCTCGATCGCGGTGACGCGACGGCTGGGGATGCGACTCGCCGAGGTGTTCACGTCACCGGGCGCACGGCGGGAGGGGCACTGCTACCGGCTCGATCTGTGACGCCGAGTCCGCGGCCCCCATCCGTGCCTCCGAATCATCCATTCCGGTTACATCACTCCGAGTAACCGACTGCTACAGAAAGGTACTTGCTGCTTCCGGACGGTACCCCCGGGCGGTTACCCTGCCAGTACCGCTGGGGGTGACATCTGTGCGCATAACACCCAAAACGCCCGAGGTGCGAGTACCCAAACTTGTCGGACTGATGGCCATGGACGCGCGCGAGGCAGCGAAGTCGCACGGCCTGCTCCTCAACGCACCGGACCGACCGGACTTCCATCTCACCGTCGTCGACTACGTCGTACGCCAATATCCCCAGCCCGGTGCCGAGGTGCCGCGGGACTCGATGGTCTACGTCTGGTTCGACTTCGATGAGGGCGAGGGCGGCGGAGGCGTACGCGAGCCGCGCATCCCGCGGCCGCCGTCGGGCGGACTGGAACGGGAGCTGGACGAGCCCGGGGACCCGTACCCCGCCGTCAGCTCTGCCTGAACCCGGCGCTCAGCTCTGCCTGAACCCGGCGCTCAGCTCTGCTTGAACCCGCGGTGCAGGGCCACGACCCCGCCCGTCAGGTTCCGCCAGGCCACCTTCGACCAGCCCGCCCCGCGCAGGCGCTCCGCCAGGGCCGGCTGGTCGGGCCAGGCACGGATGGACTCGGCGAGATAGACGTACGCGTCGGGGTTGGAGGACACCGCGCGGGCGACCGGGGGCAGGGCGCGCATCAGGTACTCGGTGTAGACCGTGCGGAAGGGCGCCCAGGTCGGGTGCGAGAACTCGCAGATCACGACCCGGCCGCCGGGCCGCGTCACCCGGTACATCTCGCGCAGCGCGGCGTCGAAGTCCTGGACGTTGCGCAGCCCGAAGGAGATGGTGACCGCGTCGAAGGTGTCGTCCCGGAACGGCAGCTTCGTCGCGTCGCCCGCCGTGAGCGGCAGCCACGGGTGCTTCGCCTTGCCGACCTGGAGCATGCCGAGCGAGAAGTCGCAGGGGACGACGTACGCGCCGGTCTGCGCGAAGGGCAGGGACGAGGTGGCCGTGCCGGCCGCCAGGTCGAGGACCTTCTGCGCGGGGCGGGCGTCGACCGCCTTCGCCACCTCCTTGCGCCACACACGGTCCTGCCCGAGCGACAGCACGTCGTTGGTCAGGTCGTACCGTTCCGCCACGTCGTCGAACATCGAGGCGACTTCGTGCGGCTGCTTGTTCAGGGAAGCGCGGGTCACGTGCTCATTCTTGCAGCACGCCGTCACGGAACGAGCTTGGGCTTCTTCTTCGCGGCCACGTCCTCCACCCACCCGCACAGCAGCACGAACACCGCGATCAGGATCCAGCCGATGCCGAACATGAACCACTGACTCTCCAGCGGCAGGTACTTCTCGAACGCGGGCACGTTCCAGAACTGGTCGATCAGCGGGACGGCGAGGATCAGGGCGATCTCGTGCCAGAGGTAGATCGTCACCGCGCGGGCGTTGAAGATCGTGACGAGGCGGTCGGTGCGGCGGAAGCGGGTCAGCCAGGCGAAGTCGATCCGGAAGTACTCCTTCGCGTACATCAGCAGCGTCACGAAGCCCGCCGACCAGAACGCCTGGGCGAGCGGGATGTCGTCCAGGTCGTACGAGCCGGTCTCGGCCTGGTGCGTGAAGGCGTACCAGCCGCCGAAGGCGATCGCCGCGAGCGAGAGGACCGTGACGGCGAGCGGCTTGAGCCGGCTCAGGACGCCCTCGCGGTGCGCGAAGCCGAGCATCCAGCAGAACAGGAACGTGGCGAGGTCGGTGAGCGCGGTGCCCAAGCGGTTGTCCGGGGGCTCCCACGCGAAGTGGAAGGCCAGGATCGGGGACAGGGACAGCAGCAGCACGGGGATCGGGGCCGGCCGGAACACCCTCAGTAGCAGCGGGGAGAGCAGGACGAACCACAGGTAGGTGCGCAGGTACCAGAGGATCTCGCAGGCCTGCTCGCCCCATGCGTTGCCGGGCGGGTCGCCCAGCGGCACGACCCAGTAGACGATCTGCCGGCCCGGCATCCAGTCGTGGATCAGCATCGCCACGACCACGAAGAAGCCCCAGAACCAGAAGGGGGGAAGCAGACGTCGCAGTCGGCCGCGGATCACCTTCAGCGGGGGTCGCTCCAGGGACTTCGCCATCAGCGTGCCGGCCAGCGCGAACATGATCCCCATCGAGGGGAAGACCATGCCCGCCCACGCCCAGCCGAAGGTGTGGTGGGTGACGACGCGGATGAGGGCGACCGCCCGAAGGGTGTCGAAACAGCGGTCGCGGCCGGGCGGCCGTACCTGCGGAAGCGGTGCGGTGTCCGCCGCCGGGCCCGGCAGCACACTCCCCTTGCTCGGCGGCACTGCCCCGTTGCCCGGCCGCACGGCCCCCTTGCTGTGCGCCCCCATCAGCTCGCCCCCGCCGGTGTCCCGACCTCGCCGGTCCGCTTCAGCTTCTGCCAGCGCAGACGGCCGCCCGTCAGCGCCGTGATGCAGGAGTGGATGAGGACGAGGTACATCATCTGGCGGTAGGCGAGCTGCTGGAGCGGCATCATCAGCAGGTAGCGGTACTGCTCGCGGTCCAGCCGGAAGGCGTACGCCGCGCAGAACAGCTGCACCGCGAGCACCGCCAGCCACGCAAGCAGCGCCGCCTTGAAGTCGATGAAGATCATCGAGTAGACGGTGAACACGTCGATGAGCGGGGCGAAGACCGGCGTGACGATGTGGAAGATGACGACCAGCGGCATTCCGACGCGGCCGAAGCGGCCCGAAGGGCCCTTGTCCGTCAGGGACTTGCGGTGCTTCCACAGCGCCCGCATGGTGCCGTACGACCACCGGCACCGCTGCGACCACAGCTGCTTGAGCGAGCCCGGCGCCTCGGTCCACGCGCGTGCGTGCTCCTGGTAGACGACCCGCCGGCCCGCGCGGTGCATGGCGATGGTGATGTCGGTGTCCTCGGCGAGGGTGTCCTCGCTCATGCCGCCGACCTGCAGCACCGCCTCACGGCGGAACGCGCCGATCGACCAACTGCAGCGGGGTCACGCAGGAAGACGGGGCGTTTGCAGAGGCGTTTTCGGGTTGAGCTCGATCGCTTCTGTTGTACGCGGGCTGCGGGTCGTTGGTGGTCGCTCGCGCAGTTCCCCGCGCCCCTCAGGCGCTCAACTCACCTTCGGCGGTAGACCAACCGGCCGTCGGCCACCGTCGCCACGCACGTCCCCGCACCGCGCTCGGCCAGTTCCGTCTCGTCCCGTACGTCGAACACCGCGAACCGGGCTGCGGAGTGACGCTCCCTCGGCTCCGCGAACATCACCGGCCACTCGGCATCGTACGGATCGAGCGAAGGGGTGCCGCCGGGGCGGCCGAGTCGGCCCATGACCGCCAGGCCGGAGCGGTGCACGGCGTCGCGCACCGCGCGGTTGGTCAGTGACCCGCAGGCCGCCCGGACCGTGCCGTGTGCCAGCATCCGCTGTACCGCCCGCCGTGCGCTCGCGCCCCAGCGGGCGTCGTCCATGGCGAGCGCGGCCAGCGCATCACCGACCAGCGGCTCGGTGCCCAGCTCGTCGGCCTCGCGTGGATCGGGGTGGTACGCCTCCTCCAGCAGCTCGTTGCCATGGATGTTGATCAGGCCGGGCGTCAGGATGCCCGGCCACTTCCGCACCCGCGCCCGCGGATGCGCGGCGACCAGGTCCGTCAACTGCCCCGCGTCCGCGATCCACGCACCCTTGACGACGAGCGCGTTGCCCCTGGAGTCGGCGTGAATCGTCAGCATGGGATCAGCGCGGGCGGATCAGTTGGAGGCGAGGATCTTCAGCTCGGGGTGCGCCGTGCCGCCCTCGATCGCCGTGGACGAGATGTGGGACATGACCCGCTCGTCGACGGGGTCGTTCGCCGGGTCGTCGTGCACCACCAGGTGCTCGTAGGTCGTCGCCCGCTGCGCCGGAACCCGGCCCGCCTTGCGGATCAGGTCGATGATCTCCATGCGGTTGGAGCGGTGCTTGGCACCGGCCGAGGAGACGACGTTCTCCTCCAGCATGATCGAGCCCAGGTCGTCGGCGCCGTAGTGCAGCGACAGCTGGCCGATCTCCTTGCCGGTGGTCAGCCAGGAGCCCTGGATGTGGGCGATGTTGTCCATGAACAGCCGCCCGATGGCGATCATCCGCAGGTACTCGAAGATCGTGGCCTGCGTACGGCCCTTCAGGTGGTTGTTCTCGGGCTGGTAGGTGTACGGGATGAAGGCCCGGAAGCCGCCCGTGCGGTCCTGGACGTCACGGATCATCCGCAGGTGCTCGATGCGCTCGGCGTTGGTCTCGCCCGTGCCCATCAGCATGGTCGACGTCGACTCCACGCCCAGCCGGTGCGCGATCTCCATGATCTCCAGCCAGCGCTCACCGCTCTCCTTCAGCGGGGCGATGGCCTTGCGCGGCCGCGCCGGCAGCAGCTCGGCGCCGGCGCCCGCGAAGGAGTCCAGCCCGGCCTCGTGGATCCGGGTGATGGCCTCCTCGACCGACACCCCGGAGATCCGCGCCATGTGCTCGACCTCGCTCGCCCCCAGGCTGTGGATGACGAGCTGCGGGAACTCCTTCTTGATGGCCGCGAAGTGCTTCTCGTAGTACTCGACGCCGAAGTCCGGGTGGTGTCCGCCCTGGAACATGATCTGGGTGCCGCCCAGCTCCACGGTCTCGGCGCAGCGCCGCAGGATGTCGTCCAGGTCACGGGTCCAGCCCTTGGCCGTGTCCTTGGGGGCGGCGTAGAAGGCGCAGAACTTGCACGCCGTGACGCACACGTTCGTGTAGTTGATGTTGCGCTCGATGATGTACGTCGCGATGTGCTCGGTGCCCGCGTACCTGCGGCGGCGTACGGCGTCGGCGGCGGCGCCCAGCGCGTGCAGCGGGGCGTCGCGGTAGAGGTCGAGCGCTTCCTCTGGGGTGATGCGTCCGCCCGCTGCGGCACGGTCGAGGACGGACTGAAGGTCGGCCTTCTCGGTCACCGGAGCGTCCCTTTCGTCAAGGAAATCAAAGGGTGTGCGCGAAGCGCTCAGAACAAGGGTGGTGGTGGGAGACGGGTGGGCGGACTGATCCAGCCTACGCCAGGCGTTTCACACGACGGACGTCAGGCCAGGGCGGCGCCCCGTGAGTTCTCCTGGACCGGTGTCAGGCCGCGTACGCCCCGATCAGCAGTCCCACGAACGCCCCGCCGAGCAGGAACGGCCCGAACGGGATCGCCGAATTGCGCCCGGCCCGCCGTGCGAGGACGAGCCCCCAGCCGTACAGCGCCCCGAACAGGAACCCGGCGAAGGTGCCGAGCATCACCGTCGCCCAGCCGTACCAGCCCAGCACCGCCCCCGCCCCGAGGGCCAGCTTCACATCGCCGAAGCCCATGCCGCCGGGGTTGATGAGCCAGAGCACGAGGTAACCGGCGCCGAGCGCGAGCGCGGCCCACAGGGCGGTCGGCCAGTCACCGGCGTGCTCGGGGACGAGCGAGACCAGGCCGAGCAGCGCGAGCGCGGCGCCGGCGAGCGGGAGGGTGAGCGGGTCGGGCAGCCGCCGCACCCGGAGGTCGACCGCCGCGAGCAGCACACCGACCGGCGCCAGCAGCAGCCAGACGCCCACCTCGGGCCGGGTTCCGGTGGCCGCGGCGAGGGCGGCGCAGACGACGGCGGTGACGATGACGATCATCGGGGCGCCGGAGCCATACGGCGGCGTACCGGCTTCACACTGCCGGCACCGGCCCCGCCCGAGCCACGCCCCGAACCGTCCGGCGATCGCATGCCCGCCCGGGCACCGCTCCCGCCACCCCTCGTCCTGCGGAACGGAGAACCGATAGGCGGCCTTCGGCAGCAACGCTCCCGCCGCCGCACCCCAGAGCGCGGCGGTGAGGGCCAACAGGGCGGTGCTCATCCCGCCGTACCACTCGCTGTGCTCATGATCGTGGCACCGTATCAGCTGCATATATTGGGTCGGCCTCGCTCAGTAGAGTGCCGGGGTACGGCAGTTCGGCGTGACACGGGGGAACGCAGCAGTGCACACAGGCAAGACGTCCGGCATACGCGGAATCCGACGCGTCCGTCTCCTACTCGGCACCCTGTTCTGCACCGTGACCGCCCTGACCGCCCTGCTCGCGGCCGCCGCCACCCCGGCCCGAGCGGCCACCGGCACCGACAGCTCCGCCCAGGTCACCTACCTCGCCGAGCGCCTGCGCGCGAACCCGGTCTACGTCACCGACCAACTCCCGCGCGAGGTACCGCAGTCCACGGCCCCCGCCTTCGCCGAGGTGGCGAAGCGCACCGGCGTTCCGACGTACGTCATCGTCCTCCCGAGCCAGAGCGCCGCGGACCCGAGCCTGCTCACCAAGGTCCACAAGCGGCTCGGGCGGGACGGACTGTACGTGCTCATGGACGAGTCGTTCGTGGCGGAGGCCGAGGCGCACGGAGTCGGCGCCCCGGCGGAGGACGCCTGGACGATCGCCCTCTACGAGGTCCCTTACGACGCCGGCCCGTTGCGTCGCTTCGAGCGCTTCGCCGAGGTCGTCGCGCAGGGCGGGGAGAAGGCCGCTGCGCGGGCGAAGGCGGCCCGTGCCAAGTACGGCGACGGCGACGAGGAGCCCGCCCCCCTGTACATCGGGCCGTCCGACCGCAGCGACCAGTCGTTCCTCACCGGGACCCTGCTCACCGGCGTACCGCTGCTGATTCTGCTGCTGGTTCCGTACGTACGACGCTGGTGGCTCCGCCGCCCGAGGGCCGCCGGGGCCGGCGGGGCGACCGGGGCGGCCTGGCGCAAGGAGGTCAAGGCGAGCCGTGCCCTGCGCCGGACCCTTCCGGTGCTGGCCCTCGCCTGCGCCGTCGCGGTCGCGGTGACCGCCCCCGTCGTCTTCGACCAGACCAGGTCGAGCTGGTCTCCCAGGCCCAGGGCGATCGACCTCAACGCCCGCCTCGACCGGGTCGCGGAGGGCCTGGCGCAGGACCCGGTGTACGCGGACCCGGAGAGCCCGCGGGTCCTGGACTCCGCGCAGTCGGCCCGCCTGCACGAGCGCATCCGAGCGTTCTCGCGCTCGGCGGGCGGCGGCCCGGTCTTCGTCTCGCTCGTCCCGCAGCTGACGGAGGACGAGTCCGGCGGTGACGAGGAGGCGTTCGCCGCGGCCGTCCACGACAAGCTGGGCGAGGACGGGGTGTACATCGTCGCCGATCCGGCGAGCGGCTACATCGACGCCTTCAACCACGGCCTGCGGCTGGACGGTTACAGCCTCCTGTTCGACCTGCCGGAATCCATCACCTACGGCGACGACAAGGCGGACGAGGCAGGCGACCACTTCCTCGGCGAACGCCTGGGCGCCCTGATGACGATCCTCGACAAGACCCCGCGCACGGACGAACCCAACTCCCCCGGCGACCCGTACCCGGTGACCGACCCGGTCACCGAGGACGACCTGCCCCCGCTCTTCGGCAGCGACTTCTGGCCGGCCCTGTTCATGGGCGTGCTGGCGGCCGGGCTGGTCTTCGGGCTGGTGGCGGGCCTGCTAGGGATCGCCCGCAGGGTGCTCCGCCGCCGGCGTCCGGAGCCGCTGGAGGCATAGGCGTCACGACTCGACCTTGGACAACCGCGCCTCGGGACTGCCCTCCGCGCTGCTCTCCGAGCGGTACAGGAGGCCGTCGCCGGCCGGGGTGATCCGGACGGGGTGCGGGGTCGGGTTGCAGCCCTTGTGGTTGGTCTTCCGGCCCACGGACGTCACGACGAGCTCCTTCGCCGTCGCCTTCTTCAGGGTCAGTACGTCGTTGCAGACACCGCCGAGCAGGTCGGTCTGCCGGAGCGTGCCCACCTCGTCGCCCACCTGGGCCTTGCGCACGGTGAGCCGGAAGGTGCCGGCCGGCAGCGCGCCGTCCAGCACGCTGGCCTTGCCCTCCCAGGTACCGAGGTAACGGGCGGGCACGGCGTCGGCGGGCTGCTGCTGGTCCGGCGCCTTGGACGCGGCGGACCCGGAATCCCCACCGGCGGCGTCCCGGTCCCCGCCCGGCAGCACGTCGAACAGGAACACCGACCCCACCGTCACCGCGGCCAACGCCCCCGCCACCGCGAGCGCCACCGTGCAGCTCAACCGCCGCCCACGTCCCCCCTCCCCAGGCCCGGACGCCGCCGCGACGGAGAGCGAGAGCTTCCCGGGACGCTCCCCGGACGCCGGCGCGGTGTCCTGCGGAGGCACGGCATCACGGGGTTCGGGCACGACGACGGGGACCTCGGAGGCAGGAGCAGCCGCGGCCCCGGACTGGGAAGCGCCCCCCGGCCGAGAAGGGGTCCAAGGCCGGGAATCGGCCCCGGTCGCCGCCCCCGGCATCACCGGCGGCGGTCCGAACTCCCCCGCGGTCGCCTGTCGACTGAAGGGCAACGGTCCCGACGGGGCGTCGTCCCCAGCCTCCAGGTTCAACAGCTGCACGGCACCGCGGCTGACCTGCTCGACCAGTGCCCCCGGCAGCCACCCGCCCGCCACCGACCGGGCCGCGCCGTCCGGAGCCAGTCGCCGCGCCACCTCCCCCGGTGTGGGCCGCGCACCCGGCTCCTTGGCCAGGCAGTCCGCCACGAGTTCGCGCAACTCGCCTTCAAGCGGGCCGAGTTCGGGCTCCTCGTGCACGACCTTGTACAGCAGCGCCGCCGACGTGTCCCCGGAGAACGGCGGCTCCCCGTTCGCCGCGTACGCCAGCACCGCGCCCAGCGAGAAGACGTCGGCCGCCCCGGTGATCCCCTTGCCCAGGATCTGTTCCGGCGACATGTAGCCGGGCGAGCCGATCGAGACGCCGGTCGACGTCAGGGACGCCGTGCCGTCCATGGCGCGGGCGATGCCGAAGTCGATGAGCAGGGGGCCGTCCAGGGTGAGCAGCACGTTCGACGGCTTCACGTCCCGGTGCACAAGGCCCAGCTCGTGGACCGCCGCCAGCGCCTCGGCCAGCCCCGCCCCCAGCACTCGTACGGTATGGGCCGGCAGCGGACCGTCCGAGTCGGCGACCGCCGCCGTCAGTGACGGACCCGCCGCGTACGCCGTGGCCACCCAGGGCACCGGGGCCTCCGGATCCGCGTCCAGCACGGGCGCGGTCCAGGCGCCGCCCACCCGCCGTGCCGCCTCCACCTCCCGGCGGAAGCGGGCGCGGAACTCCTCGTCCAGCGCGAAGTGCGGGTGCACGATCTTGACGGCGACGGTACGACCGCCCGTGCTGCGCCCCAGGTACACCCGCCCCATCCCGCCGGAGCCGAGCCGCCCGAGCAGCCGGTACGGCCCGACGGCGGTCGGCTCGTCAACTCCGAGCGGCTGCATCGGCGTCCACCCTCCCCCGTAGGACTCTCCGGTCCTCCCCGTAATCCCCGTAGGGCTCCCAGCAGGTTAGGGCCTGCAGCACCCGCCCTTCACGGCTGGAGCAGATCCACCTTCACATCCGCCGGAAATCCCGTCGTCGGCCCCACGCGCCGCGCGAACTCCGCGACCGCCGCCAGCTGCGGGCCGCCGAAGCGGAAGTCGAGGGTGGTGAAGTACCGCTCCAGGATCCGCTCGTCGAAGGCCTCCCAGCGGGCCGCCTGCTCGGCGACCTTGCCGACCTCCTCCAGGGAGAGGTTGCGGGAGGCGAGGAAGGCCTCGTGGACCTTGCGGGTGATGACCGGCTCGCGCTCCAGGTAGTCACGACGCGCCGCCCACACCGCGAACACGAAGGGCAGGCCGGTCCACTGCTTCCAGAGCGAGCCGAGGTCGTGCACCTCAAGGCCGTAGCGCGGTCCGTCGAGGAGGTTCGCCCGCAGCGCCGCGTCCCCGATGAGTACGGCCGCCTCCGCCTCCTGCATCATCAGGCTGAGGTCGGGCGGGCAGGTGTAGTAGTCGGGGCGTACGCCGTAGCGCTCGGCCAGCAGCAGCTGGGCCAGGCGGACGGACGTACGGGATGTCGAGCCGAGGGCGACCCGGGCGCCGTCAAGCCGGTCCAGCGGGGCCTGCGAGACGATCACGCAGGACATCACCGGGCCGTCGCAGCCGACCGCGATGTCGGGGAAGGCGACCAGGTCGTCGGCATTGCGCAGGAACTCGACAAGGGTGATCGGCCCGATGTCGAGGTCACCCTGCACCAGCTGCTCGCTGAGCTTCTCGGGGGTGTCCTTGGTCAGCTCGAAATCGAGGAGCGTGCCCGTTCTGGCAAGCCCCCAGTACAGGGGCAGGCAGTTCAGGAACTGGATGTGGCCTACGCGCGGCCGGTTGCGAGGATTGTCCACATCGCGAGGCTAGACCCTATGAGGTAGCGTGCAGCCTTCAGGGTGGCGACTCTCCGGTTACACCCAGGTCACCACCGCAACGTCAATCCCGACACGGGACATCAAACGTCCGAGTGACGTGATCTTGACCTCTATTGCTTTCGGCTGCCCGCGTGCTAGGCTCGCCGCAAGTTGCAGTTTGGTTTCCCTTGCAGTACAGAGCCTGCGGAGCATGTAACCGCGGGCTCTAGTCGTTTTCAGACGTATGCAGTAGTGCGGGACTTGTTTTCACACTTGCAGGGTTCTGGAGCAGGGCAACCCTTTGGGCCCAAGGAGGGCTTATGGCTACCGGAACCGTGAAGTGGTTCAACGCCGAAAAGGGCTTTGGCTTCATCGCCCAAGAAGGCGGCGGCCCCGACGTCTTCGTTCACTACTCCGCGATCAACGCGAGCGGCTTCCGCTCGCTGGAGGAGAACCAGCAGGTCTCCTTCGACGTGACCCAGGGCCCGAAGGGCCCGCAGGCGGAGAACGTCACCCCCGTCTGATCATTCGGTCTCGGAGCCTGGTGCTTTGATCCGGAACAGATAGCAGTACCCAAGGAGCCCCACGCCGAAAGGCGACGGGGCTCCTGCCTTTTTGCCCGGCGGACCGAATGCCGGGCTAGATGTGCTGCATGACCAGTACGAACGTCGTCCCGGGCGCCAGCGCCTCGTACGAGTGCGGCACATCCCCGCGATACGACATGTAGTCGCCCGGCCCCAGTTCGACCTCCTCGCCCCGGGGTCCCGCCTTGACCCGCCCCGTGCTGACGATCAGATGCTCCACGCTCCCCGGAATGTGCGGCTCCGACTCCCGGGCCGGGCCGGGTTCCGCGCGCAGGTGGTAGAGGTCGCGGCGGGCGCCGGGCGGGCTGGCGGAGAGCAGGGTCGCCGCGTAGTCCGCCCGCTCGGAGGCGACGGCGGGCCCCTCGCCCGCCCGGATCACCTGCACGGCCGGCGTCGGCGGCTCCACCAGCACGCTGAACGGCACACCGAGGGCGACCCCCAGCGCCCACAGCGTCTCCACGCTGGGATTCCCGCCGCCCGCCTCCAGCTGGGACAGCGTGGACTTGGCGATCCCGGCCCGTTTGGCCAGCTCGGACAGGGACAGTCCGGCCCGGGTGCGCTCGCGCCGCAGCGCGGCGGCGATCCAGGTGAGGGGCTCGCTCATGGGTCCACTTCCTGCCGTTCGCTCTACGAGTACGTTCGTTCGCCTTGACGAACGCACCCTCGGCTGTTCATTCTGGAAAACATGCGTTCGCTTCTCCGAACACCGATGATGGCACCTCTGGTGCGCGACAGTGCACTCGTCTGGCTGGCGAGCGGTGTCGTCGGCGTCTCCTTCGGCGCGATCGCCGTGGCCGGCGGGCTGCCGGTGTGGGTGCCGGTGGTGATGTCACTGGTGGTGTACGCGGGCTCGGCCCAATTCAGCGCGGTCGGGGTGCTGCTGGCCGGGGGCGGGCCGTTCGCGGCGGCGACCACCGGGCTGCTGCTCAACACACGCACGGCGGCGTTCAGCCTGGCCGTGGCGGACGTCATCGGCCGGGGCCGCCTCACTCGTCTCCTCGGCGCCCACCTCGTCACCGACGAGACGGTGGCCTTCGCTCTCGCCCAGCCGGACCCGGCACGACGCCGAGCCGCCTTCTGGATCTCCGGCCTCGGTCTGTTCGCCGTGTGGAATCTCGGCGTCCTCGCCGGGGCGCTGGCCGGCGACGCGCTCGGCGACACCGCCGCCTACGGCCTGGACACCGCCTTCCCCGCCGTCCTCGTCGCCCTGGTACTGCCCGCCCTGCGCGAAGACCCTGCCGTACGGCGGTCCGCGCTGCTCGGCGCCGTTCTGGCACTGGCGGTGACACCGGGCGTCCCGGCGGGGGTCCCGGTGCTGGTGGCGCTGACGGGGCTCACCGTGTACGGACGCGGTGCCGAGAGGCCTACGGCATGAGCGCGACGGTGGCCATGATGCTGGCGCTGGCGGTCGGGACGTACGCCTTCCGGCTGGTCGGGCCGGTGCTCCACGGGCGCGTGGAACTCCCGCCCCGGGTCCAGGAGCTCCTGTCCGCGGGCGCGATCGTCCTGCTGGCGGCCCTGCTGGCCACGGGCGCGCTGACCGAGGACGCAGGCTTCGCGGGGTGGGCACGGCCGGCCGGGGTGCTGGCGGCGGGCGTACTGGCGTGGCGCAGGCTGCCGTTCCCGGTGGTGGTGCTGGGGGCGGCGGGGGTCACCGCGGTGCTGCGGGCGGTGGGGGTGGCTTGAGGCAGGCACCTGGGAGAATCGCCGGATGACCAGCAGCGATGAGAAGAGCCACGGGGAAGACGGCGGGACTGCTGCCGACAACAAAATGGCGATGAGCCTGGCTTTGGGGATGGGCCTGGGCACGATCATCGGCGTCGCGCTCGGGCTGACCGTCTTCGACAACATCGGGATCGGGGTGGCCATGGGCATAGGGATAGGCAGCTCCCTCGGCGTCACACTCGGCCTTCACGGAAAGCAGCCGGCAGGACAGGAAACCGGCAGCGAGTAGTCACGGGCGTCGCTAAGGTCTCCGACCATGACCGAAGCCGACTTCCTCGCCACCACCCGCACCTTCTACGACGCCATCGCCGAGGACTACGCGGACCTCTTCAAGGAGGAGCTGGCGAACAGACCCCTGGAGCGGGCGGTGCTGGGGGTGTTCGCCGAGCTGGTCGAGGGGGACGGACCGGTGGCCGACCTGGGCTGCGGGCCCGGTCGGACGACCGCGCGGCTCGCCGCGCTGGGGCTGCCCGTGTTCGGGGTCGATCTGTCGGAGTCGATGCTCGCGATCGCCCGCCGCGAGAACCCGGGGCTGCGTTTCGAGCAGGGCTCGATGCTGGAGCTGGATCTTCCGGACGGCGCGCTGGCGGGCGCCCTGTCCTTCTACTCCTCCATCCACACTCCCGTGGATCAACTCCCGTCCCTCTTCGCCGAGTTCCACCGTGTGCTGGCCCCCGGCGCGCCCCTGCTGGTGGCCTTCCAGGCCGGCGAGGAACACCGGCACCACGACCGCCCCTTCGGCCACCCCGTCTCGCTCACCTTCCAGCGCCGCCGCCCGGAGGACATGGCCGACCTGCTGACGGCGGCCGGCTTCGCCCTGGTCTCCCGGACCGTCCGCGAACCGGACCCGGCGCTGGACGAGACGTCCCAGCAGGCGTTCCTGATCGCCAGGAAGCCCGGGTGACCGGCTACGGAAGGTTCCCGGCGATGTCCCGCGCCGCGATGTAGCCGAACGTCATCGCCGGGCCGATCGTCGAGCCCGCCCCCGCGTAGCTGTGCCCCATCACGGCGGCGCTCGCGTTCCCGGCGGCGTACAGACCGGGGATCACCGAGCTGTCCTCGCGCAGCACCCGCGCCCGCGCGTCCGTGAGCAGGCCGCCCTTGGTGCCGAGGTCGCCCGGGACGATCCGGAAGGCGTGGTACGGGGGCAGCCAGAGCGGGGCCAGGCAGGAGTCGGGCAGGACGGACGGGTCCGTGTAGTAGTGGTCGTAGGCGCTGTCACCCCGGTGGAAGTCGGGGTCGTCCCCCTTCAGGGCCTGGGAGTTGAAGCGGTCCACGGTCGTGCGGAGGGCTGCTGCCGGGACGCCGATGGAGGTGGCGAGGGCGTCCAGGGTCCAGGCCTTGTGCGCGACGCCCGAGTCGTACCAGGCGGCGGGGAACGGCAGGGTCGGCAGGACGTCCTTGAAGAGGTAGCGGTTCCGGTAGTGCTGGTCGACGATCAGCCAGGACGGGATGGCCGGGTCGGTGGCGTTCACGTCGTACATAGTGTGGACGACGTCGCTGTAGGGGGCGGCCTCGTTGACGAAGCGGGCTCCGGCGCCGTTGATCAGCAGGCCGCCGGGGAGGGTGCGTTCGGCGAGGCAGAAGTACGGCCGGCCGGGGAGCGGGATCGCCGGGCCCCACCAGGCGTCGTCCATGAGACCGAGGGCGGCGCCGATCCGGTGCCCGGCCTGGATGCCGTCGCCGGTGTTCTCCTTCGCGCCGACCGTCCAGTCCGTGCCGATCGGTTGACGCTGGTAGCGCTCGCGCATCGCCGCGTTGTGCTCGAAGCCGCCCGAGCCGACGATCACGCCCCGGCGGGCGCGGACCAGGCCGGGGCCGCCGTCCCGGGTGACGACCGCTCCGGTCACGGCGCCGCCCTCGACGTACAGGTCGGTGAGCGGTGTGCCGAGCCACACGGGAACCCCGGCTGACCGCAGCCCCGCCCGCAGGCCGGCGGCCAGCGACTGCCCCATGGTCAGCGGCTTCTCGCCCCGCAGGGCGGCCGCCGTACCGCGCGCGAGGCACTCCGCGGCGACCGCGGCCCCCTTGGCGTTCACCGCGGCCAGGGCCAGCCACTTGTAGTCGGCGCTGAAGACGACCATGCCGGCCGGCACGTCCATGTACGGCGGGTTCAACCGGGCCAGTTCGGGGCCGAGGAGGTTGCCGTCGAGCTGGGCGGGCTCTACTGAGCGGCCGTTCGGGAGACCGCCGGGCAGCTCGGGGTAGTAGTCGCTGTAGCCCTCCATCCAGCGGAACCGGAGCGGGCTGTTGGCCATGACGAAGGAGAGCATCGCCGGGCCGTGGGCGAGGAAGGCCCGCTGCCGGTCGGCGGGAACGTCCGGGCCGACGACGGCGGCGAGATAGGCGGCGGCCTTCGCGGGCGTGTCCGGAACGCCGGCCGCGAGGATCACCGAGTTGTTGGGGATCCAGATCCCGGCACCGGACCGGGCGGCGGATCCGCCGAAGGTGGCCGCCTTCTCCAGCACGACACAGCTCAGGCCCTGCTTGGCCGCGGTCAGGGCGGCGGTCATGCCGGCGGCTCCGGAGCCGATGACGACGACGTCGTAGGTGCCGAGGAGGGGCAGGTCGGCGGCCAGGGCGGTCTGCCGGGCCGTTCCGACGAGTCCGAGTGCGGCGGTGGCCGAGCCCGCGGCACCGGCGGCGAGGACGTGTCTTCGGGACGGGCTCGCGCTGGTGGAGCCGGAGTTGGTGGGCATGAAGGCCGCTCCCTACGGACGACGACGCCGCGCTCCTGAGGGTGTGTCAGAAACGTGAATGTGACGCGGCCACCTCGTGAAGTCAAGGCCTGTGCGGGGTCGTTGGAGTCGAGATCATGTCATCACGTCAGTGATCCCTGTTCACCGGCCTGCACCGTCAAGGGCCAGACAGTCCGCCCAGGCCGCCCCGCTGAGCAGCGGCCGGAAACGGGTGAACAGGGCGAACAGGTCGGGGCCGTAGCGTTCGCGGAACGCGGGATCGTGGTCGGCGAGATCGAGTTCGTTGGCGGCGGTCAGCTCGGCGAAGTCGCGACGACGGGGCGTGTCCGGGGTGTGCGACCGGCCGGTGAAGCGGTCGCGGAAGGGTGCACCAGGGTCCGCGAGGGCCGGATACCCGGCCGCGCGGTCGCAGGAGCCGTAGAAGTACACGATCGCCTCCGCCTCCGCGCCGATCACCTCCACCAGTTCGCCGCGGCGGGCGAGGGGCAGCAGAGCCGTCGGGAAGCCGTCGGTGCCGTAGAACGCATGGCAGAGACCGGCGAGTTGGAGAGCAGGACGGGCGTTCCAGACGGCGAGCCGGGCCCGTACGCGGCGCAGATGGACGAGAAGGGTGCCGCCGGGGTGCGGGACGGTCTCGGCGCCCAGGTCCTTGAGCAGGGACTCTGCCCGATCGATGGGGCTCGACATGTGCCGTCCTTCCTGTCGCTCGTCCACTGTTTGGGTCGGCACCCGCTCCCTCCCCCCGCACCGTCCGGACTCGTCGGGGGGTGTGGAGCGGGTTGCCGCCCGGGCCCGTTCAGGATCGTCGTACAGCGGGCAAGGGCCAGTCAATCCTTGGGATTTGTCGCTATACCCAAGGGATGGCTTGGAGCTTAACTTGGAGCTCATGACCCTTGATGATCTACGTGTGTTCGTGGCCGTGTGCCGCGCCGGGAGTCTGAGTTCGGTGGCCCGGGAGCTGGGGTGCACGCAGTCGGCGGTGAGTCAGCATGTGAAGCGGCTGGAGCGGGAGACCGGGGTCGCGCTGCTGGAGCGACAGCCGCGGGGCGTCGTACCGACCCAGGCCGGACGAGTGCTGGAGGCGGCCGCCGCCGAGGGGATCTCCGGGCTGGATCTGGCGATACGGCAGCTGCGGGATCTGGTCGACGGCGAGAGCGGGTACGTCCGCGTGGCCACCGGCGCGACGACCGTACGGCACTTCATGTCGGAGGCCGTCGTCGCGTACCGGCGTCGGCATCCCCGGGTCAACCTGGAGTTCCGCACGGTGAGTTCGGGCCGGGGCAGCTTCGACGCGCTGGCCGACGGCACCCTCGACCTGGCCTGGATCACCCTCGGCCCACCGGTACGCGGCATCGAGCAGCGCCCGGTCGTGGAGCTGCCCTGGGTGCTGGCGGTACGGTCCGACGATCCCCTGGCCGAGCGGCCGTACGTCGAGGCCGACGCCGACCTGCGTGACGTACGGCTGATCCGGTTGCCGCCGAACTCCGCCTCGGCCGCGCATCTGGACGCCGCCTGCGCCGAGTCGGGCGTCCGGTTCGCGCACGACACGAGCGTGGCCGACTGGGACACGGCACTGCTGCTGGCCGAGCTGGGGGTGGGCCGGGCGGTGGTGCCGGCGCTTCCGGGACTGCGGGTCCCCGGCGACGGCACCCTGCGCCTGATCCCCGTACCCGCCCTGCGGCCCCTCCCGGTGGGCTGGGCGGTCCGCCGCTGGGACGCACTCAGCCCGCCGGCGAGGGCCTTCGCGGACCTGGTGGAGGGGTACCGCCGACAGCGGGGCTCCTCTGCTACTTGAGTCCGATCGCCGCGCAGGCCGCCGCGTACTCGGCGGTGCAGATGTCCTTGACGGTGTAGACGCCGTCCCGGACCACCGTGCTCTTGACGTTGTTCTTGGTGACGGGCACCACCGACACCAGCTGCGCCGGAATGTTCTTCTCCGACCCGCTGTCGACCGAGTCCTGCGTCAGCGCGTCGAACTCGATGTCCCGCCCCTGGACCTTGTACACGGCCATCTTCGCGGCGTCGGTCGCCTCCAGTGCGAACGGCTTGTACACCGTCATGAACTGCTCGCCCGCGACGATCCGCTGCACCGCGTCCAGGTTGGCGTCCTGCCCGGTCACCGGCGGCATCTTGCTGACACCGGCGTCCTTGAGCGCCTCGATGACGGCGCCCGCCATGCCGTCGTTGGCCGAGTAGACGGCGGCGATGTTGTTCACGCCGATGGAGGCGATCGCCGTCTGCATGTTCTTCTTGGCGACCTCGGGCGACCATTTGTCGGTGTCGTACCGCTTGACGATGTCGACCGCGCCCTCCAGTTCGCCGACCGCGCCCTTCTTGAACCGGCCCGTGTTCGGGTCGGCCGGGTCGCCGTTCATCATGACGACCTTGCTGGACGCCGCCTTCGAGCCGAGTTCCTCGACGAGCGAGCGTGCCTGGACCTCGCCGACGAGCTCGTTGTCGTGGGAGACGTACGCCGTGACCGGCCCCTCCGCGAGCCGGTCGTAGGCGATGACCGGAATGCCCGCGTCCTTGGCCTTCTGCACGTCCGACGCGATCGCCTTGGCGTCCAGCGCGTCGACCAGGATGACGTCCACCTGGTCGTCGATCATCTGCTGGAACTGCTGACTCTGCTTCTTCGGGCTCGCCTCGGCGTTGGCGTAGACGACCTTGCCCTTGTCGTTGGTGAGGGCGCCGACTTCCTTCTTGATGAGGGGATAGTCGAACTTCTCGAAGCGCGCCGTGTCCTTGTCGGGCAGGAGCAGCCCCACCGTGATGTCGTCACCCTTCTCCGGCGCCTGAGAGCTGTCACCGCCCCCGATACCGTCGACGACCCCGCACGCCGTGAGCGTGAGGGCCGCGGCGGAAGCGGCGAGGGCTATGCCTGTACGGCGTACGGCGGAGGTGTGGGGGGTACGAGCATTCACGAGTGGTGCCTTCTGACTGGAGGAGCGGCGTTGCGACCCGGGTTGGCGGTAGCCAACGCGCACTGGGCATGTCACGTCAAGGTGTTGTCGTAACGAGAAGGCAACCGTTTACTACTCACGAGTACCGCTCCTTCAGGCGGAGTTCCGCCCAGACGGTCTTCCCGACGCCCCGCTCCGAAACTCCCCAGGTCAGAGCGAGGAGCTGAACAAGGATCAGCCCTCGGCCGCCCTCACCACCCGATTCCGCTTCCGTGACGAACCGCAGTTGCCGGTCGCCGCGCGCGTCGCTCACCTCGATGCGCAGGGTGCCCTCCGGGAGGAGAGTGAGCCGCAGTTCGAAGTCGCGCCCGGGAACGCGACCGTGGGTGACGGCGTTCGCGGCGAGCTCGGCGACGAGTTGCTGGGCGGTGTGGTTCGCGTCGCTGTCGTACGGGTGCCCCCAGGCGGCGAGTTGATGCGCGGCGAGACGTCTGGCCAGGCGGGCGCCTCGGGGGGTGGGGCTGAGGCGTTGGGCGAAGGTGACGGTGGGGGTGGGGGTGCTCGTGGGAGTGGCGATTTCTGCGTTCACGTCACTGAGCGTGGTCGGTTGTATCTAGTCTGACCAGGGGCGATTGCGCGACTCTGGGTAGCAGTACGGCTGCGGGGTGTGCCGGTGTCGGGCGGTCGGCCGTGACCACGACGACGTGAGGGCGGTGACGCACGTGACGGACGAGCGGGAGCGGAGGCCGGAGACCCCGGCCGAGGCCGACGGAACCATCGAACTGTTCAGCACGCTGGGCAAGATGCTGCGGCGACTGCGTGAGCGAACGGGGATGACGCAGAAGGAACTCGGGCAGCAGGTCGGGTACGGGCCCGATCAGATCTCGGCGATGGAACGGGGAGTACGGGTGCCCCGGCCCGAGTTCCTGGAAAAGGCGGACGAACTGCTCAACGCCGGTGGGTTGTTGACGGACGCCATGGAGGACGTCGAGCAGGCGATGTCGAAGCGACGGACTCGGCATCCGGAGTGGTATCGGAGTTATGCGGCGTTGGAGGCGGAGGCGGTTGAGCTGCACTTCTATGCCATCCACGGCATGCCGGGGCTGCTACAGACCCCGGACTACGCGCACGCCGTGTTCGTCAAACGGCGCCCGCTCCTCAGCGAGGAGGCCATCGAGAAGCGGGTGTCGGACCGGCTGTCCCGGCAGCAGGTCTTCGACCGCGCCCCGTTGCCGGTCATCAGCTACGTGCTCGAAGAGGTCATCCTGGACCGGCCGATCGGCGGGAAAGCGGTCTTCGCGGAGCAGTTGGAGCGCCTGCTGCGGATCAGCCGCCTGCGGGCCGTCGAGCTCCAGATCATGCCGACCAACGTCGAGGAACACCCCAACCTGGACAGCGCGTTCAACCTTCTGACGCCCCAGAAGCATGCTCAAGTGGGCTACACAGAAGCGCAGGGCTATCCGAGGCTTATCACCGACGCGGAGGAAGTACGGAAGCTCGCCGAGCGCTATGGGATCATGCGGGCGCTGGCCCTCAATCCCTTGGAGTCCCGCGCCTTGATCGAGAAGAAGTTGGGGGAGCTGTGAACACCGACAGACTCGACTGGTTCAAGTCCAGCTACAGCAGCGGCGAGGGCGGTGAATGCCTCGAAGTCGCCTACAGCTGGCGCAAGTCGACGTACAGCGGCGGCGAGGGCGGCGAATGCGTAGAGGTCGCCACCTGCCCCCACACCATCCACATCCGCGACTCCAAGAACCCCACCGGCCCTCGGCTCACCCTCTCCCCTGCCACCTGGTCGGCGTTCCTGTCAGGGGAGTTGGTCGGCGAGCGGGGCTAGCGCCTCGGCCGCTGCGATCGTGTCGGCGTCGGCGTGCTCGCGCAGGAACGGCAGGGTTGCCGGGTGCGCGGGCCAGCCGTAGGCGAGGGATTGCAGTGCGGCAGTCCGGTCCTCTGAATAGGGGCTGCCGACAGCGTGGCCCCGCAGGAACTCGACTGCGCTCTCGTCCGGCGCGCAGACGGCGTACCAGCGCACGGCGTCGGCGCGGACCGAGGGAGCGGCATTGGAAGTGGCCAAGTCCTTGATCAGCGCATGGGTCAACGCGTCGTCACCCCGGCCCATGGCCAGCAGCGCCAGTGCCTGAAGCCTGATCGCGAAGGCGCTGCCGGTGTTCACACAGCCGCGGATCGTCTCCCACTTGACCGTCTCATCGCCCTGGTAGTGCCTCAGGGACAGCAGTGTCTGCCACTGAACCTGGGTTCCCGGATCGTTCTTCAGCCGGTCGAAGACCAACGCCCATGTGGAGGCGTCATCGCCTCTACGCCCGCACAAGTACGCCACAGCGTCGGCGCGCAGCTCCTGTTCGGGGTCGCCGACAGCCAACGCGCGCACCAGTTCCCAGGTTTCGGCCTCGTTCCCCCTTAGCCGTACGAGTCCGTAGAGAGCGGCCCGCCGGGCGCTCGCGCTGGACTCCGCGGCAACTCGGTCACGGAGGAACTCCCAGGTGTCGGTCTGGTCTCCCACCAGCTTCCACAGCATGGAGCAGGCTGCGGCACGGACCTGCTTGCTCGGGTCCTCAACGGCTCGGAGACGCGCCAGATGCCAGGTTTCGGGGTCGTCGCTGCGCAGGTCTCCCAGACTGAACAGGGCTTGCGATCGGACAAACCCGTCCTCGTCCTCGACGGCAAGTCTGCGTGCAATTTCCCAGTCCCCGCAGCACTGGGTGAGGTAATTGAGGGCCATGTGCCGCGCCGTGGGGTGTGGGTCCTCAATCGCCCGGCTGCGCATCAGTGCCGCCACGCGCTCGTCGTCGAGTACGTCGCCCAGACCGCGCAGTGCCTCCGCACGCACCTGCCCCTCGGGGGCCTCGACAGCTTGGCGGGCCAGCAACGCCCTGACTTCGCGACTCTTGCTCCGGTACAGAGCCAGCGCGGACAACGCCGCTACGCGGCGGGACTCACTGTCCGCGGATACGGTGAGGTCGGCCAGGGGCGCCCACAGATCATGGGGTTCGGTGTCGCCGCGAAGGGCCAGCGCCAGGGCACGGACTTGCAGCGAGGGATCCGTCATCGAGCGATCCGCCATCAGATCCTTGATGCCGGATTCAAGCGCTCCGAGTTCAGGCAGAAGGGCCAAAGCCGTTCCACGGACGCTCGGGTCACCATCTGCGACCGCACTGATCCGGATCAGCTCACGGACATCTCGCTCGGTTCCCCAACGCTCCGCCAGCTCCTTGAGCAAAGCCGCCCGAGCATGGCGGTTCGGGGAATGGACGGCCATGACCTGCTGGATCGCCGGCCTTTGGTAGAGCCTGGCCGCGCACTCTCCCGTCGTGGCGGTGCCCACAAACTGGCCGCGCAGGTGAAACCAGCGCAGATACCGGGAACGCCCGCTCCAGTGAGGCGGAAACATCGCCAGCGCCTGCTCGATGCCCTCAGTCTGAATCGCGATGTGATGCAGGTGCGTCTCCTCCGCGAGCGCAATCATCGCGTCCACGACCGCTCTGCTCTGCGCAGCCAGCGCACCGATTCGGCGGACCTCGGCCAGCGCCCGCAGAGCCAACACCAGCAAAGGTGCTTCCCAACTCCGGTCGACACGTCGCCGATGCATCTCCAACAACCGATCGACAGCCGCCCCCGCCTCCCGCTCCCCGATCTGCCCGACCACCAGCAGCAACACCTCATGCCACGCCGGATCCTCCGCCCGCCGAGCGAAGACCTCCTCGATGAACTCCTCCGGCGTCCACTCCCGCTCTCGGGTGTACCGCCGGTCGATGTCCACGGCAGCCAGGTACTCCAGGAAGGCCCGGTGAGCGAAGCCGTACACCCCGCCCCCGTAATGGCTGAGGATGAAGTTCCGCTCCCGGAACTGCCGCACCATCGTCCGCGCCGCCGAGACCGCCTGCGAGACCGGCAGTTCGTACTGCTCCCGCAGGTACTCCTTGAACGTGTCCAGCAGTTCGTCCTGGTGGATGTGGTTCCCGGCGATCCCCCCGTCCCCGTCCTGCATCCGCCGAGCGACGAGGCGCAGCAGCTCATGCCGGTCCTCGTCGCCCAGGTACGACAGGGCTTCGACGTCGGTGGGAGCGCGCAGGTTCTTGGCGTGCTCGTCCCAGTGGGCGACGAGGACCGCGACCGCGTGGCGGTAGACGCCCTGCCGGTCCCGAGGCAGTTCCCGACGTCGGCCGATGATCGCCAGGATCGTCAACAGCAGTGGATTCCCGGCGAGTTCACCCACCGGCCGCGAATACCCCACCGCCTCCGTAAGCCGTCGGCACAGACGGTCGGCGCGCTCCGTGTCGTTCGGATATGCGGTGCCGTACCACTGCCCGGCGAACCGCCGGATCTGCTCCTTGCTCAGGTCCTGGATCATGTAGTGCGCGAACCCGGCGCTGTCCAGCACCCCCCGCCGATACCCGATGACCCGCGATGTCACCACGACACGCACCCCGGCATCCCCGTACCGCCCGGCGAAGTCCGCGATCCGATGGCCGACCTGTTCCCGCGCGGCAGGGTCGAAGAGTTCGTCCAGCCCGTCGAAGACGACGACAGCACGCCCCTCGGCCAGCAGTCGCTCGACCACCGGCACCGGCGGCGCCATCCCCTTCGTGCCGTGCAGATGCCTGAGGAATTCCTCGAAGGTCCGCTCCCGCCACTCCCCCGCCGCGTACTCCCGCAGCTCCACGACGAGCGGCATCCGGCCGGCCAACGGCTCCAGCGGGGCGCCCGCCGGCATCTCCTGCGTCAGCGCGAGCGCCAGATGCCGGGCCAGCGTCGACTTTCCGGCCCCCGGGTCGCCGAGCAGCACGATGCGGTGCTCGCCCGGATCGGCCAGCACCTCCAGAACGTCCCGCGCCGGTCGGTCCGCATACGCCCGCCGAGCCCGCTCCAGCGCCTCCCGCTCCAGCCCGGGCGGCAGGCTCGACGGCCACTCCCCGGCGTCGACCAACCGCTGCCGGATGTCGCGCGGCAACTCCACCGGCGGCGGATCCGCCCGCACCGTCGGCGCCACGAACACCTCGTCCAGGCCGACGGGAGGGTGCTCGCCCTCCTCGGTGGGGATGAGGACGTCCAGGTCCAGGCGACCGTAGGTCTCGCGGATACGGATGGAGTAGCGACGTAGCGCCTCGTCCTTCTTCTCCGGCGACAGCTCGGCCGCTTCCCGGACCGGCGGCTGTAAATACTGGTTCTCGATGTGCGTGTACGTCGCGCTGCTGTTGTCGCCGGTCGCCGCGGCCTTGACGTCACCCGCCGCCCCGACCGACCGCTCCCCGGCCGCCGTCCCGACCCGCTTCGGCTTCCACACCATGGCAGGACGCTAGCCGCCAACCCCCCGTTCCAGCAGCAATCCCCGCTATTCCAGCAGCCGTTGCCGGATCAGCTCCATCACTTCCGCGCGGCTGCGTTTGCCGTTGTCGGCGGCGTTGAGGTGGTTGCCGATGCGCACGGAGACGGCGAGCAGGCAGCGGACCTCGACCTCGTCCTCGTCGGGGCAGAAGGAGGAGAACAGGGAACGCAGGTAGTCCATACGGCGGTTGTCGACGCGGCGCAGACGTTCGGCGACGGCCGGGTCGCGGCGGGCCCAGTCGCGGATCGCCATGTCGGCGGTGACGCCGCGCACCGGACCGTCGGTGGCGGCGGCGACCAGGGTGAACAGCCGCTCCAGCCTGGTCCGGGCGTCTCCGCCGCCGCTCTCCACCTGTTCGATCACGCTCTCGGTGACCTCGTGCTCCCAGGTGTCGAGCATCTCGGTGAGCAGTGCTCCACGGTTGCGGAAGTACCCGTAGAAGCCGCCCTTGCTGACACCCAGGGACTGCGCCAGCACCTCGATCCGGACGGCCTCGGGGCCGCCCGCGACGAGTGCCCGCAGGCCTTCCTCGATCCACTTGCCCCGTGGCGTGCGGGTCGCGCCCATGGTGTGTGCCTCCTCACGTCCGCACCCGCCGAGTATACGGTGGCGTATAGATGGGTCTACGCTCGATCTATACGCCACCGTATAGATCGCCGTATAGATCGCCGTAGGGATATAGGGATAGGGGCCTCTCATGCGACTTCCCCGGACCGCCCACACAGACCGCCCCTGGCGGATCCATGAGATCGCCGGCGACTTCACGGTCGAGGACGTGTGGGCCCTGCCCACCCCCGGCGGCCCCGACGACCTGGTGTGGCTCGTGCGCCAGTTCGCCGACGGAATGGGCGGCGGGGTGAAGGGGGACGGCCTCGTCTCCCGAGCGCTCTTCACGGTCCGCTGGAAGCTCGGCGCACTGCTCGGCTGGGACAAGCCCGGCAGCGGCGTCGGAACCCGCCTGCCCTCCCTCCGCGACCGGCTGCCGGCGGACCTTCGCGACGGCCCCCGGGGTCCCGACCTCGGCTCGTCCCCGTTCACCTCCCTCTACCAGCGGGACGACGAATGGGCCGCCGAGATGGGCAACAAGACCGTGCACGCGGTGATGCACATCGGCTGGGTCCCGGACGCGTCCGGCGGCCACCGAGGCCAGATGGCCGTACTGGTGAAGCCGAACGGCCTGTTCGGGGCGCTCTACATGGCCGCCATCAAGCCCTTCCGGTACATCGGGGTGTACCCGGCCCTCATGCGCTCCATCGGCCGCGAGTGGGAGGCGAACGCCGCCCGGCGGAGGGCCCCGATGTAGCATCAACTCCCTGTCGGAAGCGACGAGTTCGCACCCCGGGGACGGTGTCCGTGAAGGTTTTGCTGGTGGCCGCGAATCCGCTGGACACCGGACGGCTGGCCCTCGACGAGGAGATGCGGCTGATCCAGGAGCGGACGGCGCAGAGCCCCTACGCCGCCGAGATCGAGTTCGTGCCGGTCTGGGCCGCGCGTGCCGACGATCTGCTGCGGGAGATCAACCGGCACGCCCCGACCGTGCTGCACTTCTCCGGACACAGTTCGCTGAACGCCATCGACCTGGTCGGCAACGACAGGCGGGCGAAGCCGGTGTCACGGGAGGCCGTTCTGCGGCTGCTCGGGCTCGATGCCGCGCGCTCGGTCAGGGTCGTGCTGCTGAACTCCTGCTACTCGGCCGAGATGGCCAAGGACATCGCACGCCGCGGACGGTGCGCCGTCGGCACGATCGAACGCTGGGGGGACGAGCAGGCCGCCCTGTTCTCAGCCTCCTTCTACCGGGCGCTCGGGTTCGGCGCGACCCTGAAGGAGGCCGTTGAGCAGGGATGCACTTCCGTCCTGCTGGAGGGCTACACCGGCGCGGACGACATACGGCTGCATGGCGACGAGGCGGACGACCCAGGCGGCTCTGGCGATGACGTCTCGGCCATGCGGTTGGCCGGTCCGCTGGCCCGTGCGCGGCACAGTACTCATGACGGCGCTGCCCATGACGATCGAACGGCAGAGCCGATCCCCCTCTTCAACGAGAGCGAGTGCGCCGACTTCGTGACGAGATTCCTGGCGGGCGCGCGGTCGGCGGCGTTGACCTACCTGGACGTCGACGGGCTGCTGGGCATCAACGACGTCTACGGCGAGCACGTCGGCGACCTGGTGATTCGCCGGTGCAGTGAAATGGTCGCCGCACACAGCGCCGAGTCCGCCGCCCTGTGCCGCCTCAGAGGTGATCAGTACGTCGTCGTGGAGCGGGACGTCGACGCCCCGTCGGCCGAGAAACGGGCCGGGAAGCTGGTCGCGAGGATACGGCGGCACAAGTGGTCGCACCTCTCCAGGGATCTCCACGTGAGCGCCACCGGCTCCATCGCGCACTGGCACGGCGTGGCGGAGGACGCCCCAAGCCTGATCCTGCGTGCCGTGCTGGGCGTCAAGGAGGCCAAGGTCCGGCACCGCGCCTCGCTCGCGGCGGCGCCCCTCGCACTGCCCGAGCTCGGCGGCGACTTCGAGCGGGAGAGGGACAAGCTCCTGCACCTCTCCTCGTATCTGTCGTCCGACGAGAGGCGAAGCATGAGACGGGACACAGAAGCCCAGCTGGAGCAGAGACGGGCGCGGCCCCGCTTCTGACGACCGCGCCCTCTTCCGCGCCGTCCACGACCAGTACCACACGGCCGTGTGGGTCGCGGGCCCGTTCGGCCTGGGCCGCACGCGTCAGCACTGTCTCGAATCCCTCAGGGGTGCAGCGCCGTTCCGGGAGCAAGTTATTGGGGGCCAGGTCCCACAGTTCGTAGTGTTTGATCAACTGTGCGGCCAGATTCTGCAGTCCGACCCGGACGGTTTCCCCCGGGAGTAGCGGACGAAATGATGGAACCAGCCGCGCTCGCGTACCAGAAACGCGGCGAGCGCGGACTTGCCCATACCCGCTTCTGCCTCGATCCACAGATATCCGGAATTCCGTGCGCGGAGGAATTCCTCGATCTGCCTGATCATCCATTCGGGACCGCGGCCACACCTCCCACGTACTGCTTCTCGATGTACGTGGCATGGCTGCCATCCCCGAGAGCGGCCGCCTTCACGTCTCCCCCGGCCGCCGGCGAGCGTTCCCCGCTCGCCTCCACTCACTTCTCGTCTCGCCCCAGGCCAGGACGGTAACTGCACCTCTGGTGCAGGAGTACTACTTCCCGTACATCTCCTCGACCTCCCCCGCGAAGTCCCGCAACACCGCATCCCGGCGCAGTTTCATCGACGGTGTCAGGTGGCCGTCCATCTCCGTGAAGTCGGTCGGGAGGATCGCGAAGCGGCGGATGGATTCCGGGCGGGAGACGAGTTTGTTGGCCTCGTCCACGGCGCGTTGCAGGATGGCTCGCAACTCGTCGTCGGTGACGAGGAGTTCGGCGGGGACCGAGTGTTTGCCGTTCATGCGGCGCCAGTGGGAGACGCCGTCCATGTCCAGGGTGATCAGCGCGGAGACGTAAGGGCGGCGGTCGCCCAGGACGATGCACTGGGAGATGAGGGGGTGCGAGCGGAGCCAGTTCTCCAGAGGCGCGGGGGCCACGCTCTTGCCGCCGGCCGTGATCAGCATCTCCTTCTTGCGGCCGGTGATCGTCAGGTAGCCCTCGTCGTCGAGTTCGCCGATGTCGCCGGTCGGCAGCCAGCCGTCCGCCGCCGCGGGGACGACGCCGCCCGCCGCCGGGTCCCAGTAGCCGCGCAGCACCTGCTCGCCGCCGATCAGGATCTCGCCGTCCGCGGCGATCCGGATCCTGGTGCCGGGCAGCGGCCAGCCGACGGTGCCCAGGCGGGGCTTGAGCGGGGGCGTCACGGTCGCCGCGCCCGTCGTCTCCGTGAGGCCGTAGCCCTCGTAGATCTCGATGCCCGCACCGGCGTAGAACGCGGCCAGGCGACGGCCAAGCGGTGAGCCGCCGCAGATCGCGTACTTCACCCTGCCGCCCATGGCGTTGCGGATACGGCGGTAGACGAGCGGGTCGTAGAAGGCGCGGGCCGTCTTCAGTGCCGTGCCGGGGCCGCCACCCGCCCCCGCCGTCCGGGCCTCCAGTGCCTCGCCGTAGCGCTCGGCGACCGATGCCGCACGGTCGAAGGACGTCACCCGGCCGCCCGTCTCGGCCTTGGCGCGGGCGGAGTTGAAGACCTTCTCCAGCATGTAGGGGATGGTGAGGAGGCAGGTGGGACGGAAGGCCGCCAGATCGGGGAGCAGGTCCTCCGCCTTGAGGCTCGGCGCGTGGCCCAGGCGGACCCGGGCCCGGATACAGGCCACCGCCACCATGCGGCCGAAGACGTGCGACATGGGGAGGAAGAGCAGCACCGACGCCTCTTCACTCGTTCGCGTCTTGAAGATCGGGTAGAGCAGCTCGATGGCGTTGTCCACCTCGGCGAAGAAATTGCCGTGCGTCAGCGCGCAGCCCTTGGGGCGGCCCGTCGTGCCGGAGGTGTAGATGAGCGTCGCCAGCGTGTCCGGCGCCAGCATTCCGCGCCGTACGCCCACCTCCCCCTCCGGCTGCTGGGCGCCGAACTCCGCCAGCCGCTCCACATGGCCCTTCTCCATCACCCACATGTGGCGCAGATCGGGCACCCGGTGCAGTTCGGGGCCGAGGGCGGCCGCCTGGGCCGCGGTCTCCGTGACCAGGGCGACCGCGCCCGAGTCCTGGAGGATCCAGCGGGTCTGGAAGACGGACGAGGTGGGGTAGACGGGCACCGTGACGAGGCCGGCCGCCCACGCCCCGAAGTCGAGGAGCGTCCACTCGTAGCGCGTGCGGGCCATGACGGCGATCCGGTCCCCCGGCATCAGCCCCTCGGCGATCAGCCCCTTCGCCACCGCCTGCACCTGATCGGCGAACTGAGTCGCCGTCACGTCCGACCACTGCCCGTCCTCGCCCTTACGGCTGAGCACCACCGCACCCGGAACCGCGCTCGCGTTGTCGAACGGCAGGTCCGCGAGCGACCCATGGGTCACCGGGGGCGCGAACGGCGGTACGAACGCCTCCCGTACCGCCCCGTCCAGCCGTCGCGTCTCGGGCTGGACCAGGGTCGGCCCGGGAGCGTCGTCGAAGGCGGCCGAGGGGGCGAAGGAAGGAAGCGGGGTGGACACGGGCGGCTCCTGCGGCGGGCGTGCAGCGAAGAAACTGCTTGCTGCATGACGTACGTGCCTCGCGCACCGTGGCGTTCATCTGCGGAGGCCTGCGGAACAGTGTTACCGCTGGTTAGGCAGGTGATCGTACGGCTCCGGCGTGTGGGCCTTGTGCGCGTTCGGCGGTGGTCCGGGGCCGGGTATGTGCAACGTCGGGGGTTATGTGAGGGCCACTCAGCTTCGCCTCACCATCCCCTTACCTTCGCTCCGGACAGCCGTCACGTCCACCCCACGACGACCGTCAGGTCCGTTCCAGGACAGCTCTCCCATCCGTCCCAGGACAGCCGTCCCATCCACTCCAGCACAGCCGTCACGCCCGCTCCAGCACAGCCGTCACGCCCTGCCCTCCCGCCGCACAGACCGAGATCAGCCCGCGGCCCGAACCGCCCTTCTCCGCCAGCAGCTTGGCCAGCGTCGCCACGATCCGTGCCCCCGTCGCCGCGAAGGGATGACCGGTGGCCAGGGACGATCCGGCCACGTTCAGCCGGGCGCGGTCCACGGGCGCGAGCCCCCGCTTCTCCCACGCCGCCAGCGTGGCCAGCACCTGGGACGCGAAGGCCTCGTGGATCTCGACGAAGTCGAAGTCGGAGAGGGCGAGTTCGGACCGCTCCAGCATGCGCGGGACGGCATACGCCGGCGCCATCAGCAGCCCGTCCTCACCGTCCGCCACATCACCGCGCACGAAGTCCACGGCCGCCGTCTCGTAGGCGGTGAGGTAGGCGAGCGGCTCCAGCCCTCTGCTCGCCGCCCACTCCTCGCTCGCCAGCAGCACGACCGCCGCCCCGTCCGTCAGCGGCGTCGAGTTGCCCGCCGTCATGGTGGGGCCCGGCCGGTCGAGGCCGAACACCGGCTTCAGCGCGGCCAGTTTCTCCGGCGTCGAACCGGGGCGGAGATTCTGGTCGCGCTCCAGGCCGCGGAAGGGCACGACCAGATCCTGGAGGAAGCCGCGCTCGTACGCCGCCGCCAGCCGCTGGTGACTCGTCGCCGCCAGCTCGTCCTGGGCCTCTCGGGTGATGCCCCAGGCGTGGGCGGTGACGGCGGCGTGCTCACCCATGGAGAGCTTGGTGCGGGGCTCGGCGTTGCGGGGGATGTCGGGGACGAGGTGGCCGGGCCGGACGCGGGCCAGCGCCTTGACCCGGCCGCCCAGGGACTTCGCCCGCCGTGCCTCCAGCAGGATCCGGCGCAGCTCGTCGTTGACGCCGAGGGGTGCGTCGCTCGCCGTGTCCGCGCCGCCCGCGATCGCCGACTCGGTCTGGCCCAGTGCGATCTTGTTGGCGGCGGCGATGACGGCCTGGAGACCGGTGCCGCAGGCCTGCTGGATGTCGTACGCGGGCGTGCGCGCGTCCAGCTTCGAGCCGAGGACCGTCTCGCGGGCGAGATTGAAGTCCCGGCTGTGCTTGAGCACGGCCCCGGCGACCAGTTCCCCGACCGCGCCCGCATCGCCGAGCCCGTACCGCTCGACCAGGCCGTCGACCACCGCGGTGAGCATGTCCTGGTTGGACGCGGTGGCGTACGGACCGTCGGAGCGGGCGAACGGGATACGCGTGCCGCCGATGATCGCGACGCGCCGTACCGCCGGGGCCAACAGCGTGCTCATCTCCACCCACTCCTCACGTCACGATGCCCTTACCTCCGGTAACCTTACTCCGGAGTCAGTTCTGCAGCGCACTGGGAGTCGCACATGGCCGACCGCTATCTGAGCTTCACCGGCACCACACCCGGCCGCTTCCTCACCCGCCGTCTCGGATTGCCCCAGCCCTCGCCACTGAAACGCTGGTCGGCCGAGCGACCCTCGCTGCCGGGCGACCGGCTGCTGCTCACGGCCGGCAAGTCGGACCTGGACCTGACGTCGGCGAACCTCGACCTGACGGCGTCCTCCGAGAAGCCCGCCGCCGTCGTCCTGGACGCCACCGGAGTCCGGGACGTCGACACGCTCGCCGAAGTCCACGCCGCCCTCCGCCCCGTCGTACGGTCCGTCGCCGAGAGCGGCCGGATCGTCGTGCTCGGCGCGCCCCTCGACCCCGCCGACCATCACCAGGCTGCCGTCCAGCAGGCCCTGGAGGGCTTCACCCGCTCCCTCGGCAAGGAGGTCGGCCGGGGCAGGACCGTGAATCTCGTCCGGCTGACGGACGCACACGCCGCCGAGTCGACCCTCCGCTTCCTCCTCTCCCCCAAGTCGGCTTACGTCAGTGGGCAGGTCATCGAGGTGGGTGCGGCCGAGGTGGGCGGCTCGGCCGAGGTGGGTCCGGTCGAGACGGGCTCGGCCGAGGTGGGTCCGGTCGAGACGGGCTCGGCCGAGGGGGAGGCCTCCGAGACGGGCTCGGCTCAGTCCGCAGACGCCGCGTCCGGCGCCCCCGCTCGCTCCCTGACCAGCCCCGGCCCCTCCCCCTACGACCCCGATCGCCCCCTGGCCGGCCGCACGGCCCTGGTCACCGGCGCCGCGCGCGGCATCGGGGAGGCCGTCGCCGAGACGCTGGCCAGGGACGGGGCCCGGGTCGTCGTACTCGACGTGCCGCAGGCCGAGCAGGACGCCCGGCGCGTGGCCGACCGGCTCGGCGGCACCGCCCTCGCGCTCGACATCACCGCACCCGACGCCGGTGAACGCATCGCGGCCGCGCTGCCCGACGGGATCGACGTCCTGGTCCACAACGCCGGGATCACCCGCGACCGACGGCTGGTCAACATGCCCGCCGAGCGCTGGAGTTCGGTGCTGGACGTCAACCTCGCGAGCGTGCTGCGCACGACGGACACGCTGCTGGCGCGCGGGACGCTGCGGCGCGGCGGCCGGATCGTGGCGACGGCGTCGATCGCGGGGCTGGCCGGGAACGCCGGGCAGACCAACTACGGTGCGAGCAAGGCGGGCGTCGCCGGCCTGGTCCGCTCCCTCGCGCCGCGCGCGCTCGCCGAGCACGGGGTGACGGTCAACGCGGTCGCGCCGGGCTTCATCGAGACCAGGATGACCGCCGCGGTTCCGCTGTTCATCCGGGAGGCGGGGCGCCGGATGAACTCCCTCGCGCAGGGCGGAGTGCCGGTCGATGTCGCCGAGACGATCGCGTGGTTGGCGGATCCGGGCTCCGGTGCCGTCAACGGGCAGGTCGTACGGGTATGCGGCCAGAGCCTGCTGGGGGCCTGATGTCTCTCGTCCTCACGACTCCTCCTTCCCTTCCGCCCCTGCTCGCCCGGGGCGCCCTGCTCTCACTCTTCAAACGTCCCGCACCGGACGCGGAGTTCCCGCGTACCCGACTCGTGCTGGGCAATCTGCGCGTCGACCTCGCGCGCCTCGCCGCGTACGAGAGGGTGTGCGGGTTCCCCACCGGGGAGGACGCCCTGCCGGTGACGTATCCGCATGTGCTCGGCTTCCCGCTGGCGATGCGGCTGATGAGCGGCCGGGACTTCCCACTCCCCCTGCTCGGCCTCGTCCACACGTCGATCACGATCACCCAGCACCGGGCGGTCACCGCCACCGGAGAGTACGAACTCTCCGTGCACATCGACGGGTTGGCGCCGCATCGGCGCGGTACCGAGGCGGCCGTGATCACCGAGATGCGGGTCGATGACGAGGTCGTGTGGGCGTCGCGCAGCACATATCTGGCGCGGCACCGCACCCGGCAGCAGGCCACCGAGCCTGCCAGGAGTGCCGGGAGTGCCGAGCCTGCCGAGGCCGTGGCGGGAGCGAAGGAGGTCGCCGAGAAGGCACCCACGCCGCTGCCCGAGGTCGCCGAATGGCGTATCGCCGGGGATGTCGGCCGTCGCTACGGTGCCGCTTCCGGCGACCGCAACCCCATCCATCTCCACCCCCTCACCGCCCGCCTCTTCGGCTTCCCGCGTGCCATCGCGCACGGCATGTGGACGGTGGCCCGCTGCCTCGCCGCGCACGGGGTGCCCGCGCGGGCCCGGGTGGAGGCGCAGTTCAGGGCGCCGGTGCTGTTGCCGGGGACGGTGACGTACGCGGCCGACGGCGGGCGGTTCGAGCTGCGGGGCGGGTCGGCGCAGCGCCTGCACATGGCCGGGCGCGTTCATCCGCTCGTCTGAGCCGCGGCCTCCGGCGGTGTCCATGGCCGGCCGGCCATGAGGTTGCCCAGGCCCGACCACGCAAAGTTCATCAGGGTGGCCGCCGCCTCGGTCTCCGTCACGCCCGGCGTGGCGTTGGCCCAGGCGGCGAGCGACTCGGCGGCGCCGACCAGCGCCTCGGCGAGACCGGCGATCTCGCGCTCGGGCAGGTCGGGGTCGCGATGGGCCTCCCGGGCCGCCGCGAGGATCAGCTCGGTCACGAACGCCACGATCTCCGCGCGCATCACCGCGACCTCGGAGGCGAAGGGCTCCCCGTGGGTGCGGGCCTGCAGATGCAGGACGGACCAGCCGTCCGGGTTCTGCGCGGTGTGCGTGAAGAACGACCGCAGCCCGTCCCAGAGTTGCCGGTCCGCGGGCAGCTCGGGGTGGACGCCCGCCCGCACGGCCGCGGTGAGCGCGGCTGCCTCGCGGCGGATGCAGGCCGTGAACAGGTCTTCCTTCGAATTCAGGTACAGGTACACCAACGGCTTGGACACGCCCGCCAGTTCGGCGATCTCGTCCATCGACGCGGCCATGTACCCCCGCTGACCGAAGGTCCGCACGGCGGCGTCCAGCATCTGCTGCTCACGGACGGCACGCGGCATCCGCTTGGTCTTCACAGCACCCATGCCGATTAGCGTACGGGCCGGGAGGGGTGTTCCCACCCGGCCCGCTGCAACCTGCTCCTCTACTCCTCGCCGCTCACGTCGTCCACGAGCCGCGCGAGCCGCTCCGTCCGGTCCACCCACGGCTGCCCGTCGCCGGACGGCAGGGCCGTCAGCCGGGGCAGCAGCTGGGCGGTGAGCAGGGTGGACAGGGCGGAGGTGTCGGCGCCCGTGCCGTCGGTCCGGACGACCACCGGCTGCGGGGCCCTCCCGGCGAGCTTCGCGCCCACCTCCAGGCGGCGCCTGGCCAGTTCGTACTGCAGCACGGCGCGGTTGTCGCGGTAGGCCTTGGCGAGGGCGCGCTGGGCGCGGGCCTCGTTCTCGGCGGCGATCAGACCGCTGCGGCCCCGCGTCTCGATCTCGAACCGGACGCGCTGGGCGTTGGTCTCCTGCTGCTCAAGCAGCTGGGCGACCTCCTCGCGGGCCCGGTTCAGCGCGGCCTTGACCTCGACGATCCGGGCGTCCCGCACCTTCTTGGCACGCTCGATGTCCATGCCCAGCTGGTCGATCCGGCGCTTGCGGATCAGCCCCCACTCCTGGTCGTACGCGGTGCGCTCCTTGGCGATGCGCTCCCGGGTGGCCAGGTGCTGCTGGTACTGCGCCGGCAGCTGCACATCCGGGATGTTGCAGCCGGTGATGCGCACGCCGTAGCCGGAGAGCTGGCGGTTGAGGAGCTCCTGCATGTCGGCCACGTCCGAGCCGCGCAGGTCGTACGCCCGCTCGGTGCGCATCAGACGCGCCCGCTGCCGGATCGCGTCCTGTACGGCGCTGGAGAGCACCAGGTCGAAGTTGCCCGCGCCGATGGTGCGGACGAACAGCACGGCATCGGTGATGCGGAACTTCAGGAAGAACTCGATCGAGCGCAGCGGGACGTTCTCCTGCGTGGGGCAGGCCATCACCGGGGCCGAGTAGGGGATCTCGGTGGCGGTGTCGACGACGAAGTCGACGCGGGACCACGGGTGCCACAGGTAGTGGCGGCCGGCGTCCAGGGTGCGGGTGACGGCGCCGTAGCGGGTCAGCACGCCGTTGGTGCCCTGCTCGATCTCGACGATCGAGGAGCGCCACCACCACAGCGCGCCGATCAGCAGCAGGACGACACCGCCGACGTAGCAGAGGGTGGCGAGGGCGCCGTAGGCGAGGTCTCCGGCGGTCGACTCGGCGTCCGCCCCGTGCAGGGACAGCATCACGCCCATGAGCAGGGCGTACACGCCGAGCCACAGCGGCAGCATCCACCACAGACGGCGCCGGTGGCGGGGGATGATCACCGGGATCAGGGTGTCGGCCTCGCCGCCGCGCAGCAGCCGCGCGATCTCGCTCCAGGGAGCGACGGCCTCGGAGACGACCGACCTGCGGTGGGAACGGGCGGTGCTCACTGGGCGGCCTCCTCGGCGGGCTCGGTCAGGTCGGTCGGTTCGGCGCCGTCGGGTGCCTCGGCCGGGCCGGGCATCTCCGGCACGGTGGGCCGGTCGGCGGCCAGCAGCGCGCCGATCTCCGTCTCACGCGCGGCGATCCGCTCGGACACCTCGGTGAGCCGCGACCGCACGGCGGCCATGTCCTCGTCGCTGAACAGCTCCGTGCCGCGCTCGCCGACCAGTTCGCGGGCCAGCTCCAGGAAGTCGATCCCGGCGGCACCGCCGCCGTCCGATGCGCCGCCGATGCGCACCAGGCGCGGCAGATGGTCGGCGACCTGCTCCAGGGTGTCCAGCACCTGCTGCTGGTAGCGGTACTCCAGGATCTCCGGCGCCTCCGCGGCCGTCACCGCGCGGATGTCGAGGGCCTGTGCCTCCAGGAGGGCCGCGTTGGCCTTCGCCTCCGACTCGGCCTGGACGTAGCGCTGGCGGGCGAGGGCCTCGGCGCGGTTGGTCTCGCGCTCCACGGCCGTGTCCATCTGGGCCTGGTACTGGGCGATGTCGGCCTGGATCGCGGAGAGCGTCTCCAGGCTGGAGGCCAGTTCCCGGGTGAGGTCGCCCTCGTCCTGCTCCTTGCGGAGCTGGAGCGCGTACTCGTGTGTGTACGCCTCCTTGGCCACCCGCACCATCTCGGGGGCCGCCAGGTCCATGCGGTAGCGCTGGTCGGAGGGCTCGGCGTGGGTGATGTTGGCGTTGGTCAGCTCGACGGCCGGGCGGAACTGCTGGTTGAGCTGCTCCAGCAGCCGGCCGCTGTCCTCGCCGACCATGTCGTAGATACCGGCGGCCTCCTGCTCGTAGATGAGGCTGCGGATCGTCTCGCTCACGGCGTTGCTCAGCTTCTCCTCGAAGCCGCGCACCGCGCCCAGTGTGTAGACGAACTCGGTGGGGTCGCTGATCCGGAACTGGATGAACAGGTCGATCGACGCCTTCACGCCGCCCTTGGTCGGCGCCTCGCGCACCGGCGCGTTGAACGGGTACTCGATCGTGGTGTTGACGATGTACGACACCCGCTTCCACGGGCTCAGCAGCACGATCCGGCCCGGGCCGACCACCTTCTCCAGCTTGCCGAAGCGGGTGATCAGCGCCTGGCAGCCGTCCGGCACCATGACCATGCCCTGCCGCCACCAGACGAAGGCGACGGCGAGGAGGGCGATGACCCAGTAGTGCACGCCGAACAGCGGGTTGGTCAGGACGTCGTCACCCGCGGCCCCGACCAGCGCCGCGCCCACCGCGCCCAGCACGAGCAGGGTCAGCACGGGCAGCATGGAGATGATCGAGCGGCCCTTGGGGATCACCATCGGGCAGATGGCGTGCACCACCTCGCCGTTCTCGCGCACCTGCTCGCTGCGGCCGAGCGCCTCCCCCGCCTCGTCCAGCGGCACCGTCTTCTGCCGCATGACGGTGGAGGTGGTGCCGCCCTGTTCCCGGGCGGCCAGGAAGTCGGCCGGGTCGATGGCCCAGCCCTCCGCGTCGTACTCCTCGCCGGCTCCCCGGCTCCCGCGTCCGCCGGCCTGCCGTTGCAGTTCTTCCTGCGCGGCCTTCCGCGGATCGGTGCCGGAGGCGACGGCCTCGGCGACGCGTCGTGCGCCCTGCTTGGCGCGCGCTCGTGCCACGGTTCCCCCTTGTGTTCCGATGCCCGTTCGCTGCGGGTCCCACTGGTGATACACCGGTCGGCCCGATGTGGTTCCAGTCATCCCACAGCATGATCCGGACAAGGGTAGGGGGTCGCCCCGCGCAGTTATCTATCGGTATCACCGCCGGAGCCGGAAGAGCGGGCGGCGCGGGAGAGACGGCAGCGCGGGAGAGACGGTGGCGCGGCGGCCCTGCTAGGCCTGGGAAGAAGCCTGGCCCTGCGCCTTGGCGGCCTCGTCGACCGCGTCGTCCTCCTGGCTGCGGTTCGCCTCCAGGTTGGCCTTCACCCGGTCGACCTTCTGCACGATCCGCACCGAGGCGCGGTCGCGTTCCTTACGCAGGACGACGAAGCTGATCGGGGCCGAGATCAGCAGGGCGAGCAGGATGATCCACATGCCGTTGGAGGCGCCGAGGCCGCGCGGGGCGAGACCGGCGTAGACGAGGCCCCAGACGACCACGAGGCAGCCCACGAAGATTCCGAGGCGCATCAGCGTGTACCGGAGCATCTCAATCCACTCTTCCGATTCCAAAAAGGGCCACTGTCCAGTGAAGCACGGAGCGCCACCGATCTTGCAGGGGGGTTGGCGCAGCCTCAGTCGAGCGGCAGCAGCATGATCACGTCGTCGCGGTCGTCGCCCGGTGCGAGGCGGATGGCGCTGGGGATGCGGCCGACCTCCTTGTAGCCGCAGGAGCCGTAGAAGCGCTCCAGGCCGAGGCCGCCGCGGCAGGTGAGCCGTACCGCCTCGATGCCGTCGAAGGTGCGGGCGGCCTCCTCGGCGGCGGCCAGCAGGTCGCGGCCGTAGCCCTTGCCCTGGTGCCGGGGGTGCACCATCACCGTGTACAGCCACACCCAGTGCGTCATCAGCCGGTGCGTGTTGAACGTGAAGAAGGCCGTCGTGACCACGTCCCCCGCCTCGTCGTGCCCGACCAGCAGTCGGCTGCGCCCCTCGGCCATCGCCGCGAAGTGCCGCACCAGCTCCGGCCGGACCACCTCCCGGGTCACGGGCGGCACGAAGCCGACGGCTCCGCCCGCGTTGGAGACGTCGGTCCACAGGTCGAGGATGCCGTCGCGCAGGGCGGGGGTGACGGCGGGATCGAGGGTGAAAGTAAGGGACACCTGGCCATAGTAGCCATTACGCCAGCGCCCGCGCCGCCACCTTCAGATCGGCGACCAGCCCCTCGTACGCCGCCTCCCGGTCCGCGTCGTCGCGCGCCCGCAGCACCGAGGACGGATGCACCGTCGCCACCAGTCTCTCCTGCCGGCCGTGGACCTCCCGCTCCAGCACCGCCCCGCGCATCTCCCCGACCCGGAACGACGACCCCAGCAGCGCCTTCCCCGCGCTCGCGCCCAGCAGCACGATCAGCTCGGGCTTCACGACGGCCACCTCGGCGGCCAGCCAGGGACCGCACGCCGCCATCTCCCGGAGGGTCGGCGCCTTGTGGATACGGCGTTTACGGGGTTCGGCCCGGGTGAACTTGAAGTGCTTGACGGCGTTGGTGACGTAGGCGTCCGCCGGGTCGATGCCGGCCTCCGCGAGAGCCCGGTCCAGCAGCTTCCCCGCGGGGCCGACGAACGGTTTGCCCTGGCGGTCCTCCTGGTCGCCGGGCTGTTCGCCCACGAGCATGACGCGGGCGTCGGCGGTGCCCTCGCCGAACACGGTCCGGGTCGCGTCCCGGTGCAGGGGGCAGCCACGGCAGTCGGCGGCGGCGCGACGCAGGGAGGGCAGTCCGGCACGAGAAGGGACGAAGGGTTCCGCGGTGTAGGCGTCCTCGGGCGCTCGGGTGGTCACCATGGGGGCCGAGTACCCACCGTGGGCGCGGAGCCCCGGTCCCCATGCCGTCCTATGCGGTATCGCCCCGCGCCCTCAGGCGGCCGATGTGCTCACACGCGCATGGGCTGCGGGGACTCCCGACGCAGCGGGTCCGGGCCGTCGTAGTCCCGGATCACCTCGTACCGCGTGTTGCGCTCCACCGGCCGGAACCCGGCGTCCCGGATCAGGTCCAGCAGGTCCTCGCGGGTCAGCTTGTTCGGGGTGCCGTAGTTGTCCGCGTCGTGGGTGATCTTGTACTCGACGACCGAGCCGTCCATGTCGTCGGCGCCGTGCTGAAGGGCCAGCTGGGCGGTCTGGACGCCGTGCATGACCCAGAAGACCTTGACGTGCGGGACGTTGTCGAAGAGCAGACGGGAGACCGCGAAGGTCTTCAGGGCCTCGGCGCCGGTGGCCATCTGGGTACGGCCCTGGAGGCGGTTGCGTACCTTGCCGTCCTTCATGTCGACGAAGTCGTGCTGGTAGCGCAGCGGGATGAAGACCTGGAAGCCGCCGGTCTCGTCCTGGAGTTCACGCAGGCGCAGGACGTGGTCGACGCGGTGGCGCGGCTCCTCGATGTGGCCGTACAGCATGGTGCACGGGGTCTTCAGACCCTTCTCGTGCGCCAGGCGGTGGATCCGGGACCAGTCCTCCCAGTGGGTGCGGTGGTCCACGATGTGCTGACGGACCTCCCAGTCGAAGATCTCCGCGCCGCCGCCGGTCAGCGACTCCAGGCCCGCGTCGATCAGCTCGTCGAGGATCTCCGAGGCCGACAGCCCGGAGATCGTCTCGAAGTGGTGGATCTCCGTGGCCGTGAAGGCCTTCAGCGACACGTTCGGCAGGGCGGCCTTCAGCTCCCGCAGCGAGCGCGGGTAGTAGCGCCACGGGAGGTTCGGGTGCAGGCCGTTGACGATGTGGAGCTCGGTGAGGTTCTCGCCCTCCATCGCCTTGGCGAGCTTCACCGCCTCCTCGATGCGCATCGTGTACGCGTCCTTCTCGCCCGGCTTGCGCTGGAAGGAGCAGTACGCGCACGAGGCCGTGCACACGTTGGTCATGTTGAGGTGGCGGTTGACGTTGAAGTGGACCACGTCGCCGTTCTTGCGCGTACGCACCTCGTGCGCGAGGCCGCCCAGCCACGCCAGGTCGTCCGACTCGTACAGCGCGATGCCGTCCTCACGGGTCAGCCGCTCACCGGCCCTGACCTTCTCCTCCAGCTCGCGCTTGAGCCCGACGTCCATGCCCTCAACCTTTCTCCGACAGCCCTGCCAACCGTACTCCCCCACCCTTCGGGCGGGCGGTGCCCCCAGACGGCCCTGAAAGGGGCCTACGCCCTTACACCTCTTCGGGCAGCTCACCCACCCGGTTCTCCCACTTCGTGGAGAGCACGATCGTCGTACGGGTCCGGGACACGCCCTTCGTCCCGCTGAGTCGCCGGATGATCTTCTCCAGGCCGTCCACGTCCGCCGCCCGCACCTTGAGCATGTACGAGTCGTCGCCGGCGATGAACCAGCAGTCCTCGATCTCGGGCAGGTCCTTCAGCCGGCGGGCCACGTCCTCGTGGTCGACCGCGTCGGAGAGCGAGATTCCGATGAGCGCGGTGACGCCGAGGCCGAGCGAGGCGGCGTCGACGGTGGCGCGGTAACCGGTGATGACACCGGCCGCCTCCAGCCGGTTGATGCGGTCGGTGACGCTGGGTCCCGACAGGCCGACAAGGCGTCCCAGCTCCGCGTAGGAGGCCCGGCCGTTCTCCCTCAGGGCCTGGATGAGCTGCCTGTCCACCGCGTCCATGCGATTCGAAGCCTTCCGCTGAAGAGTTCCCGAAGTGAATGAGAGGTACTGCGACTTGCTCAGTTGGCGTTCATGTCGTGCGGGTTCCGCCGCCGAGTTCGCCCTTCCAGCGGCGGTAGAGTCGGTGTTCGACGCCCGCCGCGTCCAGTACGCGTCCGGCGACGAAGTCGACCAGGTCCTGGATGTGGGTGGCGCCCGCGTAGAAGGCGGGCGAGGCCGGTACGACGGTCGCTCCCGCGTCGTCCAGTGTCACGAGGTGGCGCAGCGTCTGCCCGCCCAGGGGGGTCTCCCGTACGGCGACGACGAGCTGCCGTCCCTCTTTCAGTGTCACGCTCGCCGCCCGCTGGAGCAGGTCCTTGGACAGCCCGAGGGCGACACCGGCGACGCAGGCGGTGGAGGCGGGCACGATCAGCATGCCCTTCGCGGGGTACGACCCGGAGGACGGCCCGGCGGCGAGGTCACCGGCCGCCCAGTACCGCACACCGCTGACGTCGGCGTCGAAGGTCCCGGGCTTGCCGTCGGCGCCCCGCGCGAGCCACTCCCGCAGGTCGTCCTGCCAGTGCGCGTCCCGGAACGGGATGCCCGTCTCGTCGAGCAGGGTGAGCCGCGAGGCCCGGCTGACGACCAGGTCGACGGTCTCCCCGGCGGCAAGGAGCGCGCGCAGCACGGCGGCGGCGTATGGAGTGCCGGAAGCGCCGGACACCCCTACGATCCAAGGCGTACGCGCCGTCTCTCCTGGCTTGGCTGGGTTCACGACTCCGAGCCTATCCGGCGTCGCGGGGTGGGAACCGACCAAGGGGGGCCAGGCGTTCCCGTTTGGGGATGAGTTGGACGGTGGGGTTGCCATGCGGGGTCTACGGGGTGCGGAGCGCGAAGGGTCGCGGGGTGAGCTTGCGCTGACGGCGGCCAAGCTGATGCTGGGCTGGGTGGCGCTGCTGTGGCTGCTGGAAGTGGCGGATGTGATCAGCGGGCACGCGCTGGACGGCTTCGGGATCGTCCCGCGCACCCCGTCCGAGCTGGTGGACGTGGTCCCGGCCGCCTTCATCCACTTCGGCTTCGCCCACGTGGCCGCGAACAGCGTGCCGCTGCTGGTCCTCGGCTTCCTGGCGGCGCTCGGCGGCATACGCCGGTTCGCCCTGGTCTGCGCCCTGATCGTCGTCGCCGACGGCCTGGGCGTGTGGCTGATGTCCCCGTCCGGCACCAACACCGCGGGCGCCTCCGGCCTGATCTTCGGCCTGTTCGGCTTCCTCCTGGTCACCGGCTTCGTGGAGCGCCGCCCGCTCGGCGTCCTGGTCGGCCTCCTGGTCGCCGCGATCTGGGGCGGCACCATGCTGGCAGGCCTAGCCCCGACCCAGTCCGGCATCAGCTGGCAGGGGCATCTGGTGGGGCTGGTGGCGGGGGTGACGGCGGCGTTCGTGTTCCGCCGCCGCGGGGCCGCGCCGGGTCAGGAGCTCATCGCCTAGCGGCCCGCGCCGTACCCGCCAGACCGTTCCGTACCCGTCAGAAGACCGTTCCGTACCCGTCAGACCGTCAGCCCGCGCACCAGCAGATCGAGCAGTGCGCACACGAACAGGGCGATCCCGATGAACCCGTTGACGCTGAAGAACGCCCTGTTCACACGGGACAGATCGTGCGGGCGGACGATCGAGTGCTCGTACACGAACGCGGCGGCCACGATCAGCAGGCCCAGCCAGAAGAAGGCGCCCGCGTCCGTGGCCAGGGCGTACCAGACGAACAGGGCCGTCGTGACCGTGTGGCAGACCCGCGCGCCCCAGATCGCCGCCGGGATGCCGAAGCGGGCCGGGACCGACATGACGCCGATCTCGCGGTCGGTGTCCACGTCCTGGCAGGCGTAGATCAGGTCGAAGCCGCCGATCCAGATGCCGACGGCGAGGCCGAGGATCACCGCGTCCCAGGACCAGGTGCCGGTGACGGCCAGCCAGCCGCCGACCGGGCCCATCGCCTGGGCGAGGCCCAGGATGGCCTGGGGGAAGTTCGTGAACCGTTTGCCGTAGGGGTAGACCACCATCGGGATCACGGCGATGGGGGCGAGGGCCAGGCACAGGGGGTTCAGCAGGGCCGCCGAGCCCAGGAAGATCACCAGGGCGATCAGGGCGCCCGTCCAGGCGTGCCGGACCGACATCGCGCCGGTGACCAGCTCGCGGTGCGCGGTCCGGGGGTTCCGTGCGTCGATCTCACGGTCGATGATCCGGTTGACCGCCATCGCGAAGGTGCGCAGGCCGACCATGCAGATCGTCACCAGCAGCAGCCGGCCCCAGTGGATGTTCCTGTCCCACTGGAACATCGCGGAGAGCGCGGCGATGTACGCGAAGGGCAGCGCGAACACCGAGTGCTCGATCATGACCAGGCGGAGGAACGCCTTCGTGCGTCCTGGCTGCGGAATCGCCGCGGAGGCGCTGCTCACAGGCCGTACTCCTTCCAGCGGCGGTCGACCTTCGCCGCCGTCTCGGGGTCGGACTCCACCATGTCGGGCCAGCCGCCGTCGCGGGTGTAGCCCTCCTCGGGCCACTTCTTCGTCGCGTCGATCCCGGCCTTGCCGCCCCAGAACTGCTGGTAGGAGGCGTGGTCGAGATGGTCGACGGGGCCTTCGACGACCGTGAGGTCACGGGCGTAGTCCGTGTTGCCCAGCGCCCGCCAGGAGACCTCGTGCAGATCGTGGACGTCGCAGTCGGAGTCGACGACCACGATCAGCTTGGTCAGGGACATCATGTGCGCGCCCCAGATCGCGTGCATCGTCTTCTGGGCGTGCTTGGGGTACTTCTTGTCGATCGAGACGATCGCGCAGTTGTGGAAACCGCCGGATTCCGGCAGGTGGTAGTCCACGATGTCCGGGACGATGATCTTCAGCAGGGGGAGGAAGAAGCGTTCCGTCGCACGACCCAGCGGCCCGTCCTCCGTCGGAGGCCGGCCTACGACGATCGACTGCAGCAGGGGTCGGCGGCGCATCGTCACGCAGTCGATCTTCAGCGCCGGGAACGGCTCCTGCGGCGTGTAGAAGCCGGTGTGGTCGCCGAACGGGCCCTCCGGCAGCATCTCGCCGGGCTCCAGCCAGCCCTCCAGCACGACCTCCGCCTGCGCCGGGACCTGAAGCGGAACGGTCTTGCAGTCGACCATCTCGATCCGCTTGCCCGCGACGAAGCCCGCGAACAGGTACTCGTCGATGTCACCGGGGAGCGGGGCGGTGGAGGCGTACGTCACGGCGGGCGGGCACCCGAAGGCGATCGCGACCGGCAGCCGCTCGCCCCTCCTCGCCGCCACCTGGTAGTGGTTCCGGCTGTCCTTGTGGATCTGCCAGTGCATGCCGATGGTGCGCTTGTCGTGCCGCTGGAGGCGGTACAGGCCCAGATTGCGTACGCCGCTCTCCGGGTCCTTGGTGTGGGTGAGCCCCAGGTTGAAGAAGGAGCCGCCGTCCTTGGGCCAGGTGAACAGGGCCGGCAGCCGGTCGAGGTCGACCTCGTCGCCCTGCAGCACGACCTCCTGCACCGGCGCGCTGTCCGACTTCACCTTCTTCGGCGGCACGTGCGTCATCGCGCCGAGCTTCCCGAAGGCCTCGCGGACACCGACGAAGCCGTGCGGCAGCTCGGGCCTGAGCAGCCCGCCGATCTTGTCGGAGATGTCGCCGTAGGACTTCAGGCCGAGGGCTTTCAGCAGCCGTCGGTCGGTCCCGAAGACGTTCATCGCGAGGGGCATCGAGGAGCCCTTCACGTTCTCGAAGAGCAGTGCCGGGCCGCCGGACTTCTGTACCCGGTCGACGATCTCCCCGACCTCCAGATACGGATCGACCTCAGCCTTGACGCGCTTGAGGTCGCCCTCGCGCTCCAGTGCCCTGAGCAGGGAACGAAGATCGTCGTAAGCCATGGGGTCAAGTATCCCCGAGCGGTTACCCTGGCCCTGAACCCGGGGGCCGTGCCCCCGGCACCGACGACCGTTTCGCTGGAGAGGGCCCATGCTCCGGGTGCTGATGTTCCTCGTGCCACTGGCGCTGAGCGTGTACGCGTTCATCGACTGCATCAGCACGAAGGAAGAGGACATCCGCCACATGCCCAAGCCGCTGTGGGCGATCCTCGTGCTGGTGTTCCCGCTCGTCGGCTCGATCTCCTGGCTGATCGCCGGCAAGAAGCGCAGCCCGGCCGCCGAGGGCTGGTCCGGCATACGGGACCGCCGGACCGACCGTCAGCAGTGGGTGGCCCCCGACGACAACCCCGACTTCCTGAAGTCGCTGGACGAGGACGACGACAAGAAGGACGACGGCAAGAAGTAGGGCCCGCCCCGGCTCCCCTCCTCCATCGGTCCTCAATCCGCCATCGCCCCTCCCCCACCGGCTCTCATCCCGTCGGCGGCCCCTCCGCCACCAGCTTCCCTCCCCCCGCTCCGCCCTCCGGCCCCAGGTCGATCAGCCAGTCCGAGGCGTGGGCGATGTCGAGGTTGTGTTCGATGGTGATGACCGAGTGGCCGGTGTCGACAAGGCGTTGGAGTACGGCGAGGAGGCGTGCGGTGTCGGCCGAGTGGAGGCCGGTGGTGGGCTCGTCCAGAAGGTAGAGGGTGCTGCCCGCGGCCTTGCGGCCCAGTTCCTTCGCCAGTTTCAGGCGTTGGGCCTCGCCGCCGGAGAGGGTCGGGGCCGGCTGGCCCAGCGGGAGGTAGCCGAGGCCGACGTCGGACAGGCGGCGCAGCCGGGCCGTGATCGACGGGACGCCGGTGAACATCGCCAGGGCCTCGTCCACCGTCGCGTCCAGCACCTCGGCGATGTCGTGCCCGTCGTGCCGCACCGCCAGCACCTCCGGCCTGAAGCGCCGGCCGCGGCAGCCCGGGCACCTCACCTCCACCGGAGGCAGGAAGTGCATGTGGACCGACAGCACACCGGCGCCCTCGCAGCGCTCGCAGCGGCCGCCGGGGACGTTGAAGGAGAAGGCGCCGGGAGTCAGCCGCCCTTTGGAACGGGCCGCGAACGCCTCCCTGATCGGCGTGAACACATCCGAGTAGGTCGCCGCGTTCGAGCGCGGCAGCCGGCTGATCGGCTCCTGGTCGATGGCCACCACCTTGCCCAGGTGCTCCCAGCCGTCGATCCCGTCGTGCTCGCCGGGCCGCTCCCCCGCACCGTGGAAGCGCCTGCGCGCGGCCCGGCCCAGGATGTCCAGGAGCAGGGTCGACTTGCCCGATCCGGACGGTCCGGTGACGGTGACCAGGCGGCCGAGCGGTATCCGTACGGTGAGGTCCTTGAGGTTGTGCTCGCGCGCCCCGCGGATCACCAGCGCCCGGTCGGCGTTCCCTCGCCGCTTCGACTCCGGCGCCGACAGCCGGCCCGACAGATACGCCCCCGTCACCGAGCCCACGGCACCCGTGACCGGCTCCGCGGCCCCCGCCCGCGCCACCTCCTCCGGCGTCCCCTGGGCCACGATCCGCCCGCCGGCCCGGCCCGCGCCCGGACCGACGTCCACCACATGGTCCGCCGCTCGCAGCACATCCAGGTCGTGCTCGATCACCAGCACCGTGTTGCCCAGGTCCCGCAGCCTGCGCAGCACGTCGACCAGGCGGGCGGTGTCGGTGGGGTGGAGCCCCATGGTCGGCTCGTCCAGGACGTACAGCACTCCTGTGAGGCCGGAGCCCAGCAGCGCGGCCAGCCGCAGCCGTTGCGACTCGCCCGCGGAGAGGCTCGGTGTGGGCTGGTCCAGGGTCAGATAGCCGACGCCGACGTCGACCAGCCGCCGTACCCGCTCCACCAGGTCGGCGACGACCGGCTCCACGAACGGCCACTCGTCCGGGGAGACCCGCTCGCGCAACCCGCCCAGCCAGGCGGCGAGTTCGTCGAGGGAGGTGTGGGCCGCCTCGACGATGGTCAGGCCGTGCACGGTGACCGCCCGGCTCTCCGCCCGCAGCCGGGCGCCCCCGCACTCCCCGCAGACCTCCTTCACCAGCGCCTGCTTCTCCGTGCGCTCCCGGTACTCGGTGTCCTCGATGCGCTCGGCGTAGCGCCGCAGCACCGCGGTGGCGACGCCCTCGAAGCGTCCGGCGGTGACGGTGGCGGGCGGCTCGGTGTCCGGGAAGTGGCGGCGGAACTCGGGGCTTTCGACGCCGTGGAGGAGCAAGTCTCGTTCCGGCGAGGTGAGTTGGTCCAGCGGGCGGTCCGTGTCGAAGGTGAAGCCGTAGTGCCGGGCCGCCGCCGCCAGCAACTGCACACTGCGTTCGACGGCCCTGGGGTGCCAGCCGAGTACGGCACCCTGCGCGACCGAGCGCGTTCCGTCGACCAGGCGGCTCACGTCCGCCTGGATCACCTCGCCCAGGCCGGTGCAGGCCGGGCAGGCACCGGCGGGCTTGTTGAAGGAGAAGGAGCCCATCACCAGCTCGGGGACGGGGGTGCCGCAGTGCGGGCAGGGGGCCTGTTCGCCCTCGGAGGCCTCGTCGTCATAGCCGTACTCGTACGTGTGGGACGGCGGGACGTCCTTCCCGCAGCCGGGACACTGCCGTACGCCGATCCTCGACCACAGCAGCCGCAGATAGGTGAAGACCTCGGTGACCGTGCCGACTGTGGAGCGGGGGCTGCGGTTGGTGAGGTGCTGGTCGACGCTGATGGACGGGGACAGACCGGTGATGGAGTCCACGGAGGGGCGGCTGACCAGGCCGGTGACCATGCCCAGCGACTCCATGTACTGCCGCTGGCCCTCCCGGTGGAGGGTGTCGAAGGCGAGGGTGGACTTGCCGGAACCGGAGAGGCCGGTCATGACGACCAGCTTGTTCTTGGGGATCGCGAGGGTGACGTTGTCGAGATTGTGCAGACGGGCGCCGGTGATGCGGATGAAGTCCTCCATGCCTTCAAGTTTTCCATTGAAGTCCTTATTGGGACTTTGGCTGCACTCTCCCCAGGTGACGTGAGAGCAGACACCGCGTAACCTTCAAGTCCCGTGAGGAACGACGACGAACGGCTGCGCCCCGTCGACCTGGCCCGCCTGGCCGGGATCTCGACGCAGCAGGTCCGCAACTACGAGGAGGCGGGCGTCCTGCCGCCGGCCGCGCGCACCGCCTCCGGGTACCGGGCCTTCACGGCCGTGCACCGGCGGGCGCTGCTGGCGTACCGCGCGCTGCTGCGCGGCTTCGGGCCGGTCACCGCGACCGGGGTCATGCGGGCCGTGCACGCCGGTGACGTCCCGGCCGCGCTCGCCCTCGTCGACGCCGCGCACGCCGCGCTGCACGAGGAGCGGACGGCGCTGGGTGCGACCAGCAAGGCCCTGGAGACGCTGACCGAGACGCCGCCGGACGAGTTGCCGCGCTCCGGGCTGCGGATCGGCGAGGTGGCGGCCCTGCTCGGGGTACGGACGTCGGCGCTGCGGGTCTGGGAGGCGGCCGGGCTGATCGCGCCGGAGCGGGAGCGCGTCACGGGGTACCGCGTGTACCGGCCCGTCGACGTCCGTGACGCGCGTCTGATCCACACCCTGCGCCGCAGCCACTACCTCCTGGACCAGATCCGCCCCGTCCTGGACGGGTTGCGCCGGGAGGGCAGCACCGAGGCCCTGCGGGCGGCGATCGTGGCACGTGGCGAGATGCTGACGGCCCGCAGCCGGGCGATGCTGTCCGGCGCGGGTCGCCTGGACGACTACCTGGAGTGCACCGGAGAGTGAGAGGCATGGAGCTCTTGGATCAGGAGACCGCGCGTGCCTGGCTCGGCACCGCCGTCGCCGAGGCACGGGCCGGGCTCGGCGAGGGCGGCATCCCGATCGGCGCCGCGCTGTACGGCCCCGACGGGACCCTCCTCGGCCGCGGGCACAACCGGCGCGTCCAGGACGGCGACCCGTCGACGCACGCGGAGACGGCGGCCTTCCGGGCGGCCGGGCGGCAGCGGTCGTACCGGGGTACGACCATGGTGACCACGCTCTCGCCGTGCTGGTACTGCTCCGGTCTGGTCCGGCAGTTCGGGATCTCCCGGGTGGTGATCGGGGAGGCGGTCACCTTTCACGGCGGGCACGACTGGCTGGCCGAACACGGTGTGCAGATCGTGCTCCTGGACGATCCCGAGTGCGTCGGGATGATGCGCGACTTCATCGAGAACAATCCGGCACTGTGGAACGAGGACATCGGTGAGTAAGCCACGAACGCCCCGCGGCCCCCGCGTCCCGACGATCGACCTGCGCCCCTGGCTCGACGGCGACGCCGAGGCCCGCCGGGCCATCGCCCGCACCGTCGACGAGGCGCTTCAGACCGCCGGATTCCTCCTGGTCACCGGGCACGGCGTGGACCCGTCCCTGCGGGCCCGCATCCGTACGGCCGCCCGCGCCTTCTTCCTGCTCCCCGTCGAGGTCAAGCAGGCGTACGAGGCGAAGGTCGGCGGTCGCGGCTGGCTCGGCCCCGGCGCCGAGGCCAACGGGTACGCGGAGGGCACCGAGACCCCGCCGGACCTGAAGGAGTCGCTGACCTTCGCGACACACGAGCCGTTCGAGGACCCGGCGATCAACGCCGAGTGGTACGCGCCGAACGTCTGGCCGGCGGAGACACCCGGACTCCGACCGCTGTGCGAGGAGTACCTCGCGCGGATGGGTGAGCTGGAGAACCTGCTGCTCTCCCTGCTCGGCGAGGCCCTCGGCCTCGAACCCGACTTCTTCTCACGGCACATGGACCATCCGACGTACGGCTTCAACATCAACTGGTATCCGGGGGCGGAGCTGATCGGCGAGCCGGAACCCGGGCAGTTCCGCATCGGTCCGCACACCGACTTCGGCACGGTGACGATCCTCGACCGGCAGGCGGGCAAGGGCGGGCTGCAGGTCTACACGGACGAGGGCGGGTGGGAGGACGCGCCCTTCGATCCGGCGGCGTTCACCATCAACATCGGGGATCTGATGGCCCGTTGGACGGGTGACCGGTGGCGGTCGGGGCGGCACCGGGTGCTGCCGCCGCCCGCGGACGCGCCGGCCGAGGAGCTGATGTCCCTCGTCTACTTCGGGGAGTGCACACCCGGCACGCGCGTGGAGTCCGTGCCGGCTCCGGTGGGGCGGGTGGCGTACGAGCCGGTCGACTCGCATGTGTATCTGCGTCAGAAGCTGGACTCGATCACCGTCGACTGACCGCCGTCGACGGTTCACCGTCACCCGGGCGCGGTCGGCCGCGCCCGGCGAACCGTTTCTGAGTAAGGGTTGCCTCGTTGGGCGGGATACCACCCGTTCGGGTGTGTCCCCCGCCGAATGGAGCCGCCCGTGCGAATCACCGACATCCAGCGCTGCGACGTCCGGCCCGGACGCCTCGTCGAGTGGACGCTCAGCCCGGCGACCGTCGCGACGGCAGCCGGCCTGCCGGAGGACTCCCGGCCGCCGGCGTACAACCAGGAGTCGCATTTCAGGACCGCCCGGTCCATGCGTGAGGACGGCGTGTCCGCACCGACCTGGATCGGCACCGCCTTCGACATCCCGGGCCGGGCCGACCTCGACGCGCTGGAGGAGGCGTTGCGCGGCTGGACGCTGCGGCACGAGACGCTGCGCAGCGGATTCCGCTGGTCCGGCGAGCCGGGCGACGAAATGCGCCGGTTCACGCTCGACCCCGACGCCGTGTCCCTGCATCGCGTCGAGGTCGGCGACTTCACCGACCGGGCGGACCTGGTCCGGCACCTCCAGGACCGCTTCGACACCACGGCGGACGCCCTGCGCTGGCCCAACCTCATCTACACGGCCGTCGTCCGTGACGACTCGACCAGCGTGTACCTGGCCTTCGACCACAGCAACGTCGACGCCCACTCCATCTACCGCATCCCCGCCGAGATCCACGAGCTCTACGCGGCGGGTGTCGCGGGCCGGACCATGGAGCTCACGCCGACCGGAAGTTACGTCGACTTCTGTGAGATCGAGCGGACGGACGCCGACCGGATCGACGAGAGCCACGACATCGTCGCCCACTGGCGGGAGTTCATCCGCCGCTGCGACGGCAGGATGCCGGCCTTCCCTCTCGACCTCGGCCTGGATCCCGACGGCCCGCTGCCCACCCAGAAGCTCATGCGCGAGCAACTCACGGCCCCGGACACCGCCGCCGCGTTCGAGACGTACTGCCGTCCCTACGGCGGCAGCGCGGTCGGCGTCCTGGCCGCAACCGCCCTCATCGTCCACGAGATCGGCGGAGCGCCCGTCTACCGCACCGTCGTGCCCCTCCACACCCGGGTGAAGTCCCGCTGGTCGGACTCCGTGGGCTGGTACGTGGGCGGTGCCCCCGTCGAGATCCCCATGACCGAGGTCCACGACCTCCCCAGCGCCCTGCGCACGGTGCGCGCCGCGCTGCACGCCAACCGGCACATGGCCCGCATGCCGCTTCCCCGGGTGCTCCGCCTGCTCGGCGCGGACTTCCGCCCGACGTCACCCGACCTGTACTCGACCGTCTCGTATGTCGACACCCGGAGCGTCCCCGGCTCCGAGCACTGGGCCGAGCAGAAGGCGTACGGACTGATCAGAGTGTCGTACGGCGACCAGGTGTGCGCCTGGGTCACCCGGCTCCACGAGGGCCTGTGGTTCGCGGGCCGCTACCCGGACACCGACGTCGCGTACAAGAACATGCGGCTGTACGTCGAACGGCTGCGGGACATCATCGTCTCGACCGTTTCGTAGAGCACCAACCGTGTCGTAAGAGCACCGACCGTTTCGTAAGCACACCGACAGTTTCGTAACCCAACGGACACCACGCGATCTAGTCCGAACCAAGTCCCCCTCCTTACCCTTGAGTTGAGAGCCTGTTGAGAGCCTTTGGGGGGAGGTGCGGGTGGGCACACGGTTGCACGGGCGTGGAGCCCTCTTCGACGCGGACCCCGCCGGCCTCGCCCCACGGCTCGTGGGACTGCGTCCGCACCAGCACCGGACCGCCAAGGTCGAGCATCCGCAGGAACTGCCCCTCGTCGTGCTGACCGGCGCGCGCGGACTCGGCAAGTCGGCGGTGCTGCGGGAGCTGCGGGACGCCTACAAGGGGCACACCCCGGTCGCGCTGATCGACTGTGAGCAGGGCGAGTTCGCGGCCCCGCCGTCCGGGCGGCCCGCCGAGGCATGGTCGCCGGTGTCACAGGCGCTGCTGGTGATCGCCGAGCAGCTCGCCGAGCCGGTGACCGGGGCCGGGCGGATCCAGTTCCCGAGGCTGATGTCGGGGCTGGTCGCGGTGGCCGCGGGCGGCTGGCGGGACGCCGACTCCGAGCGCATACGGCGTGAGGTGGAGCGGATCCTGCTGCTGAACGAGAGCGGGTCGTGGGTCACCGGGTTCGCGGGGCGGTGGGCCGGGCGGGTCGCCGCCAAGGTGGCCGCGGCGGCGACCGGCGGCGGGCCCCTGCTGTCGTCCGCCGTGGAGGCCACGCTGGAGGCGATCTCCGACAGCGTGGTGCACCGGCGCCGGCAGCGGGCGTCCACCTGGTACCGCGACTACCCGAACGCGGGCGGCAACGCGCGGCGCGGACTGATGCTGCTGTCCGACCACTTCCGGGCCGGCGGCACCTCCCGCGAGCACGCCGAGCGGTATCTCGTACGGGCCCTGCTGGCCGACCTCGGCGAGGCGTACGCCGGGATGCTGCCGCGGATGCAGCGGATCGGGCGGCCGCTCGTCCTGCTGGACAACGCGCAGTCCCCGCCCGGCCCTGGGCTCGTCGAGGCCGTGCTGCGGGACCGCGCCGAGGGCCTCGGTGACCAGGTCGTCCTCATCGGCGGCCTGCGCGGTGACCGCCGCCCCGCGCTGCGCAACGCCGTCCACCGCGCCCTGCCCGAGGTCGCCCGGCGCAGCGACTGGACGCCGGATCCGGCCGCCCCCTCCTCGCGGGCGCTGCTCGTCTCGCTGCCGCCGCTCAGCCCCGACGACACCCTGCACATCATCGGCGCGGTATGCGCCGAGGTCGCGGTGCCGCCCCAACTCCCGCACGCCACACACCGGTTGACCGGCGGCAACCCGCTTGGTATCGCCCTGCTCGCCGAGTCCGCCGCCCAGCACCTGCCCGCCGTGGCCTCCCTGGGCGAGCTGCTCACCGCACCCGTACGGCTGCACGAGGACCACGACGGCGAGCCGGCGTACCTCGCGCTCCTGGACCGGCTCGTCCCGGCCGACCGCCTCGACGAGCTGACCGTGCTGGCCGCCGCGCACGACCACGACTCGGCCTGCGCCCTCGCCGACGAGCTCCTGCCGGACGACTTCGGCCCGGCGGACGTACGCGCGCTGCAGACCCGGCTCGTGACGGAGGGGCTGCCCGAGGTGCCTGGGCAGTTCGTCGGGGACCTGTTCGTGCGGACGCTGCTGCTGCTCCGGCTGCATCACGGCGACGCTGACCACGGGCAGTGGCGCAAGGCGCACGAGACGCTGATCGCGTACTACGCCGACGACGGCGACGGCGGTGGCCCCGAGGCCGCGGCCCGCCGGGTCCCGTACCGGCTGCATCATGAACTCGCCCTGGGGGCGGGTGAGCCGGCGGTCGCGTATCTGCGGGACGCCTTCCACACGCAGGACACCCGCGCGTGGCTGCGCTCGCTGCGCTTCATCGCCTCCGCGCCCTACTTCCACGCCCATGACGCCGAAGGCCACGACGCCGACGGCCACGGCTTCACCGGCCACGACGACCGGCGCACCGCGGTCGCCCTCGGCCGCACCGACGCCGGCCACGAGCCGCCCCGGGGCGTGGACGCCGCGCTGCACCTTCGGATACGGCGGCTGCTGCACGCCGTATGGCAGCTGACCGATCCGCTGACGCTGCCCGACGCGAAGGTGTGCGACCGGCTGCGGTTCGAGCTGGAGCAGCTGTCCAATCTGCGGCCCGCGGGCAACGCGCTGCTGTGGCGGGCCTCGCGGGACTGGCCGGAGGACGCGCTCGCCGGGCGGCCCCTGCGGGTGCCGGACGACGACGAGGACGGGGAGGCGTGATGGCCGCAGGTGTCGGGGCGTGGCTGCGGGAGCACGTCTGGGAGATCCCGCTGCGCCGGTACGTCGCCCTGCTGGTCGGCGCCGCGCTGGTGACCGGGTGCGTCCTCGGCGCACGGGTGCTGCTGCACGACGACCGCTCGTGCGCGCCCGGGGTGGTCATGCCCGAGGACGACGACGAGTGCGTGGGCGTGTCGACGTCCGACTACCACTTCGACCGGGACCGGTTCCGCGACACCGTGCGGGCGATCGACCGGGAGAACCGCTCCATCAAGGGCGCCTACGTCACCGTCGCCCTGTTCGAACCCTTCACCGCGTCCGACCCCGACAACCTCAACGACACCCTGCACGAGCTCCAGGGCGCCTACCTCGCGCAGTACCAGGCCAACCACGGCTCCAACGGCGAGTCCCCGGCGATCCGGCTGGTGCTCGCCAACCCGGGCGCGACCGGGAAGCACTGGAAGTACACCGTCGAGGCTCTGGAGCGGATGGCCAAGGGACCGGACCGGCTGCGGGCGGTCACCGGGATAGGGCTGTCCACCGCGAACAACAAGCGGGCCGTCGAGGAGCTGACGCGGCGTGGGATCCCGGTGGTCGGCACCTCCATCACCGCCGACAACCTCGCCAACGGACAGGACGGCGAGGACCCCTACCCCGGGCTCGCCCGCGTCGCCCCCACCAACACCGACGAGGCCCGCGCGCTCACCTTCTTCGCCAAGGTGCGGGCGGGTGAGGCGGTGCTGGTGTACGACAAGCCGGGCGACCCGTACACGACGACGCTGCAGAAGTCGTTCGAGAAGCTGCTGAAGGGGTCGCCGTACCAGCCGTGGGCGTTCACGCCGCCCGCCGACCGCAGCGAGGAGGGCTCCACCGCGAACGACTTCCGGCAGATCACCCACCTCGTCTGCGACACGGCCGAGGAGACCGACACGATCCTGTTCGCCGGACGCCACACCCAGCTGCGCCAGTTCATCAACGCGCTCGGCGAACGCGGCTGCCAGGACCGGGCGTTCACCCTGCTCACCGGCGACGAGGGCTCGTATCTCACCGGCGACAAGGACCTCGACCGGGACGCCCTGAAGCACCAGCTGTCCGTCCGCTACACCGCCCTCGCCCATCCGGACGCCTGGCTGACGAAGAACCCGCCCGCGACCGGCGGCTCCACCGAGGACGCGCGCGTGCTGGCCGAGCTGGTGCGCACGGCGCAGGAGAAGCCGGCGCGGGGCTCGGCGGCGCAGGGCGCGCGGCGGGCCGGGCCCATCGGTCCGGCCGCCCTGGAGGACGGCCAGCTGATCATCGCCTACGACGCCATGACGCTGACCTACCAGGGCATCCGCGAGGCCAAGCCGGACGGCGAGGACGCCCCGACCCTCGCCGACGTCCACGACCAGTGGGAGCTGATGACGGGCTCGCAGCGGGTGAACGGCGCGAGCGGCTGGATCTGCCTGGACAAGCACGGCAACCCCTACGACAAGGCCGTACCGATCGTCGAGGTCACCGCCGAGGGCCGCGCCCGGTTCGTCACCCTGGCGTGGCCGACGGGGAAGCCGCCGGCCAAGGAGTGCCTGCCGCCGGCGTCGTCGTAGCGGTCGCGGGCGGGCTACGGGCGGGCGTCGACCGTCTCGACGAGCTTCTCGAACCGGGCCCGCCAGCGCTGCTCGGAGTGCGCCTCTCCCCGGTACTCGTGGGTGAAGCGCAGAGCGCTGCCCCGGTCCCCGTCCCGCTCCAGATGGAACCGGATCCGGCCGGCGCCCTCCAGCGTGTACTCGGCGACCCGCTCCACGTCCCACGCGGTGACCCGCCCCGCTCCGACATCACGCAGCGTGACCGCACCGCCGAGTCGGGGCTCCAGCACATCGGCGACGGTGAACCAGCCCGCGAGCCCCTCCGGGGTGCTGAACGCCGGCCAGACCGACTCCATCACCCCGGGAAGCCGCACCAGAAAATGCAGGATGTGCGTGTTCCCATGGGTCTGGCTGGCGCCCTGCTCGACGGAACCGGTCATGACACCAGCGTGACCCCGCCGGGGGTGAAACGCACCCCTTGCCTACACCCCGGCGTACGAGTGCTTGCCGGAGACGAAGATGTTGACGCCGTAGTAGTTGAAGAGCCAGCAGCCGAAGGCGATGAGGGCCAGGTAGGCGGCCTTGCGGCCCTTCCAGCCGGCCGTGGCGCGGGCGTGCAGGTAGCAGGCGTAGGCGACCCAGGTGATGAAGGACCAGGTCTCCTTGGGGTCCCAGCCCCAGTAGCGGCCCCAGGCGTCGCCCGCCCAGATGGCGCCCGCGATGATCGTGAAGGTCCACAGCGGGAAGACGGCGGCGTTGACCCGGTAGGAGAACTTGTCGAGGGACGCCGATGCGGGCAGCCGGTCCAGGACGGAGTTCGCGAAACGGCCGGGGGTGCCGCCGTTCGCCAGCTTGTTCTCGTACGAGTCCTTGAACAGGTAGAGCAGCGTGGAGACGGCGCCGACGTAGAACACCGCGCCGCAGAAGATCGCGGTGGAGACGTGGATGTACAGCCAGTACGAGTGAAGGGCGGGAACCAACTGGTCACTGGCGGTGTACAAGACAGTGACGGCGAGGCCGAGATCGAGGAGGACCGTGGTGATCAGGAACAGCCCGAGCCAGCGCACGTTCTTCTTCAGCGCCAGCAGCGCCAGGTACACACCGACGGCGACCGTGGAGAAGGTGATGTTGAACTCGTACATGTTTCCCCACGGCGCCCGCTGCACCGACAGGGCCCGCGTGAGCACACCGCCGAACTCGACCAGGAAGGCGAGGACGGTGAGGGAGATGGCGATACGCCCGTAGAGGTCGCCCTGCTCGTCCCCACCGTGCGCCCCGGGCCCGTCCGGCACGTCCCGCTGCCCGGCCGTGGCCCGCACGACGACCTTCGGCCGCTCCAGTACGGCGGTGGAGCCGCCCTTCTTCACGGTGACGGCGGGCGCCGCGGCCTTGGCTGCCTTCGCCGGGGTGAGCGCGGCGGCCGTGCGGCCGACCTTGCTGCGGCTGCCGAGGAGCCATTCGGCGATGTACGCGAAGAAGGCCAGGGTGTAGACGGCCATCGACGAGTAGATCAGCGTGTTGCTGATGCTCGCGAGGTTTTCGTTGGTGGCGGCGGCCAGCTCGGTCGCGGCGGCGAGAGTCACTTGGTGTCAGCCCCTTCGGCGGGTGCGACTTGGGGGTCGGGGGAAGCTTCGGAATCTGCGGGGTCGTCGTCGGCGTCGGGCGCGCCGGGCGCCTGGTCGTAGAGGATTCCGGCGAGGTCACCCAGTTCCTCGGGCACCTTGGCGGACTCGCTGCGGCCGAGGCCGGCCATCTCGACGACCGTGACACCGTCGTCGCCCTTGACCGCCCGCACCCAGACGCGGCGGCGCTGGATGAACAGGGAGGCGGCAAGGCCGAAGATCGCGGTGAGGGAGCCGGCGAGGGCCCAGCCGCTGGCGGGCTGGCGGGCGACCTGGAAGCCGGCCCACTCCTTGATCTCCTTCTCGAAGGTGACCGTGCCCGCGCCGTTGGGGAGCTTCATGGTCTCGCCGGGCTTCAGGTTCTCCCTGAGCTGCGCGCCCTTGGCGTCCTTGAACCCCTTCAGGTTCTTCTTGTTCAGCTGGTACACGCTCTGCGGGATGCCCGCGTTGACACCGAGTTCGCCGTGGTACGCCTCCAGGTTCAGCACCGGGTTCAGCAGCGCCGGGAACTGCGAAGCGAGCTCGTTGCCCTTGACGTAGGAGGGCAGGAAGAAGGCCTGGAAACCGAGCTGATCCCACTTGCCCTTGGCGTCGCGGTAGCCGTCCATGACCTTGATCGCGCCGGTGGAGGTGACGTTGCCGTCGAGCGGAAGGAGGGGCACGGCGTCCCGGAAGACGACCTCGCCCCTGCCGTCGCGAACCGTGATGACGGGGGCGTAGCCGTGGCTGACGAGGTAGACCTTCGAGCCGCCGATCTCCAGCGGCTCGTTGACCTTGACGGTGGTCTTCTTGTCCTTGCCGTCGGCTCCCACGCTGTAGGTGAGGTCGGCCTCATAGGTGCGCGGGGTGCCCCGGTTGGGACCGCTGACCTCGTAGGTGCCCCTGAAGTTCTTCAGGTTGAAGCTGAACGGGTCCAGGTCGTCCTGGGTGAAGAGGCTGCCGGACTTGAAGTCGTCGTACTGGGTGAGGGTGTTGGAGAACCCGTCGCCCTCGACGACCAGCTTGTTGCCCTCGGATTTGAACAGCTGGCCCCAGGCGAAGGCGACCAGCATCACGATCAGCGCGATGTGGAAGGCGAGGTTGCCGACCTCGCGCAGATACCCCTTCTCGGCGGCGACGGCGTCACCGGAGAGATGGGCGCGGAAGCGGCGCTTCGTCAGCAGGGTGAGCGCGGCCTCGCGGACCTGCTCGGGCTCGGCCTCGGTGCGCCAGGTGGTGTAGGCGGGCAGCCGGGTCAGTCGCCTCGGGGCGCCCGGCGGACGGCCGCGCAGCTGGCCGACGAACTGCCAGGTGCGCGGGACGATGCAGCCGATGAGGGAGACGAACAGCAGGATGTAGATCGCGGAGAACCACACCGAGCTGTAGACGTTGAAGAGGCCGAGCTTGTCGTAGATCGGCGCGAGGGTCTCGTGCGTCTTGCGGAAGTCGGCGACCTTGGTCTCGTCGATGCCGGTCTGCGGGATGAGCGAGCCGGGGATCGCGCCGAGCGACAGCAGCAGGAGCAGCAGCAGCGCGACCCGCATCGAGGTGAGCTGCCGCCAGAACCAGCGGGCCCAGCCGATGACGCCGAGGGACGGCAGGTTGGCGATCTCCTCGGCGGGGGCGGTGGAGAGCTGGGAGCCGGCGGCGTCCAGTTCCTCCTCACCGGTGGCCGGGGCGGCCTTGTCGGTCGTGTTGCTCATCGATCAGATCCCCACAGTGAAGCCGTTGGACCAGACCTGCATCTCCTGCACGATGCGGTCCCAGGCGCCGGTGAGCAGCAGCACACCGGTCGCGATCATCATCGTGCCGCCGATGCGCATCACCCAGACGTAGTGGCGCTTGACCCAGGCGAAGGCGCCGAGGGCCTTGCGGAAGGCTACGGCAGCGAGCACGAAGGGGACGCCGAGGCCCAGGCAGTAGGCGACGGTGAGTATGGCGCCGCGGCCCGCGCTCGCCTCGTTGTAGGACAGCGCGATCACCGAGGTCAGCGTCGGGCCGAGGCAGGGCGTCCAGCCGATGCCGAACAGCGCGCCGAGGAAGGGCGCGCCGATCAGCCCGGTCACGGGCCGCTTGTGGAAGCGGAACTCGCGCTGGGTCATCCAGGGCATCAGGCCCATGAAGAAGACGCCCATGAGGATCATGAGGACGCCCAGCACCTTGGACAGGACGTCCTTGTGGTCCTGCAGCGAGTCGCCGAAGTAGCCGAACAGCGCTCCGCTGGAGACGAACACCGCGGTGAAGCCGAGCACGAACAGGGAGGCACCCGCGACCATCCGTCCGCGCCGGGCCTCGGCCAGATCCGTACCGGTGACCCCGGTGACGTAGGAGAGATAGCCGGGGACCAGCGGCAGTACGCAGGGGGAGAAGAAGGAGACGAGGCCGCCGAGCAGCGCGATGGGCAGGGCGAGCAGCAGAGCGCCGCTCATCACCGTCTGGTTGGGGCCGGCGGCCTCGGCCAGCGTGGACAGTGCGCTCACGTCACTTCTCCGCGAGGACGGGCTTGATCATGCTGCGCAGTGTCTCCTCGCTGAGGGGCGCCAGCGCACGCGCGGCGATCTTTCCCTTCCGGTCGATGACCAGCGTGGAGGGGATCGCCTGCGGGTTGAGCGTGCCCTTGCCGAAGCGGAGCATCTGCTTGCCCGTGGGGTCGTACAGGCTCGGGTAGGTGACCCCGAACTCCTTCTCGAAGGCCTTCGCGGGGGTGGTGCTGGTGTCCCGGGTGTTGATGCCGACGAACTCGACACCCTGGCCCTTGACGTCGTCGTAGACGGTCTGGAAGTTCTTCGCCTCGGCCCGGCACGGTGGGCACCAGGATCCCCATACGTTGATGACGAGGATCTTGCCCTTGTAGTCGGCGGTGTCGAGCTGCTTGCCGTCGATGGTCTCGCCGGACAGGGCCGGCGCCACGGAGCGCTTGCCCTGGGCCGCGGTGTCGATGCCGTTGCTGCCGGGGACGAAGTTGGTGTCGCCGCCACCGCCCGACATACCGCCGGAACTGCACGCGGAGAGGGTCAGCGCGGCGACGGCGGCGCTGGTGATGGCCAGGACGGCGACACGACTTCGGACGCTACGGGCACTCATGTGAAAAGTTTCGCATGCCCGTTCTGGGGATCTTGCCCACCCCCCTCGCGGACGTGAACCCGCATTTCAGGCGGCGTTCTGCGTACCCATGGAGGAGCCGCTGGAGGAACCGGTGGAGGTGCTCGCGGAGCCGCCCTTCATGAACGTCTTCCAGCCGCCGGCCGGCTGCTGCCCGACCTCCAGGGTCCGCAGCTTGGCGAGCACCTCGGGCTTCTGTACGTCCATCCAGTCAACGAACTGCCGGAAGGAGACGAGCCGGATGTCGGCCCCCTTCTCCTTCTCCTGCGCGATGTGCTTGAGGGCGGCCTCGACGGCGTCCATGTAGATGCCGCCGTTCCACTGCTCGAAGTGGTTGCCTATGAAGAAGGGTGCGCGGTTTGTCTCGTATGCCCGCTTGAATCCCTGGATGTACGCCTGCGACGACTGCTCACGCCAGCCCGGGTAGTTGTGGGCGGGCGCCTTCGTCGAGTTGATCGACTGGTTGGCCAGCATGTTGTAGTCCATGGAGAGGACCTCGAAGGAGCGCCCGGGGAAAGGTATCTGCTGCAACGGCAGATCCCACAGCCCCTGCTTCTTCTGCGGCCACACCTGACGGCCGCCGGGCGAGGAGGCGTCGTAACGCCAGCCGAGCTCCTTGGCGGTGGGCAGCAGGTTGTCCTGGCCGAGGAGGCAGGGCGTGCGGCCGCCGACGAGCTCCTTGTCGTAGTCGAAGGGCAGGGACGGCAGGTCGGTCCAGCCGGTGTTGGTCCGCCACTTCTTCACGAAGTCCTTGGCCTGCTGGATCTCGCTGCGCCACTGCTTGGGCGTCCAGTTGCCGACGGTGCCGTTGCCGCCGCAGAAGTGGCCGTTGAAGTGGGTGCCTATCTCGTGCCCTTCGAGCCAGGCGCGCCGGACGTTCGTCAGTGTCGCCTTGACGTGCTCGTCGGTGAGGTAGCCGATGTCGGAGGCGCCGACCGGGTTGTTCGGCGGGTTGTAGAGCCGCTTCTTCGACTCGGGGAGCAGATACAGCCCCGAGAGGAAGAAGGTCATGTGCGCGTCGTTCTCCTTGGCGAGGTCGAGGAAGCGCGGGAAGAGGCCGTTGCCCACCTCACCGGCGCCGTCCCACGAGAAGACCACGAACTGCGGCGGCTCCTGACCGGGCTCCAGAGGCTGGGGCTTGGCCGGCTGCCTGGGCTGCTTGCCGGTGTAGGAGGTGGAGCCGTCACCGATGGGGCGGGCGCGGTTGGTCTGGGTCCCGGGCTTGTTGCCTTCGCCGCCTTCGGAACCTTCGGACCCCTTCGACCCCTCTGACGAGGTGAGGGTTCCGCAGCCGGCCAGCCCGACGGCGGCGGCCGTGCCGACACCGAGTCCTATAAGTCCCCTCCGGGTGACATTGCGCATTCCTGCCCCATCCGTCGTGCTCTCTCGTGGTCACCCAGTCAGAGGGCACGACGAACAGGGAGGTTCCTCCGGATCTCGGAGGATTCGAAACAAATGTCACAAACGCGTCTTAAAAGCCCATGTGGGGCAACCCGCCCAGGACAACGGGATCAGGCACCGCCATAACGGGATCAGGCACTGCCATCAGGCACCGTCACGAGACCCTGCCATCAGGCGCCGAAGGCCTTGTCCTTCCCCTTCACCGGCTTGGCACCGGCGCGGAGATGGGCGGGCACCAGATCGATGGCGGGCTCGGTGTACCCGACGGAAACGATCCTGTCGCCCTGGAACGTGAAGGTCGTCAGGGACGCGAGCGTGCACTGCCGCTTGCGCGGGTCGTGCCACAGCCGCCGCTTCTCGACGTAGCTGCGCACGATCCAGATCGGCAGCTGATGACTGACCAGCACGGCCTCGTGCCCACGCGCGGCGTCCTTGGCGGCACTCAGCGCACCCATCATCCGGATGACCTGGTCGACGTACGGCTCGCCCCAGGACGGCTTGAAGGGGTTGACGAGATGCTTCCAGTTCTCCGGCTTCTTCAGCGCCCCGTCGCCCACGCCGAAGGTCTTGCCCTGGAAGACGTTGTCGGCCTCGATGAGCCGCCCGTCGGTCGCGAGGTCCAGCCCGTGCGCCTTGGCGATCGGGGTCGCGGTCTCCTGCGCACGCTCCAGCGGGGAGGCGCAGACGTGGGTGACATCGCGGGAGGCGAGGTGCTCGGCGACCCGGTCGGCCATCTGCCGCCCGAGCTCGGAGAGGTGGTAGCCGGCGAGACGGCCGTAGAGGATCCCGTCCGGGTTGGCGACCTCGCCGTGCCGCATGAGGTGGACGACGGTGATGTCGCTGTCGCTCGTGTGGATGTCGCCGTGGATGTCGCTGTGGATGTCGTTGCTCATGCCGCCGTGGCCTCCGCCGCCGCTCGGGCCGCCGCCGGGAGGGCGTCGGCGATCCGCTGGACGGCCTGCTCGTCGTGTGCCGTGGAAACGAACCAGGACTCGAAGGACGAGGGCGGCAGATAGACGCCCTGCGCCAGCATCGAGTGGAAGAAGGCGGTGAAGCGGAAGGAATCCTGCCGCTTGGCGTCCTCGTAGTTGCGGACCTCACGGTCCGTGAAGAACACGGAGAACATGTTGGAGGCGTTCTGCAGCCGGTGCGCGACGCCTTCCTTGGTGAGGGCCTCGGTGACGAGGGACTGGATCTGCGCGGAGACGGCGTCGACGGCGTCGTACGCGGCCTCGTCGAGGAGCCGCAGCTGAGCGAGGCCGGCCGCGGTGGCGACCGGGTTCCCGGAGAGGGTGCCGGCCTGGTAGACGGGCCCGGCGGGTGCGAGGTGGGCCATCACATCGGCGCGCCCACCGAAGGCGGCGGCGGGGAACCCGCCCCCCATGACCTTGCCGAAGGTCATGAGGTCGGGCTTGACTCCGTCGACCCCGTACCACCCGGCACGGCTGGTACGGAACCCGGTCATGACCTCGTCGGAGATGAAGAGGGCGCCGTTCTTGCGGCAGGCGTCCTTCAGTCCCTCGTTGAAACCGGGCTGCGGCGGGACGACGCCCATGTTGCCGGGCGAGGCCTCGGTGATCACGCAGGCGATCTCACCGGGGTAGCGGTGGAAGGCCTCGTGCACGGACTCCAGGTCGTTGTAGGGCAGGACGATGGTGTCGCCGGCCTGGGCACCGGTGACGCCCGGGGTGTCGGGCAGCGCGAAGGTGGCGACGCCGGACCCGGCCGCGGCGAGCAGCGAGTCGACATGCCCGTGATAGCACCCGGCGAACTTGATCACCTTGGACCGCCGGGTGAACCCGCGGGCGAGCCGGATGGCGGACATGGTGGCCTCGGTGCCGCTGGAGACGAGCCGCACCTGGTCGACGGGCTCGATCCGGCCGACGATCTCCTCGGCGAGTGCGACCTCGCCCTCCCCCGGCGTACCGAAGGAAGTGCCGCGGGAGACGGCGTCCTGGACGGCGGCGATGACCTCGGGGTGGGAGTGCCCGAGGATCATGGGTCCCCAGGAGCAGACGAGGTCGACGTACTCGCGCCCGTCGGCGTCGGTCAGGTACGGACCGGTGCCGGACACCATGAACCGGGGCGTCCCGCCCACGGCCCGGAAGGCGCGCACCGGGGAGTTCACGCCGCCGGGCGTGACGGCGGCCGCACGGTCGAACAGAGCCTGCGAGGCAGGCGCATCGTATGGATAGGGCGTTCCTGAAGAGGGCGCTTCACTCATGACCTGCGACTACTCCGACCTTCTCTGACCTTCTCCGATGATCTCGGACTCCGGTTCCCAGTGACCTCCTCAGGGTAGGCCAGGGGGCGGCGGGGGCAGGGGGCGGCGGGGGTGCGCCGGGCAGGGCCGAGGGGGACTGACGGCTGACCGCTGACCGCTGACGGCTGACCGCTGACCGCTGACCGCTGACCGCTGACCGCTGACGGCTGACGGCTGACGGCTGACGGCTGACGGCTGACGGCTGACGGCTGACGGCTGACGGCTGACGAGAGTATGTGCCCGGCCGGGCCGGCGGCCGGCCGGTGCTGATCGGGGCCGGGCCTCCCGAGCGCCCCGCTCCCCCGCCCGCCCCGTCCGTCCTACCGTGCGCCACCCTCCTCCCTCCCCTCGCCCGCGCCCCCCACTCCCCTTCGCCCCCGTTCCCTGCCGGGGATCTGCGAGACTGGACGTGATACACACAGCTCATGCGGGGTGTGTTGGTCAGGGACTGAAAAGATCCCGCGGACAGGTGTTTCAGCGCACGTTTCGGCGGGCGGCCGCGGGGGAGGTCACTGACACGATGATCGGGTTGCGCGGCGGGGGCCACGCGTCCTAGAAAAGCAGTCGGGTGGAGATATGCATCGCGGTGGCGGACTGGGCGAGGGGACTGATGACCTGGGTCCTCGACGTGCCCGGCGGGGAAGGCACCGGCGAGACGCGGAGGATTCGAACGAAGCACGGCAGGGACACGTAGTACCGGATATGCCGGGTGTACCGAATGAGTCAGAGCGGGCGGCCGATCGACGTGTCGATCGGCTGAGGTCGAGCAGGAATGGTGGTCGGGTGGGGGTGACGTACAAGTACTTCGGCGCGCCCGACGGCGCAACCGCGGCCCGCGTCCCGATCTCGATGCGCCCCGAAGAACTCGGCGGCGACGAGCTCGGCATGAACGGCATGTTCACCAAGATCAAGCCGGAGACGATGGCCGCGATGGTCCTCACCGGCATCGAGGGCGTCCCCCTGCACAAGGTCCCCCCGCTGGAACTGGTCGTCCTTCACCCCGACTACGCGGTGGTCAAGCTGCCGATGACGGTGGTGGACCCGCTGCGGGGCATAGGAGAGGAAGCGGTGGGCGCGGCCGCTTTCATCTGGTCGACGGTGCCGGACCGGGGTGGGCCCCGGGATGCGTTCAACGTGTACCAGTTGCTGCACGAGTGGCAGGACTTCAGCCACCGCCTTCATGAGGCGGGGCATCAGCCGTATTGCCTTGTGTGGCCCTGATTCGAGGTTTCGCCGGTAGCGGTCGCAGGCCGTTCAGCCGGTAGCGGGCGGGGGTTTTCGGGCCCCGCCCTTGTCATGTGTCGAGGGCTGACAGTGGCTGTCTCAAGCGCAATTACGAGACAAGGCGGCTGTCGAACCCTGCCCGCACAAGTCGCTCGTAGGCGCCGTACACGACCGCCGGCACCTCCTGCTCGACGGCGAAGCCAAGCCTCGGGTACTCGATCACCCGTTGCAGATCGCCCACGAGCATGTCCACGACGAGCCGCTCGTCACCGATGGACCTGATGTACGCGTCCAACTCCAGCGGCTCGGAGGCACAGACGACCTCCACCTCGGGCCACAACCGGCGGCAGGTCGCGTACGAGCGGCGCTCCATGTACGGCTTCGAGACCAGCAGCAGCGACTCGACCGCGATGCCGGCCTCGGCCAGCAGCTCGCGGGAGAACGTGATGTTCTGGCCGGTGTTGGCCGCCTTCGGCTCGACCAGGATCGCCTCGTCCGGCACCCCCAGGCTCAGGGCGTGCTCGCGGTAGTGCACGGCCTCGCCGCGCGGGAAGCGGGCAAGCGTAGTGGGGCTGTTGCCGCCGCTGAAGACCATGACCGGGAAAAGGCCCTCGCGGTACAGGTCTGCGGCCGTGGTGGCCACTCCCAGGTCGTGGCTGCCCAGTCCGATCGCCGCCGAGCAGGGCCGCTGTTCGTGGTCCATCTGGTGGTAGTTCCAGATCAGCGTCGCGTCGTGGAACTGCTCGTCGGTCATGGGACGCTGCTCGTAGTGCGGCACTGACACTCCCTGGCTGATCCCTGCCGGCCCTTTCGGATGCCCTCGATGCTGCGCGGCCGGTGGCTCGGCCCGTGCTGCCGGGCCACCTGTGCCGCCTGGCCGAGGACGAGCAGCCCATCATTCCGGGTCGCCGTATCGAACGCGGCGAGTGGCGTCTGCCCCGTCGGCTACCGTCCCCCCATGGCTGACGTGCGGTTGACGACCTCCTCCTATCTCGTGCTCGGGATCATCGACAAGCTGGGCGAGGCGAGTGCGTACGACGTGAAGGTGGAGGCGGCTCGGACGGTGGCGCCCTTCTGGTCGGTGCCGCACGCGCAGGTGTACGCGCAGTGCGACCGGCTGCTGGACGGGGGGCTGTTGGCGCAGGTGCGGCGGGAGAGCGGGCGTAATCGGAGAGTGCTGGCGCTCACGGAGCGGGGGCGGGACGCCCTGCACGAGTGGCTCAGCGACCCGGCGTTCGTGCCGGTGGAGGCCAGGGAGCGCGGCATCCTCAAGCTGTGGTTCGGGGGGCGGCCGGAGGTGCTGGCCCCGGTGCAGGTGGACGAGCACCGGCAGACGCTGCGGTCGTACGAGGAACTCGCCGAGGAGGTCGGGGAGTTGCTGACGTCCGGGCAGCGCGAGGCGCTGGAGTTCGGGATCCGTTACGAGCGGATGATGGTCGATTTCTGGGACTGGGTGCGGCACCGGGAGGAACGCACGACCACCGATTCCTGACGACCCCCGACCAGACCGCTTCCCTGACGACCCCCGACAAGACCGCTTCCCTGACGATCCCCGACCACACCGGTTCCCGACCACGACCGCACCGATTCCCGACCACACAGATTCCTGACGAATCCCGACCGCGATGAACCGTTGACCTCTGCGGCGACCCTCTCTACCGTCTCGATAGTCCAGTCTGGACTATCGGTCGGCCGTGCAGCGGCCAGGAGCAGGAGGTCGCCGTGCGTCGTCCGACGAGCAGCGCCTGGCGCCGTGGCGCGGCGATCGCGGTGACCGTGATGTGCGTCGCCTACGCGCCGGTCGCGATGACCGAGCTGTGGCCGTACGCCAGCCCGGGCGCCCCGGCGTTCGGCGAGTGGCTGCTGGCCCGCACCGTCTCGCCGCGCTATGTCGCCGACGCCCTGGCCACCCGCGTCGAGCCCTACCGGAACAGCCTGCTGCCGATGATCGTGCACTCGGTGCTCGGCGGGCTGCTCATGCTGCTCGGCCCCGCGCAGCTGCTGACGGCGGCGCGGCGGCGTACGCGGCTGCATCGCGTGCTCGGTGTGGTCTTCGCCGTCACCGTGTACGCCTCGATGGCGGGCGCCGGACTCTATCTCGCCCGTACCGCTCCCGAGGACGCCTTCAGCGGGGCGGCCTTCTGGATCGTGCTCGCCACGATCCTGGTCGGCACCGTGCTGAGCGTGACCTTCGGAATCCTCGCCGCCGTCGGCGGGTTCCCGGACCTGCACCAGCGGTGGATGCTGCTCTGCTACGGCTTTCTGCTGACCGCGCCCCTGCTGCGCCTGGAGTGGGGCGGGCTGCCGTTGCTGCTGCCGGGGCTGTCCATGGCCGAGATCAACCAGGTGGCGATCATGCACCTGGGGTCGGTGGTGGCGTTCGGCGCGCTCATCGCCTCGCGCACCCTCGACCGGCGTACGGCGGTCGACGGGGTGTCCGGGTCCTGGGCGCCGCTGCCGGTGCTGGCCGCGGCCCACCTCGCCGGCGCCGCCGCACTGGCCTGGATCGTGCGTTCGTACCTGGACTTCGGGCCGGTGGGGCGGCGACTGCTGGTGGCCTACCTGGTGCCGTACGCCGTCACCTACGCCGTCATGGCCGTCGGCGCCCGGCGTGCGGGACGGCAGGGCCGCACCTGGGCCCGGGAGGAGTGGCGGCTGCATCTGACGGCACTGTGCCTGGCCCCGGTGCTGTCGGTCGGAGCGGTCCCGGTCTTCGAGCGCACTCTTCACCTCGACCACCACACGGCACTGTCCGCCGGCCTCGCCATCGGCTGCGGCATCCTCGCCACCGCGGCGACATCAGTGGTGAGCCTGCGCGTCATGTACGCCCGTGAGCTGCGCAAACGGACCGCCTCAGCCCCTGCTGTCGCCCCGCCGTCCCCTGTCTCTTCCGTCTCTTCCGTCTCCTCCCCTGTCCAGTGACCTCGGCCGCGAACGGAGACCTCATGACCCGGGCATTCGACGCCCCCACTCGCACAGCCTCTGGCGGGCGCCCGTTGACCGCGGGCGTGGCCATGCTGGCCACCGCGGTGGCGGTGACCGGTCTGCTCGTCGGCGGGCTCCTGACGGCCGTCGGTCTCACCGGCCATGTCTTCGGCCCCTGGCCGTCACCCGAGTCGCTGAACCCGGGCCTGGTCGGCGCCGCCATGCTGGGCACCTCGCCGGGCCTGTTCGCCGTCGGCAGGGCCAAGCACTGGGAGGAGGCGCGCACGCTGCTCCATCCCTTGGCGGTGGTCCTCCTCGGACTGTTCACCGTGACCCTGCTGAACGCCCGCCATCTGTACGTCGCCGAGGGCGGACCCGTCCTCTCCGTACTGTTCAGCCTGGGCTGGATCTTCGTGCTGGGGCTGCTGTGCGTATGGGCGGTGATCGCGCTGTCGCTTCAACACCTCGTGCGCGCCGAGCCGTTCACCGCATCCACCGAGCCCGAGCCCGCGTCCGCGTGCGTTCCCGCATCCGCCGGGCCCAAGCCCACGCCCGCGGCCATTCCCGAGCCCTCGTCCATTCCCGAGCCCGCGTCCATTCCCGAGCCCTCGTCCGCGCCCCTGCCCGGCTGGTCCAAACCGCCCCTGGCCGTCCTCGGCTCCTCCTGGCTGGGCATCGGTACCGGCCTGCTGATCCGCCCGGACTTCTGGGCCGACTTCGTCCCCTGGCACACCGGCCGCCTCGACGCGCAGGCACTCGGCGTATGGGCCCTCGCGCTCGGCGTCGGCGTCCTCGGCGCGCTCGCCGAGGACGACCTGACCCGAACCCGCCCGGCCCTGCTCGCCCTGCCCGGCACCGCGGCCGCGATGACCGTCGTGCTCGCCTGCCGCGCCGCCCACGTCGAGTGGAGCTCCGGCCCGGCGCTCAGCCTCATCGCCATGGTGGCGGGCCTGCTGTGCGCGGGCGCCGGTGGACGGGTCCTGCTGACGAGGTTCCCGGCACCGCACAACTGACGGGGCGGAAGCGGCAGTTCGAAGCGGGTCAGGCCAGTTTCTTGAGCATCTCGGCCGCGGCCGGTCCGGCGGAGGCGGGGTTCTGCCCGGTGATCAGGTTGCGGTCGACCACCACGTGCGGGGCCCACGCCTCACCCTCGTCGTAGTCCGCGCCGATCTCGACCAGCCGGTCCTGCAGCAGCCACTTGGCGCCCGCCGCGAAGCCCGCCTGGGTCTCCTCGGCGTTGCTGAAGCCGGTGAGCCGGTAACCGGCGAAGGCGTTGCCGCCGTCGGCCAGGGTGGCGGCCAGCAGCGCGGCCGGGGCGTGGCAGACCACGCCGAGCGGCCGCCCGGAGGCGAGGGCGTCGACGAGGAGCTTGCCGGACGTGGCGTCCACGGCCAGGTCCTCCATCGGGCCATGGCCACCGGGGTAGTAGACGGCCGCGTAGTCGGCGAGGTCGATGTCCTCCAGGCTGATGGGCCGCTGGAACTCGGCGATCGAGGCGACGGCGTCCGCCATCCTCTTCGCGCCCTCCTCACCGCCGTTGAACTGCGGCGCCAGACTGCCCTGGTCCAGCGGCGGTACGACACCGCCCGGCGTCGCGACGACGACCTCGTGGCCGGCCGCCGTGAACGCCTCGTACGGGACGACGGCCTCCTCGGCCCAGAAGCCGGTCGGGTGCTTGGTGCCGTCGGCCAGGGTCCAGTGGTCGGCGCCGGTCAGCACGAAAAGGATCTTCGACATGGTGGGGGTCTCCTAGAGAAAGCAGGGGTTGGTCGGGCGGCGCCCCGCAGAAACGGCGCCAGATTTCCGTACCGGTCGTGGAATCGGATGGAACGGCCGTGCTCCCGCTCTCGAACCTAGTGCCGGTGGCGCAGCCACGCCAATGAAGCCCCCGATACCAGGTATCGGTGAACCGATGCCCCCGTCGTGGGCGGTCGGCGCACACAGGCCGCCCCGCGCACCTCGTAGGCTCGAAGCCGTGAGCGATCAGGACACCCATGGGTTCGGACCAGTCGACCTGAACCTGCTGCGCACCTTCCTCGCCGTGCACCGCCTGGGCTCCTTCACCGCCGCCGCGCGTCGGCTGAGCCTGTCGCAGTCCACCGTCACCACACAGATCCGGGCGCTGGAGAAGCGTCTGGGCCGCGAACTGTTCGAGCGCCGGGCGCACGGCGTCGCGCCGCTGCCCCCTGCGGACGAACTCGCCACGCAGCTGTCGGCGCCCCTCGACCGGTTGGCCGCCATCACCGGCGAGGAGCCGAGCGACACGGTGGCGCCGGTGTATCTGGCGGGGCCCGCGGAGTTCCTGAGCGAGGTCGGCCTCAAGGTGCTGGCCCCGCTGGTCGAGCAGGGCGTCCGGCTGCGGGTGGCCGTGGGACTGACCGAACCGCTGCTGGAGGAGCTGCGGGCCGGGCGCCACGACCTCGTCGTCGCCACCCGGCGGCCGCGTGGCCGGACGCTGCACGCGGAGCTCCTCGGGGACGAGGAGTTCGTCCTGGTCGCCGCACCTGTGTGGGCCGAACGGCTCAAGGGGCAGGAACTGCACACCACGCTGGAGGGCCTCCCGCTGATCACCTACGCCGAGGACCTGCCCATCGTCCGCCGCTACTGGCGCCATGTCTTCGACCGCCGACTGCACGCCGAGGCCGCGATCACCTTCCCCGACCTGCGCGGTGTCCTCACGGCGGTGCTCGCGGGGGCCGGCTGGAGCGTCCTGCCCAGCTATCTGTGCCGCACCGCCCTCGCCTCCGGCGCGCTCCGGCTGCTGCACCGGCCCGAGGACCCGCCGATCAACCCCTCCTTCCTCGTCCAGCGCCCGGGCAGCTCCCTCAACCCGCACGTGACGATCGTCCGTGAGCGTCTGCTGGCCGCCGCGAAGAACTGGTGAGCCGGCCCGCCTCGGGTTCCGCGCCGAGACGCGGGGCGGCACGGGGCGCCCGCCACGGAGTCAGTCGGTGATGACCGGGCTGCGGTGGATCCACTCGCCGCCGTGCGCCGCCCGGTGCATGAAGGCGGCGACGTCCGCCCGGCTGATCGACGGGTTGCCCTTCATCGGCAGCCGGTCGTCCGCGAGGAAGGCGCCATTGGCGGGGCCGTGCGTCAGCTTGGTCGGCAGGACCACGGTCCAGTCCAGCCCGCTGACGCGGATGCGCTCGTCCGCGATCGCCTTGTCGGCGTAGAGCGACCGGAGCAGGGTGCTGTAGATCAGCTTCTGGGCGGTGCTGGACCACTCGAAGGTGTGCCCGACACCGAACGACGACAGCCACACGAGGCGCGATACGCCGGTGTCGCGCGCCGCACCGATCACCGCCTCCGAGGCTCGTGTGAAGAGGCCGTCGGCACGGATCGAGTTGCCCCGGCCCAGCGCGGAGACGATCACGTCGTGTCCGGCAGCGGCGGCGGAGACGTCGCGGGGCGAGGTGGCGTCACCGGTGACGGCCGTGACCCGGTCGGCGAGGTCGCCCAGACCGGCCGGATTGCGTACCAGGGCCGTGACGGAGTCACCGGATCGCACGGCCAGGTCGACGAGGTGGCGACCGGTGGGACCGGTCGCGCCGAGGACGAGGAGTTTCATGGCGGGGACCTCCGAAACGGGGTGGGGTGGGGGGGCGAGCAAGCTAAACGGACAACTGTCCATTACGAGAGCAACGTAACGGACAGCTGTCCGCTTAGCAACCGCCCCAGCCCTGTAGGGCCCGGGCAACCGCCCCGGCCCTGAAGGGCCCGACTCACAAGGGCCGGCCGTCGGGCCCCGGCCCGGAAGGCCCCGTCACGCCCGCCCGGGAGCCCCCGCACGCAAGCCGTCCATGACGATGTCCAACAACCTGGTCGACTGCGTCCGCCAGTCCCCCTCGGGGTCGATCTGCCAGATGCCGGCGATGGCGAGGATGAAGTCGTCGGCGGTGACGCCGGGCCGGATGGTGCCGGCCTCGTGGTTGGCGTCCAGCAGGGTTCCGATCGCGGCGACGACCAGCGAATAGCCCGGCCGTGCCGGACCACCCGTCGCACTCGTCGCCTGCCGCAGGGCTTCGGCAAGACCGGACTTGGCCATGGCGAAGTACGCGAGGCCGTCCATCCACTCGCGCAGCGCCCGATCGGGCTCCCGCGTCCGCACCAATTCCTCGGCGCTGTCGGTGAGTTGCCGCACCTCATGTCGATGAACCTCAAGGACGAGCGCCTCACGGTTGGGGAAGTTGCGATAGAACGTGCCCTGCCCGACCCCGGCCTTCTTGGCGATCACGCTCAACGGAACGTCCGGGGAGTGCGACAACTCGGCCAGCGCGACCTCCAGAATGCGCTCGCGATTGCGCTGCGCGTCCGAGCGCTGAGGGGCGTCACTCCTGGATCCCACCGGCACTCCTCCCCCATTCCGCCTAGGCACTCTCCAGTACCGGACTACTGTCCGCTTGAGTCCACCATAGCGACGATCCCGAGCGTTCGGCCGTCACGCCCTGGTCGCACGACAGCCGTAACCTGCGGCAGACTCAGCGCCCCGCCGGCCAGTCGGCCAGTCGGCCAGTCGGACCATGCGCCAGGGGCCGTCCTCGCAGCGGGCGCGGATCGTCACCGCGTTTCCGCTGCGGCCGGTCCGCACCGTCACCTTGCGCCTGCCACTCGGGAACGGTCCGTGTGCCCTTCCCGCCCCCCGGAGTTCAGATGTCCCGGCCACCATCGCCCGGCGGGGCGGGCGGCGGGGCCGTGGTCTCTCGTGGGATCAGGTGGGTGGGCAGGACGACGTGCCGGACGTGATCCTCGTCGGAGTCGTGGATGAGGGCGAGGGCGAGTTCGCCGGCCTCGCGGCCGATGTCCGCGGGCGACTGGGCCACGGTGGACAGGTCGAACCAGTCGGCGAGGGGCTGGTCGTCGAAGCCGAGGACAGAGATGTGTCCGGGCACCGGGATCTGCGTCCTGCGCAGGGTCCAGACGGCGGCGACGGCGACCTCGTCCTGTTCGGCGAAGACGGCGGTGGGCGGCTCGCGCAGGCTCAGCAGCTTGCCCACCGCCTCGGCGGTACCGCGCTTGTCGCCGACCTCGGTGGTGACCACCAGGTCGTCGTCGAGGGGAAGCCCCGCCTCGGTGAGCGCCTGCTGGTAGCCGAGCAGCCGTTCCTGGGAGCTGAAGGAGAAGCCGCTGGCGCCGATCGTCTGGAGGAAGGCGATCCGCCGGTGGCCGAGGTTGAGCAGGTGCCGGGTGCCGTGCACGGCGGCGGCCACGTCGTCGACGTAGACGCTCGGCCGTCCCTCGACGTGCTGGCTGACGTAGATGACCGGCATGCCGAGGTTGTCCAGGCTCGCGGTCTCCTCGTCGTTGAGGTCGAAGCAGAACACCAGCAGCGCGTCGGCGTTGCGCCGGGCCGGCAGGTGCTCGAAGAACGAGGTGCGCGCGGCCATGTCGGGGATCACGTAGACGTTCAGTTCCAGGCCCGCGGCCCGCAGCAGCGGGGCGAGGCTGGACAGGGCGGCGCCCATGAACCACGACTGGAGGGTGGGCACCATCACGGCCACGTTCCCGGTCCTGCCCGTGACAAGGCTTGCAGCCTGTCTGGACACGGCGAAGTTCAGCTCGCGCGCGGCCTGCTCGACCCGGGCACGGACCTCCGGGGAGACGGTGGACATGCCGCGCAGAGTGCGCGAGACGGTCGATGTGGAGACCCCGGCCCGTTCGGCTACGTCAGCCATCGTGGGGTGCCGCTGAGCTGGTGGCATGAGCGGACGGTAGCACAGGCGGCACGTTCCGCGGGGTGTTTGGTGACAGCGCTTTCATGCACTGGAAACCATCTCTGCCATCTCATTACCGCGTAGTAACGCATTGACTTCCGGCAAATGAGCCCCCTAGCTTGCAAGCGTTGTCACAGCAGGTGCATACATCCCCCCGCCGAACCGCTCATGAGTGAGTTGACCTGCAATTTTGATCTCATGAAAGCCGTGACAACGCAGTCTGACAACAGGGACAGATGGCCACGTACGACCAGGAGACACCGTGAACACCACAACCACCAGAGCGTTTCAGTCCGTGGGCATACTCGCCGCCGGCGCGCTCCTCCTCAGCGCCTGCGGCTCGTCCGACGGCGACGGCTCCGGGCAGGCCGCCGGGGCGACGACGTTCGAGGGCCGCGGCCCCATCACGTACGTGGCGGGCAAGGACACCACCGGCTCTGTGCAGCCGATGCTCGACCGCTGGAACAAGCTGCACCCGAAGGAGAAGGTCACCTTCATCCAGCTGCCGACGGACGCGGACGCGCAGCGCCAGCAGATGATCCAGAACGCGGAGACGAAGTCCGACGCCTATACGGTGCTCTCGCTCGACGTCGTGTGGACGTCGGAGTTCGCCGCCCACCAGTGGATCGACAGGCTGCCCGAGAAGCAGTTCCCGCTCGGCAAAATGCTGAAGCCGGTCGTGGAGACGGCCAAGTACCGCGACGGCCTGTACGCGGTCCCGGCCAGTTCCGACGGCGGCATGCTGTACTACCGCACCGACCTGCTGAAGAAGGCGGGCATCGCCCAACCCCCCACCACCTGGGCCGAGTTGAAGGCCGCCTGCGCCAAGGTGAAGAAGCTGCCCGAGGGCAAGGGCATGTCGTGCTACGGCGGGCAGTTCCAGAAGTACGAGGGCCTGACCGTCAACTTCTCCGAGGCCGTGAACTCCGCGGGCGGCGTCGTCACCGACGCAGGCGGCAAGCCGAACGTCGACACCGCGGAGGCGAGGAAGGGCCTGGACTTCCTCGTCGACTCCTTCAAGGACGGGACGATCCCCAAGGAGGGCATCACCTACCTGGAGGAGGACGGCCGCCAGGCGTTCCAGTCCGGCAAGCTGCTCTTCCTGCGCAACTGGCCGTACGTGTACTCCCTGGCCGGCAAGAGCGACATCAAGGGCGAGTACGCCGTCGCCCCGCTGCCCGGTCTGGACGGCCCCGGCTCCTCCAGCCTCGGCGGCCACAACCTGGCCCTGTCGTCCACCGCGAAGAACAAGGCCACGGCCCTGGACTTCATGAAGTTCTTCAGCAACGAGGAGAACACGGCCACGTTCCTCAAGGAGGCTTCCCTGGCCCCGCCGTACGCCTCCCTGTACGACGACAAGGCGCTGGTCGGGCAGTACCCGTATCTGCCGGTGCTCAAGGAGTCCATCCTGCGCGCCGTGCCCCGCCCGCGCGTCGTGCAGTACGGCGACGTGACCTCGGCGGTCCAGCAGGAGGCGTACGCCGCGCTGACCGGGAGCAAGAGCAGCGCGCAGGCGCTGAAGGACCTGCAGGGGGCGCTGCAGAAGTCCACCGGGCAGTGAGGGGCAGGTCCATGGCCGACACCAAGACTCCGCCCGAAGCCGCCGCCGATGACGACCACGCGGTTCCCGTCCCCTCCGGGCCGGTGAAGCACCCGCGGAAGCAGACCCGCGCGACCGCCGGCTCGGCGCGCATGGCCGCGCTGCTGGTCTCCCCGACGCTGCTGGTGCTGACGATCGTCGTGCTCTACCCGACCCTGATGGCGCTCAACGAGTCGCTGTACGGGGCGAAGGGCCTGGACCCGGCGACGGGGTTCATCAGCGCGACCGAGCCGTTCGTCGGGCTGCGCAACTACGCCGACATCTTCGGCGAGGCCGGGGAGCGGTTCTGGAACGCCTTCTGGAACACCACCTTCTTCACCGTCGTCACGGTCGCCCTGGAGACGCTGGTCGGGGTGGCGATGGCCCTGATCATGCACAAGGCGTTCCGGGGCCGCGGTCTGATCCGGGCGGGCATCCTCATCCCCTGGGCGGTGCCCACCGCGATCTCCGGCCTGCTGTGGCGGTGGATCTTCAACAGCGACGGCATCGCCAACGCGCTGATCGGCCATCAGGTCCTGTGGACCACCGAGGGCTTCCACGCCAAGGTCGCCGTCATCGTCGCCGAGGTGTGGAAGACGGCGCCCTTCATCGGGCTGCTGGTACTGGCCGGGCTCCAGGTCATCCCCAAGGAGGTCTACGAGGCCGCCCGCATGGACGGGGCGAGCCCGCCGCGCCAGTTCTGGCACATCACGCTGCCCCTGGTGAAACCGGCGCTGCTGGTGGCGATGCTGTTCCGCTGCATGGACGCGCTGCGCATGTTCGACCTGCCGTACATCCTGGTCGGCGCCCAGAAGCGCTCGGTGGAGACCCTGTCGATGCTCGCGCAGAACGAGGCGTCCAACGTCCGCTTCGGACCGGCGTCCGCGTACTCCGTGCTCCTCTTCCTCTACGTCTTCCTGGTCGCGCTGGCCTTCGTACGGCTGCTCGGCGCCGACCTGATCGGCGACGTGGGCGACGGCACCCGCGGACGGAAGGGCAGGCGCCCGCGCATCCCGGCACTGCGCCGCCGTACGGAGGTGACGGCATGACGACCACCCTCACGGCGAAGTGGCGCACCGGGCTGCTGTACGCCGGTGTCATCGGGGTCGTGGCCTACTGTCTGGCGCCCTTCTACTGGATGCTGGTCTCCAGCCTGCGCCGCACGACGGACATCTTCGACACCTCGCTCCTGCCCACCACGCTCTCCTTCGAGAACTACCGTGCGGTGTTCGACCCCGCGCAGGGCTTCGGCCGCGCGCTGCTCAACAGCCTGGTCGTGGCGGGCATCACGACCGTCCTGGCCCTGCTGCTCGCGACGTTCACGGCGTACGCGATGGCCCGGCTCGACTTCCGTTTCAAGCGGCTGATCCTGACCCTGATCATCGCCACCTCGATGTTCCCGGTGGTGTCGATCGTGGTGCCGCTGCTGAAGCTGTTCACGGACATGGGCTGGATCAACACCTACCAGGCCATGATCGTGCCGAGCATGTCCTTCGCGCTGCCGCTGGCGGTGTGGAACCTGACCACGTTCTTCCGGCAGATGCCGGACGAGCTGGAGCACGCCGCCATGGTCGACGGCTGCACCCGCGGCCAGGCGTTCCGCAAGGTCATCATCCCGCTCGCGGCGCCGGGCATCTTCACCACCGCGATCATCACGTTCATCGCGGCCTGGAACGAGTTCCTCATCGCCCTGTCGATGACCAACAAGCCCGGCATGCAGACCGCACCGGTCGCCATCTCGAAGTTCACCGGCGCGACGACGTACGAGACCCCGTTCGGCAGCCAGATGGCGGCCGGCGTCCTCGTCACGGTCCCGCTGGTGGTCATGGTGCTGGTCTTCCAGCGCCGTATCGTCGCCGGGCTCACGGCCGGCGCGGCGAAGTAGACACGCCTCCCTTCAACCACTGAGGAGCACCACACCTGTGTCCCCCACCGCACCCTGGTGGCGCAGCGCCGTCATCTACCAGGTCTACATCCGCAGTTTCGCCGACGGCAACGGCGACGGTGTCGGCGACATCGCCGGCCTGCGCTCCCGGCTGCCGTATCTCAAGTCCCTCGGCGTGGACGCCATCTGGATCAACCCCTGGTACAAGTCACCGATGGCCGACCACGGTTACGACGTGGCCGACTTCCGCGAGATCGACCCGCTGTTCGGCTCGGTGGCCGAGGCGGAGCGGCTCATCGAGGAGGCGCACGAGCACGGGATCCGCGTCATCCCCGACATCGTGCCCAACCACACCTCCGACCGGCACGCCTGGTTCCGGGCGGCGCTGGCGGCGGGCCCCGGCAGCCCGGAGCGCGAGCGCTACGTCTTCCGCCCCGGCCGCGGCCCGGACGGCGCCGAGCCGCCCAACGACTGGGTCTCCTGCTTCGGCGGTCCCGCCTGGACCCGGCTGCCCGACGGCGACTGGTACCTGCACCTGTTCGCCCCCGAGCAGCCCGACCTCAACTGGCAGCACCCGGACGTCGGCGCGGAGTTCGAGTCGGTCCTGCGCTTCTGGTTCGGCCGGGGCGTGGACGGCTTCCGGATCGATGTCGCCCACGGCCTGATCAAGCACCCGGAACTCCCCGACCTGCCGCCCCGCCGGGCGCCGGAGGACGGGCAGCCGGTCCGGCACACCGACCATCCGCACTGGGACCGCGACGAGGTCCACGCCGTCTACCGGGCCTGGCGCAAGGTTGCCGACGAGTTCCCCGGCGACCGCTGCTTCGTGGCCGAGGCATGGGCGGACACCCCCGAGCGTCTGGCCGCGTACGTCCGCCGGGACGGCCTGCACACCGCGTTCAACTTCGACTTCCTGATGGCCACCTGGGACCCCAAGGACCTGCGCACGGTCATCGACGACTCGCTCGCCATGCTCGGCTCGGTGGGCGCCCCGGCCACCTGGGTCCTGTCCAACCACGACGTCGTACGCCACCCCAGCCGCTACGGCCGTCCGAGCCCCACCCGGCGCTGGGTGGCCAACGAGACGTACCGCCCCGAGGGCCCCCTGGACCTCGCCCTGGGCACCCGCCGAGCCCGCGCCGCGGCCCTGCTGATGCTGGCCCTGCCCGGTGGCGCCTACGTCTACCAGGGCGAGGAACTCGGCCTGCCCGAGGTCGAGGACCTGCCCGAGTCGGTCCTCCAGGACCCCGTCTGGGAACGCTCCGGCCACACCGAGCGCGGCCGCGACGGCTGCCGGGTCCCGATCCCGTGGTCCGGACGCAGTGCGCCGTATGGCTTCAGCCCCGACGGCACGAACGCCGAACCGTGGCTGCCCCAGCCGTCCCGCTGGGCCGAGTACAGCGTGGCCGCCCAGAGCGGCGACCCGGCGTCGATGCTGGAGCTGTACCGCGCCGCGCTGCGCCTGCGCCGTGCGCACCCGGCTCTCGGCGACGGGACTCTGACCTGGCTGGACGCCCCCGAGAGGGTGCTTGCCTTCCGCCGCGAGCCCGGCTTCGTGTGCGTGGTGAATCTGTCGCCGGAGGCGTGTGCGCTGCCGGATCACACGGCCGTTCTGCTGGCCAGTGGGCCCGTCGAGGGCGGGACGCTGGCGCCGGATCAGGCGGTGTGGCTGGCGGTCTAGCGAGCACACGTCCCCTTCGGTCCACCAGGGCCTGTCCGGTGTTCACTCCCCGCCGACCGGACAGGCCCTGGTTCAGGTGCGGGACCGCATGTCAGCTGCGGGCCGCCCTCAGGACCGTTTCACCGGCCCGGCCGCCAGCAGGCCGTTGACCACCAGTGCCGCCAATGTCTCGGCCGTGGCCGTGAGTTGTTGCGGCGACTCGGGCGCGGGCCGGCCCAGGCGGCGGGCCAGCGGTACCTCCACCATTCCCGAGACCGGCGGGACGACGGCGAAGAACAGCACGTCCATCGGGACGGGCGCCATGCGTCCGGCCGCCACGAGCCGCTCGATGCTGGGCATGAAGGTCTGCAGGGTCGGCGCGATGTAGTGCTCGTACAGATAGTCCAGCCGCTCGGTGTCCCGGTTCATCTCCTCGACGAAGAGCCGTCCGACCAGGGGTGAGTCCACCGCAGTGCGGTAGAAGCCGGTGATCAGCAGCCGCAGCCGCTCGGCGTCGTCGACCGAGGGGTCCACCTCGGGCATGCGGGCCAGCTGCCCGCCCATCGCGAAGTCGACCACCGCGCGCCAGAAGTCCGCCTTGGACCCGTAGCGATCGTTGATGAAGTTGTGGCTGACGCCCAGGCGACGGGCCAGCTCGCGGGCGGAGGCATGGTCGTATCCCAGCTCCGCGAACGCTTCGAGCCCGCGCTGCAGGATGCTCTGCTCGTCCGGCACCGCGGGGGTCCCCGCGCCCGGACGCCCCGGCCTCCGTGCGGATTCCGCTCGTGCACCCACCTTTACCTCCTTCGCTGCCCGGCCCTCCGCCAGAAGTTTACTTGACACCTGTCAGACGGAAGCTAATCTGACACTCGTCAGGCAAATCTGACAGCCGTCAGGACCAGCCGGCCCAAGCCCCCCCCGAACGCCCCGCCGATCACCTCACCCGGAGTCCCGTCATGCCCCAGACCTCCACCGACACCCCCGTCGACAAGTCCTCTCCCTCCCCCGCCCCCGCCCGACCGCCCGCCGAGGCGCCACCCCGACATCGCTGGTGGATCCTCACGGTCGTCGGTCTGGCCCAGCTGATGGTCGTGCTGGACGGCACGATCGTGAACATCGCCCTGCCGTCGGCGCAGCAGGACCTGGGCTTCTCCGACGGGGACCGGCAATGGGTCGTCACCGCCTACGCGCTCGCCTTCGGCAGTCTGCTGCTGCTCGGCGGCCGGACAGCGGACCTGTTCGGCCGGAAGATGACCTTCCTGGTCGGCCTGGTCGGCTTCGCCGGGGCCTCCGCCATCGGTGGCGCCGCCGGAAGCTTCGAGATGCTCATCGCCGCGCGGGCCGCGCAGGGCGTGTTCGGTGCGCTGCTGGCCCCCGCCGCGTTGTCGTTGCTGACGACGACGTTCACCGACGCCAAGGAACGCGCCAAGGCGTTCGGCGTCTACGGCGCGATCGCCGGCGCCGGCGGTGCTGTGGGCCTCCTCCTCGGCGGCGTCCTGACCGAACACCTCGACTGGCGCTGGACCCTCTACGTCAACCTGGCCTTCGCCGCGGTCGCCTTCGTCGGCGGCGTGATCCTGCTCCGGCGCACCACCCGCGACAAGTCCGCCACGATCGACGTCCCGGGCGCCCTGCTCGTCTCCTCCGGCCTGTTCTGCCTGGTCTACGGCTTCTCCAACGCCGAGAGCCACGACTGGAGCTCCCCCGCCACCTGGGGCTTCCTGGTCGCCGGAGCCGTACTGCTGGCCGCGTTCACCTGGTGGCAGACCCGCTCCTCGCACCCGCTGCTGCCCCTGCGGGTGCTGCTCGACCGCAACCGCGGCGCGTCGTTCGTCTCCGTGCTGCTGATCGGCGCGGGCATGTTCGGGGTCTTCCTCTTCCTCACCTACTACCTCCAGCAGAGCCTCGGCTACACGCCCATCGAGACCGGGCTGGCGTTCCTGCCCATGGTCGTCGGGCTGATGCTGGCCTCCACCCTCGCCTCGACGGTGCTGGTCCCCCGTATCGGCCCCAAGCCGGTCGTGCCGCTGGGCATGGGCCTGGCCGCGGCGGCCATGGTCTGGCTGACCGGTCTCGACCTGAACAGCGCGTACGCCACCGACATCCTGCCGCCGCTGATCGTCGCGGGCCTCGGCTTCGGTCTGATCATGGCTCCGGCTATGGCCCTGGCCACGGACGGGGTGCGGGCCGAGGACTCGGGCGTCGCCTCCGCCGCGGTCAACACGATGCAGCAGGTCGGCGGCTCGCTCGGCACGGCCCTGCTCAACACGCTCTCCACCAGCGCCGCCACCGAGTACCTCTCCGGCCGCAACCCCAAGGACCCGGCGGTCCTCGCCCAGGCCGGCCTGGAGGCGTACTCCACCGCGTACGGGTGGTCGGCGGTGTTCTTCGTCGCCGGACTGGTCATCAGCTTCGTCCTCTACCGGCGCGGCGCACCCACGGCCGACCCCGACGCGGCACCCGTGGTCCACATGTGAGGTGCCGGGGCCGCCTCTCGGGACCCGGTACGACAGACCCTGGTCGCGCCGGGTTCTTACCATGGGGCCATGAAGGAGACCGTCATGGGGACCGTGCCGGAGACCGCCGAGGCTCCGATCCCGCCCGCGCCGGGGGCGGAGCAGTACCCGTCGCTGGCCCTCGTCAACAGCGTGATCGCGCTGCCGGGCGGGCAGTTCGTCGATCTCCTGGGCACTCCGGCCGCGGCGAACCAATGGCTCGTCGAGCGGGACCTCGCCCCGGTCGACGCCGGGATGCGGGAGATGTGCGCCGCCCAGCTGCGTTCGCTGCGCGAGCAGGTCCGGTCCCTGTTCGACTCCCGGGTGGCGGCACTGCCCGCCCTCCCCGCCGCGCTGGCCGCCGTGAACGACGCGATGACCAGGGTGCCCACCGCCCCGCTCCTGCGGTGGGACGACAAGGACGGCCCCTACCGCGCGGCCCCGCACCCCACCACCGAGATCGTCGACCACGCCCTGGCGACCCTCGCCGCCGACGCCGCCGACCTGCTCACCTCACCCGACGCCGACCGTCTCACGGCCTGCGGCTCCGCCCCCTGCAACCGCTACCTGCTCCGGCACGGCCGCCGCCACTGGTGCTCCACCCGCTGCGGCGACCGCGCCCGAGCGGCACGCGCGTATGCCCGCCGCACACGGGCCACGACGGACGACGCACCGGCAGGCTGACGGGCCGGCGGACTCCCTTACCGCCGGGCTGACGGACCACCCGGCCCACCGAACTGCCGGCGCCCACCGAACCACCGGCCGCACGACCCACCGGACTAGAACCTCACCCGCCGCTCACAGTCCGGCGTGATCACGTCCCGGAGGTTGCCGACCACCGCGTCGTTGCCGCCGCCGTCGCAGGCGGCCGCGTCGTTGCCGATCACGCCGTCGCGGAGGTTGATCGTGTCGTTGCCGGAGCCGGTGCGGATGAAGTCACCGCCGGTGCCCGCGTTGATGTTGGTGTTGACGGGTGCGGTGGAGAAGAAGCTGTCCCCGAAGTTGCCCAGCGCGGCGTTGATCCCGGTGACCCCGCCCGATCCGGTGGCGGGACCGCAGTCGGCGGCGGTGTTGTCGGTGCCGGGCATGATCGTGCAGCCCTGGCCCGCCTGGATGTGCGTGTCGTCCTCGACGATCAGGTGCCCGTTGCCGGACAGGCCGACCCTCATGCGGTTCGCCACGTCGGCGCGGGCGAGAATCCGGACGGTGCCGCCGACCCGGTCCACCACGGAGCCGGGCGTCCCCTGCGCGAAGGCGGGGGTCGCGGGCACGGCGAACGCGGCCAGGGACACACCCACGACCAGGACCGGGGCGACGGTACGCGTCAGGGAACTCTTCGCGATCTTCATGCTGCGCATCTCTCCTTGCTTCGGGAGAGGGACCCATGGACGGCACCCCTCACCGCCACCCAAACACCCCGTAATTGATCATGCACGGTGAGCAACGCGCGCGAGTGTCGCCGACGGCTAAACCGGTTGCCTGCGGGCGGCGGCGGTGGATGCAATGACCGGCATGGTCATCCAGATGGTCCCCGTTCGGATCGGTGTGCTCGTCCCGCTGAGTCGGCCTGGCTGGGCCGAGGCGGGCCGGCACCTGCTCGCCGGTCTTGAGCTGGCCGTCGGTGACGTCAACGACGCCGGCGGGATCGGCGGAAGGCCGCTGGAGCTGGTGGTCCGGGACACCGCGGCCGATCCACAGCGGGCCGCGGCGGCCGTGGACGAGCTGGCCCGCCTGGGCGTGGCCGCCGTGGCGGGCGAGTATCACAGCGTTGTCGCTCGCGCCGCCGCCACCAGGGCCGACGCCCTCGGCCTGCCGTTCCTGTGCTCGTCAGCGGTTCTCGACGCGCTCACCGAACAGCCGACGCGATGGGTCGCGCGTCTCTCCCCGCCGCAGTCCCGCGGCTGGCAGGTCTACGCGGACTTCCTCCTCGGCGCGGGCCACAGCCGGATCGCCGTGGCAACCCAGCCGAGTGTCTACTGGGCGTCCGGGGTCCGCATCCTGCGGGACCACCTCGCCGCACGCGGCGGCACCGTCATCGAACTCGACACGCGCGCGCTCACCCCCGCGGCCGTGTGCGACGAACTCGCCGACCGTCGCGCCACAGCCCTCCTTCTTCTGGTCGGCCACCCGGAGCCGGCCGTGCCGATCGTCAGGTCCGTCCGCCGCGACCGGCGCCTCGCCCAGGTCATGATCGGTGCTCCGGCCGGGCAGCCGGAGTTCGCCGAATGGGCGACGCTGCTGGGCGCCGACGGCGCCGCGATCCCGTTCCTGCGCTACCTGCCCGAGCGCCTGAGCCCACTCGGTGCACGAGTGGAGACGGCCCTGCGCGAGCGGCTGGGCGGAGCGCCCTCCTTCGTCGCGTTCGAGGGCTACGACACGGTCGCCGTCCTCGCCGAGGTGCTGCGGTCTCACGGCGCGGACCGGGCGCGTACCGCCGAGTCCTGGCCGCACGTCGCAGTCGAGGGCACCCGTGGACTGGTCGAGTTCTCGTGCACACCGGGCATCAGCGTGTGGCAATGGGCTCGGGCGCCGATCCAAGTCGTCGACCGGGATCCGGCGGAGCCCGATCGCTTCCGGATCCTGCACGCCGTTTGAGTTTCGGGGCGAGGCCCCGTCACGCTCCGATGAAGCTCACGGTTTCCGTGATGTCTGCCCGCCCGGTGCGCAGCCGCGGCACGCCCGGCTTCTCGAATCCCACCGCGACACCGCAGAACAGTGCGAGACCGTCATCGGCGCCGACCGTCCGACCGACGGTCTTGCGGTACATCGTCCACATCACCTGCGGGCAGCTGTGCAGCCCCTCCGCCCTCAGCAGCAGCATGACCGTCTGCAGGTACATCCCCGCGTCCCCCCACTGTCCGGGCCCCATCGTCCGGTCGAGATAGCAGAACAGCACGACCGGAGCCCCGAACGCCTCCGTGTTCAGGGCGGCGATCTTCCTGGGCCGGTCGACGTCGTCGCGCTCGATACCCAGCGCCGCGTATCGCTGGGCGGCCGCGGCGGAGAAACGGTCCAGGTACGGCGAGGTCAGTTCGGCCGGGTACATCGGGTACTCCCGCTCATCGCCGGGGTCCCCCTCCAGCGCCCTGGCCGTCGCGCGCTTCTTCAGTTCGGCCAAGGGCTCGCCGCTCACGACGTACACATGCCACGGCTGGAGGTTCCCGCTCGACGGAGCCCGCGTCGCCGCGGCCAGCACTCGGTGCAGCACCTCTCTGGGCACCGGCTCGTCGCTGAACGCCCGCACGGCCCGGCGGCTGTCAACGGCCTCGTACACGTCCACGTCTTCTCGTCCTCTGCCAGGTCGGGCTGTGGTCGGCGGACCTCAGCTCTGGACGGCCTCCACGATCCGCCGGGCGGCCTGGTCGGGCGTGAGGTGCGTGGTGTCGACCACCTCGGCCTCGGCGTGCAGCCAGGTGCGGGCGGCCTCGGCGTAGGGCTTCAGGTACTGGAGACGGAACGGGGAGTCGGGGCCGAGAACAGTGTCCCCCGCGATGCGCCCACGGAGGGTGTCCTGGTCGGCGTGCAGGACGAAGTGCCGTACCGGAATGCCATGTTGGGCGAGGCCCGAGCTGATCTCGCGCCAGTACTCCTCGACCAGGACGGTCATGGGCACCACCAGGGTGCCGCCGGTGTAGTCGAGTACGCGCCGGGCGGTCTCGACGACGAGCGGCCGCCACGGCGGCCAGTGCTGGAAGTTGTCCGTCGCGGGCAGTCCCGGCTTGATGTCCATGAGCGTCTCGCCGACCTTCTCGGCGTCGAACACCCGTGAATCCGGGATCAGCTGCTGCACGAGTGAACTGGTCGTCGTCTTGCCCGCGCCGTGGGTGCCGTTGAGCCATACGATCATGGCATCCGAGGCTAGCGCCAAAGGGCTATCCCAAGTAGCGGCGCCTGCGTACGGCGCCGACGCTGGGAATCATGGCCAGCGCGCAGCCGATCGTGATCTACCCGCCTGCCGAGGACGGCGGTCGGCGTGTCCGTGTCGACGACCGGTTCGTGGGGATGGCGTACGGGCTGCTCGACGTCGTCGAGTTCCTGCGCCTGGCGGGCCTGGAGGACGTGGACGACGACTGGGTGCGGGCGTCCGCACTGATCGAGTGGCGGAGCGGCGGGCCGGACGTGTGGGAGGGCTGAGGGCGGACCGGTGCCGCCAGGTCAGGGGCTGTGGGCGGGGTTCGTGCAGCAGGTAGCGGCCGCCGAGGGCGACCGCTTCGCGGCCTGCCCGCCGTCCGGCCGCGCGCACTTGACCGCGACGGTCCGCCGCAGCGTCTCGTCCCAGGCCTGCCACACGACGCCCATCCCGCCTCGGCCGATGGGTTCCTGGAGGAGGTGGCGGCCGGCGACTTCGTGCCCGGCCCGTAGCGTCGGCACGGTCACGGAGTGTACGGAGCGGTGGCCCAACGGTGACCGTTTTCACGGGACTTCATACGGACGGACACAGGCCCCTTTCAGTGCTCGGCCGCCACGATGCGCTCGACCGCCGCCGTCACCAGTTGTTCGCGCTCCGCCTCCGTGAAGACGTCCGGCAGGGTGAGCTGCTCGACGATCAGCCAGTTCAGGGTGAGGATGAGCAGCTTGACGGCCATGGCGTCGCCGGGGAGGCCGGAGGCCTCGTGGTAGGCGACGTTGGCGTCGACATCGGCCCGGACCCGCTCGGTGAGGACCTTGCGCAGTTCGGGGCGGCGGGTGGCCTCCAGGCGCAGTTCGAGCAGCGCGAGGTACCCGGTGCGGAAGGCGGCCACCCGGCCGACGAGCTCCCGCATCAGCTGCGCGTACGTCTCCCGGTCGCGGCCGGCCGTCCGCTGACGGGCGATGGTGGCCTCGTCGGGCTGGAGCCGCTCGTAGACCCGGGCGCCGGCCTGGGTGAACAGGTCGTCCCGGTTGGCGAAGTAGTTGGATGCGGTACCGGCGGGCACGGCGGCCTCGGCGTCCACCGCCCGGAACGTCAGGCCCCGTGCACCTTCCCTGGCCAGCACCTCGATCGCCGCGTCGACGAGGGCGGCACGCCGCTGGTCGTTCCGTCGCACCATTGACACCACTCCAGTTGTAGTACTACTTTCAAACCACTACAGAGAGAGTACTACGAACGGGGTTACCAGAGATGCGAAAGCTCACTTACTACGTCGCCGTCTCGCTCGACGGCCGCATCGCCGGCCCCGGCGGCGAGTACGACTTCTTCCCCGCCGGCGACGAACAGCAGAGCGCCGCCTACAGCGCCTGGGCCAACACGCTGTACCCGGAGACCGTCCCGACCGCCTACCGGGCCGCCGTCGGCCTCACCGACGTACCCAACCGGCACTTCGACACCGTCATGATGGGCCTCGGCACCTACCGTCCCGCCTTCGACAACGGCATCACCAGCCCGTACGCACACCTGCGCCAGTACGTGGTCTCCAGCACCCTCAAGCCCGACGTCGACCCGGCCGTCACCGTCGTCCCCGGCAACCCGCTCGCCGTCGTCCGCGAGCTCAAGCGGGAGGAGGGCACCGGCCTGGGCATCTGGCTCTGCGGCGGCGGCAAGCTCGCCGGCGCCCTCCTGCCCGAGATCGACGAACTGGTGATCAAGCACTATCCGGTGGTCGCCGGCGCCGGGATCCCGGCCTTCGACGGCGCCTTCGACCCCACCGCCTTCGAGGTCGCCGAGCGCACCGCCTTCCCCAACGGCGTCACCCTCACCCGCCTCACCCGCAGCTAGGCACACCTGGGATCACACGCACGGCCCGCTCACCTGGTGCCGGCCGTCCGCGGAACCGCGACCGCCGGCGCCCGCGCCACGCCACCACCTCCACGACCGACACTCGCTCCCGCTCCCGCTCCCGCACACATACTCGGCGGGATACGAGAGGCCGGCGGGGGGAAGCGGGTCAGGCAGAGCCCCCGACCGTGAACCCGATCACCGTCCCGCCCCCGTCCCGCCGGAAGGCGAACGGCGCACCCCCGTGCGACAACGCCACCTCCCGCACGATCGACAGCCCCAGCCCCGACCCGGGCAGCGAGCGCGCGTCGGCGGCCCGGTAGAAGCGGTCGAAGACGCGGATCAGGTCGTCCTCGGCGATGCCCGGCCCACGGTCGAGTACCTCCACCCGGACCGTGCCGGGCCGCGCCGGGCCCGCGACGCTGATCTCGATCGGCGCGGTGCCGTCGCGGTCGAACTTGGCCGCGTTCTCCACGAGGTTGGTCACCGCGCGCTGGAGCATCCCCGGCCGGCCCTCCGCCGTCGTTTCGCCGCTCGCGCGGACCTGGATCCGCCGTCCGGTGCGCCGTCGGGCGAGGCCCGCCACCTCCTCGGCGATGTCGGCGACGTCCACCTTCTGGACCGGCTCGGTGTCGGACTGCCCGGCCGCCAGGTCGACCAGCTCGTTGACGAGATCGGTGAGCTCGCGTGCCTCCTGGCCCAGGTCGGCCACGAGTTCGTCGCGGGTGACGGGCGGGAGTTCGTCCATGCGGCGCAGCAGGGAGATGTTCGTGCGCAGGGACGTCAGAGGCGTACGCAGTTCATGGCCGGCGTCCTGCACCAGCCGCCGCTGGTCCTCCTCCGACTGCGCCAGCCGCCCCAGCATGCGGTCGAAGGCGCGGCCCAGGCGGCCGACCTCGTCGTAGCCGGTGACCGGCACCTGGATGCCGAGCCGGCGGGTGCGGGCGACGTCCTCGGCGGCGGCGGTGAGGACGACCAGACGGCGGGTGATGCGCCGGGCCAGCCACCAGCCGAAGAGTCCCGCGAGCGTCACCACCGCGGCCATCAGCAACAGGGTCCGCTGCTGGAGCGCCCGCAGCAGGTCCTCCGTGTCGCTGAACTCCTGGGCCACCTGCACGGCGCCCCGCCCGCCGCCGAGCGCGACGGTCGCGACGCGGTAGACGTCGCTGTCGACACCGACGTCCTTGTGCTGGACCATCCGCCCGGCCGTCGCGTCGGCCGCGATCCGCCGGTCCTCGGACGTGACCGGCAGCCCCGGGCTGCCCGGGTCGACGACCGCACCGTCCGGGCCCAGCACCTGGACGTCGGTACGGGCGGGCCGTACGAGATCGTGGCCGGGCGCGGAGGAGGAGAAGTCCTCCGGGTTCATCGACCGCTGCCGCACCTCGCCTCGCAGATCCTGCACGACCTCGTCGAACACGGACTCCTGGTCCACCCGCACCAGCCGGGCGGCGGCGGTGTACGACAGCAGGCCCACCAGGACGGTGACCGCGGCGGTCACGGCCGCGAAGGACACGGCGAAGGTGGTGCCGAGGCCGCTGCGGCGGCGTCCGGTCAGCAGGCGGCCGAGCCTGCGGCGGGCCGGGCGCACTCAGTCCTCCCGCAGCACGTAACCCACCCCGCGCACCGTGTGGATCAGCTGCGGCGCGTCGGGCTGGTCGAGCTTGCGGCGCAGGTAGCCGACGTAGACGGCGAGATTCTTGGAGCCGGGGCCGAAGTCGTAGCCCCAGATGCGGTCGTAGATGGTGGAGTGGTCGAGGACGATGCCGGCGTTGCGCACCAGCAGTTCCAGCAGCTCGAACTCGGTCCTGGTCAGCTCCAGCTCCCGCACTCCCCGCCAGGCCCGCCGCGCCTGCGGGTCCATCCGCAGCCCGGCCGCCTCGATCAGCCGGGCGGACGGCCCGGGGGCATCGGGGGCGGCCTGCCTCGGTGCGTCGGCGGGGGCAGGGGCGGCGGCGCCCGCCTCGCTGGTGCGGCGCAGCAGGGCGCGCAACCGGGCGAAGACCTCCTCGACGTCGAAGGGCTTCACCACGTAGTCGTCGGCGCCCGCGTCCAGGCCGGCGATCCGGTCCTGGGTCTCCACGAGCGCCGTCAGCATCAGGATCGGCGTACGGTCGCCCTCGGCGCGCAGCACCCGGCAGACCTGGAGCCCGTCGATACCGGGCATCATCACGTCCAGCACGAGCACGTCAGGCGGCGTGCGATGGGCCTGGGCCAGCGCCTCGACACCGTCGGCGACCGCGGTGACCTGGTAGCCCTCCAGGGTCAGCGCGCGCTCCAGCGCGTTGCGGATGGCGCGGTCGTCTTCGGCGAGGAGAACAGTCTGGGACACGAGGTCAGTGTGCCAAGGCCTCCGGCGGTTGAGCCGTGATGAGGCACATACGATCACCCTTCTTACTGGGCTCTCACCGTCACGGGACCGCCGGAAACGAGCCTCGTACGGAGGTCACCTGCTACGCGGCCCTGAGGGAGGCGTGGGTGGGGGCGTCGGGGACACCGGCCGGACGGCCGTTCGCGAACTCCTTGCGCAGCACCGGCACGACCTCCTCGCCGAGCATGTCGATCTGCTCCAGGACGGTCTTCAGCGGCAGCCCGGCGTGGTCCATCAGGAACAGCTGGCGCTGGTAGTCACCGGCGTACTCGCGGAAGCTCAGCGTCTTCTCGATGACCTGCTGCGGGGAGCCGACCGTCAGCGGCGTCTGCTCCATGAAGTCCTCCAGCGACGGGCCGTGCCCGTACACCGGCGCGACGTCGAAGTACGGGCGGAACTCGCGGATCGCGTCCTGCGAGTTGCGCCGCATGAAGACCTGCCCGCCCAGACCGACGATCGCCTGCTCCGGCGTGCCGTGCCCGTAGTGGGCGTACCGCTTCCGGTACAGCTCGACCATCCGCCTGGTGTGCTCGGCCGGCCAGAAGATGTTGTTGTGGAAGAAGCCGTCGCCGTAGTAGGCCGCCTGCTCGGCGATCTCCGGCGAGCGGATGGAGCCGTGCCAGACGAACGGCGGTACGCCGTCCAGCGGGCGGGGGGTGGAGGTGAAGCCCTCCAGCGGCGTACGGAACTTCCCCTCCCAGTTCACGACGTCCTCGCGCCACAGGCGGTGGAGCAGGGCGTAGTTCTCGACGGCGAGGTTGATGCCCTGGCGGATGTCCTGGCCGAACCAGGGGTAGACCGGGCCGGTGTTGCCGCGCCCCATCATCAGGTCGACCCTTCCGTCGGCCAGATGCTGGAGCATCGCGAAGTCCTCGGCGATCTTCACCGGGTCGTTGGTGGTGATGAGGGTGGTGGCGGTGGACAGCACCAGCCGCTCGGTCCGCGCCGCGATGTAGCCGAGCATCGTCGTCGGCGACGACGGCACGAAGGGTGGGTTGTGGTGCTCCCCGGTCGCGAAGACGTCGAGCCCGACCTCCTCGGCCTTCAGCGCGATGGCGACCATGGCCTTGATGCGGTCGCGCTCGGTCGGCGCACGGCCCGTGGTGGGGTCCGGCGTGACGTCGCCGACGCTGAAGATCCCGAACTGCATGGTCGCTCATCCTCCAGGTGGTTGACCATTCAACGATACCTGGGGAGGGAACGGGGGGTGAGCGGGGGCTATTCCCGGGCGGGCGGGAGTGTGGCCGGCCGGGCGGGTGGCGCATCGGCTCGGCCGGAATGACACCGGCCCACCGGGTGGCGCATCGGCTCGGCCGGAGTGACACCGGCCCACCGCGAGGCGCACCGACTCGGCCGGACTAACACCGGCCCACCGCGAGGCGCACCGACTCGGCCGGACTAACACCGGCCCACCGGACGTGACGCCGGTCCATCCGGACCTCCCGGTCCGCTGGAAATGACGCCGCCGGCCGGGATCGCTGCCGCCCCGCCGGAAGTGACGTCGGCCCGCCTGGGCCCTTGCCGACCAGCCGGAAGCGGGGTCGCTCGTCCGGTCCCGTCGCCGCCCCACCGGGCCACCCGGCCACCCGGCCACCCGGCCACCGACCCACCGGGCTACCGGGCCACCGGGCCACCGGGCTACCGGGCTACCGCCAGTGCGGATCCCTGCCGGTCAGTGCGAGTAGTCGTTCGAACTGTGACGCGCCCTCCGGCTCCGGCACCGGCTCCCCGAACACGCCCATCTTCCGGGCCGTCGGCGCCAGCTCGGCCACCGCGCCGGCCAGCTCCGTCACGACCGCCTCGTCGGCGCCCGGGTAGTCCTGTCCCGTAGCCCGCGCGAGGTCCCACACATGCACGGTCAGATCGAGCAGCGCCATCGAGCCGACCAGCCGCGCCGGCATGTTCATCCCGCCGGTCGTCCCGTCCTCGGCCCCGGGCGCGGACCAGGCCGCCACCAGCCGCTCCGCCTCGTCCGCGAGCCGCTCACGCCACCCGGGGCTCTCACCGACCCGGTCGGGCGTCTCACCGAAGTCCGACGCCTCCTTCGCGGCCAGCCGCTGGAACTGCACGATCACCTGGAAGAGGTGATTGACCAGGGCCTTCACGTCGTACTCGGCGCAGGGCGTGGGCGCGTCGAGCGCCGTGTCGGGAATGCCCCGCACCACCGGAACGGCCCGCTCGCGCGCCATGGCGAGCAGCTCACCGATGCCGTACGTCTTCACGTCGTTCGTGTCCATGCCCCGACGGTAGGGACGTCCACAGCCGCTCTTCTTGAAGAAACGCGACGCCCCGCCCGGCCGATCCCGACGTACGATCCGCTCATGGAGGCACCCCGCCACGACACCCGCGGGATAGTCGACCCGCCCGGGCTGCTCAGCCGCGTCCGCTTCCGCCGCCACGAGCCCGCCGAACCGCTGCGCCGCCATGTCGAGTGGTACTGGTTCATCGACTGGGACCTGCCCGAGCCCTACGCCTCCCACATCGTCCCGCATCCGTCCGTCAACCTCACCTTCCAGTGGGACGGGGTCGACGAGGAAGCAGCGCCGCCCTACGGCGAGGTCACCGGCGTCGCCCTCGGCCTCTACACCAGGAAGCTGACCGGACGGGGCCGGGTCTGCGGGGCGAAGTTCCGCCCCGGCGGCTTCCGCCCGTACGCCCCCGAGGCACCGGTATCCCGCTGGACGGGCGCGGCCCTGCCCGCCGAGGAGGTCTTCCCGCAGGCCACCCCCGACACCGCCCGCTCGGTGGTCACCCCCGACACCGACGCCGCCCGCGCAGCCGCCCTGGACGCCTTCCTGCTCGCCGTCCCCTGCGCCCCGGACCCCCAGGCCGACCTCGCCATGGCCCTCGTCCAGCGCATCCGGGCCGACCGCACGGTGCGCCGCGTCAGCGACTTCGCCCACGCGGAGGGCCTGTCCGTACGGTCCCTGCAACGCCTCTTCTCGGCCTACGTCGGCGTCAGCCCCAAGTGGGTCCTCCTCCGCTACCGCATCCACGAGGCCCTGGAACAGGCCGGCACCCGCACCGACATCGACTGGGCCGCCCTCGCCACCGACCTCGGCTACGCCGATCAGGCCCACCTGATCCGTGACTTCACACGGACGGTGGGCGTACCACCGACGGCGTATGCACAGGGTGTGCGCTGAGGCACCGGGACACCCTGCCCAGCGCGGGCAAGGCGCCCCACCCACCGGTCACGCCCCCTGCGTACCACCGACGGCGTATGCACAGGGTGTGCGCTGAGGCACCGGGACACCCTGCCCAGCGCGGGCAAGGCGCCCCACCCACCAGTCACGCCCCCACCTCCGGCCCCACCCCTCAAGGCACCAGCACCAGCCGCCCCCGCACCCCGCCCTCCGCGAGCCGCGCATGGGCCTTGGCGGCGTCGTCGAGCGCGAAGGTCTCGGCCACCCGCGTCGTCAGCACGCCTTCGTCCACCAACCGCACCAGCTCAGCCAGCCGCCGCCCATCGGCGCTCACCTCGACCGCCCCGGTCCGCACCCCCCGCACAGAGCCGGGCTGTGCCTGCGGAATGACGCCGATGTACGCGCCGCCGTCCCGCACCCATGCGAGCGCCGGCTCGTCGAGCACCGCCGCGTCAAGCACCGCGTCGAAGCTCCCCGCCCCGACGGCACCGTTCACGGCCGGCGTCGCCCCCAGCGACCGTACGAGCTCCTCGTCCGCCTCCCGGGCCAGCCCGGTCACCGGTATCCCCCGGTGCGCGGCCAGCTGGACGGCGTACCCGCCGACGGCCCCGGCCGCGCCCGTCACCAGCAGCGACTGGCCGGGCGTCAACTCCAGCCGGTCCAGGGCCTGTTCCGCGGTGAGCGCGTTCAGCGGCAGCGTCGCCGCGTGCACGGTGTCGACGGTCGCCGGCGCCTTGGCCGCGGCGTCCGTGTCCACGACGACGTACTCGGCGTGTGTGCCCAGCGGCTTGACCATGCCGTAGTCGAGCGCGACCACCTCGTCCCCGACGCTCCAGGCGCTGCCCACCCCCACGGCGTCCACGACCCCGGCCACGTCCCATCCGAGCCCGATCGGCTTCCCCGCACCCCCGAAGACCCCGGCTCGCACCCCCGCATCCACCGGATTCAACGTCGCCGCCGCGACCTTGATCCGCACCTGCCTCGCACCGGGCTCCGGCACCTCGGCCTCCACGACCTCGACCACCTCGGGCCCACCGAACACGTTCACGACAGCAGCACGCACAGCAACTCTCCCTTGCTTCCCAGGCGTTCCTTGCAGCGCCTGTGTTCCTTGCTTCTCTCTGCTGCCGCAACCCTAGGAAGAGTTACTATCTATCAGTAAGTAGTTACCTCAGAGTGCGTACCTACCCCAGAGGTGAGCCATGGCGACCATGACGGCGGCCCAGCGGCGCGAGCAGGCCCGCGTCGAGTACGACGCGTTCCTCCGCAGCTGCCCCACCAACCAGCTCCTGGACCGCATCAGCGACAAGTGGGTCAGCCTCGTCGTCTCCGCCCTCGCCGCCGGCCCGATGCGCTACAGCGACCTCGGCCGCAAGATCGCGGGCGTCAGCCCCAAGATGCTGACCCAGACCCTGCGTTCACTGGAACGCGACGGTCTCCTCACCCGCACCGTCACCCCGTCCGTCCCGGTCCGCGTCGACTACGAGCTCACCGTCCTGGGCCACAGCCTGGCCCAGCTGCTCACCGCGGTGAAGGACTGGGCGGAGAACCACTTCGACGAGGTCCGGGAGTCCCGCGACCGCTATGACACCGAGAGCCTCGACGACTAGAGGGCTTGCGAGAAGGCCGGCGAGCGGGTTCTCGGCGGCATGCGAAGCTGGCGGCCATGCTGATCCTCCGCTCCGCCGCCCTGTTCGTCGTCGCCGCGCTCTTCGAGATCGGCGGCGCCTGGCTGGTCTGGCAGGGCGTGCGCGAGCACCGCGGCCGGCTGTGGATCGGCGCGGGCGTCATGGCCCTCGGCGCCTACGGCTTCGTCGCCACGCTCCAGCCCGACGCCGAGTTCGGCCGCATCCTCGCCGCGTACGGCGGTGTCTTCGTCGCCGGTTCACTGGCCTGGGGCATGGTCGCGGACGGCTACCGCCCGGACCGCTGGGACGTGACGGGCGCGCTGATCTGCCTCGCGGGCATGGCGGTGATCATGTACGCACCACGCGGAAACTGACGAAACCCACGGAGCCGACGGCACCGACGACACCCACGGCTCAGGACGGCGGAAGCAGCCCCAGCTGCCCCAGGAACTCCATCTCGTCGAAGTAGAGCCGGTACTCCACGATCTTGCCGTCCCGGACGGTGGCGAAGTCCACGCCCCGGATCTTGATCTCCTTCTGGGTCGCGGGGATGGTCTCTCCGGAGGGCAGCTGGATCGGCCCGGTGTTCCGTCCGGTGAAGAACCCCTCGTCGATGGCCGTGTCGCCGACCTCGTACGCGTGCACGGACTCGTACGTGCCGTCGGGGATCGCGTCCGTCATCTGGCGCCAGTACTCGACGATGCCGTCGCGCCCATGGATCTCACCGCCGTCGGGGGTGACGGCGACCGCGTCCTCGGCATACAGCTCGCCCAGCGTCCCGAGATCAGGGTGCGTGGTCACCGCGTCCGTGAGCCGGTCCATGACCTCACGTGCCTGTCCCATGATCCACCTCCGTTCCAGAGGATCACCCGTCCCATTGTCCCACCGCGCGACCGGCCTATCCTGGCCGGACAGTCCCCGGACACCCTCCGGACTCCACCACGCACGAGGAGCAGCCATGCCCACCGCAGCCCCGTCCGCCGCCTCCCGCATCGCCGTCATCACCGGTGCGAGCAGCGGAATCGGCGCCGCCACGGCACGACAGCTCGCCGCGGCCGGCTACCGCGTCGTCCTGACGGCCCGCCGCAAGGACCGCATCGAGGCGCTGGCGGAAGAGATCACCACGGCGGGCGGGTCGGCGACGGCCTACCAGCTGGACGTGACGGACCGCGCCGCGGTCGACGAGTTCGCGACGGCCTTCAAGGCGATCGGCGTCCTGGTCAACAACGCCGGTGGCGCACTGGGCGCCGACCCGGTCGCGACCGGCGACCCGGCCGAGTGGCGCACGATGTACGAGACGAACGTCATCGGCACCCTGAACCTCACCCAGGCCCTGCTCCCCAAGCTGGAGGCGAGCGGCGACGGCACGATCGTGGTCGTCTCCTCCACCGCCGGCCACGGCACGTACGAGGGCGGCGCGGGCTACGTCGCCGCCAAGCACGGCACCCACGTCCTCGCCGAGACCCTGCGTCTGGAGATCGTCGGCCGCCCGGTCCGCGTGATCGAGATCGCGCCCGGCATGGTCAAGACGGACGAGTTCGCCCTGACCCGCTTCGCCGGCGACAAGGAGAAGGCCGAGAAGGTCTACCAGGGCGTCGCCGAGCCCCTGACCGCCGACGATGTCGCCGACACCATCACCTGGACGGTCACCCGCCCCAGCCACGTCAACATCGACCTCCTGGTCGTCCGCCCCCGCGCCCAGGCGTCCAACACGAAGGTCCACAGGGAGCTGTAGTGGCGCAGGACGGTCGCAAGGACCCGCACAACGAGCGCCAGATGTGGTGGTGGCTCGGCTATTTCCTCTTCGGCATCCACATCGTGGCGTTCGTGATGATCTACGCGGTGACCCACGCGCCGAAGTAGCCGCCGTAAAATCACAGGTGCGACGGGCAGCGACCACCTAGGGTCACTGCCCGTGGACAGACACATACGCTTCGACGCCCTGCACAACTTCCGCGACCTGGGCGGCTGCACGACCACGGACGGCCACCGCGTCCGCCCCGGCCGCCTCTACCGCGCCGACTCCCTGGGCAAGCTGACGCAGGGCACACCGGACTGGTCCCGCTTCCTCGCCCTCGGTGTCCACACGGTGATCGACCTGCGCTACCCGTGGGAGATCGAGCACAGGGGCCGCGTCCCGGATCACCCGTCGTTCACGTACCACAACCTCAGCATCGAGCACCGCCCGTACACCCAGGCGGGGTTGACGCCCGATGTGGACCCCACCCCCTATCTGGCCGAGCGCTACATGGAAGTGGCGCAGGACGGCACGAAGGAGATCCGTAGCGCACTGGAACTGGTGGCGAAGGCGGCGGAGTCGGACACGCCCCTCGTCTTCCACTGCGCGTCGGGCAAGGACCGCACAGGCCTGCTGGCAGCACTGATCCTGGGCCTGCTCGGAGTACCCGAACCCACGATCATCGAGGACTTCACCCTCACGGAACTGGCCGCTCCCGCCCTCCTGGCCGACTGGAAAGCCCACAACAACGGCCGCACCCCCACCTGGCCGGGCTTCGGCCGAGCCCCGGAAGCGGTCATGCGCCTGTTCCTGGCAGACCTGACGCGCCGCTACGGCTCGATCGAGGGCTACATCTCCGAGGCGCTGTCCCTGGATCCGGACTCCCTCTCGACAACGCTCCGCGGAACGCTCCTCGGTCAATGACCCGATGAGCGAGGCCCCCGGTTTCCGCCGGGGGCCTGATGCGTCAGCCCTTGACGCAGACAACCTGCTTCAGCTTCGCCACGACCTCCACAAGGTCCCGCTGCTGATCGATGACCTGCTCGATCGGCTTGTACGCGCCCGGGATCTCGTCCACGACGCCGGAGTCCTTACGGCACTCCACGCCCTGCGTCTGCTCCTCCAGGTCCTTCGTCGAGAAGCGGCGCTTGGCGGCGTTCCGGCTCATGCGCCGGCCCGCGCCGTGCGAGGCCGAGTTGAAGGACATCGGGTTTCCGAGGCCCTTCACGATGTACGAGCCGGTGCCCATCGAGCCCGGGATGATCCCGTACTCGCCGGAGCCGGCGCGGATCGCCCCCTTACGGGTGACGAGCAGGTCCATGCCGTCGTAGCGCTCCTCGGCCACGTAGTTGTGGTGTGCGCTGATCTCCGGATCGAAGGTCGGCCTGGCCTTCTTGAACTCCTTGCGGACCACGTCCTTCAGGAGCGCCATCATGATCGTGCGGTTGTACTTGGCGTACTCCTGCGCCCAGAACAGGTCGTTGCGGTACGCCGCCATCTGCGGGGTGTCCGCCACGAAGACAGCGAGGTCACGGTCGACCAGGCCCTGGTTGTGCGGGAGCTTCTGGGCCACGCCGATGTGGTGCTCGGCCAGTTCCTTGCCGATGTTCCGGGAACCGGAGTGCAGCATCAGCCAGACGGAACCGGTCGTGTCCGTGCAGACCTCGACGAAGTGGTTGCCCCCGCCGAGCGTTCCCATCTGCTTTCCGGCGCGTTCCTGACGGAACTTGACCGCTTCCGCGATCCCGTCGAACCGCCCCCAGAAGCCGTCCCACCCGGCCGTACCGAACCCGTGCAGCCGCCCGGGGTCGACGGGGTCGTCATGCATCCCCCGCCCCACCGGAATCGCCTGCTCGATCTTCGACCGCAACCGCGACAGATCCCCCGGCAGATCATTGGCCGTCAACGACGTCTTCACCGCCGACATCCCACACCCGATGTCCACCCCCACCGCCGCAGGACACACGGCCCCCTGCATCGCGATGACGGACCCGACAGTCGCCCCCTTCCCGTAATGCACGTCCGGCATCACGGCGAGGCCCTTGATCCACGGCAGGGTCGCGACGTTGCGCAGCTGCTGCAGGGCCACGTCCTCGACCGTCGCCGGGTCGGCCCACATCCGGATGGGTACCTTCGCGCCCGGCATCTCCACGTACGACATATCGTCCTCTATCCCCCGTAAACAAAACACAAGTCTTAAATCGCAAAACCGGCGCCAAGGTCAACGAAAAGGGACAGCGGACCGGCGTCCACGGCAGTGCGTGCGATACACATTGTCTGCAGGCGGCGCCCCCGCACGGCAAGCGATTAACCAGCGGGGACACTGAGAGACCGGCAACACACCGACCACACAGTCACCGTCGAGAGGAGCCTGACCGTGCAGCGGAAGGCGTATGTAACCGGCGTCGCCGCGCTCCTCGCGGCGCTGCTGGCCGGCTGCACCGGCGGTTCCGACGACGGTGGCGCGACGGACGACGCCAACCCCGGCGACGCCGGCACGGCGACCGCGACGGCCGAGCCCGGCCGGTACCAGACGCTGCCCGAACCGTGCGGCGTGGTCGACCAGGACATCCTCGACTCGCTGCTGCCCGGCATCCGGCAGCTCCCGGACGAGGAGCAGCGCGACAAGGCGTACGAGGGCACGCCGACGCTGACCTACGACACGGACCGCAAGGTCGGCTGCCGCTGGAAGGTCGAGTCGACGGAGGCCACGGATCACCTGCTCGTCGACTTCGAGCGCGTGGTGTCGTACGACAAGACGGTCAGCGACGACAGCGAGGCTGAGCGGCTCTTCGCGACGGAACAGGAGGCGGCCGACCTTCCCGAGCCGGTGACCTCCTCCTCCGTCGATCCGAGCGGCTCACCGTCCTCCTCGCCCTCCACGTCCACGTCCGGATCCCCCGAGTCCTCTACGCCCTCTTCGTCCCCTTCGTCCTCCACCTCGGCCTCCCCCTCAGGTTCCGCCTCCCCCGACGGCGCGGCCGGTGCCGAGCTCCAGCCCCGCGTCCTGGAGGACCTCGGCGACGAGGCCTTCCTCGACGACGCGCTCAGCAGCTCCGGTTCGACGGCCCAGCAGCGCACGGTGACTGTGGCGTTCCGCACGTCCAACGTGATCGTGAGGATCGTGTACGAGGAGCAGCCGACGACCGTAGGCACGGTTCCGGACAGTGAGGAATTGCAGGACAGGGCCCAGAAACTGGCTGCGCAACTGGCGGACGAGCTGGCGGAGTAGCGCCCCTCCGCAGCCCCTGTGCGCCCTCCTGCGACGTAACCGAAACGAGACCACACAGCTTCTTCACCGCGTACCGTGGCCCCTCGGACCCGATCCGACCGCGAGACCACGAGTGTCAGTCATGAGTGAAGGAACCATGCAGCGAGCAGCGAAGCGAGACCTGGGGGCACCTCCCACGCCGTTCAGGCAGTGGGGGAATGACCGGCGTGACCAGCGCGAGCAGCGTGTGAAGGGCCTTCGCCGGGTCCTTGTCGGCGCGGCCGTCGTCCCCGCGATGCTGGTGGCCGTGGGCTGTTCCTCGGACTCCGGTTCGGACGACGGGGCCGGGGACGGCAGTGCGAAGACCTCGGCATCGACGTCCGAGACGTCCGCGAGCCCGTCGCCGACGGTGCAGGCGGCCACGTACAAGTCGCTTCCGCAGGCGTGCAAGGTGCTGGCGAAGAAGACGCTGGAGGACCTGGTCCCGAAGGCGAAGTCGGGCAAGGCGCACGCTTCGGACGACGAGACGACGCGCGGCTCCTGCTCCTGGAGCAGCCTCGACGACAACGGTGTGAAGGGCTCGCAGTTCCGCTGGCTCAACGTCTCCCTGCTGCGCTTCGAGTCGGACGTCACGCGCGGCTCGGGCGACAAGCTGGCGCGGGAGTACTACGAGACGCAGCTGCAGGGCGCCCGTTCGGTGTCCGGCGCGAAGAACGTGAAGTCGGAGCCGGTCGCCGGGGTGGGCGACGAGGCCACGGCGGTGCGCTACGACCTGAAGAAGAAGGAGGGCTCCTTCAAGCAGGAGACGGTCGTCGCCCGGGTGGAGAACGTGGTCGTCACGCTCGACTACAACGGCGCCGGCTACGCCGGTGACAAGACCCCCAGCGCGGACTCCCTGAACAAGCTGGCGCAGAAGGCGGCCAAGGAGGTCGTCGCCTCGGTGACGAAGGCGAACGGCAGCGGCAGCGCGGGCACGCCTAGCAGCACCCCTTCGAAGTCGGCTTCGAAGTCTCCCTCGAAGTCCCCGTCCGGCAGCCCCTCGAAGACGGCGTCCGCCTCCCCGTCCAAGTCAGCGGCGAAGAAGAGCTGACCGTCACACCTGCCTCACGACTGAGTCACAACTTGCTGCTCAGCCGCGCCTTTTGCCCGAGCCCGGCCCTTTCGGGGGCCGGGCTCGGGCCGTACCGGAGGTCCGTCCGCCGCACGGATGTGCCACCCTGTTGCGCGCAACAACACGCAAGGGGAGGGGAGTACGAGTGGCCGCGCCACCGCAGCTGACTCGGATGCACCGCGTTCTCATAGGCGTGGTCGTGTTCGGCGCCGTGATCATCGCCGGCATCGGCTTCGCCGGTTCGTACGCGGCCGTCCGTGAGCTGGCCGTCAAGAAGGGGTTCGGGAGCTTCAGTTATGTCTTCCCGATCGGCATCGACGCGGGCATATGTGTCCTGCTCGCCCTCGACCTGCTCCTGACCTGGATCCGCATACCGTTCCCCCTGCTCCGTCAGACGGCCTGGCTGCTGACGGCCGCGACGATCGCCTTCAACGGCGCGGCGGCCTGGCCGGACCCGCTGGGCGTGGGCATGCACGCGGTGATCCCGATCCTGTTCGTGGTGTCGGTCGAGGCGGCCCGCCACGCGATCGGCCGCATAGCGGACATCACGGCCGACAAACACATGGAGGGCGTACGCCTGACCCGCTGGCTGCTGTCGCCGGTCCCGACGTTCCTGCTGTGGCGCCGTATGAAGCTGTGGGAGCTGCGCTCCTACGAGCAGGTCATCAAGCTGGAGCAGGAGCGCCTGGTCTACCAGGCCCGGCTGCGTTCCCGCTTCGGCCGCTCGTGGCGGCGAAAGGCCCCGGTGGAGTCGCTGATGCCGCTGCGTCTGGCGCGCTACGGCGTCCCGCTGGCGCAGACGGCTCCGGCGGGCCTGGCGGCGGCGGGCATCGAGCCGGCCCTGCTGCCACCGGCACCGAAGCAGGCCCTGGACGCGGCCCCTGTCGTCGACGTGGCGCCGGCGGCCGAGGTGGTCGCGCCGACGCCTGCCGCCCCGGCCCCCGGCACACCGGCTCCTGACGTGGCCGCGGACGGTCGTACGGCCGGACCCGCGCCCGTCCCGCAGCAGGCGGCGCCTCCCGAGGCGGAGCAACCGGACTACGTTCAGGACTGGTTCAACACGCCCCGCCAGGTCGAGTACCACGGCGGCTACAACGCCGAGTACGACCCCCAGGGCCACTACCAGCAGTGGTACTCGGAGCAGCAGCGGGCCGAGGAGTACCGCGACCAGTACGAGGAAGAGCCCCCGGTGCAGGAACCCTCTCCGGAGGACACCGGCACCTTCCCGATCCCGGTGACGGGCAACCGCACCCGCCAGCTCGGTGAGGGCGGTGGCCCGCCGGAGCCGGCCGAGCCGACGGACGAGGACTACTACCAGGTCTTCCGCCAGTCGATAGACGGCAGCTACCCCACGCCGCGCGTCCTGGGCGACAACATCCAGGCGACGTACGGCACGACGCTGGGCAGCAGCGAACTGAAGGCCCTCACGGAACGCTTCCAGCAGCGCCACTCGGCGCAACTGGAAGAGGAGCACATCGCGTAAGAGCCGGTGAAAAAACTAGAGGGGCCCTCGACCGAGGGCCCCTCGACGTTTCACCCGGTCCTACTCCCCGAGCAGGGCGCGCACTCGCTCCTGCCCCACCGCCAGCAGCAGCGTGGGCAGTCGCGGACCGGTGTCCCGGCCGACCAGCAGGTGGTACAGCAGCGCGAAGAACGCCCGCTGGGCGGTCTTGATCTCGGCCGGCAGTTCCTTGGGCGTGGCGTCGGCGGAGAACCCGGCCTGCACCTTGGGCACGCCGTACACGAGGTGGGTCAGCCCGTCGAGCGACCAGTGCTCGGCGAGTCCGTCGAGCAGCAGCCGCAGCGACTGCTGGGACGCCTCGTCGAGGGACTTCAGCAGCTCGGCGTCGGGCTCGTCGCGCACGATGGTCCGCTGGTCGGCGGGCACCTGCGTGTTGATCCAGGCCTCGGCCTTGTCGTACCGGGGCCGGGCCTCGTCGAGCGCGCCCAGCGGGTTCTCCGGGTCGAGCTCGGAGAGGATGCGCAGGGCCTGGTCCTGGTGCCCGGCGGTGATGTCGGCGACGGAGGCGAGCGTCCGGTACGGCAGCGGCCGCGCCGTACGCGTCAGCTCACCGCCGGCCGTCCGCACGGCTCGCGAGTGGGCGGCGACGTCGGCCGGCAGGGCGGACCCGTCGGCCACCTTGCCGTCGAGCTTGTCCCACTCGTCGTAGAGCCGCTGGATCTCCTGGTCGAAGGCGATCTTGAAGGACTGGTTGGGCCTGCGGCGGGCGTAGAGCCAGCGCAGGATCTGCGGCTCCATGATCTTCAGGGCGTCGGCGGGGGTGGGCACCCCGCCCCGCGAGGACGACATCTTCGCCATGCCGCTGATCCCCACGAAGGCGTACATGGGCCCGATGGGCTGCTTGCCGCCGAAGATCCCGACGATCTGCCCGCCGACCTGGAAGGAGGATCCCGGGGACGAATGGTCGACGCCGCTGGGCTCGAACACGACACCCTCGTAGGCCCAGCGCATGGGCCAGTCGACCTTCCAGACCAGCTTGCCGCGGTTGAACTCGTTGAGCCGGACGGTCTCGGAGAAGCCGCACTCGTCGCAGGTGTACGACAGCTCGGTGGTGTCGTCGACGTACGAGGTGACGGTGGTGAGGTCCTTCTCGCAGTTGCCGCAGTAGGGCTTGTACGGGAAGTAGCCGGCGGCACCGGAGCTGCCGTCGTCCTCGGCGGCCGCCCCCGACCCCTCGGCGGCCTCCAGCTCGGCCTCGTCGACGGGCTTCTGCGACTTCTTGGCGCCGGCCTTGGGCTTGGTGCGGTACTGGGCGAGCACGGCGTCGATGTCACCGCGGTGCTTCATGGCGTGCAGGATCTGCTCGCGGTACACGCCGGAGGTGTACTGCGCGGTCTGGCTGATCCCGTCGAACTCCACGCCGAGCTCGGCGAGCGACTCGACCATCGCCGCCTTGAAGTGCTCGGCCCAGTTCGGATACGAGGACCCCTGGGGCGCCGGCACCGAGGTCAGCGGCTTGCCGATGTGCTGGAGGTGGCTCTCGTCGGAGACGCCGGCGATGCCCTTGGGCACCTTCCGGTACCGGTCGTAGTCGTCCCAGGAGATCAGGTGCCGCACCTGGTACCCGCGCCGCCGGATCTCGTCGGCGACGAGGTGCGGGGTCATGACCTCGCGCAGGTTGCCCAGGTGGATGGGCCCGGAGGGCGAGAGGCCCGACGCCACGACGACAGGTTTGCCGGGGGCCCGACGCTCCGACTCCTCGATGACCTCATCCGCGAAACGGGAGACCCAGTCGGTGGTCTCGGTGCTCTGAGCCACGATCGGCACGTCCTTCTTTCTCCAGGGCAGCCGTACGGTCCACGGCCGGCGTCGTCCATTGTCCCAGACCCGATAAGCGGCGCAGCCGTTTATCGGGGGGCGCGAGGTTGTATCGATTTTTGCCGTACGGAGTCGGCGAGCGGGCTCCGCCGCGTGGGCGCGACCGGCCGCACACGGCCCGCGCCCGGCACCCCCGGGCTCGTAGCCGCAAAAACCCCTTTACCCCCCATGGGATACTGGCCGGGACTGTCAACCCAGCCCCGACCAGAACGGCAGCCCATACCCATGGCCCCGGTCAAGTCCATCACCGCCAACGTCGACGCACAGCTCTCCGACGCCCTCACGGCCGCCCTCCCGGGAACCGTCGGAGACGCCTTGCTGCGACGTAGCGAGCGGGCCGACTTCCAGGCCAACGGGATCCTGGCCCTCGCCAAGAAGGCCAAGTCGAACCCGCGGGAGCTGGCGGCGCAGGTCGTCGGCAACATCGTCACCGGTGACGTGATCAAGGACGTCGAGGTCTCCGGCCCCGGCTTCCTCAACATCACCGTCACCGACCGGGCGATCACCGAGAACCTCGCCGCGCGGCACGCGGACGGCGAGCGTCTCGGCGTGCCGCTGAAGGAGAACGCGGGCATCACGGTCGTCGACTACGCCCAGCCGAACGTGGCGAAGGAGATGCACGTCGGCCACCTGCGGTCGGCGGTCATCGGTGACGCCCTGCGCGGCATGCTCGACTTCACCGGCGAGAAGACGATCGGCCGGCACCACATCGGCGACTGGGGCACCCAGTTCGGCATGCTCATCCAGTACCTGTTCGAGAACCCCGGCGAGCTGGCCCCCGCGGCCGACGTCGACGGCGAGCAGGCGATGAGCAACCTGAACCGGGTGTACAAGGCGTCGCGCGCGGTCTTCGACTCGGACGAGGAGTTCAAGGAGCGGGCCCGCAAGCGGGTCGTCGCCCTGCAGTCCGGCGACAAGGAGACGCTCGAACTGTGGCAGCAGTTCGTGGACGAGTCGAAGGTCTACTTCTACTCGGTCTTCGAGAAGCTCGACATGGAGATCCGCGACGAGGAGATCGTCGGCGAGTCCGCGTACAACGAGGGCATGCCGGAAACCGCCCGCCTCCTGGAGGAGATGGGCGTCGCGGTGCGCTCCGAGGGCGCGCTGGTCGTGTTCTTCGACGAGATCCGCGGCAAGGACGACCAGCCGGTCCCGCTGATCGTGCAGAAGGCCGACGGCGGCTTCGGCTACGCGGCCTCCGACCTGACGGCGATCCGCAACCGGGTCCAGGACCTGCACGCCACGTCCCTGCTCTATGTCGTGGACGTCCGTCAGTCCCTCCACTTCAAGATGGTCTTCGAGGCGGCCCGCCGCGCCGGCTGGCTGACCGACGAGGTCACCGCGCACAACATGGGCTACGGCACGGTGCTGGGCGCGGACGGCAAGCCGTTCAAGACGCGTGAGGGCGAGACCGTACGGCTTGAGGACCTGCTGGACGAGGCGGTGCAGCGGGCCGCCGAGGTCGTACGGGAGAAGGCGCAGGACCTCACCGAGGACGAGATCCAGGAGCGGGCGGCGCAGGTGGGCATCGGCGCGGTGAAGTACGCCGACCTGTCCACGTCCCCCAACCGGGACTACAAGTTCGACCTGGACCAGATGGTCTCGCTGAACGGCGACACGTCCGTGTACCTCCAGTACGCGTACGCCCGTATCCAGTCGATCCTGCGCAAGGCGGGCGAGACCGAGCCGGCCGCCCACCCGGAGCTGGAACTGCACGCGGCGGAGCGGGCGTTGGGCCTGCACCTGGACGCCTTCGGCGACACGGTCTTCGAGGCGGCCGCGGAGTACGCCCCGCACAAGCTGGCCGCGTACCTGTACCAGTTGGCGTCGCTGTACACGTCGTTCTACGACAAGTGTCCGGTGCTGAAGGCCGAGACGCCCGAGCAGGTGCAGAACCGTCTGTTCCTGTGTGACCTGACGGCCCGGACGCTGCACCAGGGCATGGCCCTGCTGGGCATCCGGACGCCCGAGCGGCTGTGAGCGCCTGATGACGTGCGCGCGGCCCGTCCTCTCCCCCGAAGGGAGGACGGGCCGCGCCGTCTGTGCGGTCGTCAGGTCGGCTCAGCAGTAAGGCTTGGAGTCGGCCGCGAATCGCTTGAACGCGGCCCTGGTCTTCGGTCCGGCGATGCCGTCGATCTCGCCGTCGTAGCCCTGATGTGCCTTCATCGAACGCTGCAGCGCCATGATGGTGTTCTTGCCGACGATTCCGTCGATGCTGTCGTTGTAGCCCCAGTGCTGCTTGAGGTTGCGCTGCATCGCCTTCCAGCTGTTGGTGCCGAGCTGCCCGTCAAGGGCGCCGGTGTAGCCCCAGTAGTCCTGGAGCCAGCACTGGACGTACCTGGCCTCCGTGGTGCTCAGGCCGAGGTTGTTCACCGCGAGGACGGAGACCTCGGAGCTCACGGCCGGCCTCGCCTCCGCCGCGGCGAAGCTGGTGCCCGCGGTCGCGAGGCCTCCGGCGGCGAGGCCGACGGCGGCGCTGACACTGACGAGGGTCCTCGTCCAGATATTCGGTCGCATGGTGTTTCCCTCTCGCTCTGGGCCGGGTGGCGGCGCCTGCCGCCGGCTGGCGAGATCGAGAGTGCGGGGCGGGCTACGGGGGTTGCCACAGTTGCCGCAGAAGTGACGTCACCATGGGACGTCCCACCCGCTGACCAGCAAGGACGCCACTCTCCGGGACGCCAGGGCGGGACGGCTCCGGCATGCGATGGCCGATTCCTTACCGATGCGGGAACCGGCTCCCGGTACGGGCCGTGGATGCTGATGCAGAATGCGACCGGGCTGGGCCGCCGCTGACCACGGGGACCATGGGCCCGACCGTGAACGCGAGTGGGGGGAACATGTCGCGTTGGGCAGCGCTGCCCGCGGAACTTGATCCGCGCGTACGGCAGTTGGTGGTACGGCTGCGCCGACTGAAGGACCACAGCGGGCTGAGCCTGCGCCGGCTGGGGGCGAGAACGGGCTACAGCCCGAAGTCCTGGGAACGGTATCTGGGCGGCAGGTCGCTACCGCCCCGGGAGGCCGTCGAGGCACTGGCCGGGGTCGGGGGCGAGGATCCCACCCGGCTGCTGGCGTTGCACGAAATCGCCGAGGAGGCGTGGGGCAAGCGACGCGGGAACGGGACGGCGGCGGACGCGGACGTGTCGGAGCCGACTTCGGACGCGTCCGCACCGGAGCCGCCTGCGACAGCGCCGGAGATCCTGTCGGCCGAGGTCAACGGGGAGCGCTCGCCGGGAGGTTCGCTGCGCGTCGCGCTCGTGGCCGGGACCGTGGCACTGGTGCTGGCGGTCTCCACGGCGGTGCTTCTCGCCGTACGACTGTCCGGCGACGCGGGAGAAGGAACGGCGCCTCCCCTCTCGGCCGCCGCCGAACCGACCGCGTCCGACACATCTGACACGTCCAGCACTTCCAGCACATCCTCCGCACCCGCCACCACCACCGCACGGCCACCGGCGTCGGCCGCGCGGTCGGCGCCCTCGTACACATGCCGGGTCGAGCGGATCGACGGCCGCTGGTACACGGGCAACAGCCGCACTCAGGGCGCCATCCTGGCCGAGGGCCACGCCGGGCCCGAGGTGGCCGAGGCGCAGTGTCTGCTGCGCAGGGCGGGTATCCCGCCGGGGGCCGTGGACGGGATCTTCGGCCCGGTGACGGAACGCGCGGTCAGGCAGTTGCAGAAGCGGGCGGGTCTGGTCGTGGACGGCGTCATCGGCCCACACACCTGGAAGGTCCTACGGCGATGACGGCCCCGTCACCGGAACGGGCCCGGCTGGCCGACGCGCTACGGGACCTGAAGGCACGCACGGGTCTGAGCCTGGTCGGCCTCGCGACGAAGACGGCGTTCAGCAAGTCCTCCTGGGACCGCTACCTCAACGGCCGCACCCTGCCCCCACGCGAGGCGGTACAGGACCTGTGCCGCCTGGCCGGCGAGCCGGATGGGCGCTGCCTGGCGCTGTGGGAGATCGCGGAGGCGGAGGGGAGCGGGCGGGGCGGACGCCCACCGGACGGGACGCGCTCCGTATCGCCGGACACGTCCCCACCTCCCCCCGAGGCTCCGCCTCCGCCCCCGTCTCCCGCACCACCCCCTCCGGCCGTACACCGCACCGCGACTGTCGTGGCGGTACTCGCGTCGGTGTGCGCCGTGGCTGTCGGCAGCATGGCGGCGGTGGCCCTCCTGCTGCCGAACCGGGGCGACGAACCACGCTCGTCCGTGTCACCCGCCCCGGCCGCGGCCGCACCGCGCTGTCGGGGCGCGGCCTGCGAGGGCAAGAGCCCGATGCACATGAAGTGCGGCGGCTCACCGACCACCCTTGCCTCGCACCACACGGCCACCGGAGCCTGGCTGGAACTGCGCTACAGCGAGGAATGCGGCACCAGTTGGGCCCGGATGTGGGGGACGCGCATCGGCGACCGGATCGAGATGACGGCGAGCGGTCATGACGATCGCGAGGGCAGTGACGATCCGAACCGTCGTGACGATCCGAGCCGTCGTGACAATCCTCGGGGCCCCGTCCGCAGCGCCGAGGTCCAGAACGCCACCGACGCCGACTCCTACGTCTACACCCCCATGACCGCCTCCTGTCCGGGCGCCGTCGTCCGGGCCTGCTTCCGTCCCACGGCGGGCGGTAAGAGGGAATGTGTCGACGGTTCGGTGCCGAAGTGAGCGCGGGGCCCGTTGTCAGTGGCACCGCCTACAGTCACCGACATGGCGACACTTCCGAACCCCCTGCCGAAGCTGGCCACCGACATCACAGGCGCGGCCCTGGGCCTCCGACTCCCGCCCGGACGCCTCGTCGACGCGACCGACGAGGGCCCCTGGCACGAGCCCCTGCTGTGGCTCGCGGACGAACCGGCGGCACCCGGCGCCTGGACGGCACTGGAGCCGGCGCGGCGGACGGCGGGACTGCTGCCGGTCGTCATCGAGGCGGGCGGGAGCCAGGGCGACCCGGAGGGGTGGGAGTTGATGCCCGGGGAGATGTCGTACCCGGGGGATCACGACGCCGAGGAGGTGCTGGAGGACTTCTGGTACGAGTGCGCGGCACAGGAGGACGGGGAGCACACGGAGAACGGAGCGGACGGGGCGAACGCGGAGGACACGGAGGAGGGGGAGTGGCCCGGCCTGGCGGCGCCCCCCGCCACCACGGACTCCCCCGACCCGGACTCCCTGGCCACCGACATCGCTGACGCCCTGGTCGAGGACGGCGGCCCTCTGAAGGACCCGCGCCTCGCCCTGGTCCCGGCCCGCCGCAGCGCGGACATTCCGGCGGCGATCGGCTGGTCGGGCCCGATGAACCATGAGAACGACACGGCCCGCCTGTGCGCGGTGCTCCGCTCCTGGGAGGACCGCTTCGGCATACGGGTGGTGGCGCTCGGCTTCGACCACCTTCTCCTCTCGGTGGCGTCCCCGCCGACCACCCTGGCCGAGGCGGAGGCCGTGGCCGCCGAGCACTTCGCGTTCTGCCCGGACAACATCTGGCAGGGCAACGACACCACCCTCCGCGCCTACGCCGAGAACCAGCTCCTCAACCAGCCGGTCTGGCACTTCTGGTGGGACTGACACCCGTCCCCAACCCGTCCCCCAGCCTCCTCAGCCCTTCCCCGATCTCCTCCGGCGTCTGCGTCACGAAGCACAGTCGCAGCGTCGACCGGTCGGGCTCACCGGCGTAGAAGGGGGCGCCGGGGACGTAGGCGACGTCGTGCCGCACGACCTCCGGCAGCAGGGCGGTCGTGTCGTACGACTCCGGCAGCCGGGCCCAGACGAACATGCCGCCCTCCGGACGGTTCCAGGTCGAGCCGTCCGGCAGGGCGTCCGCCAGTCCCGCCAGCATGGCGTCGCGGCGTTCGCGGTAGACGTCCCGGACGCGGGCCACATGGGTGTCGAGGCCGGTGAGGTAGCGGGCGGCGGCGAGTTGGTTGACGGTCGGGGTGTGCAGGTCGGCGGCCTGCTTGGCGACCGCGCAGGCACGCCGCAGGGCGGCCGGCGCCCGCAGCCAGCCCAGCCGCAGACCGGGGGCCATCACTTTGGAGAAGGAGCCGAGCAGCACCGTACGGTCCTCGGCACCCGGGCAGGAGGCGATCCAGGGCACGCGCTCGCCGTCGTACCGCAGCTCGCCGTACGGGTCGTCCTCGACGATCCACACCCCGCACCGAGCGGCGACCTGAGCGACGGCCGCCCTGCGCTCGGCGGGCAGGGTCCGGCCGGTCGGGTTCTGGAAGGTCGGCACGGTGTAGAAGAGCTTCGGCCGCTCCCGCACCACCAGCTCCTCCAACGCCCGCGGGTCCACCCCGTCCGCGTCCCCCGGCACGGCCACGACCCGTGCTCCGCCCGACACCGCCCACCCCCGCCCCGGCCGTCCCACGCCACCTCACCGGGACAGACCATCTCCGCAGGTCAACGGCGGTCCCGCCACTCGGGCGTCCCGAATTCCCCGCCGAAGGTGGCGACGATGGCGGATGATCACGCAGGCTGGGGTCCGACCCCAACCCCCACCCACGGAGAGGGCCACCATGTCGGCGTCCGCACCCCCCGCCCGTCACCCCCGCGCCCGGCTGCTGGCCGCCACGCTGGTGGCCATCGCCGCGCTCACGCTCACCGCGTGCGAGGACGGCCAGGGCCTGCGCGACGAGGGCCCGTCGACCCCGACGAGCCCCACGGCGACGCAGTCCACGACGCCCCCGCCGTCGGAGGGCCGATGACAGTGCCCCGTACGCCCGTCACCGCGAGCCCCTGCCCGCCCGCCACCGCGAACCACCGCACGGCCGTCACCACGAGCCCCCGCACGGCCGTCACCACGAGCCCCCGCACGGCTGTCACCACGAGCCCCTGCCCGCCCGCCACCGCGAACCACCGCACGGCCGTCACCACGAGCCCCCGCACGGCCGTCACCGACAGACCGGCCGGCGCTGCTACCGCCCGAGCTTCTGCGCGGCCTCGGTCGCCCAGTAGGTGAGGATGTTGCGCGCACCCGCCCGCTTGATGCCGGTCAGCGCCTCAAGGATGGCCCGGTCCCGGTCGATCCAGCCCTTCTCGGCGGCGGCCTCGATCATCGAGTACTCGCCGGAGATCTGATAGGCGGCGACCGGCACGTCCACGGCGTCGGCGACCCGCGCCAGGATGTCGAGGTAGGGCCCGGCCGGCTTGACCATCACCATGTCGGCGCCCTCCTCCAGATCGAGGGCGAGCTCACGCAGGGACTCCCGCGCATTGGCGGGGTCCTGCTGGTACGTCTTGCGGTCACCCTTCAGCGACGAGCCGACGGCCTCCCGGAAGGGCCCGTAGAAGGCGGAGGCGTACTTGGCGGTGTAGGCGAGGATGGCGACATCCTCCCGCCCGATCTGGTCGAGGGCGTCCCGGACGACCCCGATCTGCCCGTCCATCATCCCGCTGGGCCCCACGACATGGGCCCCGGCGTCGGCCTGGACCTGTGCCATCTCGGCGTACCTCTCCAGGGTGGCGTCATTGTCGACGCGCCCTTCGGAGTCGAGCACTCCGCAGTGCCCGTGATCGGTGGTCTCATCGAGGCAGAGGTCGCTCATGACGAGCAGCTCGTCGCCCACCTCGGCCCGCACATCGCGGATGGCGACCTGCAGAATCCCGTCCGGGTCGGTACCGGGCGTCCCGAGGGCGTCCTTCTTGTCCTCCTCGGGCACCCCGAACAGCATGATCCCGGAAACACCGGCCTCGACGGCCTCGGCCGCGGCCTTCTTCAGGCTGTCCCGGGTGTGCTGCACGACCCCCGGCATGGCGGTGATCGGCACGGGCTCGCTGACGCCCTCGCGCACGAAGGCCGGGAGGATGAAGTCGGCGGGGTGCAGCCTGGTCTCGGCAACCATGCGCCGCATCGCGGGGGTGGTCCGCAGACGCCGCGGCCGCGTACCGGGGAAGGATCCGTACGTCGTCATGCCACCTACGCTACGCCCGCCCCGGCAGCACCTTTGCCGACTGGCCGTCGGGACGGCACGGGCGCGGACGACGGCCCGGAATGCGCCCTGCACACCCCCGGGTCCATGCTGAAGAGAAGCCCGAAGTACGGCCCTCAGGGCAGCCCCTGCCCCTCCTGACAGACACTAGGGAGGCCGCGATGACCGCCGCCACCCACCACAACACCCCCGACCTCTTCGCCCTCTCCGAGATCCACGGCCCGGTCCTGCGCCCCGGCGACGACGGCTACGCCGACGAGGTCACCGGCTTCAACCTGTCCGCGCTGCACACCCCCGAGGTGGTCGTGGGCGCGACGGGCGTGGACGACATAGTGCGGGCCCTGCGCTGGGCGTCGGCCACCGATACGCCGGTGGCGGTCCAGGCGACGGGCCATGGAGCGAACTTCCCCATCCCGTACGGTCTGCTGATCACGACGACCCGCATGACCGGGGTACGCATCGATCCGGACCGACGCGTGGCGACGGTCGAGGCCGGAGCGAAGTGGCGCGACGTCCTGAACGCGGCCGCACCACACGGCCTGGCCGCACTCTGCGGCACCTCCACGGACGCGGGCGTCGTCGGCTACACCCTGGGCGGCGGCCTGCCGGTCCTGGGCCGCACCTACGGCTACGCGGCGGACCTGGTCCGCTCCCTCCAGGTGGCCACCCCCGACGGCACCCTCCGCGAATGCGATCCCGACCAGGAACCGGAACTCTTCTGGGCACTGCGCGGAGGCAAGGGAAACGTGGGCGTGGTGACGTCCCTGACCTTCGACCTGCTCCCGCTCCCCCGGCTCCTGGGCGGCGGCATCTACTGCCGCGGCGAGCACGCGGAGGCACTGCTGACGACCTGGGAGGACTGGACGCACCAGGTCCCCGAGGAAATGTGCAGCGCGTTCACCCTCCTGCGTCTGCCGCCCCTCCCCCAGATCCCCGAGCCGTTGCGCGGCGGCTTCTGGGCCAGGGTGGCGATCGCCTGGACGGGAGACCCGGCGCAGGGCGAGAGCCTCCTGGCCCCCCTCCGCTCGGCGGCCCCGGTGTCGATCGACACGGTGGAGGACATGCCGTACACGGCAATGGACCGCATCTTCATGGAGCCCCAGGACCCGCTCCCCGCGAGGGAATGCTGCGCCCTGCTCCGCGGCCTGCCCCCGGACGCGATCCGCGCCTTCCTCTCCCAGGCAGGCCCGCAGGCCACCGACTTCGCCCTCCTGGCAGCGGAGATCCGCCATATGGGCGGGGCCCTGGCCCGCCCGGCCCGCCTGGAGGACGCGATCTGCGCCCGGGACGCGAACTACCTACTGGATTCGGTGGGCGTCCCGGCAACGCCACAAGCGGCCAAGGCGGTAGAGACAGCCACGACATCCCTCTACAAGGCGATGTCCCCCTACGGCACGGGCCGCACCATGATCAACATCCACGGCACCCCCGGCAACACCACCGACCGGGCCCGGGCCTGGACCCCCGAGGTCTACACCCGCCTACGCCAGGACAAGTCGACGTACGACCCCACCAACTTGCTCCGCTTCGGCCACACCATCACCCCGTCCGGCGTCTGACGCCCACACGCGCCTTCCAGCCCGTCCACCGTCTGACACCGAGCAGCGCCTTCAGCCCGTCCGACGTTCCTGACGCCCGCACGCTTCTTTCACCCCGTCCGGCGTTCCTGACGCCCGCACGCTTCTTTCAGCCCGTCCGGCGTTTGAGGACGAGGCCGTTCAGGCCGATGGGGGTCCAGGGGGCGGAGCCCCCTGGCGGGGTCGAAGGGGCGGAGCCCCTGGGGATGGGACGGGTAGGGGCGGCGGGGGCGAAACCCGCTGACGCGCACCCCCACCCCCCGCAACCGACGAACTACGTCGTGGACCGCCGCCGCCGAGCCCCCGGCCGCCGCTCACTGGGTCGAGTAACCGGATCCCCAGCCTCAACGGCCGCAGCCCGCCGCCGCAGCCCGAAGTCCGCCAACGCCTCGGCAAGCTTGTGCACGGACGGCTCCGGAGCCATCACATCCACCCGAAGCCCATGCTCCTCCGCGGTCTTCGCGGTGGCAGGCCCGATACAGGCGATCACCGTCACGTTGTGCGGCTTACCGGCGATCCCCACCAGATTCCGCACGGTCGACGACGAGGTGAAGAGAACGGCGTCAAAGCCACCCCCCTTGATCGCCTCCCGCGTCTCGGCCGGCGGCGGCGAAGCCCGCACGGTCCGATAGGCCGTGACGTCATCGACCTCCCAGCCCAGCTCGATGAGCCCGGCCACGAGGGTCTCCGTGGCAATGTCGGCCCGCGGCAGGAACACCCGGTCGATCGGATCGAAAACAGGGTCGTACGGCGGCCAGTCCTCAAGCAGCCCCGCAGCCGACTGCTCCCCCGAGGGCACCAGATCCGGCTTCACACCAAAGGCGATCAACGCCTTCGCGGTCTGCTCCCCCACCGCCGCGACCTTGATCCCGGCGAACGCCCGCGCATCGAGCCCGTACTCCTCGAACTTCTCCCGCACGGCCTTGACCGCGTTCACCGAGGTGAAGGCGATCCACTCGTACCGCCCGGTCACGAGCCCCTTCACGGCCCGCTCCATCTGCTGGGGCGTCCGCGGCGGCTCGACGGCGATCGTCGGCACCTCGTGCGGCACGGCCCCGTACGACCGCAACTGGTCGGAGAGCGAAGCCGCCTGCTCCTTCGTGCGCGGCACGAGCACCCGCCACCCGAAGAGCGGCTTGGACTCGAACCACGACAACTGCTCACGCTGAGCAGCAGCGGACCGCTCACCGACCACGGCTATCACCGGCCGCCCGCCCTCCGGCGAGGGCAGCACCTTGGCCTGCTTCAGCGTCTGGGCGATCGTCCCCAGGGTCGCCGTCCAGGTCCGCTGCCGAGTGGTCGTACCGGCAACGGTGACGGTCAACGGCGTATCGGGCTTGCGCCCCGCGGAGACCAGCTCACCCGCGGCCGCGCCCACGGAGTCCAGCGTCGTCGACACGACGACGGTCCCGTCCGAAGCCCCGACCTCGGTCCAGCACCGGTCCGAAGCGGTACGCGCGTCCACGAACCGCACGTCCGCGCCCTGCGCGTCCCGCAGCGGCACACCGGCGTACGCGGGCACGCCCACGGCGGCGGCCACACCCGGCACGACCTCGAACGGCACGCCGGCCGCGGCGCACGCCAGCATCTCCTCGGCGGCGTACGTGTCGAGCCCGGGATCCCCGGACACCGCACGCACGACCCGCCTGCCGCCGCGCGCAGCCTCCATGACAAGATGTGCCGCATCCCGCACCGCGGGTAGCCCAGCGGTTGTTGACGCGCCGTCAACAACCGCCAGTTGAGGCGTGCCTGTGCCCGGGACGGCGTCCGAATCGGGACCCGTGTCCGTATGCACTTCGGCGACGCCCTGTCTGGCGTGCTGGCGTACCACGTCGAGCACCTCGTGCTCGGCGACGAGTACGTCTGCGTTCGCCAGCGCCTCGACTGCGCGCAGGGTTAGTAGCCCCGGATCCCCGGGTCCGGCACCTAGGAAGGTGACGTGCCCGTGTTCAAGGCCGGCGGGAAGGGTGGTGGGGCTCACTGTGCTCGCTCCCCCATCAGACCGGCCGCGCCCTGGGCAAGCATCTCGGTAGCGAGTTCGCGACCGAGCGCCAGCGCTTGGTCGTGCGTCTCGGGCACGGGACCGGTGGTGGACAGCTGCACCATCCGCGTGCCGTCGGTCGTACCGACGACGCCGCGCAGGCGCATTTCCTTGACAATCTGCCCGTCGGCCAGCAGGTCGGCCAGCGCGCCCACAGGGGCGGAGCAGCCGGCCTCCAGGGCGGCGAGCAGTGATCGCTCGGCGGTCACGGCGACCCGGGTGAACGGGTCGTCGAGCTCGCCGAGCGCGGCGACGAGGTCCGCGTTGCCCGCGGTGCACTCGATCGCCAGGGCCCCCTGGCCGGGGGCGGGCAAAACCGTGTCGACCGACAGGAAGTCGGTCACTTCGCCGATGCGTCCGATGCGGTTCAGGCCGGCCGCGGCCAGCACGACCGCATCCAGCTCACCGTCGCGCACGTACCGGATCCGGGTGTCCACGTTGCCGCGGATCGCCACGGCCTCGATGTCCAGTCCGTGGCTGCGCGCGTACGCGTTCAGCTGTGCCATCCGGCGCGGCGAACCCGTGCCGATGCGCGCCCCGCGCGGCAGGTCGGTGAACTTCAGCGCGTCCCGCGCGACGATCACGTCCCGCGGATCCTCCCGCTCGGGAACGGCCGCGAGGGTCAGCTCCGCGGGCTGCGCGGTCGGCAGGTCCTTGAGGGAGTGCACCGCGAAGTCGACCTCGCCATTGAGGAGCGCGTCGCGCAGGGCGGTGACGAACACACCGGTGCCGCCGATCTGCGCGAGGGCCTCGCGCGAGACATCGCCGTACGTGGTGATCTCGACGAGCTCGACGGGCCGTCCGGTCACCCTGCGCACGGTGTCCGCGACCTGCCCGGACTGGGCCATGGCGAGCTTGCTGCGCCGGGTGCCGAGCCGTAGTGGCTGCTGAGTCATCGTGGGCCTCGGTTCTTCTCGGTGCTGTCCTCGGCACGGGAGACGGAGGCCACCGTCTCCTGATCGAGGTCGAACAGGGTCCGCAGGGCATCCGCGTACCCGGCGCCGCCGGGCTCGGCCGCGAGCTGCTTGACCCGCACGGTCGGGGCGTGCAGCAGCTTGTCGACGACACGCTTGACGGTCTGCGTGATCTCGCCGCGGTGCTTGTCGTCGAGGCCCGGCAGCCGGCCTTCCAGTCGGGCGATCTCGCTCGCCACGACATCGGCGGCCATCGCGCGCAGGGCGACGACGGTGGGCGTGATGTGTGCGGCCCGCAGCGCCGCCCCGAAGGCCGCGACCTCGTCGGAGACGATACGGCGGACCTGGTCGACGTCGGCCGCCATCGGAGCGTCGGCGGAAGCTTCCGCCAGCGACTCGATGTCGACCAGCCGCACCCCGGCCAGCCGGTGCACGGCCGCGTCGATGTCGCGGGGCATGGCGAGGTCGAGCAGGGACAGCGTCGGCGCGAGACGGGGGGCCTCGGCGACCGGTTCGGGCTTGCGGCGCTCGGGGATGCGGCCGACGGTGGCCACGGTCGCGGCGAGCGCGGTGATCAGCTCGGCATCCGCCTCGGGGTTGCGCCGGGCGGCCTCACGCCGGTCGACGGCACTGCCGGCCGCCCACGCCGCGTGCTGCTCCAGCGTGGCCGCGTCCATCCCGGCGACGGCGGCCTCGCCGAGCACAGAGAAACCTCCCTGCACGGCGGCGATGTCCAGCGGACAGTTCTCGTCGGTGCCGACGCTGGTGGGCGGCAACGGGGTCTGCCGTACGTCGGTGGAGTCGGCGGCGGTCCTGGCGGCCGGCGCCTTGGCCGTCGTACGACCGCTGTCACCCGCCTCCTCGAAGGCGACCGGCCGACCGGTACGGCCCTCCACCGCGGCGGCGACCTCCTCGGCCGTGAGGACCAGGCCGGTCGCTCCGGTGCAGGAGACGGCGACATCGGCACGTGTCAGCTCGACCGGCACCGACTCCATCGGTACCGCGCGGGCCAGCACGTCCGTGCCGTCGGCCTCGGTGAGGCGCTGTCCATATTGCTCTCCGAGCAGGGCCGCCAGCCGCTCGGCGCGGTCCTGCGTCCGGTTGGCGACGACGATCTCGGCGACCCCGGCCCGCGCGAGCGTGGCCGCGGCCAGCGAGGACATCGAACCGGCGCCGATGACCAATGCCTTCTTGCCGCGGGCCCACGCCGTGACGTCGGCGCCGTCGGCCAGCTGCTCCAGGCCGAAGGTGACCAGTGACTGTCCGGCCCGGTCGATGCCGGTCTCGGAGTGGGCGCGCTTGCCGACCCGCAGGGCCTGCTGGAACAGGTCGTTCAGCAGCCGCCCGGCGCTGTGCAGCTCCTGGGCCTTGGCGAGGGAGTCCTTGATCTGCCCGAGGATCTGCCCCTCGCCGACGACCATGGAGTCGAGCCCGCAGGCCACCGAGAACAGGTGGTGGACGGCCCGGTCCTCGTAATGGACGTAGAGGTACGGCGTGAGCTCATCCAGCCCCACCCCGCTGTGCTGGGCGAGCAGCATGGACAGTTCGGCGACACCGGCGTGGAACTTGTCGACGTCGGCGTACAGCTCGATGCGGTTGCAGGTGGCCAGCACGGCGGCCTCGGCGGCCGGTTCGGCGGCGACCGTGTCCTGCAGCAGCTTGATCTGGGCGTCCGCGCCGAGCGCGGCCCGCTCCAGGACGCTGACCGGGGCGCTGCGGTGGCTCAGCCCCACGACGAGGAGACTCATGCCGGCATCACGGCGGGTACGTCCCCGTCCGGCCCCTGATCGGCGGAGTCGTCAGACCCCTCACGGGTGGCGGCGGCCGGTCCGGCGCCGTCGGAGTGGGCCTCCTCGCCGGCCTTGCGCTGCTCGTGGAAGGCGAGGATCTGCAGCTCGATCGAGAGATCCACCTTGCGTACGTCGACGCCCTCCGGGACGGACAGCACGGTCGGCGCGAAGTTCAGGATGGAGGTGACGCCAGCGGCCACGAGCCGGTCGCAGACCGGCTGGGCGGCACCGGCGGGGGTGGCGATGACACCGATGGACACGCCGTTGTCCTGGATGATCTTCTCCAGGTCGTCGGAGTGCTGCACGGGAATGCCGGCGACAGGCTTGCCCGCCATGCCCGGGTCGGCGTCGATGAGCGCGGCGACCCGGAAGCCGCGGGAGGCGAACCCGCCGTAGTTGGCGAGAGCGGCGCCGAGGTTACCGATACCGACGATCACAACCGGCCAGTCCTGGGTGAGCCCCAGCTCACGGGAGATCTGGTAGACGAGATATTCGACGTCGTAGCCGACACCGCGCGTTCCGTACGACCCCAGGTACGAGAAGTCCTTGCGCAGCTTCGCGGAGTTGACCCCCGCCGCGGCCGCGAGCTCCTCGGAGGAGACCGTGGGTACCGAGCGCTCCGACAATGCGGTCAGCGCACGGAGGTACAGCGGAAGCCGGGCGACGGTGGCCTCGGGAATCCCTCGGCTGCGGGTCGCCGTTCGGTGAGTTCGGCCAGTTGCCACGGTGCTCCTGCGGGTAGAGCGGGACTGCCGGCGGTCAGTCGTCCCCAGACCGCCCCGTCGAATGCAGGCTATGTCTTTGTGAACGCGTGCACAAAGATGGTGTCCGATTTGCCCGCCCAACGTGACCGGGCTCACGCACGCCCGGCGCACTGGTGTGGAACCGGCGCACACGCACCACCGTTCCTCATCTCCTGGGGGCAAAACCGCACACTCTCCTCAACGATCCCCGCCCCCGAGACCAAGTCGCCGTCGATCCTAAGCCAGTTTCCGGCTCAGTTGGACTGGTCGGTCAGTGCTTTGGGTTACTCGGTCAGGGCTTTGCGGAGGCGATCTTCGTTCACGCGCCAGAAGGTGTGCTGGGCGCCGTCGACGAGGACGACGGGGATCTGTTCCCAGTACTGATCGTGGAGTTGGGGATCCTGCGTGATGTCTTTCTGCTCCCACGGAACCCCGAGATCCCCACAGACCTCCTCAATGACGATCTGTGCGTCATCACACAGATGGCAGCCGGGCTTACGGATGAGTGTGACGAGCCGGTCCTGGGGGGACTTGGCCGCGCCGCGACGAAAGAAGGGGCTCATGTCAGCCATTCTCGCGCGCCGGGGGCGGAGAGGTCTGTGGCGCGGACCCCCGAAACCACCAGGGAAGCGGACGGCGCCCGGCGCGCCGAATCAGTTCTTTAACGACACGGTCGCGGAGAGTTCACAGCCTTCAAACCTCTCGACTCCGGAAGCACCGAACAAACTGGCTATGCTCACGGTCATGGCCGCTCTTGGATGGCTCACTCCCCGTAGGCGCTCCGCCACGGCGCGGAGCGTGTTGGCTGGCGAGGCCTCGGCGGAGGCAGCGCGCAAGTCGTCGCAGGAAGCGACGGAGGTGTCCGACGCCGAACCGGACTTCCCGGTGCTCGGCGACGAGAAGGCCGCGGCCTTCTTCGACCTGGACAACACCGTGATGCAAGGTGCTGCCCTCTTCCACTTCGGTCGGGGCCTGTACAAACGGAAGTTCTTCGAGACCCGCGACCTCGCCAGGTTCGCCTGGCAGCAGGCGTGGTTCAGGCTGGCGGGCGTCGAGGACCCGGAGCACATGCAGGAGGCGCGCGACTCGGCGCTGTCCATCGTGAAGGGCCACCGGGTCTCCGAGCTGATGTCGATCGGCGAGGAGATCTACGACGAGTACATGGCCGAGCGCATCTGGCCGGGCACCCGCGCGCTCGCCCAGGCGCACCTGGACGCGGGCCAGCGGGTCTGGCTGGTCACCGCCGCCCCCGTGGAGATCGCCCAGGTGATCGCACGCCGTCTCGGCCTGACCGGTGCCCTGGGCACGGTGGCGGAGTCGGTGGACGGCGTCTACACCGGCAAACTGGTCGGCGAGCCGCTGCACGGCCCGGCGAAGGCGGAGGCACTCCGTGCCCTGGCCGCCGCGGAGGGCCTGGACCTCTCGCGCTGCGCCGCCTACAGCGACTCCCACAACGACATCCCGATGCTCTCCCTCGTCGGCCACCCCTACGCCATCAACCCCGACACCAAACTCCGCAAACACGCACGCCACCTCGACTGGCGCCTCCGCGACTACCGCACCGGCCGAAAGGCAGCAAAGGTCGGCATCCCCGCGGCAGCCGGCGTGGGAGCGGTCGCCGGCGGCACAGCAGCAGCAATCGCCCTCCACAGACGCCGGCGGTAACTGACGCGGGCCGGGCTGAGGCCGGGCGGGACATGCGGTGCGCCTGCGGGGCCTGTGCGGCCGGGCGGGAGTACGCGGTGAGCCTGCGGGGCCTGTGCGGCCGGGCCGGGGCACGCGTTGATACCCGCGCGCCTATGGGATCCGGCGGGGCACGCGGTGCGCCTGCGGGAGCTGTGCGGCCCGGCGGGGGCACGCGTTGATACCCGCGCGCCTATGGGATCCGGCGGGGCACGCGGTGCGCCTGCGGGAGCCGTGCGGCCCGGCGGGGGCACGCGTTGATACCCGCGCGCTGTGGCGCTGAGTGGGAGTACGCGTTGAGCCTGCGGCAGCCTGTGCAGCCGAGTGGGGGCCGCGTTGATACCCGCGACGGCCTGTGCGGCCAGGTAGAGGGACGCCTTTAATGCCTGCGGCAGCCTGTGCGGCTGAGTGGGGGCGTGCGTAGCGCCTGCCGGTGCGTTGTGGGTCGGGGACGTGTCGGGGGGTGTCCGTCCTCGGACCGGCGGCTGGGGTACGGCCAGGAGGTGCTGCGTGTTGACGCCGGCCACTGCGGGCGGACACCCCCCGACACGTCCCCTTCCCGCCGTACGCGACTGCTCCGCCACGGGGGTACGCGCCGCATCGGCCTAGGGAGCGCTACCCCGAAGCCGCCCCCCGCCCCGGCACGGGCTCCGACGTTTCGCCGGGCAGCCCATTCGTCACCAGCGCACGAACCGGACACCGCTCCACCCCCCGCCCACTCAACAGCCCGCCAATCTCCCAGCCCCGGGCCCACCTTCCAGCCCACCCGACGCCCGAGAAGGCAGCCCGCCCCTAACCCCCACCCCCCAGGCAACCCACTGCCTCCCACCCCCGGCCCACCCTTCAGCCCGTCCGGCGTTTGAGGACAAGGCCCCTTGAGGGCCGGAGCGGGGGCTGGGGCGGCAGCCCCGGTGGGGTGCAGGGGTGGAGCCCCTGGCGGGGTTGAAGGGGCGGAGCCCCCTGGGGATGGGACGGGTAGGGGCGGCGGGGGCGAAGAAAGGGGGACGGGAGTTGACCACGCCGGGCCGCACGGCCAATCCGCACCTCATACCCCCTCACCCCCCTGTCCAGTCACCTTGGCTGCACACGGCCACAACACGCCCCGGAGTCAGCCGGAACACGAGCGACTTCGATCAACAACCGGTCACTCTGCGGCACTTGATCGACCGTCAATCGGTTACAGAAGCGACGCAATCGATGATTTGAGCAACTGGGCGTAGCAGCGCCTGCACGAAGCGTTATTCTCCTCAGACGCAAACCGGTACCCCTCCGTCGCTACGACGGGTGAACGGTCCCGCACTGCACGTGATGGAAGCTCTGCCTCTGGGAGTCCCGTGTACCCACACGTCGGGGTTGACGCCTCGGGCCTGGCTACGCTGCGCGCAACGGTCCGAGACCTGTTGCGCGGCTTCGTCCCCACCGCGTACGCCGTCCCCGCCCTCGCCGTAACCACCGCACCCGTAGGCCCGTGCTACGCACTCGCCGACGGAAGCGCCGCCGCCGTCGGCAGACGAGGGCGCTCGACCAGCGCGACGACCGCCCGGCGGCCCGCCGCCGACAGCGACAGCGCTCGCATGATGGATCTCGTAGAACGCGCGCAGGCCGGCGAGGCCGACGCGTTCGGCCGACTCTACGACCAGTACAGCGACACCGTTTATCGCTACATCTACTACCGCGTCGGAGGGAAGGCCACCGCCGAGGACCTGACGAGCGAGACCTTTCTGCGGGCACTCCGCCGCATCGGCACGTTCACCTGGCAGGGCCGCGACTTCGGCGCATGGCTCGTCACGATCGCCCGCAACCTCGTCGCCGACCACTTCAAGTCCAGCCGTTTCCGACTGGAGGTGACCACCGGCGAGATGCTCGACGCCAACGAGGTCGAGCGCTCCCCGGAGGACTCCGTCCTCGAATCACTCTCCAACGCCGCCCTCCTGGAGGCCGTACGACGACTCAACCCGCAACAGCAGGAGTGCGTCACCCTCCGATTCCTCCAGGGCCTGTCCGTCGCCGAGACGGCCCGCGTCATGGGCAAGAACGAGGGCGCGATCAAGACCCTCCAATACCGAGCCGTACGTACGCTCGCCCGCCTCCTCCCGGACGACGTGCGCTGAACACGCCGCCCGCCCACCCCCACCGAATCGACACGCTCCGCAACCTCCAACTCACTGTAAGTGAAAGTCTGTTGACTCCGCGGTCTGTTCATCCGCCGTCCGTAACCCAAGTGCCGAGCCGCTCGTTGTGCGGGATGCAGGCTCCCTGTGGTCACTCCCTGGCCGACTTCGACCACTCGATCGTGTGGTCGTGGTCAGGGCGTGCAACCCTCAGGACCCCCTGGGGAGTCGACCGTCATCACGAGAGGAGGTGCCGCCAGTGATCGCGAACGTATCGGCACACCGGCGGGCGAACGCCTTCGCCCAGGCCCTGGAGGAGCAGGCCGACCAGGGCCCGGCGGCCGATGAGGCCGAGCAGCCCGATGGATCGGCACCGGCACCGGCTGCTGCGGAACCAACCGAGCAGAGGCGCCTGTTGGCCCTCACCGAGAGTCTCGGCGAGCTGCCCAAGCCCGTGCTGGACCCCGAGGTCAAGGTCGTCCAGCGCGCCCAGCTCGTGGCCGCGATGGAGGCCATGCTGCAGGAGGGCACCACGGGAGGCGAGGCAGGACCCGCCCTGCCGGAACAGCGTTCGGACCGGGCCCCCGGGGCTCACCGAGCGTCACCGCTGGGCAAGTTGCGGCCCCGTTCCCGTCTCGCCAAGGGCCTGACAGCGGGCGGACTCAGCGTCGGAGTCGCCGCCGGAGCCTTCGGCGGAGTCGCCGCCGCGAGCAATGACGCCCTGCCCGGCGACTCGCTCTACGGCCTCAAGCGCGGCATCGAGGACTTCAAGCTCAACATCCTGGCCAACGGCGACGACGAACGCGGCCGCAGCTACCTCGACCAGGCCTCCACCCGGCTGAACGAGGCCCGTCGGCTGATGGAGCGCGGCCGCAGCGGACAGCTCGACCATGAATCGCTCACCGAGATCCGCCGCGCCCTGTCCGGCATGCAGCACGACGCCTCGGAAGGGCACCGACTACTGCGCGAGGCCTACGAGCGCGACCCGAACTCCCTGGGCCCCATCCAGGCCCTCTCCGCCTTCTCCCGCTCGCACCGCGCGGCCTGGGGCAGCCTCCGCCAGCGGCTTCCCCTCCAGCTCGGGGACGTCAGTGACCGGGTGTCGTCGGTGTTCGACGCCATAGACGAAGACGTCTCCCCACTGGAGTCCCTGCTCCCGCAGCCACCGACAGGCAGCGGCGACGGCAAACGGCGGGACGGCTCCGGCTCGTCGTCCACCGGTTCCTCCGGCTCCGACCGGTCGGCACGCCCCAGCGCCGGCGGCAGCGGCTCCTCCGAGGGCGGCCGGTCCAGCAGCCCCAGCAAGTCGGCCGAGGGCTCCGGCAGCGAGAACGAGGGGCTGCTCGGCGGTAACACCGGCGGCCTGCTCGACCCGCCGAAGGACACCAGCAGCTCCGGCACCTCACCGTCCACCTCGACACCGACCACCGAGCCCGCCGTCACCCTCCCGCCGCTCCTCCCGGGCCTCCTGCCCGGCCTGGGCATCGACGGCGAGGACGCCGGCTAGCCGCCGTAGGGCAGAGAAGAGAGTCGTACGACGACGGGGCGCCCCCCTGCTGCAGGGGGCGCCCCGTCGTCGTACGTGGTGCAAACGTTTCTTCCGTCAAACGTTTCTTCGTCGGAATGCGTCAGAAGAAGACCGACCGGCGCTGCACCAGCAGCTTGTACAGCGTGTGCTGGATCTGCTCCCTGACCTGGTCGGTCAGGTTGAACATCAGCATCGGGTCCTCGGCGGCCTCCGGAGGGTAGCCGTCCGTCGGGATCGGCTCGCCGAACTGGATCGTCCACTTCGTCGGGAGCGGGATTCCACCCAGCGGGCCCAGCCACGGGAAGGTCGGCGTCAGCGGGAAGTACGGGAAACCCAGGAGGCGGGCCAGCGTCTTCGCGTTGCCGATCATCGGGTAGATCTCCTCGGCCCCGACGATCGAGCACGGAATGATCGGGGTGCGCTTGCGCAGGGCCGTGGAGACAAAGCCGCCGCGGCCGAAACGCTGGAGCTTGTAGCGCTCGCTGAACGGCTTGCCGATGCCCTTGAAGCCCTCCGGCATGACGCCGACCAATTCGCCCTGCCCGAGCAGCCGCTCGGCGTCCTCGGCGCAGGCGAGGGTGTGGCCCAGCTTGCGGGCGAGTTCGTTGACCACCGGCAGCATGAAGACCAGGTCGGCGGCGAGCAGCCGTAGATGCCGGCCCGCCGGATGGTGGTCGTGCACGGCGACCTGCATCATCAGGCCGTCCAGCGGCAGCGTCCCGGAGTGGTTGGCGACGATCAGCGCGCCGCCCTCGGACGGGATGTTCTCGACGCCCTTCACCTCGACCCGGAAGTAGTTCTCGTACACCGGGCGCAGCAGGGACATCAGGACCTGGTCGGTGAGCTCCTCGTCGTACCCGAAGTCGTCGACGTCGTAGTCCCCGGTGAGGCGGCGGCGCAGGAAGGCCAGGCCGCTCGCGATGCGTCGCTCCAGGCCGCCTTCCTGCTGCGGCTTCTGGGGCGGCTGTTCCTCACGTGTCACAGGAACATCATCCTGCGCGAAGGACCGTCCGGGGAGGGGCTGGACCTCGCGTACCAGCGCGGATTCACCGCTCTTGCGCCGGCTCCCCACGCTCCGCCGCCGCGACGGCCGTTGCACGGCGCTTCCGCGGGACCGATCGTCGTCGAACGGAATGACCTTGGCGTCCGCCATCGTTGATGCGCTCCTCAGTTGGCGCTCTGCGTCGGGGGGTGGCCGCCGCCCAGCAGGGGCAGCGCGGCGATCCGGTCGACGGCCCCCGCAAGGGCCTCCGGCGGCAGCAGACCCGGTCCGCGGCTGCGCGCGAACTCGGCGAAGGTCTCCGCCGTCGTGAACTTCGGCTTGAATCCGAGCGTCTCTCGCATCTGGTCCGTCGCCACGACCCGGCCGTGTGTGAGCAACCGGATCTGCTCGGGTGAGAAGTCCGACATGCCCAGCGTACGCACCATGGATCCCGCCCAGGTGACCGCGGGGAGCAGAAGCGGCACGGTCGGGCGGCCCAGCCGTCGGGAGCACTGCGAGAGCAGCAGGACGCCGTCGCCGGCGATGTTGAAGGTGCCGCTGTTGAGCGTTCCCCGCTCCGGTTCGTGCGAGGCGATGCGCAGCACCTCGATCACGTCGTCCTCGTGGACGAACTGCAGCCGCGGGTCGTAGCCGAACACGGTCGGCAGGACCGGCAGCGAGAAGTACGAGGCGAGCGGTGTGTCCGCGGTCGGCCCGAGGATGTTGGCGAACCTCAGCACGCACACGGCGACATCGGGCCTGCGCCGCGCGAACCCGCGCACATAGCCCTCCACCTCGACCGTGTCCTTGGCGAAGCCGCCGCTGGGCAGGGACTTGGGCGGGGTGGTCTCGGTGAACACGCCCGGATCACGAGGTGCGGAGCCGTACACGTTCGTACTCGACTTCACGACCAGCCGCTTGACGGTGGGGGACTTCTGGCAGGCGCCGAGCAGCTGCATCGTCCCGATGACGTTGGTCTCCTTGACCGTGGTCCGGCTGCCGCTGCCCAGCGCCGTTCCCGTCACATCCATGTGTACGACGGTGTCGGCGCCGCTCTCGGCCAGTACCCGCGCGATGGTGGGCTGCCGGATGTCGGCCTGGATGAAGTCGGCACCCCCCAGATGGTGCTCGGGCGGTACCGCGTCCACGGCGACCACCCGGTCCACTTCCGGGTCTCGCTGGATCCGTCGTACGAACCGGCCCCCCAGTTGACGGGCCACTCCGGTCACGAGCACGACCTTGCCCAAGATCAGCGCCTTCCTTCCAGCACTCGTATCCCAGCCGAGTTCCCCGTGTACGGCCAACTTAGCGGGTCGGTGTTGCGCTGTGATGACCACCCAATGCATGAAGTGACGAGAATTCCATGCGTACGACCGGACGGATCAGTTTCCGGTCCAGGCATACGCACATGATCCGACCCCTCGCACATCACGTCGAAACACGTGTGGCCCCCCACCGGGTGTGGTGGGGGGCCACAATCACGCCGCTTCCGCGGCGCCGCTTACTTCTTGTTGCGACGCTGGACGCGCGTGCGCTTGAGCAGCTTGCGGTGCTTCTTCTTGGCCATCCGCTTGCGCCGCTTCTTAATAACAGAGCCCACGACTACCCTCGCTCACTTCTCATCACTCGGCGTTGGGCGCCATGGGCCCACACGACCTACGAGGGGCTAGCCTACCCGCCCGAGCGCTGAGGTCGTAATCGAGGGGGCGAGGGTGAATCCTGAACAGCCCTGAGGATCCCTCCCCGCCCTCTGCCGTCAGGCGGTTTCCACCCCCACGTAACTCTCGCGGAGGTATTCGTGCACCGCTTGCTCGGGGACGCGGAAGGACCGCCCCACCCGGATCGCGGGCAGATGACCACTGTGCACCAGCCGGTACACGGTCATCTTCGACACTCGCATCACCGAGGCGACTTCCGCCACGGTAAGGAACTGAACCTCGTTCAGAGGCCTCTCGCCAGCTGCAGCCATGACACACCTGAACCTTCCGCACTCGACGGCCACCGGCTTCCCCTTCCGGTGACTCTTCGTCGTTGCGTGCTCACTCCCCAATGTAGGGGCGGGTGATGCGAGTGGGGAAGAGGTGCACCCATCGGCGGCCTACTGTGACAGACACGCTCGATTGAGTACGTAGCGGGTAAGCGGCCGGTAGTAAACAGACCGCACAGCGTCATCAAGTGGAACGACGGCGGACACGACCCCCTCGGCCTCCCCCACAAAGAGCGCGGGGTCATTCGTATCGGCCAGCCCAATGGCCTCAAACCCCAGCTGACCTGCCCCGCAGACCCAACCGTGATCCCCGATCACCAGCTCCGGCAACGGCCCGCCGGCCTCTGCCGCGGCGGCGAGCGCGGTGCGAACCGGGAGGGGTGAATGCGTGTGTGCGCCGGTCTCACGCCCGGTGCTCGGAGCGCCGGGTTCCTGCACCAACGCGACTCCTCGTACGTAGCCAAGGTTGTACGTGCGTAGGCCGAACCGGGTCGTTATGTCGACACAGTGACCATGCGCGGGGGTGAGGACGGCACACCCCGCCGCCGACAACGCGTCCGCCAAGGCGGCGTAGAACCCGAGCAGCCGATGCGGATGCCCGGTGCCGATCAGCACCGGAGCGCCCCGCCGGGCGGCCGCGCCGATCCGATCGGCGAAGGCATCCAGACCATCCAGCGTCCGGTCAGGGTCGATCACATCAAGGCCGGAAGTGCACGCCGGATCGGCCGAAACCCCACACTTGTCCGCCATCAGCGCGACCAAATCCCGCTGCCTCCAGGTCCATTCAGGATCAAGCCCGATCAGCACCCGAGGATCACGAGCCGCGAAGAGCCGATAGCTCCGAAGACTCACCTCCCGCGACGTCGCCACGACCCCGGCAAGCCGAGCAGCCAGAAGATGAGCACGAAGCGCTCCACGACTCAACACGTCAGCGATCGTGACGGATGGGACGGCACGCGGACCGGGGGAACGCGAAAACACCGCACAGTTGGGCTAACCCAGCCTCATTCAGCCCGTCCGGCGTTTGAGGACAAGGCCCTTTCGGGGCCGAAGCGGGGCCTGGGGCGGCGGGGTCGAGACACCCTCAGCTCCCCGCCCCACTCCCACCTAGGCCAACAACCCCCGCAGCGGAAACACAGCCTTACGAGTAGCCAGCACCGCCTGATCCAGCCGATCCGCAGGGTCGTACCCTGCCTCCCACCCGGCCCAGGCCACAGGCCACCGCCCATCAGTCATCCGCGCCGGCCCCAACTGCCGAGTCCGCGCAAAGACCTCCTGCCGCCACCCCTCCGGAATCATCGCCTCCGGCTCAATGGGCCGCCCCGCGGCAATCCCCACCAAATGCGTCCACGACCGCGGCACAACCTCCACCACGGCATATCCACCCCCACCCAGAGCAACCCACTTCCCGTCGGAGTACTCATGCGCCAGGTCATGACACGCCACCTGCACAGCCCGCTGCGCATCCAACGAAACAGCAAGGTGCGCCAACGGATCCTCGAAGTGCGTGTCAGCCCCATGCTGAGTCACCAAAACCTGAGGCCGGAAATCGGCAAGCAACTCCGGCACCACGGCATGAAACGCCCGCAGCCATCCCGCATCCCCGGTCCCCGCCGGCAGCGCCACATTCACGGCCGCCCCCTCCGCACCCTCGGCCCCGGTCTCCTCCGGCCACCCGGTCTGCGGAAACAACGTACGAGGATGCTCATGCAGCGAGACCGTCAGAACCCGCGGATCCTCCCAGAACGCCGCCTGCACCCCATCCCCGTGATGCACGTCGACATCGATGTAGGCGACCCGCTCGGCCCCCAACTCCAACAACCGCGCAATGGCCAGCGACGCGTCGTTGTAGATACAGAACCCCGAGGCACCCCCGGGCATCGCATGATGCAGCCCACCCGCGAAGTTCACCGCATGCAGCGCATCTCCCCGCCACACGGCCTCCGCAGCCCCCACCGACTGCCCCGCGATGAGCGCGGACACCTCATGCATCCCGGCGAACGCGGGATCGTCCAAGGTCCCGAGCCCGTACGACTGATCCGCCACCCCCGGATCCACCGACGCCGCCTTCACGGCCTCGATGTAGTCCTCCCGATGAACCAGCCGCAACGTCGAATCTCCCGCCGGCTGCGCCGCTACGACATCCACGTCCTTGTCCAGCCCGAAGGCATCGACGAGTCTCCTGGTCAGCGCGAGCCGGACCGGGTCCATCGGATGGTCCCGGCCGAAGTCATAGCCCGTTACTGCCTCGTCCCACATCAGCTGTGCGCGGCCGCTCATGCCCGCCACCGTATCGGTCCGATTGAGCGGCGAACGACCGGGCGTACACGAGCGTCACCAGCACCAACACCATCGGCACAAGCATCGCCCCGCGATAACTCCACGCATCGCCCAGCGCCCCCACCAACGGCGAACCGATCAAAAACCCCACGTAATTGAACACATTGAGCCGCGCAACAGCCGTATCCGAAGCCCCCGGAAACAGCCGCCCCGCCGCCGCGAACGTCTGCGGCACCAGCACACACAACCCGATCCCCAGCAGCGTGAACCCCACCATCCCGACCCACGCCCCCGGCGCCCCGGCCACCACCGCGAACCCGCCGGCAGCCACCAGCGCCCCCATCCGCACCACCACAACGGCCCCGAACCGCCGTACCCCGATGTCCCCGATGGCCCGCCCCAGCAACGTGGTGACCATATAGACGTTGTACGGCACGGTCGCCAGCTGCTCCGAACTCCCCAACACGTCCTGCAGATACTTCGCACTCCAGTTGGAGACGGTGGAATCCCCGATATACGCGAAGGTCATCACGAGGCACAGCGGCAACAACATCCTGAAGACGACAGGCCCGCTCTCTCCTGAGCCCGCCGATCCCTCCAAGCCTCCCGAGTCCACCACGACGCCCCCGGCACCGCCCCCACGGCCCTGATCGACGTACCACCGACTCCCCACCAGCACGGCCGGCAACAACACCACGACAACCGGCAGATACGACACCACCAGCGCCAGATCCCAGTGCGCCCCCACCCACGCCAGCGACGCCCCCACAATCCCACCCAGGCTGTACGCCGCATGAAAGCTGAGCATGATGCTGCGCCCGTACGACCGCTGCAGACTCACCCCGAGCATGTTCATCGAGGCGTCGAGCGCCCCCACAGCCAGCCCGAACGCGGCAAGCGCGACCGCCAGCTCGACCGTCCGCTCCCCGGCCCCGGCCCCGAGCAGCGCCAGGAGCACAACGGGCTGGGACCACCGCAGCAGCCGGCTCGGCGGTATTCGCTTCACCAGCCGCTCGGTCGTCACACTTCCGACCCCGGCCAGAATCGGCACGGCGGCGAGGAACGCGGGCAGCAGCGCGTCAGAGACCCCGTACCGGTCCTGAATGGCCGGAATCCGGGTCACGAGCAGCGCAAAGGCAACACCCTGAGCGAAGAAGCTGAACGCCAACGAGGCCCTACCGCGCCGCAGCACATCAGTCATGGCGGCGAGCGTAGGGCCCCGGACTACCTGTGGGTAGATCCAGCCAAAGATGAATTTCCCTCAGCTTTACGGGTGCCGCCTCAGGCGGCCACGCCAACGTCCGACCTCGCGGCGGCCTCGGCCACCTTCACCTCGGCAATGAGCAGCCGTGCCATGGGCTCGACGGCGATGACCCGACTGACCACGAAGGCCAGCGCCATGGCACCGACCAGGACGACGGACCCGAGCCACACCATCGTGTCCACCGGCACCGTGTAGGCACCCACGACCCGCACCGCACACTCGGCAAGCAGTACGACACCCCACACAACGGAGAAGGCCCGCTCCGCCCGCAGAAACGCACCGGACCCTGTGGCGCCCCCACCCGCCAGCCGATCCCACGCGGCCTGCCTGGCCGGATCCCCCTGCACCAGGAAGGGCTTGAACCCCTCGGTCATCATCGGCCGCCGCAGCGCCACCGACACCAGGATCGCGATCCCGATCGTGCTGCTGACCCCGCTGTCCTTGGCAAGCATCAGCCTCGGATCACCGGACACGAAGCTGAGCAGCAACGACACCACGTTCACGACCAGGATGAGCGCGGCGAGCCCGTTGGCCCTCCGCTCCTGGACCGCACACCACAACGTCCGGACAGCCGGCACCACACTGCTCAGGGCAAGCGCCGTGAACGTGCTCGCCCCGAAGCCGTCCTTGAAGAGGTAGTACGAACCAACGGGCACGGCCACATCCACGACCAGCCCCCCGAAGGCATTCCGCTTGCTCGCCGTCCTGCTCGTCTTCGTCGTCATGCCCTCAGGTTCTCGCCCGGCCGGGGTCCGCCAGTAGAAACGATCGTCCCGAGCTCGGCATGACAAATGTCAGACCAGCAGGTCGCCCAACTCACGCATGTCCGAGAAGAGTTGAGTGGCGCCGACAAGCCTGTCGGCAGGCGTCATGGCGGTGAACCCACAGACATCCATCCCGGCCGCGACAGCCGCCTGGACCCCCAGCGGACTGTCCTCGACGACGACACACCGCTCCGGCGCGACACCCATCCGCTCGGCCGCGTACAGAAACAGATCAGGAGCCGGCTTCCCCCGCCCCACATCCTGCGAACTGAAGACCCGCCCGTCGTCGAAGAACCGCTCAAGCCCTGTCGTCCGATGCCCCACCCGAATCCGCTCATGGCTCCCGGACGAGGCCACGCAGTACGCCACCCCATCCCCGACCAGCTTCTCCAGCACGTCCTCGACGCCGCCCACAGCTTTCAGCTCCCGCTCGAACGCGGCGAACACGCGCGCATGAAAGACATCGTCGAAGTCCTCCGGCAGCCGCTCCCCGGTCCGCTCCAGCACCAGCTCGTGAATCCGGTGCATCGCCGATCCCATGTAGTCCCGGATGGAGTCCTCGTACGACGTCGGGTGCCCCAGCTCAGTGAGGTACGCGGCGAGGTGCCGGTTGGAAATGGGTTCGCTGTCGACGAGCACACCGTCGTTGTCGAAGATGATGAGGTCATAGCGCATACATGCGAGCCTAATTGGTTGGAGTAC
>NZ_JAQMYP010000080.1 GCF_028369295.1 Streptomyces sp. HD
ATCGCGCATGCCCGAGGACACCATCGCGTCGGCGGCCTCGCGGACCTGAGCCTCGGTGATGCCGCAGCCGAAGCTGTTCCAGCTGTTCCAACCCAGGGGTGGGGTGAGTGCGGGGCTGCCGGGGGCGGCCGAAGCGGTGGAGTGGGCAGCAGCCGTGAAGGACGCGGCGACCGCCAGCGCGGCGGCCGCGAAGACATGGAGCAGTCGTCTGCCTGATCGTCCGGGCAACGTGGGCTCCTTTCAGAGGAGGGCGCCGTGGGCCGGCCACCGGCGACGTCCGAATGGTGGTCAGACAGCGGATGACCACTGCGTGTGGCTGGTCCGTGCCGTGAGTAGTGCCGTTAGCGACCGTTCGAAATTTCGAGTGAATTTCGGATCGCCGGCCTCACGGATACTAGGGAGACTCCTGAGCATGTCAACACCAGCAGTGCCGCCACGCATGCCAGCCGACGTCTCGTTGACCGGCGCCGCAGAGCCTCACGGGAAACATCCCAATGCCCCCGAGCACCTTGGTTGGCGAAATATTTCGGAGCTAATAACGAATCATGCGAGACATATTGACGGGATGTATCAGACCCCTATCATCCTGGATGCTCACAGAGAGCGACCCGTGGACATGTCATGCCCTCGCCAAGGCTGGCCACCCAACCCCCGCCAATCGCAGAGGAGAACCATGAACCCGCTGAAGCGGCTCGGTCGTCGCCGAGCCTCGGTGTTATCCCTGCTGGCCGTCGGCGCCCTGGTGACGCCCGTCGCCGCGACCGCCGCGCCCGACGCCGTCCGGGCCTCCACTCTCGGCGCCCAAGCGGCCCAGAGCGGCCGGTACTTCGGAACCGCCGTGGCCGCCGGAAGGCTCGGCGACGGCACGTACTCCACGATCCTGGACCGCGAGTTCAACTCGGTCACACCCGAGAACGAGATGAAGTGGGACGCGACCGAGCCGTCCCGCGGCTCGTTCACCTTCGGCGCCGCCGACCAGATCTTCAACCGCGCCACGGCCCGCGGTCAGCGCGTGCGTGGCCACACGCTGGTGTGGCACTCCCAACTGCCCGGCTGGGTCAGCTCCATCAGGGACGCGAACACGCTGCGCGGCGTGATGAACAACCACATCACCACCGTGATGAACCGCTACAAGGGCCGGATCCACTCCTGGGACGTGGTCAACGAGGCCTTCGCCGACGGCGGCAGCGGCCAGATGCGCAGCTCGGTCTTCCGGGACGTGCTGGGCACCGGCTTCGTCGAGCAGGCGTTCCGCACCGCGCGATCCGCCGATCCCGCGGCCAAGCTCTGCTACAACGACTACAACATCGAGGACTGGAACGCGGCCAAGACCCAGGGCGTCTACCGCATGGTGCGCGACTTCAAGTCGCGCGGTGTGCCCATCGACTGCGTCGGTCTCCAGGCCCACTTCGGCGCCGGCGGTCCGCCCGCCAGTTTCCAGACGACGCTGTCGAACTTCGCAGCCCTCGGCGTGGACGTCCAGATCACCGAGCTGGACATCGCGCAGGCGCCACCGACGGCGTACGCGAACACGGTCCGGGCCTGCATGAACGTGGCGCGCTGCACCGGCATCACCGTCTGGGGCATCCGCGACAGCGACTCCTGGCGCAGCAGTGAGAACCCGCTGCTGTTCGACCGGGGCGGCAACAAGAAGCCGGCCTACCAGTCGACGCTCACCGCGCTGGGCGGCTCGGCCGCTACGCAGCGGTCCGGCGTCCGTTCGGACCGGTCCGCCGCACGTTCGCACAAGTCCGCCGCCGCGCTGCCCTCCCGCTTCTCCTGGAACTCCAGCGGGAAGCTGATCTCACCGAAGTCGGACGCCACCCACAACATCGCCGGGATCAAGGATCCGACGGTCGTCCAGTACAACGGCAAGTACCACGTGTTCGCCAGCGTCGCCGGCTCATCCGGGTACAACCTGGTGTACCTGAACTTCACCGACTGGTCCCAGGCCGGGTCTGCCACCCACCACTACCTCGACCGCACCGCCATCGGCGCCGGGTACCGGGCCGCACCGCAGGTCTTCTACTACGCGCCGCAGCGCCTGTGGTACCTCGTCTACCAGACCGGCAACGCGTCGTACTCCACCAACCCGGACATCAGCAACCCCAACGGGTGGAGCGCCCCGCGCCACTTCTACTCGTCGATGCCGGACATCATCAAGCAGAACATCGGCAACGGCTACTGGGTCGACATGTGGGTGATCTGCGACAGCGCCAACTGCTACCTGTTCTCCTCCGACGACAACGGCCACCTCTACCGCTCCCAGACGCCCGTCGGCCAGTTCCCGAACGGGTTCACCAACACCGTCATCGCAGCCCAGGACTCCAAGTTCGCCCTGTTCGAAGCGAGCAACGTCTACAAGGTGCAGGGCAGCAACCAGTACCTGCTGCTCGTCGAAGCCGTCGGCTCCGACGGCCGGCGCTACTTCCGCTCCTGGACCGCGAGCAGCCTCGCCGCCTCGTGGACGCCACTGGCCGCGTCCGAGAGCAACCCGTTCGCCAAGTCGGGCAACGTGACGTTCCCCGCCGGTGCCTGGACCCGGGACATCAGCCACGGCGAGATGATCCGCGCAGGCTACGACCAGACGCTCACGATCCCGCCCTGCAAACTGCAGTACCTGTTCCAGGGCAAGGACCCGAACGCCGACGGTGACTACAACCTTCTGCCATGGCGGCTGGGTCTGCTCACCCAGACCAACTCGTCCTGCTGACCATGTGGGCCCCGCCCCGCGTGCGGGGCGGGGCCCGTCCCCAATCTCCCTCGGCCACTTCCTGTCAGAAATCGTCGGCAACCTTTGCGCTTCCTGTGACCACTCAGGAGTGCACCATCGGCTCGATCTTGCGAACGGACAGGAAATGAACACACCGAGGCAGGCCGCGCGGCAGCGCAGACACAGGCGCAGGCTCCTGCTGGGCGCCACATCGACGCTGATCGCCGCGGGCGTTCTCGTTTACCTGGTCATGACGTTGCTCCCCGATCGCAACGCCGATCCAGAGCCTGCGGCGGCCACTCCCGTCGCCAGCACCCAGGTGAGAGCAACCGCCGCCGACAAGACGGCCACCCCGAGCGCGAAGGCGAGCCCGACCGGCTCTCCCACCCCGTCGAGCACGCCGACGACCACCAGGTCAGCACGACCGTCGCCCGGTGACACCCCGCGGCCCCAGCAGAAGCCTGCCACGACCTCGCAGGCAGGACGGCTTCAGCCCGCCACCACCCACCAGGGCGTCGCCACCGCCTACGAGGCCGGGGACGGAAACGGCGCCTGTCTGTTCGGCCCGAGCCCCGACCTCATGATCGCGGCCATGAACACCACCGACTACGACACGTCCAAGGCGTGCGGCGCCTATGTGCATGTCCGCGCGGCCAACGGCAAATCCATCACCGTACGGATCACCAACGAGTGCCCCCTGCCCTGCGCGCCCGGGCAGATCGACCTCAGCCAGCAGGCATTCGCCAAACTCGCCGATCTCAAGGTCGGCCGGATCCCCATCACCTGGAGCCTGGTGAGCCCCAGCACCTCCGACACGATCTCCATGCGGTACAAGACCGGTTCCAGCCCCCACTGGTGCGCCCTCCAGGCGATCGGCCACCGCAACCCGGTCGCCGGGCTGGAAATCCGCACCTCAGGCGGCTGGCGGCAACTGCCCCGCACCAGCTACAACTACTTCATCTCCGCCGACGGCAGCGGATGCGGCGGCGCGATCAGACTCACCGACATCTACGGCGAACGGCTGACCATCAACGGAATCACGGTGCGGCCGGACGTCGTACAACCCACCCCGGTCCAGTTCGCCCGGCACTGATCCCGCCGCGCACCGCGATCAGTGCACGTGCCGTCCCGGACCACCTCGTTACTGCGGGCCGAGGCCGACCGCGTCTTTGGCAGGACGCGGACCGACCTCGGCCCTGTTGTCGGGTCAGCCGCCGTTGACGGTCAGGTTGTTGGTGTTGAAGTTGAGCCCGCCGGCCGACGAGGTGATCTCATAGCCGAACTGCACGTCACCGATGATCTCGTTGCTGGGCATCCAGCGCTTGTTGTAGGCGATCCACTGGAGGACCGGCTTGATGTCCACGGTGCCGGAGCTGGAGTCGGACGTCCGCAGGAACGAGAACACCTCGTTGGACCCGTTGGTGCCCTTGTACACGTTCCAGTTGTGTCCGCCGAGGTTGACGTTCTCCTGGAAGGAACCGATCGGGCCGACGGCTCCGTTGTAGTTGACCCAGAGCATGATCTCGTAGTCGTGGTCGTTGTCCCAGATGTCGTACGACGTGTTGTACGCGCCGGACGACGGGACGCTGACGTTGTAGTCGCTGGTCAGCCAGCCGAGGGAGTCGATCGTCTTGTTGATCGTCTTCGTCGAGTTGGCATAGGACTTGATGCCACCGCTGTTGGGGTGGTCGGCCCAGACTCCCCAGCCGGTCCCGGAGTTGGCCCAGACGCACTGGGCGCCCGCGCCGGAGCCCCAGATGTTGTTGTAGAGCGTGTAGCCGTCCAGCTTGGTGCTGGCCCACTGGTCGCAGGAGTTCCAGACCGCGGCCGACGCGGGGGCGGAGGCGAGGCCGACGGTGGCACCCAGAGCCATCGTCGGCGCCAGCACCGCCATGGTGATCCTGCGTATCTTGCTGTTAACCATGGTGTCCCTTCCACGGGTGGGGGGAAGTGTGGGGGGTACTACCACGTCCCCAGGGTGAGGACGTGGTCATCTCCGGCAACGACGTCGATCGGCTCCGTGTCGCCGGAAGAAGTCCTGACTCCGATACGAACCGTGCGAGTCGGCTTCACAACCGCCCTCGCCCGGCCGGGCGCCCAGGTCGGTTCGACCTCAGGTCAGTGCTGTCATGGCTGGAGCACCGCCGCCCCGTAGCGGCCGAGGGTGACCCGGTCGATGACGACCGTCCCCGTCAGCAGGTCGCGGTGGGAGCCGGGCACCGCTACGGTCACCGGCTCCCGGCCGTGGTTCAGCACGAACAGCACCTCGCCCCGGCGTATGGCCTCGACCTGCTCGGGGAGGCCGTCGAGTACGGGTCGCACGCCCGCGCCGGCGGTGACGCGGGCCAGCAGGTCGCGCAGCGCGTCCGGTTCCGGGAGCGTGGAGACGTACCAGGCACGCCCCTTGCGCAGGACCGCGGGCAGTGCGTCGAGTTCACCGCCCTTGTACTGGATGGTCTCGTCGGCGGTGCCGTCGGCCTCCAGCTCCTCGGACCACAGGGATCCCCGGAAGCCCTCGCAGGTGACGGTCTCCCCCGCGTCCAGCGGCCACCACTCGTGCAGGGTGCGGATGCCGAACAGTTCGCGCAGCCTGGGGTCCATGCCGCCGGGGCGGACGCGGTCGTCCTCGTCGGCGACGCCGGTCTGGAATCCGCAGACGAGGGTGCCGCCCTGGCGGACGTGGGCGAGGAGGTTGTCGATCGCAGCGTCGGTGAGCGCGTACAGCTGCGGCACGACGACCACCGAGTACGGAGTCAGGTCGTGCTCGGGGTGGGCGAAGTCGGTGGTGAGATGCGCCTGCCAAAGTGCTCGGTGCCAGGCTCGCAGAACGTCCGGATACTCCATCTGGCTGGACAGGCGGCCGTCCTGGGCGCCGGCCCACCAGGCGTGCCAGTCGTGCAGGACCGCGATGTTCGCGGTGATGCTCCGCCCGGTCACGTCGGGGGCGATCCGCTCCAGGTCCGCGCCGAGCTGCTTGACCTCCTGGAAGGTACGGCCGGGCTCCCCGGCGTGGCTGAGCATGCCGGAGTGGAACTTCTCCGCGCCCTGCCGGGACTGCCGCCACTGGAAGTAGCAGACGGCGTCGGCGCCCCGGGCCACGGCCTGGAGGGACCAGAGCCGGTTGAGGCCGCGTGGCTTGGGGTGGTTCACGCCCCGCCAGTTGACGGGCCCGGCGGCCTGTTCCATGAGCATCCACGGCCCGCGCGCCTGGGAGCGGGTCATGTCGTGGACGAGGGCGCCGCTCTGCGCGCCGAGCGGGTCGTGCGGGTCGGGGTAGATGTCGACGGAGACGACGTCCTCCTCCTCGGCCCAGCGCCAGGCGTCCTGGCCCATCCACAGCGGCATGAAGTTGCTGGTGACGGGGATGTGCGGGGTGTGCCGACGGACGATGTCCCGCTCGGCGACGAAACATTCCAGGAGCATGTCGGAGGTGAAGCGCCGGAAGTCCAGCACCTGGGTGGGGTTGCGCATGTAGTGGGGCAGGCGGGGCGGCAGGATGCCGTCCCAGGTGTCGTAGCCCTGGCTCCAGAAGGCGGTGCCCCAGGCCTCGTTGAGCGCGTCGAGGGTGCCGTACTTCGCGCGCAGCCAGCGGCGGAAGGCGGCGGCGGCCTCGTCGCCGTAGTCGAAGGTGCAGTACTCGTTGTTGATGTGCCACATCGTCAGGGCCGGGTGGCTGCCGTAGCGGGCGGCGAGGTCCTCGGTGATGGCGGCGGCGTAGCGCCGGTAGGTGGCGCTGGAGTGCGAGAAGTGCTGCCGGCCGCCCCACCACTCGGTGCGGCCGTCCTCGGTGGCGGGCAGCGTGTCGGGGTGCAGCCGGCCCATCCAGGGCGGGGGCGAGGAGGTGGGGGTGGCGAGGACGACGCCGATGCCGTTCTCGTGCATCAGGTCCATCAGCGTGTCCAGCCAGCCGAACTCCCGGGCACCCGGCTCCGGTTCCAGCTTCGACCAGGAGAAGACGCCGAGGGTGACCGAGTTGACCCCGGCCTCCTTCATCAGCCGGACGTCCTCGTGCCAGGTCTCCTCGGGCCACTGCTCGGGGTTGTAGTCGCCGCCGAACAGCAGGCGGCCTCGTGTCGTGTCACTCAGGTCGGGCATCAGGCAATCTCCCCGTACTGAACTCCGCGTGCGTTGGTGGCGATGTTCTGTGGGATGGGCGGAACGGCCCAGGGACAGGGGCTGGTGCGATAGGCGGGTCCGCGGCTTCAGCCCTTGATCGCGCCGGTGAGCATGCCTTTCTTGAAGTGCCGCTGGACGAAGGGAGAAGCGACCGCGACGGGGATCAGGGCGAGGACCATCACAGCCATCTGCAGGCCCAGAGCGGACAGTTGCCCGGTCCGAACCGCCTGCTGGAGCCCCGTGGGCGCCTCGGTGTTCTTCTGGACCAGCTGGATGAGCACGTTCTGCAGCGGCATCATGTCCTGGTCGGTGAGGTAGATCGAGGCGTTGAACCAGGCGCTCCAGTAGCCGACCGCGTAGAACAGCGAGATGACGGCCAGCACGGCCCGCGACAGCGGCATGATGATGGTCAGCAGGATGCGCAGGTCACTGGCCCCGTCGATCCGTGCGGACTCGGTGAGTTCGGGTGAGATCCCCATGAAGAAGGCCCGAAGGACGAGGATGTTGAAGACACTGACCGCGCTCGGCAGGACCAGCGACAGATAGGTGTCGGTCAGGCCCAGCGACTGCACCAGTAGGTAGGTCGGAATGAGCCCGGCCCCGAAGAACATGGTCACCATCATGGTCATCAGGAAGAACCGGTGGCCCAGACTCCCCGGCCGCGACAGTCCGTAGGCCGCCAGTACCGACACCGTCATCGAGAACAGCGTGCCGAAGAGCGTGACACCGACCGAGACCGTGATCGCCCGGCTGACCTGGCCGCCGCCGAGCAGCTCCGCGTAGTTGACGAAGGTGATGCCCTGGGGCATCACGACAAGGCCGCCGGCCCGGTCGATCACCGGCTTCGGGGAGAGGCTGGTGACGATCACGATCCACAGCGGGCCCAGGACCCCCAGGCAGCACAAGGCCAGGAATCCGCCCTTGGCGGTGAGTCCGGCCTTGCTGGGCGGCTCCTCCCACACGGGGCGGGCGGGGGCCTTGAGACTGCGGATGAGCTGCGTGTTGAGGCTCACTTCTGGTACACCCCCTGCTCGCCGAGCATGTGCGCGAACTTGTTCGCGAGGAGGACGAGACACACTCCGATGGCTCCCTTGGCGAGGCCGACCGCGGTCGCGTAGCTGAAGTCGCCGTACTTGATACCGATGAACCACACGTAGGTGTCGAGGACTTCGGCGGCATTGGCACCGACCGCGTCCCGCTGGAGCAGGAACTGCTCGAATCCGACGCTCAGCGCGTCGCCCACCCGCAGCACCAGCAGCAGCGCGATCACCGGGCGCAGTGCGGGCAGCGTCACGTGCCACATGCGGCGCCGGCGCCCCGCGCCGTCCATGGCGGCGGCCTCGTACAGGTCGGTGCTGACCGCGGACAGCGCGGCGAGGAAGACGATGATCCCCCAGCCGGCGTCCTTCCACACGGCTTGCGCGGTGACCAGGTACTTGAAGATGTCCGGGTTGGTCATCAGGTCGAAACCGGTCCACCCGTGGTTCTCCAGGGTCTGGGCGATGATGCCCGCGCCGCCGAGGATCTGCTGGAACACGGTGACGACGAGGACCCAGGAGAAGAAGTGCGGCAGATACATGATCGCCTGCGCCACGGCCCGCACCCGGGGCCGGATCACGCTGTTGATGACCAGGGCCAGGGCTATGGGGACCGGGAAGAACAGCACCAGTTGGAGAAAGAACAGCATGAGGGTGTTCTTCACCGAGGCCCAGAACAGCGGGTCGTCGACCATCCGCGAGAACTGCTCCACGCCCACCCAGGGGCTGTGGAAGATCGCCGTGACGCCATTGCTGGAGATGTACGGGTCGTACTCCTGGAAGGCGACGACATTGCCGAGCAGCGGAACGTAGTTGAAGAGAAGGAGCAGCAGGATGACGGGCAGCGTCATCAGGATGAGCGCGCGGTCGCGGCGCAGCCGGATCCGCCAGGGCACCTTGCCCGCCTTGCCCGGCGCCCGCACCTTCGCTGTGACGGCGGTGACCGCGGCCGTCGGTTCCTCGACGGCGGCGGGGGGACGGGTCCCGTCGGGCCTGCTCCCGGCCGTGAGGGACATCAGTTGCCACTGCCGTTCTTGTCGAGGAGTTCCTTGTACCAGTCGCGCAGCTTGTCGCCGCCGGAGGACTTCCAGGTCGAGATGGCCGCCTGCACGTCGGAGAGCTTCTTGTTGCCGCGCACGAAGTCGATCTCAAGCTGCTCGAACGGACTCTTGAGGGTGGCGTAGCGGGCCGGCTCGACGACGGTCATGCCGTAGAGCGACGTCTTCTTCAGGAAGGCACCCATCCGCTGCTGGTACTCGACCTGCTTGCGGGCGATCTCGGGGAGGTCGGGGTGGGCGAGGTAGGGAGCCGGGGTCGCCAGCATCTGCCAGGCGTTGATCACCTCGGAGTTGCCCTGGTCGGTCTTGGCCGGGACGCCGCCCTTGACCGTGTAGTGGGTGCCCTCGACGCCGTAGTCGACGAACATCCGCTCCTTGGTGCCGTAGGGCGCGGCCGCGAAGTTGGCGGCGGCCAGCGCATTCTCCACGGTCTCCTTCGAGGCGCCCTTGCGGATCATCGACCAGATGTTGGCGGGCGAGGTCGCCCAGATCGTCGGGTTGCCGCCGTCGGCGCCGAAGAGGTCCATGGCCTCGATCTGGAAGTCCGGGTTGGCCTTGGCCTGTTCGGCGGCCTTGGTGTACCAGGCGGACATGTCGCTCTGGAAGACCAGGATCTGTCCGGCGGCGAAGCGCTGGCTCGCGTCGCCGGAGCGCGCCCTGTCGTCGGGGTGAACCACACCGGCGGCGAACAGCTTGCGGGACCACTCCAGGGCTTCGAGGTATTCGGGCCGCTCCTTGCTGTACCTCAGCTTGCCGTCGGCATCGATGTTCCAGTCCGGGGCGTTGCCGAAGATGCTCCCCGTGATCCAGGTCAGGTCACCGCAGGCCCACACCTTGGCCTTGGCGCTCGTGGCGTCCTTGGCCCAACTGAGGAACTCCTCGGGCGACTTGGGTACGGTGTAGCCCTTCTCGTCGAAGATGTCCTTGCGGTAGTAGGGCACGATGAAGCTCGCGGGGGCGACGCACATCGGGATGCCGCGCAGCGCGCCGCCGAAGATGCCCATACGCCACGCGTCGGACGGAATCGCGGCCAGGTTCGCGTACTTCTTGACCTTGTCGCCCGTCAGATAGGGGCCCAGGTCCATGAACTTCGCGGTGACCGCGTTCGGTATCTTCCCGCCGTTCAGGATCCAGCTGGGCACGACCACCATGTCGGGTATGGAGCTGGAGGCGAGGACGGCACCGAGCTTCTGGGCGTAGGTGTTGCCGTCCTGGTTCTGCCAGGTGATCTTGGTGCCCGCCGCGGCGTCGAGCGCCTTGTAGTAGGCGCAGTCGCCCTTCGGCGGGGAGCCCCAGAGCGGGGACATGATCTTGACGGGGGCGCCGGTGCCGAGCTTGTCCGGGACCGAGGTGGCGAGGGCCGCGAGGTCGACCTTGCCGGTGTAGCCGGCCGCCGAACCGTTCTTCGCCGGAATGTCCGGCTCGGCGATCGCGCTGGCTACGTATGTCGGGAGCAGCTTGTCGGCCGCCTTGCCCGATGTGGTGCCCTCTCGCGACGTGTTGTCGGAACCTCCGCAGGCGGACAGCAGCGGCATTCCCCCGGCCACCGCTGCGGTGGCGACCGCCGTGGAGGCGAGGAAGCTTCTCCGGCTCGGTCCGGAGGAGGCGGCATTCGGCGTCATTGCGTCAACCCTTCATGGCGCACCTGAACACCCGGCGATGGGCCGTCGGCTGCGGTGTCGTGACTGGACTGGCTGAGCTGAAAGCAGACATCCAACGACTTCGACGCATCTCGTAGTCGAAGCGCTTCGATGTTGCTGCGAGGTTAAGTCAGGCCACATGGGCGCACAAGGGTCGCTTCCAAGATTCCTCCGAGGTGCCGGGAGGAATACTTTTCTCATGACTTTACTGATGTGACGGCCTCGACCTCCGGGCACGCCCACTGCCAGCCGAAACGTCTGTCGAAGCGCTTCGAATAGGTCATCGGTTCAGCTCAAGGAGGTCCTATGTGTCCGTCACGCCCCGCCGGACACACCACGGTCTTCCCCCGATCCGAATCCGCCTTCGCGAAACGCATCGACGACCTGCCCCGGCCCACCCTCGACGAGGAGATCCGGCCAGGGGGGCCGAGGGCAGCGGGCGGTCACTGGGCGGCGTCGTCCAGAGCCACGAGCTTCTCGAAGAAGAACTCGTGCTTCAGGAACGACACGTCGTACTCGTGCCCCGGATACGGCGGGATCAGCTGAGCCGCCTGGATCAGGCGCCAGCCGTCGCACAGGGCGGCCAGGCCCGTCTCATAGGGAGGCTCGTCGCTGTCGCCCGTGGTGGGTGACGTGCGGCCGGTGCCGTCATAGAGGGACCAGCCGACGACCCAGGAGTCCAGGGCCGACGTGGACAGGTACAGCACCAGCACCTGCTGGCGGACCGCGGAGGCGGTCGGGGTCGGGGTCGGGGTCGATGTCTCGGTCGGGCTCGATGTCTCGGTCGGAGTCGAGGTCGATGTCTCGGTCGGGGTCGAGACGGGAGCGATCGTGGTCATGCGGGAACCTCCTGCGGTCGGTTGGAGACGCGGGTGACCCAGTAGTCGAGGTCGAAGCCGTCGTCGCCGGTCAGCGCCCGCCACAGCAGTACGCGGTTGTAGAGCTCCAGGCGGCCGGTCGCCTGCTCGTACCAGGGGAAGCCGGTGTTCAACTCCTCCGCCACACGCGGGTCCGACAGGTCCGAGGTGTCCCACAGCCGCCGCTGACGGACCGTCGGGTTGAAGCGGATCTTGAACATGTAGCGGCGGGTGCCGCTGTCGTTGCGCCGGCCGCCGTGCCAGAGGCCATGGTGCAGAAACACCACGGTGCCCGCCGGGCAGACCAGTCGGCTCTGGCCGCGCAGGTTCTGGTACCGGCCGGTGTCGCTCTCGTTCGTACGCCGCAGATGGCTGCCGGGCACGCTGAGCGTGCCGCCCATGTCCAGCGTCACCTCCTGCGGGTAGTACATGAGCTGCACATCGAACGCGTCGGTCCGTACGTCGATGATCGCGTCCCCGTGCAGCGGCTGCGCGGCGCCCTCGTGCGGCTCCCGGATGTGCACGGCGTGGTGGTCGATGGTCGGATCGGGTCCGACGAGACTGCGCAACGCGCCCGCGACCTCGGGTATTTCGACGAGGCGCCGCATGAAGGATTTCTCGGGACAAGCCTCGGGGACGGGCGTGCCGTACGGCACCGGCGGGATTCCGGCCGCGAAGGCCTCCAGTGCCTCGGCGTTCATCTCCGCGGGCACCACGGCGTCCATGCGCAGCGAGCCGTGGGCGACGAAGTGCGCCATCTGCACCGAGCTGAGCAAATGCTCTCCGGTTGTCGTCATGTCCACCACGGTAAGGAGCGCACCGGGTCGGGCGCGTGGGCCCAGCTCACCACCACTGGTAATTTTTCACCATGCATGAGGTCGTAGTACGCCTGGACGAGCCACCCGTCGTAGCCAACGTCGGCGTCGCTGTCCACGGCCCGGCCGGGCACACCGACGTCTTCCGCCTGCCCGATCTGTGGCAGCTGCACCTGTACCGGTACGAGGCCGACCTCACCGTCGACGGCACCCCCCACGCCGTCCGCCCCGGCCGGGTCAGTCTCGTACCGCCCGGCACGACCGTCCGGTACCGCTACCGGGGGCGATCCGAGCACCTGTACGCCCACTTGCGCCTGCCCGCCACCGGCGAACCCCGCACGGTGCCCGTCATGCAGGACGCGGGCCCGGAGCTGCCCGCACTGTCCGCGCTGATGCTCCAGGCCATCGCCGCCTGGCCGAGCACTCCGGTCCGGGCCACGGCCGAGGTCTGGACTGTCCTGTGGCGCATCGGCCAGCTCACCCCGCCCGTCCCGCAGGGTCCCCGGCACGACCCCCACCCGGCCGTCACCGCAGCGACTTCCTACATCGAGTCCCGGCTGGCAGACCCCCTCACCGTTCCGAGCGTGGCCCGCGCCGCAGGGGTCTCCCACAACCACCTCACCCGGCTCTTCCACGCGGCCACCGGCGACACGGTCGTCGCCTACATCCGACAGCGCCGCCTGGAACGCGCGCGGCACCTGCTGCGCGAGTCCACCCTCTCCATCTCCGCGATCGCCGCCACGGTCGGCATTCCCGACCTCCAGGCGTTCAACAAAGCCTGCCGCCGGGAACTCGGGGCTTCGCCCCGGGCCGTGCGGGGCGGCGCACAAGGTTCTCCCGGCATCGAGAACGGATAGCTGCACCCTGCCGCAGCCGCGGGCTTCGCCGTCGGCGGCAAACGCCGCCGGCACGGGCCTGGACTCACCCGCCCTCTCTTCGACAGCCGTGCACCGCTTTGTGCCGCTGCACAAGGCGCCGACCCTGTCTGTGAATTGCCGGAGAAACTCGGCAACGTTCTGGGAGGCGCGACCACTCAAGGGTGGCACCAGTTCGATCCTCCAGAACGGGTGAACATGAAGAAGCAGCAGGCCCCCCAACACCGCCGGCGCCGGCTTCGGCTCGCACTGGGGACACCGCTGGCGCTGATCGCCGCGGGCGTCATCGCCTACGGCACGGCCTTCGGGGCGTTCGGCGACGACGCCAAGCCCAAGGCGTCCGCGGCAACGGCCCCGGTTCCCGGCAACGCGATGGCGGCCGTGGCCGCGATGCAGCCGGGCTGGAATCCGGGCAACAGCATGGACGCCATTCCCAACGAGACCAACTGGGGCCAGCCCCGCACCACCAAGGCCCTGCTGGACTCGGTCCGCGCCCAGGGCTTCAAGAGCATTCGCATCCCCGTGACCTGGAGTGACCATCAGGGAGCGGCACCGAAGTACACCCGGCTCCACCCGCTTCGACGCGTAGGCCCGCGGAGACCTGGACAAGGCGTTCAAGCGGATGCGCGACACCTTCGTCGCCCAGAACATCCCCGTCGTCCTCGGCGAGTACGGCCTGCTCGGTTACGACCACGGCCCCGGCGCGGTGGAACGCGGCGAGATGCTCAAGTACTTCGAGGCTCTCGGTCACGCCGCCCGCACCAACAAGGTCACCACCGTCCTGTGGGACAACGGCTCCTTCCTATGACCGCACCAAGCGCAAGTGGCAGGACGCCGGGCTGTTCCGCCAGATCAAGTCCAGCTGGACGACGCGCTCGGCGACAGCCTCATCGGACCGCGTCTTCGTCCCGAACTCCGGCCCCGTAAAGGACCGTACGCTCACCCTCACCCCGAACGGAGCCGCCTTCACGGCGCTCAAGCAGGGCACCACGAAGCTGGTCAAGGGCAGGGACTACACCCTGTCCGGCAACCGGCTGACCCTGAAGGCGGCCACGCTCACCCGGCTCGTCGGCAACCGGGCCCACGGCGTCAACGCGACGCTCCAGGCCACCTTCTCCCGAGGCATCCCATGGCGGATCCAGGTGCTCAGCCACGACACCCCGACCCAGTCGAGCACGACCGGCACGACCGGTGCGTTCAGCCTCCCCACGCGGTTCCGCGGTGACGAGCTGGCGACGATGGAGGCCAAGTACGCCGATGGCGGCAACGCCGGCCCGACCGACTGGACGCCGTACCAGCAGTTCAACTCCGCCTTCGCACCGGACTACGCCAAGAGGGCCATCCGCCTCAAGCCCGCCTTCCTCGATTCGGTCAAGGACAACACACGCGTCAACCTCACCTTCCACTTCTGGAGCGGCGCCACCGTGACCTACCAGGTGACCAAGTCCGGAAGCACGGTGACCGGCACGTCATCCTGACCTGAGGCCTGCCCGCCCGGGGACGCTCCCGGGCGGGCACCTCGCTCAGCTGCGCGCCATGCGGACACTGCACGCCCGGGCCGTGCCCGCCCGCGAACGAGCCCAGCCGGTCCGAGAGATGCACGAGTGGTCCCCCACCACGTCGGACTGATCGCCGTTCCGTGCGAGCCGGCGCCCCGCACGTCGCCCCCAAGGACGCGGACGCCGAAGAGGCCGCCCGCACGATCCGTTCGCTGCGCGTCCACACCCTCGACGAAGGGCTTGATCAGCGCCTCGGCGAGCGAACCCTTCTACTGTGTGTGCAGCAAGCAAGACCCGGCACGAGGAACGCCATGCCCGAAAGCCCCGCCCCGGCGCAGTCGCCGGGAACCAACCGCAGCACCTCGGCGACGATCCCGCCGAACATCCTGCGCTGTCTCACCCCGGTCACCGAGGGGTACGGGGTCGACCTCCGGCCCGAGCTGGTCCGGGTCGGGTTGGACGAGGCGATGATGCGCTCGGCGGCGCTGCGGGTCTCCTACCGCCAGGGCAGTGCCGTCATCCGGCGTGCGTTGGACCTCACCGGTGACGCCCACCTGGGCCTGCGGGTGGGTGCCGCGCAGCACCTGACCTCCTGGGGTCTGCTGGGGTTCGCCCAGATGGCCGCCGCCACACTGCGGGAGGCCATCGAGACGGGCGTGCGCTTCCAGAACCTGTCCGGGGCGATGGTGGTCTGGTCGGCCGGGCCGGAGGAAGCCGGCTACGCATTGCGGGCCGAGCTGCCCGATCCCGCGCTCGATCCGACGGTCGCGGTCTTCCTGGCGGAGGAGGCGTTCGCCAGCGTCGTCGCCCTCACGCGGCTGAGTTCCGGGGAGGAGTTCGCCCCGCAGAGCGTCGAGTTCGCCTTCCCCGCCCCGCGCGACACCGGGCCGTTCACGGAGCTCTTCCGCTGCCCGATACGCTTCGACGCCGTCGGGAACCGCCTGGTGTTCCCCACGGCGTGGGCCGGACGGCCGATGCCGGGCCGCGACCGGGTCACCTACTCCGCCGTCGTGGAGCTCCTGGAAGAGCAGGCGGCGTCGAGGCGTGATCAGCAGGACCTGCTGGAGGTGCTGGAGATCTCGATCGCGCAGAGCCTGCCCGACGTACCGTCCTTCGTCGAGCAGGCCCGACGGCACGCTTCGAGCGAGCGCACGCTGCGCCGTCGGCTGGCCGAGTGCGGCACGACGTACGAGGCGGTCGTCGACGGGGTGCGCCGCGAGCGGGTCGAGCTGCTGCTGCGCCGCCGCGAGCTGACCCTGCGGGACATCGCCCGGCAGGCTGGTTTCTCCGACGTGCGGGCACTGCGGCGGGCGGTGCACCGCTGGCACGGGGTGAACCCGGCCCGGCTGCGCGGGGACGCCGTGGAACAGTAGGGCGACGGCCCACGCGCCACCGGGCCAGGGCCAGGGCCACCGGCCCGCCCCGTCAACGCGTGCGGATCCAGACGGTCTTCTCTCTGGTCCACTGCGCGAAGGCGTCGGTGGACTTCTCCGCTCCCCCGAACCCCGACTGCTTCCACCCGCCGAAGGGAGTACTGATGTCCCCTTCGCTGTACGCGTTGACGGAGACCACCCCGGCTTCGACACCCCGCGCGAGCCGGAGCGCCGCGTCGAGGTCGCGGGTCCATACGGAGGCGGCGAGCCCGTATTCGGTGGCGTTCGCCAACCGCACCGCCTCGTCCTCCGAGGTGAAGGTCTGGACGGTGACGACCGGGCCGAACAGTTCCTTGGTGAGTACGTCGCCGTCCGCCGGGGCCCGGCTGATCACGGTGGGCGGGTAGTAGGCACCGCGCGGTGGCAGACCGTGCGGCAGACCACCGGTTTGGACGCGGGCTCCGGCGGAGCGGGCCGCGTCCACCGCCGCCGAGACCCGGTCGAAGGCGGCACGGCTGATGAGCGGCCCCACCTGGGTGCGTGCGTCGGCGGGATCGCCGATGGCCAGGCTCCCCGCCGCGGCGGTGAACCGGTCCAGCACCTCCTCGGCGATGCTGTGGTGGACCAGGACGCGGGAGCCGGCGGTGCAGTTCTGCCCCATGGTCAGGAACGCGGCCTCGGTCATGTTGTCGATCAGTTCGTCGCCGTAGTCGAGCGCGTCCGCCATGAGGATCTGAGGGCTCTTGCCGCCCATCTCCAAGGAGACCCGCTTGAAGTTGGTCTCCGCCGCGTCGGCCAGGATGCGACGTCCGGTGGCGGTGGATCCGGTGAACGACAGTGCGCGCACCAGCGGGTTGCGGGCGAGCGCCGTACCGGTGACGGTGCCGTGGCCGGGCAGGACGGTGAGCGCGCCGTCCGGCAGGCCTGCCTCGGCCGCCAGAGCAGCCAGATGCAGGGCGGAGCGCGGGGTGGCCTCGGCGGGCTTGAGCAGCAGACTGGTGCCCGCGGCGAGCGCGGGGCCGACCTTCCAGGCGGCCATGGCCAGCGGGTAGTTCCAGGGCAGGATCGCGGCGGCCACCCCGACCGGTTCCCGGCTCACCAGCCCCAGGCTGTCGTGCCCGGTGGGGGCGACCCGGCCGAAGACCTTGTCGGCCGCCTCCGCGAACCAGCGGATCGACTCGATCGCGGCCGGTACGTCTCCCGTACGGCACTCCGTGATCGGCTTGCCCGCGTCCTCGCAGTCCAGCCGCGCCAGGAGCTCGGCGTCACGCTCCATCAGGTCGGCCAGGCGCAGCAGGACAGCGGCTCGCTCCCGCGGGGACCGGCCGGCCCAGACGCCGCTCTCGAAGACCTTGTGGGCCCGCTCGGCCGCCAGCTCGACGTCCTGCTCGCTCGCCGCCGGTACGGTCGTGATCAGTTCACCCGTCGCGGGATTGACGACGTCGAGTGTCTTCACGATGCCTCTGATGCCCGTCCGGCTCATGCTTCCTCCACCAGTTCCCACCGGCCGCCGCCGACCTGGCGGGCCAGCCCCCTGCGGCGCAGGTCCTCCAGATAGCGGGCCATGCCCCGCTCGCCCCGCTTGCGGAACAACGGGAAGAGCCTGGGCAGCAGGTTCGGCGCCAGCATCGCGAACCGCACCAGCCAGGACTCGCCGGTCCGGACGTAGGACTCCAGGCGGGGCTTGTCCAGCAGGCTCACGACCGCTCTGACGACATCGGAGGGCTGCTGCGGCGCCTCCTGGAACTGCATGGAGTTCCCGCCCTCGACGGCCTCCTGGCGGAGCATCCGCGTGTCGGTCGCCGACGGCAGCACCGAACCGGCCTGGATGCCCTTGGCCCTGAGGTCCAGCCCGATGGCGAGCATCGCGCCGCGCAGCCCGAACTTCGAGGCGGTGTAGATCGGGGTCTCGCCCAGCGGGAAGATCCCGCCGAGGGACACGGTCGTGACGACCCGGGGGTCACCGGAGGCCCGCAGCAGCGGGACGGCGAGCCGGGTCGTGACCAGCGGGGCGACCAGGTTGACGTCGATCTCCCGCTCGATGCTCTCGACGCTGCGCACATCGAACCGTTCGGCGCTGGTCATGCCCACGTTGTTCACGAGGACGTCGAGACGCCCGTGGGTGGCCGCGACCCCGTCGAGCATCCGCTGCACGGCGGCGCCGTCCAGCAGGTCGCAGCCCAGCCCGGCATGCCCGCTCCCGGGCAGTTCGGCGGCGGTCCGCTCGGCCCGCACCTCGTCGATGTCGACCACGAGGAGGCGGGCACCGCCTGCCGCGAAGCGGTGGCACAGGGCGCTGCCGATGCCTCCGGCGCCGCCGGTCACCAGGATGACCCGGTCACGGAAGTCGTACGTCATGACGCCACCGCCTCCTGTCGCGCGGACGTTGCCCGGGGCGGCCGGCCCGCGGTGCGCCAGCCCATTCCTTCGGCCACCTTGCCGAGGTACTTCACGAAGGCGTCGCTGTGCACGTAGCCGGTGTGGCGCGGCGAGTCGACGAACCTCAGTCCGCCGGTCAGGTCCGGCCGGTCGCTGCGGATCATGCGGGCGAACCGCTCGGCGGTCGGCAGTCCGGCGCTCGCGTCCCGGATGAAGGAGGCGATCAACTGGGCCTGGCTGTCGAAGAGCTGGTAGGCCCCGGAGTTGGTCTCCACGAAGCCGACGCCGAACAGGCCGTCGTGCTCGCGGGAGAAGGAGGACAGGTAGAGGTCGGGGTGCTGCTCGTCGCCGAAGTACCGCTGCGCGACGGGGACTTTGTGGACGTACCCCGTGGCCAGCAGGATCAGGTCGAAGTCGTCGCTGGTGCCGTCGGTGAAGTGGACCGTCCGGTCCTCGGCGCGCGCTATGCCGGGCCGGGCCGTGATGTCCCCGTGCTGGAGGTGGTGGATCAGCAGCGAGTTGATGGCCGGGTGGGTCTCGAACAGCTTGTGGTCGGGCTTTTGCAGACCGAGCCTGCGCGGGTCGCCGTTGACGAGCCGCAGCAGGCCGCCGAACACCTTCTGCTGGAGCCACATCGGGAGGTGGGGTCCGCCCGCGGCGATGGTGTCCACCGGGCGGCCGAACAGGTGCTTGGGAATGAACCAGTAACCACGGCGCATGCTGATCGCCGCGTGGTCGGCGGACCGCGCCGCGTCGCATGCGATGTCCAGCCCGGAGTTCCCCGCACCCACCACCAGCACCCGCTTGCCCTGCAGTTCGGCGCTGCTGCGGTAGGTGACCGTGTGCCGGACCTCTCCCGTGAAGTCGCCGGGCAGGTCGGGGACGTTGGGGTGCCACTGCGCCCCCGTGCACACGACGACCTGCCGGTGCGTACTGGCTCGGCCGTCGGCCCGGGTGACCGTCCAGGTGCCGTCCGGGTTCTTGTCCACGCTGCGGACCCCGGTGCCGAACTCGATCCGGTCCTTGAGTCCGTAGGCCTCGGCGAACGACGTCAGGTAGGACAGGATCTGCCGGTGCGGCGGGTAGTCGGCGAAGTGGTCCGGCATCGGATAGCCGCCGAAGCCGGACAGGCTCTTGCTGGAGATGAAGTGGGCCGACTCGTACATCGGGCTGCCCGGGTTGTCGATGTCCCACAGCCCGCCCGGTCCCGTGTGGCGCTCGATGTGCGTGTAGGGCAGGTCCCGCTCGGCCAGCGCCCTCGCGACCGCCAGTCCCGCGGGCCCGGCACCGATCACGCAGGTGTCGTCCTGGTGCTCACTCACCGGTCGGCTCCCTTCTCCGATGTATCAGGTGTTGCCGGGAACCTATGCACCACGCGGCCGACGGGAACTGACCTCCGCGGCCACAGAGGGGACCACAGCGGCCAGGGACCGGCCGCGCGGACCACCATCGCGGGAACGAGCGCGGCCCCCTCGGTCGTGATGACCGAGGGGGCCGCGGATGCCATTGTCGCCGTCGTCCGGTAGATGCGGACGCCGGTGATCGCGTAGTCCCGGGGCCGGGGATGAAGGCGTACAACGCGAGCGTTCTCCAGCCGGTTGGTTGCCGGGACTCGGGAACGGCTCGGTCCCACGTCTCACGCTGCCCGGCAGAAGGTTGTTCGGCAGCCGCCTCCCGTCAGGTAAATCAAAGCGGACTGCAGGGTTCGGCGAAGCGGGACAAGAGGAGGTCCCGCCGACCGGCATGCGGTGGGCGGGACCGGGAACAGCACGGCGAGGCGCCGTCACGAGGTCGAATAGGTCCAGGTGGCACCATCGTCCTGGCGAGGGATGTACACGATCGTGTTGCGCCAGCCGATGTCGGAGCGCTGGTAGTTGAGCTCGACCGAACGGTCCGACTGCCACCAGTAGTCCCACGCCGTGGTGCAGGAGTTCGGCTGGACTTCCCAGAATCGTGAACCGGTCTGCTCGTGGTACTGGTTGAAGCCGACGACGAAGAACGTCATCAGCCGGGGGTTGTTGTTGCAGACCTGGAGCTGCACGGCGTCGACCTGGTCGGCACTGGCCGTCCTGGGCCGTGGTCGAGGGGTACGTCCGGGCCTGCGGGGGCGACCCCGCGGACTGGAAGCCGCGCTGGAAGGAAGCGGAGGCGGCGGCCGCGGGCGCGGCGCGTGACGACGAAGCGGACGCGCCCTCGCCGTACCGGGGCCTCGCCCGGTTCGAACCTGCCGACCGGCACCTCTTCTTCGGCCGTGACCAGATGGTCGAGGACCTGCGGCGGCTGGTGTGCGACCAGCGGCTCGCCGTGCTGTTCGGGCCGTCCGGCAGCGGCAAGTCCTCGCTGCTGCGGGCCGGGCTGATTCCGCGGCTGCGGGAGTCGATGGCCGAGCACGGGCATCCCGCGGTGCTGCGGGTGCTCACGCCCGGGGCGCGGCCGGCCGAGACGTACGGCCGTCTCCTCACCCCCGCCGAGGACGAGCCGGAGAGCTGGGTCGTGGTCGACCAGTTCGAGGAGGCCTTCACCCTGTGCCGCACGGCATCGAGTCGTCGAACGCCCGCCTGGAGTGCTCACCCGGTGTCGGCGGCCGGAGACGGCGCGAGCCCCCGCTCCGCCGAGGCCTCCGCGCCGGTCACCGTCATCCGGAGCAGGGGCAGCGAGGCGACGAAGGTGCCGAGCGCCAGGACCAGGCCGAGGACGTCCGCCCCGGCGTCGTCCAGGACGGCCCCGACGGCCAGCGGTCCGACGCCGGTGCCCAGGGCGCCCGCGCCGCTGAGGGAGGCGACCAGGCGTCCGGTCGGGTCGATGAGCGCCGCGGCGGCCAGCATCTGTACCAGGACTGCCAGTTGGCAGGTCTGCCAGAGGACGGCCGCGGCGGTGAAGAGCACGGGGTCGTGGGTGAGGACCAGGACCGCCATCGCGAGGGCCTGCGCCGTGACGAAGACGGCCATCGACCGCATGCGTCCGAAGCGCCGCGCCGCTATGGGGCCCACCACCGCGCCGACGAGCGCCACGACGCTGGAGATCGCGAGGACGGCCGAGACGGCCGAGTGGGACATCCCGGTGTGCTGGCGGCCCAGGACCGAGGCGTACGACCATGCGCCCTGGGTGACGGCCCACAGGAGTGCGGTCCCCAGGAGCAGAACCACCGACGGCCTGGCCGCGCTCGCCCCTCCCCCGCCGGCGGGCCCGGCGTCCGGTGTCGCGGCACCGTCCGGGAGCCGGCGTATCAGTGGCCAGGCGAGGAGGCAGCACAGCGCCATGAGCAGAAAGCCGGTGCCCTCCCCGAGGCCGTGGTTGGCCGCGGGGACACCCATGATGAGCAGTGCCGTCACACCGACTGTGCCGGAGATGGTGACGGCGGACGCCTTGTCGGCGTCGTCGGTGGCGGCGAGTGCCGCCGTGGCCGCCGCGTAGACCGCGCCGAGCCCCGCGCCGAGGACCAGGTTGGCCAGGACCAGGGTCACCGGGCCCGTGGCCGCCGTTGCTCCGAGGAATCCCGCTCCGGCGAGGGCCAGACCGAAGCGCGTCATCAGCACCCGCCCCGGCCGTGCGGCCCGTTTGGCCAGTAGCAGCGTCACGACCGCCGTGGCCATCAGCTGGGTCGCGGCCACGAGCCCGGCGCCGGAGTCCGACAGCCGGAAGCGGGACGCGAAGTCGTCGACGAACACGGGCATCACGTTCGCCCCGCCGCTGCCGAGGGTGATTCCGGCGATGAGCGCCACCGCCACGCCGAAGGTCAGGGCGGCGCCGCCTCGGGCGTTCACCAGCCCCTCCTCGGCGAGGAGTTGGGGACTACCGGCGTTCCTCGGCGGTGTGCCGAGTGTGCAACAAGCATGAGAGCCTCACGAATCGGGGGGGATGAGCCGCGTTTCGAGGTACGGGCCACGGACGAGTCGGACGTCGGCGGCCCGTCGATCGGGGATGCGGTGCGGTGCTCGTCTGCCACCGCACCGTGGGTGGTCAGCCGGCCCAGACGTCTTCCACGTAGTGGCCGGACTCGATCAGGTCGGCCAGCCAGGCGGTGGCCTCGTCGTCGCCCGCGCCCGTGAACCTGCGGTGGATCGCCATGAACGCCTCCCGCACCGCCGGCGCCATGCGACGGCCGTCTCCGCAGATGTAGACGCGTCCGCCGGCCTCCAGTACCGCCCAGACCTCGTCGCTCTCCCTCGCGATGCGGTCCTGGACGAAGCGGGCCCCGTCCTCGGGGGCGCAGGAGAAGGTGGGCCGCATGCTGACGGCTCCGGCTGCCTCGGCCGCCTCGAACTCCGTACGGTGGAGGTAGTCGACGTCGGGGTGGTCGCAGCCGAAGTAGCACAGCAGCTTGCCGGTGGACCGGGTGTGGTGACGGTCGAGGACCGCACCGCGGAAGGGCGCCAGACCGGTGCCCGCGCTGACCAGGATCACCGGCACCGACTCGTCCTGCGGCAGGCGGAAGGCCTCGCTGCAGGGCAGCACCCTGGCCTGGAGGCTGTCGCCCGCCTGCACGGTCTGGAGGTGGTGCGAGGCGATGCCGTGGAACATGCCCTCGCCGCCGTGGTGGGGCGCGGCGAGCAGCGACACCATCAGGTCCACCTCGCCGGGTGCCGCTTGGGCGGACGAGGAGATCGAGTAGTGGCGCGGGCGCAGGACGGGCAGCAGTTCCAGGAAGCGTTCGAAGGGCAGCTCGCAGGCGCGGTAGCGCTCCAGCAGGTCCAGGACGCTGCGTCCGGCGGCGGTCACCTGCTCGTGGAAGGCCTCCGGGGCGGCCGCCGCGAGTTCGGCCAGAGGCCGCTTCTCGGGCGGGCAGGCGGTGTGCTCGGCGAGCACGGCCACCTGCTCCTGGGTGGCGGGATCCTGCAGTTCCACGAAGTCGGTCAGCAGGCGGCGCACGGTCAGCGGCCGGTCGACGGGCAGGGCGTTGCGGCTGCGGCGACGGGCGCGCAGCCGGACCGTACGGTCCAGGTCGAGGCCGAAGCGGTCGGCCACCCGCTGGACGAGGCTGCCCGGGTTGCTCGGGAGGACGGCCAGGTGGTCGCCGGTGCGGTAGGTGACGCCGTCAGGCAGCCGCAGCCTCAGGAATCGCTTGGAGCGGCCCAACCCGTTGTCCATGTCGACGAGTTCGTACGCGTCGAGCACCTCCATCGGCTGCACGCCGTGCCGTGCCGCGAGCCCTCCGGTGACGGAGTCGGTCGCGTCCTCCAGCTCGTACAGTCCCCTCTCCTGGTCGGCGGCCGAATCGGCCTCCTGCGCTTGTGCGACGGCCCCGTACCGCTCCAGCAGGGTGGTCCACAGGTCGCCGGTCCAGCGGTCCACGGTGCCGGCGAAGTCGCCGGAGGCGTCCGCGGCGCCGCGTTCGAGCAGTGAGGTGGCGCCCGCTGCGGTGAGTTTCTCGTCGATGAGGGTGGGGACGCGCTGGTAGGTGGCGGCCCAGTTGCGGTCACCGACGCCGAGTACGGCGTACTGGAGGCCGTCGAGTGCGCCGGGCGCCAGTCCCTCCAGCCATGCGACGAAATCCGTGGCGTCGTCGGTGGGCCTGCCGTTGTAGGAGGCTGCCACGATCACCACCGGTCCGTCACCTGCGGAGAGCCGACCCACGGCGTCGTTGAGGGGAGTGACGGACGGGGCGAAGCCGTTCTCGTCGCCGTCCGCTGCCAGATCGCGGGCGATGCCCGCGCAGGTGCCCAGGTTGGAGCCGTGCAGGAAGGTCAGGGCGGTGCCGGTGGCGCGGCGGACGGCGGGCCCGTCCTGGCCGGCGGTGCCGCTTTTCACGGCGCCGGCGGGCAGACGACGCTCGTTGCTGGTGCGCCGGGCGAGCCTGAGGGTGAGCTCGTCGGGCTTGATGGTGAGCGACTGCTTGATCTTGAGCTCGTAGTTGGTGTGGTCGATGAACCGGTAGCGGTGCACCAGCAGGCCGAGCAGCAAGGTGGCCTCGTGCAGCGCGAACTGGCGGCCTATACAGGCGCGTTCACCGCTGCCGAACGGCTTGAACAGATGGACCGGGCGGGCCGCCTCCTGCTCGGGTGTGAAGCGCTCGGGGTCGAACAACTCGACGTTCTCGCCCCAGGCGGGGTCGCGGTGCAGAGCCGGAGTGAGCACCATCAGGGTCGCATCCTTGCGCACGGCGTACTTGCCGCCGATGACGGTGTCCTCAAGGGGCTCCACGGCGAAGGCGGGCGCCGTGGGCCACAGCCGCAGGCTCTCGTTGAGTACCTGGCGGATGTACGTGAGCTTGCCGATGTCCCCGTAGTCGGGGTCGGGCGTGTCCGTGTCGCCCCAGAGGGCATCCACCTCGGCCTGGGCTCGGGCCAGCACCTCCGGGTGCTTGGTCAGGTAATAGAGGGCGAAGGAGAGGGCCCCGCTGGTGGTCTCGTGCCCGGCGATGAGGAACGTGATCACCTGGTGCCGGATGTTGACGTCGTCCAGCGGCTCGCCGGTCGTCTCGTCGCGGGTGTGCAGCATGCGGCCCAGCAGGTCGTCGGTGCTCTTGTCACCGGAGGCCCTGCGCTGCCGGATCACCTCGTCGACCAGGTTCGTCATCAGCTCGGCGTCCAGGCGGAACTGTTCGGCCTGCTTCCACTTGAACAGCTCCGTGCCAGGGATGGACTCGCCCTTGGCCTGGGTGAAGGCCAGCGCCCGTGACATCGCGTCGACGAAGGGGTGCGGCTCGTCGCACCGGAACGACTCGAAGTCGTAGTCGAAGCCGCACAGTCCGATGGTGTCGAAGGTCAGCCGGGTCATGTCCTCGGGGACGTCCACGGCCTCCGCTCCGGCGGCCCGGTCCCACTTGGTGATCAGCGAGCGGGCGACCCGGAGCATGGTCGCGTGATAGCCGCGCATCGCGCCGAGAGAGAACGCCGGCATCAGGATGTCGTGCGCCTTCTGCCAGTTGGCCTCGTGATCGAAGGCGGTGAACAGGCCGTCCCCGGCGATGCGGCGGATCTCGACCAGGTCCGTGTGGACGTTCTTGCGGAACCGGCTCTCGTCCGCCAGCTCGGTGACCAGGTCGAGGCCGGAGACGAAGTTGATCTCGCTGCCGAAGATGCGGAGCTTGAACAGCGGGCCCAGTTCCCTGGCTTCCTTCATCAGGTGGAGCAGGCCGTCGGCACCACCGGGGACGTCGAACGCGTGGCCGACCAAGGGCAGGGCGGGGCGCTGGGGGATCGGCTCGGTTCCACGCAGGGTCTCGTTACTCATGGGCTTGCCTTTCGTTCGGCGCAGGCTGTCGCTGGCCAGAACCATACAAACGACTTTGTCACTCGACAATGTCGGTCGATTGTGTTGGTTGACACAGTCGATCGACGGAACTGTTGGAGGCCTTGAAACGTCCGGCGGGGCCAGGGCGGGCACGGGAGCGGCAGCGAGATGCGACGGCGGCATTTTGTCGAGTGACCTGTTCGCTGGACTGAGTCGCATAGGATGCCGTCATGGCTCACGTATCCGCGGCGGAGCGCCGCCCGCAACTGATCAAGGCGGCCATCGACCTGATGACCAGGGAAGGTGTCGCCGCCGGCAGCACCCGGGCCATCGCCGCCGAGCTGGGTGTGGCACAGGCGACCGTGCACTACACCTTCGGAACGAAGGAAGACCTGTACCGGGCCGTCATGGAGCAGCTCACCGAGAACCTGGTCGCCCAGGTGGAGCGGACCGCACCCACGGACGCGAGCTTCGAGGAAACCATGGTCACGTTCGCCGAAGCGCTCTGGCGCACGGTGCTCGAACAGCCCGAGGCGCACCAGCTGCTGTCCGAGCTCAGCATGTTCGCCCTGCGCACACCGCACCTGAAAGAGACATTGCACGGCCACTACAGCGAGGTCCTGGCCGTGACGGCGAAGCTGATCAACGAGGCCGCCGAACGCACCGGCCACCAGCTGGCCCAGCCCGCCAAGACGATCGCGAGGTTCTTCCTCGCAGGCTTCGACGGACTGACGATGCAGCACCTCTCACTGCCGGACGAGGAGGCCGAAGGGGTCTGCCTACGGGCCTTGGTCTCAGCCGTCCTGGCCATGGCCTGAGGTGACCGCATGGCGGGACCGGCGCTCCTGCAGGCACCCCGCCGGGTGGATTGCAGTCGGAGCCGTCGGCGTTGGGGCCAACGCCCTGATAGACGTACTGCAGTCGGCAGGGATCAATGGCCAGGGTCTGGTCGTTGCCGGCGCGGACCAGCTCTCCGTGGCTGATGTCCTGGGTCCAAGCACCGCCAGGGAAGGTGGCGTTGCTACGCCCGGCGAAGGGTTCGTCCCACGTGTCGGCGAGGGGGTCCAGCCGCCGGTGAGACCGGTGGAGATGAAGGACCGGAAGTAGCGCCGGCCCGTGCTGTTGCCGATGGCCTCCTGTTGCCGAAGCCGTTCGGGAAGTTCGCCAGGCTGGTCTGGGCGCGGTAGTGGGCGACGCCTCATCCTGGTACGCCTGTGATGGCGACCCTGCCTGTGACCAGTCACCGAAACTGTGCTGCTGCAGCCCGTAAGCGAAGTTCGGACCCGACGGCCGAGGCATAGACCACCCATGGGCCGTTGTGGCGGGTCATCGAGAAGTCCTTGATGGCCACCGTGTTGTGCGATGCATTCGGATTCGGCCCGGCCAGCACCCCGCTGGACGCTACCGACGCGGACGAGTTGCCACTGCTGGTTGGCGCCGCCCCAGTCGGTGATTGGCCCCCAAGAACAGGGCTACGGGTTGTTGAAATCTGTTTGGTTCCGACGCAGGACAGTAGGTACCGGGCATGCCCTCGCCAAGCGCTACCGCGAGGTACATACATCCCATGTCGAGGATCTCGACGATCGAGATGAACCACAAGCAGCCTGCAGCTTTGGGCAATTGCGTCTCAGCCCTGGACAACAACCCTATCCGCACCCGCCAATTCATCCCCCGCCGACCAGGCCGCCGTGGTGCGCAGGGTCGGCTCCTTCCTGACCACCTGCGGCCAGGCCGTCTACGGCACGCGCGGCGGGCCGTGGGAACCGGTGGACGGCCAGTACCGCAGGTCACCCGCGTATTCGACGTCGCCACGGGTGCCGACCTCGCGCAATCCACCGGCGCGGACGGCAAGGTGACGGCCACCGGTATCAGCCGCACCCGCATCCCTGAGGACAGCATCATCGGCGTCACGCTGGACCGATCCGTGGTACCTGCCGACATCGCCGCCGGCCAGACCGCCACGGCCAGCAGCGAGGAGAGTTCCAAGGGCAACACCGCGGCCAAGGCCGCCGACGGTTCAACCGCCTCTCGCTGGTGCGCGAACAACGGCGACACCGGACAGTGGCTGAAGGTGGACCTTGGCTCGGAGAAGTCGCTGACCGGCACCCGTATCGTCTGGGAGTCCGCGGCCACGAACTACCGCTACCGGATCGAGGGTTCCACTGACAACACGAACTGGACCACCCTGGCCGACCTGACCGCCACCACCGGCACCATCGGCACCAGCCAGGTGCAGGTCACGGTCTTCCGCGCGCAGGCACGGTATGTGCCGAACAGCGACGGCTCCTTCCGGCTGGTCAACGTGCGCAACGGCTGGCGCGCCGACGTCAAGGACGCCTCCACCGCGGACGGGCCTCGGTCATCCGGTGGCCTGCCACCGGCGGGGCCAACCAGGACTGGCAGATCCTCGCACTCTGAGGGGCCGGCACCTGCGCAGCGCTGCCCGGGTCACGGTGCGCCGTTCCTCCGGCGCGGCTAGTCTGCCAGCCAGCCGGGGCTGACCATCCCGTACTCGTATGCGAGGACGACGACTTGGGCTCGGTCCCTGGCGCCGATCTTTGCCATGATGCGGCTGACGTGGGTCTTCGCGGTCAGCGGGGAGACAACCAGGCGGGTCGCTATCTCGCCGTTGGTGCATCCGGCAGCGACCAGTCGCATGACTTCGCGTTCACGGCCGGTGAGGACGTCCAGGCGCGTGTCCGGTTTCGATCCGCGTGGCTGTCGGCGCGCGAATTCCGCGATGAGCCGTCGGGTGATGGAGGGGCTGATGAGCGCATCTCCGCGTTGGGCCACCCGCACGGCGTGCAGGAGTTCTTCCGGCTCGGTGTCCTTGACCAGGAAGCCGGTTGCTCCGGCGCGCAGTGCCCCGTACACGTAGTCGTCGAGGTCGAAGGTGGTCAACATGACCACCTTCACCATCGCCAGGCGCGCGTCCGTGGTGATGGTGCGAGCGGCCTCCAGTCCGTCCGTGCCCGGCATGCGGATGTCCATCAGCACCACATCGGGCTGCAGTTCACGGCATGCGGAGACGGCCTTCTGTCCGTCGGCGGCCTCGCCGACCACCTCGATGTCGTCCTCGTCCCCGAGGATCGAGCCGATCCCGGCCCGGACGAGTCGCTGGTCGTCCGCCAGCAGGACCCTGATCATCTGTCGCTCCGCAGTGTGGGTTCGTCATGGTCGGGACACGGCAACCGTGCGTGCACGACGAAGCCGCCGTGGGCACCCTGTCGCACGGCCAGGGTGCCTCCCAGCGCCCGCGCTCGTTCTGTCATTCCGCCGATGCCGCTGCCACGCGCGGCGGTGCGGCCGGCGGGGGCGCCGCGCCCGTCGTCCTCCACCCAGAGCGTGACCTGCTCTTCCTCGTAGGCAAGCCGAATGGTGACGTGTCCTGCGCCGCCGTGCTTCACAGCGTTGGTCAGGGCTTCCTGCACGATGCGGTAGGCAGCGAGGTCGACTGCGGCGGGCAGGTGAGTCCTTGGCTCGTTGCTTTCGAGCCGTACCTGGAGACCTGCCCGCTCGGCGGAGGCGATCAGGTCGTCGATCCTGGCCAGCCCGGGTGTTGGCACGGTGGGCGCCTCCTCGTCGACCTGGCGCAGCACGCCAAGGGTGGTGCGCAGTTCCCGCAGGCCCTCCTTGCTGCTTTCCTTGATCGCGGCCAGGGCGCCTTCGGCTTGGCCTGGGTCCTTCTTCAGCCGGTGCAGTGCGGCCGACGCCTGCACGTTGATCATCGACATGTTGTGGCCGATGACGTCGTGCAGCTCGCGGGCGATGCGCAGCCGCTCCTGTGTTGCTCGCAGGCGGGCCTCTTCCTCGATGTGGGCGGCCCGTCCGTGGCGCATGGCGCCCAGGGCCAGGATGGCGATCAGCCAGCCGGTGAGCATGAACACGGCCGTCCCGTTGACGTCGCTGGTGCCTGACAGGGCGCCGGCACCGACACCGATGACCATCACTGTGGCCATGGCGACGGCTGCCCGGAGGCGGCCTTGGGACGCGAGTGGGTACAGCGCCGCGATCGGTACGAGGACCAGCGGGCCGTCCACCGTGCTCAGCAGGTAGTAGAGGCCGGTGCCCACCACCGTGCACCAGCCCACCGCGACCGGGTGGCGGCGCCGCAGTAGCAGCGCGCCGCACAGCGCCATGACCAGCAGCCAGGAGGCGATCAGTGAGGGGGTCGCGTGCCCGTCGGGGCCCAGTCGCTGCCCTTCGGCCACACCCGCAAGCACCAGCACGGCCGAAACGAGCAACAGGTCTGCGCCGGAGCCGCCGGGCAGGCGGAGTCGGGTCGGATCGAAACGTGGCACCCCCTCATTCTGCGTGCGCCGCTGGTGCGCCCGTCTCCGTATGCCCGTTTGTGCGCCAAGGTGTCTGCCAGGGATGTCCATGGGAGCTCCGGCACGTACATCCCCGGGTGTACGCGGCAGCCGTTCGTACCACCGCCGGGGTACGGGCCGGTGTCAGCCGTGGGCAGACGCCCCGGGCCGTGGGGCGCCTGCACGATCGAGGGCATGCCTTCGTCCATCGATCACCGTCGACGCTCTTGTTCGCCGCGGTGGCGATCCGTGGTGTCTGCACCGGCCGGCACGGCGGTGGGCGTGGCTGTGACTCCCGACGACACTCGATCGAATTCGAGGTAGGCATCGTGTCTTTCCCTCGCGGCTCAGCCGCGTCCCTCGCCCCGCCCACGCCCGAGCAGGCCGATCCTCCGCGCATCGGACGGTTCGGCGCCATGGCCGGTTGGGCGCAGCGCCATCGCTGGGCCGCGATCGTGCTCTGGGTGGCGGTGGTGGCTGCCATCACCGTGGGCTCCATGGCCGCCGGCTCCGCGTACAGGAATGACTTCTCCCTGCCGGGCACCGATTCCCAGACGGCGACCGACCTGTTCAAGGAGCACGGCAGCGACCAGGCCGGTGACAGCGTCGAGATCGTGTTCAAGGACACCGGCGGCGTCAACGGCGCCAAGGACACGGTCGAACCGATGCTGGGCAAGGTGCGGCACATGGCAGGGGTCGCCGATGTGCGCAGCCCGTTCGCCGATGCCGCAGCCGTGTCCGAGAACGGCACGATCGCCTACGCGACCGTCACGCTGGACGGCAAGACCGAGGACGTCCCCAGGGAGGACGTCGCGGAGATCATCGACGCCGCCCAGAGCATCGAAACCGACCGCCTTCAGGTCGAAGTCGGCGGCGAGGCCGCCCGCAACGCGGAGGACAAGGAAGCCCCCACCGCCGAACTCGCGGGCGTCGTGGCCGCGTTGGTCATCCTCGTCCTGCTCTTCGGCTCCGTGCTGGCGGCGTCCCTGCCACTGATCACCGCTCTGTTCGCGGTCGGCGGGGCGATCGGCCTGATCGCCCTGGCCTCACACATGTTCACGGTCGCCGACTTCACCCCGCCGATTCTGATGTTGGTCGGCCTCGGTGTCGGCGTCGACTACGCCCTGCTGATCTTCTACCGCTACCGCCAGGAACTCCTGAACGGCGTCCAGCCGGCCGAGGCAGGCCGCAAGGCCCTTGACTCCGCCGGCCGCACCGTCTTCTTCGCCGGTTGCACCGTCATCGTCGCCCTGCTGGGGCTGGTAGCCCTCGGACTGGGTTCTCTACAGGGCATCGCCCTCGCCGTGGCGATCACCGTGCTGATCACCATGGCCGCCTCCCTGGTGCTGCTGCCGGCGCTGCTCGCGCTGTTCGGCCGGCGCATCCAGCGCCATGTCCGCAGGCAGGCGGCCAAGACCGCCGAGAAGGGCAGGACCGAGGGCAACGGCTGGCGCGCGATGGCCCGCGTCGTGCAGCGCCGCCCGATCACCACGCTGCTGGTGGGTGCCGTCTCCCTGCTGGCCCTGTCGGCGCCGGCACTGACCATGCGCCTGGGCTTCGCCGACTCCGGCAACGACCCCGAGGCCACCACCTCGCGCCAGGCGTACGACCTGCTCGCCGAGGGCTTCGGCCCCGGTTTCAACGGGCCGCTGATCGTCCTGGTCGAGGGCGACCGGACCGCCGGACGTACGGTCCGAAGTGAGCTGTCCAGGACCGACGGCGTTGCCGAAGCCAGCCCCGCGCTGCCCTCTCAGGACGGCGCCTTGTCCACCGTGTTCGTCTACCCGACGACGTCCCCGCAGGACGAAGGCACCGTCGACCTCGTACACCACCTGCGCGAGGACGTCGCCCCGACGTTGGAGCACGCGACCGGCGCGGACATCCTGGTGGGTGGCGCCACCGCGGCGTCGCAGGATGTCTCCGAAACCCTCGCCGACCGACTGCCCCTGTTCGTCGCCGTCGTCGTCGGTGTCTCCTCACTCCTTCTGCTGCTGGTCTTCCGCTCCGTCTGGATCCCCGTCAAGGCGGCCGTCCTGAACCTGCTGTCCATCTCCGCCGCGCTCGGAGTGATCACCCTGGTCTTCCAGCACGGCTGGTTCGGAGCCCAGCCAGGACCGGTCGAAGCGTTCATCCCGGCACTCATCTTCGCGATCGTCTTCGGCCTCTCCATGGACTACGAGGTCTTCCTCGTCTCGCGCATCCACGAAGAATGGACACGCACCCGTGACCACTCACACTCCGTGCGCGAAGGACTGGCCTCCACCGGCAAGGTGATCACCGCGGCCGCCGCCATCATGATCGTGGTCTTCGCCGCCTTCGTGCTCAGCTCCGACCGCATGCTCCAGCAGTTCGGACTCGGCCTGGCGGTCGCAATCCTGCTCGACGCGGTGGTCATCCGCTGCCTCATCGTCCCGGCCGTCATGCAGATGCTGGGCAAGTGGGCCTGGTGGCTGCCCGCCCCGCTCGCCCGAAAGCTGCCCACCATGTCCATCGAACGCCCCGGTCAGGACTCGTCGGTCTGAAATCGGCGCTCAGAGGAAAACGCGAGCGATATCAAGCCACTTCTGCGCATCCTCGCCAACCGCCGTGAGGTCGGTTTCGGTTCGGGACCTGCGCCGGGTGACTCGAAGGCAGAAGTCGAGGGCGCTGCCCTGCACCCGCTGCACGGCATCTTCCGGGCCCCATGCCCAGGTTGGACCGTCGGGACCGGTCAGCTCGACTCGGAACGGCTCTGACGGAACAGGCAACTGGGCAGCGTGGAACGACAGCTCCCGCCCTATCACTCCCAAGGAGGCCACATGGTGGAGCCGACCGGTGGGACGGCGTGAGACACCCAGTGCATCGAAGATGTCCTGCCCGTGAGCCCACGTTTCCATGAGTCGAAGCGGCACCATGAGCGCCGCGGTCAGCCGTGAGCCGTACCACGGAAACCCATGGTCCAGTGGAATGCCACGTAGCGCCGCGACTACCTCGGTTCGGCCGGCTCGCCACTGTTCCAGCAGTACTGATCGCGGTTTGGCCGCTCCCGCGGCAGCGTCGAGATCGGCGTACTGGCTGCCTGCGGCCTCTGCCTTCTTCAGCACGGCGCCGAATGCGTCCGGTGTTCGGACGGCGACGAGAACATTCGCATCAGCCGAAGCGAGATGGGCGATCTGGTGAGCGATCGTCCATCCCGCTGCCGGTGTGGACTTGGTCCAGTCGATCTGCGCTGATACCAAGGCGTCGAGTTCGTCGCCTTCAGCCACCAAATCGGGCAGAGCAAGGTCGTGCTCCACAGCGGACAGGTCAAGGCCGTAGTCCAACATCCGTGTCACCTTCATGGATTGACAGCAACGGATGCCCCGTCGGGCGGGGCGTTTTGAACGTCCCGGGCGGAGCGTCAGGTGGCGAGGGTGGCCACCGGCTCCAGGTCGTAGGTGCGGGCGTAGCCGTTCTCGGTGCCCACGAGCAGGTCGACGACCTCGAAGTAGCGGTCCCAGAAGGGGGTCTCGCGCAACGCGTCGATCAACAGCCGGTAGGCGTCGTGGTCGTCCGCCTCCCAGACCCAGATGTCGGTGACCCTCGCAGAGTAGAACTCCGTGTCGTAGAAGCGGGAGCGGACACCGCGGGTGCGGGCCTCGATCACCGGGACGACCTGGGTTGTGAAGGCATGGACGCGTTCGGCCACGGGCATCGCCAGCCACTCGGGCGTGGTCTTGACCAACATGAACGCGGTGACCGGCGGCTCGGTTCGGTCAGTGGGCATCGACTGCCTCCGGCGTGGCGAGGACGGCGGGCTTGAGAGTCTGCGCGCACCACTGCGCGAATCCGATGGCCGGGCCCGCCTGCGGCGAGCGGTCGACGCCCGAGTCCAGGCCCTGGTCCTTGGCGCGCTTCATGTCGACCATGCCCTCGACGAACGCCTCGTTGAGGCCGTGGCCGAGCAGGGCGGACCGCAGCTCGTCCAGCGGTCGGCGCCGGTAGCGGACCGGACGGCCCAGCTCCTCGGTCATGATGCGGGCCAGGTCGTTGGGCGACAGGTCCTGCGGGCCGAGCACCGGAACACTGCCGACGCCGTTCCAGGAGCGGTCCAGCAGCAGCCCGGCCGCCGTCGCGGCGATGTCCGCGACGGCCACCAGCGGGGCCGGACGGTCCGCGGCGACGGTGTCGGTGAAGACGCCGTTCTCGCGGATCGAGTCGGCCTCCTCCAGCAGGTTCTCGAAGAAGGACGGGTTGGCCAGGGCGCGGTAGGCGACGCCGGAGTCGGCGATCAGGTCGTCCATGGCCAGGGATGCGGTGACGAGCCCGGCCCGGTCGGCGAGCGGGGTGCCGCGGCCGAGCGCCGAGACGCCGACGACGTGGCCGACGCCGTGGGCGGCGAACGCCCGCGCGGCCGGGCGGGTGAAGCCGCTGTACGCCTCGTCGGGCGTGACCGAAGCGTCCGGCGGCACCAGCCAGAAGACGGCGTCGGCCCCGGCGAAGGCGCGCTCGACGGTCGTGGCGTCACCGTGCGAGCCGGTGACCACCTCGACCTGTCCGCGCACGGCCTCGGGGAGCCGTGCAGGATCGCGGACCACGACGCGCAACTCCTCTCCGCGTGCGGGCGCGGCCTCGACCAGCAGTGACAGCAGCCGTCGGCCGATGTTCCCCGTCGGGGCGGTAATGACGATCATGAAAACCTCGCGGTCTGGATCGGATTTGGTACGCCCCTTCATCGTGCTGACGCCAACGGCGTTGCCACAATGGGAACTTCAGCATCCAATCGTTGTCTGAAACGGAATAATGCCGGTGAGCAGCACAACCCCGAACCTCGACGCCAACCTCGCCGTCGCCCTCGACGCCCTGCTGACCGAGCAGAGCGTCACCCGGGCCGCCGCCCGGCTGCACACGTCACCCGCGGCGATGAGCCGCACATTGGCCCGGCTGCGCCGGGTGCTCCAGGATCCGCTGCTGGTGCGGGCAGGACAGGCGATGGTGCCCACACCCCGCGCCGAGGCGCTGCGGGACGAGGCCACCGCGGTGGTGCGCCGGCTGGAGGCACTGCTCACCCCGAGCGGCGGGATCGACCTCGCCGCGCTGCGACGCACCTTCACCGTCCAGGCCGCCGACCTGGTCGGCGCGGCGCTGGCGCCGGGCCTTCTCGGGAGGGCCCGACGCCAGGCGCCGGGCGTCTCGCTGCGGATACTGGCCGAGGAATGGGAGGCCGGCCCCGCGCTGCGCGAGGGCCGGATCGACCTGGAGATCGGGGCCATCGACCACGTCGACCCGGAGACCCGGGTCGAAGAGCTGGTCACGCTGCGGATGGCGGCCGGCGTCAGGTCCGGGCACCCGCTCACCGAAGGAACCCTTACACCCGCCAGGCTGGCCGCGGCCGAGCATGTGACGGTCAGCCGACGGGGACGCTTCACCGGCCCGCTGGACGCGGCCCTGGCCGAGCAAGGGCTCAGCCGGCGGGTCAGCACCGTCCTGCCCGGACATCTGGCAGCGATGACGCTGGCCGCAGTCGGCGACGTGGTCTGCCTGGTGCCGACCGCACTGCCGGGCGAGCCCCCGTCGCCACTCACCGACCCGGCGCACGCACTGGGACTGCGCCTGCTGGACATCCCGCTGCCACTGCCACCACTGACGATCGGAATGGCCTGGCACCCGCGCCACACCGCCGACGGGGCCCACCACTGGCTGCGTGGCGCCGTGCGCCGGACACTCCGTCCGACCTGCGAGGAATAGCCCCCGGCAGGCGCGGCGGATCCGTGGCCCGTCAGCGCCTTGGATCATCGCCGTCTCCTGAGCGTCGGCGGGACACCAGTGACGTCGACTCCGTCTGACCCACACCGAAGAGGGCAGGCCGAGCCTTGGGACTGTCCCGCAATTCCCCGTTGCCGACCCGAAGGGGAGGGCGGCGTCACGGGTGGACAGCGCGTTGAAGATCCGGGTCGCGCCCCACGCGGGAGCGAAAGAGTGGCGCACGGGGCGTGCGATCAATCCCATCAATCTTCGCCGCTCGATGATGCGATCCGACCATGAGGCGCCTACTAGACATGCCATGTCTGAGCAGTCTCAGTCCGCCTCGAAAGCGAATAAATAGTGTCAATAACCTGACTGGAGAGCGCTTTTCATCCCTGCACGCTGGTTGACATCCCAGGGCGACATGGCCGACCTTCATGCGTGGGCCTGCATTCCCCCTGTCCCCTTCCGTATCAGGGATGTCTCCATGTCGAGTTCGATCAACGGACGCCACTTCCTGGCCGATGCCACCTGCGCGGCCGCGGCGGACGTTGCCGGAGGCGTGTTCGGTGCCGGTACCGCCCAGGCGGCGCCCAGCCCGTACACACCCGACTGGAACTCGGTCGACCAGCACCCGCCGGCCCCGGAGTGGTTCCAGGACGCGAAGTTCGGGATCTACTTCCACTGGGGCGTCTTCAGCGTCCCG
>NZ_JAQMYP010000081.1 GCF_028369295.1 Streptomyces sp. HD
TACAATATATACTGTTGGGTGTGTTGGGGTGTTTTTTTTTTTTAATAGAGTGGGGCTTGGGGGGGGCCGCGACCGGCACCAATGCGCCGGGCCACCGCCGGGCCACCAGCGCGAGCACCGGCACCACCAGGGCGAGCGGACCCGCCACCAGCGCCACGACCGCGGTCAGCGCCACCGTGCCGAGGACCGGACCGGGCTGCGGCGGAACTCCCCGGTCCCCGGCGGTGGTTGACGAGGAAGGCCGCCGCCTCACCAGGGCGAGCGCCACCAGCGCGGCGACACCGACCGCCCCGCCGATCAGAGCGCCCCGGTACAGCCCCGCGGGCTCGTACACCATGCGCACGGTGCCGGACTGGCCGGCCGGGATCAGCCAGGCCTGCTGCCAGCCGTCGAGCCGGACCGGGGTGAGGTCCCGACCGTTCAGCGTGGCCTTCCAGCCGTCGTTGACGTTCTCGTACGTCCGCAGATACGCCGCCTCGCCCGACCCGGCGGACACGGAGACGGTCCGGCTGTCGCCGCTCCACTTCCGCACGGTGGCGGCGCGGTCCGCCGTACCGGAGAGGGCGCGCGGCTCGCCCCGGGACAGCATGACGTCCGTGAGCGCGAGCGGCCCGGCGTCGTCGGCGTCCACGCGGTGCCGGCCGAAGGCCAGCTCCAGGCTCCCGCCGTTGGCCTCCTTCCCGCAGAGCTCGACCGTCACCGGCCGACGTTCCGTCAGATCGCTGACCAGCCCCGATGCCTTCGTCGCGTGGAGCGTGCCGTCGACGTCGAGCGCCGGGCCCTGCCCGCACGGCAGCGAGAAGCGGACGTCCGGCTTCGGCCGCGGGGCCCGTAGATCGGCCAGCGCCGGCGCGTACACCTCGCTCAGGCCCACCGGGAGCCGGAGCCGTTCGTCGGCCACCGGGTTGTAGAGGGTCAGGGGCGCGGTCCGGGTGACCGTGATGTCGAGCCGGTCCGTGGTGATCGCGTCGAACCGTGCGAGGCCGTCGGAGTCCACGGCGGCCGTCGCCGTGCCGTGCGGCGAGCTGATCCGCACCTGCTCGGGCCGTGCGGAGAGGCCGCCCGCGGCCCCGAGGACGATCTCGTCGATCTTCCGCTTGCCCGGCCAGCTCAGATGGATCACGGGCCGGTCCCCGGCGATCCAGGCCGTCGTCAGATCGCCGTCGACCAGGTTCCGCGCGCCGAGCGCCACGCCGTTGCGGCTCGTGGAGTCGGCGGACACGGTGATCCGCTCGCGCTGCTGCGGCGCGACCCGGTCCAGCAGCCGGTCCAGTTCGTCGCCGGGCACGGCCACGGCCGACGCCGAGACGCCGTACGCGCTCGTGTCGCCCCGGGTGTGGAACTGCCGGTGCAGCCCCGCCTCCGCCGAGGCCGGAGCGAGGCCGCCCGGGTCGGTGCCGCGGTGCAGCGAGTACACCTGCGCGTCGGCGTCGATGCGCTCGGCGTCGGTCGGCAGGGCCAGCAGCCGCGTGACCTTCACACCCGGCACCGACACCTCGGAGAATCCGGCGCCGGACAGCCCGGGCCGCGCCGACTCGGCGCCCAGGATCTCGACCTTGAGCCACTTCGCCCGGCCTGCGGGCGCGCGGACCGACTGCCGCTCACCGTCCGGCCGCAGGGTGCTGTCGGCGAAACCCCGGTCCGTCCGGATCCGTACCCGGGTGGTGGCGGGCCGGGTGGCGTCGGCGGGCAGCGGGGTCAGCCGGAGCGTGGACGGCACATCCACGGGCCGGGTGAACCCCACCCGCAGCCACTGGCCGGACGGTCGGCCCGGGCTGCCTTCGGCCCAGGCGGTGCCGGGGTCGCCGTCGAAGGCGTTCACCGGGTCGTACTGCGGGAGTTGGAACAGCCAGTTGCCACTGCTGGACGCGGTCACCGACGCGGCACCGCGCAGTACGGCCGTCGTCTGGTGGCCGGTGCCCCGCACGGGCAGGATCTGCTTCGGCTGCTCGCCCGGGTCCTGGAGGCTGTCGGAGGGGATCCGCTCGGTGGCGGTGTAGGTGTACGAGGTGTTGGAGTTGACCAGGCCGAACCGGGTGTCGGCACGGCGCAGTCCGTCGGCCTCGGCCTTGACCGCAGGGGCGTCGACTCCCGGATGGGCGTCCCCGGCCAGCACGGCGGGCCGGTCGCGCAGCGCCGGGTCGGCGGACAGCTGGAGCAGCGCCTCGGGGCCGCCGCTCACCACGGCCGTGTCGCCGGCCGCCGCGATCCCGACGCGCCTGGGCCGCTCGGCGGCGCCCTCGGGCTCGTAGATCTCGACCGCCTGGAGGCGCGCGTAGAGACCCTGCACCTGGACGGGCGTGTCGGCGGGGATGCGTCCGGCGGTCATGAGCGGGCCGAAGCCGGCGGCCTTGCGGTAGCCGGAGGCCTCCAGGGTCCGCCTGACCGTCTGCGGCGGCACGTAGCCGATCTGGTCGGGGTCGAGGTCGTTGCGCACGACCACCTCGTGCAGCCCCGCCCGGGCCAGATACGCGCGCAGACCCGGCACCTCACCACCCGACAGCAGCGCCTGCTCGACCGCGTCCAGCGCCCGCCGCGAACCCGCCGTGCCGAACGGCACGAAGTCCCGCTGCGCCCACCGGGTCTTCGCCAGGACGTCGAAGGGCTGGTCGACGGGGGAGCCCCAGGTGTAGACGCCGTGTGCGGTGGCCGGCACGACGAGGGCACGGCTGTCCGCGGCGTGCTCGTCCAGCCAGCCGGCGGCCTGCTCCCAGTGCGAGGGCAGCTTGGTGAACGCGCCCGGCTGGAGGACGGTGCCGTTCAGGTATGGCCACGCCAGCCCCGGCAGCACGAGGAGCGCGGCGATCACCGGGACGTACCGGCGCCCGCGCGCGGCCCGGGTGCCCCGGTGCTCGGCCAGGACCGCCGTCAGATGTGCCAGACCGAGGGCGAGTGCGAGCGCGAGTCCCGGCTGGAACTTGTAGATGTTGCGGAACGGCCGCAGCGTGCCGTCGAGCCAACCCTGCACGGTGTCGTGGAAGGGCGCGCCGAGCGTGCCGCCGTATCCGGCGAGGGCGATCAGTGCGACGGCCAGCACGGTCAGCAGCAGCCAGCGCCGCTCGGGGACGTCCCGGCGGGCCAGGCCCGCCAGGCCCAGCGCGGCGGCGAACGCCGAGCCGAGCACGGTGACGACGGACGCGGCGACGGTCCAGCCCGCCGGCAGCCAGGCATCGCCGAAGTTGAGATACGCCACCCAGTTGCCCGCACCGCGCAGCAGTTCCGTCGCCGACATGGTGGCGGTGGTGGTGTCCGCCTGCTCCACGTACGGCATGAAGTCCACGCCGTGGACGCGCAGCAGCAGCAGCGGCACCGTCCACCAGGCGGTCGCCAGCACCACACCCGGCAGCCACCAGCCGAGCAGCGCCCGGCGTCGGGGACCCTTGGGGCGGCTCAGCAGATACAGGCCGACTGGCAGCAGCGATGCGAGAGTTGAGGCGGCGTTGACCCCGCCCATGAAGGGCACCAGCAGCGCGGAACGGGCTGCGGCGATGCGCGGGCTCGGCGTCGCCGAGGTCAGCGGCAGCAGCACCCAGGGCAGCAGCGCCCCCGGCAGCGCGGCGGCGGACGTGGAGCCCACCACGATCGTGAAGGTCGGCCACAGCGCATACGCCACCGCACCCAGCACGCGGGTCCCGGACGAACCGACGCCCAGCCGCTCCGCCAGCCGCAGCGCACCCCAGAAGGCCGTGGTCACGACGATCGACAGCCACAGGCGCTCGGCCAGCCACACCGGCAGCTGCAGCAGATCCGTCAGGGCGTAGTACGGCAGCGTCGGGAAGGCGTAGCCGACGTACTGGTCGGAGATGCCGCCGAAGCCCGCCCGGTCGTGCCACAACTGCCCCAGGTCGCCGAGGAACCGCAGCGGATCGGCGGCCACGCCGAGCTTCGTCTCGAAGGTCATCCGCCCCGGCGACACCAGGAGGAAGGCCGTCAGCACGGCAGCCCAGAACCCGAACAACAGGCGTCGTCCACGCTGTTGGACGGGCCGGTCCGGCGGCGCGGAGGCGGGGGCGGCGGGCGCGGGAGCCTGGACGGTGGTGCTCATGAGCGTGCCTCGCTAGCGGGTGCCTGACCGGTACGCAGGATCAGCAGCAGATTCCAGGTGGCGATCTCTCTCAGTCCGGGGACCCGGGTGACGGCACCCGGGAGGAACGGCCAGTAGCGGGAGCGGGCGGAGACGACGCGCACATCCGCACGGGCACGCACCTGCCGCAGGGTGGAGCCGATGTGCAGGGGGAAGAGGTTCTCGCCCACGGTGTGCTTGGCCTCCCGGCCGGTGCGTCGCCGGTAGCGCTCACGTGCCCGGTCCGCGCCCAGGTAGTGCCAGGGCGCGGTCTCGTGACCGCCCCACGGGGAGAGCCAGTTGGTGAAGGAGACGTAGATCAGCCCGCCGGGCCGGGTGACCCGGACCATCTCGCTGAGGAAGGTCTGCGGGTCCGCCACATGCTCCAGCACGTTCGACGAGAAGCACACGTCGGCGACGCCGTCGGCCACCGGCAGCAGATAGCCGTCGGCCACCACCGCACCCTCCGGCGGGCGGCCCCGCGCCCCCAACTCCCGGGCGTCGGGCTCGAAGAGACAGGCGTGGGCGCCCCGACGGCGGAACTCCTCGGTGAAGTGCCCCGGTCCGCCGCCGACGTCGAGGACGACGCGGCCCCGCAGATCCGTGTGGCGGGCCACCTGGGCCACCGCGTCCCGCGCCAGCAGCGAGTAGCAGCGGTCGGGGTCGGACTGCTCCCGCAGGAAGGCCCGGAACAGCGTGAGCGAGCGGCGCAGGGACGGGTCCCTGAGCGGGCGTTCGGCGATCTCAGTCATGCGCGGTCACCTCGTGCACCGGCGGGGCGGGCGGCGGCAGGGTTCCGCCGGCCGCCGACGGGACGGCCGATCCGGGCGCCACGCGGGGGAGCGGCGGAGCGGGCGCTGAGCCCGGTGCGGGCCGTCCCGTACGGCAGGCCTCCGCGGCCACCTCCCGGAACTGCCGGACCGTGCTGCTCCACCGGAAGTTCTCGGCGCGCGCCTCGGCGGCACGGCCCATGACACCGCGGCGCTGCGGGCTGAGCGCGAGCGCGCACCAGGCCGCCGCGAACGAGCTCTCGCCCCCGGCCAGCACACCCGTCACCCCGTCCACGACGGAGTCCCGCAGCCCGGGTATGTCGAAGCCGACGGCCGGGGTGCCGCGCGCCGCGGCCTCGGTGACGACCAGGCCCCATCCCTCCACCAGGGACGGATGCAGCAGCAGCCACGCCCGGCACAGCAGCCGGTGCTTCTCCGCCTCCGAGACGTGGCCGGTGAACACCACATCGGGCCCGGCCATGGCCTGCAGCCGGTCCCGCTCGGGGCCCTCCCCGACGATGACCAGCTGCCCGCCGGTGACCGGACGCACCTGCTCCCACAGCCGCAGCAGCAGATCGATCCGCTTGTACTCGACCAACCGCCCCACCGCCACGAACAGCGGCTCGGCGGCCTTGGGCAGCAGCGGACCGGGCGCGTCCACGCCGTTGTGGACCACCCTGATCCGCTCCGGCCCGACACCGATGGCGCGCAGTGCCGCGGCGGTGGAGTCGGACACGGCGAGGGTCAGGCTGTCGCGGTGCGGGCGGGCCAGCGCCCAGTGCTCCAGCCGGCGGCCGAGCCGGGCCATCGGAGCCGGGTAGCGCATGTCCCACAGGTCGGTGTGCACATGGTTCACCAGGCACAGCGTCGGACCGCGGTGCCACAGCGGAGCCAGGTACGGCATGCCGTTGCACACCTCCACCAGGAGGTCGCAGTCCCCGACCTGGCGGGCGAACGCCCGCTTGGCGCGCAGGAAATGACCGGCGTCGCCGCCCGCCGAGACCACGCGGTAGTCGCGGTGGGCGGCCGGACCTCCGCACAGCAGCGTGACCTGGTGGCCGGCCGCCGTGAGTCCGTCGGCGATGCGGTCGACGAGCAGTTCGGATCCGCCGGCGGCGGGGTTGCCCAGATCGCGGCGGGCGAGGAACACGATCCGGCGCGGGAACGGGGACGATCCGGCGGCCGTGTCATCGGCGCCGGGAGTACGGCGGTGAGCGGCGCGGGGATGAGCGGGGGCGATGTCCTCCTGGCCGGAGACCTGGCCGGGGACGAGGCCGGGGACGAGGCCGGAGAGCAGAGAGGAAGCGTGCGGGGGCATCGTTGCTCCAACTCGTCGAATGAGGGGGGTGGGGAGCCGGGCGTCCGGGGGAGACACGCTGGGCGGGGACGTTGTGTGACGGTTGGGCCGGTTCCGGGAGAACGCGGAGGTACTGGTTGGTAACGTAAGTTTTCGGATGAAGCGTTCGATCTGGCTACGCACGAAGGTGACAATTTCCCCCTACGCACGCCCCCGGAGCAGTCACCTCTGTGAGCGCTGTCGGCTCACTGTGAGTCCTCCGTCGCCGCCCGCCGCCGACGCTCACGGACCAGGAAGGCCAGCCCCGCGGCCGTGAGTACACCGCCCGCGACCGTGGCGAGCGTCGGCGCGGTCTCGCCCAGCACCGCCAGCCGGCGGCTGTCCCGCGCGGTCTGCGCCACCTGGGTGCGGCGGGTGGCCTCGGTGAACTCCAGCCGGTCGCTCGCCAGCAGCGTGACCGCGTCCTGCTGGGCCCCGGGTGCGCGCAGCGTGATCCTCGGTGCGATCCGGGCGTTCATGATCCGGCCCGTGCGCCGCTCCACCACCAGCTCGATCCGGCCGTTGGCGTACCACTCCTCGGCCGTCACCTGCCGCTGCTTCGGCCGCCCCACCAGCGTGCCGGGCACCTCGCGGGTGACCTCCGTCCGCCTGGGCGCCACGCTTCCGGTGAACCGGTAGCCCGACTGTCCGAGGACCTTCTCGGTCCCGGAGTACTTCAGCGGCACGGCCGCGCCCAGCACGCCGTCCCACCAGCGGTAGGTGCGTTTGTGCACGTCGAACGGGAACTTCAGATAGGCGTCGCCCCGGAACGACGGCTGCTCCCCGCAGCAGTGCACCGGCTCGTTGGTCCGCCGGTCGGTGACCCAGCGCTCGGTGGTCCACTGCAGCGACCTGCGCGGGTCCCGCAGCGACAACGTGGCGGGGGTGTCGATCTGTGTGGAGACGTCCCACACCGCGTTACCGCTGCGCTCGGCGGCGGCCACGTCGCCCACGATCCGGCGGGTGATCGTGATCCGCTTCCCGTGCACGGTCTTCAGGGCGCCGGTGTCGAAAAAGCTCCCTGTCCCGGTGAGCACCGAGTCCGTCTGGACGTCGACCGGCGTGCGTTTGACCCGTGGCTCGACATACCGGTCCAGCAGCTGGCCGAAGACCAGTGCGAACACGCCCAAACCGAGAAAAATCAGTGGCAGAACGGAAGCTGTACGGCGCATGAGGGCACTCCGGTGGCAGCGGAAAGAAGCGGACTGTGCGCACGGTGTCGGGCAGTCCGGCTCACCCGGGGCGAAGAGGGCCTACCGGGGAGTAAGTAGTTATGAACGGCGAAATTAGGCCGCTATTGACCCGGTGTCAACAGTGACCTAATACTGATCGTGCCGGTCCGGGCCGGAACGCTGGGTGACAACCTCATCGACCGAGAGGCTCCTCGTCCCCATGCCCAGAACCCTCGCAGCACTGCTGACGTGCCTGCTCTCCGCCGCCCTCGCCACGGGCGCCGCCTTCGGCCTCGTCGCCGCCCTGAACGCCACTCCCGAGCAGCCGAACGTGCCGCTGGTCACCTTCCCCGACCAGGCCGCCGACCGGTCCGCGCCCACTGCGTCCGCGCCGCCCACACCGGCCGCGGAACGCTAGGAGGTCGTGCCGTGCCCGCGCCCCCCGCCTGGCACAGGGTCCCGCCGGACCAGGTACGGCGGTTCGCCGACCTGGCCATGGAACGGGTGCCGGACATCGCGCAGGACATCCTGCGGGCCATGCGTCAGGAGTTCCCCAACCTGGAGCTGACGGTCGGTGAAACGGGCGAGCCGAAGGCGCTCGTGGCGACCCGGCTCGCCCTGGAGAGCTTCGTCGCGCAGCTGACCACCGACATCGAGCGGCCCCGTGAACTCCCCGAGGTCTTCCGGGAGTTCGGGCGCAACCAGGCCCTCAAGGGCCGCCGTCTGGACTCCCTCCAGGCGATCTACCGGCTGAACGTGAGGCTGGCCTGGCGCAGCTTCGCCGAGATCGGGCAGAAGGTCGAGATCCCGCCACCCGCGATGTACGAACTCGCCGAGTCCGCGTTCGAGTACCTCGACGAACTCGTGTCCCACTCCCTGCACGGCTACGCCGAGGTCGCCGCCGGCCAGGCGGGGGAACGGATCCGCCGCCAGCGCCTGCTGGTCGACCTCCTCCTCACCGAGCACCGCACCGACCCGTCCGCCGCCCTCGCCGAACGCGCCGCCGCCGTCGACTGGCCCCTGCCCGACGAGGTCGCCGTGGCCGTCCTGCTCCGTCCCGCCCAGCAGTACGTCACACCCGCCCTGGGTGACGAGGTCCTGCTCGACATGGACGGCGAACAGCCCCGACTGGTGCTCCCTGACCCCGATGCGCCCGGCCGCGTCGACCGGCTGCACCGCGCCTTGAGCGGCTGGTCCGGAGCCATCGGCCCCGCCGTTCCGGTGACCCGGGCCGCCACCTCGCTGCACTGGGCGACGGCCGCCGTCCGGATGATCCAGGAGGGTCTCCTTCCCCAGGGCCGCCTCCTGCGGTGCAGCGAACACGCCGAGGCGCTCGTGCTGCTCCCCGCCGAGACACTGATCGACGACCTCGCCCGCCGCCGGCTGGCCCAGCTGACCGAGGCCGGACCGGAACAGGCCCGCCGCCTCGCCGAGACGCTGCTCGCCTGGCTGCAGACCCAGGGCGGCGCACCCGAGGTGGCCGCCCGGCTCGGCGTCCACCCCCAGACCGTACGCAACCGCCTGCGGCAGATCAGGGACCTGTGGGGCGACGACCTCGACGACCCCGACCGTCGCTTCGAACTCGAACTGGTCCTGCGCACACGCCGGTTGCGCGGAGAACTCACCGACCCGAGCACCTGACCGCGCCGTGCCCTCACCTCCGTCGACCTGGCGATTGTCCGGTGTCGCCGGTCCACGCACGAAGCGTGCAACATCGGCCTGACCCCGGTGGCGAACCCGAACTACGAGGGGTGTGACCGGGATACGGGCCAAAGGGGCACCGGGGAGCGCTACCTCTCCGATGCGCCGCTGCGTCGGCGGGTGACCGCGGCGACCAACGAGGTCGAGTCGTACAACCGGTTCTCGCAGTGGATCGGCTTCGGCGACCGCGGCGTCCTCGCGGACAACGACCCCATCGAGCAGGAGAAGGCGATGAAGTTCAACGCCCTGCTCACGAACGCGGTGATCTTCCACAATGCCCTGGACATCGCGTAGATCGTGCGGCAGCTCCTGGACATGCAGAGCTGGTTGATGCCTGGAACTGTCCGCCGCGAGCGATATCCGGGCGCGTGGACGCCGGTCACTGGTGGGGGATGCGGCGGCCGAGATATGCGGCTACGTGGTCGAGGGCCGGGCCCTGCTCGGGTGCGGGTTGCGCTGGGGCGATGGACCCGCCGGCGGTGCGGGGCAGGTCACCGTGGATCTCCCGGACGACCGGGAGAGCGGCGTGCGCGATGTCGGGCTCCAGGTCGCGGTCGTGGCCGAGTGCGGTCGCGAGGTCCCAGCCGTGCACGAGCAGTTCGACGAGGAGTTGCTCGACTACGCGGCGGCCGGGCGCCCGGCCGAAGGAGCGTTCCAGCATGCCCGGCCGGCGGAAGGCATCGCGGGCCTGGGAGGCGGCGGTTTCGAAGGCGGTGATGTGGTTGTCACCAAGGTGGTCCTCGGTGTGGCCTTCGGCCGGGGGCGTGCCCTGAGCCAGGCCGCCCCAGATGATGTTCTCCCACACCAGATGGTCGAGCAGATCTCGTACGGTCCAGTCCTCGCAGGGAGTCGGCAGGCCGAACTGGTCCGGCGCCGTTGCGCGCACGATCGCGGCGACGGTGTCCTGGACGCGTGTGAACGCGTCCAGGACACCCCCTGGCCAGGGGTCGGTGGTGTCCGAATAGAGGGCTTCGAGCCGGGCGCCGCGCGCGCCGGGCGCGGGGCCGGCATGCAGCGCGGTGATCAGCCACTGCCCTTCCCCGGCGATCCCGGCGGGTGCGGGGCGGCCGCCGAGGACGCACAGCAGTTGCCAGAAGCGCTCGACGGCGGGCTCGGCTGCTGCGGTGAGCTGCTCGTGCAGGAGTTCACGTGCCTTGGCGCCGTCGGAGGTCACGGCGGGGTCGGCGTTCGCGCGGCTGGGCAGCCACGCGGCGACAATGTCCGCGACGACCTGGTCGGCAGCCGGGGAGTCCGCCGCGATGCCGGCCTGCATCGCCGTTCGGACACGCGCGGTCCAGACGTCGGTGAGTGCGCGCATCTCCTCTGCCACGGCGGCGTTCTGCGCTCCCTGTCCATGGCGAGCGGAGTATTCCGCGATGCGCCGCATGGCTGGACGCAATTCCCCGGCGGCGACCAGCTCGCCCAGTTCCAGCCAGGCTTCAACCTGCTCGTCGGTCGGGTTGTCCGGGAGGTCGGAGCCGGCGGCGAGGAGCCCCTCGTAGAAGTGGGGGACATCCAGGTCGCCGAGCGTGTCGGTGAGGAAATCACGGATCAGCTTGCGGCGTTCGTCGGGAGACATGCGGGCATTACGGGTCATCAGAGCGAGTCCCTCGTGGGTGGTACGACGTGTGACGGTGCGCAGGACTGCCTGGTGGGTCCGCAGGCGGCGGATCTGGGTTTCCAGAGCCTCGGCGTGCGCGGCCGCCGCCTCGGCAAGCCCGTCCTGACGATCCAGGGCGGCCCGGATCTCACCGAGCCCCAGTCCCAGGTCGCGCAGAGTGCGAGCCAGGTGCAGCCGGGCTACGCCAGCGGTGTCATAGCGTCGATAACCGCCCGTGGTCCGGCCGACCGGTGCCACAATGCCGACATCCGACCAGTGCCTGACCACTTTCACCGGCAGCCCGATCTGCCGCGCCACGGCTCCGATGCTCCACGTGGGCCGCGACGTCTCATCCGTACGCATGTGCTCCACCCTTGACTCTCCCTTCGTGGGAGAGTCAAGCAGCCCCACGGCTCCGTCGCAGGCGGACAAACGCGGGAAGATCACCGCCGAGGGCGAGGCTGCGGAGTGGATTCACTGACAGTCAGGCACAGCCCAGCTGCTGCCTCGCCTCATCGCCGAGCGCACCCGCGGGCCGCTGTTCCCGACCGACCGCAAGGCCCCGGCCGGAACGCCAGCCGTGCAGAGGGCCACGAGATCCGGATTTCGGATGGCGGGGCGAGGGCTGCGTTCGGTGCAGGCGTCCGTGCGTTCGTCCAACGGTGGTTTGCTGGTGCTCCCGCGCTTGGCGGTCAGGATGGCTGGACTTGGTCGAAGAGGGCGAGGGCTTCGGCCGGGTCCGGGCTCACGAGGCGTTCCAGACCGGCCGTCGTGATCTTCGCCCACTTGCCGGCCCGTGGCCACATCTGTTCCTCGAAGGCGCGGACGGCCTCGGCCGGATCTCCAGGGCCGCTGGCGATGGACTCGGCGAGTTCGGCGCCCTCCAGCATCGCGAGGTTCGCGCCCGCCCCCAAAGGGGGCATCAGGTGGGCGGCGTCGCCCAGTAGCGTCACCCCGGGGACGTGGGTCCAGGTGTGGGACACGGGCAGGGCGTAGAAGGGGCGGTGGACGAAAGCGGTGCCATGGCGGAGGAGGTCGAGGACAGGTGCGGCCCAGCCGTCGAACAGGGCCAGCAAGCCCGACCGCACGGCCTCGTCGTCGGTCAGGTCCAGGTTCGCGTGCCAGTCCAGCGACGCGCGGAACTTGGCGTACACCTTGACATGGCCGCCGCTGTTTCGCTGGGCGACGAGGGAGCGGTTCACGCCGTACACCGCCACGGAACCGTCGCCGATCAACCGGGCGAGGTCGGGATGGCGGGTGTCGACGTCGTCGAGCGAGGTCTCGACCGAGGTGACGCCGGTGTAGTGCGGCGTCACCGGCGAGACTGCCGGGCGGATCCGGGACCAGGCGCCGTCCGCGCCGACCACGAGGTCGAACGTCTCCTGTCGCCCGTCCGCGAAATGGACCACTGCGCCGTCGCGAGTCCCCGGCACCACCTGCGTCACGCTCCGGCCCCATTGCACGTCGAGAGGGCCGAGTAGCAGGTCACGGAGTTGCCCGCGGTCGATCTCGGGATTGGCCCGGTCATCCGGACGGGGTCGCCAGTCGCGCAGGACGGTCCCGTCCGTGCCCAGGATGCGCATGGCCTGCCCCTCGCCGCGAGACAGCTCCAGGAACTCCGTCAGCAGTCCCGCCTTGTCCAGCGCGAGCTGGCCCAGCCCTTCGTGCAGGTCCAGCGCGCCGCCCGGGGGGCGGGCGTCGGGGGCGGGATCGCGTTCGAGGACGGCGACGGGGTAGCCATGGCGGTGCAGGACACGGGCGAAGGTAAGGCCGGCAGGGCCGCCTCCGACAACCGCGATACGATGTCTCATGTCGATACACTGTATTTCTGCAATACGATGCATCGCAACAGAACGGTGTGACCATGACTGTGTGGGACCGGCCGGAGCCGCCGGCTCGCCCCGTGCCGCTCGACCGGGAACGGATCGTCGCCGCCGCCGTCGCGCTGGCCGACGAGGGCGGGCTGGAGGCGGTGTCGTTGCGCAAGGTCGCCGCCCGGCTGAACGCCGGCCCGATGCGGCTGTACGGATACATCTCCACCAAGGAGGAGCTGTTCGACCTCATGGTGGAGGAGGTCCAGGCCGAGATTCTCCCCGAGGAGCAGCCGGGTGACTGGCGGGAGGCGCTGCGCATCCTCGCCCACCGCACCAGGCAGGCCGCTCTCCGGCACGAATGGCTGGCCGACCTGCTCGGCGGCCGCCCGACCCTGGGCCCGAACGGCCTCGCTGTGACCGAGGCCAAGCTGGCCGCCCTCGACGGCCTCGCCGACGTCGACACCGTCATGCGCGCCGTGGAGACCGTCAGTGCCTACGTCACCGGCGCGATCAGGCGCGAGATCGCGAACCTGCGGGCCGAGCGTGCCACGGGCCTGTCCAAGCGCGACTGGCAGCGCGCCTCCGGCCCGCATGTGACCAAGATGCTGGCCACGGGTCGCTTCCCGGCGCTGACCAAAGCCGTGCACGACGGCACGGACGTGGACGCCGAGACATCCTTCGCGACCGGCCTGGACTGGATCCTCGACGCCGTGGCCGCCAAACTCACCGGGCCGCCGGCGTGACGCTCAGCTCTTGCCGAAGGCGGGCGAGGGCCGGGTCGGTGTCCACGCACCGCGACTCACCCTTCGCGTCACCACCCTCCGAGCCCCGGCCTGACCAAGATCACCGGCTTGGCGTCGACCGCTGTACCGATCTTCCCCGAGGCCGTACGATCGGCTGCCGCCCGCAGCCGAGGAGTCCCGCATGCCGTCCGCCCGCCCCCGCATCCTGTATGTCACCGACCTGGCCTACCAGGCACGCGGGCGCCGCTACTGCGACGAGGACATCTTCCTCACCTCCCGTCTGCGCGACGAGTTCGACCTGGCCCTGTGCCATCCCCGGGACGCGGCCGCGCTCATGGGCGCCTTCGACGCGGTCGTGGTCCGCAACAGCGGTCCGGTCCTGGCGTACCAGGAGGCGTACGACGAGTTCCGCCGACGTGCCGCCGCCGACGGGACGCGGGTGTACAACCCGCTTACGGGGCAGGCCGACATGGCCGGCAAGCAGTACCTGCTCGACCTGACCACCGCCGGCTACCCGGTCATCCCCACCGTGGACCGTGCCGAGGATCTGGGCCTCCTGCCCAGGAGTGACCGCTACGTGGTCAAGCCCAAACTGGGCGCCGACTCCATAGGACTGCGGATCGTCTCCGCGGAGGGTGCGCGCGCGTCGGCCGACGGGGGCGTCCTCGTCCAGCCCTGCGTGGACTTCGCCTACGAGGTGTCGTTCTGCTTCGTGGACCACGACTTCCAGTACGCCCTGTACGCGCCGCACCCCGACCGGCGCTGGCAGCTGGAACCCTACGAACCCACCGACGCCGACCTGGAGTTCGCCCGGCGCTTCATCGACTGGAACGGCATCGCCCATGGCATCCAGCGCGTCGACGCCTGTCGTGCGCCGGGCGGTGAACTCCTGCTGGTCGAGCTGGAGGACCTCAACCCGTATCTGTCGCTGGACGCCCTGGACCCCACGCGACGCGACGGCTTTGTCGCCGCCTTGAAGGCGTCCCTGCACGGCTTCCTCGCCGCCGAGGCCTGACCGCGGCCGCACGCTCACCGCGCCCCGCTGAACCGGCGGGACGCCAACCCCGTATCACTCCCCGGGGATTGGCGATGCCCCGTGCCGACGGGGACGGAAGGAGAGCGGTGTGCCCACACGGCCCGACCCCGAGGAACCGGACGAGAGTCCGGCCCTGGAACCGATCCACGTCCTGCGCCCACGCCGCACCGACGCCCTCGCGGAGTTGTTCCGGGAGTGGGAAGAGGACAACGCCGGCTACGAGACCGTGGCCGTACCCGGCGCGCTGCCCGTGGTCGAGGACGCGACACAGGAACTCCCGGCCGTCCCCGAGGACATGGGCAAGGCACGGATCGGCGGCGCCCGCCCCGGTCCGGCTGCGTCGGGCCCCGGATTCCGCCGGACTGCCATCGCGGTCGCCGTGACGGCGGCGGCGGTCGTCGGTTTCGGCGGCGCTCTCCTGCTGACCGGCCGTGACGACGACTCCGCGGCCCGCCGGGAGCCGGCCCCGGCCCCGTCCGCGTCCGCACCGGCCGAACCCGTGCCCGCCGAGCCGGACGCACCCGGCGGGGAGGGCGAGCCGGGTGACCCTCCCGTCTGCACGGCGGCCTTCCGGACCGTCAACAGCTGGCAGGGCGGCTTCCAGGGCGAGGTGACGGTGACCAACGCGCCCGCGTCCTCGGCCTCCGGCTGGACCGCGACCGTCGTACCGCCCGACGGGGTCCGCCTGACCCAGGTCTGGGACGGCACCCTCTCCAACACTCCGGACGGCAGGGCGACGGTCTCCAACGCGTCCTGGAACGGCACCCTCGCACCGGGAGCCAGCGTCACCTTCGGCTTCCTCGCCGCCACTTCGGACTCGACCGGGGAACCGTCGGCGAAGGTCACCTGCGCGGCGACGGCCGGGGCGGAGTGAGGGCTCAGCGCCCGTGGTCGACCAGTGCCTGCGACACTGCGCGCACGCTGCGGGCGATGTGCTGCAACTGCATGACCTCCGCCGCGTACAGCTTGATCGTGTGCTCGATGACCGACTCCGGCATGCCCAGCGCCGGCAGGTCGGCCCGCGCGGTCTGCAGCGCGGTGCGCGCGACCCGGATCTCGTTCTGGACCTGGATCTGGGCGTGGCGGGCGAGCAGCACGGGGTGGCGGATCAGCGCCGGGTAACTGGCGTAGCGGGCCGGTACCAGTTCGCGCAGCCACTTGGCCGCCGAGCGCTCCCAGTCGTAGGAACCGGGCTGCTTGACCTGGCACGGCCAGTCGGAGCTGATGCGCGTGGTCGTCAGTTGCATGGATCGTCGCTTCCGGTGTGCGGCGTCGGGAGGGTGTCCGACAGGGGCGGGCGGCCCCGGCCTAGGGGATGACCGGGGCCGCCAAGGGCCATCGCACGGAACGAGGCCCGCCGGACAACCGGGGCGCCGACGCGGGTAGGAGACGGCGGCTTCGGGTGTCCGGGGTGACGCGTGAGCAGTATTTATATATGCCGTCCGCTTTGCAAGGCGCATGAAAACATTCATGCGCGCTTTGATCTGAATGGTGCCCCTGTGGCCCGGTTTGAAGGCAGTGTGGTGCGGCCGTGACGGCGGACGGAGCGAGGGATCAGTCCCGCAGGAAGAACTGGTGCTGGTCGGAGATGTGCTCGTACTCCTCCAGCCGCGCCTGCGTCCGCTCCGGGTCGGCGTCGGTCATGGCCTGCAGCAGCGCGGCGGCCATCACACCGGGCGCCGCGTAGGAGTCGAAGACCAGGCGGGAGCCGGTGCCGGTGGCGAACACGACGTCGGCGGTGTCGGCCACCGGGCCGAGCGCCAGGTCGGTGATCAGGGCGACCTTGAGCCCGGCGCTGCGCGCGACCCGTACGGCCGTGAGCGTCTCCTGCGCGTGCCGCGGCATGGAGAAGGCCAGCACCCAGGTGCCGCCGGCCTCGCGCGACTGCAGCAGCGCGTCGTAGGCGACGCTGCCGCCCCGGGTCACCAGCCGCACGTCCGGGTGGATACGGCGGGCGGCGTAGGCGAAGTACTCGGCGAGGGACCCGGAGATACGCAGCCCGAGGATGGTCAGCGGCGTCGACTGCGACAGCTTGCGGCCGATGTCGATCACCTGGTCGGGGTCGGCGAAGTCGCGCCGCAGGTTCTCCAGGTTCTCGATCTCGGCGTCCACGGCGGCCTGCAGTTCATTGGCGCCGTTCTCCTCGGCCGCCGCCGTCCCCCCGGCGAAGCTGCCGAGCGCGATCGCCTGGAGCTTCTCCCTCAGCGCGGGGTAACCGCTGAAACCGACGGCCGCGGCGAAACGCGTCACCGACGGCTGGCTCACGCCGACCCGCTCCGCGAGATCGGTGATCGAAAGGAACGCGGCCTCGGTGATGTGCTCGATCAGGTACTGGGCGATACGCCGCTGCCCGGGCGACAGCCTCGGCTGGTCGAAGAGCGCCCTGAGCTGGGAGGTCGGGGACGCCTCGGCCTCCGGAACCGTCTTTCCCGAGGTGATGGCGGATGCCTGTGCGCGTGCCTGCTGAGCCGACGACACCGGTGCGCCTTCTTTGTCTCCCACAGTGCTTCAACATAGCTCACGCACCCTGCCGACCAGGGCTGTTCCCCGGGCAGGGCTCACCGGCGATAGATCGTCATCGAATGGCCGACCATGTCGATCGGACGGCTGCCGTCGATCAGTTCGGCCAGCCGCCCGGTGGCCTTGGCCGCCGCGGAGTCCGACACGACGAGCAGCCCGCGCACCTCGCGGACGGGCACCCTGCGCGGATCGGCGGCGCGGACGCCGTAGAAGGACGGCACCCCGCTGCCCTTGTACACGAGCCAGACCCGCTCGCCCCGGTACCGCTCGCGCAGCCGGTCGGCCAGCCGTCCGAGGTCCTGCCCCCAGTCCACGTTGGAGTCGTGCAGCCGCAGATGGGTCTTCTCCGGCCCGCCGAACGCCTCGTTGGAGTACGGCAGGTAGTAGGGATACGTCCGCAGCGAGCTGACCGCGACGAACAGCACCAGCACACCCGCCGCGCGCGGCACCCATCGCCTGCCCAGTGCGAGCACACAACCCGCCGCCACCGCCAGGAACATCGGCACGAAGAGCGCGTACCGCGTGCCGAAGTCCCGCGACCCGAGCATGGCCGCGGCCAGCAGCACGGCCGTGGGCACCAGCAGATACGGCGCCACCGGCCACAGCCGCCGTACCGCCACAAGCGCCACGACCCCCGCCACCCACAGGACGAGCATGCCCAGCGGCGTCTTCACCAGCAGCGCGGCCGGCAGGTAGTACCAGAGCGAACCCGTGTAGAGCCGCCCGAACAGAAAGCCCTGCCACGGGTAGTCCTCGAAGTCGAACTGGACCCGCATCCCGTCCCGGTACGCCTCCGGGAACGGCAGCAGATCCACGGCGAGGCCCCGCAGCCCGTGCACATCGGGCACCGGCTGCTCCGGCGCCCAGCGCAGCCGCGGGTCGACCACCAGGTACGACGCCCACACGACGGCGATCGCGACCAGTGCCACGACACCCGCGCCGGCCGCTGCCCGCCCGAGTGCCCGGCGCCGGGACCCGGACGGCGGTCGCGCGCTCCATACCGACAGTGCGGCGAGCGCCACCAGCACCGGGACCACCGCCAGCGTGCTCATCTTCGTCGCCAGGGCCGCACCCAGCGCCACCCCGGCCAGGGGCACGTACAGCCGGGGCCGCTGACGGGCCCGCCACAGCAGCCAGGCCGACGTCAGCACGAACCCGGCCGCGGGGACGTCCAGCGTGGCGAGCGAGCCGTGCGCGATGACGTCGGGGGAGAAGGCGTACAACCCGAGCGCCGCCAACCCTCCCACCGGTCCGGCGAGTTCACGGGCGAAGGCGAACACGATCAGCCCGAACCCGAGCGTCAGGACGATCACGGGCAGCCGGGCGAACAGCATCACGTGCCACGGGTCGTTCCCGGACTCGTACAGCAGATGCCGCCCCAACCGGCCCTGATCGCCGGTGAAGGACGCGTCGACCCGCGGATCGGCGAGCGCCACTCCGACGGCGACGACCAGCTTGCCGAGCGGGGGATGCTCGGGGTTGTGGACCACGCGGTGCTCGTGGAGGTACTCGGCCGCCGTGCCCACGTACACGGGTTCGTCGATCGTCGGCGTCTGCTGGACGGCGGTGGTGACCATCGCGACGGCCATCTGGCCCAGCAGCACGACCACCAGGAGCGGCACGAGCCGGCGCCAGGCAGGCCGCTGCGCGGGGCGTGCGTCCGGGAGCGTCTCCGGGGCCGGGGCCGGGGCCGAGTGCTGTTCGAGCGTCATCATCCGCTCCGCGGTGCCGTCGGCCCCACGGTCGCGGAAGCTGATCCGGAGCCGACCCATGGGGCCTACTCTGCATCAGCTCCCGCCCGGGACGCCGCTACCGCTTGAGGAGTCGTACCGACAGACCTTCCGTCGTGTAGACGGGTACGGCCCGCAGCGTGTCGGAGTTCAGCTCCACCTCGTCGAACTGGCCGCGCAGCCGCTGCGCCTCGATGACCGGGACCGTGGTCCCCGCGACCGGCGGGCGCTCGGCATCGAGCCGCAGGGACAGCACGCTGCCCCGGCCCAGCACCACCCGGCCGGACACTTCGAGCGCCGGGCCGTGGCTCCTGCGCACCGGCAGCTCCAGGCTCGACTCGCCCTCCTGGACGTAGGAGCCGCACACCCGCAGCACCTTGTCCGCGCGCAGCGTGCCGCCCACGACCCGCACATCGCCCTGACCGAGCGCGTTCGCGGACCCGGCGACCAGCACTCCGTCCTCGACCACCGTGCCGCCGTGGTAGCGGTTGTGGCCGGTCAGCGTGAGCGTGCCGGTGCCGCGCTTGGTCAGGCCGCCCTCGCCGCGGATGTCGTTGCGCCAGGTGTCGGCCGCGCCGAAGCCACCGGCCGCCGCGTCGAGCGTGACGGTCACGCCGGAGTCGAAGGCGCGGTAACCGTCCGCCGCGGCGAACAGGTTCAGCCGGCCCCACTGCTCGAAGCCGTCCAGCAGCACGTACCCGGCGGGCAGCGCGGTCGTCCGCAGCACCTCGCGGCGCTGGGCGGCGGTCAGGTACGGCTGGCGCGTCTCCAGCAGCACCTCCGCGCCCTTCGGCACGGTCAGCGGCTCGTCGCGGCCCTGCCGGGTCAGCACGTAGGTCAGCTTGGGCGTGACCGTACGGGCGTTGGCGTCCCGGTCGGCGTACGGGTCGGTGGCGGTGCCGGCCGCGTGGGCGTAGGCGTAGAGGGTGTCGGACGTCGAGCCGGTCCGCTGCGTGAAGTACGCCAGGGCCTGGGCGCGAGCCGCGGTCTTGAGGTCCGCGTTGGCCGGGTCGGCGAGGGCGGCGGCGGCCAGGGCCGTGGCCATGACGCGGCCGCCGAGGACGTCGACCGTGGAGTGCATGCCCGCCACGATGCGGGTGTGGCTGAGTTCGAAGGCCCGGGTCACCAGCTCCTGGAAACGCTCGGGCACGGCGTAGGCGTACGCCAGGGCCGCCAGATGCAGGGCGTTGGTGTGCCCGCTGGGGAAGCCGCCGTCATCGGCCGCGGTCTCACCGCGCTGCCGCAGCAGCTGCGGGGCGACGACGACCTGCGACTCGTAGACCGGGAAGCCGAACGCGTCCTTCTTCCCCGTGTCGACGACCTCGCTGTCCTCGTTCATCCGCCACGGACGCGGGTACTGGAAGGCGAACTTCGCCGGGTTGCCGGAGGCGAAGGGACCGCGCACGGTGTCGACGAGCTTCGCCACCTTGCCGAGCTCCGAGTCGTACGACCCCGCGCCGATCGCGGAACCGGCCGGCGCGTCGGCGGGCAGGGCGTCGCTGATCTTCCCGGCGGGCGTGCCGTCGGGCGCGCTGGTGATCGAAGTGACCGCCTTGGCCCCGGACTTGTACAGCTCGGCCAGCGGACCCAGCCCGGCGATCACCGAGTAGCTCTGGTGCTGGCGGTCGATGATGAACGATTCCTTCGCCTGGGCGTCCGTGCGGGCGGCGGTGATCCGGGCGCAGTAGCGCATGTTGGCGCGCAGCACCTCGGGCATGAGCGGCGTTCCGGTGTTCCAGGCGCCGCCGGTCTTCCACACCCTCGCGAAGCCGCCGAGGACGCGGACCACCGCATTGGTCTCGGGCGTCTGGTTCGCGACGACGTTCGTCTTGTAGTCGTCCACGAACGCGGCGGCGTTCACGGCGGCCTTGGCGTCCGCGGAGGGAAGCCAGCCGGCGAACGCGGGGACGGCCACCAGGGCCGCACCGCTGCCCACGGAGGTCAGGAGAAAGCGCCTTCTGTTCATGGGCGAGGTGGTGTGGCGTCCGGCGGTTGACGGCATGAGTGCCTCTCTTGAGCTCTTCGGCCGTACGGCCGGGGGGGAGATCGAAACGAACGACCCGACCCCGGGTGCGGCACGCGAGGCGTGAGACGCATGAGCCGTATGAAAGCGCTTGGGGCCGAGTCGTACGGTCGAAGATCTACGGGCGGGTTGTGTCGGACTCGGGATGGCCCGGCGTCCGGCAGGTGTCACACAAGTGAACGGGCGAGCGCCACCGCACCCTCGACCGGCGGCAGCCGCAACGGCCGCGGCCGGGCCCCGGGCACGCTCTCGGCGAGAGCGGCGGCGAACGCGTCGTACAGGACGGGCTGGGCGAGAACGGTGCTGCCGGCGACCACGACGTCGTCCACCGCGACCCCGCGCGCCGCGAGCCGGGTGACGAGCGCGGCCAGCGAACGCCCGCCCTCGGCGATCACCGCACGGGCGAGCTCCGAACCGGCCTCGGCGGCCGCGAACACGACCGGGGCGTGCCGGCCCCACTCGGCGGACACGTCCTTGGCGCCTTCCAGCGCCGCGCCGAGCGCGGGTACTTCGGTGACGCCGAAGGAGTCGACGAGCCCGCGAGCCAGTGGGTCGGGTTCCTCCCCGCGGTCGTGCGCCGCCCACACGGCGCGCGCGGACTCGCGCACGAGGCCCGCGGAGCCGCCCTCGTCGCCGAGGACCGCGCCCCAGCCGCCGACCTGGACGGGCGTGCCGTCGGCCAGCCGCCCCACCGCGACCGAACCGGTCCCGGCGACCAGGCCGACCCCCTTGTCCAACCCGGCGGCGGGGACGAGCAGTTCGGCGTCGCCCACCACCGACGCGGGCGCGTCGAAGTGGAGTTGCAGAGCGGTGCGGATCTGGGAGCACTGGCGAGGAGTCTCACAGGCGTGCCCGCCCACGGCGAGGGCGGACGGGCGCGCCCCCTTCGGCAGGGCGCCGGCGACCAGCGCGGCGAGCCAGCCGGCGGCGGCCACGGGGTCGTGCGGCCGCCAGCCGCTGCTGGTACGGACGTGATCGGCCACCGGGGTGTCGCCCCTGAGTGCCCGGAGATGCGTCTTGGTGCCGCCCACGTCGATGCCGACCACCAAGGGTGCGGAGTCCTGCACGGATCCTCTTTCGTCGTTGCGCTGTGCTGCGACGGCGGGCGAAACCGTGCCTGGAGGAAGGGCAGTTGCAGAGCTAGAGAAGCCCCGGGACGGGCCTCTGGACGGACCACGGCAGGCGAGTACCGTGACGTTCGTTAGGAAGTTAACTAACGAAGTACAGTGCGTGTCAATAGGCGTCGCGCACTCGGCTTCCCCGGCATCTCGTCCGGGTCGGGAACGCGCGACGCCAGGGCAACCCATCGCCGCCTCCCGCCGAGCCGATCGGCCCGGGAGAGCGGCCTGTGACCTGGGGGAAGTGTGGAACACGACGTGGTAAGAGCCCCCCGTCTGACCGAGAGCGCGAGCGCCGTATTCGCCGTGCTGGCCCAGGCCGGCACCGCGACCCGGCCGCAGCTCGCGAGCCTCGCGCGGCTGTCCAAGCCGACGGTCTCCTCCGCCGTCGCCGAACTGGAGGGCGTCCACCTCGCCGCGCACTCCGGCACCTCCTCCGGCGGGACGGGCCGCAGTGCCGCCGTCTACCGCCTCGGCCCGGCCGCGGGCGCCGTGCTCGCCGTCGACCTCGGCCCCGCCCTCACCCGGGTGCGCGGCTGCGCCCTGGACGGCAGCCTGCTCGCCGAGGCGACCGGTCCCCGGGAGGACGCCGCCGATGTCGTGCGGGACGCGCTCTCCGCGCTGCCCGCGGATGCCCCGCTGCGCACCATCGTCGTGGCCGTCGGCGACGTGACCCCGCCGCAGCGGATGCGTCCCGCCACGGCCAAGGCGGGCCCCCTCTTCGACGCGGTGGCCGTCGCCCTGCCGCCCGGAGTGCCCGTCCATCTGGAGAACAACGTCAACTGCGCCGCGCTCGCGGAACTGCACGAGGGAGCGGCTCGCGGCCGTCACACCTTCGGCTACCTGCGGATCGGCGTCGGTATCGGTCTCGGCATCGTCGTAGGAGGACAGGTGCTGGCCGGGGCCAACGGCGCTGCGGGAGAGCTCGCCAGGCTGCCCTACCCGTGGGACGACGACCTGGAGCCCCGCCACGAGGCCCTGGAGGAGTACATCGGGGCCTGCTCCCTGCTGCGTCGGGCCGCCGAGGCCTGGCCGGACACCGGCGGCAGCTGCCCCCGCACGGCCGAGCAGCTCTTCGCCCTGGCCGGAAAGGGCAGTGCCACGGCCCGTGCGGTGGTCGACCGGCATGCCGTGGACGTGGGCCGGCTGGCCGCCGCCGTGACCGCCGTACTGGACCCGGGACTGCTCGTGCTGGGCGGCAGCACCGGCGCGTTTCCGCAGCTCCTGCCCGGTGTGCGGGCCGAGCTGGAGCGGCTGAGCTGGCCCACCGAGGTGGTCAGCAGCCAGGTCGGTGATCTCGGCACCGTGGTCGGCGCGGCCCGCCTCGCGGTCGCCAGAGGAGTCCAAACCGTGACCGAGGCGGCGCGGACGAAGGATTGACGGTTTCGGACTCGGTCTGCCAATGTCCGGACAAGCGCTTTCTAAGTCGGCCGGGACGCCGGCTTGGGGCGAACCTCCCGCCCGTACTCGACGTACGGCAACCGCACGAGGGCGTGCCCGTGCGGTGACGGCCAGGACGGCCGGGGATCTCGCCCCGCGCGGACGACGCGGCCGGGCGAGGCCGCCCCCTCCGGAAAGCGAATTTTCCTGCAAAATGCACCCGTGCCGCCTCGGTCGGCGCCGTGCTCCGTCCCCTACCACGAAATGGGATCGAAGATGACCACTGTGGGTGTGCGGCGCTCCCGCCGACTCGGCCGCGGCGGTATGCGCCGCCTGGTTCCCCTCGCTGCCGTGGCCACGGCAGGTGCCCTGTTGCTCTCCGCCTGCGGGTCGGGATCCGACTCGGGCGGGACCTCCAAGTCGCTGACGTTCTGGATCTCCACGGTTCCGGGGCAGGACGCGGGCTGGAAGAAGCTGGTGGCCCAGTACAAGAAGGAAGCCGGCGTCGACGTCAAGCTCGTCAACATCCCCTACGACGGCTACCCGACGAAGCTGCACAACGCCGCGCAGGCGAACTCCCTGCCCGACGTGGCCGCCGTTCCGGCGCTGGACCCGATCTGGTCGAACAAGCTGATCGACCTCAGCTCCATCGCCAACAACAAGACCAACAAGATCAACGCCAACTTCCTCGCCAAGGACTCCTCCGGGAAGGTGCTGTCCATCCCCTCGGACGTCACCGCGTCCGGCCTGTTCATCAACAAGACGCTCTTCGAGAAGGCCGGCGTCTCCTTCCCGACCTCGCCCCAGAAGACCTGGACCTGGACCGACTTCATGAAGGCGGCGAACAAGGTCCGTGAGAAGACCGGCGCCAAGTACTCCCTGACCTTCGACCAGTCGCCGTCCCGGCTGCGCGCCATGGTGTACGAGATGGGCGGGAAGTACGTCCACGCGGACTCCTCCGGCAAGTTCTCGGTGGACGCGGCGACCAAGAAGGCCGTGAACACCTTCGTCGGATGGAACGACGACAAGACCATGCCGAAGTCGGTGTGGACCAGCGGCGCCGACCCGTCGGCCATGTTCCAGAGCGGCAACGTGGTCGCCTACTGGTCCGGCGTGTGGCAGGTTGCCGCCTTCTCGGACAGCATCAAGAAGTTCGAGTGGGCGAGCGTCCCGACCCCCGCCCAGCCGGTCCAGGCCAGCGACGTCAACAGCGGCGGCATGACGGTCGGCTTCAATAACAACGGCGAGGCGGCCAAGGCCGCGACGAAGTTCCTGTCCTGGCTGTACGAGCCGGCCCACTACCAGGTGCTGTGCGAGACGTCCGGGTTCCTGCCGGTCGAGAGCGGTCTGAACCCGAAGTACCCCTTCAAGTCCGAGGCGGCGCAGGCGGCGTTCAAGCTGTACAACGAGTCGATCCCGCTCTACGCCCCGATCTCCGGCTACTTCAACAGCGCGCAGACGAACTGGGTGCTGAAGGGCAAGAGCCTCACCGAGGACCCGACCAAGACGGAGCTCGGCAAGGCGATCAACGGCCAGCAGTCGGCCGACAAGGCCCTGGAGAACATCGTGGCCGGCTACAACCAGCAGGTCGGCGGCGCCTCGTAGGCCCCAGGGCCGGGCGGCGGAGTGCGACGCCGCCGCCCGGCCCTGGACTCCCACGTGATGCCGGGCTCATGGCGTGAGCCCATCGCAACCCAATCCACCAGCACGGAGTCAGGAAGATGACAAAACGCGCCTCGGACGTGTCTGTGAGCCCGCCGAGTCCGCCCAGGAGACGCAGCAAGTACACCCTTGCGCCGCTCGTCCTCATCGCGGCCAACGTCGTGCTCTTCGGGCTGTTCTTCGTCTGGCCGGCGGTGATCGGGCTCCTCTACTCCTTCACGAACTACACGGGCGTGGGGGTGTTCCAGTGGGTCGGGCTGGACAACTACCACAACCTGTTCGGGGACTCCACGTTCTACGACGCGCTGACCAGGACCGTGCTGTACACCGTCCTCTTCGTCCCGCTGAACTTCGTGGTCTCGCTGCTCGCCGCCAACCTGGTGGTGAGCAAGCACGCCAAGGGCGGGTCGGTCGCCCGCGTCATCTTCTTCATCCCATGGCTGCTGTCGCCCATCGTCGTGGGTGTCCTGTGGCGGTGGATGTTCGGCGAGAACTTCGGGCTGGTCAACTACGTCATCGAGAAGTTCGGCGGAGACGCCGTTCCGTGGCAGTCGAACGCGGACCTCTCGTTGCTCGTGGTGGTGATGGCGGCGGCCTGGGCCTGGACGGGTTTCACGATGCTGTTGTTCATCGCGGCGATCAAGAACGTACCGGTGTCGTACTACGAGGCTGCCTCGCTCGACGGCGCCGGCCCCTGGCGCCAGTTCTTCAGCATCACCCTGCCGAGCATCGCGCCCACCTCGTTCATCGTCATCCTGCTCAACACGATCAACGCGATGAAGGAATACCCGGTGTTCGTCGCCCTCAACAACGGCGGACCCGGAACGTCGAACAACCTGCTCGTCCAGTACATCTACGAGACCGGCTTCAAACGGGGCCAGATCGGCTACGCGAGCGCCGCGTCGTTCGTGCTCATGCTCATCCTGATGGCAGTCGCGATCATCCAGCTGATCGTCAACCGGCGGGTGGAGAACCGATGACAACCACAGACATCCCGCGCCCGGCCGACGTCGACTCCGGACGGCGAGTCTCCAAGAAGCGGCCCCGCAAGACGACCACCGGTGGGCTCCGGCAGGCGGTGTCCGCGACGACACTGCTGTGGATCATGGCGTGCCTGTACGGGTTTCCGGTGCTGTGGTTCATCCTCAGCTCCCTCAAGCCGGCCAGTGACCTGTTCTCCTATCCGCTGACACTGGTCCCGCACAACCCCACCCTGTCGGGATTCGAGGCAGCGTGGGACAGCGCCAACTTCTCCCAGTACTTCATCAACACGGCCATCGTGTGCGTGATCACGACGATCCTCACGGTGGGTGTCAGCTGCTGCACCGGGTACGCGCTGGCCAAGTACGACAACAAGTGGCTCAAGGCCTTCTTCCTGTGCATCCTGGCCACCACGATGCTGCCGGGCGAGGTCATGCTCGCCCCGGAGTTCCTGGTGGTCCGCAACCTCGGCCTCTACAACTCGTTCGCCGGCATCATCCTCCCGGCCGTGCTCACCGCGACCGGATGCTTCATGTTCCGCCAGTTCTTCCTGACGGTTCCCGACGAACTCGTGGAAGCCGCACGCATCGACGGCGCCAAGGAGCTGTCGATCTTCCTGCGGATCATGGTGCCGCTCTCCCGGCCCATCATGCTGACCCTCGCCATCCTGTCCTTCCAGTGGCGGTGGAACGACTACATCTGGCCGCTGCTGATGCTCAACGACCCCAACAAGTTCACCGTGCAGATCGGCATCCAGAGCATCGTCGGCGCGCAGAACATCAACTGGTCGGTCCTGCTCGGCGCATCGGTCATCTCCATGATCCCGCTGATCGCCATCTTCCTGGTCTTCCAGCGCTACGTCATGGGCGCCGACATCAACGCCGGACTGAAGGACTGACCTTGCCCACCCCGCTCGACCACGAGTTCGTCCGCGCGGTGGCCCGCGCCGCCGACCGGTCGGCCGCCCCGCTCGCGGCCCGCCCCGACGAGGAACCCGCCGGTGTCCCGCACCGTGGTCTGGCGCGGCGGGTGAAGACCCTGGTCGCGGCCTACCGTTCCCCGGACTCGGCACTGCACGGCAGCGGGCAGGCCGTCACCGCCGCGATGACCCACCTGCGCGCCCTGCGGGCCGCGCAGACCACCACCGGCCTCTTCGCCGGCGGCGACAACGTGCAGTCACCTCCGGACTCCGCGTTCACGGTCAACGACGTGTGCGACGCGCACGTCCTCGCCGCCGCCGCGGGGCCGGAACTGCGCGACGTCACGGCCGCGCTCGCGGAGATCGCCGAGGCGGCCACCGGCAGTCTCCTGGCCGGTGGGGTGCACACCCCGAATCACCGCTGGGAGCTGAGCGCGGCCCTCGCCCGGCTGCACCGGTCGTTCCCGGACGACCGGCTGCTCGACCGCGTCGAGGAGTGGCTCGCCGAGGGCGTCGACATCGACGCGGAGGGCCTGTACTCGGAACGCAGCGCCGTCTACGCGTCCATCGTGACCAACCCGGCGCTGCTCCTGCTGGCCGAGGCGCTCGGCCGGACCGACCTGTCGGCCGCCGTCGAACGCAACCTCGCCACCACCCTGGACCTGATCAGACCGGACGGCACGGTGGAGACCCTCCACTCGCGACGGCAGGACCAGAAGCTCGCGTTCGCTCTGTGGCCCTACCTGCCGCACTACCGGCTCCTCGCGATCCGCACCGGCCGGGGCGACTTCGCCCGGGCGGCACGGCTGGCGGCCGCCGCCGGCATCGAAGACCCCGACCTGCTCGCCCAGATCCTCCTCACCCCGGACCTGAGCCGCGAACTGCCGGCCCCGCACGCGGAGAAGCTCCCGCGCGCCCGGTACCTCAGCACCGCACGCCTCGCCGCACACGTCTCGGCCACCGCGCACACCGTGGTGTACGGCGGCTCCGACGTGCCCGAGCACCGGCGCATCCGCTCGGGCCTCGCCTGCAACCCCACCTTCCTGCGCATGTTCGCCGGTGCCGCCGTCCTCGACGCGGTCCGCCTCTCGCGGGTGTTCTTCGACCTGGGCCCGTTCCGTGCCGCCGACATGGAACAGCTCGCCGACAACCGGTACCGGCTCACCCAAACCCTCACAACCGCCTACTACCAGCCGCTCCCGAAGGACCACAGGCGCGACGACGGTGCCTACCGCCTGGTGGACGAGGGCCGCTTCTCCGCGGCGATGGCCTTCCCGGACCGCCCTCAGGACGAGGTCTCCCACACGACCCGAGTCGAGGTCGACCTGCGGGAGGACGGGGCCGACCTGCGGATCGGCATCAGCGGCCCACCGGTGCCCTGGGCCCTCGAACTGACCTTCCGGCCGGGCGGCGTGCCGGAGGGCGCCGTACCGATCGGCGACGGGCGCTGGTGCCTGACGACCGGGCCGATGACCTACCGGGTCGGTGACGACGAGATCCGGATCGAGACCGACGTCGAGGCGGGCGGACCGCTTGCCGGGCCGGACCGGAGCGACGTACTGCGCTACGACCCGGGTCAGGACTACACCGTGGTGGGCGGCACCGATGCGACGACCGGGAACCGCGTCTACATCGGTGGACTCGGCCCGCACACACTGACCGTCGCCCTGCACGCCCGCCGAGCCGCACATGTCGTGTGACCCCGACGAACCACGCCATGGCCATCTCAGGCATGAAGGGCTGATCTCCGTGCACCACACGTCCCCTCCCGTGCACCTCACGCACCAGCGCGGCCCGCTGCACGACCTGCCCGACACCCCGGAGGCGTACGACGCCGTCCTCGCCGGTGTCGTCGAGCAGGCCCTGGCCCGGCTCACGCCGGAGGGCAACCTGGAGCACCCGGAGTGCGTGGACGACATCGGCGACACCTCCCTCGGCATCACCTCGCTCCTCGCCCTCGCCTGGCAGCGCGGCAAGGACCCGCGCGTGGCGGAGGCGGTGCGCCGCAGCCTCGCCTTCCACCTGCGCGAGCGCGTGTACACCGACGACAACCCCGGCTACCCGAACCTGACGGTGCGCGACTCCGGTCTGCCGTACGCCCGTTACACCCTGGCGGCGGGCGCGCACCCCATCGGCGACTGGCCGAGCACGGTGTGGGCGCTGCTCCAGGCGGTGAACCTCCTCGACGCGGCCGACGGCCTGGTCGACGGCGCACAGCGCGCCGAACTCCTCGACGTGGCCCACGGATACTGGCGCTGGCTGACCGAGGCGACCTTCTTCAACCCGCAGGAGGCGGGCAACCAGGCGATCGGCTGCGTCGTCGGTGGACTGATGCTCGCCCGCCATCTGCCGCCGGATCAGGGGGAGTCGGTCCGCGCCCGCGCGATCGAGCTGTACGTCGAGAAGATCCGCGCGCACCGGGTCGCCGACCGGGGCGCCCTCCTGCCGTCCGAGCACGGGGGCGCCTACGACAACAACTACGGCCCGATCTCCCTGTCCTTCCTTGCCCAGGCCCACCGGGTCAGCGGCGCGGAGATCTTCGCCGAGGACGGCGAGGCGCTCGCCCGCTACATCGACGCCCGGCTGACCAACGGCGGCTTCGACAACGGCGGACCGCGCTACAGCGAGCAGCACAGCGGCTTCGAGTCGGTCCTGGGCCTGCGCTACTTCGGCCGGCGGATCGGCTCGGACCTCGGCCGCTACCGGGGCGACACCCGGTGGGGCCGGCACGCGGTCAATGCCGACGGCGGGGTCGACGGTCACTTCGCCTGGATGCTGGTCTGGCAGATCCAGGACACCACACGCTGGCACCGCAGCCCCTCGCCCGCTCCCGCCCGCCACCAACTCCGCGCGGGCACGGTCTCGGTGGCCTTCGACAGCCGAATGACGCCGTCGCTGGTCGAGGCCGCGGGCACCTACTACCTCCCGGCCGCGGTGAACCGGCAGCACGGCTTCGGCCCGGTGACGGACGGCTTCCTGTACTGCCGCCCCATGGGCGAGGTCCGCGTCCGGGACCTCAGCGCCGGCGGTTGTACGGCGAAGCTGGTCACCAAGCCGGTCGTCGGCCGCGACCACGTCCTGCGCCATGTGAGCTCCCTGTACGTCACCGACGGCACGCGCCTGTGGGTGACGGTCGCGGTGGAACGGCTCCCCGGCACGCCCTACCTGCTCGCCGGCCTGCCGTACGCCGCCGACGACGGCGACCGTGTGCGCAGGGTCTCGCAGGGCCAGGTCACGTCCGCCGGTGAACTGCGCCTCACCCACCCGGAGTCGGACGGTGTGGACCACTTCGACGCCCGCGCGGACCGCACCCAGCAAGAGGCGGCCTTCGCCCTGGCCGCCGACCCGCGCGGCTACGGCAACCCCGACGAGGGCTGGCGCCACCTGGTCAGCTCGACGGCCCTGGAGGCGGGACCGGCCCCCGGCGCCCCGCAGGACCTGCACGTCTTCGCCGTCCGCTACGGATCGACGGGCCCGTTCACGCCCACGTTCACGCACGACGGCGCGGGCCTGACGGTCCGCACCGAGGCCTTCACCGCCGTGATCGGCGAGGCGTCGGGCGACGCACACGGGGAGCCGGAGCTCACGCTCGCGGCGCCCTAGGGGCGGGGCGACTCACCACGGCGGGCCGAGCGGTCGCACCTCCGCTGCTCGGTCTCGCCCAGCCCCACGGCCCAGTCGCGAAGCAGGGCGGCGCACGCGTCGAGGCCTCGATGCCGGGACACGCGGCCTCCTCCGGCACCGCCGGCCGTTGATCCACGGGAGTGCCTCGCTGACCGCCCCGGTCCGCTGCCGCCACCGGTGATGGCCGGCCCCGCGCGGTTCAGGTTCCCGCACGGGCGGTCGGCGGCTCCTGCGGGGTGGGCAGGGCCGTGCCCGGCACCACCAGGTCGGCCCGGTCCCGGGTCGTGGCGACCAGCTCCGCGTTGCGCTGGTCCGAGCGCATCACCCAGGCCACCGCCTCGTCGTGCGACTTGCCGAACCGCTCGTGCCGGGCGATCAGCCGCCGCAGCCGCTCCGGCTCGTCGAGCTCGCAGAACCACACCTCGTCCAGCTGCGGCCGCACCCGCGCCCACGCGCCCGTGTCGAGCAGCAGATAGTTGCCCTCGGTCACGACCAGCCGGGCCGTCGGCTCCACCGCGAGGGCGCCCGCGATCGGCTGCTCAAGGTCCCGCTCGAAGCCGGGCGCGTAGACGGTGTCACCGTCGGCCCCCTCGTGCAGGCGCCGCAGCAGCGCCGCGTACCCCGCCGCGTCGAACGTGTCCGGCGCGCCCTTGCGGTCCCGACGGCCGAGCCGGTCCAGTTCCACGTCGGCGAGATGGAAGCCGTCCATGGGAACCTGCGCGACCCAGGGATCACCGGCCCCGTTCAGCTCCCGCACCAGGTGCTCGGCGAGCGTCGTCTTGCCCGCACCGGGGCTGCCGGCGATGCCCAGCACGGCACGGCGGCCGTCGCGGGGGAGGGAGCGGGCGCGGGCCACGAGGTCGTCGAAGGTCGGGATCACACAGCAGAGTCTGTCACCCGGTCGGCGCTGATTCCCCCTGCCGGCGAAGGTCCCCGGGGCAGGCGCCTGGCCGAACTCCGCACTGCGGACCCTTCCCTTGCGGGTTACTTTGTCCGTGCTTTTTGCGTCTTATGTTTCTTATGGGGCATCTGTCTCTTCTGAGTACTGGTCATAGGGGTAAGGGGTGGACGATGGCCCACGGCACGAAGCCCATGTTCGTGAGTGGCGAGCGGTACGGCATGGCGACCGTGTCCGACGGGTCCTGGCGGCAACGCGGTGCCGGCCCGCTCGTGGCGGTGGCGGGCGCCTTCATCCTCGCCCAACTCCTCCTCGTCCCGCCCTCGATGGGCCTCGGCTGGGACGAGGTGGTGTACGTCAGCCAGGTCGGCACCGAGGCGCCGGCCGCCTTCTTCAGCGCACCACGCGCGCGTGGCGTCTCCCTGCTCGTGTGGCCCGTCGCCTCCTGGTCGTCGTCCACGGCACTGCTGCGTGTCTACCTCGCCGTCCTGTCCGGACTCGGCCTGTATCTGGCCCTGCGCGCCTGGCGCGGACTGTTCCCGCCCCGCGTCCTGGCCGGTGCGGGCGCCCTGTTCGCCACCCTGTGGGTGACCCTCTTCTACGGCCCGCAGGCCATGCCCAACCTCTGGGTCGCCTACGGCGCCCTGTTCTGCGTCGGCTGCACCCTGCGCGCCCACGCGGACCGCTTCGACGGACGGGCCCTGTGGGGCGTCCTGGCCGGTGCCGCGGTCATGGCCTGGATGCGGCCCACCGACGCCGTATGGGTCACGCTGCCCCTGCTCGCCCTGGCGGCGGCGGTACGGCACCGGCGGCTCGGCGGCGCCCTCGCTGCGGGCCTCGTCGCCGGGGGCGCCGAGTGGGTGATCGAGGCGTTCGTCAGCCACGGCGGACTGCGGGAGCGGCTCAACCAGGCCTCCCGCATCCAGGGCGACCTGGGCTGGAACCTCGCCGTCGACGACCAGCTGCGCAGCCTGGTCGGCACCACCCTGTGCCGGCCCTGCGACGGCGAGATGCCCGACCCGGCCGTCTACGCCTGGTGGTTCGTCCTGCCCCTGCTCGCCGCCTACGCCCTGGCCGTCGCCGTCTGGTCCGGGCGCACCACCCGCACCCTGGTCCCGCTGGCCTGCGCCGCGACGGCCGCCTTCCCCTACCTGTTCCTCATCGGATACGCCGCACCCCGCTTCCTCCTGCCCGCCTACGCGCTCCTCGCCGTCCCGGTCGCCGACGCGCTGCTCCATTCAGTCACCAGGCCGAACGGCCGATGGCGCCCGGCGGTCGCCGCCGTGCTCGCGGTCGGGCTGACCGGACATCTGGCCGTGCAGTACACCGTCCTGGACCGCACCGTGGACCGCACCACCGCCAAGCGCCGGGCCTGGACCCACTCCGCCGCCGAGCTCCACCGCCTCGGCGTACGCCCGCCCTGTCTGCTCACCGGGCACGAGGCCATCCCCCTCGCCTACTACACCGGATGCGCGTCCGGAGCGACCCACGGTCACAACGCCAACACCACGAGAGCCGACATCCTGCGGACCGCCCGCAGCATCCCGGTCGGCGCCCTCAGCGCGCCCGGCCGCAAACCGCCCCGGTACGCCCGCGACTGGGAGCCGCACCGCCTCGACCGGCTGGAGGTCCGCATCGCCCCGACGCCGGTCGCGGGCGGACCGGCATGACACCCGATCAGGTCCTCACCGAGCCCCGGCGCAGACGGGCCTACTGGCACAGCGCCCTCACGCTCGCCGTCCTGGTGGCCGTGGCCTGCCTGGCCCGGCGGCACTGGCCGGTGCTCGAAACGGGCGCGGTCCGGCTCGCCGTCGCCGACCAGGGCTGGCTGCTGGTGGCCGCCGCGGCCACCCTCGCGACCTGGCCGTGCGCGGCGCTCGCCCAGCAGGGCGCGGTGCCCCACCCGCTGCCGCGGAGGCGACTCGTGGCGGCGCAGTTCGCCTCCTCCGCCGCCAACCAGATGCTGCCCGCCGGCCTCGGCGCGGGCGCGGTGAACCTGCGCTTCCTGATGCGCTGCGGCTTACCGCTCTCCGGCGCGGCCACCGCGCTCGCGGTCAAGGGCACGACCGGGGCGCTCATGCGCGGCGCTCTGATCGCCGCACTCGTCGCGGCCTGCCCCGGAGTGCTGCACCTCCCGCACGTCGGCGCGGGATACCTGCTCACGGGATGCGCATTGACCGCTTGCGCGGCAGCTCTGCTGGCCGGCCCGCTGTGGAGCCGGTGCCGCCCGGTCGTCGCCTCGGTGCGGGCGCACATCGCGGCCGTGCACAAGCGACCGGCGCGGGCGACGGCCCTGTGGGGCGGCTCGCTGGCCTTCGTGACGCTGCACTGCGGCGTACTCGTCGCCGTCACCCGCGCGGTCGCCCTGCCCCTCGCACCCGCCCGCGTCGCGCTGCTCTACCTCGCCGCCAGCACCGCGGCCGCCCTGCTGCCCACCCCCGGCGGCCTCGGCTCCCTCGACGCGGCCCTCGCCTTCGCGCTCACCGCCGTGGGCGCCCCGGGCGCGGCGGCCGCCTCCGCCGTGCTCGGCTACCGGCTGCTGACGGTGTGGCTGCCGCTCCTGCCCGGCCTGCTGGTCCTCGCGGTGCTCGTCCGGCGCCGGGCCCTGTGAGCGCCAACGGCGTTTCCCGGGCGGGCGGTTCAGGTAGGACTCCGGTTGTCGGCCGGACGCAGGAGCCGGACAAAGGAGGAGGATCGCCATGGCGAGCAGTGAGCACGAGGGGCGGCTGGGGGAGGAGTTCTTCACTCCGGGCACCTCGTCCTTCACCGAGTTCCTGACGGCGCACCGGCCCGCCCTGCTACCCATGCGCCGCCCCTTCCCCGACGGCGTCCGCGCCGCCGCCGACCGATTCCCGCACGGCACCACGGTGCTGGCCCTCACCTACCGCGACGGCGTACTGATCGCCGGCGACCGCAGGGCCACCATGGGCAACCTCATCGCCCAGCGCGACCTGGAGAAGGTCCACCCCGCCGACGACCACACCGCCGTCGCCTTCGCCGGCACCGTCGGACTCGCGGTGGACATGGTGAAGCTGTACCAGGTCGAGCTGAAGCACTTCGAGAAGATCGAGGGCATTCCGATGACCCTCAAGGCGAAGGCGAGCCGCCTCGCCGGCATGATCCGCCAGAACCTCGGCCAGGCCATGCAGGGCCTCGCCGTCGTACCGCTCCTCGTCGGCTACGACCTCAGAGCACCCGAGGGCGCACGGGGACGCATCTTCGACTTCGAGGTCACCGGCGGGCCGTACGAGAAGTACGACTTCCACTCCGAGGGCTCCGGATCGCCGTATGCCCGCGGCGCGCTGAAGAAGCTGTTCCGCCCGGGGATGTCCCGGCGCGAGGCGGTCCTGGCCGCGCTGCACGCGCTGTACGACGCGGCCGACGACGACTCGGCGACCGGTGGGCCGGACATCAACCGCCGGATCTTCCCCAGCGTCGCGGTGATCACGGAGGACGGCTTCGAGCGGCTGGCCGACGCGGAGACGGCGGACCTGACCCGAGAGATGGTGGCACAGCGCCTGAGCCGTCCGGACGGCCCGAACGCCGCACCCTGACAGGGGGTTCCCACCCTTCGTCTCCCCACCCTTCGTCGGCTCCGCCCTCCGCGCTTTCCCTCGGCATGACCGGAGCTTTGGCTTCCATGGCGAAGAACTGCCACGGGCTTTACTGCACATGGTTTGCAAGTACCGGAGGATGGCCGCAGGCTGTACAGCGCAGCCGCCCTCCATGAGAAAGATCCTCCCTGCCCGATGACGGCTGCCCCTGACTCCACTCCGACCCTCCCCGCCACGGCCCCCGAGCAGCGCACCGCCTGGCACCGCGTCCGCGGCTCCATGACGCGGCAGGAGTGGAGCAGGGTCGGCGGCATGGCCGCGTTCGTGCTGGCCCTGCATGTCATCGGCTGGTTCACCCTCGTCGCCGTGGTGGCGCCCGAGCACTACAGCATCGGACAGCAGACGTTCGGCATCGGCATCGGAGTCACCGCGTACACGCTCGGCATGCGGCACGCCTTCGACGCCGACCACATCGCGGCCATCGACAACACCACCCGCAAGCTGATGGGGGAGGGGCAGCGGCCGCTGTCGGTCGGGTTCTGGTTCTCGCTCGGCCACTCCAGCGTCGTCTTCGCCCTGGCGCTGCTGCTCTCGCTCGGCGTGCGGACCCTCGCCGGACCGGTCCGCGACGACGACTCCCGCCTCCACGACATCACCGGCCTGATCGGTACGACGGTCTCCGGGGCCTTCCTCTATCTGATCGCGGCGATCAACCTGGTCGCCCTCGCGGGCATCTGGAAGGTGTTCCGCCGGATGCGCACCGGCGGCTACGACGAGGCGGCGCTCGAAGAGCACCTCAACAACCGCGGCTTCATGAACCGCCTCCTCGGCCGCGCGACGAGGTCGATCACCAAGCCCTGGCACATGTACCCGCTCGGCCTGCTCTTCGGCCTCGGCTTCGACACCGCGACCGAGGTCGCCCTGCTCGTCCTGGCCGGCTCGGGCGCCGCCTCCGGGCTGCCCTGGTACGCGATCCTGTGCCTGCCCGTCCTCTTCGCCGCCGGCATGTCGCTGCTGGACGCCATCGACGGCACGTTCATGAACTTCGCCTACGGCTGGGCGTTCTCCGAGCCGGTCCGCAAGGTCTACTACAACCTCACCGTCACCGGCCTGTCCGTCGCGGTCGCCCTGCTCATCGGCACCGTCGAACTCCTCGCCCTCCTCGCCGACCGCCTCGCCCTGCACGGCCCCTTCTGGGGCTGGATCACCGGCCTCGACCTCAACACCGCCGGCTTCGTCGTCGTAGGCATCTTCGTCGTCACCTGGGCCGTGGCCCTGCTGGTGTGGCGGCTCGGCCGGATCGAGGAGAAGTGGGCGGGTGGTCGG
>NZ_JAQMYP010000082.1 GCF_028369295.1 Streptomyces sp. HD
CGGCACGAGTGGCACGAGTACCGGTCCGAGGTGACGGCGTTCGAGCTGCGGAAGAATCTGCCGGTTCTTTGAGGGCCCTCAGTGTCTGGTGACGGTGGGGCGCGGGGAGCGTTGGCGAGTGCTGCCCGTGGTGGGTTGCTCGCGCCCGCGCGGCGGAGCCGCATATCGACACAGCCCCGCGCCCCTTGGGCTGGCTACTGGTCTGCCAGTTTGGACAGGACCTCGTGCAGTGGTTCCGTTGCCCTGCGCTTGTACTCCTGGATCGACCAGCCGTTGCCGTCGGGGTCCTTGAAGTACATGAAGGTGGCGCCGTCGTCGGGGGCGTACTGGACCGGCTCGGAGATCTCCAGGCCGCGTTCGGTCAGCTCCGCGTGGGCCGCCTTGATGTCGGCCACGCAGAGCTGGAGGCCCTGGTAGGAGCCGGGGGCCGGGCGTGGGCCCTGCGCCATCTCCCAGATGCTGTCGCCCAGGGCGAGCGAACAGCCGGAGCCCGGAGGCGTCAGCTGGACGATGCGCATGCCCGGCATGACCTCCTGGTCGATGTCGACGTGGAAACCGACCTTGTCCCGGTAGAAGTCGCGGGCCCGGTCGATGTCGGTCACGGGCAGCGGGATCACTTCGAGCGTGAAGTCCATCGCTAGTCCTCCAAGGTGAATCGCCAGCGGGTCTGGCTGAACGGCTCACCCTTACCGAAGCCGAAAACCGTGCGCGGCGCCACCGAAAAGACATAGGCGTCTCCAGAGCCGTGCCGGAAGCGGCCGTTGACCACATCGAAGTGCCAGAAGCTGCCGTACTTCGCCTCCCACCCGGCGGCCAGTTCGCGCAGCCGGGCGTCGTCGGTGATCCGCACCGCCTCGCCCTCGACCACCAGGTCGTATCCCTTGTCCCAGGTGTTCGTGCCGGTCGTCAGGACGACGTCCGGGTTCAGGGCGAGGTTCCTCGCCTTGCGCTCCTCCGGGCCCGTGCAGAAGTGCAGCGCGCCCTCCGACCAGACCGTGGGCAGCGGGGTCACATGGGGCCGCCCGTCCGGCCGTACCGTCGAGATCCAGAACAGCTCGGCCTCGGCCAGCAGCTTCTCGGCCTCCGCCCACGGGGTCGCGGTGGCCGTCTTGTCGCTGTAGCGCGTATCCAGCCGCGTCTGCGGTTGCTTGTGGGTCATCGGACGCCCTCCAGACGTGTCGCCCAGGTGTCGCTCGACAAGGCAGACCGTGCGGGCCGTCGAAACTCATCGGCGCCACTGTCGGAGACTGCGGTTAGGCTCGACCGCGTACGACCTTGATCGGGCGCGTGCGTCCCCGATCCGACGGGAGGGCGAGCATGACGGCGCCGGGGCGCAGGAGCAGTACCTTCACGCGGCTGCTGCGGCACGGATTCACCGACCCGTCGGCCGCCGAGCGGCTGCTGGAGGGCGTCGAGCTGGTGCCGATCAGGAACGACCCCGTGCTGCTGGAGGCCCTCGGCGCCACCGCCGACCCGGACCTCGCCCTGCACGGTCTCGCCCGGCTCCTCGAAGCACAGCCCGACCCCGCCGCCCAGCGGCAACTGCTCGACACGGTGATAGCGGCCAAGCCCCTGCGTGACCGGCTGCTCGGCGTGCTCGGCGCCTCCGCCGCGCTCGCCGACCACCTGGCCAAGCACTGCGACGACTGGCAGGCGCTGGTCATGTACGAGCCGCAGGACCTGCACCCCGGGGTGGAGGAGTTCGAGCGCGGCCTCGCCGACGCCACCGACCCGGTGTCCCTGCGCGTCGCCTACCGGCGCTGTCTGCTGTCCATCGCAGCGCGTGACGTGTGCGGCACCACCGACCTGGCGCAGACCGCCGCCGAGCTCGCCGACCTCGCCACCGCGACCCTGCGCGCCGCCCTCGCCATCGCCCGTGCCGCCGCGCCGGAGGACGCCGCGCTGTGCCGGCTCGCGGTGATCGCGATGGGCAAGTGCGGGGGCCACGAGCTCAATTACGTCTCCGACGTCGACGTCATCTTCGTCGGCGAGGCCCTGGACGGCGCCGACGAGGGCAAGGCGCTGCGGTCCGCCACCAAGCTCGCCTCGCACATGATGCGGATCTGCTCCGAGACGACCGTCGAGGGATCCATCTGGCCCGTGGACGCCAACCTGCGGCCCGAGGGCCGCAACGGCCCCCTGGTGCGGACGCTGAGCAGTCACCTCGCCTACTACCAGCGCTGGGCCAAGACCTGGGAGTTCCAGGCGCTGCTCAAGGCACGACCGGTGGCCGGCGACATCGAGCTGGGCGAGGAGTACGTCACCGCCCTGGAGCCGCTGGTCTGGAAGGCCGCCGAGCGGGAGAACTTCGTCGCCGACGTGCAGAAGATGCGGCGGCGGGTGGTGGAGAACATCCCGGTCGCCGAGCTGGACCGCCAGCTCAAGCTCGGTCCGGGTGGGCTCCGGGACGTCGAATTCGCCGTACAGCTGCTGCAGTTGGTGCACGGCCGCGACGACGCGTCGCTGCGCAGCGGCACCACGCTGGACGCCCTGCACGCCCTCGCCGCCGGCGGCTACGTCGGCCGTGCCGATGCCGCACAGCTCGACGACGCCTACCGCTTCCTGCGCTCCATGGAGCACCGCATCCAGCTCTACCGGCTGCGGCGCACCCACCTGGTGCCCGAGGACGACGCCGATCTTCGCCGCATCGGGCGCTCGCTCGGTCTGCGCGTCGACGCGGTCGCCGAGCTGAACCGCGAGTGGAAACGGCACGCGAGTGTCGTACGGCGGCTGCACGAGAAGCTCTTCTACCGGCCGCTGCTCGACGCCGTCGCCCAACTCGCCCCGGGCGAGGCCCGGTTGAGCGCGGGGGCGGCGCGTGAGCGGCTGGTCGCGCTCGGGTACGACGATCCGGCCTCCGCGCTGCGGCATCTGGAGGCGCTGGCCTCCGGGGTCACCCGCAAGGCGGCGATCCAACGCACGCTGCTGCCGGTGCTGTTGGGCTGGTTCGCGGACTCCGCCGATCCGGACGCGGGGCTGCTGAACTTCCGCAAGGTGTCGGACGCGCTCGGCAAGACCCCTTGGTATCTGCGGCTGCTGCGGGACGAGGGCGCCGCTGCCGAGAACCTCGCGCGTGTGCTGTCGGCCGGGCGGCTCGCCCCGGATCTGCTGATGCGGGCCCCGGAGGCGGTGGCGCTGCTCGGCGACGGAGACGGGGGCACCGGGCTGGAGCCTCGTTCGCGTGCCCACCTGGAGCAGGAGATCCTCGCGGCAGTGGGCCGTGCCGACGGTGCCGTCCAGGCGGTGACGGCGGCGCGTGGTGTGCGGCGCCGGGAACTGTTCCGTACGGCCGCCGCCGACATCGTCGACTCCTACGGCACCGAGACGAAGCCGGCCGAGGCGGATCAGGGTGCGCTGGTGGACCGGGTCGGGGCCGCGGTGTCGGACCTCACGGCGGCGACCCTGGCGGGCACGCTGCGTGCGGTGGTGCGGGACGGGTGGGGGGACACCCTGCCGACCCGGTTCGCGATCATCGGCATGGGGCGCTTCGGCGGGCACGAGCTGGGATACGGCAGCGACGCGGACGTCTTGTTCGTGCACGAGCCGCGGGACGGCGTCGACGACCAGGAGGCCGCGACCGCCGCGAACCGGGTGGTCGCGGAGATGCGCAGGCTGCTGCAGATCCCGAGTGCGGATCCGCCGTTGCTGATCGACGCCGATCTGCGGCCGGAGGGCAAGTCGGGGCCGTCGGTCCGTACGCTGAACTCCTACGCGGCGTACTACCGGCGGTGGTCGCTGGTGTGGGAGTCGCAGGCGTTGCTGCGGGCCGAGGTGGTGGCCGGGGACGAGGGTCTGGGACGGCGGTTCATCGAGCTCGTCGATCCGCTGCGGTATCCCGCCGAGGGGCTCGGTGAGGACGCCGTGCGGGAGATCCGCCGGCTGAAGGCCCGTATGGAGTCCGAGCGGCTTCCTCGTGGTTCCGATCCCAAGCTGCACACCAAGCTCGGGCCGGGTGGGCTCTCCGACGTCGAGTGGACCGTTCAGCTCCTCCAGCTCCAGCACGGCTGGGCCGAGCCGGGGCTGCGGACCACGCGGACCCGGGATGCCCTCGCCGCCGCCTGTGCGGCCGGGCTCATTCCGGGGGAGGAGGCGGCGATCCTGGACGAGGCGTGGGTGCTGGCCACTCGGGTGCGCAACGCGGTGATGCTGGTGCGCGGGCGGGCCGGGGACACCTTCCCGTCGGACATCCGGGAGCTGGCCGCGGTGGGGCGCTACCTGGGGTACGAGCCCGGGCACGCGGGCGACATGCTCGATGCGTATCGGCGTACGGCGCGTCGGGCTCGGGGGGTCGTGGAGGAGCTGTTCTACGGCGGGTGAGGCTGCGCTTGTGGGGGGTGCGCGTCGATGCCTGCGGCGGCCGGTGCGGCCTTGTGGGGGTGCGCGTAGCGCCTATGCGTGCGTCGTGGGTCGGGGCCGTGCCGGGGGGTGTCCGTCCTCGGTCGGGCGGCTCGGTTCGTCGGGAGAGTGCTCTGCGTTGACGCCCGCCGCTGCGGGCGGACACCCCCCGGCACGTCCCCTTGCCGCCGTCGGCGACTGCGAGTGCGTGCGTGGTGACGCCATCACTCGCCTCGGCAGCGCGTGCGGGAGCGCTCCGTACCAGAGGCGTGCCACCGTGTAGCCGAAAGCCAGGCACATGAGGCCGCCCACCGCGTCCAGCCAGAAGTGGTTGGCCGTCGCGACGATGACGATCAGCGTCGTCGTGGGATAGAGCAGGCCCAGGATGCGGACCCAGGGCAGCCGGGCCAGGGCGAAGATCGTCAGGCCGCTCCAGACCGACCAGCCGATATGCATCGACGGCATCGCGGCGTACTGGTTGGACATGTTCTTCAGGTCGCCGGAGGCCATCGAGCCCCAGGTGTCGTGGACCATGACCGTGTCGATGAAGCCGGTGTTGGTCATCAGCCGCGGGGGAGCGAGCGGATACAGGTAGTAACCGATCAGGGCCACGCCCGTGGTCGCGAACAGGACCAGGCGGGTCGCCGCGTAGCGGCCGGGGTGACTGCGGTAGAGCCAGACCAGAACACCGAGGGTGACGATGAAGTGCAGCGTCGCGTAGTAGTAGTTCATGCCGACGATGAGCCAAGTCACCGAGTTCACGGTGTGGTTGATCGACTCCTCGACCGCGATGCCGAGGTGGTGCTCCAGCTGCCAGAGCCAGTCGGCGTTGCGCAGTGCTTCGGACCTCTGCTCCGGGACCGCGTTGCGGATGAGTGAGTACGTCCAGTAACTCACCGCGATCAGCAGGATCTCGAACCAGAGGCGGGGGCGACGCGGGGTGCGAAGTCGGCGCAGGGGACCCCTACCCGGCTCGTCCGCGACAGGTTGCGGAACGGCCGCTTCCCGGCCTTCCAGTGTCGTCACGGTGGTGTCACCCATAGGCACAGAGTCTGCCAGACATTCCTTCCCCGTCCGATCATCCCTCGGGCGGGTCCAGGACGCACGTTCTACGGCGGGCGTACAGCTCCATTCTCCTCCCAACGCAGGGCAGGATGCGCCGTTTCTCCGTCTTGGGGAGGAGTTAGGAGTGATTCCTGTTCCCGGGCGCCGAAGCAGTCGAACCGCGCACCACCAGTTCCGGCATGAACACGAACTCGCTGTGGGGCGCCGGAGTCCCGCCGATCTCCTCCAGCAGCGTGCGCACCGCGGCCTGGCCCATCGCCGGGACCGGCTTGCGGACCGTGGTGAGAGGCGGGTCGGTGAACGCGATCAGCGGGGAGTCGTCGAAGCCGACCACCGAGATGTCCTGCGGAACCGCCAGACCGCGCTGCCGAGCCGCTCGTATCGCGCCCAGGGCCATCATGTCGCTGGCGCAGACCACCGCGGTGCAGCCACGGTCGATCAGGGCGTTGGCGGCCGCCTGACCGCCCTCCAGCGTGTAGAGGGAGTGCTGGATCAGCTCCTTCTCGATGGTCTCCGCCGGCAGGCCCAGCTGGTCCTGCACCGTGCGGACGAAGCCCTCGATCTTGCGCTGGACCGGGACGAAGCGCTTGGGGCCCAGGGCCAGGCCGATGCGGGTGTGGCCCAGAGAGGCGAGGTGCGTGACCGCCAGGGTCATCGCGGCGCGGTCGTCGGGCGAGATGAACGGCGCCTGGACCTTCGGGGAGAAGCCGTCCACCAGGACGAAGGGGACGCCCTGGGCGCGCAGCCGCTCGTAGCGCTGCATGTCGGCGGTGGTGTCGGCGTGCAGGCCGGAGACATAGATGATGCCGGCCACCCCGCGGTCGACGAGCATCTCCGTGAGCTCGTCCTCGGTGGAGCCGCCGGGCGTCTGGGTGGCCAGCACCGGGGTGTAGCCCTGCCGGGTCAGCGCCTGCCCGATGACCTGGGCGAGGGCCGGGAATATCGGGTTCTCCAGCTCCGGAGTGATCAGGCCCACCAGGCCCTCGCTGCGCTGTCGCAGTCTCACCGGGCGTTCATAGCCGAGCACGTCGAGTGCGGCCAGCACGGACTGGCGAGTGGTGGCGGCGACGCCGGGCTTCCCGTTGAGGACGCGGCTGACGGTCGCTTCGCTCACCCCCGCCTGAGCAGCGATGTCGGCAAGCCGTGTGGTCACGGCACTGGACTGTACCGGCCGTATGGCGCCTTGCACACCAATCGGACGCCGCGGGCGACCTGTTGGCCGTCCTGACCCGGACTGCTGTGTCATCGCGCTCCCTCGTGAAAGTGATGGCAAGAGCTTGCAGAGTCTTGCACAGGTGGTCCGAGTGCCGCTCCACCGCTGTAAAGAAGCGTCTCACGGCGGTCGCCGCGCGGTCACGCGCCGGTAACTTCCGAGTCCTCTTGCACTTTTTTTCTGCAAGGTCTTTCGTGGAGCTTTCAACGCTGTTACGTTCACGTCGCCCGGCGGCCGCAACGGCGCAGTCGGCAAGACAGCAGAGGCAGGCAGACGGGGCCGCCTCTGCACCACACGGGCTTTCACCCTCAAGGAGAACTCATGCGGCGTGGCATAGCGGCCACCGCGCTGGTTGCGTCCCTCGCTCTCGCGGCGACGGCGTGCGGCGGCGGGGACAGCGGCAGCGATTCGAGCGGGCCGGTCACCATCACCTGGTGGGACACCTCCAACGCCACCAACGAGGCGCCGACGTACCAGGCCTTGGTCAAGGAGTTCGAGGCCGCCAACAAGGACGTCAAGGTCAAGTACGTCAACGTCCCCTTCGACCAGGCGCAGAACAAGTTCGACACCGCCGCCGGTTCCAAGGGCGCCCCGGACATCCTGCGCTCCGAGGTCGGCTGGACCCCCGCCTTCGCCAAGAAGAGCTTCTTCCTGCCGCTGGACGGCACCGAGGCCCTCGCCGACCAGGCCAAGTTCCAGCCCAACCTGATCGAGCAGGCCAAGTACGAGGGCAAGGTCTACGGCGTTCCGTTCACCACGGACACCCTCGCGCTCGTCTACAACAAGGACCTGTTCAAGAAGGCCGGCGTCGAGGCCCCCAAGACCTGGGACGACCTGAAGAAGGCCGCCGCCAAGATCAAGGACAAGACCGGCGTCGACGGCTACTGGGGCTCCACCCAGGCCTACTACGCCCAGACGTTCCTCTACGGCGAGGGCACCGACACCGTCGACGCCGACGCCAAGAAGATCACCGTCGCCGGCACCGAGGCCAAGAAGGGCTACGGCACCTGGCTGAGCCTCTTCGACGGCAAGGGCCTGCACAAGGCCGACACCACCGCCGACGCCTACGCCCACATCCAGGAGGCGTTCGTCAGCGGCAAGGTCGCCGCGATCATGCAGGGCCCGTGGGAGATCACCAACTTCTACAAGGGCTCCGCGTTCAAGGACAAGGCCAACCTCGGCATCGCCACCGTCCCGGCCGGCTCCTCCGGCAAGGCGGGCGCCCCGACCGGCGGCCACAACCTCTCCGTGTACGCCGGCTCCGACGAGGCGCACCAGAAGGCCGCGCTGAAGTTCGTGAACTTCATGACCTCGGCGAAGGCCCAGGAGACCATCGCCCTGAAGAACAACACGCTGCCCACGCGTGACGACGCCTACACCGCCAAGGTCAAGGCCGACCCGGGCATCGCCGGCTACCAGGGCGTCCTCGCCGCCGCCCAGCCGCGCCCCGCGCTGCCCGAGTACAGCTCCCTGTGGGGCCCGCTGGACACCGAGCTGCTGAAGATCGCCGGTGGCAAGGAGTCCCTGGACAAGGGCCTGAGCACCGCCGAGACCTCGATCGCCAAGCTGGTCCCGGACTTCACCAAGTGATCCCGAGTGGCCGCCGGAACTCCCTGATCATGGGGGGAGAGTTCCGGCGGCCACCGGCCTGCGCGCCGTACACCCCCTGAACTGCCGATCTTCACGAAGGTTGTCGAACCATGACAGTCGCCATCGACCGCGCGACCGGGAAATCCCGAGGTGAGCGTGGGCCCCGCCGCGGACTGGGCCAGCGCCTGAAGCACGGCTACCAGAAGCACTGGTACGCCTACGCGATGATCGCCCCGGTGGTGATCGTCCTCGGCGTCCTCGTGCTGTATCCGCTGGTGTACGGCTTCTACCTCACCCTCACCGACGCCAACAGCCTCAACAGCGCCCGCACGATCGGCGTCAACGAGATCGAGGCCACCTACAAGTTCATCGGCTTCGACAACTACGCCGACATCCTGTGGGGTGACACGGCCTACGACCGCTTCTGGTCCCACTTCATCTGGACGATCTTCTGGACCGCGGCCTGCGTCACCCTGCACTACACGATCGGCCTGGGCCTGGCCCTGCTGCTCAACCAGAAGCTGCGCGGGCGCACCCTGTACCGGCTGATCCTGATCCTGCCGTGGGCCGTGCCGACCTTCGTCACCGTCTTCGGCTGGCGGTTCATGCTCGCCGACGGCGGCATCATCAACTCGTTCCTGGAGACGCTGCACCTGCCGACACCGCTGTGGCTGGAGGACACCTTCTGGCAGCGGTTCGCCGCGATCATGGTCAACACCTGGTGCGGTGTGCCGTTCATGATGCTGTCGCTGCTGGGCGGACTGCAGTCCATCGACTCCTCGCTGTACGAGGCCGCCGAGATGGACGGCGCCACCAAGTGGCAGCAGTTCCGGTACGTCACCCTGCCGGGCCTGAGGTCCGTCAGCTCCACCGTCGTACTCCTCGGCATCATCTGGACCTTCAACCAGTTCGCCATCATCTTCCTGCTGTTCGGCGACACCGCCCCCGACGCCCAGATCCTTGTCACCTGGGCCTACTACCTCGGCTTCGGACAGCAGCCGCGCGACTTCGCGCAGTCGGCCGCCTACGGCATGCTGCTGCTGGGCATCCTCGTCGTCTTCACCTCCTTCTACCGCCGCTGGCTGAACCGCAATGACCAGCAGCTCGCGATCTGAGGCAGGAGTCCCCATGAGTACGACCACTGTTGAGACCCCGGTGAAAAAGCAGGACTCCGTGACCACTGCCACCCCTCGCAAGGTACGACGCCGCGGCCTCGGCGCCTCCCTGGCCTCCCACGGCATCCTGATCGTGGCGAGCCTGATCGCGCTCTTCCCCGTCGTCTGGCTGGTCTTCCTGTCCCTCGGCCCGGACAAGGACGACTATCTCCACCCGGGCGGCATCTGGAAGAAGATGACGCTGGACAACTACACGTTCGTCCTCCAGGAGACGAAGTTCCTCGACTGGCTGACCAGCACGCTCATCGTCACGCTGGGCACCACGCTCATCGGCGTCACCATCGCCGCCACGACCGGGTACGCGGTCTCGCGGATGCGCTTCCCGGGCTACAAGAAGTTCATGTGGGTGCTGCTCGTGACCCAGATGTTCCCGGTGGCCGTCCTCATGGTGCCGATGTACCAGATCCTTTCCGAGGTCCAGCTCATCGACAACTACCTCGGTCTCATCCTGGTCTACTGCTCGACGATCGTGCCGTACTGCGCCTGGCTGATGAAGGGCTATTTCGACACGATCCCCTTCGAGATCGACGAGGCGGGACGCGTCGACGGACTGAGCCCCTTCGGCACGTTCGCGCGACTGATCCTGCCGCTCGCCAAGCCGGGCCTCGCGGTCGCCGCGTTCTACAGCTTCCTCACGGCCTTCGGCGAGGTCGCGTTCGCGTCGACGTTCATGCTGTCCGACACGAAGTACACGTTCGCCGTCGGACTGCAGACCTTCGTCAGCGAGCACGACGCGCAGCGCAATCTCATGGCCGCGACGGCCGTCCTGATCGCCATACCGGTCTCCGCCTTCTTCTACTTCGTGCAGAAGAACCTGGTCACCGGCCTCACGGCGGGCGGCACCAAGGGCTGAGCCCAGGGCTCACCATGACTCCCGTGCGCCTCGGCGCGCGGGTGGCGGCCGCGGTGCCCATCCGACCCCGCTGTCACCGCGGCCGCCTCACATCCGTGCGCCGAAGATTCCTGGATTTCCGCAAAACCGCGAAAACCTGCAAGCCGCACCATTTATCTGTGACCCGAACCCAGTTACGCATCAAGGACGCCATGAGCCAGCACTCCGCCGACCCGGCCCCGACCCCCACTTCCGCAGCGGCCGTCGCCACCGTCGCCAAGCGCAGCGACTGGTGGCGGGACGCGGTGATCTACCAGGTCTATCCGCGCAGCTTCGCCGACAGCAACGGCGATGGCATGGGTGATCTGGAAGGCGTACGCTCCCGCCTCCCGTATCTGCGCGACCTCGGCGTGGACGCCGTGTGGCTCAGCCCCTTCTACGCCTCCCCGCAGGCCGACGCCGGCTACGACGTCGCCGACTACCGGGCCGTCGACCCGATGTTCGGCAACCTGCTCGACGCGGACGCGCTGATCCGCGACGCCCGCGAGCTGGGCCTGCGGATCATCGTCGACCTGGTGCCCAACCACTCCTCCGACCAGCACGAGTGGTTCAAGCGGGCGATCGCCGAGGGACCGGGCTCCCCGCTGCGCGACCGCTACCACTTCCGTCCCGGCAAGGGCGCGAACGGTGAACTGCCGCCCAACGACTGGGAGTCCATCTTCGGTGGCCCGGCGTGGACGCGGGTCGCCGACGGGGAGTGGTATCTGCACCTCTTCGCGCCCGAGCAGCCCGACTTCAACTGGGAACACCCGGCGGTGGGCGACGAGTTCCGTTCCATCCTCCGCTTCTGGCTGGACATGGGCGTCGACGGCTTCCGTATCGACGTGGCGCACGGCCTGGTGAAGGCGGAGGGGCTGCCGGACCTCGGATCCCACGAGCAGCTCAAGCTGCTGGGCAACGATGTCATGCCGTTCTTCGACCAGGACGGTGTGCACGCGATCTACCGCCAGTGGCGCACGGTCCTCGACGAGTACGCGGGTGAGCGCATCTTCGTGGCGGAGGCCTGGACCCCGACCGTCGAGCGCACCGCGAACTACGTACGCCCGGACGAGCTGCACCAGGCGTTCAACTTCCAGTACCTGGGCACGGACTGGGACGCGGAGGAGCTCCGCAAGGTCATCGACCGCACCCTGGAGGCGATGCGCCCCGTCGGCGCCCCCGCCACCTGGGTCCTCTCCAACCACGACGTCACCCGCCACGCGACGCGCTTCGCGAACCCCCCGGGCCTCGGCACCCAGATCCGCACGGCGGGCGACCGCGAGCTGGGCCTGCGCCGAGCCCGCGCGGCGACCCTGCTGATGCTGGCCCTGCCCGGCTCGGCGTACGTCTACCAGGGCGAGGAGCTCGGCCTGCCGGACGTCGTCGACCTCCCCGACGAGGTCCGCCAGGACCCGGCGTACTTCCGGGGCGCAGGCCAGGACGGCTTCCGCGACGGCTGCCGGGTGCCGATCCCGTGGACGCGCACCGGATCGTCGTACGGCTTCGGCAGCGGGGGCAGCTGGCTGCCGCAGCCGGCGTCCTGGGGAGAGCTGAGCGTCGAGGCCCAGACCGGCGTCGCCGGCTCGACCCTGGAGCTCTACCGCGCCGCCCTCGCGGCCCGTCGCGAGCACCCCGACCTCGGGGCCGGCGTCGAGGTGGAGTGGCTGCGCGCACCCGAGGGCGTCCTGGCCTTCCGGCGCGGCGAGTTCGTGTGCGTGGCGAACACCACCGGGGAGTCCGTCACCCTCCCCGCGCACGGCCGCACCCTGCTGACCAGCGACGAGATCACCGAGGCGGACGGCGAGGCAAAGGTCCCGGCGGACACCACGGTGTGGTGGACGACGGCCTGACCGACCACGCCTGTGGCCCACCACCGTGACGGTGGTGGGCCACAGGCCGCCCCGCGGATCGGTTACTTCCAGCTGTCCGTCGAGGCGTAGCCGCTCGACGTCCCCGTGGTGTACGACCGGTTCGTGCCCGATTCCCAGGTGACGTTCCCGGAGCTGTCCTTCTTGAGGTACCTGTACTCGAACGACGTGTAGACCGGCACGCTCGCCGTCCCCGACCAGACCGGGTAGCCCGACGACGACAGCTTCACCGCCTTCGACGTGTCCCAGCCGCCCAGCGCCGCGATCGAACCGACCACGTAGACGTCCTGGCCGGTCGTGGTGGGCGCGTACGCGTTGAAGGTCGCCGTCACCGTCGAGGTGCCGTCGTCCGGGTCCTCGCAGGTGTCGCAGGGCGTGAACGCACCGTCGTAGAAGGCGATCGCGCTCTTCGCGGGATCGTCAGGCTCGCGTTGCCGCCGGACACCGTCACCGAAGTCGCGCCGTTGTCGACGACGTTCGCGTACGTCCCGTCGGCCATTCCGGTCGCGAAGGTGTACGTAGCTGCCGACGAACCGTTGTTCAAGGTCGGGCAGGCCCAGCAGCTCGCAGTTCTGGATCTCGGAGAGGTTCGACCAGTCGTCGATGATCAGGTCGGAGTCGTTGCACTCCGCCGACGTGTGGTAGTCGTCCGGGTCCCAGTCGGGGGTGTCGTACTTGTTGGTGATCGTCGTGCCGTTGTAGCCGGTGCCGGTCTGCGCGGCCGTGTGGTTGATCACCGCGTCCGTGTATACCTTCACGCCCGCGGTATGGCAGGCCTTCACCATCGAGGCGAACTGCGCCGCCGTCCCGAAGCGGCCGTTCAGGTCGTAGGAGTACGGCTGGTAGACATCCCACCAGTAGTAGTTGGTCTGCTTCAGCGACTCGGCCGGCGGGGCGACCCACACCGCGCCGTAGCCGTTCGGGCCGAGCACGTCCGTGCACTCGGCGGCGACCGAGTCCCAGTTGTAGGACCAGAGGTCGGCGATCACATCACCCGAGGTCGTGGCGTCCGCGCGGGCAGGCGTCGCGGGCAGGGCCAGCGCACCCGCGAACGCGAGGGCACCGGCAGCGGCGGCGGTCGCGGCGCGGCGGAGGACACCCGGGCAGTGGTGTCTGAGAGGCATGTGCGGCTCCGGAAGCGAAGTCGGACACAAGTCGTCGGACGTCTGCAGGAAATGTGCAGGTCTGGATTTCAACTACCCGTGAGAGTGGGGAAGTTGTGAAGAGACGTCAAGGCGACGCGTGAAAGTTCTTTCTGTGAATTTCAAACCTCTTGCTGTAAAGCTTTCGTTAGCGGTACGTTCGCGCCCGGCGCCCGGCAACGAAGCCGCGCCGCGGCGCAGGGGGGATCCGAACTGAGCCGCTCTCGCAAGGAGTTCAGCCTGTGATATCGACACGCTCGGCGCCCCCGAAGCGCCACAGGAAGCGACGCCGTACCGCCCTCGCGGCCACAGTGACCGCGTTCGCCGCAGCGGGCGCCGCGGCCCTGTGGGTCCCCGGCGGCACGGCATCCGCCTCTCCGCCCGGCACCAAGGACGTCACCGCGGTGATGTTCGAGTGGAACTTCGCCTCGGTCGCCAAGGAGTGCACCAACACCCTCGGCCCCGCCGGCTACGGCTACGTCCAGGTCTCCCCGCCCGCCGAGCACATCCAGGGCTCCCAGTGGTGGACCTCGTACCAGCCGGTCAGCTACAAGATCGCCGGCCGCCTCGGCGACGCCACCGCCTTCAAGAACATGATCGACACCTGCCATGCCGCGGGCGTGAAGGTCGTCGCCGACACCGTCATCAACCACATGTCCGCGGGCAGCGGCACCGGCACCGGCGGCTCGTCGTACACGAAGTACAACTACCCCGGCCTGTACTCCTCGGCCGACATGGACGACTGCACGTCGAGCATCAGCGACTACACCAACCGCACCAACGTCCAGAACTGCGAACTCGTCGGCCTCGCCGACCTGGACACCGGCGAGGAGTACGTCCGCGCCACCATCGCCAAGTACATGAACACCCTGCTCGGCTACGGAGTGGACGGCTTCCGCGTCGACGGGGCCAAGCACATCCCGGCGGCCGACCTGGGCAACATCAAGTCGCGTCTGACGAACCCCTCCGCGTACTGGAAGCAGGAGGTCATCCACGGCAGCGGCGAGGCCGTCCAGCCCACCGAGTACACGGGCAACGGCGACGTCCAGGAGTTCCGCTACGCCTACGACCTCAAGCGGGTCTTCAACAACGAGAACCTCGCCTATCTCAAGAACTACGGCGAGGGCTGGGGCTACATGAGCAGCGGCGTCTCCGGTGTCTTCGTCGACAACCACGACACCGAGCGCAACGGCTCCACCCTGAACTACAAGGACGGCGCCAACTACACGCTGGCCAACGTCTTCATGCTCGCCCACCCGTACGGCGCCCCGGACATCAACTCCGGCTACGAGTGGTCCGACACGGACGCCGGCCCGCCCAACGGCGGCTCCGTGACCGCCTGCTACCAGAACGGCTGGAAGTGCCAGCACGCCTGGCCGGAGATCATCCGCATGGTGGCCTTCCGCAACGCCACCCGCGGCGAGTCGGTCACCAACTGGTGGGACAACGGCGGCGACGCCATCGCCTTCGGGCGGGGCAGTAAGGGCTACGTCGCCATCAACCACGAGTCGAGCAGCCTGAGCCGCACCTATCAGACGTCCCTCGCGGCCGGCACGTACTGCAACGTGCAGAACAACACGACGGTGACGGTGAACTCCAGCGGCCAGTTCACGGCCACCCTGGGCGCCAACACCGCCCTCGCGATCTACACAGGCAAGTCCAGCTGCTGAACAGCCCCTGGGGAACGTGGGATTGACGCTCATGGAGTGTCGTCCTACGTTCCCTGTCAAGTGTGGCAGCATGGCCCCGCAGTCCGCCCTCCCCGTGAGCGGCGCCGCCCTGACCGCCACGGTTCCGGCCCGCTCCCTGGTCGCGTACACCGTCAAGGCGTCGCAGGTCGAGCGTCTCGCCCTGCCGAGCAGCTTCCGCTGAAAGTGCTCCGGGCCGTACAACACGCTGCCCTGGCGGCTGGGGCTGCTCGCCCAGACCAACCCGCCCTGCAGAGCGTTCATGTGAAAGTTCTTGCCGATGGTTTCAAGACTCTTGCTGTAAACCTTTCGGCGGCGATACGGTCGCGCGGGGTCGGACCCAAAGAGCCGTATTCGCAAGGAGCCCATCTGTGATAGCGAGATGGCCGATGCCGTCCAGGCGTCGAACCGCCCATGCCGGACGGGTCGCTGCGGTCACCGTGACCGCGCTGGCCGCAGCGCTCGTCCAGCCCCTCGCGGCGCGGGCGGACACCCCGCCTCCGCCCCCGTCCGACGCCACCATGGCCGCCGAGCCCGCCCGGCACGACGCCACCCGGGAGCAGTTCTACTTCGTCCTGCCGGACCGTTTCGCCAATGGCGACGCGAGCAACGACAAGGGCGGCCTGACCGGTTCCCGCCTGGCCACCGGGTACGACCCCACCGACAAGGGCTTCTACCAGGGCGGCGACCTCAAGGGCCTCACCAAGCGCCTCGACTACATCAAGGGGCTCGGCACCACCTCCATCTGGATGGCGCCGATCTTCAAGAACCGGCCCGTGCAGGGGACGGGGAGTGACGCCTCCGCGGCCTACCACGGTTACTGGATATCGGACTTCACCCAGGTCGACCCGCACTTCGGCACCAACAAGGACCTCGAAACCCTCATCTCCAAGGCGCACGCCAAGGGCATGAAGGTCTACTTCGACGTCATCACCAACCACACCGCTGATGTCGTCGACTATGAGGAGAAGTCCTACGACTACCTCTCCAAAGGTGCCTTCCCCTATCTGACCAAGGAGGGCGAGCCGTTCGACGACGCCGACTACGCGGACGGCAAGTCCGGGTTCCCGGCCGTCGACACCGCCTCCTTTCCGCGCACGCCTCAGGCCACCAAGAACGCCAAGGTCCCGTCGTGGCTCAACGACCCGACGATGTACCACAACCGCGGCGACTCCACCTTCGCCGGTGAGAGCTCCACGCACGGCGACTTCGGCGGCCTCGACGACCTGTGGACCGAGCGTCCCGAGGTCGTCAGCGGCATGGAGAAGATCTACCAGCGGTGGGTCAGGGACTTCGACATCGACGGCTTCCGCATCGACACCGTGAAGCACGTCAACATGGAGTTCTGGACCCAGTGGGCCACGGCGCTCGACTCCTACGCGGCCAAGCAGGGCCGCGACGACTTCTTCATGTTCGGCGAGGTCTACTCGGCCGACCCGAACGTGACGTCGCCGTACGTCACCCAGGGCCGCCTCGACGCCACGCTCGACTTCCCCTTCCAGGAGGCGGCACGGCAGTACGCCTCCCAGGGCGGCAGCGCGAAGAAGCTCGCGGGTGTCTTCGGCGACGACTACAAGTACACGACCGACAAGGCCAACGCCTATGAGCAGGTCACCTTCCTCGGCAACCACGACATGGGCCGCATCGGGTACTTCCTGAACCAGGACAACCCCAAGGCGACCGACGCCGAACTGCTGAAGAAGGACAAGCTCGCGAACGAGCTGATGTTCCTCAGCCGCGGCAACCCGGTCGTCTACTACGGCGACGAGCAGGGCTTCACCGGCGCCGGTGGCGACAAGGACGCCCGCCAGACCCTGTTCGCCTCGAAGACCGCCGACTACCTCGACGACGACCAGATCGGCACCGACCGCACCCACGCGAGCGACGCCTACGACACCGGCGCCCCGCTCTACAAGCAGATCAGCGCCCTCGCCAAGCTCCGCAAGGCCAACCCGGCCCTCGCCGACGGAGTCCAGACCGAGCGCCACGCGGCCGACGGCGCCGGCGTCTACGCCTTCTCCCGCACCGACGCCAGGACGGGCGTCGAGTACGTCGTCGCCCTCAACAACGCGGACGACGCGAAGACGGCGACCTTCGCGACCGGTTCGGCCGGTATGGCGTTCAAGGGTGTCTACGGTGCCGACGGCTCCCTCAGGAGCGACGCCGACAAGAAGGTCACCGTCACCGTGCCGAGCGGCTCGGCGGTCGTCTACAAGGCGGCCGGCAAGCTCGCCGAGCCCGCCACCGGGCCGACGGTCACCCTGAAGGCACCGGCCGCCGGAGCCACCGGCACCGTGGAGCTCACCGCCGCCGTCGACGGCGGCCGGCTCAACCGTGTCGTCTTCGCCGCCCAGGTCGGAGACGGCAGGTGGAAGACCCTCGGCACGGCCGACCACGCCCCGTACAAGGTCACCCAGGTCATCGGCGAGGACGCACCGGCCGGAACTGCTCTGCGCTACAAGGCCGTCGCCGTGGACTCGGCCGGCTGCACGGCGAGCGCACTCGCCCAGAGCACTACCGGCACCCCGCCCGCCCCCGAGAACCCGAGCGCCGCCTCCCGCGACTACGCCGTCGTCCACTACAAGCGCACCGACGGCGACTACGCGAACTGGGGCGTGTACGCCTGGGGCGACCTGGCCGACGGCGAGTCCACCGACTGGCCGAAGAGCCACCCCTTCACCGGCCGTGACTCCTACGGCGCCTTCGCCTACGTCAAGCTGAAGCCGGGCGCCTCCAGTGTCGGCTTCCTCGTCATCGACAAGGACGGCAACAAGGACGTCTCCGCCGACCGCACGATCGACGTCACCAAGACCGGCGAGATCTGGATCGAGCAGGGCAAGGAGACCGTCCGCACCGAGAGGCCGGCGGCCGACTACCCGGCGCCGGACAAGTCCAAGGCCGTCCTGCACTACCACCGCGCCGACGGGAACTACGACGGCTGGGGCCTGCACACCTGGACGGGTGCGGCGAACCCCACCGAGTGGTCGAACCCCCTGAAGCCGGTCAAGACTGACAGTTATGGTGCGGTCTTCGAGGTACCGCTCACCGATGGTGCCACCAGCCTCAGCTACATCCTCCACAAGGGCGACGAGAAGGACCTGCCCGCCGACCAGTCGCTCGACCTCACGGCGAGCGGCCACGAGGTGTGGCTGTTGAGCGGCCAGGAGAAGTACCTGCTCCCGCAGCCGGCGGGCTCCGCGGCCGCGCTCGACCTGACGACCTCCAAGGCGGTCTGGATCGACCGGAACACGCTCGCCTGGAACGGCTCCGAGGCCGCCGCCTCCACCCAGCTGCTGTACAGCAGGACCGGCTCGATCACCGTCAAGGACGGCGCGCTGACCAGCAACGACGAGCGGTGGCTGCGGCTGTCCAAGACCTCCCTCACCGACGCCCAGAAGGCGAAGTTCCCGCACCTGAAGAACTACGCCGCCTGGTCCGTCGACCCGCGTGACCGCGACCGGGTCCGCGAGGCCCTGCGCGGCCAGCTCGTCGCCTCCCAGCGTGCCGCGAACGGTGCCGTGCCGGCCGCGACCGGCGTGCAGATCGCCGGCGTACTGGACGACCTGTACCCCGGGGCGACGAAGGCCGACCTCGGACCCACCTTCGACAAGGGTCGCCCGACGCTGGCCGTCTGGGCGCCCACGGCACAGTCGGTCAAGCTGGAGATCGGCGACTCGACCGTCGCCATGAAGCGGAACGACAGCACCGGCGTCTGGTCCGTCACCGGCCCGGGGTCCTGGAAGAACAAGCCGTACCGGTACGTCGTCAGGGTCTGGGCGCCCAGCGTGCGCAAGGTCGTCACCAACAAGGTCACCGACCCGTACTCGGTCGCCCTCACCGCTAACTCCGAGCGCAGCCTCGTCGTCGACCTGCGCGACAGGTCCCTGGCGCCGGCCGGCTGGTCGACGTACACCAAGCCGAAGGCGGTGCCGCTGAGGGACGCGCAGATCCAGGAGCTGCACGTCCGGGACTTCTCGGTGGCGGACAAGACGGTGCCCGCCAAGGACAAGGGCACCTATCTCGCCTTCACCGACAAGCTGAGCGACGGCTCCAAGCACCTGAAGAAGCTGGCCGAGGCGGGCACGTCGTACGTCCACCTGCTGCCCGCCTTCGACATCGCCACCATCCCGGAGAAGAAGTCCGAGCAGGCGACCACCGACTGCGACCTCGCCGCCTTCCCGGCCGATTCCGACAAGCAGCAGGAGTGCGTGGCGAAGATCGCCGCGAAGGACGCCTACAACTGGGGCTACGACCCGTACCACTACACGGTCCCCGAGGGCTCGTACGCCTCCGACCCCGACGGCACCGCGCGTACCGTCGAGTTCCGCAGGATGGTCAAGGCGCTCAACGAGGACGGCCTGCGCGTCGTCATGGACGTCGTCTACAACCACACTCCGGCGAGCGGCCAGGCGGACACCAGCGTCCTCGACAAGGTCGTCCCCGGCTACTACCAGCGGCTCCTCGCCGACGGCTCGGTCGCGAACAGCACCTGCTGTGCCAACACCGCCACCGAGAACGCCATGATGGGCAAGCTGGTCGTCGACTCGATCGTCACCTGGGCCAGGCAGTACAAGGTCGACGGCTTCCGCTTCGACCTCATGGGCCACCACCCCAAGGCCAACATCCTGGCCGTTCGCAAGGCGCTGGACGAGCTGACCCTCGCCGAGGACGGCGTCGACGGCAAGAAGATCATCCTGTACGGCGAGGGCTGGAACTTCGGTGAGGTCGCCGACGACGCCCGCTTCGTCCAGGCCACCCAGAAGAACATGGCCGGCACCGGCATCGCGACCTTCTCCGACCGGGCGCGGGACGCGGTGCGCGGCGGCGGCCCCTTCGACGAGGACCCCGGCGTCCAGGGCTTCGCCTCCGGCCTCTTCACCGAGCCCAACTCGTCCAAGAACCAAGGCACTCCGGCCGAGCAGAAGGCCCGCCTCCTGCACTACCAGGACCTCATCAAGGTCGGCCTGTCCGGCAATCTCGCCGCCTACCGCTTCACCGACACCAGCGGCAAGGAGGTCAAGGGCTCCGACGTCGACTACAACGGCGCACCCGCCGGATACGCGGCGGCCCCCGGCGACGCCCTCGCCTACGCGGACGCGCACGACAACGAGTCGCTGTTCGACGCCCTCGCCTTCAAGCTGCCCACCTCGGTGAGCGCGGCGGACCGCGCCCGTATGCAGGTCCTCGCCATGGCCACGGCCGGCCTCTCGCAGGGCCCGGCCCTCTCCCAGGCCGGCACCGACCTGCTGCGCTCCAAGTCGCTGGACCGCAACTCCTACGACAGCGGCGACTGGTTCAACGCCATCCACTGGAACTGCGCCGACGGCAACGGCTTCGGGCGAGGGCTGCCGTTGGCGGCCGACAACAGCTCCAAGTGGCCGTACGCCAAGCCGCTGCTCGGCACCGTCAAGGTCGGCTGCGCGCAGATCGAGGGCGCCTCGGCGGCCTACCGCGACCTGCTCAGGATCCGTACGACGGAGAGCGCCTTCTCCCTCGGCACGGCGGAGCAGGTGCAGTCGAAGCTGTCCTTCCCGCTGTCGGGGAAGGAGGAGACGCCCGGCGTGATCACCATGCGGCTCGGTGACCTCGTCGTCGTCTTCAACGCGACGCCCGAGAAGCAGGAACAGCGGATCGCCGCCCTGGCCGGCCAGGGCTACCGGCTGCATCCGGTGCAGGCCTCGGGGGCGGACTCTATCGTCAAGTCCTCCTCCTACGAAGCGGAATCGGGCACGTTCGCCGTTCCGGGGCGCACTGTTGCAATCTTCTCCCGAACCTCCTGACACGGCGCTAGCTTGAATGGGGCGGGCCCGGTCACCGGGCCCGCCCCATTCGTGCGTACCCAAGGGCGAGCGACGATGGACGGTTACGGAATGGAGTCAGATACGACCGTGATGGTCGTGGACGACGTCTCGGCCAGCCGCTATGCCATGGGCGCAGTGCTGCGCCGGGCGGGCCACGACGTCGTACCGGTGGCGAGCGCGGGCGAGGCGCTGATCGAGCTCGATGTGCGGCTGCGCGCGGGCGCCCTGCCCGACGTGGCCCTCGTCGACGTCGGGCTGCCGGACATGAACGGCTTCGAACTGTGCCGACGGGTCAAGTCCCGGCCGTCCACGGCCGCGCTGCCCGTCGTCCACTTCTCCGCCACGGCCCTGGAGACGGGGGACCGGTGCCGGGGGCTCGACTCGGGCGCCGACGCCTATCTGACGGTGCCGGCCGAGCCGAGCGAGATCGAGGCCGTCGTACGGGCCGCCGTGCGCGGGTCCCGTCGGCGCACCGCGGCCGAGGCGCTGGCGCTCCGGCTGGCGCTGTTGACGGAGGCGACCGTCGGCGTACAGACCGCGCGCTGCCTGGGGGGACTGGCCGACGCCGCCGCCGTCGGTGCGGCCCGGCTCACCGGGACACCCGCCGTGGTTCTGGTCATCGGCCCGGACGGCGAGACGCACCACGGCAGCTCACGCAGCAGACTCGCGCTGCCCGACGCCGGCGGGCACGAGGCGGCCGCCCGGCTGATCACCCGGATCGCGAAAGGGTGGGGCGGGCGGGCCGGCGTGCACAGCACCGTCGTGCCGGCGCCGCTGTGGCCCTCGGGCTTCTTCCGGCCCGGCGTCCAGGAGGACGCCCGCCTGGTGCTGGCGCTCACCCAGGAGGGACGCACACCGGTGTGCGTCGCCACCCCCGCGCACCGGGCCGCCGTACCGGACGCGGTGTACGAAACCGTCCCGGACGGGCGCTGGCCGCCCTCGATGATCCCCGGGCCGGACCCCGTGTACGCCTCCCTCACGGCCCGGCCCGCACGCAACCCGGTGTTTCCCGAGCCGGCCCCGTCGGGCGACGGGCTCCTCGACCGGCTCGCCCAGGCCACCGCGCTGGCCGCCGAACCGCTGCTGATGTACGAGGCGGAGCGGGACATCGCCCTCACCCTCCAGCACAGCTTCCTGCCCCAGCCGCACCGGCTGCCCGAGCTGCCGGGCATCGACATCGTCGTACGGTACGTTCCCGCCTCCCGGCAGGCCGAGATCGGCGGCGACTTCTATGCCGCCCTGCGCACCGGGGAGGGGGTGCTCACCGCGGTCGGGGACGTCGTCGGGCACTCGTTGGAGGCGGCCACCGTCATGGTGGAGATCCGGCACGCGCTGCGCGCCCACTGCGTCGAGGAGAGCGACCCGGCGGTGCTGGCCGAACGGCTCGACCGGATGCTGCAGCACTACCACCCCGACGTCACCGCCACGGTCTGCCTGGCCCTGGTCGAACCCGGCACCGGACGGGCCCGGATCGCCAACGCGGGGCACATACCGCCGCTGATCGTGCGGGAGAAGGGCAAGGCCGAGTACGTCCCGGTGTGCGGTCCGCTGCTCGGGCTCGAACTCGACCGGCCCGAGCCGACCGAGCTGGTGCTGGCCCGGGAGGACCGGCTCCTGATGGTCACCGACGGCCTCATCGAGACCCGCGGCATCGACCTCGCCGCCTCCATGGAGCAACTGCGCACGGCCGCCGCCGACGCCCCGGCCGGCCTCGACGCGCTGTGCGACACCCTGCTGGGCTGCTTCGGGCACGACCGAGAGGACGACATCGCGATGCTGGCGCTGCGGTTAGGGTGAGCGCTGCCGACGTAGAACAGGAGTGCTCATGCCGCAGATCACCGTCGACCACTCGAAGGCGATCTCCTTCGACCGGGCGGCCTTCGCCCGGGACCTGCACACCGCGACCGTCGAGATCGCGGCGGCCAAGCCGGAGGCGTGCAAGACACAGTTCCGGCCCAGCGACGTCACCGCCTTCGGCTACGAGGACCCCGAGGAACAGGGCCACGCGGTCGTCCATGTCACCCTCGGCCTGCTCGCCGGCCGCACCGAGGAGACCAAGGCGAAGCTGACCGAGGCGGTCCTGGAGTTGCTGCGCAGTCACATCGAGGACGACGGCACCGTCCTGCACGCCTCGGCCGAGGTACGCGACCTCGATCCGTCGTACCGCAAGTTCGAGCGCTAGGGCCTGTCCTGGGACGCGAGTGAGATCAGCCGGGCGACCAGGTCGTTGAACGGGCCGTCGGCCGGCTCGTCCTTCAGCATGTGGCGCAGCAGTGCGCCCATCTCCTCGTCGTAGGCGGCGCTGACGGCGGCCAGCGCGGCGAAGTCGTGCACCAGCTGGACCTCCAGCTCGGCGCGCGGGATGCGCCGGCCGTCCAGCCAGATCAGCGCCGTCGACTCGGCGAGCGAGATCCAGGAGCGGACGACCAGCTCCAGACGCGCGGGCGGGTTCTCCACCCGCAGATGCGAAAGGATCTGGACGTACGCGGCCTGCCGCACGGAGTCGATGAGCGCGTTCGTCGCCGTCGAGCCGACGGCCGGTCCGCCCCGCATCAGCGCGGAGAAACCGGGCCCGTGTTCCTCGACGAAGTCGAAGAACCGGCGCATCACCCGCAACAGCCGCGCCCCCAGCGGCCCTTCCTGCGGCTCGACGAACCGGCCTGCCAGTTCCTCCGAGGCACGCTTCAACGCGGCTTCGTACAGGCTGAGTTTGCCGGGGAAGTAGTGGTAGACCAGCGGGCGCGAGATGCCGGCGGCCGACGCTATCTCGTCAATGGAGACGTCGTCGGGCGAGCGCCGGCTGAACAGGTCGAGGGCGACGCCGATCAGCTGCTGCCGCCGCTCATCGACTCCCATTCTGCGCCGTACCCCGGTAGTCATGCGAACACCTTACCGATCGATTCCGGCCCCGAATGGACCAGACCGACCTCAGGTGTTCACATGTCGAGCACGAGTCGCTCACTTCTGGCCCGTGACACACAGATCAGCATGGAGTCGGCCCGCTCCGCGTCCGTCAGCAGCTCGTCCCGGTGGTCCACCTCGCCCTCCAGCACCCGCTGTTGGCAGGTCCCGCAGAAGCCCTGCTCGCAGGAGTACGCGGTGTTCGGCAGCTCGGCGCGCACGGCGGCCAGGACGGTCGAGCCGGCGGGGACGCTCAACGTCCGCCCGCTGCGCCGCAGTTCGACCTCGAAGGCATCGCCGCCCGAGACGCGGGGTGTGAACCGCTCCAGGTGAACCTTCGGGAACCGTTCCTCCACCGCGGCCATCAGCCCCTCCGGTCCGCAGCAGTAGACGGCGGCGTCCTCGGGCACCCCCGCGAGCGCCGAGTCGAGATCCGGCACCCCCGCCACGACGGTCACCCGGTCCCCGCCGAGCTTCTCGACCTCCGCAACGAACGGCATCGAGGCCCGGTCACGTCCGCAGTACAGCAACCGCCACTCGACACCGTCCGGCAGCGCCCGCAGCATCGGCAGCACCGGGGTGATCCCGATGCCTCCGGCGACGAAGACGTACGACGCCGCCTCGACCAGCGCGAACCGATTGCGCGGCCCCCGCACCTCCAGCTCCATGCCCTCCCGCACCTGCTCGTGCACCTCGCGTGAGCCGCCCCGCCCGTCCGGGACCAGCCGGGCCGCCACGGTGTACGCCGAGCCGTCCGCCGGGTCGCCGCACAGCGAGTACTGCCGAACCAGCCCCGACGGCAGAACCAGGTCGAGATGCGCGCCGGGCTCCCAGCGCGGCAGGTCGCGCCCCTCCAGCCGTAGTCGGACGACCCCCTCGGCGACCTCCTCGCGCGCGGCCACCAGCAGACGCAGCGCCCGCGACCGCGGCCGTCCGGAGACCGGCTCCTCCAGGGCGGGCATCGGCCACAGCGGCGAGGCCTGGATACGGCGCCGCATCGCCCGCCGGGCGAGCAGGGCGGCACCGGCGACCACGGCGACGGTCCGGAGCTTCGGCATCAGGCGGCACCCTTCGCGGACTTCTCGGCCGTCTCGGCGGCCAGCGCGGCGGGGGAGGAGGCGAGATAGGCGACGGCCTGCTCGGTGCACCCCTCCTGGGAGGGGTGGTACGCACGGCTCAGATAGCGGGGTATGGACCTCAGCATGTCCCCGGTCGCGGGGAGCGTGCCGCGCCTGCCCCGGACGTAGAAGTCCTTGAAGCTCGCCCTGCCGTCGACGAGCGACGGGTCGTTCTCCATGAAGAAGCGCGCCCCGCGCTGCCAGAGAAAGACAAGGGCCGTGAACGCGGTCGCCCAGGTCCGCGCCCGTCGCCGGTAGCTGCCGTCGACGTGCATGAACAGGTCGAAGGCGACCGACCGGTGCTCGACCTCCTCGGCGCCGTGCCAGCGCAGCAGGTCCAGCATGGTCGGATCAGCGCCGCGGCGGTCCAACTCCTCGGCGTTGAGCACCCAGTCGCCGAGGAAGGCGGTGTAGTGCTCGATGGCCGCGATGATCGCCACCCGCTCCATCAGCCACCAGTGGCGCGCCCGGCCCGGCGGCAGCGTGCGGTCGCCGAGCAGCTTCTCGAAGAGCCAGTCCACCTGTGCGGTGTACGGCGTCGGGTCGAGCCCCTGCTCCCGCAGATGGGGCAGCACCTCGTCATGGGCCTGCGAGTGCATCGCCTCCTGGCCGATGAACCCGATGACGTCCTCGCGCAGCCGCTCGTCCCGGATGAACGGCAGCACCTGCTTGTAGACGTGCACGAACCACCGCTCGCCCGCCGGCAGGAGCAGATGCAGCACATTGATGGTGTGCGTGGTGAACGGATCCCCGGGCACCCAGTGCAACGGGGTGTCTTCCCAGGAGAAGGACACCTTGCGGGCCTTGAGGGTCACCCGGTCCTGCGTATTAGACATGGCGTCAATGTACTGACGGGTAGGTCGTGGGTGAACCCCCGTGCACGACCTTGTTTACGCGAGTGTCAGCAAGGCTTACTCAAGACCGCTGATCGAACGTCCGCTCTCCAGCGTGCCCTTCAGGTCGGCCTGTACACCCTGAGCGGCCCGCAGGGCCAGCAGACTGCCCTCGGAGACGCCCCGGACGCCGCCCGTGGCCCGGATCGACTCCGTGTCCCGGGCACCCGCCGCCAGCAGGTACCAGCCGCCCGACTGCGCCTTCCACAGCACCCCGGCCAGCACATGCGGATCACGCGCCCCGCACGCCGACACGTTCTGGCCCTTGGCCACCACCGCCGCCTGCGCCGCGCCCGGCGTCCGGAACTGGGCCAGCACCCGCTCGCCGCCGCCCCGCCAGGTCTCCGCGCGCGTGCACACCCAGTCCGCCGCGCCGGTCCCGTCGGGCAGCGGCTGCCGGGCAAAGGTCCACGCGTTCACCGTCCGCACACCCGCGGAGCGCATCGCGCCCAGCCAGCAGGAGTACGGCGCCCAGGAACGCAGTGCCGCCGGACCGGTCGCGTCCTTGGCCTCCCCGGGGCGCCCGGTGGTGAGGCGGGCCGGGACCAGTTCGGCGAGGTCGGTCAGCAGCCGGGAGCCGGTGCTGTCGGTCAGCTGCAGGGCGTTCCACGAGTTGCAGGACCCGCCGGTCTGCTGGGTGGCGGGGCTCGCCATCGGCGAGGTCACCCCCTTGGTCACGGTGAGGTCCATCGGTCCGGTACGCGGCTTCAGCAGGTCCCGTTCCGCCGCCGACTTCACCCAGGGCGCCAGCAGATAGCGGACATTGCCGTCGGCCCGGCTCAGTACCACCGCGCTCGACTCCGCCCTGGTCGCGCCGTCGACGCGGGAGAAGTCCAGGGCGGCGCCCTCGGTGCCGTCCGTCGGTTCGGCGTAGCGGGCGATGCGCATACCGTCGTAGAGGATCACCAGGCGGGCACTGTCGACGTTCCCCGCGTACAGCAGCTGCGGAGCGCCGGGCGGGCCGCCCGCCGGGGTGCCGGGGGTCGCCGAGACCTGGACCGTCTCGCCGGGGCGGGCCCAGACGGCGAGGGCGCGGCGCAGCAGGCCCGAGTCGCCCGTGAGGTCGCCGCGCGCGGGCCACACGGAGAAGTCGGTGCGCGCGGAGGACTGCCAGGCCAGCGGTGGCACCTTCGTCAGCTGGGCCGGGTCGAGGGCGGCCTCGGCCGCCGGGTTCTGCGCGTACGAGGGCGCGGCCGGACCGTCCGGGCCCCAGCCCTCGCCGGGCAGACCGAGCAGCGCGCCGGACACCAGGAGGGCGGCCGCCGCGGCGACCGCGGCCTTCACATGCTGCCTGCGCCGCATCAGGTCGGTGGGCCGGGCCTGGAGCGAGCAGGGGTCGAACTCGGGGGAGTCGAGCAGCGCGTACTGCGCGTCGACGGTGTCGGCCTCCGCCAGAGCGCCGTCCCAGTCGTCGACACCGGCCGCCGCCAGCACTTCGCACACGTCGTCGTCCTGGAGCTTCTCCAGGCCGCGCAGCACATAGGCCGCCCGCGCCGGGCCGGACAGCGCCGACAACCGCTGGTCCAGAGCGAGTTCGTCGGCGCCGCCCGACCGGGGGAAGAGGCGCAGGCCCCAGACCTGGGGCAGCAGGGGCGGCAGTTGGGAGCGCTTGGGCCAGGCCGGCCGCTTGAGCGGGCGGTTCGCCTCCAGCGCCGTACGCAGCACACGCAGGCGGAGCAGGGCGTACCCGGGATCGCCCTCGCGGCCGGTCGACTGGGCCGGGATCACGGGCGTCGCCGCCCCCCGGCCCCGGGGCAGCGCCCGCTGGGTGAGGGAGTGCGCCGTCACCACGCGCCGGTTGCGGCCGAGGCTCGGCGGCAGCACCAGGTAGGCGAGCCGGACGAGACGCGGGTAGTGCTCGACGAGCGCGGCCTCGGCCCGCTCGACGTCGACGACCGGGTCGTCCGAGGCGGGGGCGGGGCGCGGGGCGACATCCTGTGACTGCACGTTCAGCAGAACGAGCGAATCGTCGGTTGGTCACCGGAACCCGGACCGCCCGGGCCCGTTCCCGGTCCGGTTCAGTCCCCGGATTCCAGTAGTGCCCGGGCGTAGTTCGCCATGGAGCGCTGGTAGCGCGGCAGATGAGGGGCGAGGGCGCCCAGTACCAGGGACAGTCCCTCGCGGTCACGTCCGAGGCTCGACAGGCACAGCGCCAGCGTCGCACGTACCGCGTCGTCCAGCTCGTCGGAGGGGGCGTCCAGTTCAGGCGTCAACAGCTTGACGCCCTCCTCGGCCTGTCCGATGTTCCTGAGCGAGCTGGACATCTGGATCTTGGCCCGCCGTCCCTTGTAGCCGGTCAGTCCGCGTGCGAGCGCCTCCCGGTACAGCGGTACCGCCTTGTCCGAATGCCCGGTCGAGTCCCAGGCGCAGGCCCGCTCGAAGGGGCCCAGCGGGCTGTCGTCGGGCAGCTCGGCGACGAGTGCGTCGATCACGGCGCGGAAATCGGGCGCGTCCTCCTCGGCGTAGGTGTCGAAGGTCGCCCATGCGGCGGTCACGCGATCTTCCCAGTCCTGGTTCATCGCGTCACTCTCGCACGGGTGGGCGAACGCAGGCAGCGGTATTTTGAGCGCTCCGCACGTGGGAGCCGTATCCACCGGGAGGCCCCTGCAGGGAGGAAGACATGAAGGTGACCCGACCCATGCTCGCGGCGGCCGGTGTCGCGGCGGCGTTCGTGCTGGCAGGCTGCGGATCCGGTGGCGACGAGCAGGCCGCCGTGCCCAAGACCGCCACCGGCAGCCTGGAGCACCTGGCCGCCGAGGTGAAGTGCAAGCCGAACATGCAGACGGACGCCGACGAAATCCGGCAGGCGCTCTGCAAGAACACCGACGGCAAGTTCGTCCTCGCCACCTTCGCCACCGACCGCGGTCAGGCCGAGTGGCTGAGCGGGGCTAAGGACTACGGCGGCTACTACCTCGTCGGCCGCAAGTGGGTCGCGGTCGGCCAGCAGAAGACGGTCACGGCGCTGCAGACCACGCTCGGCGGGACCATGGAAGAGGGTTCCGCCCATATGAACCCCGGTGGCAGTCACAACAGCGGCGGCAGCCACCACGGCTGACCAGGAAATCCCGGGCAAGCAAAAGCCGGCGGTGGGAAATCCCACCGCCGGCTTTCCGCTGTTGCTACCGGGTCAGAACTACTGGCAGTCCTGCCCGCTGTTGATGCACTGGACCACCTGGTTCATCGTGTTCTCGTCGAAGAAGTTGATGAAGTCGTTGTGGTCGGTGATCGCCTTGTGCAGCTGGTCCGGGAAGGAGTCCACCGCGAAGGCGTTCTGGACCTGTCCGTTCTGGATCTGCGGGGCCTGAACGTCGTAGACCAGACGGACCTGGAGCTGGGGGATCGCCTGGAAGCCGTTGGCGCAGGTGCCGTCGCCCTGGACGAACGCCACGTGCGTGCGGTGGTTGGCGCTGTCGATGTTCTGACCGTCCCAGCAGCTCTGGAAGTTGCTCGTCCGGACCACCGAACTGCCCTCGGGGCAGATCGGCAGCTTGTCGTGCAGCTGGACCTTGTCCTCGAAGCCGGTGCAGCTCCAGTTGGCGTTGGCGTTGTTGTTGCCGTTGACGAAGGACTTGGCGTCACCGGTGATGATGCGCAGGGCCTGCGGCATCGCGACGACATCGCTCGTCTTGTTGCCGACGAACTTCAGCTGGGCCTCGCTGGCCTGGACGATCGTGCCGACATTGCCGTCCTGACCGCCGCCGGGGGCGTTCGCGTCGATGTCGTTCTGGCCGTCCTGCACGCGCAGCACCGGCCAGAAGTACGACGACTTGTCACCCTGGTTCTGGCAGGACGTGTCGCCGTTCGCCAGGTCCTGGTCGCTCGCGAACGCGTTGTTCGCCTGGTTGCCGACGTAGTCGTGCTGGTGCTGGGCACCGTTGGAGACACCGGGGGCGACGATCACGTTGTCCGAGTTGCGGTTCTCGTTCTCGTTGGTACCGCAGTTCGTGGTGAAGCTGCCCGTCGAACCGGAGTCGCCGTTCGCGGGGAGCCCGTTCGCGCCCACGCCCAGCTGGGCGTTGCCCTGGACCTGGGTGATGTCGACGAAGTCGTCCGCGTTCGGACCGTTGCCGGCCTGACCGCCGTTGCCGCCCTGGTCCTGTCCGCCGCCGTCCTGGCCGCCCTGGTCCTGACCGTCGTTGTTCTGACCGTCCTGGTTCTGGTCCTGACCGTCGTTGTTCTGGTCCTGACCGTCCTGGTTCTGGTCGCCGTCCTGCTGGCCGTCGTTGGTCTGAGGCTGCTCGGCCGGGACGCCCTGGCACTGGGCGAGCTGGTCGAGGCCCTGCGGTCGCTGGCCGCCGGCCCGGTTGATGTTGATGCCGATCCGGTCGAGCGTGGCCACACGCTTGGACTTCAGCGGGCCGAGGATGGCGTTGTTGACGAAGTTGGCGTCCCCCGCCTGGGCCTGCCGCGTCTCGGCGAGACGCTTGTAGGCTTCCGTGACCTGCCTGTCCAGCAGCGCCAGCTCCTTGGCGACGCCCCTGCGCGCGCTCTTCGGCACCTTCGTCAGCTGTTGGCCGACGTCAGGGCAGTTGATCGTCGCGACCTGGGCGTTCGCGGACTTCGTCTGGTTCCACCCAGAGTTGTCCTCGTGCGCCGAAGCATAGAAGTTGGCCCATACAAGCCCGCCCCCACCGAGCGCTAGGGCCGCCGATGCGGCTATGGCCTTGGTGGCCAGCGGCGTACGGCGTTTTCGAATGTTGCGTCCCATGGAACTCCTCTGACTTCCTTTTTCGGGGCATCGAGGCGCCCGACAGGAGTGAAGCGGCTCCCATTCATACGGAGGGGGTCCCAGGGGTGTTCAGTCGTCCCGGAAATTGTTGAGAGATTCGTGAGAACGCTGTGTGCTCAACAGCCCCCGAAACACCAGGAGTTGTTGATCCCGCACGACGGGTGAATCGGCCGGTCCGATATCACCGGCCGTGGTCGAGATACGCGAGAACCGCCAGCACGCGACGGTTGTCGTCGTCCGACACCTCCAGGCCCAGTTTGGCGAAGATATTGGCGGTGTGTTTGGCGATCGCCCGTTCCGTGACGACTAGGCGGTCGGCGATCGCCGCGTTGGTCCGCCCCTGCGCCATCAGCTCCAGCACCTCGGTCTCCCGAGGCGTGAGCCGGGCCAGCGGCTGGTCGTCGGCCGCGCGCCGGGTCAGCAGCTGCTGGATCACCTGCGGGTCCATCGCGGTCCCGCCCGCCGCGACCCGCCGTACGGCGTCCACGAACTGCTCCGCGTCGAACACCCGGTCCTTCAGCAGATACCCCACCCCGCCGCTGCCGTCGGCGAGCAACTCCCGCGCGTACAGCTGCTCCACGTGCTGCGACAGCACCAGCACCGGCAGTCCGGGCTTCTTCCGCCGGGCCTCCAGCGCACACTGCAGCCCCTCGTCGGTGTTGGTCGGCGGCAGACGTACGTCGACCACGGCGACGTCCGGCTCCAGCTCGGCCAGCGCCCGGGACAGCTCGGGGCCGGTCTCGACGGCCGCCGCGATCTCGAAGTCGTAGGCCTGAAGGAGCCGGACGAGTCCGTCGCGCAGGAGGAACAGGTCTTCGGCTAGGACAACGCGCAAGGAATCTCCATGGTGACCATGGTGGGGCCGCCCGCGGGAGAGCTGACGGCGAGGACGCCGTCGAATGTACCCAGTCGCCGCTCCACCCCGGCGAGGCCCGAACCGGCCGCGATCGCCGCGCCGCCCCTGCCGTTGTCGGTGACGCAGACACGCAGCAGGCCCGCGCTCTCCTGTACGTGATGCAGGTCGATCCAGATCCGGTCGGCACCCGAGTGCTTGACCGCGTTGGTGAGCACCTCGCTGACCGCGAAGTACGCCGCGGACTCCACGGGCGCCTCCGCACGCCCGGGCAGTTCCACGTTCACCTCGGTCGCGACCGGCAGCCGCAGCGCCAACGCCCGTACGGCGTCACCCAGTCCGCGCTCGGCGAGCACCGGCGGATGGATGCCGCGCACCAGGTCGCGCAGCTCGGCGAGCGCGTCCACGGAGGACTGCCGGGCCTGCGCGACGAGCTGCCTGGCCTGCTCGGGGTCCTTGTCGAGCAGCATCTCGATGGTGCCGAGATCCATCCCCATCGCCACCAGCCGCGCCTGCGCCCCGTCGTGCAGATCGCGTTCGATACGGCGCAGTTCGGCGGCGGAGGTGTCGACGGCGTCCTGCCGGGTTTCCGTCAACACCCTTACGCGTTCCGCCAGTTCGCCCTGGTTGGGGCTGAGGACGGCCCGGGTGAGCCGGAAGTGGGCCTGGAGCAGACGCGGGGTGTAGAAGTGCGCGAAGACGAGCAGTACGAGCGCCAGGGCACCGGCACCGAGCGCGGACGCCTGACCGGTCACCGGCACGAAGCCGTACCAGTACGTGCCGCCGCCGGCGTCCGCGAACGCCCGCCACAGCCCGGCCGCGATCGCGAAACCCTCCAGCGGATAGAAGAGCAGCACGGCCGGCAGCAGCGCGGTGACGAACCCCGCCGTCATGTCCACCGGCAGCCACCGCAGATCCCGCCAGGTCGCCGGGTCGCCCAGCATGCCGAAGGTGCGCGACCACGGATTGCTGGCGACCCACGGCGACGGCACCTGCCGGTACGCCGACGGGATCCGCACCCCGCCCCACTGCGCCGCGAGGACCCGCCGCCAGTCGGCGAACGCCCGTACCCCCGTGAGCACCCACGGCGTCGTGACGATGCCGACGCCGATCGGTATCAGCGCGATGGACACGAGGGAGAGCACGAGACAGAGGACGGCCCCCGGCAGGGAGATCAGCGCCAGCGCCAGCCCCCGCAGCGCGGCGAGCCCCATGCCCCGTGCCCTCGAACGCCGCCCGCTCTTCATGTCGTTGGTCATGCCGTCAGTCTCGCGGAGCCGACAGCGCCGGTCACGGGGCAGAACCCCCGGATCAGGGGGTGGTGCCAGATACACCCCCCTCGGCCGCCGCGAGGACCTTCGCCTCCACCTCCGGATCGAGGCCCTTGACGGTCCGGTCCGGCCGCTGGGGCGCCGTGCCGCCGATGTCCTGGAGCCAGCGCCAGGTGTCGGCGACGGTCTCGGCGACGGGGCGGCAGCGCAGCCCCGTGGCGACGGCCCGGGACACATCGGCACTGTGCAGGGCGTCGTGCATGTCGCTGCCCGGCGGCACCCACACCGGCAGCTGGATCCACGGCTCGATGCCCGCGTCCAGGATCACCTCCGGCTCGGTCCAGCGCAGCTCGGCGCTCCCGCCGACGGTGGCGACACAGGCGTCGAGCAACTCGCCCATAGTGGCGTGTCCTTGGCGGCTCATCAGGTTGTACGGCCCGCTCAACTCCTGTTCCACCGCCCCCAGGATCCACTCCGCGAGGTCGCGGATGTCGACGTACTGGAGGGGCAGGTCCCGCGGCCCGGGCGCCAGCACCGGACCGCCGCGCGCGATCCGTCCCAGCCACCAGGGCAGCCGCCCGACGTTCTCGTGCGGCCCGAGCAGCAGCCCGGCCCGCACCAGTACGGAGCGGTCCGCCCCGAACTCCTCGACGGCGGCCAGCTCGCCGCCCCGCTTGTCGCGCAGGTAGTCGGTCTGCTCCGCGTCGGCCGCGGCGCCCTCGACCAGCGGCGCGTCCTCGGCGTACCCGGCGGGCGGGGCCCACTTGTACACCGAGCAGCTCGACACGTACACATACCGCCCGGCGCGGCCCCGCAGCAGCCGCGCCGAGTCCCGTACGGCTCGCGGCGCCGCCGACCAGGTGTCGACGACGGCGTCCCACTCACCCTCGGCGAGGGCGGCGAGCCCGTCCGGTGAGGTGCGGTCACCCTGCAGTGACCGCACCCCGGCGGCAGGCTCGTGCAGCCCCCGGTTGAAGACGGTGACGTCCCAGCCCCGCCCGAGAGCCGCCTCCACGACGGCCCGCCCCGCGAACTCCGTACCACCCAGAACCAGAAGTCTCATGCCGACGACTCTGCCCGGTGGCGGCGCGGGACGGAACAGAGCTCTGCCGTCGGCAGACAGCTTTCACGCCGGAGCGGCCGGGGAGGTCAGTGTCCGGCAGGCGGAGCGTACTTGTAGCCCACCCGCCGCACGGTCAGGATGGCGTCCCGGTGCTCGGCGCCCAGCTTGCGGCGCAGCCGGGCGATATGGACGTCGACGGTACGGCCGTCGCCCACATGCCCGTAGCCCCACACCGTCGTCACCAGCTGGTCGCGCGTGTGCACGCGATGGGGGTGGGCCACGAGGTGGGCGAGCAGTTCGAACTCCAGGTAGGTGAGGTCGAGTTCACGCCCGTCGACGGCGGCGGTGCGCCGGACGTTGTCGACGGTGACGAGGGAGTCCCCGCTGGGATCGGCCGCCGCCGCGACCGGCGGCTGCCGGTCGGCCGGGACCAGCACCAGATAGCCGATCATCGGCGGCTGCCCCGGCAGCGTGGGCAGGGAGTGCTGGGGAGCGGGCAGCCAGGTGGCACCCGGCGGCAGCAGGTCCGCGACGTCGATCACCTCGTCCCGGTCGACGGCCCGCAGATGATGCCGAGCGCCGTTCGGGACAGGGGAGTTGAGCGTGGCGGCGGTGGAGAGAGATCGGGTGTTCGCCATGAGAGGTCAGCTCTTTCGCGCGAGAGGTCCGTCGGAGGAGGAACGCCTTGTCGCGCCGGCCGAAGGCCGAGAAGGTACGGCTTTACAGGGCCCGCGCGTTCACCGCGCGGCAACACACCCGGTCGAAGTCGTGGTGCTGACGGGAAGGCCAGAAGGGCTCAAGGTCATGGCGACCCGTCGCGGAGTACTTCTGGAAGCTGGCCATGTCCCCATTGAAGCAGAAGCCCGCCCCGGACGGGACCCTTCGGCTCCTCTCTCTGGCTGTTTTTCCCAGGTCAGCGACGTGATGTTGATCGCTTGCCCGGAGAGCTGTCCCATTCCGTGGACAGTGGGCGCACAAGCAGAAGGGGGGGGGGCCCCCCCCCCCCGCCGCCCCCCCCCCCCCCCCCCCCCCCCCCCGCGGCCCCCCCCCCC
>NZ_JAQMYP010000083.1 GCF_028369295.1 Streptomyces sp. HD
GGCGGGGTCGAAGGGGCGGAGCCCCTGGGGATGGGACGGGTAGGGGCGGCGGGGGCGAGGCAATGGTTGGCGGCCCCGCTGGCGCCGGGTGAGTCGACCAGGGGTGCCCGGTGCTACCTCGCGGTCGTCGTCACCCGCTCCGCCTCGATCCGCTTGGCCAGCGCCTCCTCGGTCAGGGAGTCGACGTGGCGGCACAGGACCACCGATCCGTCGGTGGCCAGCGCGGCGTACAGGCCGGCGTTGAGGCCCTCCCAGGTGTCGTAGGGGAGGGTCGAGAGAATGCGTGAGCCGGGGCCCGTCAGGCCCAGTGCCGTTGCCTCGGCGCGGGCGCGTTCGACGACCTCGGCGCCGCTGAACTCGCGGCCTGCCACGATCAGCGCGGGGTCCTCCGGAACGACCGGTGCGTAGGGGGCGAAGCGGTCGCCCTGGCTCGGTACTTCCACGGCGTAGTCGGCGAAGCCGGCGGGCGGCTGCGGGAAACGGCCCCCCAGTGGTCGTAGCGCCAACGCGACGCGTTCACCCCGGCACGCCCGCGCGGCCTCCAGGCTCTCCGGACCGCTGACGACCACGTCGGCCGCCGCCGGATCCCCGTCCACGTCCGCGACGGTGCCCACCGACGAACACGCCAGCAGCCAGACCGCCGTCTGCCAGTGCGCGGGCAGCAGCAGCGCGACCCGGTCGCCCGGCCCGGCCCCGAGGTCGCCCTGCAGCAGATTCGCGGTCTTGGCCACCCAATTGGCGAAGGTGGCCACGGACAATTCGACACGTTCCCCGGTGGCGTCGTCGTAGAAGGTCACCAGGGGGCGTCCGGGATCCGCGGCGAGCGCGGAACGCAGCAGGTCGGCAGGGGTGCGGTCGGTGGCGTTCACCCGCGCAAGGGTACGCGGGCCGCTGCCCGCGCACCCCCGGTTGGCGGCACCCCGCCGCCACCGGTTCGGGCGAATCGGGGACCGACGGCCCGTCAATTCCCCGATGGACAGGTTTGTATGACTTTGCCCACTATCAGGAACATGCGTGGATTCCTTGCTTCCTCGATCGGTGTCACGTGCGCGGCAGTCCTCGTCCTCCCGCTCACCCCACCCGCCGTCGCGGCGACCGCGACACCGGCGCGCGGCGCGGAAGCGGCCACGAGCGCCGAGGCGGCGGCCGGGCCGGCGGTGCGTCACGAGACCCCCGAGCCATCCCTTCCCGGCAGCACCCAGTCGCTGCCCCTGGCCCCACTCACCCATGACCGCGTCCAGGGCGCGCCCACCGAACAGGGCCTGCCCCGACGGGACGTACGGCACTTCTCCCTCGTCGGCGTCGTCTGGGACGACCCGCACACCGAACTGCACGGCCGCGTCCAGGTCCGCACCCGCGCGGTCGACTCCGGCTCCTGGTCCGGCTGGCAGGACGTCGAGACGCACAACGCCGAGCACGCGGCCGACCCCGGCACCGCCGAAGACACCTCGGGCCGGCTGCGCGGCTCCACGGCGCCCCTGTGGGTTGGGGAGTCGAACGGCGTGGAGGTGCGGGTCACGGCGGAGGGTGACGACCGCCGGTCCGAGGCACATGCACCGGCACCGGTACGGGGCGCTGCGGACCCGGCCCCGAAGTCGGACCCGACAGCGGGCACCGAGGGCACCTCGCCCCTGCCCGACGGCCTTCGCCTCGAACTCGTCGATCCCGGCGAGCCCGCACAGACACCGAGCGACCCCGGTGGCGCACCCCGCCCCGGCTCGCTGGGGGCCGAGACCGGCGAGACCGCCGAGGTCCTCGCCGCCTCCGCCCTCGACGCCGCGGCCTCCGCCAACGTCGAACTCGCGCCCCTCGGCGCCGCCGAGATCCCCGCGCTCACCCGCGCCGAGACCGAGCGGGAACTGGTGGACCTACGGGGCGGCGAGCTGACGCAGGAGCAGCGGGCGAGGCCGCACATCGGGCCGCGGCCGCGCATCGTCACGCGGCGCGGCTGGGGTGCGAACGAATGGGTGCGGGAGCGGAGGTTCGCCTACACGAAGAGGGTGAAGGCGGCCTTCGTGCATCACACGGCGACCGGCGCCAAGTACTGGTGTTCGCAGGCCCCCTCGCTCATTCGCGGTATCTACCGCTACCACGTCAAGAGCATGGGCTGGCGCGACCTCGGCTACAACTTCCTCGTCGACAAGTGCGGAAACATCTACGAGGGGCGTGCCGGGGGCGTGGCGAAGCCGGTCCTCGGAGCCCACACCCTCGGTTTCAACTCCAACAGCATGGGGATCGCCGTCATCGGCAGTTACGGCTCCAGCAAGCCGACCCGCGCCACGCTGCGGGCCATCGCCCGGCTCACGGCCTGGAAGCTGGGCCTCTCCGGCGTCAACCCGCGTGGCAAGACCTATCTGAGGTCGGGCGGCGGCTTCGGGAACCTCCACCGAAAGGGAAAGAACGTACGACTGAATGTGATCTCCGGCCATCGGGACAGCTACTCCACGGAGTGCCCGGGCTGGCAGCTCTACCGCAAGCTCGGCACGGCCCGCTCGGCGGCGGCTCGTTACCAGGGGCGCTGAGGGGGCGGGGAAGCTGAGGGGGGCGGGGAAGCGAGGTTCGCGCGGTTCACGGACTTCATGGACTTCGCGGATGTCATGGACTTCGCGGGCGTCATGGACTTCGTGAAGTTCACCGGGGTGTAGGGCATTGCGGGCATGCCGGGCCATGCGGCAAGGCATGCTGGGGGCGATGAGGGGCCGATGGGGGGGGCTGTGTGGGGGGAATGCGGGGGGAGTATGGGTGGAACGTGGGGATTTGAGCGGGATCGCATTCACCGCCGTCGGGGGACGAGCGGCGGGAGCAACGCCGCACTGCCGTCGAGGGCGCCGCACAACGGTCTGCATACACTGGCCGGCCGAAAGACAGTTCGGCCGGTCCCGGCAGGAAGCAGAGACGACAGGTGACAGAAGCGATCCTCCTGGTCGGCGGCAAGGGCACTCGGCTGCGCCCGCTCACCGTGCACACGCCGAAGCCCATGGTCCCGGCGGCAGGGGTCCCGTTCCTCACGCACCAGTTGGCCAGAGCGAGAGCGGCGGGCGTCGAGCACATCGTCCTGGCGACGTCGTATCTGGCCGAGGTGTTCGAGCCGTACTTCGGCGACGGCTCGGCGCTGGGCCTCCACCTGGAGTACGTCACGGAGGAGGAGCCGCTCGGCACCGGCGGCGCGATCCGCAACGTGGCGTCGCGTCTGCACTCCGCGCCCGACGACCCGGTACTGATCTTCAACGGGGACATCCTGACGGGGCTGGACATCGGGGCGCTGGTCCGCACGCACGAGACGACGGGCGCGGACGTCTCCCTGCACCTCACCAAGGTGACGGACCCGAGGGCCTACGGTCTGGTCCCCACGGATGACACGGGCCGCGTGACGGCGTTCCTGGAGAAGCCGCAGACGCCCGAGGAGATCGTCACCGACCAGATCAACGCGGGGGCGTACGTCTTCCGCCGCTCGGTCATCGACACGATCCCGGCGGGGCGGCCGGTGTCGGTGGAACGCGAAACGTTCCCGAACCTCCTGTCCGCCGGAGCCCACCTCCAGGGCATGGTCGACTCGACGTACTGGCTGGACCTCGGCACCCCCGCGGCGTTCGTCCGCGGCTCGGCGGACCTCGTCCTGGGCCGCGCCCCGTCCCCCGCGGTCCCGGGCCGCTGCGGCGACCGCCTGGTCCTCCCCACGGCCACGGTGGCCCCCGACGCCAAGCTGACCGGCGGCACGGTCGTGGGCGAGGGCGCCTTCGTGGCCGAGGGCGCGCGCGTCTTCGGCAGCACGATCCTCCCGGGCGCCGTCATCGAGCCCGGCGCCGTCATCACCGACTCCCTCATCGGCACCCGGGCCCGCGTCGGCCAACGGTCCGTCCTGACGGGGACGGTCATCGGCGACGGGGCGGTGATCGGCGCCGACAACGAGCTGAGGGAGGGCGTCCGGGTGTGGTGCGATGCGCGGATCCCGGCGGGGGCGGTGCGGTTTTCGTCGGATGTGTAGGCACCGGATGTGTAGGCATCGGATGTCCAGGCAGGCGGAGGGCGGCGGCGAGGCGCGGGTGTGAGTGCCGAGGGCTGTTCTGGCACCGGGCTGTTCTGGCACGCCGGCCGGCTTCTGTGCCCTCAGCCCGTCCGGTTCTTTCCTTTCGGCTCTTTCAGCTCTTTCAGCCCGTCCGGTCGTTTTCTTTCAGCCCGTCCGGCGTTTGAGGACAAGGCCCTTCAGGGGCCGGAGCGTGGGTCTGGGGGCGGCAGCCCCCAGAAGGCACCGGGGTCGAAGGGGCAGAGCCCCTGGAGGACGGGACGGGACGGGTAGGGGCGGCGGGGGCGAAACTCGCCCACAGCAACCGCGACGCACCCCGCCCGTCACAACCGCCCGATATCCCCCCGAGGCATCCGCGGCGCCCGCCGCCCCGGCACCCGCCCACTCAGCAGAATCAACCGAGCCGCCCGATGCCGCTGCCCCGCATACGGCTCCAGCAACTCCAGCATCACGGAGTCGTCCGCACTCCGATCCCCGGCCAGCGCAAACCCCACGATCCCCGGCAGATGCAGATCCCCCACGGTCACCGCATCCGGCGCCCCATGACTACGCTGCACAACCTCCGCCGACGTCCAAGGCCCGACCCCCGGCACAACCTCCAACCGCCCCTGCGCCTCAGCCGGAGGCATCCGCACGGCCTCCTCCAACCGCGCAGCAACCCGTACGGCCCGCAGAATCGTGGACGCCCGCTTGTTGTCGACCCCGGCCCGATGCCACTCCCAGGACGGAATCAGCGCCCAGGTCCGCGCATCCGGCATCACACACATCCGTCCGGGCGCGGGCCCCGGCGCCGGCTCACCGTACTTCCGTACCAGCAACCGCCACGCCCGATACGCCTCATCGGTCGTGACCTTCTGCTCCAGGATCGACGGAATCAGCGACTCCATCACCAGCCCGGTCCGCGTCAGCCTGAGCCCCGGCCGCCGATGCCGAGCCATCGCCACCACCCGGTGGCGCGGCACGAAGGCGGACGGATCGTCGGCGGCCCCGAGCAGCTCCGGCAACTGCTCCAGCAGCCACTCGGCCCCCGGCCCCCAGGCCTCACCCCGCACCTCGGCACCTCGTGCGCCGACCCGCAGTGTCCCGGGCCCGGCCGGCGTACGGCAGGCTCGCCACACGGACCCGTCCGGCATCGCCCGGAAGGTCGGATCCCCCGGCCCACGCCGCAAAGGACCGAGCACCAGCCCGAGATCGAGCTGCCCGTCCGGCACGACCGTCCGCACCCTCCCCGGCACCGCAGCCTGCCGCGGCACCCCCGCAGTCACGGCGACATGCCCACCACGCACAGTCGTGCGAGTGGGCCGCGGAGCAAAACGTCCTGCCACGAGAACCCCGGGATGCGACTAGAAACCAACGAGACCTATGAGCCTAGGCGGTACCACAACATCCGACGGCGCATACCACCCCCCAAGGGGCGCGAGGAACTGCGCGACCAGTCCCAACAGCCCCGAAGCCGCCACTGAAACAGGCGCCCTCACGAGCCCTGGGCGTCCGCCCTGGCCAGGCCGCAGCCGCCGTTGATACAGCTGCTTTCACAAACCTCGGGCGCCTGCACTCGCCAAGCCCGAAGCCGCCACTGAGACAGGCGCCCTCACGAGCCCTGGGCGTCCGCCCTGGCCAGGCCGCAGCCGCCGTTGATACAGCTGCTTTCACAAACCTCGGGCGCCTGCACTCGCCAAGCCCGAAGCCGCCACTGAAACAGGCGCCCTCACGAACCCCAGACACCCACCATCCCCGCCAAGCCCGAAGCCGCCACTGAAACAGGCGCCCTCACGAGCCCTGGGCGTCCGCCCTGGCCAGGCCGCAGCCGCCGTTGATACAGCTGCTTTCACAAACCTCGGGCGCCTGCACTCGCCAAGCCCGAAGCCGCCACTGAGACAGGCGCCCTCACGAACCCCAGGCGCCCGGCCCCCCAAGCGGAGCGTCACCGCACCTCGACAAACGCCCCCGCGTCCCGCTCCGGCCGAGCCCGAGGCTCCTCCGCGGCATGGCCGACCGCCACCGCCCCCATCGGATCCCACTCCTCCGGCAGCCCGAGCACCTCGCGCACGACATCCCGGCAGAACATCGTCGACGACACCCACGCCGAGCCCAGCCGCTCCCCGGCAAGCGCGACCAGGAAGTTCTGCACCCCGGCGCCGGTGGCGACGACGAACATCTCCCGCTCGGCGCCGTCCCGCCGCGCGTCGCCGTAGGTGTGCGAGCCGTCCATGACCAGGCAGGGCACGACCAGATACGGCGCGTTGCGCAGCACGTCCCCGCGGCGCACCCGCTTGGCGATGGACTCCTCGCTCTTGCCGTCCCGTCGTAGATCGGCGATCCACGCGTCACGCATCGCGTCGAGCAGCCGGGTCCGCGACTGAGCCGACTCCAGCAGCACGAACCGCCACGGCGTCGTGTGATGCGGAGCCGGCGCGGTGACGGCCGCGGCGACCGCTCTTCGTACGGCCCCTGGGTCGACGGGCTCGTCCGTGAAGGCCCGTACCGTACGGCGCTGGGTCACCGCCTCTCGTACCGCCTCCGACGTGCCCAGCCGGAACATGTCGTCCCGCGCGCCGCGCACCAGGGCCCGCGCCCCTTCCCCGTGGTCCTCGGCCACCGTGTGCGCCAGCCCGCGCACCACGGCGACGGGCAGCCCGGCGGCCTTGCCCTTGACCAGGTCACCGGCGCCGGCGAGTTCGTCCGCCGTCGCCACGACGGTCGCGCCGAGCGGATTGCCGTACGCGTCCGTGCCTCCGCGCAGATCATCGAGCACGTGGATGCCGGCGGCGCCGATCGCCACGTCCGTGAGCCCTGAGCGCCAGGGCCGCCCGAAGGTGTCGGTGACGACGACCCCGACGTTCACCCCCAGGGCGTCCCGCACACCGTCCCGGATCGCCCGTGCGGACGCGTCGGGGTCCTCGGGCAGCAACAGCACGGTTCCGGCGGGAGTGTTGGAGGCGTCGACCCCGGCCGCGGCCATCACGAGGCCCTGCCGGTTCTCGACGATGCGCAGGGGGCCGCGGCGCGCCACGACCCGTACCGTCTCCGCGTCGATCGCGGCCTCGCGGTCGGTCGCCTCGATGATGCGTCCCTCCGCCTTGGACACGATCTTGGAGGTGACCAGGAGTACGTCCCCGTCGGCGAGGCCGGGTTCGGCGGCGGCGATCAGTTTCGCCAGGTCGTCGCCCTGCTGGACCTCGGGAATCCCGGAGACGGCCCAGACCCGGTAGCCGTCGGCAGACACCTCGCTCAAGCCGTCCGCACCTCCTCCGCCAGTGCCAGCGCCTCGCGGGCCATCTGCGCGGTCGCGTCGAGGTCGGTCATCATCAGCGGTACGGCCCGGCAGCGGATCCCGGCCGCCTCGACCCGCTCCACGGAACCCGTGTCCACGGTGTCCACGAGCCAGCCGTCGAGCAGCCCCGAGCCGTAGTGCTCGGCGACCGCCGCGGCCGTCGACTCCACGCCGACCGCCGCGAGCACCTTGTCCGCCATCCCGCGCACGGGCGCGTCCCCGACGATGGGGGAGAGGCCCACCACGGGCACGCCCGCCTCGGCGATCGCCTCGCGGATGCCGGGCACGGCGAGGATCGTGCCGACCGAGACGACCGGGTTGGACGGCGGGAAGAGGATGACGTCAGCCTCGGCGATCGCCTCCAGGACGCCCGGCGCCGGCTTGGACTGCTCCGCGCCGACCGGCACGATCGCCTCGGCCGGCACCTGGGCCCGCAGCCGTACCCAGTACTCCTGGAAGTGGACGGCCCTGCGCTCGCCGTCGACCTCGACCGCGACATGCGTCTCCACGCGGTCGTCGGTCATGGGGATGAGACGGACGCCCGGCTTCCAGCGGTCGCAGAGAGCCTCCGTCACCGCGCTGAGCGGATAGCCGGCGCCGATCATCTGCGTCCGCACGATGTGCGTGGCGAAATCGCGGTCGCCCAGCCCGAACCACTCCGGGCCGACGCCGTACGCCGCGAGCTCCTCCTTGAGGTGGAAGGTCTCGTCGGCCCGGCCCCAGCCCTGCTCCTCGTTGATGCCGCCGCCCAGCGTGTACATCACCGTGTCGAGGTCCGGGCAGACCTTCAGGCCGAAGAGATGGATGTCGTCCCCGGTGTTGCCGATGACCGTGATGTCCGCGTCAGGCGCGGTCCGCTTCAGACCACGCAGGAACCGGGCACCACCGATGCCGCCTGCCAGAACCACAATGCGCATGGGAGCAGTCTTGCAGGCGGGTACGACAACGCGTCAGGCAGTCACCGGACGCTGCTGTGTACGCGCCTCGCAGGCCGAGGCCGTGTGCATCGGCATCTCGGTCAGGCCCGGGTAGTACACGTGCAGGCTGACCGCGGGCTCCAGCGCGTCGTTCGCCACCTCGTGCACGTAGCCCGGCGCGAACACCCGCTGCGCGCCCGCCGCCAACGCGCGCGTGCCGCGTTCCGTGCGCTCGGTCAGCGTGCCGTCCAGGACGGTCAGCACGCCGGAGGAACGGCCGTGGTCGTGCAGTCCGCTGCCCTGTCCCGGGACCCAGGACAGCAGCCACACCTCGTAGCCGGGGCCGGTGCGCAGCCGGTGGTACCAGCGCGTGGTGGCGTCGTACCGGACGAGGTGTTCCCACTGGGAGCGGTCGGCCGCGATGGAGCGGGCCAGGCCGACGAAGTCGGCGACGGTGGCCGGGTGCTCGCGCGGGGTCTGGAGGAGGTGCGGGACTTCGAGGATGTCGCCGGCGATCTGAAGGTCGCTGTCGCTGTTCATGGGTTGCGGTGGTTCCTCAGTGAAAGAAGGTCAGAGGGAACGGCAGCCGAGGGACGGATGACTCGGCCTGCAGCTGGAGCGGGTGTGGCTCAACAGCTGGGACAGCAACAGCAACAGCTACAGCGAGCGCGGGCAGCACCGTGGGACCCGGCGGTGCGGGTCGAGGTGAGTGCCAAGTTCGCGAGCATGCCCATAAGGACATCGGTTCATGCCTTCACTGTCAACTCGACGCCCGGTGATGTGGCACAGGTTTCACCTCATCCGGTTCATCTTGGTGGCGAAAGGTTTGTTCTTGGGGCAGCCGGGACACATGGCGCACAACCGGGCGCACGGCGTCGTTGTGATCCTGTGATCCGACTGTGATCCGGTTCGCTTCCGCGCGCGTGTGCAACGAGATCGAACTTCTGGGCGTCCTTTTCCGTACAGGCTCTGCGGAGGGCTGGAGGTCCTCCTGGGTCTCGCCTGCTTGTCAAGGTTTATGACGATTTGAACACTTTCCGCTAGGCCTTGGTTCCGCAGAGTGAATAAGGGGCTCAATAGCAGATCTCGGCTTGACTCGCCCGGAGCAGCACACTTGTAATTTCACTCGTGTCGTTCAGCCGTAATCGGTAACGGCAACATCACGGGGACGCGAAAGACAGACGAGGGGCGCACATGACCGAGCTGGTGCAGCAACTGCTGGTCGACGACGCGGACGAGGAACTCGGCTGGCAGGAGCGCGCGCTGTGCGCCCAGACCGACCCCGAGTCCTTCTTCCCCGAGAAGGGCGGCTCCACCCGCGAGGCCAAGAAGGTCTGCCTCGCCTGTGAGGTCCGCTCCGAGTGCCTCGAATACGCCCTCGCCAACGACGAGCGCTTCGGAATCTGGGGCGGCCTGTCCGAGCGCGAACGACGCAGGCTGAAGAAGGCCGCTGTCTGAAGCAAGCCGCTGTCCGGCGAAACGGCTCACAACCGCACGCACATACGTCACGCACGGCCCGTCGCAGGTGGGTTATCCACAGGCGGCGGGCCGCCGTCATGCCCAGCCGATAGTGTGGTCGCTCGTCCGAGAGGCACCGCTGCCCCCTTGGGGCACAGGCGTCCACCGCAGTCCATCGAACCGGGGCCCGTACCTCGATGTCCGTGCACAGCCACCCGGCAGCCCATCACGACCCCGCTGCCGCACCTGAGTTTCCGCGTCATGTGGTGACCGCGGTGCTCGTCTCCCATGACGGCGCCCGCTGGCTGCCCGACGCGCTCGCCGGGCTGCTCGGTCAGGAGCGCCCCGTCCAGTTCGCCGTGGGCGCCGACACCGGCAGTGCGGACCAGTCCGCCCAGCTGGTCACCGACGCCCTCGGCGCCGACCGCGTACTGCACCTCGCCCGGCGCACCGGATTCGGCCAGGCCGTCGAGGAGGCCAACCGCACCGCGCCCGTCCTCACCCCGGACGAGCTGACGTATCTGAAGCGGCCGAGCGGCTGGGACCCCGTCACGCGCACATGGCGCGACGACGCCTACGACATGCCCGAACTCCCGCACGGGGAGCCGGTGCAGTGGCTGTGGCTCCTGCACGACGACTGCGCTCCCGAACCCGACGCCCTGGCCCAGCTGCTGCGCGTCGTGGAGAACGAACGCGAGCTGGACCGCGAAGACGTCGCAGTCGTCGGCCCCAAGCTGCGCGGCTGGTACGACCGCCGGCAGCTCCTGGAGGTCGGCGTCACCATCGCCAACTCCGGCCGCCGCTGGACCGGCCTGGACCGCCGCGAACAGGACCAGGGCCAGCACGACCACGTCCGGTCCGTGCTGTCCGTGTCCACCGCCGGCATGCTGATCCGACGCGACGTCTTCGAACAACTCGGCGGCTTCGACCGGCGACTGCCCCTGATGCGCGACGACGTCGACCTGTGCTGGCGCGCCACCGCCGCCGGCCACCGCGTCCTCGTCGCCCCCGAGGCGGTCGTACGACACGCCGAGGCGGCCTCCCGCGAGCGCCGCACCGTCGACTGCGTCGGCCGCACCGCCGCCTCCCCGCACAAGGTCGACAAGGCCGGTGCCGTCTACACCCTGCTGGTCAACACGCGTACGGCCGTCCTGCCCTGGGTCCTGCTGCGCATCGTGCTCGGCACGGTCCTGCGGACCCTGGCCTACCTCGTGGGCAAGGTACCCGGGCAGGCCCTCGACGAGATCCGCGGCTTCGTGGGCACAATGCTGCGCCCCGAGCGGATCATCGCCGGGCGGCGCAGGCGCGGGAATCCCGTCATCGACAAGGGCGAGCTGCGGGCGCTGTTCCCGCCGCCCGGCGCGACCGTGCGGGCCACCGTCGAACAGGTCGCGAGCAATGTCGTCGGCCGCTCCGACCCCGAGGTGGCCGCCGGAGCGGGACGGCACGGCAGCGCGATCGAGTCCGGGCCCGGCGGCGACGACGCGGACTTCCTGGAGATCGAGCAGTTCGCCCGCATCAAGCGCATCGCCCGCAAGCCCGGCCCCGTGCTCTTCCTGGCGCTCCTGCTCGTCTCGCTGATCGCCTGCCGTGAACTCCTCGGCGGCGGCGCCCTCGCGGGCGGCGCGTTGCTGCCCGCCCCGGCCGACTCCGCTGAGCTGTGGTCCCGTTACCTGGACGCCTGGCACCCGGTGGGCGCCGGCGGCACACCGTCCGCACCGCCGTACCTCGCGATCGTGGCGATGCTCGCCTCGCTGCTGCTGGGCTCGACCGGGCTGGCCGTGACGATCCTGCTGGTCTGCTCGGTGCCGCTGGCCGGGTTCACCGCCTACTTCGCGTCCCGACCGCTCGTCGAGTCCCGCCTCCTGCGCGCGTGGGCGGCCGTCGCCTACGCCTTCCTGCCCGCCGCCACCGGCGCCCTCGCCGGCGGCCGCATCGGCACCGCCGTCCTCGCCGTCCTGCTGCCGCTCATCGCCCGCGCGGGCGTCGCGGCGAGCGGCCTGACGAACGACTCCGGCGCACGCGGCAGTTGGCGCGCCACCTGGGCGTATGCGCTGCTGCTGACCATCACCACGGCCTTCACTCCGATCGTGTGGCCGATCGCGCTGGTCCTCGGACTCGGCCTGCTGGCGGTGCGGCGCACCGACATCACCGCGTACGGCCTGCGCTTCCTGGCCCAGTTCGGCGTGCCCCTGCTGGTCCTCGCGCCCTGGTCGCTGTCGCTGTTCCCGTTCGGCTTCTTCCAGGAGGCCGGTCTGGAGTACGGCGCCTCGGCCGCGTCCGCCCTGGACCTGCTCGGCGCCGGACCAGGCGGGCCCGGCACCGTCAGCGGGCTGATGCTCGTCGGCGTCGTACTGGCCGCGCTGGCCGCCCTGCTGCGCTCCGAGCGACACTTCGGCATCTGGACCGCCTGGGCGGTCGCCCTGGTCGGCCTCGTCTTCGCGGCCCTGTCCAACAGCTCCACCTGGGCCGGCCCAGCGACCCTCGTCTACGGCATCGCCCTCCTCGCCGCCGCGGTGCTCGGCGCCGACGGAGCACGCTCGCGCGTGGCCGAGCAGAGCTTCGGCTGGCGCCAGCCGGTCGCCGCGCTGATCGCCTTCGCCGCGGCCGCGGGCCCACTGCTCGTCGCCGCCGGCTGGATGATCCGCGGCGCCGACGGACCGCTGGAGCGGCGCGACCCCGTGCAGGTGCCCGCGTTCGTCGCCGAGGACAGCAACACCCGCGACCAGGCCCGCACCCTCGTCCTCGACAGCGAGTCCACCGCCCAGGTCGGCTACATGCTGGTCCGCGGCTCCGGCGCCCGCCTCGGCGACGCCGAACTCGCCACCGCCGACGGGGAGAACCCCAAGCTCGACAAGATCGTCGCCAACCTCGTGGCCGGCTCCGGCGCCGACCAGGTCGACCAGCTGGGCGCGTTCGCGGTGCGTTACGTCCTCGTCCACAAGGGCGCGCCCCGCGAGGTCGCGCGCGTGCTGGACGCCACGCCCGGCCTGATGCGGCTGAGCGAGCAGAACGGCAGTGCGCTGTGGCGGGTCGACCGGCAGGTGTCGCGGGCGGCCATCGTCGTCGGGGCCGAGTCCGGCTCCGGGGCGGAGTCGGGGGCCGAGGCCGGCGCGCCGCGGCCTGTCGCCGCCGGACCCGTCGACATCCACACCACCATTCCCGGCGGAGCCGACGGACGCGTCCTGCGCCTCGCCGACAGCGCCAATGACGGCTGGACGGCCACCCTGGACGGCAAGCCGCTCACCGCCACCACGGTCGACGGCTGGGCCCAGGGCTTCGAACTCCCCGCCACCGGCGGCAGGCTGGACGTCACCTACGACGACCCGGTCGGCCACACCGCCTGGCTGTGGACCCAGGGCTTCCTCGCCCTCGTCCTCGTAGTGATGGCCCTCCCGGGACGTCGCCGCGACATCGACGACGACCTGCCCGAGGAGGCACCCGTCCCCGCCGAGGCCATGGCGGGCGAGGGCCGACGGGCCCGTCGGCTGCGCGCCCAGGCTGAGGCCGAGGCCGAAGAGGCGGGTCAGGGCGGGGAGTTCCCGCCTCCTCCTTCGGAGGAGGCGCCCGGTGCCGCCATTCCGCAGCAGTCGTCCTACGGCGAGTGGGACACGCCCAGCTACGCCGGCGCCGAGTACGGCGGCTACGGCGGCGAGCAGCACCAGGGCGGCCAGCAGTACCCGGCGGGCGGCGCCTACGACCAGGCGTATCAGGCGGATCCCTACCAGGGCGGCCAGTACGACCCGTACGCGTACGGCGGGCAGTCCCAGGCGGGGGCGTACGACCAGTCGTACGACGCCTCGTACGACCAGACGCAGACGTACCAGCAGGGTTACGACGCCACGTACGACCCGGCGCAGCCGCCTCCGCACGACAGCGAGCGTTCCGACGGGAGCCAGCAGTGAACCGCACGACCCTGTCCCTGATCGCCGGTGCCTCGGCCCTCGCCGCCATAACCGGGGTCGCGGCGCTCACCATGCCGGGCGCGACCGGGACGAACCCCGCCAAGGCGGCCGCCGAGCTGCCCGTGGAGCGTACGAGCCTGGTGTGTCCGGCGCCGAGCACCTCGGACCTCGCCGAGACGACCTACACGTCGTTCACGCCCGTCACCAAGGGGACGGGGAACGACGGGAAGGCGGAACTGCGCTCCGGGGTGGGGGAATCGGGCGCCGCGGCTGACGCGAAGGGCAAGAAGGCCGGTGACGCGGGCAAGGCGGGTAAGGCCGTTCTGACCGCGAAGGAGCCGGGCAAGCCGGTCAGCGAGGACGCGACCGGGGGCGACTCTCCGCCGCTCATCGGAACCGCCGACGGGAAGTTCGCGCCCGGCTGGACCGTGCAGGAGACCACGGAGGTCGCGGCGGGTACGGGGCGTGGAGTGCAGGGCGTCAACTGCACCGCACCGGACACCGATTTCTGGTTCCCGGGTGCCAGCACGGCTGCCGACCGCACGGACTACGTGCATCTGACCAATCCCGACGACTCCGTCGCCGTCGTCGACATCGAGCTGTACGGCAAGGACGGGGCCCTGGAGACCACGGTGGGGGAGGGGATCAAGGTTCAGCCGCATTCCGATGAGCCGATTCTGCTGTCCACGCTCACCAGCGAGAAGCAGGACAACGTCACTGTGCACGTGAACGTGCGTGGTGGTCGGGTGGGGGCCTCGGTGCAGGCACTGGACGACAAGCTCGGCGGAGACTGGCTGGCCGCGTCCGCCGATCCTGCGGGGAGCCTCGTGCTGCCGGGCATCCCCAAGGACGCCACCGCTGTGCGGCTGGTCGCGTTCACACCAGGGGACGCCGATGCGGATCTTAAGGTGCGGCTCGCGTCGCCGTCCGGGGTGATCACGCCGGCCGGGAACGAGACGCTGCACGTCAAAGCCGGTATGACGAGCGCGGTGGATCTTGGTGACGTGATGCGGGGCGAGGCGGGGTCGTTGGTGCTGACGCCGACGGACGGGGCCGCCGCGCCGGTGGTCGCCGCGGTTCGGGTGGTGCGCGGGAAGGGCGCCAAGCAGGAGACGGCGTTCATCCCGGCGAGCCGGCCCGTCGGTGCGCGGGCGACGGCGGTGGACAACCGGGCGAAGGGGACGACGCTGTCCGTGACGGCGCCGTTCGGCGCCGCGAAGGTCAAGGTCACGGCGTCGGCCGGAAGCGAGGGCGGTACGGCGGCGTCCAAGACGTACACGATCAAGTCCGGGACGACACAGGACGTCGAGGTGCCGGTGCCCAGCGGGGTGAAGGGCACCTACGCGCTGACCGTCGAGTCGGTGTCGGGTGGACCGGCGTACGCGTCCCGGACGCTGGCGGTGGCATCTGAGGGCGTGCCCGGCTTCACGGTGCAGGCGCTGCCGGACGATCGGGGGATGGTGGCTGTGCCTGAGGCGGACGAGGACTTGTCGGTGCTGCAGAAGTAGGGCGGGTGTGACGCCTGCGGCGGCCCGTTGCCGTCCGGTGGGGGCGTGCGTAGCGCCTGCGGTTTGTGGGTGGGGCGGGGCCGTGCCGGGGGGTGTCCGTCCTCGGTCGGGCGGTTGCTCCGTCTCAAGAGGTGCTGTTTCCTGACGCCCGCCGCTGCGGGCGGACACCCCCCGGCACGGCCCCTTCCGCCGTAGGCGACTGCCGGCCCGTGGGGCTGTGCGTCGTCACCGGGGGACGGTCTGTGTCAGTCCTCGCCGTAGCGGGGGTCCACTGTCTCCGGGGTGAGTCCGAGGAGCTCGGCGACCTGTTCCACGACCACCTCGTGGACCAGGGCCGCGCGCTCGTCCCTGCCCTTCGTGCGGATCTCCACCGGGCGGCGATAGATGACCACGCGCGCGGGGCGGCCCTCGCGCGCGGGGATCGTGCCGCCCAGGGGGACCGCCTCGTCGTTCCAGGTCCGGCCGTCCAGGCGGGGTACTTCCAGGACCAGGAAATCGATGTCGGCGAGCTGGGGCCAGCGGCGTTCGAGGCGTTCCACGGAGTCCTGGACCAGGTCGGCGAAGGCATCGGCGCGGCTCGCGGCGAGCGGGACCTGGGGTGGTGCGATCGGGCCGCGCATGCCCCGTCCGTGGCGATCACGACGACGGGGCCCGGGGCCGACGGCACGGGGCGGTACAGGGGTGTCCATCACTGGTGAAGGGTAGTCCTCGTGGCGGGTGCGTGTCCGAGCGGTGGGGCCTGGGCCGGGTGGCGTCCGCTGTCCGTACGGCATGTCGGCCGATGACCAATCCAGCCAAGGTTGGGCTCGTTTCTGTATGTCTCCGAGACTGTCGATGTCGAGGTATTTGGTGGGGTTTGTGGTGAGTGGTGACCGGATGCGAATGCGTCCGGGATCCCGGAATCCGGCTTCAGTGCAGGTCAGCGACGTGGGGCGAAAGGGGCGTGTGGGGTGTTTCACAGCACGACACGGTGGAGTGACCTGGGGGAGAGTCGTCGCGGCCCGCTCAAGAGTGCGGTACCGTCCAACGTCGTGAGCCCTGTACGTCGCTGTTCGCGCACCGCTTGCGGCCGCCCCGCCGTCGCGACGCTGACGTACGTCTACGCCGACTCGACCGCGGTCCTCGGCCCGCTCGCCACCTACGCCGAACCCCACTGCTACGACCTGTGCGCCGAGCACTCCGAGCGCCTCACCGCCCCGCGCGGGTGGGAGGTCGTGCGCTTGCTGGACGGCTCCGCTCCGGCCCGCCCGAGCGGTGATGACCTGGAAGCGCTTGCCAACGCCGTGCGCGAGGCGGCACGTCCGCAGGAGCGGGCGGCCCAGGCCGGCGGAGGCGGGGGGCGCGGCGCCGATCCGATGGAGGTCGCGCGCCGGGGGCATCTGCGGGTGCTGCGGTCGCCCGACAACTGACGGTCGGTCATCTCCCGCTTTGCGGGTGTTGCTCGTGTGCTCGTTTCGCTGAGTGATGCACAGGCATTGACGTTCGGTTGGCGCGGACACGACCATTCCGTATGCCGGAACGAGAAATCGCTTTCCGCATGACGGAATCCGGGGAGGCGCCCGTGTACGTCCAGGAATTGGAGCCCGTAGCCGGCTCGCTGGGGCTGTCCGCCCTCGTGGCGGCCCTGCCGCTCGTGATCGTGCTCGTCCTGCTGGGCGGGGTTCGGATGAAGGCGCACCTGGCGGGGCTCATCGGGCTTCTGGCGGCCGTTCTGGTCGCCTGGCTCGTGTACGGCATGCCGCTCGATCAGACGCTCTCCAGCGCCGCCCAGGGGGCCGTCTTCGGGCTCTTCCCCATCCTGTGGATCGTCGTCAACGCGCTCTGGGTGTACCGGATGACCGTCCGGACGCGTCATTTCGACATCCTGCGGCGGTCGTTCGGCCGGCTGTCCGACGACCCGCGGATCCAGGCGCTCGTCGTCGCCTTCTGCTTCGGGGCGTTGCTGGAGGCCCTCGCCGGATTCGGGGCGCCCGTCGCGATCTGCTCGGTCATGCTGGTGGCGCTCGGATTCGAGCCGGTGCGCGCGGCCGTTGTCGCGCTGGTCGCCAACACGGCGCCGGTCGCCTTCGGCGCGATGGGCACGCCCGTGGTGACGCTGGCTCAGGTCACCGGGCTGCCGTTGGACGACGTGGCGTCCGTGGTGGGGCGCCAGACACCGCTGCTGGCGCTGGTCGTGCCGCTCGTGCTCGTCGGCCTGGTGGACGGGCGGCGCGGCTTGCGCGAGACCTGGGTGCCCGCCGTGGTGTGCGGAGTCACCTTCGCCGTCGCCCAGTTCGCCGCCTCGAACTACGTCTCCGCGCAACTCGCCGACATCGGCGCCGCGCTGGCCGGTGCGGGCGCCCTGGTCGCCGTACCGCACGCGCGTGTGCCCGCCGACGAGGCGGTACGCGCGTCCGTGCTGACCGGCGCACGGAGCGAGGAGCTGGACGAAGCCGATCCGCGGCGGGAGGTGGTGCGCGCCTATGCGCCGTACGGGCTGATCGTGGTGATCTTCTCCATCGCGCAGATCCCGGTGGTCAAGGACTGGCTGGCCGAGGCGACCCAGATGTACGACTGGCCCTTCCTGAACGTCGTGAACGCCGACGGGGAGCCGGTCGGCGGCAATGTCTTCACCTGGCCCATCGTGTCCACCGGCGGCACGCTCGTGCTGCTCGCCGGCGTGTGCACGGCCGTCGTCCTCGGCGTGCACGCGCGCGTGGCCGTCAGGGAATGGGCCGCCACCGTGGACGAGTTGAGGTTCGCGATCCTGACCGTGACGTCCGTGCTCGGGCTCGCCTACGTCATGAACCTCTCCGGACAGGCGGCCACCATCGGCTACTTCGTGGCGGCGGCCGGCGCCGGGCTGGCCTTCCTGTCCCCGGTGCTGGGCTGGTTCGGAGTGGCCGTCTCCGGGTCGGACACCTCGGCGAACGCCTTGTTCGGCGCCCTGCAGGTGACGGCGGCGCGGGAGTCGGGGCTGTCGCCGGAACTCCTGGCCGCCGCCAACAGTTCAGGTGGTGTGCTCGGCAAGATGATCTCGCCGCAGAACCTCACCATCGCGTGCGCGGCCGTCGGCCTGGCGGGCCGGGAGGGGGACCTGCTGCGGAAGGTGCTGCCGTGGAGCCTGGGCCTGCTGCTGGTGATGTGCCTGATCGTGGTCGGACAGAGCTCACCGGTGCTGGGCTGGATGCTGCCCTGACGTCAGCGCTGACCACGAGGTTACGGCTCGGGGTCCACTCAGTGGGCACACAGCGCACTGTCAGTGAGGGCGGGTAGTTTGGGGTGACCGATAGGACTTCAGGAGGGTTGGCCGTGGCTGCTGATCTGTCACAGCTCGTGAAGGCGTACGACGTGCGCGGGGTCGTCCCGGACCAGTGGGACGAGTCGCTGGCCGAGCTCTTCGGGGCCGCCTTCGTGCAGGTGACCGACGCGAGCGCGATCGTCATCGGGCACGACATGCGCCCCTCGTCACCCGGCCTGTCCCGCGCCTTCGCGCGCGGCGCCGCCGCCCGGGGTGTCGACGTCACAGAGATCGGTCTGTGTTCCACCGACCAGCTGTACTACGCCTCGGGCGCGCTGAACCTGCCGGGCGCGATGTTCACCGCCTCGCACAACCCGGCCCAGTACAACGGCATCAAGATGTGCCGCGCGGGCGCCGCCCCGGTCGGCCAGGACACCGGCCTCGCCGACATCCGCGAACTGGTCGAGCGCTGGAGCGAGTCGGGCGCCCCCGAGCCCGCCGCGACGCCGGGAACGATCACCCAGCGGGAGACGTTGGAGGACTACGCGGCCCACCTCCGCTCCCTCGTCGACCTGACCTCCATCCGCCCCCTGAAGGTCGTCGTCGACGCGGGCAACGGCATGGGCGGTCACACGGTCCCCACCGTGCTCGGCGGCCTCCCGCTCGACGTCGTCCCGATGTACTTCGAGCTGGACGGCACCTTCCCGAACCACGAGGCCAACCCCCTGGACCCGGCGAACATCGTGGACCTGCAGAAGCGGGTGCGCGAGGAGTCCGCCGACCTTGGCATCGCCTTCGACGGCGACGCCGACCGCTGCTTCGTCGTCGACGAGCACGGCGGCCCCGTCTCCCCGTCCGCCATCACCGCCCTGGTCGCCTCGCGCGAACTCGCCAAGCACGGCGGCAAGGGCACGGTCATCCACAACCTGATCACCTCCTGGTCGGTCCCTGAGGTCGTCAAGGAGAACGGCGGCACCCCCGTCCGCACCCGCGTCGGCCACTCCTTCATCAAGGCCGAGATGGCCAGGACGGGGGCCATCTTCGGCGGCGAGCACTCCGCCCACTACTACTTCAAGGACTTCTGGAACGCCGACACGGGCATGCTGGCCGCCCTGCACGTCCTGGCGGCACTGGGTGGCCAGGAGGGCCCCCTCTCCGGACTGGTCGCCCAGTACGACCGCTACGCCGGCTCCGGCGAGATCAACTCCACGGTCGCCGACCAGACGGGCCGCCTCGCCGCCATCAAGGCCACGTACGAGGCCCGCGAGGGCGTGGAACTCGACGAGCTCGACGGCCTGACGGTCACCTCCGCCGACTGGTGGTTCAACGTCCGCCCGTCCAACACGGAACCGCTGCTCCGCCTGAACGCGGAGGCCCGGGACCAGGCGACGATGGCCAAGGTGCGGGACGAGGTGCTGGGGATCATCAGAGGCTGAGACGGCGGTGCTGGGTCATCAGAGGCTGACACGGCGGTGTTGGGTCATCAGAGGCTGAGACGGTCGGGGCAGGGCACGGTGCCGCCGGTTGTTCTCAACGCCGGCCCGATTCTCTCTTTCAGCCCGTCCGGCTTCTTTTTCTTTCAGCCCGTCCGGCGTTTGAGGACAAGGCCCTTCAGGGGCCGGAGCGGGGGTCTGGGGGCGGCAGCCCCCAGAAGGCCGCGGGGTCGAAGGGGCAGCGCCCCTGGAGGACGGGACGGGTAGGGGCGGCGGGGGCGAACCCCTCCCCACCCGCACCCTCCCGCCCAACCCCGGCACCCAGCCCCCACCGGCGGTACGCTGACCAGGCACATCCGCACACCCGCACGTACCGCACCCACCCGCCCCAGAAGGGACCCGTCATGCCGCTGGAAGCCGGCCTCCTGGAGATCCTCGCCTGCCCGGCCTGCCACGCTCCCCTCAAGGAGCAGGACGCCGAACTGATCTGCACCGGCCAGGGCTGCGGCCTGGCGTACCCCGTCCGCGACGGCATCCCCGTCCTGCTCGTCGACGAGGCCCGCCGCCCCGCGTAACGCACCCCCACGGTCACGGCACCGGCGTAAAGCCGCCAGGACCGCGACCGCCGTAAGGCGGCTGGCGCAAGGGGACCGGCGCAAGGCGACGGCGTAAGCCGCCCGGCAACCGCTCCGGCGCTGGCCGCTCGCCCCCCCCGCCTCAAGGTGACCGGCGACCGGGCACCGGCTGAAGGCGACCGACCGCCACAAGCCGCACCGCCCCTCCACCAAGCCGCCCCGCCCCTCACCTCAGGGCACCCGGCCTCACCCCAAAGCCACCCGACAACCGCACCCCACTCCCGAACAAAGCCACCCCACCACCCCACCCCAAACAGACCCGCCCCCACCCGCCCCGGCGATCGGAGGCTGCCGCCCATGCTCGACGAATCGCTGCTCGACACGCCGGAGGCGCTCGCCGAGGCCGACCACCGCGCCCTGCTCCGCGGCGCGGCCGAAGCCGGCGCCCGTGTCCGCACCGCAGCCCGACACGCCGTCGAAGCCGGCGTCCACGACCTCAAACCCGACGGCCGCCCCCGCGCCATCCTCATCGCGGGCCCCGGAGCCGCCGCCATCTGCGTGGCCGACCTCCTCGGCACCCTCGCCGGCGCCACCAGCCCCGTAACCCGACTGGCCCCCTCGGGCGTCGCCCCCGCCGCGGGTGCCCTGCGCTGGGAGCTGCCCGGCTGGGTCGGCTCCGTGGACCTGCTGCTGATCACCACCCCGGACGGCACCGAGCCCGGCCTGTCCCTGCTCGCCGAGCAGGCCTACCGCCGCGGCTGCACGGTCGTCGCCGTGGCCCCCGCCGGCACCCCGCTCACCGAAGCGTTGCACGGCAACCACGGCCTCTTCGTGCCGATGGCGACCGCCCCGTACGAGCAGGACGAGCCCAGCGCCGCCTCCGCCCCCGGCGTCCTGTGGGCGCTGCTCACCCCGCTCCTGGCGCTCCTCGACCGCACCGGCCTGCTCGCCGCCCCGCCCGAGGTGCTGGAGAAGGTCGCCGACCGCCTCGACCACATCGCCGAACGCTGCGGGCCCGCCATCGCGACCTACAGCAACCCCGCCAAGACCCTGGCTGTCGAACTCGCCGACGCGCTCCCGCTGGTCTGGACGGAGGGCCTGTCCGCCGGCCCGGCAGGCCGTCGCTTCGCTGCCGCGCTCGCCGAGCTCTCCGGTCACCCCTCCCTCGTCGCCGAACTGCCCGAGGCACTCGCCTCGCACAGCGCCCTGCTCGCCGGACGGCTGGCGGCGAGCGCCGACCCCGACGACTTCTTCCGCGACCGAGTCGAGGAGACACCCGCGCTGCACGCGCGCGTAGTGCTGCTCCGCGACCGCCCGATCGCCGGCCTCACCGCCGCGCCGTCCGCGCGCGACCTGGCCCTGAGCCACGACACACCCATCAGCGAACTGGAGCCGGAGCCCGGCGACGAGCTCGAAACCCTCGCGGAACTGATCGCCATCACGGATTTCGCCGCCGTTTACCTGGCGCTCGCCTCGGGAGCCTGATCTATCCCAGGACGCCCTGGCAGCCGTACGGCCAAGGAACCGGCAGCCGTACGCACGGCGAACTCGCGTCCTGAACAACGAGACCGCGTCGCACGGACAGAGAGCAGGCAGAGACCCGCATGGACCGCCTCGACAACACCATCCGCCCCTACGCCTGGGGTTCCACCACCGCGATTCCACAGCTCCTCGGCGTCGAGCCGACCGGCGAACCGCAGGCGGAGATGTGGATGGGCGCGCACCCGGGCGCACCCTCGCGCACCGCGCGCGGGACGCTCGCCGAGGTCATCGATGCCGACCCGGAGCGCGAGTTGGGCGCCGCGGCCGTCGCGAAGTTCGGCCCCCGCCTGCCGTTCCTGCTGAAGATCCTCGCCGCCGGAGCCCCGCTCTCCCTCCAGGTGCACCCCAACCTGGCGCAGGCGAAGGAGGGTTACGAGGACGAGGAGCGCCAAGGCATCCCCGTGACCGCCGGCCACCGTAACTACAAGGACGCCAACCACAAGCCCGAACTGATCTGCGCGCTCACCGAGTTCGACGGCCTGTGTGGCTTCCGCGACCCCCTGCGGGCCGCCGACCTGCTGGACGGCCTCGGCGTCGACTCCCTCAAGCCGTACGTCGATCTCCTGCACGCCCACCCCGAGGACGCGGCCCTGCGCGAGGTGCTCACCGCGATCCTCTCCGCCGACCCGGACGAAATGGCTCGCACGGTCGCCGACGCTGCGGCCGCCTGCACCCGCCTCGGTGGCGACTACGCCCGCTACGCCGACATCGCCCACCACTTCCCGGGCGACCCCGGCGTCATCGCCGCGATGCTCCTCAACCACGTCCGACTGCAGCCCGGCGAGGCCCTGTTCCTCGGCGCCGGCATCCCGCACGCCTACCTGAGCGGTCTCGGCGTGGAGATCATGGCCAACTCCGACAACGTCCTGCGCTGCGGCCTGACCCCCAAGCACGTCGACGTCCCCGAACTCCTGCGCGTCGTCCGCTTCGAGGCGGGTGACCCGGGAGTGCTGCGCCCGGAGGCCGCCCCGGACGGCGAGGAGGTCTACGAGACCCCGATCGACGAGTTCCGCCTGTCCCGGTACGTCCTCCCGGAGGGCACCGTCGCCCACGACCTCACGCGCGCGACACCGCAGATCCTGCTCTGCACGGCCGGTGCCGTCCGCGCCGGGGAGCACGAGCTGACGCCGGGCCGGTCCGTCTTCGTACCGGCGGGCGAAAAGGCCGAAGTGGCCGGGGCCGGTACGGTCTTCCGGGCCACGGTCGTCGCCTGACCGAGGCCATCCCACGACCCGGCGCACCAATGTCGGACCGGGCTGCAACAATGGCCCACCGGCAAAGGAAGGGCAAAGCCGTTGGGGGCGCATGCTCCCTTCGACGATGCCCCGGACGGCGCTCCGGCGTACGTACGAAGGTCACGCAGGCCAGAAGGCTACGCAGACCACGATGGTCGCGCAGGCCACGATGGTCGAGCAGGCCACGAAGGCTCCGAAGGCGAAGGGACAACGCGACACATGAGCGCGTCAGGCGGTACCAAGGCGATCGTGGCGGCACTCGCCGCCAACCTCGCGATCGCTGCATCGAAGTTCGTGGCGTTCGCGTTCAGCGGTTCGTCGTCGATGCTCGCCGAGGGCGTGCACTCGCTCGCCGACTCGGGCAACCAGGCCCTGCTGCTGGTCGGCGGCAAGAAGGCCCAGCGCGAGGCCACCCCGCAGCACCCCTTCGGCTACGGCCGCGAGCGCTACATCTACGCCTTCCTCGTCTCGATCATCCTGTTCTCGGTCGGCGGCATGTTCGCCCTCTACGAGGGCTACGAGAAGATCAAGCACCCGCACGAGATCGAGCACTGGTACTGGCCGGTCGGCGTGCTCGTTTTCGCGATCATCGCCGAAGCGTTCTCCTTCCGGACGGCCATCAAGGAGTCCAACGGCCTGCGGGGCCAGAAGTCCTGGAAGGAGTTCGTCCGCCACGCCAAGGCCCCCGAACTGCCCGTTGTCCTGCTGGAGGACTTCGGCGCTTTGGTCGGTCTGGTCCTCGCCCTCGGCGGCGTCGGCCTGGCCCTGATCACGGGCGACGGCGTCTGGGACGGCATCGGCACGGTCTGCATCGGCATCCTGCTCGTCCTGATCGCCTTCGTCCTGGCCGTCGAGACCAAGTCGCTGCTGCTCGGTGAGGCCGCGGGCGTCGAGGATGTCACGAAGATCGAGGCCGCCATCGTCGACGGCGACACCGTCCCCCGCATCATCCACATGCGCACGCTGCACCTCGGCCCCGAGGAACTCCTGGTCGCCGCCAAGATCGCCGTCCGGCACGAGGACACGGCCGCCGAGGTCGCCGCCGCCATCGACGCCGCCGAGGCCCGCATCCGCGAGGCCGTCCCGATCGCCCGCGTCATCTACCTCGAACCCGACATCTACAGCGAGACCGAGGCGGCCAAGGGCGCCGACCGCGAGGCGACCCCCGGCGGACCGGCACAGCACAGCTCCGAGCACTGATTCCGGTACGGCAGCCGCCGCCGGGCAATCTGCCTGCCCGGCAATCTGCCCGCGCGGCCACTCGGCCGTACGACGACGGGGCCCGCCGAGCCGATCGGCGGGCCCCGTCGCGCGTCCCCCGTGGGCGGCGGCCTCGTGAAGAGCGTCGACGAGCCCGTCAAAAGCGCCGACAGGCGCTTGTCAGGGACGGGCACGTTTGTCAGGGACGGACTCGCTCGTCAGAAGTACCGTGCGGGCCGTCAGAAATGCCGTGCGGGCCGTCAGAAGTGCTGAGGCCACAGAGCGACCTGCGCCGCCGGCCGCCGCCGAATACTCCGCGCCGTGATCCCGAGGACGAGCCCGACGAGCGCGAGGAGAAGCCCGAGCAACGTGGCCGCGGCGAGCAGCATCGGCATCGCGTAGCTGTCGGTCACCCGGCCCATGACCGCACCGACGGGCACGGTCCCGCCGTGGTCCTCGGCGAATTCACGGGAGTCGCGCGAGTTCTGCCGGTGGTCGCCGAGCAGGAACAGCCGGCCGTCCGGCACCGTCACGTCGTACGGGCGGTGCAACCCGTCGCCGACGCCGTCCTTCACATACGGCTCCCGAAGCGGTTTCCCGTTCACGGTGAGGTGATCCCGTGCCGTGTCCATGCCTTCGCAGCAGACGACGCGGTCGCCGCCCACGCCGATGACACGCTGCATGACGACTGCGTCCTGGTAACGCTCGGGCGCCGTGTACAGCACCACATCGCCCCGCCCCACCTCCCCCGCGCCGACCCGCTCGGCGACGATCCGGTCGCCGACGTCGTACGTGGGCCGCATGCTCTCGCTCGACACACTGGACAGCACATAGTCCGTCCGCAGCCACAGCACGGACCCGATCACCAGCACCAGCCCCAGCGGCCCCATCACCCACGCCGCGACCGCGAGTCTTCGTCCCTGCTCCATCAGCGCTTCCTCCCCACGCGGAACGTCCGCGGCGGCAGAGGGTAGCGACCCCACGTGAAGCGCCCGCGCGGGGCCCGCGGCACGACGGCCGCGGGCCCGCACTTCGGCCACCGCATCTCGATCGCGTGGCAGTCGCGTGGCAGTTCCTCGCTGCAGCTGAACCGCCACGCACTCCGGCTACCGGATCTCGCTCAGCACCCCGAGCACCGCGGCCCCGTCCCCGGCCGCGAGCAGCCGCTCCCGGAACTCCTGGTCCACCAACTTCCGCGACAGCAGCGCCAGAATCCGCAGATGCTCGTCACCCGCGGCCGCCTCCGGTACGGCGATCATGAACACCAGCCTCGCCTTCGTACCGTCCAGCGAGCCCCACTCGACGCCCTCCGCGGACCGTGCGAATCCGACGGCCGGCGCGCTGACCGCATCCGTCTTGGCATGCGGAATCGCGATCTCCTCACCGAGCCCGGTCGTCCCCTGCGCCTCCCGCCGCAGCGCGGTCGCCACCAACTCGCCCACATCCGCGACCTTCCCGGTACGCGCAAGCAACTCGGCCATCTCCCGAATCGCGGCCTCCTTGTCAGCCGCACCGAGCTCAACCTTCACGGTCTCCTCGGTGAGATAACCCGAGAGAACCTCGACCGAGGCACCACCGGCATCCGCCGCGTCGACCACCCCGGACTCCCGCTCCGCCGCGCCGCCCGCCTCGGACTCACCCACAACCGTGTCCGATTCACCCCCGGCAGCCTCCGATACGGCAGCCTCAGGCAGGACAGCCTCCGACTCGGGTACGACCCGCTGCGCCACGACGCCACCGCCATCCGGCACTACATCGACGCCACGGGCTCCCGGCACTTCGCCGACGCCACCAGGTCCCGGCACTTCGCCGCCACGAGCCACGGACCCCTCGCCGACGCCACGAGCACCCGCCCTCTCACCGACGGCACCAGCCCCGGCCACTGCGACGCCCGCCCCGACCAGCGCAGGCTCGGCCCCGGCCATACCCGCACCGACGACCGCCTCCCCGCGCCGCCTGCGCTCACCCAGGTCGACGAGGGCGACCGTCGTCAACGCGGTGATGGCCGACCCGATCACCACGGCCACGAAGAACATCGGCACGCCGCTCACCGCACCCAGCACGGCCACGATCGGCCCGCCGTGCGGCACCGCGTCCTCGACGCCGGCGACCCCGGCGATCGCACCGGCCACCGCGCCGCCCAGCATGTTGGCGGGGATGACCTGCGCGGGCCGTGCCGCGGCGAACGGGATCGCGCCCTCGGAGATGCCGAAGCAGCCCATGAACAGCGAGGCGAGCCCGGTCTCCCGCTCCTGCTCGGTGTACAGCCGCTTCCGGATCAGCGTGGCCAGGCCCTGACCGAGCGGCATGACCGGGATCGCCGCCGCGCACATGCCCATGACCGTCTGGTTGCCGGTCGCGATGAGCCCGGCGCCGAACAGAAACGCCGTCTTGTTGACCGGCCCGCCCATGTCGAACGCGATCATGAGCCCCAGAATCGCCCCGAGCAGGATCGCGCTCGTGCCGGTCATCCCGCTGAGCCAGCTGGTCAGGTGCTCGAACACCCAGGAGATCGGCTTGCCGAGCACATAGATGAAGAACAGCCCGAGCACCGTCGTCGCCACGATCGGGATCACGATGATCGGCATGATCGGTTGCACGAACCTCGGGACCTTGACCTTCTTGATCCACAACACCAGATACCCGGCGAGGAACCCGGTCACGATCGCCCCGATGAACCCGGCGCCCGCCTTGGAGTCGTACAGCTCACCGGTATTGGCTATCCAGCCACCGATCATGCCGGGCACGAGCGCGGGCCTGTCCCCGATGGCGTACGCGATGTACCCGGACAGGATCGGCACCATCAGCGTGAAGCCGATGACACCGATGTTGTTCACGTCCATCCAGAAGGAGTCCTTCGGGATGACCAGGCCGCCGGACGGGTCGGTGTGCCCGCCGAGCGAGAGCGAGATCGCGATCAGCAGCCCGCCGACCACGACGAACGGGATCATGTAACTGACCCCGTTCATCAGCGCCTTGTACCCGACGCTGCGTTCCTTGCCACCGCCGGCCGCGGGGGCCGTGGGGGCGCCCCCTGCCGTGTGCACGGGCGCCGACAGCACCTGCTCGATCAGCCGCTCGGGGTGGCGAATGCCCTCCGCCACCCCGACGCTGAGGACCCGCTTGCCCGCGAAACGGCTCAGGTCCACGTCCTTGTCCGCGGCGACGATGATGCCGTCCGCGTTGCTGACATCGTTGTCATCGAGGACGTTTTCAGCCCCGATGGATCCCTGGGTCTCCACCTTCATGTCGATACCGCGGCTCTCGGCGGCCTGCGCGAGTTTCTCCGCCGCCATGTAGGTGTGCGCGATGCCGGTCGGGCACGCGGTCACCGCGAGCAGCTTCAACCGCTTCCGCTCGCCACCGCCGCTGCCCGTGGGGGGAGGGCCGGCCGGACTGGTCACATCGATCTCCTAACGCCTTTGTCATGCGGAACCGTCGTCCCGGACGCCCCGCAAGATCGACCAGATGTTCCGATCTCCCGGGCATCCTGCACCACCCGGCCGCCGACTCAAAGGCCCAAAGATTCCCGTTCATCCCGCTTCACCACCTCCTGTCGACCGTTCGTTGGTGTCCTGTTATCGCTCCCGCCCATCACACCCACACCCGGCCGCCACCTCATCGCCCGCCGACGCAAGACCGACACCGCACCTTCCGCCGCCCCGAAGGCCGCCGGCTCTGCATCCGGCCACCCTCCGCCACTGCATACGCCTCCCGCGCTCCTGCCCTCCCGCTCTCCTGCCCCCCGCCCCGAACCCTCTGATGGCGCGATGTGTTCGCAGGCGGACTGGGGACGGCCGGACCTCCCGGTGTAGCTTGGGTCAGAGCCAGACGTCGCTGCTGATGGCGGTCGGGCGGTCCCGACACGGACCGACCGAGGGAGAGAGGGCCTCCGACGGACTGCGCTGCGCGTACGCGGGCATGCCTGTGTCCTCTTCGGGCACCCCTGTGTCCGCCGCCGCGCAGACCAGCCGTACCCACCCTCGACCCAACCCCGAGGAGCAGCTCGCAATGACGACTGTCGAGAACCGACAGGACTTCAAGGTCGCCGACCTCTCCCTGGCCGAGTTCGGCCGCAAGGAGATCACCCTCGCCGAGCACGAGATGCCCGGCCTGATGGCGATCCGCAAGGAGTACGCCGAGACCCAGCCGCTGGCCGGCGCCCGCGTCACCGGCTCCCTGCACATGACCGTGCAGACCGCCGTCCTCATCGAGACCCTGGTCGCCCTCGGCGCCGAGGTCCGCTGGGCGTCCTGCAACATCTTCTCCACCCAGGACCACGCCGCCGCCGCGATCGCCGTCGGCCCGAACGGCACGCCCGACAACCCCCAGGGCATCCCGGTCTTCGCCTGGAAGGGCGAGACCCTGGAGGAGTACTGGTGGTGCACGGAGCAGGCCCTGACCTGGCCGAACACCCCCACCGGCGGCCCGAACATGATCCTGGACGACGGCGGTGACGCCACCCTCCTCGTCCACAAGGGCGTCGAGTACGAAAAGGACGGCAAGGTCCCCTCCGTCGACACCGCCGAGTCCGACGAGCACCGCGTCATCCTCGAACTCCTGCACCGCACCATCACGGACGGCTCGCAGAAGTGGACCCAGCTGGCGTCCGAGATCCGCGGCGTGACCGAGGAGACCACGACCGGCGTCCACCGCCTGTACGAGATGCAGCGCGACGGCGTCCTGCTGTTCCCGGCGATCAACGTCAACGACGCCGTCACCAAGTCGAAGTTCGACAACAAGTACGGCTGCCGCCACTCGCTCATCGACGGCATCAACCGCGCCACCGACGTCCTGATCGGCGGCAAGACCGCGGTCGTCTGCGGCTACGGCGATGTGGGCAAGGGCTGCGCGGAGTCCCTGCGCGGGCAGGGCGCCCGCGTGATCATCACCGAGATCGACCCGATCTGCGCCCTCCAGGCGGCGATGGACGGCTACCAGGTCACGACCCTCGACGAGGTCGTCGACAAGGCCGACATCTTCATCACCACGACCGGCAACAAGGACATCATCCTGGCCTCGGACATGGCCAAGATGAAGCACCAGGCGATCGTCGGCAACATCGGCCACTTCGACAACGAGATCGACATGGCCGGCCTCGCGAAGATCCCGGGCATCGTCAAGGACGAGGTCAAGCCGCAGGTCCACACCTGGACCTTCGCGGACGGCAAGGTGCTCATCGTGCTGTCCGAGGGCCGTCTGCTGAACCTGGGCAACGCCACCGGTCACCCGTCGTTCGTGATGTCCAACTCCTTCGCGGACCAGACGCTGGCCCAGATCGAGCTGTTCACCAAGCCCGACGCCTACCCGACCGGTGTGTACACGCTGCCCAAGCACCTGGACGAGAAGGTCGCCCGCCTCCACCTGGACGCGCTCGGCGTGAAGCTGACGACGCTGCGCCCCGAGCAGGCCGCGTACATCGGCGTCGAGGTCGAGGGCCCGTTCAAGCCGGACCACTACCGCTACTGAGCCGAGCCGCCGCCTGACCGACATGTGGCCGGGCGGCGCCGCTTGAGCCGGGTTGCCGGACGACGGAGTTCGCCCGGCAACCTCCGGCGAGCGCGGTCGGCACGGCACTCCTGGCGAGCGCGCCCGTGCACTGACACGCTCCTCAGCAGTAGAACCTCCGAGGCAGGCCCCCGCACCCCCGTGCCGGGGGCCTGCCCCTTTGGCCCGTGCGGCCACCCTGGCCCGTATGGCCGAACCAGCCCGTCAAGCCCCAGGACCCCGATGCCCCGCGGCCGCTATTCGCTCCATGATCCGCACGATCACACCCCCCTCGCAGAAGAACACTTCCGCTGCGCCCCCGGCCCTTCCGGCTGGCGCTACGTCTCCCAGCTGACCACCCCCGCGGGCGATCACAGCGGCTCCGTCGACCTCGCCCTGGACGAGCTCGGCCGTCCCATCCGCCTCGAACTCCATGCCGGTGGCTGGCAGGTACGCGGCGCGGCCCTCGACGGCGTCACCTGGGTCCGCACCGACCCCACCGGGGTTCACGCCACGGAAGGCAATGTGCGCGCCCACGCCTTCACCGGCACGTCCCCCGCATTCCTCATCGCCACCACTCGTCTCCTACGCCTCACCCCTTCCCCCTCGGCAACCCGCGTCCGCCTCGTGGACTTCACGGACCCGGTCCTCGCCCCCCGCACCGTGGACCAGTCCTGGACCTTGGTGAACAGAGAAACACACGCCACTGACAACGCCCCCCTGATCGTGGACGAGTACCAGGTCACAGCCCTGGACACGGGCGAGCAGCACGCCGTACACATCGCAGGCGACGTGGTACTCGCGGCCCCCGGCATCGAACTGGAGGATCTGGACTCCCCACCGTCCACGTTCGCCTGAGCCGGCCCGGGTGGATGGAAGGGCCGCGTGGTGGACATGGTGGCCCGGTCGATTCGCGCGGCGGGCGGGCGGCCCGGGGGGTGCGAGGGATCGGGTGGTTGGGAGAGCAGCGAGCTGAGGTGGCTACGCCGGCGGCACGAACCCGGTGGCGGGCCGGTCGGCGGACTGCGCGTCCTGCGACGCCGGAGTCTGCGGTACGGGGCTCTGAGACGCGGAGGAACGATCCACTTCCGCCCCCGCCGCGGGCTGACCAGCGACCGGAGCAACCCCGACGCCGTAGGCGCCCGACGGAGGCGGCCCAGCCGCGGGCGGCACGACCGGCGGGCCGTACGCGCCGCCGACACCGGCAGGCGCCCCGCTCGCCCCCGGCCCGTCACCGAAGGCGCGGCGCGCCTCCCGGGCCTGCCGTTCGTGCAGCACCGCCGCCAGATACGCGGCCGGCGGCACGCCCTGCAGAGCCGGAGTACCCGTGCGCGCCGCGAGGTCGGTCGCGAGACGTTCCGCCATGTTCTGGCCGACCTGGGGGTCGAGCTGCTGCATCCGCGTCAGGTACTGGCGAATGGCAAGCCACAGGTCATCGGGAACCGCCGACAGGTCGAGCTCCGAGAACCGTCCGGCCAGCCACGGCGGAGGCGGCGGAACGAAGCCAGTCCGTGTGAGGGGCACCCGCTCCCGTACGACGAGAGTCCCGGCGAACACGTCACCGAGCCGCCGCCCGCGCGCGGAGACCAGCGAAGCGATCACGGCGACGACGCCGAGCGTCATAAGAATCTCGATCACACCGATGAGACCCCGCACCAGAGCGTGCCGGAACCGGATCGGACCGCCGTCGTCGCGCACGACGCGCAGCCCGCACGCCAACTTCCCGAGCGAACGCCCTTGGCTGAGCGTCTCGACCGCGATCGGCCCGCCGACCAGCACCAGGACGAACAGGGCGATCGACAGCGCGGTCTGCGCCGCCTCGTCCAGTGAAGCGGTGGCAGCCACCACGCCAATCGTCGCGACGATATAGGCGATCACGGCCACCGCCAGATCGAGCAGCACGGCAAGCGCCCTGCTGGGCAGCTTCGCGGGGCGCAACTCCAGCGCCACCGCCTCGCCCGTGACCAGCTCACTCACGCCGTCCGTCCTTCCCCTGACCTGCCCCTGGAATGGCCAGTCTGCCAAGCTGAGGGCGCATTGCGCCGCAGTACGACAAGCTGACACCTACGACGAGTCGCCGACGAACAGCCGAGGAGCAGAAAACCAGATGGACCTCGACGTCTTCGTCACCGCCCACCGAGCCGAGTGGGACCGACTCGACGCCCTGCTCGGGCGCCAGCGCCGACTCACCGGAGCCGAGACCGACGAGCTCGTCACCCTCTACCAGCGCACCGCCACCCACCTCTCGCTGATCCAGTCCAGCGCCCCCGACCCCCAGCTGACGGGCCGACTCAGCCAATTGGTGGCACGCGCGCGTAGCGCCGTGACCGGCACCCGACGGGCCTCCTGGCGTGACGTCACCCGCTTCCTGGCTCACGGTTTCCCGGCCGCGGTCTACCGATCACGCCACTGGTGGGTGCCCACGGCACTCCTGTCCACCCTCGTCGCGATCCTCCTGGGCTGGTGGATCGCCACCCACCCGGAAGTGCAGACAAGCATTGCCGCCCCGAACGAACTGCGCGAGCTGACGCGCCCCGGCGGCCAGTACGAGACGTACTACTCCAGCCACCCCGCAGCGTCCTTCGCGGCCCAGGTCTGGACGAACAACGCGTGGGCCGCCGCCCTCTGCCTGATCCTGGGCGTCTTTCTAGGCCTCCCGGTGTTCTGGATCCTCTTCCAGAACATGCTCAACCTCGGCGTCGGCTTCGGCCTGATGTCCTCGGCAGGACGCCTGGACACGTTCCTCGGCCTCGTCCTGCCCCACGGCCTCCTCGAACTGACAGCGGTCTTCGTCGCCGCCGGCACAGGCCTACGCCTCGGCTGGACCCTCATCGACCCGGGCCCCCGCACCCGACGCGCAGCCCTCGCCGAGGAAGGCCGAGCCGCGATAGGCATGGCGATAGGCCTCGCCCTGGTCCTCTTCGTCTCCGGCGCCATCGAAGGCTTCGTCACCCCGTCGGGCCTGCCCACGTGGGCCCGCATCACCATCGGCGTCATAGCCGAGCTGGCATTCCTTGCATACGTCTACGTCCTCGGTGGCCGCGCCGCCCGCACCGGAGAGACAGGCGACGTCGAGGCAGCCGAGCGCAGCGCCGCCGTTCCGACGGCGGCCTGATGTGCGGATGCCCGTGCTGAGCTGCTAGTCTCCTCTTCGCCCCACAAGAACCGTTGACACGGAGCGAGTGGGGAGGTAGATTCGAACAGTTGCCTGGAAGTGGATGTAGTCCCGCCGGGCAGAGTGAGCATCTAGCTGCTTCAGTGGAACAGTGATTCCCAAGAAGCCCTTCCCGATGAATCGGAAATGAGTGGCTGGTCAGTCCGGCCCGAAGCT
>NZ_JAQMYP010000084.1 GCF_028369295.1 Streptomyces sp. HD
ATTCGTCACGCGGGGTCCCTTTGCTGTGCGGTCGTCGGATGCCCGTTGCAGCGACCGAGCCGAGCTCTCCAGGGCGTCGGCATGTGCGCCGAGCGTGTGCACGTGCGCCGAGAAAGGGAGGTGCCTTGGCGGCCTCGCGGAATTGCCCGCCCTGGGACAAAGGGTCGCTTCGAGGGCGAGCCTAGGTGACCGCTACAGCCATCCGTAGCCCGATATCCAGTCACCTTTTATCGGTCCCGGAAGACGGCAACTCGCTCAACTAAAGTACTGGCATGGTTCTTTCGACTCCGACTCATGCCCCATTAGTGCTGTCACGAGGGCATCAGCCAGTCGCCGACGCCTTTCGGCCAACAAGACGCATACCGGTCGCTGGGGGTGCTACCGCGTGAACAAGCCGCTGAGGCGCATAGCCATTTTCTGCGGGCTGCTGATGCTCGCACTGCTGATCCGGGCCAACTGGCTCCAGTACATGAAGGCGGACGACCTCGCCACCGACGACAACAATCGACGCGTACTGATCAACCAGTACTCGGTACCTCGCGGCGACATCATCGTGGGCGCCCGATCGATCACGGGCTCGGCGGAGTCCGGCGGGTCGGACCTCAAGTACGAACGCACCTACAAGAACGGCCCCATGTACGCGCCGGTCACCGGATACGCCTCCCAGGCCATGGGGATGACGTTCCTGGAGGGCATCTACGACAGCGTGCTCAGCGGCCAGGACGACCGGCTGGCGTTCGAGCGCTTCACGGATGTCGTCACCGGAAAGCAGCGGCGGGGCGGCGACGTCATCACGACGATCGACCCCAAGGCACAGGAGGCCGGATACAAGGGCCTCACCAAGCTCGACGCCCGCGGCTCGGTCGTGGCGCTGGACCCGAAGACCGGGAAGGTGCTCGCGCTCGTCTCGACGCCGTCGTACGACCCCGCGAAGTTCGCCGGCAACTCCCTCAAGGAGAGCGACAGGTTCAAGGCGCTCGGTGCCGACAAGGGCAAGCCGCTGGCCAACCGCGCGCTGCGGGAGACGTTCCCGCCCGGCTCGACCTTCAAGATCCTCACCGCGGCGGCGGCGCTGGAGCACGGCGTGGTGACCGACGTCGACGCGGCCTCGGGCGCGCCGTCGCCGTATCCCCTGCCGCAGTCGACCAACAAGATCGGCAGCGAGGCCGGGGACGGGGTGTGCAACAAGGCATCGCTGAAGACCGCCATGCAGTACTCCTGCAACAACGTGTTCCTCGACGCGGCCGTGAAGGTGGGCGCGGACAAGATGCGTGAGACGGCGGAGAAGTTCGGGTTCAACGAGGACGTCTACTCCTCCGACTTCGGTGATCTGCGGGCCAGCAAGAGCCTCTACCCCGGGGACCTGGACAAGCCCGGCACCGCGCTGACCGGCATGGGCCAGGGCAGCCTCACCAGTACGCCGCTGCAGATGGCCATGATCACGGCCGCGATGGTGAACGACGGCAAGGTCATGCAGCCCTACATCGTCGACCAGCTGCGGTCCCCCGACCTGAGCGCCCTGGAGGAGCACAAGCCTGAGGTCATGAGCCAGGCCGTCTCCCAGTCCACGGCCGAGAAGGTCCGCGAGATGATGGAGCACACCGCCAAGGAGGGCAGCGCACGCCGGGCCCTCATCGAAGGGGTCACGGTGGGCGGCAAGACCGGCACGGCCCAGCGCGGCGTGGATGTGCGCGAGCAGGTTCCCTACGGCTGGTTCGTCTCGTACGGCATGAAGGACGACGGCGAGTCCGTCGCCGTGGCCGTCTTCATCGACCCGACCGCCATGGACATCTCGCGTGAGGACATCTCCGGCGGCAGCCTGGCCGCTCCCATCGCGCGGGACGTGATGAAGGCCGTGCTGGACAACTGATCCGGACTGCACTGGGTTCGGCGGTCGAGAGGGCCTGATGACGCAGATGGCTCCCACCCTGGAGGGTGGGAGCCATCTGCGTCGGTGATCGACGGTGATCGGCGGTGAAGCGTGGTGGTCGGTGGTGGCCAGGGGGGGCAGGCCTCAGCCGATCCGAGTCAGCTTCGTCCCGAGAGACGGTTCCGCGAGCCCCGACTTCAGCGCCACCGGTACGCTCCGGGCCTCCGCGACACCGCCGCCCAGCGTGAGCTCACCGACCACGGTCCCGGACTTCGCCCCGCCCGCAAGGGACTTGTCCCTGTCGCGGAAGGCCACCGTCAGTTTCTGCCCCGGCAGCCCGATCACCTTCAGGTCCTTCGTCGCAACGACCTGCGTACGGCGGCCGAGACCGTCGTCGACATGTCCGACGACCTGGCCCTTCTTCACCACCGTCGCCGAGGTGAGCGCGTCCCGGACCGCCTTGATGACCTTCTCGCTGTTGTCCAGCACCAGCTGGAGGCTGGTCGAGCCGTTGGGGTCGGGACCCGTCGCGTGCTGGTCCATCATCGTGCCGAGGATCAGCCGGTCCTCGCCGTCCAGCGTCTTGTACGCCGCCCAGGACAGCGTGCCCCCCGCGGGCGTGTTGGAGCCGGTCTTGATGCCTCTGACGCTCAGTCCGGCCGAGATCAGCGGATAGTTGTTGTTGTGGATGCGCCCTACCCCGGGTATGTCGGCGTAGGTCATGGAGACGACGGCGCGGAAGGACTCGAACTTCATGACCGCCTCGGCCAGCCTCAGCTGGTCGACGGCCGTGCTGACGGTGCCCTTGTCCAGGCCGCTGGGGTCGGTGTACGTGGTGTTCTTCATGCCGAGCGACTTGGCCGCTTCGTTCATCTTCCGCACGAACGCGGTCTCGTCCTCGGTCCTGGTGTTCCAACGGGCCAGCAGCCGGGCCACGTTGTTGCCAGACGGGATCATCAGCATCTTCAGCATGTCCTGAAGGTTGAACGTCTGGCCGACCCGCAGACCCTCGATCCGGGACTCGTCCTTGGCCTCGCCCTCCTTCACGGTCCGGGCGTCGACCGTGATGTGCGGGCCCGGCTCGTCCCTCTTGAGGGGGTGCTCGCGGAGGATCACGTACGCCGTCATGATCTTGGCGACACTCGCGGTCGGGACGGGCTTCTGCTCCCCGAACGTCCCGATGGTCCCCGTGCCCGCGACCATCACCGCACCCTGTCCCTCCTCGGGCCACGGCATGGTGAACGCGCCCCCGCCGACGGTGAACGACGACACCTTCGCGTCGACGGCGAGGGTCGGTTCGGGCAGCGGGCGGAGCAGCTGGACGACGAGGACGCCCACTGCGAGGAGCGTGGCGAGGAGCGCCGCCAGGAGCGCTGTGAGGGGTGACCGGATTTTGATCCTGCGGAGGGCAGGGATGGGAGAGGGAAAGGAGGCGAGGACAGGGGTGGGCGAGGTGGAGGTGGAGGTGGAGGTGGAGGTGGCGTTGGCAGTTGCAGTTGCAGTTGCAGTTGCAGTTGCGGAGGCGGGGGCGGGGGCGGGTTGAGCGTCTTCCTCCGCCGCCTCCTCTGAGGTGGGGGCTTCCTCGGATTCGGGCTCGGGGTCCGCTTCGGTGCTCTCGTCGGGTGCGGTGTCGGCGTCCTCGTCCTCGGTGTCCTCGGCGTCAGCGGTGTCCGGGGCGTCGGCGGTGACCGTATCGGCGTCCTGAGCCGGGGTTTCGTCGGCCTCGGCATCCGCGTCGGCCTCGGCATCCGCGTCGGTCTCGGCATCCGTGTCGGTCTCGGCATCCGTGTCGGTCTCGGCATCCGTGTCGGTCTCGGCATCCGCGTCGGCCTCTTCCGACTCGTCCGCCGCCTCTTCCGACCCCTCGGCCTCGTCTGCGGTCTCCGCCTCCTCCGCCGGTTCACCGGCAGAGTCCTTCGGCTCGTCAGGTTCCTGAACCGATGCGACGGGGGCGTCCTGCGCCTGCCGCTCCGACTCCTGCGCCTCTTCGTGTGCCTCTTCCTGCGTCTCTTCTTGCGGCTCCTCGGGCGACTCCGACTCACCCGACCCGGCCGCCGATTCCACCGCCTCCGGGGCCTCTGCCGACTCCACGGCTTCCGCGGCCTCGGCCGACGCCGCAGCCTCCGGTGTCTCCGACGCCGCAGCCTCCGGTGTCTCCGACGCCGCAGCCTCCGGTGTCTCCGACGCCGCAGCCTCCGCCGGCTCCGGCTCCGGCTCCGGTTCCGGTTCCGACGTCGGCTCCTCGGGCGGCTGCCCGACGCGCTCCGCCTTCAAGTCCGCGCCCGGGTCGGGTTTCGCACCGGAGGAGTCCGTCGGCGGGTCGTCCTGGTCGAGGACGTCGGTGTCGGGCGTTCGGTCCGCCATCGCTGTCTCCTTCACGCGCTCGCGACACATGCGTCCTACGAGACGGGCGGACGGGCGCGTCACGTGATTTGAAGCAGGTGTCGGTGATGCTCGCCGGGCGATCCGCGGCCCCCAGGGGACCGGTCGGCGATCGTCACGCGGCGGCGCGGCAAGAGTAACCGATCATTGTTCGAGCACGACGTCGGGTGTTACCAGCGGTGACCTGAAACCGACCAGATGCCTCCCCGGCTACCGCACCCCCGCCAACGCACGAGCGACGGCACCGATCGCCTCCGGCCCCACCCGGCAGCACCCCCCGATCAGCCGTGCCCCGGCCTCCCGCCACCCCCGCACCTGCTCGGCGGCGAAGGAGGAACGCCCGTCCCAGGCGCGGGCCTCGGCGTTCCAGGCCTCGCCGCTGTTGGGGTAGACGACGACGGGCTTGCCCGTGACGCGGGCGGCGGTCGCGACGGCGCCCTCGACGTCCTGCGGCGCGCAGCAGTTCACGCCGACGGCGATCACGTCGTCGGCGTCGGCGGCGAGGGCGAAGGCGTCCTCCAATGGCTGCCCCGCCCGGGTGCGCTCACCGGCGACGGAGTACGACAGCCAGGCCGGGACCCCGAGCCCGCGCACCGCTCGCAACAGTGCCGCGGCCTCGTCGGCGTCCGGCACGGTCTCCAGGGCCAGCACATCGGGCCGGGCCCCGGCCAGCACCTCCAGCCGGGGCCGGTGGAAGCGCTCCAGCTCGGCCACGCTCAGCCCGTACCGCCCCCGGTACTCGGAGCCGTCCGCGAGCATCGCCCCGTACGGCCCGACCGACGCCGCCACCCACAGTGGCCGTGCGACACCCCCGGCCCGCGCCCGCCGAGCCGCCTCGCGCGCCAGCTCGACGCTCAGGGCGAGGAGTTCGGCCGCACGTTCCCGACCGATGCCGCGCTTCGCGAACCCCTCGAACGTGGCCTGGTAGCTGGACGTGATCGCCACGTCCGCCCCCGCCTCGAAGTAGGCGAGATGCGCCTCGGTGATCGCCTCGGGCCGCTCGGCGAGCAGCCGCGCCGACCAGAGCTCGTCACTCAGATCGTGCCCGGCGGACTCCAGCTGGTTGGACATGCCGCCGTCGAGTACGACGGTCCCGGCGGCGAGGGCTTCGGCGAGGGGAAGGGCGCTGGTCATACCGACGACGGTAGTCGAGGTGCGGCGGACGTGACGGTTCAGAGGGCGGCCGGCGGTGCGGGCCCCAGCCTTGCCGAATGCTGGAGACCGCCGTCGTGAACGACGAAGTACGCGAGGTCCTGGGCGCTGGCCGGCCCGCCTTCGAACCCCTCGTGCACAACCCCGGGAGCGGCGTCACGGCCGGCGTCTGGCGGGTGGTCGTCGGCGACCGCTCGGCCGTCCTGAAGGTGCTCACCCGCCGCAAGGCGGCGACCGGAGGCTGGGCGGCCACGGAGGATCCCCGGCACTGGAACTACTGGCGGCGCGAGGCCCATGTCTACGAGTCCGGCCTCGCGCAGCTCTGGCAGCCCCACGGCCTATCCGTGCGCCGAGTGCCGACCTCCCCGGCGCCTCCCGCGTCCCCGGCCCATCCGTGTCGCCGGAATGGCGAGGCCGGCGAGCAGGCCCGCGGCCAGGACGTACGGCCACCAGCCGAGGCCGTTGGCGGTGGTGTTCGCGGTGGGGGCGTCGGCCGGGGGGCGGGGGTGGGCGGAGGCTGCGGAGGAAGCACTGGTGACGGCGGTGAGGGTCACGTCGTTGCCGTCGCCGGACCGGTAGCTGATGCGGTAGGTGGTGTCGTTCAGCTGGAGCTTCTCGCCCTCCTTGAGGCCGGTGAAGGTGCCGGTCGTCTTGGTGCGGCCCTTGTGGTCGACGATGGTGATCTTCCGGACGGGCTTCGGCGTCGTGGCGGCGGACGCCAGGTCCAGGTCGCCGGACAGCCGGACCGCGCCCGTGACCTTCAACGGGGCGCCGCGCAGGACCAGTCCGCCCTTCGCCGACTGCGTGTAGTCACCGGACACGGTCAGCCCGCTCGCCACCACACCGCCGTTCGTCACCGCTCCCTTGACCGTGCCCTTGCCGGTCAGTGACTTCCCCGCAGCCACGCGCAGCCCCGAAGTGCCGACGTCCAGGCGGGAGTCGGCCGACGTCAGCCGGATCGCGCTGCTGTGGGCGAGGGTCGCGCCGTCGCGCAGGGCGAGGGTTCCCTTCCTGACCGTCGTCGCGCCCGTGTACGTCACCGCGCTCCCCGTCAGGGTCGTCGTCGCGGACCCCGACTGCGTAAGTGAACCGCTGCCGCTGATCCGGGGCAGGGACAGGGCCTTGCGCGTGTTGTTCAGCACCAGGGAGCCGTTGTTGACGACCTTGTGGAGCCCGCCCCGCGTGTAGAGCCCGCCGTCGCCGCCCGACCTGCCGCTGCCCAGGCGCAGCACGGCGCCCTTCTCGACAGTCGTGGAGCCGTCGTAGTACTGCACGGCCGCGAAGGTGACGTCGTTGCCCTTGGTCCCCTTGATGACGATGTCCCCGGCGCCGGGCGCGGCGAGCGTGTCGTGGAACCGGCCGCCGCCGATGGGGGCACCCAGCGTCACCGGGCCGTTGTAGTCGAATGTCAGGAGCGAACGGGACCTCGCCGCCAGCAGGTTGATGTACACCGTCTCGGCCGTGCCCGGCATGAAGATCTTGTTCGTCGTGCCGTCGCCCCACTGGACATTGGCACCCTTGATGTTGGTGCCGCGCTTGTTGATGTTCTTGCGCGCGGGCGTCCAGTTCAGGGCGGGGTCACTGAGCGAGGGGTTGGTGTCGCCGCCCTGGTCGGACCAGCTGTACTGGCCGGTGAGGACGACCTTGCTGCCGGGCCGGGACTGGACGTTGATGTCGCTGCCGTACTCGCGCTGGTAGAAGTCCACGCCCATGGTGACGGTCTGGCCCAGTGGCGTGTCCACCGTCCACGTGCCCTGGTTGAGGACCTTGCGCATGTTCGGCAGCGAGGTCGCGAACTCCGGCCGTCCGGCGTTGACCTGTGTGCCGTTGTCGATGACGCCGGAGAAGGAGTGGCTGCCCGACAGGTCCCAGGTGCCCCAGAGGAAACGCGGCTGGGCGATCAGCCCGGAACCGCTGATCGTGCCCAGGTTGTAGGCGCTCGTCAGGGAGAGGCGCAGGGTGCCGTCGACCCGGATGTTGTTCTGGTTGAGCCGGAAGGCCGGGGTGTTGTAGGGGAAGTGCCCGATCAGGCCGGCCGTGCCCCCGTTGCCGTACTGCAGGGTCGCGCCGCGTGCGACCGTGATCGCGGGCGGATCCGCGTCGGCCGTCGTGACGTACGGGTGGTTGCCGCCGAGGACGCTCACCTTCTGCCGCTGCCGGGACTTCGGCAGCGTGAAGTCGCTGTCCCTGGTCAGGATCAGCGTGCCGGTGCCGCGCACGGTGAGTGTTCCCTCGCCGCGGAGGACGCCGTCGTACGTCGTCGTCCCCGATGGCACTGTGACCACCGTGTCGCCGCTGAGCGTCACGTCCCGGCCCGCGAGCACGTCGGCGGTCACGTCCCGGGTGGCGGCGGCCGCCGGGGGAGCGGCCACGGTCAGGGCGGCGACGGCCACGAGGGCGCCGGCGGCCGCTGCTGTCGTATGAGTAAGGCTGCGCACATCATCGGAGACGGGGCGGGAGGCGGCCGATAACAGAAAATCGCCCGCCGAGGGAAAGCGCTCTCCCCGTGCTCCTCTCCTTCTCGTCGAACCCGTTGACCTCCAGGTGTCACACGCTTACCTTTTCGGCGTTCGGAATGGCAGATGATGTCCGTCATTTCGAACACTTCCCCCCATGAGAATCCGAGAGGCAGTCCGCATGAGCCGCGAACACGACCTGCCCGAAGTCCCCAGCCGCCGACTGCTGTTGAAGGGTGCCGCAGCCGCCGGCGCCCTCGGTGCCGCCGCGGCCCTCCCCGGTGTCGCCCATGCCGCCCCGCCGAAGGCCGCCCCGTACGCGAACCCGCTCGTCCGCAACCGCGCCGACCCGCACATCCACCGTCATGCAGACGGTTTCTACTACTTCACCGCCACGGCCCCGGAGTACGACCGCATCATCCTGCGCCGCTCCCGCACCCTCGCCGGCCTCGCGACCGCCGCCGAGTCCGTCATCTGGACCAAGCACGCCACCGGCGACATGGGTGCGCACATCTGGGCGCCGGAGATCCACCGCATCGGCGGCAAGTGGTACATCTACTTCGCCGCGGCCCCCGCCGAGGACGTGTGGAAGATCCGCATCTGGGTGCTGGAGAACTCCAACCGCGATCCCTTCAAGGGGACCTGGGTGGAGAAGGGCCAGCTCAAGACGGCCTGGGAGACCTTCTCCCTGGACGCCACCACCTTCACCCACCGGGGCAGCCGCTACCTCGCCTGGGCCCAGCACGAGCCCGGCATGGACAACAACACCGGCATCTTCCTGTCGAAGATGGCGAACCCATGGACCCTGACCGGCCCTCAGATCCGGCTCACCACCCCGGAGTACGACTGGGAGCGCATCGGGTTCAAGGTCAACGAGGGGCCGTCCGTCATCGCCCGCAACGGCCGCCTTTTCATGTCCTACTCGGCGTCCGCCACCGACTGGCACTACTGCCTGGGCCTGCTGACCGTCGACGCCGACGCCGACCTCATGGACCCGGCCAGCTGGTCCAAGTCCCCGACCCCGGTCTTCACCAGCAACGACACCACCAAGCAGTACGGCCCCGGCCACAACTGCTTCACCGTCGCCGAGGACGGCCGCAGCGACGTCCTCGTGTACCACGCCCGCCAGTACAAGGAGATCGTCGGCGACCCGCTGAACGACCCCAACCGCCACACCCGCGTCCAGAAACTCGGCTGGAACCCGGACGGCACCCCGAACTTCGGTATACCCGTGGCCGACGCGGTGAAGGAGAGTGCGTGATATGAGACGTGTGCACGCGGTTCTGCTCGCCCTCTGTCTGGCCCTGGCCGGCGCCCTGGCCACCGCCGGTCCCGCCCAGGCGGCAGCCCAGACCGTAACCAACGGCACGCAGTTCACCGACACTTCGGGCAACCCCGTGCACGCGCACGGCGGCGGTGTCATCAAGGTCGGCTCGTACTACTACTGGTTCGGCGAGCACCGCAACGCCGACAACACCTTCCGCTACGTGGACGCCTACCGCTCCACCGACCTGAAGAACTGGGAGTTCAGGAACCACGTCCTGACCCAGTCCAGCGCCGCCGAGCTGGCCACCGCCAACATCGAGCGCCCGAAGGTCATGTACAACGCCGCCACCGGCAAGTTCGTCATGTGGATGCACAAGGAGAACGGCACCGACTACAGCGAGGCCCGCGCCGCCGTCGCCGTATCGGACACGGTGGATGGCAACTACGCCTGGCAGGGCAGCTTCCGCCCGCTCGGCCAGCACATGTCCCGCGACATCACGGTGTTCGTCGACACCGACGGCACCGGCTACATGGCCTCCGCCGCCCGTGAGAACTACGACCTCCAGATCTACCGCCTGACCAGCGACTACACCGGCATCGCCGCCCTGGTCGCCGACCCCTGGCACGGCGGCCACCGCGAGGCCCCCGCCCTGTTCAAGCGGAACGGCGTCTACTTCATGCTGACCTCGGGCGCCACCGGCTGGAACCCCAATCAGCAGCAGTACGCCACGGCCACCAGCATCGCCGGCCCGTGGACCGCGATGAAGAACATCGGCGACTCCACGGCCTACGGCTCGCAGACCGCGTACGTCCTCCCCGTGCAGGGCACTTCGACCACCTCGTACCTCTACCTGGGCGACCGCTGGGGCAACTCCTTCGGCGGCACCGTCAACGACTCCCGCTACGTCTGGCTGCCGCTGACCTTCCCCTCCGCGACCTCGATGTCCATGTCCTGGTCCCCGGAGGTCACCATCGACACGGCCACCGGCTCGATCAGCGGGACGAGTGCCACGTACAACACGCTGATCGCCCGGCACTCGTCGAAGTGCGCCGACGTGACCAGCCAGTCGCTCTGGCAGGGCGCCCAGATCAAGCAGTACGACTGCAACGGCGGCGCCAACCAGAAGTACTGGTTCAAGTCGGTGGGCGGCGGCTACTACCAGCTGATGGTCAGGAACAGTTCCCTGTGCGTGCAGGAGAACGCGAGCACGGTCAGCCAGGAGAGCTGCAACGCCTCCTCCGCCGGCCAGCAGTGGTCGGTGACCACCACCGGCTCCTACGTGAACATCAAGTCCCGTGCGACCGGGGAGTGCCTGGACGTGAACGGCGCGTCCACCGCCAACGCCGCCGCCGTCATCACGTACACGTGCAGCGGCGGCACGAACCAGCAGTGGACGCGCGGGACATGAGGTGCCGTCAGGCCAGCAGGTCGATCGCGTCGATCGCCGTGCCCGCGCTGAGATAGCCCGTCGTCCCCGAACCGCTCACCACGTCGATCCGCAGCACGTTGTACTGGCCGGTGTCCGTCTTCCAGGCGGACGCCGGCACGCTGTACGTGAAGGTGTGGTTGTTGCCCCGGTACGAACCGTTGGTCAGCGACCGGGTGCTCGGCTGGGTGGGCGGGGAGGGGATCGCGGACGTCCAGGTGTCGTTCACCGTGACCTGGGGGCGGCCGTTGGCGTACGCCGTCGTCACCCCGATCCGCAGAGTGTGCGCGGCCGCCGCCTGCGCCGCCGTCAGCCTGAAGTACACCAGGATCCCGCTGTTGACGTCCTTCCAGAGGTAGCAGGGGAAGGCCGCCGTCTCGCCGTTGCCGATCACCACATTGCCGGTCCAGGCCGCGGCCCGGACGTCCGACGGATGCGCGTACGTCATCAGATCGGCGTTCTTGAAGCCGCTCGGCGTGCCGTTCCAGTCGCCGATCCGCCAGATCGCGGAGGCGTTGCTCGGGTCGTTCGAGGACGGCACGGCGATCGTGTTGAGGGTGGTCGTGCCGCCGGCCGTGACCGACACCGAGGTCGTGTACACGGCCAGTTCACCCTTGAAGACCGTGAGGGTGTACGTCCCCGGCAGCACACCCCCGATCGAGAAGAAGCCGTCCGACGGCCGCGCCGGACTCCAGTACTGGGCCGCCGAGTTGGCGATCCCGACGGTGTACGGGTACGCCGTGTTCCGCCCGGAGATCCCCACTCCGGCCACCTTGCCGCGCCCGCTCGCGCCGACGTAGCCCGACATGCCGAGCGAGTCCGCCCACGAGGTGGTGAGGGCGCCCGGGAACAGGGCCGAGGAGGGTGCGCCGCCGTCGGTGAGGGCGATGACGTACGGGCCCTGGAGGCCGAAGCGCTGGGCCTCGGTCTGGTTCTGGCCGTAGTACAGGATCTCGTACAGGCCGCCGCCGTCCGCGCTCTGGTGGCGCAGGAGGGAGCGGTAGAAGGGGCCGCCGGAGGCCTTCTCGTGGTTGCTGCGCACGATCCACAGGCCGACGCCGCCGCCGGACCAGCCGAGGTAGTCGTAGTCCATCACGCGCCGCTTCGCGTAGTGCTTCGAGCGGGTCTGGCCGTCGGACTTCGCGAACACGTCCGAGGCCTCGACGGTGCTGTTCGTGTACGTGTAGGAGTCGGGCTCGTCGTTGAGGAACAGGCCCTTCTTCACACGCAGGATGTAGCGGGTCGCCGAGACGGACGTGTCGGCCTTGTTGGTCCACAGGTAGATGTTGTTCTCGCCGCTGCGGGCCGCGTAGTAGTGCCGCAGCGTGCCGTACGCGACCGAGATCAGGATCGTGGAACCCGACTGCCTGACGGACACGGTGGAGCTGCCGAGGCCGGACTCGATGTGCGAGTTCATGCCGCCGTAGCCCTGGTACTCCGTGCCCCGGTAGACCAGCGAGGTCAGGTCGCCGTTGGACTTGCTGACCTTGAAGACGAGGTTGGCGCCGGTGTCGACGACATAGTTCGAGCCGTCGTCGCTCCAGCCGAACGCGGCGGCGCGCGCAGTGCCGGCGAGGGCGACCGTGCCGGCGGCGGCCGTGGCGCCGAGGACGAAGGTGCGGCGGCGAACGGATCTGCCGTGGGATCCGGACATGGGGGTGCCTCCTTCGGAGTGTGGGGTGCGGGCGTTGTGCAGAGTGACAGTTGAATCGATTTCGCGAAAGGGCTTGTGCACGCTTGTACTGGGCAGTTCAACGAATTGAAGCGACCATCTAGAAAGCGCTTGTCCAACCAGGTACGGTCCAGGCGCACGCCGGGTTCATCCGAGCGAGGAGTCGCGCATGAGACGTTTCAGCATCGCCGCACTGGTGGCGGCCGCCACCTTGGGTACTGTGCTGACGGCGGCACCGGTCCAGGCCGCCCACACCGACTGCACCGCCACCGCCTGCCACTTCGACGTCTCGCCCGGCACCTACGACGTGCAGGTCCTCCTGGGCGGTGAGTCGGCGTCCAGCACGAGTGTGACTGGCGAGACCCGACGGTCCTTGCTCCCCGAGACGGCCGCCCCCGCGGGCGAGCGGGTCGTCCGCAGCTTCACCGTGGACGTCCGCACCCCGCAGGGCGAGCCGACGGGTGCCGCGGGCACCCCCGGACTGGACCTCGTACTGGGCGGCTCCGCCCCCGCACTCGCCGGCATCAAGGTCACCCCGGCCCGGCACGCCCGCCAGATCCTCCTCGTCGGCGACTCCACGGTCTGCGACCAGCCCGGCGACCCGTACTCCGGCTGGGGCCAGCAGCTCCCGCGGTACCTCCGCAAGGGCCTGTCCGTCGCCAACCACGCCGACTCCGGCGAGAGCACGGTCAGCTACCTCGCCGACTCCCGCCTGTGGGCCACCGTCCAGCCGCGGATCCGCCCCGGCGACCTGGTCCTGATCCAGCTCGCCCACAACGACAAGACGACCGACGAGGCGACGTACCGCGCGAACCTGGAGGCACTGGTGGCGGGCGTCCGCGAGAAGGGCGGCGAGCCGGTCCTCGTCACCCCCATCGTGCGCCGCTGGTTCAACGCCGACGGCACGCTCGACAACAACACGGCCCTGCTCGTCAACGGCCTCGGCGTGGACCACCCCGCCGTGATCCGCTCGGTCGCCGCCGCCCACGACGTCCCCCTCATCGACCTCACCGCGAAGACCAAGACCCTGGTGCAGACCCTCGGCGTGGAGGCGTCCAAGGCCCTGTACCTCTACAACGAGAAGCGGGACAACACCCACACCTCGGTGCACGGCGCCACGCTCTACGCGGGCCTGGTCCGCGACGAACTCGTCGCCCGGCATCTGGTGCCGCGGGGCTCGGTGCGGGTGGGATGAGCCCCTGGGGCGCCCCGACCGGAACCGGGGCGCCCCAGGCCTGACCCCTTTCGAGCCGGAAAGAGAGCCATGCACCTGCCGCCCGACAACCGCTCCCTCAGCCCGCACACCGGCTACACCCGCGCCCACTGGGAGACGGCCGCCGACACCCTGCTCGCCGCCGTGGAGCCGTACGCCACCGAGGACCGCGCCCTCTACCACTTCCCCGGCGACCGCGAGAGCTGGTCCGGCCGCCTCTCCGACGGCCTGGAGGGCTACGCCCGTACGTTGCTCCTGGCGGCCTTCCGACGGGACGAGACCGCGTTGCAGCGCTACGCCGACGGCCTCGCGGCCGGCGTCTCGGGTGCCTGGCCCCGCGTCGAGCACCGCAGCCAGCCACTCGTCGAGGCTGCCTCGATCGCGCTCGCTCTGCGCCTGACCCGGCCCCTGCTGTGGGACCGCCTCGACGACGGCGTACGGCAGCGCGCGGCGGCCTGGCTCGGGGACGCGCTGACCGCCGAAGCCTGGCCCTGCAACTGGGAGTTGTTCCCGGTGACCGTCGGCGGCTTCCTCCAGGAGATCGGACACGAGACCGAGAAGTCCCGCAAGGCGATCGACCGGGGGCTGGAGCGCATCGAGGACTGGTACGTCGGCGACGGCTGGTACACCGACGGCGACGGCCGCAAGTACGACTACTACAACGGCTGGGCGATGCACCTCTACCCGGTGCTGCACGCCTGGCTCGCCCAGGACGAACGGCTCCTCGACCTCTACGGCGGCAGGCTCTCCCGCCACCTGGAGGACTACGCCCGTCTGTTCGGCGGCGACGGCGCCCCCATGCACCAGGGCCGCTCCCTGACCTACCGCTTCGCGACGACGGCCCCCCTGTGGCTGGGCGCCCTCACGGGCCGTACGCCGCTGCCGCCGGGGGAGACCCGCCGGCTGGCCTCCGGTGCGCTGAAGTACTTCCTGGAGCGCGGCGCGGTCGACACGAACGGCCTGCTGACCCTCGGCTGGCAGGGCCCCGACGAGGCCGTCCTGCAGGGCTATTCGGGCCCGGCGTCCCCGTACTGGGCGAGCAAGGGCTTCCTCGGCCTGCTGCTCCCGGCCGACCACGAGGTGTGGACGTCCGCCGAGGAGCCCGCCCCCGCCGAGCGCACGGACGCGGTCACCGCCCTCGCGGCCCCCAACTGGCTTCTGCAGTCCACGAGTTCGGACGGTCTGGTCCGCCTCCACAACCACGGCAGCGAGGACGTCCGCTACGACCCGTACTACACGCGCCTCGCCTACTCCACGGCGACGGAGCCCTCACCGTCGTACGACAACAGTGTGATCGTCGGCGCCGACCCGAGCCGTACGGACATCGTGCCGCTCGGAGTGGGGGAGGGCTGGGTGGCCTCGCGGCACTCGGCCGGGGACGGGGTCCGGGTCACCAGTGTGGTGCTCGCGCACGGGGCCGTGGAGGTGCGGGCCCATCTGGTGGCGGGGGCCGAGCCGGGGACACCGGTGCGGGTCACCGGATGGGCCTGCCGCGACGGTGCGCGGGCCGAGATCCGCCCCGCCGCCGGCCTGAGCCGCGAACTCACCGGCGTCACCGGCGACTCCGCCACCCTCTTCATCGCCCTCGCCCGCCTCACGGCCGAGCCGGAACCCGCGCCGCTGGACGAACTGGTGACCGTGCGCGTGGACGACGAGGACGGGATCCGGGCCCGCTGGAGCGACGGGCGTGAGGTCCGGGTGCGGTTGGCGGACGGGGAGGACGTCGAAGTGCGCGCTACAGCCCGCGCCTGACCTCTTGGGCCGTGATACCCGCCCGGTCGAGGGACCTGGCGACGGCGGGCGGGTCCAGAGGATCACCGTCGGCGTGGGAGCGCAGCCGTTCCAGCAGTAGCTGTGCGTCCAGCCGGTGTGCTTCCGCGTCGGCCAGGAGGTTCTCCGTACCGGGGCCGGCCGCCGAGTCGTCGATGCGCAGTGTCAGCTCTTCCAGCAGCCTGGCACGGTCGACGAAGTCGCTCATGCCGCAGTCCAGGCCGTCATCATCGAGGCCGTCGGGGTAGGGCGCCCGGCTCCAGGCCCCGTTCTCGTACCAGTAGACACAGCCGAGTTCGTACCCGTCCAGCCGGTCACGCAGCTCCGCGTAGGGCAGCCAGTCGGGGCCGCCCGCCAGCATGTCGATCGGCGGCTTGTGCCACTTCACGCCGCTCGACTCGTCCTCGCCGTAGAGCACGAACCGGCCCTCGCCCATCCTGGACATGATCCACCAGGTGCAGCCGGCGTCGTCCCAGTGCAGGCCCTCCTCGTCGATCCAGTGGCCCGTCCGGTGCGCGCTCGGTCGCTCTTCCTGCTCGGTGGTCGCCTTGACGGCGGCGAGCAGTGCCCACCGCGCCCACAGCTCCTCGCCCGGCGGAAGATCCTCCGCGAGCCCCGGTCGGTGAATGGTCATGTGCGCCCCCGCGTGTTCTCGTCGCGATGATGATCGTCGCAACAGTACGTGGACAGGGGAGGGCCGGCAGGGCTCAGGGCTTGAGACGAGCGACCTGCACAGTCGTCGTGGTCGGCGACGGTCAGCGGCGTGACGTGGATGCCGTCCGAGGCGGGCCAGGCCACCCGCAGGGTGCCGTTCGGGGCGACCGCCGTCGCCGTGCGTGTCCGTTCGCGGGCGTTGTTGTACCCCGCCGACTGGGAGGGGAACTCGGCCGACAGGCTCACCGCGGTGGTCGTCGGGGACAGGTTCGGCGCGGTGCTGGTGGCCGCGCCGGCGGTGGCGCACCAGGCGCCGACCAGAGCGGCGGTGGCGGCCACGCCCGCGATGAGGGCTTGCGTGCCGCATGGACCCGGCGGCGGGCGGCCCTGCCGGCAGCGGAGGGCGTGTGTCTTGCGGAAGTCATGCACCCCTGTCGCCGCCCGGGCCGGGCAAGTTGCTGAGGTTTCACGGAGTGTGCCGGGTCACTTCGGCCGGCACCGAAACGACCCGGGCCTAGCGTCTCGGGTATGACCGAAACCGCCCGCGACACCTCCGTCGAAGCCGTCCGCAGGGGCCCTGCGGAAGCCGTCCCGAGAACCCCCGCCGAAGCCGTCACCGGCATGGTCGACCACGTCCTCGCACTGGCCGCGACCTGGACCGACTGGGACGGCACGACCGCCCGCGTCGACGACCGCGTCTACACCCCGCACAAGGCGATCCGCCGCGTCGCCGACCACCTCATCGACCACCTGGCCGAGCTGGAGGCCCGGCTGGCCGGCGAGACCCCGCAGCCCGACCACTGGCACGCCTCCACCGTCACCACCGAGGCGGACCTCGCCCCCTTCACCCGGCAGGACCTGGACGAGGCCCGCAGCAGGCTGACCCGGCTCGCCCGCATCTGGGCGAACCGGCTCGACGCGCTCACCGACGACCAGCTCGACCACTCGCCCGGCGAGGGCTGGAGCTTCCGCGAACTCGCCCGGCACCTCGACGAATCGACGTACTACGCCGACGCCGTAGGAGAGACGTTCTACGTCGACGCCGTAGGAGAACTGCGGTGACCGCATTCACCGACCTCCACCACGGAGACGAGCCCCTCCTCCTGCCCAACGCCTGGGACCATGCCTCGGCCGGTGCGCTCGCCGCACAGGGTTTCCCCGCCATCGGCACGACCAGCCTCGGGGTCGCCGCGGCGGCCGGACTGCCCGACGGGACGTCGGACACCCGTGACGAGACGCTCCGGCTCACCCTTGCCCTCGGCTCGGAGCCCTATCTGCTCTCCGTCGACGCCGAGGACGGCTACAGCGAAGATCCGGACGAAGTGGGGGAGTTCGCCCGGGAACTCGCCGCCGTCGGAGCCGTCGGCATCAACCTGGAGGACCGGCTCGGCTCCAGCACGCTGCACGCCGCCAAGATCGCCGCGGTCAAGGCGGCGGCACCCGGCCTGTTCGTCAACGCCCGCACGGACACGTACTGGTTGGGCGACGGAGTCGGGACCGTGCAACGCCTCGACACTTATCAGCAGGCGGGCGCCGACGGGGTGTTCGTCCCCGGGCTCACCGAACCCCGGGGCATCGCCGCCCTGGTGAGGCAGCTCGACGTGCCCCTCAACATCCTCTACACGCCGACCGGACCCACCGTCCCGCACCTCACCGACCTCGGCGTCCGCCGCGTCAGCCTCGGCTCGCTGCTCTACCGGCGGGCGCTGGGCGCGGCGCTGGAGACGGCCGTGGACATCAGGGAAGGGCGGACATCGGGTGGTGCCGTCCCGTCGTACGGTGCCGTGGATGCGCTGAGCCGCCGGGGCGACTTGACTCACAGCGAGGGGTCGTAGGTTCCTGTTACCGTTGACTCTTTCCCGGGTATCAGACCCTTTGGACTCATCACCGGCGAGGGACCGAGGAACCATGACCATGGACATCCCCGGCGACAGGCGCCTGGCGGCCGCCGTCGTGATGGACGGCAAGCAGCGGGTGCTTCTGGTGCGCCGCAGTGAGAAGGAGCGCTTCCTGCCGCGGGTGTGGGGAGTTCCCTGCGGGAAGCTGGAGCCCGGTGAGAGTCCCGAGGACGGCGCGCTGCGGGAGCTGAAGGAAGAGACCGGACTGCTCGGCGAGGTCGTCCGCAAGGTCGGCGAGTCCTCCTTCGTCAGTGACTACCGGGGACACGAGATCAAGAACTGGCAGGAGAACTTCCTGGTCAGGCCGTTGTCCGAGGGTGTCACCCTTCCCGAGCCCGATCAGGACGCCCGATGGCTCGGCCGGTCCGAACTGACCAGCGTGGAGATCGACGCGTACAACCTCGACATCGTCTCCCAGGCCTACACCGAATCCTGAGCCCTGAGCCCTGAGCCCTGAGCCCTGAGCCCGGCGGTCCGCTTCCGCACGGTGAGCTGATCGGACAGGGAACGCATAGGGAAAACCCTGCGGCAGCGGACACACTCTTGTCGCAGCCGTCCCCGGGCGTTTCACTTGGCGCACCCCCCACAGGAGAACACCCAAGCTCACCTGCAGAAGGGTCTGTTCTTTTGTCAGCCATACGCGCCACCGCCGTCACCGCGGCGGCCTGTGCGGCCGTGCTCGCCACGGCGCTGCCGTCCTCGGCCATCAACTCGTACAACGCGACGCCCGCACCCGAACGCACCGAGGTCGGTGCGCTCGTGGCCACCTGGGACAACGACGGTGATCCCGCGACCCCGGACCGGGTCGACTGGGTCTGCTCCGGCACCATGATCGACGCGGACACCTTCCTGACAGCCGCGCACTGCACCACCGACTGGCCCGACAACGTGAAGTTCTACGTGTCCCTCGACCAGGACGTGCAGTCCGGCCTCGACGCCGCCGCCAAGAAATACCCCGGCGACCCGGGCGCACAGGCGAGGGCCGTGGCCGTACAGGGCACCGCTCACAGCCACCCCGACTTCCCCGGGCCCGCGTCGGACACCCACGACATCTCGGTGATCGAGCTGCCCGCGACGAAGGTCAAGGCCCGCTGGACCTTCACCCCGGCCACCCTGCCCACCGCGAACCAGCTCGGCGCGCTCGGACCGCAGGGCCTGAACGCCACCGACTGGCTCGTCGCCGGATACGGTACCCAGGAGGCCGTCAACGGACCCGGTGGGCAGACCCACCCCGGCGGCGGTGTCCGTATGAAGGCGCCCGTCACCTTCGACGCCCTCAACGACTCCTGGGCACGCCTTGCCATGACAGCACCGCAGGGCAACGGCGGTGCCTGCTACGGCGACTCGGGCGGCCCCAACTTCGCGGTGATCGGCGGCAAGAACGTCCTGGCCGCCACCACGATCACCGGTGACACCCCCTGCTACGCGACGAACGTGACGTACCGGCTGGACACCCCGGGCGCCCGTGCCTTCCTGTCGCCGTTCGTGAAACTCCCGTAACCCGCACCGCCCCCGCCTGCCCGGGCACGAAGTCGCCGGGTGGGCGGGGTGAGGGGGTGGCGCGAGCCGTCACCAGGTCCTGAGGCGCTCCGCCAGTTCTCGCAACGCGTCCAGATAGTCCTGCACCTCCAGCGGCACCTTCGCCACCGCCCCCGGATGCGGTCCCGCCGCCGTGAACACATCGGTGTGCCGCCGCCGTTCGGCGCCCGTCTCCAGGAACAGCGTCACCGTGGGCGCGTCCGTGTCGCACCAGGCCCGGTGCAGGGTGTGCGCGGGCAGGGCGTACGAGCTGCCCGCCGCGTACTGCCCCGTGTGCGTCAGCCGCAGCCGCGCCGGACCGGCCGGCCTCAGCACCCAGTCCGCGGACCGCTCCGCCAGCGACTCCTCGTACCGGGCCGCCGGGATACCCTCGGCGCCCACACGATCGGCGTCGCCGCCCTCGCCGTCCTTTTCGACCTCGTACAACTCCATCGCCAGCCGGCCCCGGACGACATAGGACGCCAGCGGCGAACGATGGTTGTGGATGTCCTCCGCGCCGATCCCGCCCGCACCCGGATGCCACACATGTGCGCGCAGCATGTGGCGCGGGCCGCCGTCGATCAGCAGCAGCTTGTCGAAACCGAGGACGTGACGGTACGACAGCCGTGCACAGCCTTCCGGATCCCCCTCGCCGGAGGAGAGCTCGGAGATCAGCTCCAACAGGCGGTCGGGGGCACCGAGTTCGGTGACCGCCGAGCGGGCGGCGGCCGCCAGTTCGTGCTCGGGCAGTTCACCGTCCAGCGCCCCGGCCAGCAGTCGCCGTGCCGCCAGGACCTGCCGACCGCCCATGCACTCACCCTCCGACAACCGCTCGCCACCTTCGAGATCTTCGAGTTCAGCCAACCGGCTGATACATCCATACGGCATGCGCGCGCAGCGCCGACAGTCCCTGATAGGTCATCCACATGGGCCGCCGCAGGTCGGTGCCGCCGCCCAGCGCCCAGAACCAGACGCCGTCCGTCTGCCCCGCCCACACCGCGGCGAGGGCGCCGTCCAGCCGGACCCGCCACTCGTCCTCCAGGCCCTCGGTGCGGGCGATCTCCAGGGCGCCCGGTGAGAGCAGGGCGCGGACCAGCCAGGAGGCGGTGAAGTGCCGGACGTTCAGTACCTCGTGGCGGGAGGGGTCGTCGGTGCGGGGCCGGCGTACCTCCTCGTGCACGTTCTCCAGGTCCGGGCAGGTGTCGTGGGGCGCGTCCGGGCAGGACAACAGCCAGCGGACGCCGTCCTCGCGGGCGGCCCGGGCCCGGGCGGCGCGCGCGTCACCGTCCTCGCCCAGGACCCGGGCGGCCCGGTCGAGGGCGACGACGGCCTGCGCGGTGTGCAGCGGGGACGGCCTGCCGTACGGCGGCTGCAGACGGTATCCCCAGCAGCGCAGATGGTCGCGGCGCGGGTCGCTGACCGTGCCGTCCGCCAGAGCCTCGCGCATCAGGGGCAGCACCTCGCAGCGGGGCGCGGCACGCAGCAGACCGCGCAGCACGGTCGTCACGACATGGGTCGACTCCCGCCCGGCGCGGTCGAGTCGACGGGTGAACCCCTCGGCGCACAGGTCCACCTCGGCGGCCAGCCGCTCGGCGGAGGTGCCCGCACGGGCCAGCGCGCCCAGCACCAGCGCGGTGACCTCGGGGCGCGCCTCGGAACCCTGCGACCGCGCCGACCACCCGCCCTCCGGCAGCCGCAGCCGCCACAGCGTGTCCACCAGGTCGCCGGTGCTCAGCCGGCCGTCGGGCACACCGAGGTCGAGCATGATGTGCAGGCCGTACGCGGTGCCGACGGGGGTGGGCCGGGACGGCGAGTCCTCGCCGAGGGAGTGCGGCCAGCCGGTGAGCCGCCCGCGCTCCGGGTCGTCCACGACGGACACCTGGTCGACGAGGGAGTCGTAGGCGGAGGCGAAGACCTGGGGGAGCGGGCCGGGTGCCCCCGGCGCGATGGCCGCCGGTCCCACGGCGGCGGCAAGCGCGGGATCTGTCGCCGCTGCCGCCCGGGCGCGCAGCAGCGCCGCCGCGAGCCAGGCCGCGACGGAGGTGCCGAGTCCGCTCACCCCGGCGATCGCATACCGGGCGGCCGAGCCGTCGAGCGAGTCGGGCAGCACACTGAACAGGAACTGGAACACGCCGTACCCGGCGGCGGCGCACCCCAGGCCGCCGAGCCAGCCGACGAAACGCGCCGGGGGTGATCCGTCCACGGGATCCTCGTCGGGAGCGGGGGGTGTGGGGCCGGGCTGACGGGGCCTCAAGGGGCCGCGTCCGACCTGCTGTTGGGACAAGCCGCGCTCCCTCCCCCGTGGCGGCGGCGTGGGACCTCCGCGAAGCTTCCAGTCTAAGTGGTCAGGGTGACAACTGGGGCGGCTGCCGGACCTGCCCGTTCCGCGGCCAGTTCACGAGGGCCACGTGCAGGGCGTCGACGGCGCGCTCCCAGGACTCCTGAACGTCGCGGGGGGCGCCGAACGCCCCCGTGGACTCCAGGGCGCAGTACCCGTGGAAGGTGCTGCGCAACAGCCGGACGGCGTCGGTGAGGTCGGGCTCCTCAAGGCCGTAGGCGCGGAGCATGCCGTAGGTGATCTCGGCGGTGCGGCGCATCGCGGAGGAGTCGGCGACGAGGGCCTGGTCGACGCGGATCTGGGTGGCCGCGTACCGCCCCGGGTGCTCAAGGGCGTACTCCCGGTAGGCGCCCGCGAAGGCGGCGAGCGCGTCCTTCCCGGCACGCCCCGCCACCGCGGCCGCGATCCGGTCGATCATCTCGCCGCCGGCCAGCAGCGCGACCCGGGTGCGCAGGTCCTGCAGATTCCTGACGTGCGAGTACAGACTCGCGTCCTTCACACCGAAGTGCCGCGCCAGCGCGGACAGACTGACGTTCTCGAACCCGACCTCGTCGGCGAGATCCGCGGCGGCCGCGGCGAGCCGGTCGGCGGTGAGTCCTGCGCGGGCCATGGGGCGGGTGACCTCCGAATACGTGACCTGGCCTAAACCCTCTAGGAGCCATCCTAGAGGGCTCCAGCGAGGGCCTCCACGGGAAGCGCCCCGGTCGCCTCAGGGCGCCGTCGCGGGCGCTGTCGCCGCGATGCGGGCCGCCGTGGAGGAGATCCGGCTTCGGATCACGCGGGCGTCTGCACCGGAGCCGTACGGGTCAGCTTCAGCCCGGTCAACGGCCGCTGGGAGGCCGGGTCCTGGAGCCCCCAGCCGTACTCACCCAGGCGCTGCGCCGCATAACCCGCACCCACCGCGCGGTAGGTGCGCACGGGGAGTTCCGCCTGCGGTTGCTTCCACTTGACCGCCCATCGGGCGAGCTTGGCCTCAAGCCGGGCCTGGTAGAAGGCGGCGTCTCCCTCGTGGCGGAGTTCGGGGAGCGTCACGAACCAGCGGGGCCACCAGGGGAAGACCCTGTACAGCGCGTCGAACAACTTCCCGTAACCGGCCTCCACCCCGGGTATCCAGCCGATCAGTTCGAGCGGGACGGCAAGGGCCAGAAACGCCAACGTGAACGTCGTGCACAGCAGCCAGTGCACCGGCGCGTACACCGTGGTCAGCAGGAACTGGAGGGTCAGGCGAGCGGTGCCGCGCACGGGCAGGGGGTCCCAGGACGGGTCGCGGTGCATGGGGTTCTTTCGAGGCAGGGGGAGGGGCAGGGGGGAGCGGACGGGCACGGTGTGTGGATCAAGGTGACGTGCACATTGTGCAATGCGATCTCCGTGGCCTTCGACCCGGCCGGACGGAGAATCGCCGCCGCCCGCTCCACCCCCTCACCGAGCGGCGTCAGCCGATCGGCGCGTACAGCACGCCGAGCTTGTCGAGCTCGTCGCCCGACCGTCCGGTGAAGCCGACGATCTGCCGGCCCGGCGGTGCCGTGAAGGTCTTCGTGTCCGACGTGGCCGTACCGGAGGACAGGGAGCGGCCCTTGTCCGTCGTGAAGGACGCCGAGAAGAGTCGGGTACGGCCGTCCTTCTGGCCCTGCGTCAGCTTGACGGACGTGAGGTGCTCGCCGGAGGCCAGGGTCAGCGACGTCGCCGTGCCGCCCGTGCCGCCGTGGGTGAGGGTCGTGCCGCCGTCGTGGGTCAGGGACAGCGCGTCCAGGCGGGAGCTGCCGCGCAGGGTCAGGGTGCGGGGCGCGGGCGCGGCCGGCAGGTCGTCGGCGTCGTTGAAGGCCGTGCCGTGCGGGCCGCCGAAGAAGTCGCTGGCCTTCAGGGACGAGTTGAGCGTGTAGGAGAAGTCGACCGTGTGCGGGAAGTGGTCGGACAGGTGCTCGCCGTCCTCGCGGAGGAACTTCGCCCAGTCGTTGTTGTAGCGGGTGGCGTTCAGGGTGAGCAGCTTGTTGCCGCGGTAGAGGACCTTGTCGACGACCTCGCAGTCGTTGGTCGGCGCCTTCGCGTCGCACAGCAGCGGGTCACTGCCCGCCGCCGGGGGCGTGCCGCCCTTGACCAGCCGCACCCAGGCGTCCGTCAGGCCGTTCTCGCTCACCAGCGTGCGGATGTTGTCGCCGGTGCGCGTGTAGCGGGTGTTGGTGTCGCCCATGACGATCACCGCGTTGCCGGCGGAGTTCGCCTGGATGAAGTCCGACAGCTGCTCGACGTTGGCGCGGCGGGCGGCCAGCGCGTCGGCCGAGTCGTCGGCGTTGGTGTGGACGTTGTAGAGGTCCACGAAGGCACCCTCGGCGAGGCGGACCCGGGCGAGCGAGAAGCCCTTGGGGGTCAGGCAGTTGGTGCCCGTGCACTTGTTCCACTTCACCCGCTCGAAGTCCTCGAAGGGGATGTCCGAGAGGGTGTTGAGGCCGTCGCCGAAGGGCACACCGCCGCTGGTCGCCGTGCGGTGCGGGTGGTCGTCGCCCGCGTACAGGGCCGCGTGGTAGTTGAAGTCCTCCTGGACGTTCACGATGTCGTACGCACCGAGGCGCGGCGAGATCAGCGGGGTGTTTCTCTCCGGATTGCCGGAGCTCAGGCCTTCCGGGAGGCCGGCGACGTTGTACGTCAGGACGTTGAAGGTGCCGGTGGCGGCGGCCGCCGCGGGGGCCGAGCCGGTGGTGGCGAGGCCGGTGAGGGCGAGGGCCGCGGCAGCGAGCGTGCCGATCAGTCTTCTCATGGTGGGGGTGTCTCCGATGGGTGACGAAGAAGATGAGTGCTGTTCAGGTTCGATGTCAACCAGGGTGACGTACAAGGTCTGTTGGGGAAACAGTGAGGGACGTGGCGTTCCGCCGTGTCCGGGGCATCCGGCCGCCACCCGCCGATCGTTCAACGTTCATTTTTCGCCTTGATCCTCCACACACGGCGCAACGGCGCCGCAGAAGGCGGCCGCGGAAGGCAGCGGCATCGGGAGGGGTTCCATGGGACACGGGCACGCGCACGGTCATCACCACCATCACGGACACGGCCATGAGCACGACCACTCGCACGATGCGGCGGCAGCGGCCCTGCCCGCCGCCTTCGACACCTCCGTGCCGGACGAGGCCCTCACTCCCGAGCAGCAGTCCCGCCGCACGCTGCTGCGCCGCGCCGGTCTGCTCGGCGCCGGGCTGACCGCGGCCGGCGTCCTCGCCCCGACCTCGGCCGCCGCCTCCACGGCCGACTCCGGCGCCGCCTCACCGGCCGCCGCGTCCGCCGCCTCCGGCGGCCGCAGGACCAACGGCTTCCTGTGGCTGGCCGGCGACCACCACATCCACACCCAGTACAGCAGCGACGGCAAGTACCGCGTCGTCGACCAGGTCCGCCAGGGCGCCAGGCACGGCATGGACTGGCTGGTCATCACCGACCACGGCAGCACCACGCACGCCAGGATCGGCGTCGAGAAGGTCAACCCGGACATCCGGGCGGCCCGCGCCGCCTACCAGGACACCCTCGTCTTCCAGGGCCTGGAGTGGAACATCCCGGCCGCCGAGCACGGCACCGTCTTCGTGCACCCCGGCAAGAACGAGGTCTCCGTCCTCAAGCAGTTCGAGACCGACTACGACGGCAGCGTCAAGGGCGCCTCCGACTCCACGCCCGCCAACGAGGCCCTCGCCGTCGCCGGCCTGAACTTCCTCGCCGAGCAGGTGGAGCGCCGCAAGGTCAAGGACGCCCTGATGCTCGCCAACCACCCGGCGCGGCGCGGTGTCGACTCCCCGCACGAGATCCGAGGCTGGCGCGACGCGAGCCCCGGCCGCCGGATCGCCGTCGGCTTCGAGGGCGCCCCCGGCCACCAGGCAGCCGGCCTGCCCGCCCCGCTCGGCATGGCCCGCGCCCGCGGCATCTACGACAACAACCCCAGCGCCAACTCCTTCGCCGGCTACCCGCTGGAGAGCTACCGCACCTGGGGCGGCTTCGACTGGATGACCGCGACCGTCGGCGGCCTCTGGGACAGCCTCCTCGCCGAGGGCAAACCCTGGTGGATCACCGCCAACTCCGACTCCCACCAGGTGTACGCCGACACGGCGGCGCGCGGCGGCGGCGACTTCAACGCCAACGGCCGCTACGACGACCCGGTCTACGGCGGCCGGATCGACATCACCCAGGGCGACTACTGGCCCGGCCAGTACAGCCGTACCCATGTCGGCGCCGACGGCTTCTCCTACGCCGCCGTCATGGACGGCATCCGTGCGGGCCGTGTCTGGGTCGACCACGGGCAGCTCCTCGCCGCCCTCGACGTCCGCGTGATGGGTGGCCGCCGCTGGGCCACACTCGGCGGCGCCCTGCACGTCAGGAAGGGCACGAACGTCACGCTGATGGTCGAAGTGGCGCTGGCCGGCGGCCCCAACTGGGCGGGATTCGCACCGCAGTTGGCGCGCGTCGACGTCATCCAGGGCGATGTCACCGGCCCGGTCGCCGACCAGGACACCTTCACCGCGCCGACGGCCAAGGTGGTCAGGTCGTACGAGATCAACAAGTCGGCCGGCACGGTCCGCCTCACCTACGACCTCGGCAAGGTCGACCACCCCGTCTACGTCCGTCTGCGCGGAACCGACGGCAACCGCACCGCCGTCGGCCCGATGGGCGCCGCCGTCGACCCGGCCGGCCCCGCCATCGACGTCGTCGGCGACGCCGACCCGTGGCGCGACCTGTGGTTCTACTCCAACCCGGTGTGGGTCCTGCCCTCGTGACTCCTCACGTCCTGACCGTGGACCCGGACGTCCGGGACCTCCGCACGGCCGACCGCCTGCTCCACACACTGGCGACCCAACTCGCCCTCCCGGAGGGCACGTTCGGCTGCACCCACCTGGTGCGAGGAGACCGCCCACGCGTGGCGCTCTCCCTCACCCTCCCGTCCGAGCCGCTCCTGCGTACCGCCCAGGAGCGGCTCACCCCCCACGGACACAAGGTGTCGCACCGCGCCCCCGACGCGGTGGGCCGGGCGGTGATCTACCCGGGCGTCACGGCCCTGACCGGCACCCTGACGATCACCCACCTGCTCACCCACTCGGCCATCGACCGCGTCACGACCCTCGGCACCCCCAACCCACCCACCCCGGAAACCCGACTGCTGACCCGCGACCACGTCCGCCCGCAGTGGCAGAACGGCGAACTCGTCCTGACCACCATGCCCGCCGCCCACGGCACCCTCGTCCCGTTCGAGGTGCCGGATCCGACACCGTGCTGTGCGGATCACCGAGTGACGTGAGGACCGGGGGAGCCTGCCTGCCCCTGCCCCCGGTCCACCCCCTCCCTCAAGCCCTTAAGGTTGCCGGGGATCCGAATCACGTCCGGAGTTTCGGGTCGACGGGGGGGCCGGGGGATGGCGCGCGAAGAGGCACAGTGCGAGGGGGATCCTGGCGGCCCGACGTCTCCCGCACCCGCACCTGCCCCCGCCCCCGCGCACGCACCTGCCCCCGCACCTGCCCCCGCGCACGCACCTGCCCCCGCACCTGCCCCCGCGCACGCACCTGCCCCCGCGACCGGCGGCCCCGACCGCCCGCTCTGGCGGCAGCGCGACTTCGGCATCTTCTGGACCGCCCAGACCCTTTCCGTCCTCGGCGACTCCTTCGCCCTGATCGCCCTGCCGCTGCTGGTGCTCCAGGCGACCGGCTCACTCGCCCGTATGGGCCTGCTGACGGCGGTCGGCGGTGCCGCCTCGGTCGTCGCGGCCGTGTTCGCCGGGGCCGTCGTGGACCGCGTCGACCGGCGTAGGCTCCTCATCGGCTGCGACCTCGTGCGCATGGCGCTGTACGGACTCGTGCCGCTGGTCTGGCTGTTCGGGCCGCAGATCTGGCTGCTCTACGTGGTCCTGCCGCTGTGCGAGGCGGTCGGCATGCTGTTCGCCGTCGGCTACGTCACCGTCGTCCGCGGCCTCGTCGGCACCGAGCGGCTCACCGAGGCCAACGGCCGGCTCAACGCCACCGCCGCCGCGGCCGGCGTCCTCGGACCGCTGTGCGCCGGACTGGTCGCCGCCTGGTCCGGCCCCGCCGCGGCCGTCGGCGTGGACGCGGCCAGCTTCGGCGTCTCCGCCGCCTGCCTGGCCTTCGTACGGCTTCGGGGGCGACCGGCGAAGGCACCCGGGCGGTCGGGACTGTGGCGGGATCTGCGCACCGGTGTCGCCTTCCTCCGCGGCCACCCCGTGCTGCGCGCCCTGACCGCCCTGCTGTTCGTCTTCAGCTTTCTCACCCTCGGCCTGAACGACCTGGTCATCTACCACCTCAAGTACGACCTCGGCCACGACGACGGCACGGTCGGCACCGTCATGGCCGTCGGCGCGCTCGGCACCATCACCGGCGCCCTGCTGGTCGCCCGGGTCCGCCGCCGGCTCGGCTTCGGACCGACCTGGACCGGCGCGGTCGCGGTGTGCGGGCTGTCCTTCGCCGGGCTCGGCTGGGCGAAGGACGTCCCCGTCGTCGCGGCCCTGAGCGCCTGCTTCCTGGCCTGCGTCGCCATGTTGGGCACCTGCTCCATGTCACTGCGTCAGGAAGTCACCCCGGAGCACCTGCTGGGCCGGGTCACCGCCGCCTTCTGGACCCTCCAGTACGCGGCGGCCCCCGTCGGAGCGGCTCTCCTCACCTGGGCCGCGGAACACCACGGCACGGCCCCGGTGGGCCTGGTGGCGGGCGGATGCTGCGTACTGATCGCCGTCGCCGCGCTCTTCACACCGATACGGCGCTCGGGAAGGCCGGCATCGAGGTCGGGCGCGCAGGCATCCGGGTCGGGCGCGCAGGCAGCGGGGTCCGGTACGCCGATACGGGAGTCCGGCCGCCGCCCTTGACCGCCGTCCCGGACCCCCGCTCCCCCTCCCTCCGTCACGGCCTGCGTCAGCCCGGCGGTGCCGCCCGAGCGCCCGTCATCCGTTCACTCCCGTGTAGTGCCGCAACGCCCACCGCCACACCAGCCGCGACGCCAGATATCCGCCGATGCCGAGCAGTGGGGACGCCGCCGCCAGCCAGTAGGGGACGCCGATGCCGTGGTCGTGGCCGGTCAGGACCGCGGTGGGGAGATAGGCGACGAACGCGAGCGGGAGGGCGAAGGTGAGGAAGCCGCCCACCGCTCGGGGGAGGACGTTGAGCGGGTAGCTGCCGAACGTGCCGAGCAGCTCCTCCAGCCAGCGGCTCCAGTAGTCGGCGGCCGGGAAGCGCAGACACGCGCTCGCCACCACCGTGAACAGGGCCGCCTCCAGGAGCATCCCGCCGATGACCGCGGCGATCAGATACGAGACCCGGCCCGTCGTCCAGTCCAGTTCGCTGCGGCTGAGCGCGCCCACCATCAGGCCCGTCGCGACCGTCAGGTCGCCGATCGCGTTGGTCGGGAAGTACGCGAGCTGGACCTGACGGTGCACCGGCATGGGGCGCAGCAGATAGACGTCGATCCTGCCCTCCTGGATCTGCCGCCCGATGAAGTGCATACGTCCCAGGAACAGCACGAACAGGCCGTGCGCGAGCATCCGGATCGCCGGGATCAGCAGCACGTCCGAGCTGTCCCAGCCGCCCATCCCGGTGAACCGCGACAGCAGCACCGTCGCGAACACGATCACTGACACCTGCCAGATCGCGCCGACCGCGATGTTCAGCAGGAACTCGGTGCGGTACTCCATCGAGGCACGGATGTTCAGCAGCGAGATACGCCATACGAGGCGCAGCGCTTTCAGTGACATCTCAGCCTCCCTGCGAGATCACGCGCCGCGCGGCCCGCCGCCACACCCAGCGGGTGAACAGCGCCAGCACCACCACCCAGGCGGCCTGGACGGCCAACTGGGCTCCGGCGCCGGACAGTTCGATGCGGCCGACGTAGATCGACAGCGGCACGCTCAGCGTCGCCTGGAACGGAAGGAAGCCGCTCAGCGTGATGAACCAGTCGGGGAAGAACCACAGCGGCGCGTACACCCCGGACAGCAGGTTCTGCACGAAGATCAGGATCAGCATCGCGGAGTTGTTGCGCAGGGTGAAGAAGCACAGCTGGTCCAGCATGAGCATGATGTAGTACAGGACCCACTGGCCGAGCAGCATGCTCACCACGAACATCCCGGCCACGGCCGCCGATCCGGGGGGTTCCACGACCCCCGCCGCGAGACAGACCGCGTATCCGCCCAGCGCCCACGCCAGCCCGTACAACTGCTCGCCGAGCGCCCGCAGGGCGTAGTAGCGCTGGGGCGGCAGCGGGCGCAGATACCAGTAGACGATCGTGCCGAAGTGCATGTGCTGCAGCACCGTGTCCCGGCCCGCGTACTGGTCCAACTCCCGTAGCCGGGAGGCGAGTACGGCCATCACGGCGTAGCTGACCGCCTGCTCGCGGCCGAGTCCTGCGGTGGTCCCGGTCTGTGCGTACAGGCCGTGCCACAGCGATGCCACCAGCACCACCTGTACGGTCAGCCGCAGCAGGACGGCGGTCATCCGGGGCGGTGTGTGCAGCTCGCCGAGCGGCGTGACGCGGGCGGCGCGCCAGCCGTGCAGTACGGAGGCCATCTCAGGCCCCTTCCGTCGCCGGCCCGGCATGCACGTACGCGGCCCGCATCACGTCCTCCAGGTCCGCCTCGTCGAGGGCGAGGTCCGTCACCTCGTACCGCTCGATGACCTGCTTCAGCGCCTGGTGCACGGTCGGTGCGTCGGGGCCGTCGGGGCCGAAGACGGCCTGGGGGCCCTCGCGGCGCAGCAGCGCGACGCCCCGCAGGGAGCCGACCTCGGTGGCCGGGTCGGCGAGCGTCACCCGCACCTGCCAGGTCGAGCCGTACTTGCGGCGGATCTCGTCGAGCGTGCCGTCCAGCACGAGCCGCCCGTGGTTGATGAGCACGACCCGCCCGGCGAGCCGCTCGACCTCCGTCATGTCATGGGTGGTGAGCAGGACCGTACGGCCGCGCTCGGCCACCTGGTGCCGCAGGAACTCGCGCACCTGCTCCTTCACCACCACGTCCATGCCGATGGTCGGCTCGTCGAGGAAGACGACCGGCGGGTCGTGCAGCAGCGCGGCGGCCAGGTCGGAGCGGACGCGCTGGCCGAGGGAGAGATGGCGGACCCGGGTGTCCCAGAAGGAGGAGAGGTCGAGGAGGTCGTCGAACTCCTTGAGCCGGGCGGTGTGTTCCGGCTTCGGCACCTCGTAGATGTCGCGCAGGATCGCGAACGACTCGCGCACCGGGAGGTCCCACCACAGCTGGGTGCGCTGCCCGAACACCGTGCCGATGTTGCGGGCGTTGCGCTCACGCTCCTCGTACGGCACGACGCCCGCGACGCGGGCCTCGCCGGCGGTGGGGGTGAGGATGCCGGTGAGCATCTTGATGGTGGTGGACTTGCCGGCGCCGTTCGGGCCGAGCAGGGCGAGGAGTTCGCCGGGGGCGACGGAGAAGGACACGTCGCACACGGCGTGCTTGGCGACGCGCTCCGGGTCGACGAGCGAGCGGAGTGTGCCGGCGAAGCCGGGGCGGCGGACGGTGGTGTGGAAGGTTCGGGAAAGGCCGCGAACCTCGATACTGCCATTCAAGTGACATCAACTCCCGTGTCGTGAAAACGAGTTGGGGGGGGGGGGGGGGGGGGGGGGGGGGGGGGGGGGGGGGGGGGGGGGGGGGGGGGGGGGGGGGGGGGGGGGGGGGGGGGGGGGGTGGGGC
>NZ_JAQMYP010000085.1 GCF_028369295.1 Streptomyces sp. HD
CCCCCCCCCCCCCCCCCCCCCCCCCCCCCCCCCCCCCCCCCCCCCCCCCCCCCCCCCCGGCGCGGGTGCCGCCGGCCGGGCCCTGGAGTGCGACGGGGACATCTACTCCGGCGGCGTCAGCGAGCCCTGGAGCAAGGGGGACGGCGGGGCGACGCCCGAGGAGGGGCTCCGGGCGTACTTCGACATGGAGCAGCCCGAGGTGCCGCGGCACGGCTATCGCGTGGAGCGCGAGGAGGACGGCCGCGTCCTGTTCTCCCTCGACGTCGACGGACGCACCAAGGTCGCGGTCGTCGTCGCCGAGGACCGCGAGGACCGCCCCGGCTGGGGCCCGGAGACCAGCGCCTCCTGCGACCCCGCCGAACTCCCCGAGAGCTTCACGGCCTCCCTGGAGATCGAGATCTGGACCGACGCCGACGGCCGCCGTGTGCCGACCACCGAGATCAGCAGCTCAGCCGGATCGGCCCACTGCGACTGGCAGGAGGCACATTTCCTCGAACTCGGCGTGAACGGGGACCGCAGGACGTTCGCCCGCGATCCCGAAGGTGTTCTCGAACCCGCAATGCTGAACGCCGCGTACGACGGCGACGTACCCATGCCCGACGGCGCGCACGACACCGGATACCGGCTCGGCGACTGGCGGTTGTGGCTGGCCGGGGACAGGTCGACGGCGTACGTCCGCACCCCCGACGGTGTCGAGGCCTGGCCGCTGGTGCCGGACGGCATGGGCTGCAAGTGATCACTCGGATCTGCTTTCGCGACGCGTCGATTTCTCCGACTGTGCAGGTCAGTAAGGGCATTTGTCGATTTACGTTCTCCTGTCGGACAGTGACGGAACCCTCACTTCCACCGACCTGCGAGGTTGATCCTTTTGCGTTCAAACCCGATAAGCTCCCGTTCGGCGCTGCGAGTTGACTCGGTCGTGACTTGCTCTCGATCGGTCATCGCGCGGTGCGTACTCATGAGTGCGATCGCCTTTGCACACCCCCCCTTGATCGATCGTCGCCTTGAAGGATGCAGATGGAACTCGCCACACCGCCGCCGGCGGCGCGGCCCCCTGTCGCCTGGTACAGCTGGTGGCTCATGCCGCTGGCTTTAGGAGGTGGGACCGTTGCCGCCACGTTCATGAGCTCGGAGCGAATAACCGCCGCCGTCGCAGGCGTCGCGGCGACCACGGCCAGCGCCGTGTGTGTCCGCCTCCTGCTGCGCACCCGGGCACACCTGCGCAAGTCCGAAAGCGAGTTCCGCTCTGCGCAGGCCGAGCACTCCCAGCAGTGGCAGCAGCACGTGGCGGGCCTGGAGCGGAAGTTCAGCTCCGACCGCGCCGCCCTGGAGGGCCGTCTCGCCGAGCAGTCCGGCGCCTATGAGGCCCAACTGGCCGAGCAGGCCCACGCGTACGAGGAGCGCCTCGCCGAGGAGAGCGGCTCCTACGAGGAGCGCATCGCCGCCCAGGCCAAGTCCTACGAGGCGCAGCTCGCCGACCAGGCCGAGGTCTGGCAGGAGCAGCTGACCCACCAGCTGGCCGCCGTCGCCCGGCTCGCCGACGAGCAACTGCCGGACGCACTGCGGCGGTTGCGCGAGGGTGACGCGATCGACGACCTCCTGCCGACCGTCAACCAGTGCGCCAAGGTCAGCGCCGAACTCCAGGCCAACCTGCGCAAGGTTCTGCGTACCGCGCTGATCGGTGTCGAGGAGGAGTTCAACCGCTCGACCTCGGCCGAGCAGGCCGTGATCAGCGTGGGCAACCGTATCCACGTCCTGACCAGCAAGCTCCGCGGCCGGCTGCACGAGATGCAGGGCGAGCACGGCCGGCTGCCGGCCGTGGCCCGGGGGCTGATGGAGCTCGACCAGGCGATCGGCCCCGCCGACTGTCTCGCCGCGAGCATCAGCGTCCTCGGCGGCTCGGACCGTCCCGGCCGCCAGTGGCAGGAGCCGCAGCGCCTGCTCAGCGTGGTGCGCGGCGGCATCGGCCGGATCAAGGACTTCCACCGGATCGACGTACGCCACCTGCCCGAACTCGGCGTCGACGGCGGCCTGGTGGACCACCTCACGCTGATCTTCGCCCATCTCCTGGACAACGCCGCCCGCTACTCGCCGCCCACCGAGCCGGTGCTGGTCTCCGGCAAGGAGGTCCCGAACGGCGTCGGCATCGAGATCCAGGACTCCGGCAAGGGGCTGAGCGAGGAGAAGAAGCGCGACGCCGAGGAGGCGCTCGCCGGAACCGGGGCCGGACCGGGCCTCGGCGGTATCTCGGAGGACGCCACCATCGGCCTCAGGGTCGTCGGGATCCTCGCCCGGCGCTACGGCATCCGCGTCACCTACGCGGACTCGCCCTGGCTCGGCACCTCGGTGGTCGTCGTGGTCCCGCACAAATACTTCAGCCCGCTCCCCGCGGCCGATCCGGTCGCCGCCGCACCGACGCCCCAGACCTCGGCCGCCGCATCGGCAGCCCCGGGGGGCGCTGCGGCCGTCGGCACCGAGGTGGCGCACATGGCCGAGACGGCCGAGGCCGTGGACACCACGCCCGGCGGACTTCCCCGGCGTCGCAGCAAGCGGTCCGAGCCGGCGCAGCCCGCGTCGGCCGAGCGGTCCGAGGAGCCGGCCGTCGTCGCCGTCCCGCCGGACGCGTCGTTCGCCGGCCTCGCCGCCTTCGCCACCGCCGGACGCGAGTCCGACGGCGGCGGTGGCACGGGCGCCGGCAGCGACCCGACCGCCGGACGCGAGTCCACCGAGCACCGCACTGAAGAGAGCGACTAGTCCACATGACGCAACAGGGAACCGACGTGAGCTGGGCGCTCCGCGATCTGGTGGAGAGCATCCCGGAGATCCGCTTCGCCCTCGTGGCTTCAAGTGACGGCAAGGCCATCACCTCGTTCGGCGCCGAGGACCCCGACGACGTGGACCGCTTCGCGGCCGTCGTGGCCGGCCTCCAGGCGCTGGCCCAGCCGGTGGCCGAGCAGTTCCCCAAGTACGCGGGGCAGCTGCGGCTGGCGATGATCGAGGTCGACGGCGGCCACCTCTTCGTCGTACGGGCGGGTGTGGAGACGTATCTCGGTGTGCTGGCCCGCGAGGGCCTCGACCAGGGGCTGCTGGGGCATCAGATGAGGGACCTGGCCCGGCGGATGGGTGAGCTTCTCGGCACCACTCCGCGCCTGGAGGAGCACTCTGGATGAGTGCTCCCCGCCGGTCCACGGACCCGTCCGGTCTTGAGCGCTACTACGTCCTCACCCGAGGACGTAGCGGACCGGGCGGTCCGGCGTCGAGTCTCGACGTGGCGACCCTCATCGTCTCCCGCACCACCCCCGCACCGGGGATGCAGCACGAGCACGAGGAGATCATCCGGCGCTGCCGCGATCCGCTGTCGGTGGCCGAACTGGGCGCCCACCTCGGGTTGCCCTTCAACATTCTCGCGGTGCTGCTTGCAGATCTGCTTGAGGCAGGCCGCGTCGAAGCTCGTGACCCCATCCCGGCGCGCGACGCCGGTCGCGGGCCCGACCTCGCGCTCCTTGAGGAGGTACTCAGTGGACTTCAAAGGCTTTGACCAACCCGGCCGGTCGGCGGCCGGGGGCACCCGCTCGGTGAAGGTGATGATCGCCGGCGGATTCGGCACCGGGAAGACCACCATGGTCCGCTCGGTCAGCGACATCAAGCCGCTCACCACCGAGGAGACCCTCACCCAGGCCAGCGCCGCCGACGATCACCTCATCGGCGTCGCCGACAAGACGGAGACCACCGTCAGCCTGGACTTCGGCAAGATCGGCATCAACGACGAGCTGGTGCTCTACCTGTTCGGCACCCCGGGCCAGGAGCGGTTCTGGTTCCTGTGGAACGGTCTGTTCAAGGGCGCGCTCGGTGCGATCGTCCTGGTGGACACCCGCCGTCTGGCCTCCAGCTTCCGGGCGATAGAGGAGATGGAGCGGCAGGACGTCCCCTTCGTCATCGCCCTGAACGTCTTCCCCGACTCCAAGCACCACCCGATCGAAGAGATCCGGGACGCTCTGGACATCCCCCCGCACACCCCGATCGTGTCCTGCGACGCCCGCGACCGGGCCTCCAGCCGTGACGTACTCATCGCCCTGATACGTCATCTGAAGGAACGCTCCGCCGTTGCAATGGAGCCCCGATGAGCGACGAGAACCTCGACAGTCCCGACGCCCCCCGGGGCTGCCCGGTCGCGCACGGTTCGGCCGAACTGGCCCGACTGTACGGGCCCGAGGCGGCGACCGACCCGCTCGGCATCTACGAGCGGCTGCGCAAGGAGCACGGCTCCGTCGCGCCGGTGCTGCTGGAGGGCGACGTCCCCGCCTGGCTGGTGCTGGGTTACCGGGACAGCCGGCGGGTGCTCGACAACCCCCGCCAGTTCCCCCGGGACGCGCGGAACTGGCGGGATTCGCGGGAGGGCCGGATCGCGGAGAGCTCTCCGCTGATTCCGATGCTCGCCTGGCGCCCCGACTGCGTGTCCCAGGACGGTGAGGCGCACCGCAGGCTGCGCGGCGCCGTCAACGACGTGCTGCAGGCCGCTGCCGGCCGCGGTATCCGGCGCCACGCCACGCACTTCGCCAACAAGCTGATCGACGGGTTCGCGGACAGCGGCGGCGCCGATCTGGTGGCGGACTACGCCGACCTGATGCCGATGCTGGTGATGTCCCGCATCCTGGGGCTGGCCGAGACGGAGGGACGCCGGCTGGTCGAGTCCGCCGCCCAGGTGCTCAAGGGCGGCGAGGACGCCGTGATGCACGACGGCATGATCAGGGAGATCTTCGGTGAACTCGCCGAGCGCAGGCGGTCCGAACCCGGCTCCGACCTCGCCACCGGCCTGCTGGAGCACCATGCGGCTCTCGACCACGACGAGGTCGTCCACCACCTGCGCGTGGTGCTGATCGCCGCGCACGTGACGACCAACCTGCTGGCCCGGGTGCTGCAGCTGGTCCTGACCGACGCCTCCCGGCTCTCCGGGCTGATCAGCGGTCAGCTGAACATCTCCGCGGTGGTGGAGGAGGTCATGTGGAACTCCCCGCCGCTGGGCGTCCTGCCGGGGCGCTTCGCCGCCAGCGATGTCGAACTGGGTGGGCACCGCATCGAGGAGGGCGACCTGCTCGTTCTCGGTCTCGCCCCGGGCAACCTCGACCCCGAGGTCCGGCCCGATCCGGACGTCTCGGTGCAGGGCAACCAGGCGCACCTGGCGTTCGGCGCGGGCCCGCACGAGTGCCCCGGGCAGAGCATCGGGCAGTCCATGATCGAGGTTGCGGTGGACGTCCTGCTGCACCGGCTGCCGGGCCTGCGGCTGGCCGTGCCGGCGGATGAGCTCACCGCGACCGCCTCCACCTGGGATTCCCGGCTGGACGGGCTGCCGGTCGAGTTCCCGGTGTGAGCACACCGCTGCCCGGTCGGAAACCCGACCGGGCAGCGGTGTCGCGTGCGTACTGGGCGTCAGCCGTCGAGCCAGTCGCCTGTGACGCCCGTGGGACGGTAACCCGTGGCGTTCCAGAGGAAATGCGGGTGAGCGCAGCCGAACATGTAGGCGAACAGCGCGGTGTCCTCCCGCCCGGTTTCAGCGTCGTACAGGGTGTAGAACTTTTCGGATCCGACTATGCCGGCGTCCTGTTGGACATCACGAGCGCGGTCCGGGGACGGTGCGGCGCCGGCTGCCTCCACGCCGGCGATGTAGGTGCGGCGCAGGACCTCCCACGCAGTGTCGACGTTGCCGTACCAGGGGCCGTGCAGCGCTTCGAAGGCATGGAGCTCGGAGTCGAAGAGGGGCCATGCTTCGGGGTGTTGGGCTCGGCACCGTGCGGACAGCACGGCGGTCCGGGGGCTCAGCGCCGGCGCGCTGGGGCGCGGGGCGAAGGTGAGGTCGGTGCCGTCGGTGAGGATGCCGGTGCATGCGTTGGGCTGCAGATCGCACAGCGGGCAGTCCTCGGCCGGGGGGAGGCCCTCGGCTATGCCGTCGAACCACAGGGCGTGGCGGCCCGTGAGCGCCATCCACACGATGGTGCTGGGCATCAGCCAGGTGTTCCACATCGAAGAATGCGCCTCGGGCGTGCAGCCGTACTTGATGGCGGCGATGGCGGAGGCGGCGTAGAGGGCCTTGGTGTGGGTGGGAGTGTCGGCGAGCCAGAAGTTGCTGATCTCGCCGGTGAGGGCGTCGGCCCGTACGTCGGTCATGTCGTCGACGACGCGGCACAGCAGCAGGGAGGCGAGGTGTTCCTCCTGCCAGAGTTCGGTGTCGGGGGAGACGTGCCAGAACAGGCAGTCCATCATCTGCAGGAGTGAATAGGTGCTCTGGCTGTGCGGGTTGGTCTGGGGGAGTGTGACGTTGCCCGCGTGGTGCTGCTGGAGCCAGTACTCGTCCACGGATCGCTTATGGGCCGCGAAGAGTCCGCAGACCAGGGCCCGTGCGCTGTTGGTGCTGAAATTCTCGGCCAGGCGGCCTTCGACGAGTTGGGTGAGACCCTCGGTATCGATGGTGTCGATCACGCGTTTGTACTCGTGGAAGAGGAGGATGTCGTCCTCGAAGCTGTGGCGGAGGCCGAGGTCTCGTTCAAGGTCGTTCATCTGCCGGGCCAAGGACCATCCACCGGTCAGGACACTGTCGAGTTCGTCGCGGTACGGCCAGGTCTTGACGGTGAGGGGCCGACCGGCGCTCTGCCGCCAACTGTAGTCATCCAGCGTGCGTGCGGGGGGTGTGGGCAGCCGACCGCACAGTGCACAGTCGCAGACGTCTGTCTGCTTCTCCTCGCGCGGCGGGGCGAGCGCCCGGCTCCGCCAGGCCCCTTCCAGCATTATGCAGGTCAGTCGGCAGACCTCTATATCGGTGCTGACCTCGGGGAAGGCTGCTTCGATCATGCTCAGGCCGGCGTCGAGGTGCCGCAACCTGGCGTAGCCCTCCTCGTCGGGCGGGAGGAATGCCGGCTGCGCCAGATGGACGGCTCCCGCCACATGCAGCGTGGTGCCGGCGTGCGGTGATCCGAGCGCGTCCAGCCGCCGCTGAGCGGCGTTCTGGAACTTTCGGTGCTCCTCCGTGCTTCCCTTGCTGCGTTCCGCGAAGAGGCGGGCCAGGGCGTTCCCCGCCTCCGTGGGCTGAAACTGGGCGCTTGGCCGCGCCGGGATCAGGCTTTCGGCGGACGCCTTCGGAGCAGCATCTACGACTCGCGATTTCACACCGGTTCTCCCAACAAGCTGTGGTCATGACAACGGGACGAGCGGCCGTGGTTGTCGGCCGGTCATGTCTGGGGGTCTGCTGCGCCTTCCGCGAGGCCTCGCCGAACAGCCGGCCTCGCGCGACCGGCTCGGGATCCTGCTGCGAACGACCGCGAGGGGCACGCCTGCCGCGTTGGCGGCCGAGGCGGTGGAGCGGATCGTCTGGCGGTGGAGTGGATCGCCTGTCTGTCCTTCGAGGGCGAACTGCGCCAGGCCCGCTCGGTTCTCGAAAGAGGCGAGCCGCTGGTCCACGGCGGACTCGTCCTCGACTCCGCCGGCCTTCCGCGAGCGGCCCGCCCTTACTCCAGATGTCTGCTGGCAGGGTTGTCGAAGGGGAGACCGAACGTGACGTCCTGAGGCATGCGCTTCCTTCCGGGAGGCGGCGAAACAGAGTCCCCCCGCCTTGCGAACGGGTGGCCGAAGTGGCCACCCGTGCACTCGAACTCAGCTTCTATGGCCGAAAATTGAACCGTGAAGCGCTACGAGACTTCCCAGAGCGTAAATGATCTACGCGTGACCTCACCGTGATGTCCGTTACTGCCTATGCCTCTTGAGCTGCGTATACTCGCGCGCCCCCCACATATGTCTGCGCGACCCGTGTGTCGCCGATCGCCTCAGGCGCCCCGTCGAACGGATCGCGGTCGAGCACCACGAGATCGGCCAGCGCACCGACCCGGACCTCGCCTGTTTCGTCAAGGTGGTTCACGTGCGCCGAGCCGGCCGTGTAGGCGGCGAACGCTTCGGCGAGTCCGATGCGTTCGCCGGGCAGGAACACCGGCGTGTCGCCGCCCAGTCCCACCCGGTTGACCGCCACATGGATGCCGTGCAACGGATCGGGGCTGCTCACCGGCCAGTCGCTGCCCGCCGCGAGCCGGGCACCGGAGCGCAGCAGCGCCCCGAACGGGTACTGCAACGCGGCCCGTTCGGGCCCCAGGAAGGGGATGGTCAGCTCGTCCATTTGCGGCTCGTGCGCGGCCCACAGCGGCTGGATGTTCGCGATCGCGCCGAGCCGCGCGAATCGCGGTACGTCGGCGGGCTGGACGACCTGGAGATGGGCCAGGTGGGGCCGCGTGTCGCTCGGCCCGTTCGCGGCACGCGCGGCCTCGATCGCGTCCAGCGCGTCGCGCACGGCCCGGTCGCCGAGGGCGTGGAAGTGGCACTGGAAGCCGAGGGCGTCCAACTCGGTTACGTACTTGGGCAGTTGCTCCGGGTCGATGAAGCTGGTGCCCCGATTGGCGGTGACGCAGCCGCACTTGTCGAGGTAGGGGTCCAGCAGCGCGGCGGTGCCGGTCTCGGCGACGCCGTCCAGCATCAGCTTGACGCTGGTCGCACTGAACCGGCCGTGACTCAATGCCGCCCGCCGCTCGGCCAGTTCGGGAATCTGCTCGGCGCCGCGCTCACGGTCCCACCACAGGGCGCCCACGACACGCGCGGTGAGCGAGCCGTCCCGCGCGGCCGCCAGATACGCCTGCGACGGGTCGTCCATGCCGAGGAAGTCGCCGACGAGCGCGTCCTGCCAGGCGGTGATGCCGAGCGCGTGCAGATGCCGCTGCGCGTGCAGCAGGGCCGCCACCCGGTCGGCCTGCGTGGCCGGCGGGGTCAGTCGTCCCACCAGCTGCATCGCCCCCTCCTGAAGGGTCCCGCTCGGCTCACCGGAGGCGTCCCGGTCGATCCGCCCGTCGGCCGGGTCGGGCGTGTCGCGTGTGATGCCGGCCAGCGCGAGGGCACGGCTGTTGACCCAGGCGCCGTGATGGTCCCGGTTGGGCAGATACACCGGCCGGTCCGGCACCACCGCGTCCAGCAACTCCCTCGTCGGCGTACCGCCCTCGAAGGCCTCCATCGACCAGCCGCCCCCGGTGATCCACTCCCGCTCGGGATGCGCGTCGGCGTACGCCCGCACCGCGGCGAGCGTCTCGTGAGCCGTCCTCGTACCGGTCAGATCGCACTGGCTCAGCTCCAGTCCGGCCGGCACGGGATGCACATGCGCGTCCTGGAACCCGGGCAGCAGCAGCCGCCCGGCGAGGTCCACCACCTCGGTCCGCGGCCCGGCGAGACCGTGCACCTCCTCGCGCCCTACGGCGGTGATGCGGTCGCCGGTGACGGCCACGGCGGACGCGGTGCGGCCCTCGGGGGTGAGGACGGGGCCGCCGGTGAAGAGGAGATCTGCGTACATGTTCCTTTTCCTGGTCGGGAGTCATCAAGAGGTGGCGAGCAGCCGGGGCGCGTCGGCGTCGGTGCCCTTGCCGGTCTGGAAGTACGGCGACCTGCGCACCCACCGGGCCCACGCGGCGGCCACGAAGCCGGACGCGATCATCGCCAGGGGAGTGAGGAGCAGGAACCACCCGTTGTCCGCGCTGACTTCGAAGTGGTCGGTGGAGGTGTAGAACGACCAGCCCAGATAGCCGCCGAGACCGAGCAGCACGAGCGCGCTCAGCGTGGGCAGGACCACCGCGCGCACTCCTTGCCACCAGTCCTCGCGCAGCAGGGCGCGGAAGCGTACGGCGGCGGCGAGGGCGGTGAGGGCGTACGACAGGGCGACCACGATGCCCACGGCGTTCACCGTCGCCACGATCATGTCGGCGAGCCGCGGAATGACGAGCGCGAGTGCCGCGACCGCCACGGCCAGCGCGCCGATCAGCAGCGTGCCGATGACCGGAGTGCCGTACCGCGGGCTGACCTTGGACCACACCGGCCCGAGCGTACGGTCCCGGCTCATCGCGAACATTCCCCGGGCCGTCGGAATCACCCCGGCCTGCAGCGAGGCCACCGCCGAGAACATCAGGGCGATCAGCGGGAGCGCCGCCCACGGCTGGGAGGCCAGCCGCTCACCGAAGAAGGCGAGGCCCTCGGGGCCGTGGCCGACCAACTCCTTCTCGGACAGGACACGTTGGTAGGCAACCGAACCGAGCAGGAACAGCCCCAGCATGGTGAACAGGGTGGTGATCCCGGCCCGGGACGCGTCGCGCGGGTCACGCACCTCCTCGTTGACGCTGAACGCCGACTCGAACCCCCAGTAGCAGAACACCGACAGCAACAGCCCCTGGGCCAGCGCGGTCGCCGACGGGATCGCGAACGGGTCGAACCAGCTCAGGCTGAAGTCGTGCGGGCCGGCGACGATGCCGTATCCGCAGAAGCCCAGCAGGACGACGTACTCGAAGACCAGCAGCCCGGCCTGCAGACGCGCGGCGGTGCGGATGCCGGTCACCGCGGTCAGGGTGACCGCCACCAGGACCACGATGCCGACCGCCGTGGTCTGCGACGTGGAACCAGGGTCCAGCGCGAGGCCGCCCACCCGGTGCAGCCCGGCGTCACCCGCGAGTTGGAGCAGCGCCGAGCCGGTGACCGCGGTGGTGTAGGCGAGGAACGCCACCACGGCGACGATGTTCACCCAGCCGACCATGAAGCCCAGCCAGGGGGTGAGCGAACGGCCCACCCACACATAGCCGTTGCCCGCGTTCGGCTCGACCTTGTTCAGCCGTGAGTAGGCGCCCGCGATACCGAGGACCGGCAAGAACGCCAGCAGCATGATGGCCGGCAGATGCAGGCCGACCACGCCGGCCGTGACGCCGAGCCCGATGCCGATGCTGGTGGTGGCGGCCGTGCTGGAGGCGGCGATGGCGACGCCGTCCAGGACGCCGAGGGACTTGCGCAGCTCGGGCCGGAGCGAAGCGAGATGAGGGTCCCCCCGGTCGAAGACTGGGGGAGGGTCGACGGGGTGGGGCTGCTTGTCGGACATGGCCGGTCTCCGCTCGCACCGGGGGCCTGGACGGCCCCGATGAGCGGACATGAAACTGTCCGGGGGGTTAACAGGTCAACACTGTTGTCGTAAGGTGCGGGGCACCGGCCGAGGGAGGCAGTCCATGAGCGAGCGCGTCGTCCCGCCCGCCGCCCGGCAGCGCAGGCGCCCCACCAAGCAGGGTGTCGTCCTGTCCGAGGAACTGATCGTCGAGACGGCCCTCAGGCTCATCGAGGAGCACGGCGCGGACGCCCTCTCGGTACGCCGCCTCGGCCGCGCCCTCGGCGCCGACCCCAGCTCGCTGTACCGGTACTTCCGGCACACCGACGACCTGATGCTCGCCATCGCCGACGAACTCATCGGCCGTACCCTGCGCACCTGGCGCCCCACCGGCGACTGGCGCGCCGACCTGCGCGATCTCGGTCTGCGCATGCACGCGGGGGCCCTCGCGCAGCCCCGGGCGGCGGTGCTCAGCTCCTACCGGGTGACCGGGCGGGCGTACGAGATCCAGGCCGTCGAGACCGTCCTCGGCGTGCTGCGCGGCGCCGGGTTCCCCGACGCCGAGGCGGTGCGGATCTACCACGCCTTCGTCGACCAGGCTCTCGCCCACGGCGCCCTCGACTCGGCGAGCGCGGCGATGCCGAAGGCCGCACGGGAGGCCGAGGCAGCGGTCTGGCGCTCGACCTACGCGCGGCTGCCCGCCGACACCCACCCGCACATCGCCGCCACCGCCCGCCATCTCGTGGCGGACATGCCGCGCAGCTCGTACCCGGCCGCCCTGGCCCTGCTGCTCAGCGCCGCGGCGGCCCGGCTGGCCGAAATCCGCCCCCGGGCCGGACATCCGGCGGCCACACTGGACACGTCCGACTCCGCATCACCGTGAGAGGCCGTACGCCGATGACGCCGCCGCCCGCACGCCCCGCCGAACAGCGCAAGCAGGACACCCTGCACCGTCTGGAGCACGATCAGGACGCGTGGGTCGCCACGGCCGAGGTGGACGGCGGCGTGCCGTATCTCGTCCCGCTCTCCTTCCTGTGGAACGGCTCGACCCTGCTGCTGGCCACGCCGACGCACAGCCCGACGGGCCGGAACCTGAGGATGACCGGACGGGCGCGGATCGCGATCGGACCCACCCGTGACGTCGTCATGATCGAGGGCACGGTCGACACGTTCGTGGCCCCTGCCCAACTGCCCCCGGAGGAGGCCGACCGCTTCGCGGCCAAGACCGGCTTCGACCCGCGCCGACTCACCACGCCCTACCTGTACTTCCGCGTCCGGCCGGACCGGGTGCAGGCCTGGCGCGAGGCCGACGAACTGGCCGGGCGGGAGCTGATGCGGGACGGGAAGTGGCTGGTGGCGGACTGAAACCGCCCGACCGGGACACCCGTGGGGGACAGGGCGAGGGGGCAGGACCGTCCCGCGCCCAGGACCCTGCGGAGGAACCATGGCACTGGTGAAAGCGGGCTTCGTGGTGCTCGACTGCGCCGAACCCGAGAAGCTCGCCGTGTTCTACACGGAACTGCTGGAGGGTGAGCAGACGGACGCGACCGCCAACCGCGTCGAGATCAGGGGCGCCGACGGCACCCGGCTCGCGTTCCGCCGCGACATGAACGCGACTCCGCCGAGCTGGCCGCGCCCCGAGAACTCCCTCCAGGCCCATCTGGACTTCACGGTGGAGGACCTGGACGCGGCCGAGCGCCGGATCGTCGGGCTCGGCGGCCGCCCCCTGGAGGCCAGGGAGGCAGCGGGCCCGTACGAGGAGCGCGGCTACGCCGACCCGGCCGGCCACTCCTTCACCCTGCGCCGCTCGGTCGTGGATGCACCGAAGCAGGGCTGAGCCCCGTCGGTCGCGGACGGCCTGAGAGTGCTCTCGGGACTGTCAGTCCCGCCCGCCCTTGTCGCTGACCGGCCACACCCCCGTCGACCGCTCGATCGCCTTCGCGCCCGTGCGGTCCGCCACGCTGCGCGCCACCGCGAAGAGGGCGCCCTGGACCGCGGCCGCCAGCAGGATCTCGCCCCAGCCGCGGTCCCGGTCCAGCGCGTCGGGAGCGTCGTCCTCGTGCCGTAGCGCCGTCCAGGTCTTGCGGAAGGCGAGCCCGGCCAGTGTGCCGCTCGCCCAGCCCAGCGCGAATCCCAGGGGCTTGTAGGCCAGGGGCAGCTTCAGCTTCTTCTTCGTCCTCTTGGCCACGTGCGCCTCCTTGCTCTCAGGGCCGTCCCCGGGCGGGGACTTCCTCGGCCGCCGGGACCGGCCCGGGCGGCGTCCCGTCGCCGAATGGCCTGCCGCCCAGCCTCTCCCGGCCGTGCGGTGCGGGCCAGCCCGACAGATCCGGCCCGAGGGGCACGATGCCGGTCGGGTTGATGCCGCTGTGCACCCGGTAGTAGTGCCGTTTGATGTGGTCGAAGTCGACGGTGTCACCGAATCCCGGCGTCTGGTAGAGGTCGCGGGCGTACGCCCACAGGACCTGATTCTCCGTCAGTTTCCAGCGGTTGCACTTGAAATGGCCGTGGTAGACGGCGTCGAAGCGGACCAGCGTGGTGAACAGCCGGATGTCCGCCTCGGTGATCGTGTCGCCGACCAGATAGCGCTGCCCGGCCAGCCGCTCCGTGAGCAGCTCCAGGCGCCGGAACAGCCGCGCGCACGCCTCCTCGTACTCCTCCTGGCCGGTGGCGAAGCCCGCCCGGTACACACCGTTGTTCACGTCCGCGTGGACGTCGGCCATCACACCGTCGATCTCGTCGCGCAGTGCCTTCGGGTAGAGGTCGGGCGCGCCGTCGCGATGCAGGGCCGTCCACTCGGTGGCGAGGTCGAGCGTGATCCGCTCGTAGTCGTTGGTGACGAGCGCGCCGCTCGGTACGTCCACGATCGCGGGCACGCTCACCCCGCCGGGGTAGTCGGTCTCCCGCCGGTCGTAGGCCTCGCTGAGGAAGCGGATGCCGAGCACCGGGTCACGGCCGTCGGGGTCCAGGGTGAAGCGCCAGCTGCGGTCGTCCTGGATCGGGTCGGCGATCGCCATGGACAGGGCGTCCTCCAGGCCGAGCAGCCGCCGGGAGATCACCGCCCGGCTCGCCCACGGACAGGCACGGCTGACCACCAGCCGGTAGCGGCCCGCCGCCACCGGCCGGCCGTCCCGGCCGTCCGCGGTGATCCGGTCCGTGAAGTGGGCCTTCGACCGCTCGAAGGGCTTCCTGCCGTAGGCGGTGTTGCCCCCGCCGCTCATGATCGCGCTCCTCTCTGCCGTACGCCGTCACAAGTCCTTGCCTGAATGCCGGGTTCCCCGATCTCGCCGGATCCCCCGGATTTGCCGAAATCCTGGATCCCGCAGGATCTCGCCGGATCCCCGGGGTTCCCCGATTTCCGCCGTCGGCGCCGTGTGAGCCGGGGCGACCGGGGCAGTCGGCGTGAGTGAGCAGCACGTCCAAGGCACCGAAAGCGGACCGCAGGACTCGTGTCACCGTTCTGGTGGCCCTCGCGGCCAATCTCGTCATCGCCGTCGCCAAGGCGGTCGGCGGAGTCCTCGCCCAGTCACCCGCGCTGCTGTCGGAGGCGGCGCACTCGGTGGCCGACAGCATGAACGAGGTCTTCCTGCTGGCCGCGCTGCGCCGCAGCCGCCGCCCCGCCGACGCCCGCCATCCCTTCGGCTACGGCAAGGAGCGCTTCTTCTGGTCGCTGCTCGCGGCCGTCGGCATCTTCGTGATGGGCGGCTGTTTCTCCTTCTTCCAGGGCTTCGAGGCGCTGCGTGGCGGCGCCGAGGAGCAGTTCAGCGGCTATGTGGCGGGCATGGTCGTGCTCGGGGTCGCCTTCGTCGCGGAGGGCGCGTCGCTGGTACGGGCGCTGTACCAGGTACGCCGGCAGGGCGGACTGTCGGAGGGCCTGCGCGACCCGGCCCTGCGCACGGTGGTCGCCGAGGACGCCACGGCGGTGCTCGGCGTGACCCTCGCCTTCGGCGGCATGGCGCTGCACATGGTGACCGGGCAGGTCGTCTGGGAGGCGTCCGCCTCGCTCGCGATCGGTGCGCTGCTCGTGTACGTCGCCTACCGGCTCGGCCGCGACGCCCGTGACCAACTGATCGGGGAGGCCGCCGACCCCGAGGCCGACGCCGAGATCCGCGCCCTGCTGGCGGAGCAGCCGGAGATCGACAGCGTGGAGGCGCTGTTCACCATGAAGACGGGCCTGAAGACCGCCCTGGTGGCGGCCCGTGTCGATCTGGTGCCCGGCCTCGACAGCGAACAGGTCGAGGAGGTCGCCGTCCGCATCAAGCGGTCCATCGGCCGCAGCGTCGCCGAGGCGGACCAGGTCTTCCTCGACGTGACCGAACGCTCCGCCCGCGAGGCAGAAGGAAGCCCCGCCGCGACGGGGGAGCGCGGCGGGGCCTGACGCACGTGTGCCCGACGAACACGGGTTCATGCGTCTCGGGAGAAAAAATTTCCGAAGCCCTGCTCAGACCTCGTCGAACGGCTCCAGCACGAAGACCGGGATCACCCGGTCCGTCTTCTCCTGGTATTCGGCGTACGGCGGATAGGCCGCGACGGCACGCTCCCACCACTCGTCCTTCTCCGCACCGGTGACCTCGCGGGCCTTCATGTCGCGCTTCACCGGTCCGTCCTGGAGTTCCACCTGGGGGTCGGCCTTGACGTTGTGGTACCAGACCGGGTGCTTGGGCGCCCCGCCCAGCGAGGCCACCGCGGCATAACGCCCCTCGTGCTCGACGCGCATCAGCGGCGTCTTGCGGATCTTGCCGCTCCTGGAACCCCGGGTCGTGAGCAGGATCACCGGCATCCCCGTGTCCATGAGGGTCGTCCCCTTGGTGCCGCCGGAGCTCTCGTACAACTCCACCTGGTCGCGGACCCACTGGGTCGGGCTGGGCTCGTACTCACCGTCAAGAGGCATGGCATCGGTCCCGTCGTCGTTTCCTGGCGCTGACTGGCGTCTTTCCTCAACACCGTTACGTGCGGGATTCATCCTGCGGCGCCTACATCGGTATCCGCACGGCCAACGTCAGGATCACGCCGCTGGACACCAGCGCCGTCACCAACCGCCCCCGACGCCCCGTCAGTACCCGTCCCAACAGCGCGCCGCCCGCGGCGAGCAGCAGCTGCCAGCTCGCCGAGGCGGCGAACGCGGCCAGCACGAACACGCCCTGCTCCAGGGGCGATGCGGCATCCGTCGCGCGGGTGCCGAGGACCAGGGCGGCGAAGTAGATCACGGTCGTCGGGTTCAGCAGCGTGATGCCGAGCAGCGTCAGACAGGCGCGCGCCGGGCTCGGGGGAGAAGGGGGCGTGGAGCCGGTGGTGAGGCGCTGTGCGCGATGGTGGCGTACGGCGGTGACCGCGCCCCGTACCGCGAGGATCGCCAGCACCAGGGCGCAGGCCCAGCGCAGCGGCACCAGCACCGGACGCAGCGCGGCCGCCAGCGCGGCACCGCCGAGGGTGGCCACCAGGGCGTAGAGCCCGTCGGCGATCGCGACGCCGAGCGCGGCGCAGACCCCGGTCCGCAGGGATGTACGGGCGGTGAGGGAGACCAGGTAGGTCGCGACCGCGCCGACCGGGACGGCGATGCCGTAGCCCGCGACCAGCCCCGCGACGAGCGCGCCGGTCATGACGCGGGAAGCGTCGGCCTCCACGGTCGGCCGGACTGCTGCTGGGACCGCGCGGCAGAAACGGCGACGGTCGGCGGCAGAAAGGCGAGAGTCGTGGGCATGGCCGGATTCTGTGGGTGGCGACCGTCCGCCGACAAGCGAATTTCTTCGCGGAGCGGGCCGGTCGGCCCCGAGATCGAAGTTCTGTACGACGATCCCCGGCCAGATTGCCCGGATGCCTGATCTGGCCGAACTTGGCATCGCCCTGGTAGATGCCCAAGGCATCTAATGAAGATCGGTACGACGTACTCATCGTCTGCGAGGTCTTCCATGACGGACATGACGGCACCGCACACCGTCGCCTTTCCTCAGAACCGCACCTGTCCGTACCACCCGCCCACCGCCTACGACCCTCTGCGCGACACCCGCCCGCTGGCCCGCATCACCCTCTACGACGGCCGCGAGGTCTGGCTTGTCACCGGTCACGGCCTCGCCCGCACCCTGCTGGCCGACCCGCGACTGTCCTCCGACCGCACCCGGCCCGAGTTCCCCGCGCCCACCGCGCGGTTCGCGGGGCTCATCAAGCGGAAGAGCGCGCTTCTGGGCGTCGACGACCCCGAACACCGGGTCCAGCGACGGATGATGGTCCCCAGCTTCACGCTTCGGCGTGCCGCCGAGCTGCGCCCGGAGATCCAGCGCATCGTGGACGAACGGCTCGACGCGATGATCGACCGGGGCGCCCCCGCCGAACTGGTCAGCGCTTTCGCGCTGCCCGTGCCCTCGATGGTCATCTGCGCCCTGCTCGGCGTTCCCTACGCCGACCACGACTTCTTCGAGGGACAGTCACGACGCCTGCTGCGCGGCCCCACGGCCGAGGACACCATGGACGCCCGTGATCAGCTGGAGGTGTACTTCGGCGAGTTGATCGACCGGAAGCAGAAGCAGTCGGAGCCCGGTGACGGCGTCCTGGACGACCTCGTCCACCAGCAGCTGCGCGACGGCGCGCTGGACCGCGAGGAGCTCATCGCCCTCGCCACCATCCTGCTGGTCGCCGGCCACGAGACGACCGCCAACATGATCTCCCTGGGCACCTTCACCCTCCTCCAGCACCCCGACCGCCTGGCCGAGCTGCGCGCCGACCCGGGGCTGCTGCCCGCCGCGGTCGAGGAGCTCATGCGGATGCTGTCGATCGCCGACGGCCTGCTGCGGGTCGCCGTCGAGGACATCGAGGTGGACGGGCAGACGATAGCGGCGGGCTCCGGCGTGGTCTTCTCGACGTCGGTCATCAACCGAGACGAGGCCGTGTACGCCGACCCGGACAGCCTGGACTGGCACCGCCCGACCCGCCATCACGTCGCCTTCGGCTTCGGCATCCACCAGTGCCTCGGCCAGAACCTGGCCCGCGCCGAGATGGAGATCGCCCTGCGCACCCTCCTCACCCGGCTGCCGACCCTGCGCCTTGCCGTCCCCGCGGAGGAAATCCCCTTCAAACCCGGCGACACGATCCAGGGGATGCTGGAACTCCCCGTGACCTGGTAAGAGGCTCCGGTCATGCACAACGAAACGCGCGAAACACTCGACATCCACATCGACCACGACGTCTGCATCGGCGCCGGCCAGTGCGCCCTCGCCGCCCCGTCCGTCTTCACCCAGGACGACGACGGCTTCAGCACCCTGCTGCCCGGCCGGGAGGACGGCGGCGGCGACCCGATGGTGCGGGAGGCCGCCCGGTCGTGCCCGGTCAGCGCCATCACCGTGTCGGAAGAGGGGAGCTGACGCCGGCCACCCCACCCGAGGCCCGAGCCGTGGCCGGGTCCCGCACCCAGGAGCCCCCTGGTGGCGGGCCCGGCCTCAACGCGTCGCCAGCAGCGACCGCGCCGCCTCCCGCGCCTCCGCCGCGGGCCGCGTACCCCCCGTGATGCCCGCCGTGACCATGGCGCCCTCGGCCAGCAGATACACCTGCCCGGTGACTGCCTCCGGCAGCCCCGCCCCGGCCACCAGCGAGGCCAGGTAGTCACGGAACGCCCGCTTGTGCGCCCGCACCTGGTCCGCCACCCGCTCCGACCGCGCGCCCAGCTCGCCGTACGAGTTGATCCAGGCGCACCCGCGGAAGTCCGCCTCGCCGAACCACTGCTCCAGCCAGTCGAAGACGGCCAGGATCCGCCCCTCGGGGTCCGGCTCCCGCTCCACATGGGCGGCGAGCCCGCCGCGCCAGCGCACGTCACGCCGCTCCAGATACGCCTCCACCAGCTGCTCCTTCGCCGGGAACAGCTGGTAGAGCCGCTTGAGCGAGACCCCGGACGCGCCCCGGATGTCGTCCATGCCGACGGACTGTATGCCGCGCCCGTAGAACAACTTCTCCGCGGCGTCCAGCGCCTGCTCCCGGGCTGTTGCGCTGTCCATGTACGACCACTCCTTGACGCGAGAACGTGCGTTCTCCTACGGTAGCAGCCAAGCGGAGAACGCACGTTCTCCCGTGTTTGTACCACCGTTTCGGCCTCGGAGGATGACATGACCGACCGCCCGCCCCTGCCGCCGTTCACCCGCGAGAGCGCCGCACGGAAGGTGCAGGCCGCCGAGGATGCCTGGAACACCCGCGACCCGCACAAGGTGGCGCTCGCCTACTCGGAGGACTCGGTGTGGCGCAACCGCGACACCTTCGTCACCGGCCGCGCCGAGATCGTCGAGCTCCTCACCGCGAAGTGGGCCCGCGAGCGGGAGTACGCGCTGCGCAAGGACCTGTGGGCCTTCGACGGCAACCGCATCGCGGTCCGCTTCCAGTACGAGTGCCGGGACGCCGAGGGCCAGTGGTGGCGGTCGTACGGCAACGAGTTGTGGGAGTTCGACGAGCACGGCCTGATGACCCGACGCGAGGCCAGCATCAACGACGTGCCGATCGAGGAGAAGGAACGCCGCATCTTCGGCTCACGACCCGAGAACGAGCGGGGCCTGTCCTTCCCGGTCCGCTAGGAGGCTCAAGGGCGGTGAGTAGGGTGCGCGGGTGACCGAACACGCCCGCAAGCCCTTCCTCTACGTCGTCGTCTGCGCCGCCGGGATCGCCGCGGGCGTCAGCAAGCTGATCACCGCCGCCCAGGAGCGGGACTGGGAGGTCGGCGTCATCGCGACCCCGGTCGCCATGAACGGCTTCTTCGACGCCGGCGCAGTCGAGGCCCTCACCGGCCGCCCGATCCGATCGGCCTGGCGCACGCCCGCGGATCCGCGCCCCTTCCCGCCGCCCGACGCCGTCGTCGTCGCCCCGGCCACCTTCAACACGCTCAACAAGTGGGCCGCCGGCACGGCCGACACCCTCGCCCTGGGCACCCTGTGCGAGGCATACGGCCTCGGCGTCCCCATCGCAGTCCTGCCCTGCGTGGCCGACGCGCTGGCCACCCATCCCGCGTACCAGGACAGCCTGATACGGCTGCGGGGCATGGGCGTGCGCTTCGGGGAGCCGTACACCGGCGAGCCGGGCGAGGACGGCGGGCGGCCGGAGTTCGGGTGGGAACGGGCGCTGGAACTGCTGGAGCGGTGACCCCGCACCCCGACCGGGGTTTCGGGGCCACCGTCCGGCCCGGGAGTCGAGGTCGTCAGCCGACGACTCGGCCCAGTTCGATCCGGTCGATGTTCGGCGCCCACGCGCTCGCGTTCCCGAACATCACCGTGTTGGAGCCCTTCTTGAGGCCGACGGGGACGCCCAGCGTCCAGTAGTCGCCCTGGCTCCAGGTGTTCTTGAAGGTGACCGTGCGCGGCGGCCCGCTTCCCACGGTGATGTCCGCCGTACGGGACATGATGTCCGTGTTGCAGGCGTGGCCGTTGTCACGCCGGTCGTTGTGGGCATGGTGGACGACCAGGACGTGGCGGCCGGAGCGGGGTGCGTCCACCGTGAACTCAGCGGTGGCACGGCTGCCTCGGCCCACCGTGGCCGGCGACTGGCGTCGCGGGGCTGTTGCCGAGCGAGCCGATGGCGGAACCACCGGACGCGTACGGGGAGTCGACCAGTGCCGCGCCGCCCGCGAGGGTCGCCGAGGCGGTCTCGTAGGAGAGCGTGCCGGTGGTCGAGCCATTGCCCGAGACGTCGAGGGAGCGGACGGCGGCGTGCCGGGCGGTCAGGGTGGCGCGATTGTTTCCGGCCACCAGATACAGCCGCAGGGGCTTGCCCGGCTGCGCCGTCACCGTCTCCCCGTGCAGCGCGAGCCGCACGGGCGCCGTGGCCTGCGGCACGACCGTGAAGTAGTCGTCGCGCGGCGCGTACACGTCGAACACGGCCTTGTCACCGGAGCGCAGAACGAGGGCACCGGTGTCCACACCGGCCGAGGACGAGTAGTCGTACGACGGTGTGCCGCCGATGTCGGCGAGCGTGGCCTCGTAGCGCGCGGCGGGCACCGCGCGGCCCCGCCGGAACAGGGTGCCGTCTGGGCCTACCCGCAGCCGGAGTTCGACGACGACCTGATCACCTTCACGCTGGGCGGGGCCCTGTTCGGCCGCATCCATCTGTCCGGCCACCTGACCCGGATGTCGCGGCACCGGCTCGGGCTCGTCCGGGACGCGGTGAACGCGTACAAGTCGATCCGAGGCGATCTCGCGGCGGCCGTGCCCTTCTGGCCGCTCGGGCTCCCCGGCTGGACGGACGAGTGGCGGGCCCTCGGGATGCGGGTGCCGGACGGTCCCTCGTACGTCACGGTGTGGCGTCGCGGCGGCGAGAGCGAACTGCGTCTACCTGTATGGCACTTGGCGGGACAAAGCGCCGGAGAGCGGCGGCCGTGAAGGGTGCGGCAGGAAAGCAGAGGTGATGGATGGACAAGACACGTACGCTCCCCTCGTACCCCACACCCCGAAGGCAGGAGCAGCGACGATGCAGTACGTGAAGCTCGGTTCGACGGGCATGGACGTGTCACGAATCTGTCTGGGCTGCATGACCTACGGCGTTCCCGAGCGCGGCGCTCACGAGTGGACCCTCGACGAGGAGGCGTCGAGGCCACTGATCCGGCAGGCGCTGGAAGCGGGGATCAACTTCTTCGACACCGCCAACGTCTACTCCGACGGCACCAGCGAGGAGATCGTCGGCAGGGCTCTGCGCGACTTCGCCCGCCGGGACGAGATCGTGCTCGCGACGAAGGTCAATCTCCGGATGCGGCCGGGCCCCAACGGCGCCGGACTCTCCCGCAAGGCCATCATGACGGAGATCGACCACAGCCTCGCCCGCCTCGGCACGGACTACGTCGACCTGTACCAGATCCACCGCTTCGACCGGGACACCCCCGTCGAGGAGACGATGGAGGCCCTGCACGACCTGGTCAGGGCGGGCAAGGTGCGCTACATCGGAGCGAGTTCGATGTACGCCTGGCAGTTCGCCAAGATGCAGCACACGGCCGAGCGGCACGGCTGGACCAAGTTCGTCTCGATGCAGAACTACTACAACCTCCTCTACCGCGAGGAGGAGCGCGAGATGCTGCCGCTCTGCGCGGACCAGGGCGTCGGTGTCCTGCCCTGGAGCCCACTGGCACGCGGCCGCCTCACCCGGGACTGGGGCACGGTCACCGAACGCAGCGCCACCGACGGGTTCGGCAACACCCTGTACGCCGAGGGCGACCGCGTCGTCGTCGAGGCCGTCACCCGGCTCGCGGACGAACGCGACATCCCCCGCGCCCGGATCGCCCTCGCCTGGCTCCTGCACCAGAACACGGTGACGGCCCCGATCATCGGCGCCGCCAGGCCGCACCACATCGAGGATGCGGTGGCAGCGGTCGAACTGGAGCTGAGCGAGAAGGAACTGGAGGAACTGCGGCTGCCCTACAGTGCCCATCCGGTCATCGGCCACTGAAGCGCGTCCGGGGCCGCACGCGCGGGTCACAGCCGACCGGCGCCGACACTTGAGTCCCACAGCTGACGAGCACACGTTCACCAGGTCGAACAGGCCGAAACGCGGGCTATTGCGCTGCTCCTGACGCGTTCTAGCATCTCCATCCGAAGAGCCTCGTTCCCTTTGTGAGGGAATCAAGGCGACTGCCCCCAGACCCCGGGCTCGGAGCGACAGACAAGACCTCCAGGGAACCGGAGCCCGCATTCCGCAGCGAACGGTCCAGCGGACTCCGGCCCTCGTCCTCCGGCTGTTCGAGCTGGGGCGCACTCCCGCACGCCTCAGGTGCCGTGAGGACGATCCTGCGCGAGGCGCCCCGTGGTTGGGGAGCCGCACGGGTCCTCGCGCCGGCGGCCGCCGCTGACGCCGACTCACGGCGGCGGCCGCCACCCATGGGCCCGACGGGCCCTTTCCGATGGAGAGTTGCACAGGCGCGGGCCGCCGGTAAGGCGAAAGAGAGACCCGTTCCGCTTCCTTGCGGCACGGAAATGAGCCGTTGGGGCACACGGCCGCCCGGGCGACGTTACGTCGACCGAAAGCTGACTGATTGACCGGTTTTCCGGACGGCGAAGATCGAGTGGCCCATCCGTTGCGCATCCGTCGCCGATGCGCGGCCGGCGCTCGTTCCGCGAAGTAGTCTGCCTGTGAGTCCGCGGGTGTCGTGCCCGCTTCCGGCGGTGACGGAGTGGGGTCCGGTGATCAGCGACGGCATGGCCGAGGTGCTGCGTTCGCTGGGCCGCGGCCCGGGCGACGAGGTGATGCGTGCCGGCGCCGAGGTGCTGGCTGCCGACGGTGTCGCGGTGGCGCTGATGGTCGGCCACGGCCACCTCGCGGAGCCGTTGTGGTGGACGCCGGGCGCGAGCGCGCGATTCGAGGAGTTGCAGTACACCCTCGGTGAGGGGCCCGGCCCCGAGGCGATCCGTACGAGAACTCATGTGCTGGAGCCCGACCTTGAGGCGGTGCGGCGGGGGCGCTGGCCCGCCCTGGTCCCGGCGGCCCGTAGAGCGGGCGTGCACGGCGTGTGCTGCTACTTCCTCGGGGCGGGCGGCATCCGCCTGGGGGTGTTGACCGTGCTGAGCTCACCGGATCGCAAGCTGACCGAGCAGCAGCACGACGACGCCCTCGCGCTGGCCGCCGGACTGACCACCGCTCTGCTGTACGAGAACCCGCCAGGTGCCTGGCACGGCGAGGGCGAGGTGACCCAGGAGCGGACGATGTGGGCGTCCGGCGGACTGCACAGGTCCGTCGTGCACCAGGCAACCGGGATGATCAGCGTGCAGCTCGATGTGCCGCTCGCGGAGGCCCTGGTGCGACTGCGCGCCCACGCCTACGCCAGCGGACGGCCGTTGGGTGAGGTCGCCCAGGACGTGGTGGCCAGGAAACTCCGTTTCAGCAACGACGTGAACGGGCCGTACACGGCCGACGGCGGAAAGGGATGACCGGCATAACGTGGAACAGCGTCTCGCCGAGATCTTCGTCGAGCCGGCGGACTCCCTGATCGACGACTTCGACGTCATCGACCTTCTGCGGCGTCTGTCCGAGCTCGTCGCCGCCTCCGACGAGCGGACCCGTTGCTGGAGCTGTTCGGCCTGCAGCAGACCAGGGTCCCTGTGTGCAGTGTCTCCGCACCCGGGAGCCGAAGACCGACATCGGTCTGACCGACGCGGCGGCGACGGCCGGCCGGGGGTTCTGAGCCGCCTCGGCCGGCCGGCGCCGGCGGCCATGTTCGCGGGAGCTCTGGCGAGCCGCAGCCGATCGGCGTCCAGGGGGGGCAGATTCCCGCACCCCGCGCCTGGGCCGAACGGCCCCTGAGCACGAGCGACCGGATTCACACCGGTGATCGCTTCGCGCCCGCCTAGCGCCGCCTAGTGGGGACCGTCCGGCGGGAACTCGGTGCCGCACGGTCCCGCACCCTCGCTCTCGGCCAACGGCACGCGTTCACCGCTCATCGACACCGTCCGGTAGTACGCCCCGATCCGGTCGGCCGAGCGCCCCACGTAGTGACCGATGAACGACCGTCGGAACCGATCCACCGTCCGGTTGGGCTGCGAGCCGTGCACCACGCTGCCGTTGAAGAACAGGACATCCCCCGGCTCCATGTCGACCGGCACGGCCGCCAGCCCGGCCGGCGGCGGAACGTACTCCCGCGCGAAGGACACCTCGGCGTCCGCCGACTCCGGGCAGAAGAGGCCCATCGCATGCGTGCCGGGGACGACTTCGAGCCCCCCGTTCTCCCGGTCGATCACATCGCAGGCGATCCACGCCGCCACACAGGTGCCCGGCTCGACCCGCAGATAGAAGTTGTCCTGGTGCAACGCCTGCCCCCGGGCCCCCGGCGGCTTGAAGTAGAACATGCTCTGCGCGGCCAGCACCTCCTCCCCGAGCAGCACCTCCAGCACGCCACGCAGCCGGGGATCGAGCAGCACCCGCAAGGAGAGTTCATCGATCTCGTGCGGCTGCATCACCCTCGGGTACGCCCGCAGCGGGTCGACGTCCGACGGCCGCGGCTCGAAGTGCCCGGGCACCGGCCCGGCAGCGTGCAGCGCCGCGAACCGGGCGCGGAGTCGGTCGATCTCGTCGTACCCGAACAGCCCGCGTACGACCGTGAAGCCGTCCTCGCGGAACTGGCGGAGTCCGGCCTCGGGCAGGATGGGAGCGTCGGTGGTGTCGATGTCCGTGGCTGTCATGGGCGCACTCCTCGGTCAGGTGTCCTCGCCCCATCAAGCTAGGCCGGTGCCCATCACAGGAGGATGACCGTGAGCGCTGACGGATTGTCCGAGGCTGCTGCATCCGATGATCCCGCCCCGCCGCCCGGTGTGGTGGTGGTCGGCCGGTTCGACCAGCCGCCGGGGTACGGGGTCAACCGGCCGCGCGGCGCGGACAGTTGGCTGTTCACCTGGACGACCGGCGGACAGGGCCGGCTCCGGCACGGCGGCGCCGAGGCGCGGGCCGGGGCGGGGGACCTGGTGGTGCTCGCGCCTGGTGTGCCGCACGGCTACGGCGTCGAACCGGGCGCACGGCACTGGGAGTTCTGGTGGGTGCACTGCCAGGCCCGCCCCTCCTGGCGGTCCTGGCTGCGCCCGTACGGCACCGGCGACGGTCTGTACGTCGTCACACCGACGCCGGACGCGGTGCGCGGCCGCGTCGAGGCGGCGTTCCTGCGGATGCTCGCCGACGCCCGCTGGACGGGCGCCGAGGCGCCGCCCGACAGGGCGCCGGGGGACGAGTCGGTCGCCGTGGCGCACGGCAGCGCGGCCCGCGAACTCGCCCTGTGCTCACTGGAGGAGGTCGTGCTGCTCACCGCCGGCAGCGCGCGGACGCCCCAGTCCCGCCCGGGTGCCGACGCGCGGGTCCGTCGGGCTCAGGCATTGATCACCGCCGATCCGGCCGCCCCGCACACCGTCCGCTCGCTCGCCGGGCACGTCGCGCTCTCGCCCTCCCGGTTCGCGCACCTGTTCACCCAGCAGATCGGGCAGTCGCCGATGCGCGCGCTGCGCGAGGCGCGGCTGCGACACGCCGCCCGGCTGCTGGAGAGCACCGACCTGTCCGTGGAACGCGTGGCGGCCGCCTCCGGGTTCGCGAGCCCGTTTCACTTCAACCGGGTGTTCCGCGAACGGTACGGGTTGCCGCCCGGTGCATACCGGGTGACCGGTTCAATGGTTGGAGGGTGACCTGTGAAGGTACGGTGAAGGCGGATGCGCGCGTATGACCAGGCAAAAGCGCGGGAGAGGGGCCCGTCAATGGTTTGGGCGGGAATCCTGTCGTCGCCCGGTGGATACCATTTCCAATTACCGCGTGGATACGTCGCAATGACCACGGACGACTATTGACCGTTTGTCGAACAGTGAGCGTCGCGCACGCAATGCGCAAAAACTCGGAATCCCTTGTTCCCTGCCGCTGACCTGTGCAAAGGTGTGCTTCGCTCTCATGCGCCTCACGCTTCACAAGAGCTGTGCTCGGAGTATACCCCTTGGTATGGACCTTTAATGCCGCATGCCCTCCGGAGGAATGCCACCGTGCATGACGCTGGCCCGTCGAATTCCCCTCGTGACGCTCGCCTCTTTGAAGCGACCGACGCTCAACTGAGCGCCGAACTCAAGAGGTGGACCGGGGCGGCGCCAGCGCTCCACCCCGTGGGTGAACTCCTCGACCGGCACTGGGAAGCGGGCTTCGCCTACGCACGGCTGTGCACCGTGGACGCCCGTTCCGCGGGAATGCTCACCACTGCGGCATTCACCCGGCTTTTCGGCGAAACGCTGCGGCAGACCGGGCCGACGGCCGCCTGGCGCCCCCAACTCCTCGTCACCGTACGGCGGATCGCGGCCGAGTGGGACACCGACCGCAGACGGGAACTGCTCCACCCGGAGCTGCGGTCCGATGCGGACGGCGCGGAGCGTGCCGCCGCCCGTCTGCTGCCGCCGCTGAACCGCCGGCTGCTGACCGGCGCCTTCCAACGGGTTCCCCAGTCGGCCCGCTGTCTGCTGTGGCACACCGAGGTCGAGGCGGAGACGACGGCCGTACCGGCCGGACTCCTGGGCCTCGACGAGGAGTCCGCCCGCGTCGAACTGGGCCGTGCCCACGACCGGTTGCGCGAGGAGTGCCTCCAGGTCCACCGCGAGCTCGCCCCCGAGCAGGAGTGCCGCCGCTATCTGCGGATGCTGGACGTCACCTACCGGCGCGGCGGCGTCGACATCGACCCGGACCTGCGCGAGCACCTGAACCGCTGCGGCCACTGCAGTGACACCGCCGAGCAGCTGAACTTCTTCAACGCGGGGCTCGGCCTGGCACTGGCCGAGGCGGTACTCGGCTGGGGCGCGGGAGCCTATGTGGAGGCGAGAGCGCGACAGGCCGAAGAGCCGACGGGCGCCGTTGCCGCCCAGCCGGCGACCGTCGCGGGCGAGTCCTTCTTCGCCGACGGCACCGGATCCGGTCCTTGGGGAGGCGCCCCTGTCTCTGCCGCTGCCGGAGAGGGACCTGGGGGCGAAGGTCTCGCCCCCGCCCCGAAGCCCCTTGCCGCACAGTCGTTTGCCGCAGAGTCCTTCGCTGCGGACGCCTTCGCCGGGGAGTCCTTCCCCGGGGAACCCTTTGCTCCCGGGGCCGCCGCGTTCGCCCCGCTCGGTGGGATACCCGCCCCCGCGGGCGAGCCCTTCACCACCCCGGACCTGGCCTCCGTGCCCCCACAGCCCGGCCCCCGCAGCGCACGCCGGGCTGCCCGCCGAGCCGCGCCGCGCACCGGCTCCCGTCCCGGCGACCCCGGCGGCACAGCCCCCACGGGCGAGACCCGCAGCTGCTCCGGCCGCTCGGCCCTCAAGGCAGCCCGCCGTGCCGCACGGCGCCGCAACCTCACCGCGGCCGTCGTGACGGTCAGCGCCCTCGTCGTCCTGCCGCTCGTCGTCTGGTCCGCCCTCGGCTCCGGAGACAATCCCGCCCCGGCGGCCGACGACCGCCCCTCCGGTACACCCGGCTCCGACCCGGGCGGTGCCACCAGCAACCCGTCCTGGGCGGGCGCGGCCGAGGCGGCGAAGGGTGATCTGCGGGGCCGACTGCACAACATCGGGTCAGGGCTCTGCGTCGGCCTCGTCGGTGGGAAGGTCGCCGAGAACGCCGAGACCGAGCTGACCAAGTGCTCCGCGGCGGTCGGCCAGCAGTGGTCGTACGAGACCGACGGTTTGATGCGCAGCGCCGCCGACCCCGGCCTCTGCCTCGACTCCCACCTCGGCTACTCGGTACGGCTGACCCGGTGCACCGGTCTCTCCGAGAACGAGGCCAAGAACGTCCGCTACGACTTCACCCTCCAGGGCACGCTGGTACCGCGCTTCAACCAGGACCTGGCCCTCAGTCCGGCCGCCACCGACGGCTCGGGCGCCCTGGTCCTCAAGACCCGCGACGACGACGGAGACGCCCAGCACTGGGTGATCGACACGTCGAGGACGGACCTCCGGATGGAGGTCGTCAACTGGGGTTCGGAGGTCGAGGCCGACTCGGCGGGCACCCCCACGCCGACCCCGAAACCGACCCCCTCGCCGTCGAAGACCCCGACCGCCACCCCGACACCGTCCGCGACCCCGTCGGCCGCACAGCCGACATCCACGAGCCCGTCCCCGACCGACGCCTGCTCCTACAACCCGTACTACTGCTCATGGGACGGCCAGGACGGCGGATCCGGCGGCCGACACGAGGGCTCGGGCGGCTATGGATACGGCGGCGGATACGGGTACGGCGGCGGATACGGCGGTCGCTGACCGGCGGTCAGCCACCGGTTCCGGGTTGGACCACCGTCAGGAACACGGAGGAGTTCTTCCCGGCCACGGGCACCTCACCGGCCGTCCACGCCACCTTGAGCGGGTCCCGCTCGTCCGGCGGCGTGACGAGCAGTGCCTTCGGCACGGCCGTCTTCGCCCCGGTGATCTCGGGGCTGGCGAAGGTCAGCCCGGCCCAGGCGCTGTGGCCCGGGGCCAGCGAGACGGTCGTCGGAGTGTCGGGGGAGCGCTTCGGGTCCGGGCCGAGCTGCGATCCGGACGCGTCCACGAACGCGGCACCGGGGTAGCCGCGAACGCTGCAGGTCCGGTCGGTCGTGTTCGTCAGCACGATCGGGAAGTTCCGCTGTCCGGCTCCGGGGCTGGGGCGGCCGAGGGACGCGCGCAGCTCGGAGGTGTGGCAGCGCGGGGCGGCGGCCGCCGACTGGGTCACAGGGCTGCCGGTGTCGGCGGTGCCCGGTGGGGTCACACCCGGTTCGGTCGTGCCCGGCTCTGCCGAGGGGCTCGCCCCTCCGGTCGTGGCCGGTCCGGACGTACGGCTGCTCGTGACGGCCGGTGTCTGGGCGGCGCCCGACGAGTCGGCGCCGCTTCCGCAGGCGGCCAGCAGGCCCAGCAGTGCGAAGGCGCTGACCAGGGGAGCCGCTCGGTGCCCCCGGTGGCCCTGATGGGCGCGGGGTAAGGGGTGGAATGCGCGTGTACGTCCCATGTTTGTGACGAATCCCCGTTTTTCGGCTGAGTACTCGCGGGTGCGCCCGGCTCTCGTCTCACTCTTCGTCGACGAGCCCGATCTCCGCCCAGATCGTCTTGCCGTCCGCGGTGTGCCGGCTGCCCCAGCGCTGGGTCAGCTGGGCGACCAGCAGCAGCCCGCGGCCGCCCTCGTCGAAGATCTTGGCGCGGCGCAGATGCGGTGCCGTGTGGCTGGTGTCGGAGACCTCGCAGATCAGCGTGGCCGCGTCGTGGATGAGCCGGAGCCGGATGGGGTGGATGCCGTAGCGGATGGCGTTGGTGACCAGCTCGCTGACCACCAGCTCGACAGTGAACGACACCTCGCTCAGGCTCCAGGTGCGTAGCTGCTCCACGACCTGCTTGCGGATCGGCGCGACCAGCGCCGGGTCGGCCGGGATGTCCCAGGTCGCGACTCCGGAGGCGGGCAGACCCTGGGTACGGGCCAGCAGCAGCGCCACGTCGTCGGCGGCGCCGCCCGACGGGAGCAGGGCGCTCAGGATGTGGTCGCAGGTCTCGTCCAGCGATTCGGAAGGGGCCGCCAGCGCGTCGCACAGCAGTACGTGGCTGGCGTCGACGTCGCGCTCCCGGGTCTCGACCAGGCCGTCGGTGTAGAAGGAGAGCACCGTGCCCTCGCGCAGTTCGATCTCGGCCGACTCGAACGGCAGCCCGCCCAGGCCCAGCGGCGGCCCGGCGGGCAGCTCGATCTCCCGTGGCTCGCCGCCCGGCGGGAGCATGACCGGCGAGGGGTGCCCGGCCCGGGCCAGCGTGCAGCGCCGGGACACCGGGTCGTACACCGCGTACAGACAGGTGGCGCCCACCTCGCCGGGGCTGCCCTCGTGGCCCGTCCCCTCGGACAGCCGCACCACCAGGTCGTCGAGGTGCGTGAGCAGTTCGTCGGGGGCGAGGTCGATGTCGGCCAGGGTACGCACGGCGGTGCGCAGCCGCCCCATGGTGGCCGACGCCTGGATGCCGTGGCCGACCACGTCCCCGACGACCATCGCGACGCGCATCCCGGACAGCGGGATCACGTCGAACCAGTCACCGCCCACCCCCGACCGCGCCGCAGGCAGATACCGGGAGGCCGCTTCGAGCGCGGCGGTGCGCGGCAGGGACCGGGGGAGCAGACTGCGCTGCAGGGCCAGGGCGGTCTCGCGCTCCCGGGAGTAGCGGCGGGCATTGTCGATGCAGACGGCCGCGCGGGCCGTGATCTCCTCGGCCAGCAGCGCGTCGTCGGTCGTGAACGGCTCGGGGTTGCGGAACCGGGTGAGCACGGCGACCCCGAGGGTGGTCCCACGGGCCTGGATCGGCACGGACATCGTGGTGTGGATGCCGGACTCCCTGATCCGCTCGGCACGCACCGGATCCCAGGACAGCCACTCGGCGAGGTCACCGGTCGACATCGAGGCCACGATGGTGTGGCCCGCCATCAGCGCGTCGGCCTGCGGCGACGGGGCGGGATACACGTCCAGGTGTCCCGGCTTGACCACGGCTTCGGGGTTGCCCGAGTTGACGGACCGGTGCGCGGCCCGGCGCAGGCCGACGGGGGCGGTCAGCGGGCCGGTGGGCAGTTCGCCGCCGTGCTCCGGCGGGTCCAGCAGGTCGACGCTCACGAAGTCGGCCAGGGCGGGGACGCAGATGTCCGCCAGCTCCTGCGCCGTGCGGGTGACGTCGAGGGTGGTACCGATGCGCACGCTGGCCTCGTTCACCAGCTGCAGCCGCTCCTGGGCCAGGAACTGCTGGGTGAAGTCGTGGGGGGGGGCGGGGGCCCCCCCCCCCCCCCCCCGGGGGGCGGGGG
>NZ_JAQMYP010000086.1 GCF_028369295.1 Streptomyces sp. HD
CCCCCCGCGGAGACGACGTACGGCAGTGTGCTGCCCGGCGGCGGGGCGGGCCGTTCGGCGGGCTCGGCCGCGGCGGCCGGTTCGGGGGCGGGTTGTTCGAGGATGACGTGGGCGTTGGTGCCGCTGACGCCGAAGGAGGAGACGCCCGCCACGCGCGGCCGGTCGTCGGCGGGCCAGGGGCGGGACTCGGTGAGCAGTTCGACGCGGCCCGCCGTCCAGTCGACGTGCGTGGTGGGCCGGTCTACGTGGAGGGTGCGGGGCAGCAGGCCGTGCTGCATGGCCAGCACCATCTTCATGACGCCGGCGACCCCGGCGGCGGCCTGGGTGTGCCCGATGTTGGACTTGACGGAGCCGAGCCACAGCGGCCGTTCGCGGTCCTGCCCATAGGTGGCGAGCAGGGCCTGCGCCTCGATCGGGTCGCCGAGCGTCGTACCGGTGCCGTGCGCCTCCACCGCGTCGACGTCGGCGGTGGACAGCTGGGCGTCGGCGAGGGCCTGCCAGATGACGCGCTGCTGGGAGGGTCCGTTGGGGGCGGTCAGGCCGTTGGAGGCGCCGTCCTGGTTGACGGCACTGCCGCGGACCACGGCGAGGACGGGGTGTCCGAGCCGGCGGGCGTCGGCGAGCCGTTCCACCAGCAGCATTCCGGCGCCTTCTGCCCAGCCGGTGCCGTCGGCGGCCTCGGCGAACGCCTTGCAGCGGCCGTCGGGGGCGAGGCCCCGCTGTCTGCTGAACTCCAGGAAGAGGCCGGGCGTCGACAGCACGGTGACGCCGCCGGCGAGCGCCAGGTCGCACTCCCTGGCCCGCAGCGCCCGTACGGCCAGGTGCAGGCCGACCAGAGAGGAGGAGCAGGCGGTGTCGACGGTGACCGCGGGGCCCTCCAGGCCGAGGGTGTAGGAGATGCGTCCGGAGACCACGCTGGCGGCGTTTCCGGTGCCGACGTGTCCTTCCAGGCTCTCCTGCGAGGCCAGCAGCAGACCTGTGTAGTCCTGGCCGTTGGTCCCCGCGAAGACACCGGTCCGGGAGCCGCGCAGGGTCGTGGGGTCGATGCCGGCCCGCTCGAACGCCTCCCAGGAGATCTCCAGGAGCAGCCGCTGCTGCGGGTCCATCGCCATCGCCTCGCGTGGCGAGATCCCGAAGAAGGAGGCGTCGAAGTCTCCGGCTCCGGCGAGGGCGCCGCCGGAGGTGCTGTATGTCTTTCCGGGGCGGCCGGGTTCGGGGTCGTAGTGGTCGGCGAGGTTCCAGCCGCGGTCGGCGGGCCACTCGGTCACGGCGTCGCCGCCGGAGCCGAGCAGCCGCCACAGTTCCTCGGGCGAGTCGGCGCCGCCGGGGAAACGGCAGCTCATCGCGACGATGGCGACCGGTTCCCGGGACGCTGATTCCGCCTCGCGCAGCCGCTTGCGGGTCTCGTGGAGATCGCCGGTGACCTTCTTGAGGTAGCTGAGGAGCTTTTCCTGCTCGTTCACGCGTACTCCCCCACCTGGAAGGTCGTGTCCGCCATGGCGGTGGCCGTGGTCGTCGTGGTCGTCGTGCCGGTCATGAGATGCCCAGGTCGTTGTCGATGAGGGCGAAGATCTCCTCGGCGCCGGCGGATTCGATCCGGTCCTGCAGGTCGCTGTCGCCGCCGCCGTCGCTGTCGTCCGTCCGTTCGGCCGGCGCTTGGGCCTGGCCGTTCCAGCGGGTGGCGAGCGCCAGCAGGCGGGAAGCGATCCGGCCGCGCTGCGCGTCGTCCTCGGCGAGCCCGGTCAGAGCGGCCTCCAACTGGTCCAGGGCGTCCAGCGCGGGAGCGCCGCCGCCCTCGGTCACGGTCAGCGACCGCAGATGGCGGGCGAGGACCCGTGGTGTGGGCTGGTCGAACAGGAGCGTGGCGGGCAGTTGGAGGCCGGCCGCCACACCGAGCCTGTTGCGCAGTTCCACCGCCATCAGCGAGTCGAAGCCGAGTTCGTTGAAGGCGCGGTCCGCGTCGACCGCGTCGGCGGAGCCGTGGCCCAGCACGGTGGCGACGTGGTCGCGGACCAGCTGGGTCAGCAGCCGTTCCTGCTCGGCCTCGGCGAGTCCGGCGAGCCGGGTGCCCAGCGCGCCGCCCTCCGCCTGCGCACCGCCGTCCCGCTCCCGCGCCTGGCGCACCAGGGCCTGGGCTTCGGGCAGTTCGGCGAGCAGCGGGGCGGGCCGCACGGCGGTGAACCCGGGCACGAAGCGGTCCCAGGTCAGCTCGGCGACGGTCAGCTGGGCGTCGGCGCGGGCCACTGCCCGGTCGAGGGCGGCGAGCGCCGCGTCCGGGTCGAGCGGGACGACACCGCCGCCCCGCAGCCGTGCTTCCGCGTCGTCGCCGCCGGCCATTCCGCCGCCGGCCCAGGGGCCCCAGGCGACGGAGGTGGCGGGCAGTCCCTCGGCGCGGCGCCGGGCGGCGAGCGCGTCGAGGTAGGCGTTGGCGGCGGCGTAGTTGCCCTGGCCCGCCGAGCCGACCGTGCCGGCGAAGGAGGAGAACAGGACGAACGCCGAGAGTTCGCGGTCGCGGGTGAGCCGGTCGAGGTTGCGGGCGGCGGCCAGCTTCGGCCGCAGCACCGCCTCCAGACGCTGCGGCGTCAACGCCTGGAGCAGCCCGTCGTCCAGGACTCCGGCCGCGTGCACCACGGCGTCCACCGGGTGCTCGGCGAGGAGCGCGGCCAGGGCGTCGGCGTCGGCGGTGTCGCAGGCGGCGAGGGTCACTTCGGCGCCCGCGGTGGCGAGTTCGGCGCGCAGTGCCTCGGCGCCTTCGGCGTCGGGGCCGCGGCGGCCGACCAGGACCAGATGCCGGGCGCCGCGCTCGGCGAGGCGGCGCGCGACCCGGGCGCCGAGCGCTCCGGTGCCGCCGGTGATCAGCACGGTCTGGTCCGTGCAGTTCCACTCGGGTGCCTCGGTCGTGGACGGCCGGGCGTGTACCAGGCGGCGGGCGAAGACTCCGGCGGACCGTACGGCGCTCTGGTCCTCGCCCGTGGTGCCGGAGAGCAGGGCCGCGAGCCGTTCGGCGCTGCGGCTGTCGAGGTCAGCGGAGAGGTCGACGAGACCGCCCCAGCGCTGCGGCTGTTCGAGCGCGGCGACTCGGCCGAGGCCCCAGGCGGCGGCCTGTTCCGGCGCGGTCACGCTCTCGCGTTCGGTGGCGGCGACCGCTCCGACGGTGGCGCACCACAGCGGGGCGCCGATCTCCAGGTCGCCGAGCGCCTGCGTCAGGGCGAGCTGCGCGCCCAGACCGGCCGGGGTGGCGGCGCTGCCGACTGTGGCGGCCCCGTCCAGGCCGGCCACGGCGGGCTCCTGGTCGAGGGCGAGCAGCGACAGCACGCCCTGCAGGGTGTCCCGTTCGGGGAGCTTGCGCAGCTGTTCGCCGAGCGCGGCCCGGTCGGTGAGGGCGCAGTCCACGGTGAGCGGCACGATCCGCGCACCGTGCGCGCTCAGCCCCTCGGTGAGCGTGTTCGTCCAGGGATCGTCGGCCCGGGAGGCGGGCAGCGCCAGCAGCCAGGTGCCCGACAGCACGGATGACGGGCCGTCCGGTACCGGCCGCCAGAGCACGCTGTAGGAGCAGGAGTCGAGCGCGGAACTCTCGCGGCGGCGGCGCCGCCAGGACGACAGGGCGGGCAGCAGTTCGCTGAGGGGGGTGTCGTCGCCGAGGTCGGGGCGCTCGGTGAGTTCGCCGAGGTCGCCGCGCTCGACGGCGGCCCAGAACTCGTCGTCGACCAGGTCGCCGTCGCTCGGGCGCTCGGCGTCGGCGGGCTTGGCCGCCTCCAGCCAGTAGCGGCTGCGCTGGAAGGCGTAGGTCGGCAGTTCCACCGTTCGGGCCGGGCCGGTCAGCCCGGTCGGCGCGGCGGCGAGGCCGCGTACGTGCAGTGCCCCTGCGGCCAGCAGCGCGGCGACCGGCTCGGGCCGGCCCCGGCGCAGTACGGGGATGCCGGCGACAGCGGGCTCGGACTCCTGAAGGGTGTCGAGGGTCATCGCGGTCAGTGAGCCGTCCGGCCCGAGTTCCACGAACGTACCGACGCCGTCCTCGCCGAGGCGGCGTACGCCGTCGGCGAAGCGCACGGTCTGCCGCACATGCCGCACCCAGTGGTCGGGCGAGGTCAGTTCGGCCTCGGTGGCCCGGTTCCCCGTCACGTTGGAGACGATCGGGATCGCGGGCGCGTCGTACTTCACGCCGCGCGCGACCTCCTCGAACTCCGCAAGCATCGCGTCCATATGCGCCGAGTGAAACGCATGGCTGACCCGCAAACGCCTAGTCTTTCGGCCCAGCGCGGCGAAATGCCCGTCAATGTCCGACACGGCGTCCTCGTCGCCGGAGACGACCACCGCTGCTGGCCCGTTGACGGCGGCGATGGAGACCCTTTCGTCGAGCAGGGGCAGCACCTCGTCCTCGGACGCCTGTACGGCGGTCATCGCGCCGCCCTCGGGCAGCGCCTCCATCAGCCGGCCGCGGGCGGCCACCAGCGCGCACGCGTCCGGCAGCGACAGCACTCCGGAGACGTGCGCGGCGGACAGTTCGCCGATGGAGTGCCCCATCAGGGCGTCCGGCGTGACCCCCCACGAGCGCACCAGTTCGTAGAGCGCCACGTGCACGGCGAAGAGCGCGGGCTGGGTGTAGGCGGTGCGGTCCAGCAGCCGGGCCGGTTTCGTGCCCTCCTCGGCCAGTACGACGTCGGCCAGCGGCACGTCGAGGTGCGGGGCGAACGCGTCGCAGACACGGTGGAAGGCATCGGCGTACACCGGGAACCGGTCGAGGAGTTCCCGGCCCGTACCGGGCCGCTGTGAGCCCTGCCCGCTGAACAGGAATGCCGTACGGCCCCACGGCCCGGTGCGGCCGCTCACCACGCCGGCGGCGTCCTCTCCACGGCCGATTGCGGCCAGCCCGGCCAGGAGTTCCTCCCGGTCCTCGGCGACCACCACGGCCCGGTGCTCGAACACCGCGCGGCCGGAGGCCAGGGAGTGCGCCACGTCGGCGGGGGACGACTCCGGGCGGGCGGTCAACCGGGCGCGGAGCCGTTCGGCCTGGCCGCGCAGGGCGACGGCCGACCGTCCGCTCAGCGGCCAGGCGACCGGCCCGCGCTCAGGCCCGTCCGTGGCCTGCGGCGCTACGGGGGCCTGCTCCTCGGTGCCTTCCTCCAGGACCACATGGGCGTTGGTGCCGCTGATGCCGAAGGACGACACCGCCGCCCGCCGGGGCCGTCCCGTGCGCGCCCAGGGCTCCGGCTCGGCCAGCAGCTGGATCCGGCCCGCCGTCCAGTCGACGTGCGTCGTCGGTCGTGTGACGTGCAGGGTGCGCGGCAGCGTCCCGTGCCGCATCGCCAGCACCGTCTTGATGACACCGGCGACGCCGGCGGCGGCCTGGGTGTGTCCGATGTTGGACTTCACCGACCCCAGCCACAGGGGCTGTTCGCGGTCCTGGCCGTAGGTGGCGAGCAGGGCCTGCGCCTCGATCGGATCCCCGAGCTTGGTGCCGGTTCCGTGCGCCTCCACCGCGTCCACGTCGGCCGGGGTGAGCCCGCCGGCTGCCAGCGCGGCCCGGATGACCCGCTGCTGCGAGGGGCCGTTGGGCGCGGTCAGACCGTTGCTGGCGCCGTCCGAGTTGACGGCGCTGCCGCGGACCACGGCGAGCACCGGGTGTCCGTTGCGGCGGGCGTCGGAGAGCCGCTCCAGCAGCAGGATGCCTGCGCCCTCGCCCCAGCCGGTGCCGTCGGCGTCGTCCGAGAAGGCCTTGCAGCGGTTGTCACCGGCGAGACCGCCCTGCCGGTCGAACTCGGCGAACGCGCCCGGCGTCGCCATCACCGTCACACCGCCCGCGAGCGCCAGATCGCACTCACCGGAACGCAGCGACTGTGCCGCCCAGTGCAGGGCCACGAGGGAGGACGAGCAGGCGGTGTCCACGGTGACCGCAGGGCCCTCCAGGCCCAGCACATAGGCGACCCGGCCGGAGGCCACGCTCGCGGCGTGCCCGGTGAGCAGCTGTCCCTGCGCGTCCTCGGGCACTGCGTGCGCGGCCGACCCGTAGCCCTGGTAGTTCGTGCCGACGAACACGCCGGTACGGGAACCGTGCAGGCCGCGCGGGTCGATCGCGGCCCGCTCCAGCGCCTCCCAGGAGATCTCCAGCAGCAGCCGCTGCTGCGGGTCCATCGCGAGCGCCTCGCGCGGCGAGATCCCGAAGAAGTCCGCGTCGAACTCGGCGGCGTCGTACAGGAATCCGCCCTCGACCCCGTCCGCCTGCCAGCCTCGGTCCGCGGGCGGCGCACCGATCGCGTCCACCCCGTCGGCCAGCAAGCGCCAGAACTCCTCCGGGCCTCGCACACCGCCGGGGAATCGGCAGCCGAGCCCCACGATCGCGATGCGTGCGTCGTCGTCGGCCTGGTCGGCGATGCGGACGGCCGGGAGCGTGGTCCCGGGCGCGGCAGCGCCTTCGGCCAGGGGCTCGGCGTCGAGGAGTTCGGCGCCGATGTGGCGTGCGAGCGCCTGCGGTGACGGATAGTCGAACACCAGGGTCGCGGGCAACCGCAGTCCGGTCGCCGCGTTCAGACGGTTGCGCAGTTCGACGGCGGTGAGCGAGTCGATGCCGAGGCCGCGGAAGTCCCGGCCGGCCTCCACGGAGTCCGGTCCGGCGTGCCCCAGCACCAGCGCCGTCTGCGTGCGTACGAGATCCAGGACCGCCGTCTCCCGCTCGGCGCACGGAAGCGCCGAGAGCCGGGTCTGGAAGCTCTCCCCCGCCGCAGCGCCGTCCGCCACGGACGCCGTGCGTCGTGCGGGCGCCACGGAGAGGCCTCGCAGCATGGCGGGCAGCGCCGCGACGGCCTGCCGGTCCCGCAGCACCCGACGGTCCAGCGCGATCGGAACCAGTACCGGCTCGGTACGGCACAACGCCGCGTCCATGGCGCCGAGGCCCTGCTCGGCAGCGAGCGGCTGCATGCCGCCGCGTGCCATGCGCCGCAGGTCCGCCTCGGTCAGCTCGGCGGTCATGCCCGCGCCGGACGCCCAGGGGCCCCAGGCGAGGGCGGTCGCGGGCAGGCCGGAGGAACGGCGGGTGACGGCGAAGGCGTCCAGGAAGGCGTTGGCAGCCGCGTAGTTGGCCTGGCCCGCGCCGCCGAACGTGCCCGCGACGGAGGAGAAGACGACGAACGCGGACAGGTCGGCGTCCCGGGTCAGCTCGTGCAGATGGACGGTCGCGTCGGCCTTCGGCCGCATGACCTTGGCCAGCCGGTCCGGGGTGAGGGAGGCGACCACACCGTCGTCCAGGACGCCTGCCGTGTGGACCACGGCGGTCAGCGGGTGGTCGGCGGAAACGGTGTCCAGCATGGCGGCCACCTGGTCGCGGTCGGCGACGTCAACCGCCGCCACCTCGACCTGAGCACCCAAGTCAGCCAGTTCAGCGACGAGTTCACCAGCGCCGGGGGCTTCCAGGCCGCGGCGGCTGGCGAGCAGCAGGTGCCGGATGCCGTGCTCGGTCACCAGGTGCCGGGCCATCAGCGCGCCCAGACCACCGGTACCGCCGGTCACCAGCACGGTCCCTTCCGGGTGCAGCGGTGCCGGGACGGTCAGGACCACCTTGCCGACATGGCGGGCCTGCGACAGATACCGGAACGCCTCCGGTGCCTGCCGTACGTCCCAGCAGGTGACCGGAAGGGGTTCCAGCACGCCCTCGTCGAACAGGGCGACCAGGTCGGCCAGCATCTCCCCGATCCGCTCCGGACCGGCATCCCACAGATCAAAGGCGCGATACGTCACGCCCGGGTGCTCGGCAGCCACCGCGTCCGCGTCCCGGACATCGGTCTTGCCCATCTCCAGGAACCGGCCACCACGCGGCAGCAACCTCAGTGAGGCGTCCACGAACTCACCGGCCAGCGAGTCCAGTACGACATCCATGCCACGACCACCGGTCGCCGCGAGGAACGCCGCCTCGAACTCCGTGTCCCGGGAGGAGGCGATGTGCGCCTCGTCCAGACCGAGCTCGCGCAGGGTGCCCCATTTGCCGGCACTCGCCGTACCGAACACCTCGGCACCCAGATGCCGCGCCAGCTGCGTGGCCGCCATACCCACACCACCGGCCGCCGCATGCACCAGCACCGACTCCCCGGCCTCAAGGCCACCGAGGTCGGTGAGGGCGTAGTAGGCCGTGAGGAACACGATCGGCACCGACGCCGCCTGCGCGAACGACCAGGCCTCCGGAATCCGCGCCACCGTGCGCGCATCCGCCACCGCCACCGGCCCGAAGGAACCGGAGAACAGCCCCATCACGCGGTCACCGACGGCCAGCCCGGTCACACCGGGACCGACCTCGGTCACCACACCCGCGCCCTCCAGACCGAAGTCCCGCGCGTCACCGGGGTACATGCCGAGGGCGTTGAGAACGTCGCGGAAGTTCACACCCGCGGCCCGCACCGCAATACGGACATGACCGTGCGTCAGCTCGGCCTCGGCCTCCGGGACCGCGCGCAGCGCGAGCCCTTCCAGCGTGCCCTTCTCCACGATGTCCAGGCGCCAGGCCGACTCCCCCGCGGGAAGCGCCAGTTCACGTCCCGAGGTGGCCCGGCCCAGACGCGGGGTGAAGGCGACACCCGCGCGTACGGCGACTTCGGCCTCGCCGGAGGACAGCGCGGCCGGGAGGACCGCCCAGGACTCGTCCGTACCGTCCATATCGACCAGCGCGAACCGCCCCGGGTTCTCCGCCCGAGCCGCCCGCACCAGACCCCACACCGCGGCCAGAGCCGGATCCGAGGTCCTCTCATCGAGCGCCACAGCCCCTTCGGTGATCACCACCAGACGGGCACCCTCGAACCGCTCCTCCGCCAGCCAGGCACGCACCAGCTCCAGAACGTTCGCCGTGGCTGTGTGCGCTGCCTCCGCGGGGTCGCCGGCCGGGGGTTCCACGCGTATCAGCGCGTCCTCTCCCGCGGTGACTTCGGTCGTCGGGAGAGACGTCGGGAGAGAGGTCGGCAGGGACGTCGTGAGGGCCGAGGCGGTCGAGTTCCGCGTGCCGTCGGCGGTCGCGTCGAGCGGGAGTGGTGCCCAGTCGACGCGATGCAGCAGTTCGGCGTGACCGGTTGCCGTCGTGTCGGCGGGCGGTGCGGTGAGCGCGCGCAGCGTGAGGGATTCCACGGTGGCTACGGGTGCGCCGGACGGGTCGGCGAGGTCGACAGTGACCGAACCGGAGCCGGTGACGCGCAGGCGGGCGTGGAGGCGGGCCGCGCCGGTCGCGTGGAGGGTGACGCCCGCCCACGAGAACGGCAGCCCCGGGCCGGACGCGTCGCCGCCGTCGGCGGTCGTCGGGGCCACGCCGAGGGCGTGCAGCACCGAGTCCAGCAGGGCCGGGTGGACGCCGTAGCGGCGGGCGTCCGGGGCGGACTCGTCGGGGAGGACCGCCTCGGCGAACAGGTCGTCGCCGTGCTGCCGGACGGAGGTCAGTCCGCGGAACAGCGGCCCGTAGGACAGTCCGGTGTCCGCCAGCCGCTTGTAGAGGGTGTCCGTGGGGACCTCGACGGCGTCGGCGGGCGGTCGTGCGTCCGCTTCCGTGGCCGGCGTGGCGGCCTCGGGCAGCAGGGTGCCGCTCGCGTGCTGGATCCACGGCTCGGCGTCGGGGTCGTCCGCGTCGGAGCCGGTCGCGGGGCGGGAGTACACGCCGATCTCGCGGCGCCCGGAGGGGTCCGGGGCGCCGACGGTGACCTGGAGCTGGGCGGCTCCGCGGTCGGGCAGCACCAGGGGGGTGTGCAGGGTGAGTTCCTCGACCTGACCGCAGCCGACACGGTCCGCCGCGTGCAGGGCGAGCTCCAGGAAGGCGGTGCCGGGCAGCAGGACGGAGCCGGAGACGACGTGTTCCGCCAGCCATGGCTGGAGTTGGGCGGAGAGCCGCCCGGTGAAGACGGCGGCCCCGCTGTCCGCGAGGGTGACGGCGGCGCCGAGCAGCGGGTGACCGGCGGCGGACAGACCGGCCGAGCGCAGGTCGCCGAGGTGGGCGCCGGTCGGGCGTGGCCAGAAACGGCCGTGCTGGAAGGCGTAGGTGGGCAGCTCGACGGGGCGCGCCGCGGGGTAGAACGCGGACCAGGTGACCTCGGCGCCGTGGGCGAAGAGGTTCGCGGTCGCCGTGAGCAGCGTCGCGGGCTCGGGGCGGTCGGGGCGCAGGGCCGGGACCGCCACCGGTTCGCCGTCGCCGAGCGAGGCGTGGGCCAGCGCGGTGAGCGTGCCGTCAGGTCCCAACTCCAGGAACCGGGTGACGCCCTCCGCCTCCAGGGCATGTACGGCGTCCGAGAAGCGGACCGCCTGGCGGACGTGGCGGACCCAGTGGTCCGGGGAGCACAGTTCCTCGACGGTGGCGGTCTGCCCGGTCACGGTGGAGACGAGGGGCAGCCGCGGCTGCTCGTACGACAGTCCCTCGGCCACCGTGCGGAACTCGGCCAGCATCGGTTCCATCAGCGGCGAGTGGAAGGCATGGCTGACCCGTAGGGCCGTGACCTTCCGGTCCTGGGCACGGAAGTGTGCCGCGATCTCCTCGACGGCGTCGGCGGTGCCCGCGACGACGACGGCCCGGGGGCCGTTGACGGCGGCGATGCCCACCCGGGCGTCGTCCAGGAACGGCAGCACCTCGTCCTCGGTGGCCTGGAGCGCGACCATCGCACCGCCGGACGGCAGGGCCTGCATCAACCGGCCCCGCGCCGCCACCAGACGGCAGGCATCGGCCAGGGACCACACACCGGCCACATGCGCCGCCGCGATCTCGCCGATCGAGTGCCCGGCCAGGACGTCGGGGCATACGCCCCAGGACTCCAGCAGCCGGAACAACGCCACCTCAAGCGCGAACAGGGCGGGCTGCGCGTACTCGGTCCGGTTCAGCACATCGCTGTCGTCCCCGAACACCGACTCCCGCAGCGGGCGCGGCAGTTCCGCGTCCAGATGCGCGCAGGCGGCGTCGAAGGCGTCGGCGAACACCGGGTAGATGTCGTACAACTCGCGGCCCATGCCGAGGCGTTGCGAGCCCTGACCGGCGAACAGGAACGCCGTGCGGCCTTCGGCCTGTGCGCGTCCGGTGACAACGCCGGGGGCGGGCTCGTCCATGACCAGGGACGAGAGGAGGGACAGCAGCTCCTCTCGGTCGGCGCCAAGCACGACGGCACGGTGGTCGAACGCCGTGCGGGTGGTGGCCAGGGAGAGGCCGAGGTCCACGGTGGCGAGATCGGGCCTGGCGTCGGCGTGGGCCAGGAGCCGTTCGGCCTGCTCGCGCAGGGCGTCCTCCGTGGATCCGGAGATCACCCAGGGCAGGGGGCCGCCGATCCCGGTGTCGGCGGCCGGCAGAGCCGTGGGCTCGGTGTCCTGCGCCTGTTCCGCCTCTTGCGCCTGTTCGACGATGACGTGCGCGTTGGTACCGGACACGCCGAACGCGGAGATTCCCGCGCGGCGCGGACGGTCCGCGCTGGGCCATTGCGTGCTCTCGGTGAGCAGTTCCACGGCGCCCGCCGACCAGTCCACGTGGGTGCTGGGGACATCGGCGTGCAGGGTGGACGGCAGCAGGCCGTGCCGCATGGCCTGCACCATCTTGATGATGCCGGCGACACCGGCCGCGGCCTGGGTGTGGCCGATGTTGGACTTCAACGAGCCGAGCCACAGGGGCCGTTCGCGGTCCTGGCCGTAGGTGGCGAGCAGCGCCTGGGCCTCGATCGGGTCGCCCAGCGTCGTACCGGTGCCGTGCGCCTCCACCGCGTCCACATCGGCCGCAGCGAGTCCGGCATCCGACAGTGCGGCGCGGATCACCCGCTGCTGGGCGGGACCGTTCGGCGCGGTCAGGCCGTTGCTGGCACCGTCCTGGTTGACCGCCGAACCGGCCACCACCGCCAGCACCGGATGCCCGTTGCGGCGCGCGTCGGAGAGCCGCTCGACAACCAGCACGCCTACGCCCTCGGCCCAGCCGGTGCCATCGGCCTCGTCTGAGAACGCCTTGCATCGGCCGTCCGCCGCGAGCCCGCGCTGGCGGCTGAACTCCAGGAAGGCGCCGGGGGTCGACATGACGGTGACGCCGCCGGCCAGGGCGAGGTCGCACTCGCCCGCCCGGAGCGCCTGCACCGCGAGGTGGAGGGCGACCAGGGACGACGAGCAGGCGGTGTCGACGGTGAGGGTGGGTCCTTCGAGGCCGAGGACGTAGGCGATGCGACCGGAGACCACGGCGGCCGCGTTGCCGGTGCCGAGGTAGCCGTCGCCGGCGTCGGGTGTGCTGAGCAGCAGCGCGGGATAGTCCTGGCCGTTGGAGCCCATGAACACGCCGGTACGGCTGCCGCGCAGGCCGCCGGGGGCGATGGCGGCGCGTTCCAGCGCTTCCCAGGAGGTCTCAAGGAGCAGCCGCTGCTGCGGGTCCATGGCGACGGCTTCGCGCGGCGAGATGCCGAAGAAGGCGGGGTCGAAGTCGCCGACGCCGGTGAGGAATCCGCCGTGCCGGGTGTAGCTGGTGCCGGGGCGGCCGGGTTCGGGGTGGTAGAGGGCGTCGAGGTCCCAGCCGCGGTCGGCGGGGAACTCGGCGACGGCGTCTCGTGCGGCGGCGACCAGGTCCCACAGCTCGTCGGGGCCGGTCACGTCGCCGGGCAGGCGGCAGCCCATGCCGACGATGACGATCGGGTCGTCGGCCGCGCGGTCCCGGCGGCCCGCGCCGGACGCGGTGTCCGCGGTGCCGCGCTCGGGCTCGCCGAACAGCTCGCCGTGGACGAAGGCGGCGAGGTCGACGGGCGTGGGGTGGTCGAAGACCAGCGTGGCGGGCAGCGCGAGGCCGGTCTCGGTGGTGAGGCGGTTGCGCAGTTCGACGGCGGTGAGGGAGTCGAAGCCCGAGTCGCGGAAGGCACGTCGGGTCTCCAGCAGCCGGGCGTCGGCGTGGCCGAGGACGGCGGCGGCGTGGGTGCGGATCAACTCCAGGAGTGCGCGGGTGCGTTCGGCGGCCGGGCGGCCCGTGAGGCGCTGCTTCAGTGCCGTGCCCGCCGCGTCGTCGTCCGCGCCGCTCTGCCCGGTGCGCAGCGCGTCCCGCGCCTCGGGCAGGCCGGTGAGCAGGGGGCTGGGGCGGGTGCTGGTGAAGCCGGGGGTGAACCGGGACCAGTCGACGTCGGCGACGACCTGCCCGGTGCCGTCCTGCTGGAGGACGCGGCGCAGCGCGGCCAGCGCGGTGTCGGGGTCGAGGGCGGCGAGGCCGCGTCGGCGCAGGTATTCCTCGGCTCCGTCCTCGGCGGCCATGCCGCCCTCGGCCCAGGGTCCCCAGGCGACGGAGGTGGCGGTGGCGCCGCGGGCGCGCCGTTGTTCGGCCAGGCCGTCGAGGTAGGCGTTGGCGGCGGCGTAGGCGGTCTGGCCTCCGCTGCCCCACACGCCGGCGATGGAGGAGAACAGCACGAACGCGTCGAGCGGGCGGTCGCCCTGGTCGCGCAGTACGGCGTCGAGGTGGGCGGCGCCGTGCGCCTTGGCGGCGAGGACCGAGCGGAAGCGGTCGGTGTCGAGGCCGGGCAGGGGCAGGGTGTCGGTGACGCCCGCCGCGTGGACGACGGCGTCGACGGTGTGGCGGCCGAGCAGCCGTTCGACGGCGGCGCGGTCGGCGACGTCGCACGCCTCGATCGTGACGCGGGCGCCGAGCGCGGTGAGGTGGGCCGTCAGTTCGGCGGCGCCGGGGGCGTCGGGGCCGCGGCGGCCGGTCAGGACGAGGTGCTCCGCGCCCTGCTCGGCGGCCCAGCGGGCGACCCGGGCGCCGAGCGCGCCGGTGCCGCCGGTGATCAGGACGGTGCCGCGGGGCTGCCAGCCGCTCGCGCCGGTCTGCGGGGCGGGCTGCTCCTCGGCGCGCAGCAGACGTCGTACGAAGACGCCGGAGGCGCGCACGGCGAGCTGGTCCTCGTCGCCGGGCCGGGCCAGCACCGCGGTGAGCCGTCCGGCGGCCCGCCGGTCCAGGGTCTGCGGCAGGTCGACGAGGCCGCCCCACCGGTCGGACAACTCCAGTGCGGCCACCCGTCCCAGGCCCCACAGGGCGGCCTGGGACGGTTCGGGGGCGGCGTCGGAGCGCGCGGTGGCCACCGCGCCTTGGGTGGCCAGCCACAGGGGGGCGGTCAGCTGGGCGTCGCCGAGGGCCTGCACGAGCCGTACGGTGCGGAACAGGAAGTCCGCCGGGGACAGTTCCCCGGCGATGCCGGACGGCAGGGCCAGGATGCCCGCGAGGGCGCCGAGGCCTGCGAGCCGGGCGGCCAGCGCTTCCCGCTCCTCGTCGGGGGCGTACTCCCACGGCACGGGTTCGGCGCCGCGTGCCGCGAGCGCGTCGGTCACGGTACGGACCCGGGCGTCGTCGGCCGTGCCGGAGGGGACGGCGACGAGCCAGCGGCCGGTGAGCGGGGTGTCGGCACCCGGGTCGAGCGGCTGCCATCCGACGCGGTAGCGCAGCCCGTCCACCCGCCCGAGCTCGCGCCGTCCGCGCCACCACGACGACAGAGCGGGTACCAGGGGACGGACGAGCCCCTCGTCGACGTCCAGCGTGTCGGCGAGGGCGGCGATGTCCTCCTCCTCGACGGCCGTCCAGAACCGCGCGTCCCCGCCGCCGGTCTCCTCGGCGGCCGCCGTGCCGGGCGGGGTCGGCTCCAGCCAGTACCGTTCACGGCGGAAGGCGTACGTGGGCAGCTCCACGGCGCGGGCGCCGGTCCCCGCGAAGACGGCCGGCCAGTCGACCGGCGCCCCGTGGGCGAACGCGCCGGCGACCGCGGCCATCAGCGCGGCGGGCTCGGGCCGGTCCTTGCGCAGGGTGGGCACGGCCGACACAGCGTCGCCCGCCAGGCAGTCCTGGGCGAGGGCGGTGAGGGTGCCGTCGGGGCCCAGCTCGACGAAGCGGGCCACCCGGCGCCCCGCCAGCAGCCGTATCCCGTCGGCGAAGCGGACGGGTTCACGGACGTGCCGGACCCAGTAGTCGGGCGAGCACAGGTCGGCCGGGCGGGCGGTGTCGCCGGTCACGTCGGAGACGATCGTCAGACGGGGCGTGTGGTAGGTGACGCTCTCGGCGACCTCGCGGAACTCCTGGAGCATGGGCTCCATCAGCGGGGAGTGGAAGGCGTGGCTGACCCGCAGCGCTGTCACCTTGCGGTCCTGGGCGCGCAAGTGCGCGGCCGCCTCCTCCACGGCGTCGGCGGTGCCGGAGATCACCACCGCGCGGGGGCCGTTGACGGCGGCGATGCCGACCCGGTCGTTCAGCAGGGGCAGCACCTCCTCCTCGGTCGCCTGGAGCGCGGCCATGGCGCCGCCCGCCGGAAGCGCCTGCATCAGCCGGCCACGCGCCACCACGAGCCGGCAGGCGTCCGCGAGGGACCACACGCCCGCGACATGGGCGGCGGCCAGCTCGCCGACGGAGTGACCCAGCAGGAACTTCGGGGTGACGCCCCACGCCTCCAGCAGCCGGAAGAGGGCGACTTCGAGGGCGAAGAGCGCGGGCTGGGCGTATTCGGTGCGGTTCAGCCGGTCGGCGTCGTCGCCGAAGACGATCTCCCGCAGGCTGAACGGCAGTTCGGCGTCCACCGCGTCGAAGGCCTCGGCGAAGACCGGGTACGTCTCGTACAGCTCCCGGCCCATGCCGAGCCGTTGGGAGCCCTGACCGGCGAACAGGAAGGCGGTGGCGCCGCGCACGGTGCGGCCGTGGACGGTCGCGGTGCCCGTGGTGCCCTCGGCGAGCGCGGTCAGTTCCCGAACGGCGGTGTCGTGGTCGGCGGCGAGGACGATCGCCCGGTGCTCCAGGGCGGCCCGGGTGGTGGCGAGCGCGTGGCCGACGTCCAGCGCACGCGGCCGCTCGGGCTGCTCGCGCAGCCGGGCCAGCAGCCGGGCGGCCTGCGCCCGCAGCCCCTCCTCGCTGCGCGCGGACACCGGCCACGGCACGACGGGCAGGGTGCGGGGCTCGGCGGCCGGCGCCGCGGAGTCCGCGGCAGGCTCGGCGGGTTCGGCTTCGGGCGCGGGGGCCTGCTCGATGACGGCGTGCGCGTTGGTGCCGCTGATGCCGAACGACGACACACCGGCGCGGCGCGGACGGTCCGTCCCGGGCCACTCGACCGGCTCGGTGAGCAGCCGCACCGCGCCCGCCGACCAGTCGACGTGCCGGGACGGCTCGGAGACGTGCAGGGTGCGCGGCAGCACTCCGTGCCGCATCGCCTCGACCATCTTGATGATGCTGCCGACACCCGCGGCCGACTGCGTGTGCCCGATGTTGGACTTCAACGAGCCCAGCCACAGCGGCTGTTCGCGGTCCTGACCGTAGGTGGCGAGCAGGGCCTGCGCCTCGATGGGGTCACCGAGCGAGGTACCGGTGCCGTGCGCGTCGACGGCGTCCACATCGGCGGGGGCAAGGCCCGCGCCCGCCAGGGCGGCGCGGATGACTCGCTGCTGGGCGGGGCCGTTGGGGGCGGTGAGACCGTTGGAGGCGCCGTCGGAGTTGATCGCGGTGCCGCGGACCACGGCCAGCACCGGGTGCCCGAGGCGGCGGGCGTCGGACAGCCGCTCCACCAGCAGGATGCCCGCGCCCTCCGCCCAGCCGGTGCCGTCGGCGTCGTCGGAGAACGCCTTGCACCGGCCGTCGGCGGCCAGTCCGCGCTGCCTGCTGAACTCGTAGAACATCGCCGGTGTGGCCATCACCGCCACGCCGCCGGCGAGCGCCATGTCGCACTCGCCGCGGCGCAGCGCCTGGCACGCCCAGTGCAGGGCGACCAGCGACGAGGAGCAGGCCGTGTCGACGGTGACGGTGGGCCCCTCCAGGCCGAGGGTGTAGGCGATGCGGCCGGAGGCGACCGAGGTGGCGTTGCCCGCGAGGAGCAGGCCCTGCACACCGTCGGGGAACTCGCTCACCCCCGCCCCGTATCCGGAGGTCGCGGCGCCGACGAAGACGCCGGTGCTGCTGCCGCGCACCGCGCCGGGATCGATGCCGGCCCGCTCGAACGCCTCCCAGGAGATCTCCAGCAGCAGCCGCTGCTGCGGGTCCATCGCGAGGGCCTCGCGCGGCGAGATCCCGAAGAAGTCCGCGTCGAACCGGGACGCCTCGTGCAGGAATCCGCCGCCGAGCGCGTAGAAGGTGCCAGGTTTGTCGGGGTCGGGGTCGTATCCCGCCTCGACGTCCCAGCCGCGGTCGGCGGGGAACCCGGAGATGGCGTCCCCGCCCTCGTCGACGAGCCGCCACAGCGCTTCCGGGCTGTCCACCCCGCCGGGGTAGCGGCAGCTCATCGCCACGATCGCGATCGGTTCCCGGTCGCGTCCCTCGGCGTCGCGCAGCTGCCGGCGGGTCTGCCGCAGCTCCGCGGTCAACCGCTTGAGGTACTCGACGTACTTGTCGTCCATCTTGTCGTCTTCAGCCACCAACGCCACATCCCTGAGCCGATGCCAACGGTTTCCCGCGGCTGATCACGACATCCCGAGTTCTTTGTCGATCAGGTCGAACAGCTCGTCCGCCGTCTCGACGGAGTCCAGTTCTCCGTCGTCCACGTCGGCGAGTGCCGCTCCGGATTCCCCGGAGCCGGTGCCGTTGTCGTGTCCGGCACCGCTGCCCTTCGTTGCCATGTCCTGCCACTTCGCCGTCAGCCGCTGCAGCCGGGAAGTGATCGTCGCGTGGTCGTCCCCGCCGACCGCGGCGGCGCCCAGCGCGGCCTCCAGCCGGTCCAGTTCGACCAGGAGCGGCACCGCTGTCGCGGCCTCGCCCGGGCCCTCGCCCGCACCCGTGCCGGACGCCTCCGGCAGGGTGATCTCCTGAAGCAGTTGCGCCGCCAGCACCGTCGGCGTCGGATGGTCGAACACCAGCGTGGCCGGCAGCCGCAGCCTGGTGGCCGCGTTGAGCCGGTTGCGCAGTTCGACGGCGGTGAGCGAGTCGAAGCCCAGCTCCTTGAACGCCTGGTCCGGTTCGATCTCGTCCGCCGAGGCGTGGCCGAGGGTGGCCGCCGCCTGGGCGCAGACCAGGTCGACGAGGTACTGCTCCCGGTCGGCCGGCGCGAGCGCCGCCAACTGGGCACCGAGGTCCTGCCGCTCGGCTCCGGCTCCGGCCGCCGTCTGAGCTGCCCGTCGCGCCGGTGCCCGCACCAGGCCGCGCAGCAGCGGCGGTACGGCCTCGGCGTGCGCCCGCAGCGCCTGGAGGTCCAGGTTCACCGGCAGCAGCAACGCCCGGTGCGTGGGAGCCGCGGCGGACACGAGCCCGGCGGTGTCGAGGAGTTCGAGGCCCTGCTCGGCGGTGAGCGGCCGCATGCCGCCGCGTGCCATGCGTCGCAGGTCCGCCTCGGTCAGCTCGGCGGTCATGCCCGTGCCGGGCTCCCATGCTCCCCAGGCGAGGGACGCCGCGGGGAGTCCGGCGGCCCGGCGCAGGGCCGCGAAGCCGTCGAGGAAGGCGTTGGCTGCGGCGTAGTTGGCCTGGCCCGCGCTGCCGAACGTACCGGCGACCGAGGAGAAGACCACGAACGCGGACAGGTCGGCGTCGCGAGTCAGCTCGTGCAGGTGTGCCACCGCGTCGGCCTTCGGGCGCATGACCTTGGCCAGCCGGTCCGTGGTGAGGGCGGCGACCACGCCGTCGTCGACGATGCCCGCGGTGTGGACCACGGCGGTCAACGGCTTGTCGGCGGGTACGGCAGCGAGCATGTCCGCCAGCGCCGCACGATCCGCGACGTCCAGGGCCGCCACCTCGACCTGAGCGCCCAACTCGATGAGTTTGGCGACGAGTTCGCCGGCACCCGGGGCTTCCAGGCCGCGGCGGCTGGCGAGCAGCAGGTGCCGGATGCCGTGCTCGGTGACCAGGTGCCGGGCCACCAGCGCACCCAGACCACCGGTACCACCGGTCACCAGCACCGTGCCGTCCGGATCCAGCGGCACCGGGACCGTGAGCACGACCTTGCCGACATGGCGGGCCTGCGACAGATACCGGAAGGCTTCGGGGGCGCTCCGCACATCCCAGCACGTGACGGGCAGGGGCTTGAGCACGCCCGCCTCGAACAGCGCGACCAGGTCGGCCAGCATCTCCCCGATCCGCGCCGGACCGGCATCCCACAGATCGAACGCGCGATACGTCACGCCCGGGTGCTCGGCAGCCACCGCGTCCGCGTCCCGGACATCGGTCTTGCCCATCTCCAGGAAACGTCCACCACGCGGCAGCAACCTCAGCGACGCGTCCACGAACTCACCAGCCAGCGAGTCCAGTACGACATCCATGCCACGACCGCCGGTCGCCGCCAGGAACGCCGCCTCGAAGTCGGTGTCCCGGGAGGAGGCGATGTGCGCCTCCTCCAGACCCAGCTCCCGCAGCGTGTCCCACTTAGCCGCGCTCGCCGTACCGAACACCTCGGCGCCGAGATGCCGTGCCAGCTGCGTGGCAGCCATACCCACACCACCGGCCGCCGCATGCACCAGCACCGACTCCCCGGCCTCAAGGCCACCCAGCTCGGTGAGGGCGTAGTACGCGGTCAGGAACACGATCGGCACCGAAGCCGCCTGCGCGAACGACCACCCCGCAGGAACCCGGGCCACCGTCCGCGCATCCGCCACCGCCACCGGCCCGAAGGAGCCGGGGAACATGCCCATCACGCGGTCGCCGACGGCGAGCCCGGTCACACCGGGACCGACCTCGGTCACCACACCCGCACCCTCGCCACCGAGCAGACCCGCCTCGCCCGGGTACATACCGAGGGCGTTGAGCACGTCGCGGAAGTTGACTCCCGCCGCTCGTACGGCGATACGGACCTGTCCTTCCGTCAACGCGGCCGTGGCCTGCGGGAACGGTGTCAGAGCCAGGTTGTCCAGGGTGCCCTTCGCCACGCTGTCCAGGTGCCAGGCCGGCTCGTCGGCCGGGAGCGAAAGCCCGCCACCCGCCGGGACGCGGGCGAGGCGCGGCGCGTGGAGGACGCCGTCGCGGAGCGCCAGTTCGGGCTCGCCCGAGGCGAGGGCCCGGACCAGCGCGGCGCGGGACGTGTCGGTGCCGTCCGTGTCGACCAGGGCGAAACGGTCGGGCGCCTCGGCGCGCGCGGCCCGTACCAGGCCCCACACCGCGGCCAGAGCGGGATCCGGAGCCGTCGCGTCGAGCGTGACCGCCCCCTCGGTGACGATCACCAGCCGGGACTGCTCGAACCGCTCGTCGGCGAGCCAGGAGCGTACGGCGTCCAGGACGCGGCCGGTGGCGGCACGGGCCGCGTCCGCCGCGTCGGCGGCCTCACCGCTCAGGCCGGGCCCCGCGGCGAACAGCACGGTCGCGGGGACGGCGGCGGGCAGCTCGGCCAGGCTCGGGTACGTCAGTGCGCCGGGCGCGAGGTCCGCGGCGCCGACCACCGCCGACGCGCCGGCCTCCTGCTCGGGCAGTGACACCTTCGTCCAGTCCACCTGGAAGAGGCCGTCGCGGTGGCCGTCGGCCTCGGCACGGGCGGCGAGGTCGCCGGAGACCTGCCGCAGCAGCAGCGACTCGACGGAGGCGACCTGGCCGCCCGTCGGGTCGGCCAGATGCAGGGCGACGGCTTCCGGACCGGCCTGCACCATCCGCACGCGCAGTGCCCGGGCGCCGGACGCGCGCAGCGACACTCCGCTCCAGGAGAACGGCAGCCGTCCCTGTCCGGCGTCGGCCAGCGACACGAACATCATCGCGTGCAGAGCGGAGTCCAGGAGCGCCGGGTGGACGCCGAAGCCGCCCGCGAGCCGCTCGTGTTCGTCGGGCAGTCCGACCTCGGCGAACACCTCGTCGCCTCGTCGCCAGACCGCACGCAGTCCCTGGAACACCGGCCCGTAGGCGAATCCTGCCTCGGCGAACCGGTCGTAGAAGCCCTCCATCGGGACGGCCTCGGCGTTCGGCGGCGGCCATGCGGTCAGGTCGGGGGCCGCGGCGTCGGGGGCCGAGGTGTCGGCCGGCGCCGGGCCGGCGACCAGTGAGCCGCTGGCGTTCAGCGTCCACGGGTCGGTGTCGAGCGCGTCCTCGGCACGGGAGTACACCTCCACGGTGCGGGTGTCCGACTCGTCGGGCGCGCCCGCCCTGACCTGGACCAGTCGTCCGGTGCGCTCGGGCACGATCAGCGGGGCGGCGATGGTGAGTTCCTCGACGCGGTCGTAGCCGAGCTGTCCGGCGGCGCACAGGGCGAGTTCGAGGAACCCGGTGCCCGGGAAGAGGACGGTGCCGGTCACGGCGTGGTCGCGCAGCCACGGGTGCGTCCTGAGTGAGAGCCGCCCTGTGAACAGCGCCTCCTCGCTGCCTGCCACGCGTACGGCGGCGCCCAGCAGCGGGTGCCCGGCCGAGCCGACGCCCGCCGAACCGAGGTCGCCGAGGGTGACGCCGGTGAGGTTGGGCCAGTAGCGGCGGCGCTGGAAGGCGTACGTCGGCAGGCTCGGGGTCGGGCCCCGGCCGCCGCCGGTCAGCGTGCGCCAGTCGGCGTCGGCGCCGTGCACGAACAGGGCAGCGAGCGCGGCGAGGGCAGCCGGCGCCTCGGGCCGGTCCTTGCGCAGCGCCGGTACGAGCACCGCGGTCCCGGAGTCGTCGAGGGATGCCTGGGCGAGGGCGGTGAGGGTGCCGTCGGGGCCGAGTTCGAGGTAGCGGCCGGTGCCCTGTTCGGCGAGGGTGCGCACGGCGTCGGCGTAACGGACCGGCTGACGCACGTGCCGCACCCAATAGTCCGGGGACATGAACTCGTCGGCGGTGGCCGCCTTGCCGGTCACCGTGGAGACCAGGGGCAGCTTCGGACGCTCATACGTCAGGCTCTCCGCGACCTTGCGGAAGTCCGCCAGCATCGGCTCCATCAGCGGGGAATGGAAGGCGTGGCTGACCCGCAGGGACGTGACCTTGCGGTCCTGGGCGCGGAAGTGGTCCGCGACCTCCTCGACGGCTTCCGACGCGCCCGCGACGACAACCGATCGCGGGCCGTTGACGGCGGCGATCCCGACCCGGGCGTCGTCCAGGTACGGCAGCACCTCCTCCTCGGTGGCCTGGAGCGCGACCATCGCACCGCCGGCCGGCAGGACCTGCATCAACCGGCCCCGTGCCGCCACCAGTCGGCAGGCGTCCGCGAGCGACCACACTCCGGCCGCATGCGCGGCAGCTATCTCACCGATGGAGTGTCCGGCGAGGACGTCGGGCCGCAGGCCCCAGGACTCCAGCAGTCGGAACAGGGCGACTTCCAGGGCGAACAGTGCGGGCTGGGTGAACTCGGTCCGGTTCAGCGGATCGACGTCGCCGCCGAACACCACCTCCCGCAGCGGGCACGGCAGTTCGGTGTCCAGGTGCGCGCAGGCCGCGTCGAAGGCATCCGCGAAGACCGGGTACGTCTCATACAGCTCCCGGCCCATGCCGAGGCGTTGCGAGCCCTGACCGGCGAACAGGAACGCGGTCCGCGCATCGCGACGCGCCGTGCCCGTGGCCGCGTTCACCGCCTCTTCACCGGAAGCGACCGCCTCAAGACCGCGCAGCAACTCCGTACGGTCCGTTCCCCAGACCACGGCCCGGTGCTCGAACAACGACCGCGACCGCACCAGCGACCTGCCGACCTCAGCGACGCCGAGTGCCTCGTCGCCGGTCACGAACTCCGCCAGCCGACCGGCCTGGGCCCGCAGCGCCGCGGCCGTACGACCGGACACCACCCAAGGCACCACACCACCGTCGGCCGGAGCGCTCACCGGCTCGGCCTCCGCCTCGACCGGCGGCGGCTCCGCCAGCACCACATGCGCGTTCGTGCCGCTGAGGCCGAAGGACGACACACCGGCGCGGCGCGTCCTTCCTTCGACGCGCGGCCAGTCGGCGCTGTCCGCGAGCAGTTCGACCGACCCGGCGGACCAGTCGACGTGCGATGAGGGCTCGTCCGCGTGGAGGGTGCGCGGCAGCATGCCGTGCTGCAGGGCCAGCACCATCTTGATCACACCGGCGGCACCTGCGGCGGCCTGGGTGTGCCCGATGTTCGACTTCACGGCCCCCAGCAGGAGCGGCCGTTCACGGTCCTGGCCGTAGGTGGCGAGGATCGCCTGCGCCTCGATCGGGTCGCCCAGCGTCGTACCCGTGCCGTGCGCCTCCACCGCATCCACATCCGCGGGCTTCAGCCCGGCACCCGCCAGCGCCTGCCGGATCACCCGCTGCTGCGAGGGACCGTTCGGCGCCGTCAGACCATTGCTGGCACCATCCTGGTTCACCGCCGAACCGGCGACCACCGCCAGGACCGGGCGGCCCGCCGCCTGGGCGTCGGACAGCCGCTCGACCAGCACCAAACCCGCGCCCTCGGAGAACCCGGCCCCGTCCGCCGCGTCCGAGAACGCCTTGCACCGACCGTCCGACGCGAGCCCACGCTGCCGACTGAAGTCCAGGAACAGACCCGGCGTCGACATCACCGTCACACCACCGGCCAACGCAAGGTCGCACTCTCCCGCCCGCAGCGCCTGCACCGCCAAGTGCAGGGAGACCAGGGCTGCCGAGCAGGCCGTGTCCACGGTCACCGCGGGGCCTTCCAGGCCGAGGGTGTAGGACACGCGGCCGGAGACGATGCTCGCCGCGTTGCCGGTGCCGAGGTGGCCGCCGACGTCCTCGCCGGAGGCGACGAGGAGCGGGGTGTAGTCGTTGCCGTTGGTGCCGGCGAAGACGCCGGTACGGGAGCCGCGCAGGGTCGTCGGGTCGATCCCGGCACGCTCGAACGCCTCCCACGCCAGCTCCAGCAGCAGCCGCTGCTGCGGGTCCATCGCCAGCGCCTCACGCGGCGAGACGCCGAAGAAGGCGGGGTCGAACTCGGCCATGTCCCGCAGGAATCCGCCTTCGCGGGCGGTGCAGGTGCCGGGGTGATCGGGGTCGGGGTGGTAGAGGTTGTCGACGTCCCAGCCACGGTCGGCCGGGAACCCGGCGATGGCGTCGGTGCCGTCGGCGAGCAGTCGCCAGTAGTCCTCGGGGGTGTCGGCCCCGCCGGGGAAGCGGCAGCTCATCGCGGTGATGACGATCGGGTCGTCGGCGATGGCGGCGGACGCCCCGGCGGGCCGCGTGGTGGCGGGCAGGCGGTCGCCGTCCTCGGACGTCGTGCCGAGTTCGCCCAGTGCGCCAAGTTCGCCGATCAGCATCCGGGCGAGTTCGGCGCAGTTCGGGTAGTCGAAGACCAGCGTGGCCGGCAACCGCAGTCCGGTGATCTTGTTCATGCCGTTGCGGAGTTCGACGGCGCTGAGCGAGTCGAAGCCGAGGTCGCTGAAAGCGCGGGTCGGCTCGACGGCCTCGGGCCCGGGGTAGCCGAGGACGGTGGCGACGTAGCCGCGGACGACGTCGAGAGCGGCGTCGGCCCGTTCGTCGGCGGCGAGGCCGGCCAGGTGGCGGCGCAGCGCGGGCCGGTCGCCTTCGGCGCCTTCGCCACCGAAGGCGTCGCCCGCGGCCTGGCCGGAGGCGGTGCCGTGGGCCGGGGCGAGGACGCGCTGGGCATCGGGCAGGTCGCGCAGCAGGGCGCTGGGCCGGGAGCCGGTGAAGGCGGGTGCGAAGCGTTCCCAGCCGATGTCGGTGACGGCGAGGTAGGTCTCGCCGTGGTCGAGTGCCTGCTGGAGGGCCTGGCAGGCCAGTTCGGGCTGCATGTCGTAGACGCCGTAGCGGCGCAGGCGTTCGCCGACCGCGCCGTCGCCCATGCCGCCGTCGGCCCAGTGGCCCCAGGCGACGGCGGTGGCGGGCAGGCCGAGGGAGCGGCGCTGCTGGGCGAGGGCGTCCAGGAAGGCGTTGCCGGGGGCGTAGTTGCCGAGGCCGGGTCCGCTGATGGTGCCGGACGTCGAGGAGAACAGGACGAAGGCGGACAGGTCGCGGTCGGCGGTCAGTTCGTGCAGGTTGACCGCGGCGGTGGCCTTGGTGCGCAGCACGGGGTGCATCCGGCCGGGGTCGAGGGCGTCGATGACGCCGTCGTCGAGGGAGCCGGCGATGTGCAGCACGGCGTCGAGGGGGTGTTCCTCAGGGATCGAGTCGATCAGCTCACGCAGGGCGTCGCGGTCGGCGACGTCGCAGGCGGCGAGGGTGACGCGGCCGGCGCCGAGTTCGGTCAGCTCCGCCGTCAGTTCGGCGGCGCCCGGCGCGTCGGCGCCGCGGCGGCTGGTGAGCAGCAGGTGCTCGGCGCCGAGGGAGGCGAGCCTGCGGGCGATGTGTCCGCCGACCGCGCCGGTGCCGCCGGTGATCAGGACCGTGCCGCGTGGGCGCCAGCTCTCGCCAGGCGGGGTGGCGCCGGCGAGCGGGGCGCGCAGCAGGCGGCGGCCGTAGGTGCCGGAGGCGCGTACGGCGGTCTGGTCCTCGCCGTCGGGCCGGGCGAGCAGGGCGCACAGCCGGTCGCCCGCCCGGCGGTCGAGGGCGGCGGGCAGGTCGATCAGACCGCCCCAGCGGTCGGAGTGTTCGAGGGCGGCGACCCTGCCGAGGCCCCAGACGAGGGCCTGCGGCGCGCTGAGGACGGTCTCCGAGGCGGTGACGGCGACGGCACCGCGGGTGGCGCACCACAGGGGTGCGTCGATGCCGAGGTCGCCGAGGGCCTGGAGGAGGGTGAGCGTGCCGGCGAGGCCGGCGGGCACCGACGGGTGTTCGGGGTGCGGCCTCTCGTCGAGAGCGAGGAGCGACAGCACGCCGCCGAGGTCGGCCGGTTCCAGGGCGGGCGCGCCGTCCGTGGCGGCGAGCGCGGCGGTCAGCAGGCCGGCCAGACCCTCGCGGTCGGCGTCGGGGCCGCCGCCGTCGACGGAGACGACCCTGACGGTGACGCCGCGGTCGGCCAGTGCCTCCCGGGTGGCGTCCGCCAAGGGGTGACCGGCGACGGGTGCGACGAGGAGCCAGGTGCCGGACGGGGGTGCGGCCGCGGTGTCCTGGGTGAGCGGGGTCCAGCCGACGGTGTAGCGCCAGTTGTCGACGGTGGACTGCTCCTTGCTGTTGCGCCGCCAGGCGGACAGCGCGGGCAGCACCTCGTGCAGCGGGGTGTCACCGCCGAGATCGAGGGTGGCGGTGAGGGAGGCGAGGTCCCCTTCCTCCACCGTCTGCCAGAAGCGGCTCTCCACCTCGTCGGAGACCCCGGCGCCGTCCTCGGCGACGGCGTCCGCGTCCCGCAGCTCGGGCCAGAACCTCAGCCGTTGGAAGGCGTACGTCGGCAGGTCGGTGCGGCGGGCGCCGGTACCGGCGAAGACGCTGTGCCAGTCGACGTCGACGCCCTGGGCGTGGGCCTCGGCGAGGGAGGTCAGGAAGCGGGCCAGGCCGCCCTGGTCGCGCCGCAGGGTGCCGAGTACGACGGCGTCGGCGGCGGCGTCCTCGATGGTCTCGCGGAGGCCGAAGGCTACGACGGGGTGCGGGCCGACCTCGATGAAGGCGCGGTGGCCGGCGGCCAGCAGGCCTCGGACGGCATCCTCGAAGCGGACGGTCTCCCGCAGGTTGGTGTACCAGTACGCGGCGTCCAGCGTGGTGTCGTCGTCCAGCCAGTCGCCGGTCACCGACGAGCGGAAGGGGATCGCGGCGGGCGTCGGCCGCAGGTCGGCGAGAGCGTCGAGGACCTGCTGGCGGATGGGTTCGACGTGGCCGGAGTGGCTGCCGTAGTCCACGGCGACCTTGCGGGCCTGGACGCCGTCGCCGGTCAGTTCGGCGAACAGCGCGTCCAGGGCGTCGGCGGCGCCGGAGACGACGACCGAGCCGGGGCCGTTGACGGCGGCCACCGCGAGCCGGTCGCCGTACGGCTCCAGGCGGGCGCGCACCTCGTCGGCGGGGAGCGGGACCGACATCATGCCGCCGTCGCCGGCGATGGCGGTGATGGCCTTGCTGCGCAGGGCGGCGACGCGGGCACCGTCCGCCAGCGACAGGGCACCGGCGACGACGGCAGCGGCGATCTCGCCCTGGCTGTGGCCCACCACGGCGGCGGGCTCGACGCCGTACGAGCGCCACAGGTGGGCGAGGGAGACCATGACGGCCCACAGGACGGGCTGGACGACGTCCACCCGGTCGAGGTCGGGGGCGTCCGGGCCGCCGCGCAGGGCCGCGGTCAGCGACCAGTCGACGTACGGCGCGAGCGCCTGCTCGCACTCGGCGATACGGCGGGCGAACTCCGGTGCGGTGTCGAGGAGTTCACGGCCCATGCCGGCCCACTGGGCGCCCTGGCCGGGGAAGACCAGCACGGGTCCGGTGCCGCGCCGGTCGACGCCGCGGACGACGTCGCTGACCATGCGGTCCTCGGCGAGGTCGCGCAGCCCGTCCTCCAGGCCGTCGTGGTCGGCGGCGAGCACGACCGCACGCTGCTCGAACGCGGTGCGGGTGGCGGCCAGGGACAGTGCCAGGTCGGCGAGCCGGGCGCCGGGGTGGTCGCGCAGATGGGCGAGGATCCTGCCCGCCTGGGCGCGCAGTCCGTCGGAGGTGCGGGCGGACACGGGGACGGGGACGAGCGGCAGCGCCGGGCGGGGGTCGTGCTCGTCACCGGTGGTGCCGGCGTCCGAGGGAACCTCGTGCGGGGCCTGCTCGATGACGACGTGCGCGTTGGTGCCGCTCATGCCGAACGAGGAGACGCCCGCGCGACGCGGTCGGCCGGTCTCGGGCCACGGCACCGGATCGTTCAGCAGACGTACGGTGCCCGCGGACCAGTCGACCTCGGAGGTCGGGGTGTCGGCGTACAGCGTGGCCGGCAGCACACCGTTGCGGAGGGCCATGACCATCTTGATGACGCCGCCGACACCGGCCGCCGCCTGGGAGTGGCCGATGTTGGACTTCAGCGAGCCCAACCACAGCGGACGGTCCTCGGGCCGGTCCTGGCCGTAGACGGCGATCAGCGCCTGTGCCTCGATCGGGTCGCCGAGCGTCGTACCGGTGCCGTGCGCCTCGACGACGTCGACGTCGGCGGGGGTGAGCCCGCCACCGGCCAGCGCGGCGCGGATGACCCGCTGCTGCGAGGGGCCGTTGGGGGCGGTCAGGCCGTTGGAGGCGCCGTCCTGGTTGAGGGCGCTGCCCTGGATGACGGCGAGGACGGGATGTCCGTTGCGGCGGGCGTCGGACAGCCTTTCGACGACGACCATGCCGACGCCCTCGGCCCAGCTCGCTCCGTCGGCGTCCGCGGAGAACGGCTTGCAGCGGCCGTCCTCGGCGAGCGCCCGCTGCCTGCTGAACTCGATCAGCGAGCCCGGCGTCGACATGACGGTGACACCGCCGGCCAGCGCCAGGTCGCACTCGCCCTGCCGCAGCGCCTGCACCGCGAGGTGCAGGGCCACCAGCGACGAGGAGCAGGCGGTGTCGACGGACAGCGCCGGGCCCTCCAGTCCCAGGGCGTAGGCGATACGGCCGGACAGGACGCTCGGCGAGTTGCCGGTTCCGATGTAGCCCTCGAAGCTGTCCTTGGCGGCGCCGAGGATGCCGATGTAGTCCTGGTAGGTGACGCCGGCGAAGACACCGGTGAGGCTGCCGCGCTGGGACGCCGGGTCGATGCCCGCCCGCTCCAGCGCCTCCCACGAGGTCTCCAGCAGCAGCCGCTGCTGCGGGTCCATCGCCAGCGCCTCACGCGGGGAGATCCCGAAGAAGCCGGGGTCGAAGTGGCTGGCGTTGTGCAGGAACCCGCCCTCGCGGGCGTAGCAGGTACCCGGGTGGTCCGGGTCCGGGTGGTAGAGCTTGGCGAGGTCCCAGCCTCGGTCGGCCGGGAGCGGGGAGATGCCGTCGCCGCGGTTCGCGACGAGGTCCCACAGTTCCTCGGGGCTGGTGATGCCGCCCGGGTAGCGGCAGGCCATGCCGACGACCACGATCGGGTCGTCGTCGAGCCGGGCTCGGGAGGCCACGGGCGCCGCGGAGTCCGGCCGGGCGCCGAACAGTTCCTCGTCGAGGTGCGCGGCGAGCGCGAGCGGCGTCGGGTGGTCGAAGACCAGGGTGGCGGGCAGCAGTACGCCGATGTCGGCGCTGAGCTGGTTGCGCAGCTCGACAGCGGTGATGGAGGCGAAGCCGAGGTCCTTGAAGACTCGGGAGGGCTCCACCTCGTCGAGGTCGACGTAGTCCAGCACGGCGGCCACCTTGCGGCGCACCAGGTCGAGCAGCACCCGCTGCCGCTCGGC
>NZ_JAQMYP010000087.1 GCF_028369295.1 Streptomyces sp. HD
GGGGGGGGTGGGGGGGGGGGGGGGGGCCCCCCCCCCCCCCCCCCCCCCCCTCTGCCGCGCTCGAAGCGATCGACGATCCCGGCTGACCTCAGTTGACGTCAGCCGATCTCGGTGGCTCTCAGCCGGTCTTGACCTCGTCCTGCGCCGGAGCCGAGGCGGTCGCCTCGACGGTGGCCGGGCGCCCGCCGCCGACCTTCTCCTTCACGAAGGCGACGATCAGCACGATCGCGGCCACGAGGAGCGACAGCAGCACGGTCTTGCGCCCGTCGTGCTCGGTGTCGGTGAGCATGTAGCCGAGGACGAAGACGATCAGCGCGGCCGTCGCCCAGGTCAGATACGGGTACAGCCACATCTTCACGACGAGCTTCTCGGGCGCCTCGCGCTGGATGATCTTGCGCATGCGCAGCTGGGAGAAGCAGATCACCAGCCAGACGAACAGGGCGACCGCGCCGGACGAGTTGACGAGGAAGAGGAAGACGGAGTCCGGGAACTTGTAGTTGAAGAAGACGGCGACGAAGCCGAACACGACGGAGGCGAGGATCGCCGTCCGCGGCACGCCACGGCCGGTCGTCTGCGCGAAGGCCTTCGGCGCGTCACCGCGCTGGCCGAGCGAGAAGGCCATGCGGGAGGCGGTGTAGAGGCCGGAGTTGAGACAGGACAGCACCGAGGTCAGCACGATGAAGTTCATGATCTGACCGGCGTGCGGGATGCCCAGGGAGCCGAGCGCGGCGACGTAGGAGCCGTCGTCGGCGATGGCCTTGCTGTCCCAGGGGAGCAGGCTGACCACGACGAGGATCGAGCCGAGGTAGAAGACGGCCACTCGCCAGATGATGCTGTTGGTGGCCTTGGTGACGGCACGCTGCGGGTCCTCGGACTCGCCGGCGGCCAGGGTGGCGATCTCACTGCCCATGAAGGAGAAGACGACCAGGAGGACACCGGTGAGGATGGCACCGGCACCGTTGGGCAGGAAGCCGCCGTGGTCGGTGAGGTTGCTCAGCCCGGCCTGGTCACTGTCGACGCCCGGGAGCAGGCCGAAGACGGCCAGTCCACCGATGACGATGAACGCGGCGATGGCGACGACCTTGATGCCCGCGAACCAGAACTCGAACTCGCCGTAGGAGCCGACCGAGACGAGGTTGGTCGCGGTCAGGACGAGCATCACGATCAGGGCCCAGCCCCACTGCGGCACCTGCGGTATCCAGCCCTCCAGGATCTTCGCACCGGCGGTCGCCTCGACCGCCAGCACGACGACCCAGAAGAACCAGTACAGCCAGCCGATGGAGAACCCGGCCCAGCGGCCGAGCGCGCGGTCGGCGTGTGCGGAGAAGGAGCCGGAGGTCGGGTTGGCGGCGGACATCTCGCCGAGCATCCGCATCACCAGCACCACGAGCGTGCCGACGAGGGCGTACGACAGGAGAATGCCGGGTCCTGCGGTGGCGATACCGGAACTGGACCCGACGAAGAGTCCGGCACCGATGACGCCCCCGATGGCGATCATGGACAAATGGCGGTTCTTGAGCCCGGCCTGTAGGCCGTGGCCGCCGGCGGCCGGTCCGGCCGTCTTCTGGGTCGGCTGCGAAGTCATGGAAGGGATTTCCTTTGCGCCGTTGGGGAGGGGATCCCGTACCAGCGATGTACGAGTCGCACGAGGGGTGTACGAGTCGGACCAGTGAATCGGAGGAGAACGGATTCGGGAACCTTTGATTCGGGATTGTTACTTGAGGTTTCCTTGAGCTTCTATAGTCCATGTCACATTTGACCTGATCGACACCCGACGCTGCTGCCCGGAAACAGCCGTGTCACACTCGTTCCATGCGCGTGTATCTCGGCTCCGACCATGCGGGCTTCGAACTCAAGAACCACCTCGTCGAGTGGCTCAAGGCGGCGGGCCACGACCCGGTCGACTGCGGCCCTCACATCTACGACGCCCAGGACGACTACCCGCCCTTCTGCCTCCGTGCGGCGGAGCGGACGGTCGCGGACCCCGACTCCCTCGGCATCGTGATCGGCGGCTCCGGCAACGGCGAGCAGATCGCCGCGAACAAGGTGAAGGGCGTGCGCGCGGCGCTGGCCTGGAGCGAGGAGACGGCCGGACTGGGCCGCCAGCACAACAACGCCAACGTCGTCGCGGTGGGCGCGCGCATGCACACGACGGAGGAGGCGACGAAGTTCGTCGAGACCTTCCTCAACACCCCGTACTCGGGTGACGACCGCCACACCCGCCGCATCACCATGCTGGCCGACTACGAAACCACCGGCGACCTTCCCCCGATCCCGCCCCACCACCCGCAGCAGTAGCGCCCACCGGCCCCACCCAAAGCCCCCGAAGCGCACAGCGTCCCCGCCCCCACCCACCCGCAGGGGCTGCTGGAAGCACAACGCGGCCGCCTCTCGACGCCGGTGCGGGCCTTCCAGCCCGTCCGGCGTTTGAGAACAAGGCAGCCACCTTTCGACGCCGGTCACGCCCTTTCCAGCCCGTCCGGCGTTTGAGGACAAGGCCCTTCAGGGGCCGGAGCGGGGGTCTGGGGGCGGCAGCCCCCAGAAGTGGCCGGGGTCGAAGGGGCAGAGCCCCTGGAGGATGGGACGGGTAGGGGCGGCGGGGGCGAAATCCGGTCCGAAGCCCAAGCCGCCCACCCCACCCGCACACGACAAGGGAGCCACCGTGCCCGAGGGCCACACCATCCACCGGCTGGCCCAGGACTACGCCACCGCATTCCTCGGCACGACCCCCCACGTCACCAGCCCCCAGGGCAAGTTCTCCAACGCCGCAGAACTCCTCAACACCTCAGAACTCACCCACACCGAGGCCCACGGCAAACACCTCTTCCTCGGCTTCCGGGACACCGACTGGATCCACATCCACCTGGGCCTCTTCGGCAAGGTCAACTTCGGCGCCACCCCCGCACCCCCACCCACCGACACCGTTCGCCTCCGCCTGGCGAACAACACCGCATACGTCGACCTCCGCGGCCCCACCACCTGCGCCCTGATCACCCCCACCGAGAAGCAGGCGATACACGACCGCCTCGGCCCGGACCCCCTCCGCGACGACGCCGACCCCCACCGGGCATACCGCCGGATCTCCCGCAGCCGCACGACCATCGCCGCCCTGCTCATGGACCAGAAGATCATCGCGGGCGTCGGCAACGTCTACCGAGCAGAGGTCCTCTTCCGTCACCGCATCGACCCGTACCGCGCGGGCAAGGACATCACCCCCGCGCAGTGGGACGCCATCTGGACGGACCTGGTCGAGCTCATGCACGAGGGCGTCCGCAACAACCGCATCGACACCGTCCGCCCCGAACACACCCCGGAGGCGATGGGCCGCCCACCGCGCGTGGACGACCACGGCGGCGAGGTCTACGTCTACCGACGGGCCACCCTGCCCTGCCACATCTGCGACAGCGAGATCCGCACCGCCGACCTCGCCGCCCGCAACCTCTTCTGGTGCCCGAACTGCCAACAGACATAGAGAAGCCGTAGAGAAGTTGTAGAGCGGCCCTGGAGAAGCCGCCCCCGGGTCAGAACCCGTGCGGCAGCCAAGGCGCCACAGCCGATCCGAACCCGACCGAAACCTCGGCCAACGCCCCCTGCCGCAACTCCCGCACCCGCCCGGCACCCCCCAGCGCCTCCAGGCTCACCCCGCCGAGATAGGCCGCCGCCAACTCCCGTACGGACAGGGAGAGATCGGCCGCCTCCGTCGTACGCTCGCACGACGCACCCTTGGCATCCCCGGACAGCCGCCAACGCCCCGCGTTCCAGGGACAGAAGGCGTCCTCCACCTCCAACACCACATCCACCGGCGCCTGATACGTCCGCGCCTCCAGCGCGGCCCCGACGTCCACCAGCCGTACATGCAGCGCGTCCCGCACCCGCACCGCACACCGCCGGATGTCGGACACCTGGTACTGCCACGCCTCGTCCATCGGCCGCGCGTACGTCTTCACCGTGGACGTCAGGTCGATGTCGAACAGGAACCGCCACAGCGCGGCCTCCGCCGCCGGATCGAGGCCCTGGACGTCCCGCACCCGCACGGTGCCCTTCGCCCCCTCGGCATCCCAGTCGGGCTTCACCTGGAACCGCGCGTACCCGACGACCTCGCTGCCCCGTTCGGCGAGCACGCACTGCAGCGGCGACGCACCCTCCCGCTCGCTCTGCGGGTCGAGCAGCCCGAGCCGCTCCCAGCCGGGCTGCCGCGCGAGCATCCCAGGACGGCCGGACACCTTGCGGGCGTACACGGCCTCGCAGGCGTCGAGGACGTCGGCGGGCACGGCGTAGCGCAGACGTACGTCATCGGTGCCCGGCGGCACGGACAGCCGCACGCGCGTCGTGTCGATCTCGGCGCTGACCTGGAAGGTGCCGATGCCGTACCCGAACCGGCCGTAGATCTCCGGCTCGGAGGCGGTGAGCACGGCCAGCGGCCAGCCCCAGTCACGCACGTCGTCCAACTGCCGCCGCATCATCGACGTAAGGACTCCGCGCCGGCGATGAGTGGCGGCCACGCTGACCATTGTGACGCCGGCCGCGCGCACCGACGCGCCGCCCGGCACGGTGAGCCGGAAGCTGAACACCCCGGCCGTCCCCACGCACGCGTCCCCGTCCCAGGCGCCGAGGGAACGGTCCGGCTCGGTGAGCGAGTCCCACAACTCCCGCTCGTCGGCAGCCTCCGGAACCCCACCGAAGGTGCGCATGAGGGAGTCGTACCAAATGCTCCACTCGTCCTGCCGTAGCACCCGTAGCTCGGGACGGCCGGTCCCGCTCGTACTGTCATTCGCCATGAATCATGCCTACCAGGGCATTGCGGGACGAGCGAGGGAATTTCTCGGTGGCGGCGGCGAGACCGCTTTCCGTGAAGTTCACTGTGAAGTTGAACCTCGGACGGGGGACAAGTGGGACCTCCCGTGCCAAGCAGCTGGTCCGATGGATAGGGTCCCGAACTAATGGCAGCAGGACGAGAGCGGCGCACGGCGGCCGAGACGTTCATGGCCCGGTTGAAGATGCAGTGGCACCGGGCCCGTGTCGGTGTGCGCAGAAGCGCCGTGGACTACTTCCGCGGCGACGGCTCGGACTGGATCGCGCTGGCCGGCCTGCTCCTGACCGTGCCGCTGATCTGCTCCGTGACGATGGCCAACCCGGTGTGGTTCTCGCCGGCCGCGCTGGTTCTGCCGATCGTGGCGGGCGGCCTGCTGCTGCGCCCGGCGAGCCTGCTGGGCCTGTACGCGGCGGCGGCGACGGCCCTGATCGTGGAGTCGGTGCAGCTCGGGCCGTACACGGAGGGCCCGTCCCGGGTCACCCCGGGCGTGGTCCTGGTCGTGGCGGCGTGCGGCTTCTTCGGTCTCCTCATCGCGCAGTTCCGCAGCCGCGTGGGCGTGCCCTGGCGGCGCGGCGGCACGATGCTCTTCGACCTGCGCGAACGCATCCGCGTACAGAGCAAGCTGCCCCAGCTGCCGTACGGTTGGCACCGCGAGATGGCGCTGCGTCCGGCGGGCGGTCAGTCCTTCTCCGGCGACTTCGTGGTGGCGGCCCGCACGAACGGCGGCCGCACCCTGGAGGTCGTCCTGACGGACGTGTCCGGCAAGGGCATGGACGCGGGCTCCCGCGCCCTGCTCCTCTCCGGTGCCTTCGGCGGCCTCCTGGGCAGCCTGCCCCCACACGCGTTCCTCCCGGCGGCGAACGGCTACCTGCTCCGCCAGGACTGGGATGAGGGCTTCGCGACGTCGATCCACCTGGTCCTGGACCTGGACTCGGGCGACTACGAGCTGTACTCGGCCGGCCACCCGCCGGGCCTGCAACTGAGCGCGGGCAGCGGCCGCTGGGAGGAAAAGGCGGCCGAGGGCCCGCTCCTCGGCGTCTACGACGGAGCCCAGTTCGACCCCGTGAAGGGCTCACTGCGCCCCGGCGACGTCCTGATGCTCTTCACCGACGGCTTGGTGGAGACCTCCGACCGAGACATCGTCGAGGGCATAGACCGCCTCACCGGCGAGGCCGACCGCTACGTGGCCGGTGGCTTCCACGGAGCGGCCTGGCACTTGATCGAAGCGGTGGCAAAGGACGTCAACGACGACCGAGCCCTCCTCCTGATCTGCCGAGAAGGCCCAACAGCCCAAACAACACCCCGCTGACCCCCCCAGCAGGCAGAAGAGCCCGAGGCCCGTCCACCCGCCGCCGACCAAGCCCTCCCAGCCCGCCGGGCGCTCAAGGACAAGGCCCCACGCCCCCAACGCCGGCCAGCGCCCTCCCAGCCCGTCGGGTGTTCGAGGACGAGGGCCTATCGTCCCCAGCCCCACCCACTCACAGGCGCGGCCACTCCCCAACGCCGCCAGCGCCCTCCCAGCCCGTCGGGCGGTTCGAGGACGAGGGCCTACCGTCCCCAGCCCCACCCACCCGCAGGCGCGGCCACTCCCCAACGCCGCCAGCGCCCTCCCAGCCCGTCCGGCGTTTGAGGACAAGGCCCTTCAGGGGGCCGGAGCGGGGTCTGGGGGCGCAGTCCCCAGGAGGACCCGGGGTCGAAGGGGCGGAGCCCCTGGAGGATGGGACGGGTAGGGGCGGCGGGGGCGAGACACTGTGCGGGTGACAGAGACGCCCCGAACCCCCATGCCCCTGGCCGCCGTAGAGGCCATCGCCCGCACCGCCCACGCCACCCAGACCGACAAGGCGGGCCGCCCCTACACCGAGCACCTCAGCGCCGTAGCCGACGGCGTACGCGCACGCGGAGGCGACGACGACCAGATCGCGGCAGCCTGGCTGCACGACGCCGTAGAGGACGACGCACTCTCCGAGCAGTGGCTGCAGGACGCCGCGCTGACCCCCCGCACGAAGGACATCGTCCGCGCGCTCACCAAACGAACCGGCGAGCCCCCCGAGGCGTACGCGGCACGCATCCTCGCCACCCCCGGCGCACTACTGGTCAAACAGTCGGACCTGGCCCACAACGCGAACCCGGCCCGCCTGGCCGTCCTCGACGAGACGACCCGGAAACGACTGACCGAGAAGTACGCACGAATGCGCGCACTTCTCGGTCTGGTCGATCAGCCCGGAGAGTGACTCTCCTCGATGTGAATGATCTGCGCACAGCGGAAGCCAGGGTCAGGCGCTGACCTTCTCGCGCGCCCCCGCCGCCTCACGCTTCTCGCGCTCCCGAGCCAACTCCGCCGCATCCCGCTTGAACGCCCAGTCCATCTTGGGCTCCATCGCGAACCGGAACATCCGCTGCACCGGCTTGGTGCACAGCAGCGTGACACCCACGACCGCACAGACGGTGACGAAGATCTCGCCGAGCGGCCGATGCAGCCAGGCAGGCTCGAACCAGCCCTGATAGTCACCGGCCTTCACCACGAAGCCGTGCAGCAGATAGCCGTACAACGTGCCCGCACCCAGCGCCGTGAACCACATGTGGCGACGCGGCACCCAGGCGAAGAAGCAGGCCGTCAGCAGCAGCGAACAGCCGAACATCGCCAGCACCATGACCGGCCCGCTCCACCACGGCGCGTGCAGCTCCTGCGCGGCGTCACGGTGGTAGAACCACGCGGTGTTCATCCGCGGCACCGCCCACCAGCCGAAGGCCAGCGCCATCGCGAACACCGGCACCGACAGGATCCGCACCGTACGCGTGCGCACCATGTGGAAGTGCTCGGGCTTCATGATCAGACCCAGCACGAAGTACGGCAGGAACTGCAGCACCCGCTGAAGATCCAGGTCGTCACCGATCTCCGGCGTGACCGTCGCCGCCATGGCGAGGCCGAGCGCGATCGGCAGCGGCCAGCGCACCATCTTCCAGATGGGGGTCGTCATCCGCCAGATGAACAGCGCGCACAGGAACCACGTCAGGTACCACGGGTCCAGCAGGCTGATGTCCTGGCTCGGGTCGTCGTCGATCCAGCGCTTGAAGAGCGGATACGCCGCCTCGAAGACGATGTACGGCACGGCGACACCGGTGATCAGCCGCTTCATCCGGCTGGGGCTGGCGTCGAAACTGCGCGAGAAGAAGCCGGAGATGATGATGAACGCCGGCATGTGGAAGGTGTACACGACGGTGTACACGGCCTCCAGGATCCGGCTGTCGCCCTTGATCGGCTCCCAGGCGTGTCCTATGGCGACCAGCACGATCGCCAGGTACTTGGCGTTGTCGAAGAACGCGTCGCGCTGCTTGGCACCGCCGGACGCGGATCTGTTGTCCGCCTGAGCCTTCTTGTTCTGCTGGTTCTGCGGCGAGCGCGGACTAGGCACTCCGTCCGCCGGCTGCTGTGCCGGGGGGAGTGGCGCTCTGTTGTGGCCGTGCGGTCGCAGCGAGTTCGTCACAGACCCTCCCACCGGAAGCCGGGGGAGTCGATCCGGGACGTCGCTGCGCATGCGGGGGACGAGGCAGCGTGGAACATCTGAGGCACCCTAGCGTTGTCTGTGTGATTTCGTAAAACCCCCGAGGTCGTTCGTGGTTATTGCGTTCGACGAAGCATGTACAGCGAACATGCACCTGGCAGACACCTGTTGGTCATCCTCATTGTCCGGATTCATCCGGACTAAGTAGTGCATATGGCCAAGAGGTGACGCCGATTAAATGATCACCGTGTTGCGAATTCGAAATACCGGCGAACATGTTGTGTGGCGATGGAAACGATCCCGCCGAATTCTCTGCGCGGCTGTGCCGTCGAAATGCTGTACGGGCACAAGGTGAGAGGTCGGTGCGTGCCGACGGTCCGCACAGATCCGGCACAGGTGTGGCGAACGAAACGTCACGTGCCGCATAGCGGGGCCCGGTTGGTGGCACGATGGTTCTGGCGGGGGTGCGTGGGGTTGCATCCCCTGGCCGGGAGAGCGGACCGACCGAGGGTGTGATCTGTTGTGGCCATTTCGCTGTCAGTGGTACTGCTGTTGGCGATCATCTTGGTGGTGTTGATCCGTGGCGGATCCCTGAAGGCCGGCCCCGCCGTAGTCGCCGTGCTGTTCGGCTTCTTCCTGGCCTCGACCGGGATGGCGGACGACATCCAGCGGTTCCTCAACTCGATAGCCGAGACCATCAACTCGATCCAGTTCTAGGGTCTGGTTCCTGGGTCCCCGGGGCGCCTCGGAAGGGTACGGATACCCTCGTTCGTGATCGTCGAACGTTACGGAACGACGGTGCGGACGGGGGACGTACGGGATGGCGCTGCGCGAAACGGATCCGGCGGAGGTCGGCGGGTACCGGATCGAGGACCGCCTCGGCACCGGTGGCATGGGCGTGGTGTACCTGGCCCGCTCCGCCTCCGGCCGTCGCCTCGCCGTCAAGGTCGTGCACGCGCAGTACGCCGACGACGACGAGTTCCGCATCCGCTTCCGCCGCGAGGTGGCCGCCGCCCGTCAGGTCAGCGGTGCCTTCACGGCCCCTGTCGTGGACGCGGACGCCGATGCGCCGCGCCCCTGGATGGCCACGCTATACATCCCCGGCGAGGACCTCGGCACCCATGTCCGCCGCCACGGCCCGCTGCCGCTGCCCGAGTTGCGCGAACTCGCCGCCGGTCTGTCGGAGGCGCTGCGTGACATCCACCGCGCCGGGATGGTCCACCGGGATCTGAAACCGGCCAATGTCATGCTCGCCGAGGACGGTCCCCGCGTCATCGACTTCGGTATCTCCCGCGCCGCCGAGTTCGCCGCCTCCGACGTCCTCACCCAGACCGGCCGGGTGATGGGCACCCCGCCCTTCATGTCCCCCGAGCAGTTCTCCTCCCCGCAGGACGTGGGCCCGGCCGCCGACGTCTTCTCCCTCGGCTCGGTCCTCGCGTACGCCGCGACCGGACGCGGCCCGTTCGACAGCCCGAGCCCCTACGAGACGGCCGTACGGGTCGTCGACGGAGACGCGGAACTCGACGGCGTACCGGACGAATTGCTCCCCTTCATCCGCCTCTGTCTGGAAAAGCATCCAAAGTCCCGCCCCACCACCGGCGAACTCCTCTCCCTCCTCCGCGACGGCCGCCTCCCCGACCCACGCCCCGCCCCGGAGCCGGACACGTCCGCCGAAGGAGCACCCCCGCCCCGCCGCCGGCGCCGCGGGCGACTGCTGCTCATCTCGGCCCTGAGCGCCCTGCTCCTGACCGCCGCGACCACGGTCACCTTCGTGGCGGTCAACGCCGAGCCGACACCCGTCGAGCGGGACCTGCCGACGGGGTGGCATGCCTGGCAGGCCAAGGACGACAACAAGTACGGCGGCGACAGCGGCCCCTTCTCGTCCTGCGCCGCCCTCGACGGCGGGCTGATCTGCGCGGGCGACAGCATCAAGGCCGCCCGCTTCTCACTCGCCACCGGCGAGGTCGACTGGAGCCACCCGGTCGAGGACCACCCCGATCCGGACTCCTCCAGCTACGAGGGCGAACTGCTGGGTGCCGGGAACCACCGGATCTTCACCTTCGCCAACCGGTCCCGCAACCCCAACGGCGGCGACGTGTCGGTGTACGCCGTCCAGGCCCTCGACGCCCGCACCGGAGCCCTGCGGTGGAGCAGGACCCTGACCGGCATGGCACCCTCCGCCCAGCAGGGCAGCGCCCAGCTCCTCCCCGAGGGTCTGCTCCTGCTGTCCGAGGGGGAGGAGAACACGTACGTCCTCCTGGACCCGGCCACCGGAAAGCCCCGCTGGAAGCGCTCCGGGCCCGCCCGGGACACCTGCAAGGTGCGTGCCGTGGACGGTGTGGGCTACCTCCAGTGCACCGACAGCAACGACAAGCGCACCACCGTCTCCCGGCTGGACCCGGCCACCGGAAAGCCACGCTGGACGGCCAAGATCCCCGGCGGCCTGACACTGGCCGGCCGCAGCGGCGACCGCCTCGTCCTGCTCGGACAGCCGAACGGTGACGAATCCCTTCCGACCCAGCGCCGCGTCACCCTCCTCGACACCGACGGCGCGGGGTACCACCACGTCCCCCTGGCCCTCGCCGTGCCGTCGGGTTCCCGGGTCGTGCTCAGCCACGGCGTCCTCTACTTCACGCTCAACAGCGGCGAGATCCGCGCCATCGCCCCGGCCACCGGCCGCACCCTGTGGAGCACCCCCTCCTCGGTCGAACGCCCCGGCGCGCCGGCGGTCTCCGACGCCTACGTCTTCATCGTGTCCCCGGGCGGCCGCCTCGCCGCCCTGGACCGCCGCACGGGCAAGGAAATCCACACCGTCCCCGGCCGGGACGTCCGCACCGACCCGGTCTTCGTCTCCTCCGGCTCCACCCCGATCCTGCGCGGCGACGCCCTGTACGTCCCGTACGGCACCCGCTCGGTGTACTCGGTGGACGTACGGAACCTCGACACCTAGTCGGCGTCGGGGAACGCGGAAGGCCCAGGGAGAGGAAACACCCTCTCACCTGGGCCTTCGGCGTACAGAGCGGGCGACGGGAATCGAACCCGCGTAGCTAGTTTGGAAGACTAGGGCTCTACCATTGAGCTACGCCCGCACAGTGACGCGCCGCAGGTCAGGTGACCGCGGCACTGAAGGCATCGTAGCGGGTCGGCACCCCTCATCGCACACCCCGTAAATGCGGCGGCCCCACTGTCTGCGGGCATGTACCCTACGTGTCGCACCAGCACGGGGTGTGGCGCAGCTTGGTAGCGCGTCCGCTTTGGGAGCGGAAGGCCGTGGGTTCAAATCCCGCCACCCCGACCACTACCGGTGAACACCGGCCACACGCGCGACGACCTCGGGTGATCGCGTCCAGTGATCGCCTTTGGGGCGTGCCGCCGCTGCCGTTACTATGCAAGCTGCACGCCCGTGTGTCTCTCCGTACTGAAGTCACGAAGTTCTCCGGGCGGCGAATCCGCCGGACCAGTCTGGCTCCGGCAGAACCCAAGAAGTCAGCCACAAGGAGACCGAACCGTGAAGAGCGCCGTGGAGACCCTGAACCCGACCCGGGTTCGGCTCACTGTCGAGGTGCCCTTCGAGGAGCTCAAGGACAGCCTCGACGCGGCGTACAAGAAGATCAACCAGCAGGTCACGGTGAAGGGCTTCCGCAAGGGCAAGATCCCCGCCCGCGTCATCGACCAGCGGTTCGGCCGCGGTGCGGTCCTGGAGGAGGCGGTCAACGACGCGCTTCCGAAGTTCTACACCGAGGCGGTCAACGAGGCCGAGCTCAACGTGCTGGGCCAGCCCGAGGTCGACATCACCGAGCTGAAGGACGGCGAGACGCTGAACTTCACCGCCGAGGTCGACGTCCGCCCCGCCATCGAGATCCCGGACTACTCCGGCATCGAGGTCGAGGTCGACGCCGTCGAGGTCAGCGAGGAGGACGTCGAGAAGGCCGTCTCCGACCTGCGTGAGCGCTTCGCGTCCACCTCCCCGGTCGAGCGTGCCGCCGAGGACGGCGACGTCGTCACCATCGACCTGGAGGCCAAGGTCGACGGCGAGGTCCTGGAGGACGGCGTCGCTTCCGGCGTCTCCTACACCATCGGCTCCGGCGAGCTGCTGGACGGCATCGACGACGCCGTGAAGGGCGTGGAGGCCGGTGGCGAGGCCACCTTCACCTCCGAGCTCAAGGGCGGCTCCGCGGCCGGCAAGGAGGCCGAGGTCACCGTCAAGGTCACCCAGGTCGCCGCGCGCGAACTCCCCGAGCTGGACGACGACTTCGCGCAGCTCGCCTCCGAGTTCGACACCCTCGAAGAGCTCAAGGCCGACAGCCGCAAGCGCCTTGAGAACATGAAGCAGTACGACCAGGCCACGCAGGCCCAGGAGCGCGTCCTGGAGAAGCTGCTGGAGCTCGTCGAGGTGCCCGTCCCCGAGAAGCTGCTTGAGGACGAGATCAACACCCGCAAGCACAACCTGGAGCACCACCAGCTCGGCCAGATGGGTCTCGACCTCGCGAAGTACCTGGAGATCCAGGGCAAGACCGAGGAAGAGTTCGACGCCGAGACCAAGGAAGCCGCGGTCAAGGGCATCAAGACGCAGTTCGTCCTTGACGAGCTCGTCAAGCAGGAGAAGCTGAACGTCAACCAGGAGGAGCTCACCGAGCACCTCATGCGCCGCGCCGCCTCCTCCGGTATGTCCCCCGACCAGTTCGCCCAGGCGGTCGTCGAGGGCGGCCAGGTTCCGCTCCTGGTCGGCGAGGTCGCCCGCGGCAAGGCCCTGGCCGTCGTGGTCGAGAAGGCCACGGTCAAGGACACCAACGGCGAGGTCATCGACCTGGACGACGAGGACGAGGTCGAGCAGGCCACCGAGACGGTCGAGGCCGCCGAGGGCACCGCCGACGAGGCCGCCGAGGAGAAGTCCGAGGGCTGAGCCCACGGCGCCGCACAGCTCGTAGGAAGGGCTCCGGGGAGGTGAAATCCCCGGGGCCCTTCTTTCGTACGCCCGTGCACCGACGCCCCCGCGGCGCTACGCCCCCGGCGAACACCCGCAGAACCGGGATTGCAGCACAGGACCACCGCGTTAGGGTCCATGAGTATGAGGGCAGGGGAGCCCCCGTTGCCCGCAGAAGACGTAAGACGGCCCGGCGCCGTCGTAAGACGAGCAGGTGGATACGTGACGAATCTGATGCCCTCCGCCGCCGGCGAGCCCTCCATCGGCGGTGGCCTCGGCGACCAGGTCTACAACCGGCTGCTCAACGAGCGGATCATCTTCCTCGGCCAGCCGGTCGACGACGACATCGCGAACAAGATCACCGCACAGTTGCTGCTCCTTGCCGCGGCCGACCCCGACAAGGACATCAACCTCTACATCAACAGCCCGGGCGGCTCGATCACGGCCGGTATGGCGATCTACGACACCATGCAGTTCATCAAGAACGACGTGATGACGATCGCCATGGGCCTCGCCGCCTCGATGGGTCAGTTCCTGCTCAGCGCGGGCACCCCCGGCAAGCGTTTCGCGCTGCCGAACGCCGAGATCCTGATCCACCAGCCCTCCGCCGGCCTCGCCGGCTCGGCCTCGGACATCAAGATCCACGCCGAGCGCCTGCTGCACACCAAGAAGCGCATGGCCGAGCTCACGGCCCAGCACACCGGCCAGACCGTCGAGCAGGTCACCCGTGACTCGGACCGCGACCGCTGGTTCGACCCGGAGGAGGCCAAGGAGTACGGCCTCATCGACGACGTCATCACCACGGCTGCCGGTATCCCGGGCGGCGGCGGCACCGGGGCCTGAAGCCCCAGGACAGCCCCCAGCCGACCGCCACAGCCCCTAGGAGACAGACAGTGAACGACTTCCCCGGCAGCGGCCTGTACGACCGCACGCGCGCCGAGTACACGGGCCCGTCCGCCGAGTCCCGGTACGTGATCCCCCGCTTCGTCGAGCGCACCTCGCAGGGCATCCGCGAGTACGACCCGTACGCGAAGCTCTTCGAAGAGCGTGTGATCTTCCTCGGCGTGCAGATCGACGACGCCTCCGCCAACGACGTCATGGCGCAGCTGCTGTGCCTGGAGTCGATGGACCCCGACCGGGACATCTCGGTCTACATCAACAGCCCCGGCGGCTCCTTCACCGCGCTGACCGCGATCTACGACACGATGCAGTTCGTGAAGCCGGACATCCAGACGGTCTGCATGGGCCAGGCCGCCTCCGCCGCGGCCGTCCTGCTGGCCGCCGGTTCGCCCGGCAAGCGCATGGCGCTGCCCAACGCGCGCGTGCTGATCCACCAGCCGTACAGCGAGACCGGCCGCGGTCAGGTCTCCGACCTGGAGATCGCCGCCAACGAGATCCTCCGGATGCGCTCGCAGCTGGAGGAGATGCTGGCCAAGCACTCCACCACGCCGATCGAGAAGATCCGCGAGGACATCGAGCGCGACAAGATCCTCACGGCCGAGGACGCGCTGTCGTACGGGCTGATCGACCAGATCATCTCCACGCGGAAGATGAACAACGCCGACGTTCGCTGACGCGGACCGGGTATTGTCTGCTGCCCCTTGGCACGGTTTGGGACGGTGCACGTCAAAGTGAACCGCGCCAAGGGGGGCCCGAACGGGGGGCCAGGCAAGGTACCGTCGACATAAGGCAGCACCAGGAGCCGCTGGATTCGAAAACGTCCAGGCGTCTCCCAGGCGAAGGGGAAGCACACCGTGGCACGCATCGGTGACGGCGGCGATCTGCTCAAGTGCTCGTTCTGCGGCAAGAGCCAGAAGCAGGTCAAGAAGCTCATCGCAGGCCCTGGTGTGTACATCTGCGACGAGTGCATCGATCTCTGCAACGAGATCATCGAGGAAGAGCTCGCGGAGACCAGCGAGGTGCGCTGGGAGGAACTCCCCAAGCCGCGGGAGATCTACGAGTTCCTTGAGGGCTACGTGGTCGGCCAGGAAGCGGCCAAGAAGGCGCTCTCCGTCGCCGTCTACAACCACTACAAGCGCGTGCAGGCCGGCGAGAACGGCGGCGGCCAAAGCCGCGAGGACGCCATCGAGTTGGCGAAGTCCAACATCCTGCTGCTGGGCCCCACGGGCTCCGGCAAGACGCTGCTCGCGCAGACCCTGGCCCGCATGCTGAACGTCCCGTTCGCCATCGCCGACGCCACCGCGCTGACGGAGGCGGGCTACGTCGGCGAGGACGTCGAGAACATCCTGCTGAAGCTCATCCAGGCGGCGGACTACGACGTCAAGAAAGCCGAAACAGGCATCATCTACATCGACGAGATCGACAAGGTCGCGCGGAAGAGTGAAAATCCGTCGATCACCCGGGACGTCAGCGGCGAGGGCGTACAGCAGGCCCTGCTGAAGATCCTGGAGGGCACCACCGCCTCGGTCCCGCCGCAGGGCGGCCGCAAGCACCCGCACCAGGAGTTCATCCAGATCGACACGACGAACGTCCTGTTCATCGTGGGCGGCGCGTTCGCCGGTCTGGAGAAGATCATCGAGTCCCGGGCCGGCGCCAAGGGCATCGGCTTCGGGGCGACGATCCGCTCCAAGCGCGAGCTGGAGGCCAAGGACCAGTTCGAGGACGTCATGCCGGAGGACCTGGTCAAGTTCGGCATGATCCCCGAGTTCATCGGCCGCCTCCCCGTCATCACGAGCGTGCACAACCTGGACCGGGAAGCTCTCCTGCAGATCCTGGTCGAGCCGCGCAACGCACTGGTGAAGCAGTACCAGCGCCTCTTCGAACTCGACGGCGTGGAGCTCGACTTCGAGCGCGAGGCCCTGGAGGCCATCGCCGACCAGGCCATCCTCCGCCAGACCGGCGCCCGCGGCCTGCGCGCCATCATGGAGGAGGTCCTGATGTCGGTGATGTACGAGGTGCCGTCCCGCAAGGACGTCGCCCGCGTCGTCATCACGGCCGACGTCGTCCACTCCAACGTCAACCCGACGCTGATTCCGCGGGATGCGCGGGGGCGTGGGTCGGGGGAGCAGAAGACGGCGTAGGCGATCTGAGTTGTCAGGGGCTTGGTGAGGCTCTGAGCGGTCGCAGATAGCCCGTCTTACGACTCAATGAGCGGAGGCCGCCCCTGGCTGTACCAGGGGTGGCCTCCGTCTCTACCAGCGTCAGCGGCTTCCTACGCCCACTCGCAAGCTTTCCATGCGTGACTCTGCCTCACACCAAGCCTCATGAGCCCGGAGTGGCACTCCGGGTTGGGCAGCGGGCCCGCAGGAGTCTCAAAGTGGAACCAGCTGCAGGCCCTTTTCGTCTTGGGTCCTATCGTGTACAACCCATAGCTCTTCAAGACGCCCGTGCATTGCGCAACGGTGGCGGATGCTGGCGTTGCTGTCGCCAGGGGGACGATAGTCCCTGCAACTACAAGACCTGCTACGGCAAATGCTCGCTTGAGCATGTCAAATCCCCTCGATTATTCCGCGCCCTGGTCATGGGCATGACCAGCGTAGCGGATGATCGATAATGCGTTCGCCTATTGGGCTGGGGCCTAGCGGGGCCCGTAGGGCCATTCGATGCGCTGCCGCTTTCCAAGAAGTTCTGCGTGTCTGCGTAGTTGCTTTCGCCGACTCGCTCGACCTCGCTGACTCCCGTCGCCGCCGTACGCACACGAAAAGGGCCCCGGGCGAGGAGCGCCCGGGGCCCTTACGGCTGTCGCCCTGGTGTCAGGCCTTGACGCGCACGTCGTTGCGGAGCTTGGCGGCGAGGGAGGCCGTCTCCTCGATCGAACCGCCGTCGCCGCTCGCGAAATCGGCGATGCTGACTGCTGTGACGACGGCGACGGTGCTGTGGTCACCCCAAACGCACGTGGGGATCTTGATGCTCTTCGGGACGCCGGCGCTCGTGCCGGACGAGCCGTTGTTCGTGATCTCGGCGACCTGGCACTTCATGATGCCGTTCTCGAAGCCCGACGGTGAGACTTCCTCCGGGCTGCCGATCAGCTTGCCCTTGGTGTCCTCGCCGCTCTGGTCCTTCTCGGACTCAGTCTTCAGCTTGGCGAACATTCCGTCCACGACGGCCTCAGGGTCGTCAATGGTGCCGTAGACGCCGCTGAAGGAAAGGTTCTTCGCGCTGAGGCCAGTGCCCTTCTGATACCCCGCGCTGACGTCCGTGGGGTCCTTCACTCCCCACTTCTCGAAGTCTGACTTGTCGTCGTCGGCCATCGAGTCCGCGGAGTTGGCGTTCTCCGCCTTCTTGTACTCGCCGTTCAGCACGTTCGCTGGCGTGGTCAGCTTGTGGGCGCCGTCGTCCTCGATGCTGCCGGCACCCCCACTTCCACCGATCACGAAGTACGCGCCCACGGCGATCGCGGCCACGACCGCCACCGCGCCGATGATGATGCCCGCCTTCTTGCCGCCGCCCCCGGGAGCCGGCGGCTGGGGCACGCCGTACGGGGCCTGGCCGTACGGGGGCTGCTGGCCGTAGCCGGGCTGCTGGCCGTACGGCTGCTGGGGCGGGGCGCCCTGCGGGGGCTGCTGGGGATAGCCGTACCCCGGCTGGGGCTGGGCGGGCGGAGCCTGCTGGGGGTAGCCGTAGCCGGGCTGGGGCGCCTGCGGCTGCTGGCCGTACGGACCCGGCTGGCCGTACGGACCGGGCTGCTGGGGCTGCCCGCCGTACGGGCCCGGCTGGTTGTAGCTCATTTCTGGGTTCCCCTCCAGATGCTTATGTGTTCCGAACATCTTGACTGAAGGGGGCAGCGGCCGCGCAGCGTGGGGGGTATTGATGCCTAGTTGTTGACAGGCTGTTCCAGATGTTCGACGTACTGGCTGAGCTCATTGGGCGTGTGTGCGCCGATTGAAGCTGCATAGTATTGCTTCGACCATACATTTGCACTCACATCCTGTGACAGCCGTATCGCTCTGCTTGCTGCTCCTCTGAGGCGTTTCGCCAAGTTTGCAATGGATACGTGAGCCGGGTACCTCACGGCGATCTGGACGAGATCGGTCTGACCGCGGAACTGCTCGATCTCCACACCGAGTTCCTGCGCCGCCGCACGCATCGCGCGCTCGGCGAGCGACTGCAGGTCAGCAGTGAGGATTGGGTGGCCCCGCGCTTTCGCGAAAGCCAGGTGTACACGGAGGGAATGCGGCTTCCGCGCCGCGCTGCCGTTGAGGGGGTTGCCGCCCTCTTCGCGCCTCTGCGCAGGCCGCTTCGGTGGGTGGCTCGCTCGCCAGGTGTCCAGCTGGGCAGGAGTCCACGTAGGAGTCCGCCCGATGTAGACGGGGCGCGGGAAACCGTTTCCTCTTCTGGAGTTGAGGACGTACATGGCCTCTCGGGATATGCCGAGCCTCTCGGCGGCTTCTGCGGGCGTGAGCCGATCGTCTGCCATGGACTTCACGGTATGACAGACAAGTTCAACTTGTCTGTCATACCGTGAAGAGCCAGTGCCCCTCCACCGAGAGGCAGTTGAGTGTGACCATGAGGAGTGCGCGGCGGTGAGGAAGATCAAGAGGGCAGGCAGGGTAGCCAAGGATCCAGCCGACGCCGGTCGTAAGTACCGTCTCTATCCCACGCCTCAACAAGCCGAGCGGCTCAGCAAGTGGGGGCACACCTGTCGTGCCGTCTGGAACGTGGCTCTGGAGCAGCGGCTCTATGTGTACAAGCAGCGACGCAAGTACCTGAGAGCCGACGAACAGTGCCGCTACCTGACCCGGGCTCGCCACGACCTTGAGTGGATCGGCGACCTCCCTTCCCAGGCTCCCCAACAGGTCCTCAGGCATCTCGACCAGGCCTACGAGAACTTTTGGAACGCGGAGCATCCAGCAAGGTTCCCGCGCTTCAAGAAGCGCACTTCGCGCATGGCGATCCCTCTTCCCGGACAGGCCGTGCGCGTGCGCAAGCTGAACCGCAAGTGGGCCTGCGTGCGCATCCCCAAGCTCGGCGAGGTCAGGTTCCGGCTGACACGCCCGCTCGGCGGGCAGGTCAAGGCTGTTTCCTTCCGAAGGGACGCGATCGGTCGCTGGTATGTGAGTTTCAGCGTCCATACCGGTACGGCATCCGCCCCGCCGAATGGACAACCACCCGTGGGACTGGACTTCGGCGTGAAGCAGTCGGCGTACCTGTCGGACGAGATAGCGCCACGGCTCATGCCTCAGACCCTGACCAAAGGCGAGCGACGGAGGCTTGCCGGACTGGAGCGTCGTAGAGAGCGGCAGATCCGGCAGGCCAAGAGGCATCGGGGAGGGAAGTACAGCAATCGACTACGACGAACACTGCGCGCCATCGCGGAGCTGAAGTCGAGACAAGCTCGTCGTCGGGCCGACTTCACGCACAAGCTCACCACAGACCTGGCCAAGAACCACGGCTTGGTCGCCATTGAAGATCTTCGCGTGAAGCAGATGACACGCAGTGCCAGGGGTACGACCGCCCAGCCTGGCGTGCGAGTCTCTCAGAAGGCCGGTCTGAACCGGGCCGTCCTCGACAATCTCCCGGGGGAGCGTCGTCGGCAATTGGTCTACAAGTGCGCGGCTTACGGATCTGAGCTTGTCCTGGTGCAACCGGCCAGGACATCGCAGACGTGTGGTGCCTGCAACCTCTGGGACCCCGCGTCGCGGCTCAGCCGCGACACCTTCGCCTGCACCGGGTGTGGGCACACTGACGACGCGGACCACAACGCCTCGGTCGTCATCCTCGGCCGCGCCCTTCGTGATCACGTAGGCGCAGTCTTTGCCGCAGGACAATGCGGTGAACAGCACGCACCGACAGGCCAGGCCCGGCCTGCTACGTCTCGTACTCGTACGGGACGCACGCGTGAACCCCTGACCCCCTCATCCGCGGCGGCCGAGCCGTCGCCGGATATCGAGGGCTACAAGGAATCCCGGCAGGTCACTGCGGGGAGGATGTCAAAGAACAAACGCGTTTCGGGACACGCCCGGGACACCCCTAAACTGAGCGGGTGACCGAGAACGCTCAGCAGCAGCCATCAGCGCCCCACACCGAACTGCCGACCCAGTACGCGCCGGCCGACGTAGAGGGGCCGCTGTACGAGCGCTGGGTAGAGCGCGGTTACTTCGAGGCGGACGCGAAGAGCGACAAGCAGCCGTACACCGTTGTCATCCCGCCGCCGAACGTCACGGGCAGCCTGCACCTCGGGCACGCCTTCGAGCACACCCTCATCGACGCGTTGACGCGTCGTAAGCGCATGCAGGGGTTCGAGACGCTGTGGCAGCCCGGCATGGACCACGCCGGTATCGCCACACAGAACGTCGTCGAGCGGGAGCTCGCCAAGGAGGGCAAGTCCCGGCACGACCTGGGCCGTGAGGCCTTCGTCGAGCGGGTCTGGCAGTGGAAGGGCGAGTCCGGCGGGCAGATCTCCGGCCAGATGCGCCGCCTCGGTGACGGCGTCGCCTGGTCGCGCGAGCGCTTCACCATGGACGAGGGGCTGTCCCAGGCCGTCCAGACCATCTTCAAGCGCCTCTACGACGACGAGCTGATCTACCGCGCCGAGCGCATCATCAACTGGTGCCCGCGCTGTCTGACGGCCATCTCGGACATCGAGGTCGAGTACCAGGACGACGACGGTGAGCTCGTCTCCATCCGGTACGGCGAGGGCGACGACTCCATCGTCGTGGCGACGACCCGTGCCGAGACGATGCTCGGCGACACCGCCGTCGCCGTCCACCCCGAGGACGAGCGCTACCGCCACCTCGTCGGCCGCGAGATCGAGCTGCCGCTCACCGGCCGCCGTATCCCCGTCGTCGCCGACGAGCACGTCGACCCCGAGTTCGGCACGGGTGCCGTCAAGGTCACCCCGGCGCACGACCCGAACGACTTCGAGATCGGCCAGCGGCACCAGCTGCCGGCCATCGCCGTGATGGACGAGCACGCCGTCATCACCGCCCATGGCCCCTTCCAGGGCCTGGACCGTCTTGAGGCCCGCTCGGCCATCGTCGGCGCGCTGCGCGCCGAGGGCCGGATCGTCGCCGAGAAGCGGCCGTACGTCCACTCCGTCGGCCACTGCTCGCGCTGCAAGACCACCATCGAGCCGCGCCTGTCCATGCAGTGGTGGGTCAAGGTCGGCCCGCTCGCCAAGGCCGCCGGTGACGCGGTCCGCGAGGGCAAGGTCAAGATCCATCCGCAGGAGATGGAGAAGCGGTACTTCGACTGGGTCGACAACCTCCACGACTGGTGCATTTCGCGGCAGTTGTGGTGGGGGCACCGGATTCCGGTCTGGTACGGCCCCGAGGGTGAGGTCGTCTGCGTCGGTCCGGACGAGGAGCCGCCCAGCGGCGAGGGCTGGCGTCAGGACACCGACGTCCTCGACACCTGGTTCTCCTCCGGTCTGTGGCCGTTCTCCACGCTCGGCTGGCCCGAACAGACCGAGTCGCTCGCGAAGTTCTATCCGAACTCCGTCCTGGTCACCGGCTACGACATCCTCTTCTTCTGGGTCGCCCGGATGATGATGTTCGGCCTGTACGCGATGGATGGCACCCCGCCGTTCCACACCATCGCCCTGCACGGCATGGTCCGCGACCAGTTCGGCAAGAAGATGTCCAAGTCCTTCGGGAACGCCGTCAATCCCCTCGACTGGATGGACAAGTACGGCAGCGACGCGCTCCGCTTCACGCTCGCGCGCGGCGCCAACCCGGGCGTCGACGTCCCGATCGGCGAGGACTGGGTCCAGGGCTCCCGCAACTTCGCCAACAAGATCTGGAACGCGACCCGCTTCGCGCTGATGAACGGCGCCACGGTGGACGGCCCGCTGCCGGACGCGTCGGCGATGTCGTCCACGGACCGCTGGATCCTCTCCCGCCTCAACTCGGTCGTCGCCGAAGTCGACGCGTTCTACGAGGACTTCCAGTTCGCCAAGCTGTCCGACGCCCTCTTCCACTTCGCATGGGACGAGGTCTTCGACTGGTACGTCGAGCTGTCGAAGACGACGTTCCAGGCGGGCGGCGAGGCGGCCGAGGTCTCCAAGCGTGTCCTCGGTGAGGTCCTCGACATCACCCTGAAGCTGCTGCACCCGGTGGTCCCGTTCGTCACGGAGACGCTGTGGACCACCCTCACGGGCGGCGAGTCGATCGTGATCGCCGAGTGGCCGAGCGACAGCGGCTTCCGTGACAAGGGCGCGGAGCAGGAGATCGAGTCGCTCCAGTCGGTCATCACCGAGGTCCGCCGCTTCCGCGCCGACCAGGGCCTGCAGCCGGGCCAGCGCGTCCCGGCCCGCCTGACCCTCGACGGCACGGCACTCGCCCCGCACGAGCCGGCCATCCGCCAGCTGCTGCGCCTCCAGCCGGAGGGTGAGAACTTCACGGCGACGGCGACCCTCCCGATCGCCGGCGCCGAGGTCGCCCTCGACCTCTCCGGCACGATCGACGTGGCGGCGGAGCGCAAGCGCCTCGCGAAGGACCTCGCCGCCGCCGAGAAGGAGAAGGCCCAGGCCACCGCCAAGCTCGGCAACGAAGCCTTCCTGGCGAAGGCCCCGGACAACGTCGTGGACAAGATCCGCGGCCGTCTCGCGAAGGCGGACGAGGACATCGCCCGGATCAAGGCCCAGCTGGAGCGCTTGCCGGAAGCGTGAGTCGTTCTACGCGACTGAAGGCCCCCTGTGCGGTGCAGCACAGGGGGCCTTTGCCTACTCAGGGGCGCGAGGAACTGCGCGACCAGCCCCCACCGGCCGTCAGCCGCCCGTCAACCCCCACCACCCCACTCCCTGGGCGCACTGTCAGTCCCCCTCCGTAGACTGGCCCCGTGAGTGAGAGCGACGACCCCTTCGACGAGATCATCGCGGCGGAAACCGACCGTGATCCCGACCTCGCCGTCATCGAAGCCGGCAGCCGAACCCTGCGAACCCAGGGCGGAGCGCCGAGCGCCGACGTCCCGGCACGCCCCGAGGACCCCGAGGTCGACAAGGCGCTGCGCGAGGTCGAGGCGGAGCTGGCGACACGCTGGGGCGAGACCAAGCTGGAGCCCTCGGTCAGCCGTATCGCCGCACTCATGGACGTGCTGGGCGATCCGCAGCGGTCGTACCCCTCGATCCACATCACCGGCACCAACGGCAAGACGTCGACGGCCCGCATGATCGAGGCCCTCCTCGGCGGCTTCGAGCTCCGCACCGGCCGCTACACCTCGCCGCACGTCCAGTCGATCACCGAGCGGATCAGCCTGGACGGCGCCCCGATCTCCGCCGAGCGCTTCATCGAGACGTACCACGACATCAAGCCGTACGTCGAGATGATCGACTCCTCGCAGGAGTACCGCCTGTCCTTCTTCGAGGTGCTGACGGGCATGGCGTACGCGGCGTTCGCCGACGCGCCGGTCGACGTCGCCGTCGTGGAGGTCGGGATGGGCGGCTCCTGGGACGCCACCAACGTCATCGACGGCGATGTCGCCGTCGTGACCCCCATAGACCTCGATCACACCGACCGGCTGGGCTCCACTCCGGGTGAGATCGCCACCGAGAAGGCCGGGATCGTCAAGCAGGACGCGACCGTGATCATGGCCCAGCAGCCGGTGGACGCGGCGCAGGTGCTGCTGAAGAAGGCCGTGGAGGTCGACGCCACGGTGGCCCGCGAGGGGCTGGAGTTCGGGGTCGTCGCACGTCAGGTCGCCGTCGGCGGGCAGCTGGTCACGCTGCGCGGGCTGGGCGGTGAGTACCCCGAGGTGTATCTGCCGCTGCACGGCGCGCACCAGGCGCACAACGCCGCCGTCGCCCTTGCCGCGGTGGAGGCGTTCTTCGGCGTCGGCGCGGCACGGGCCGAGCAGCTGGACATCGACACGGTCCGCAAGGCGTTCGCCGCCGTCGCCTCGCCGGGGCGGATGGAGGTCGTACGACGCTCTCCGACCGTCGTGCTGGACGCCGCTCACAACCCGGCCGGCGCGCGGGTCACCGCCGACGCGATCGGGGAGGCGTTCGACTTCAGCCGGCTGATCGGGGTCGTGGGCGCGAGCGGCGACAAGAACGTGCGGGGGCTGCTGGAGGCCTTCGAGCCGATCTTCGCCGAGGTCGTCGTCACGCAGAACTCCACCCAGCGCGCCATGGACGCCGACGAGCTCGCCGCCATCGCCGTCGAGGTGTTCGGTGAGGACCGCGTGCAGGTCGAGCCGCGGCTGCCGGACGCCCTGGAGGCCGCGATCACGCTGGCCGAGGAGGAGGGCGAGTTCGCGGGCGGCGGTGTGCTGGTCACCGGGTCCGTCATCACGGTCGGCGAAGCCCGGCTGCTCCTGGGGAAGGGCTGAGTCCGAAGAATGCGTACGCTCTGTTCCTCGACGCTGATCGGCGAGTTCTTCGTCATCGGCTTCGCCGGTCTGGTCGCCATGAAGGACCCCGACCTGTCCATGGCGCAGGTGTGGACGGTCAGCGGGATCGCGATGTTCCTGTGTGTGCTGCTGTGCGGCCTGGTGACCCGCCCCGGCGGCGTCGCCCTCGGCTGGGCGCTGCAGATCGCGCTGATCGCCTCCGGTTTCATCGTCCCCACGATGTTCGTGCTGGGCGTGATCTTCGCGGCGCTGTGGTGGGCGTCGGTGCATTTCGGGAGAAAGGTCGACGAGGCGAAGGCGCGCTTCGCGGCTCAGGGTGACAAAACCAGCCCGTCCGGCGCTTGAGTACAAGCTGACACTGCGTAACAGGAGCCCGGACACGCCCTGTAACCTCATCCCACCGCACCACCGGCTGTAAGAAGGAGCCCTCCCGTGACCCAGCGCACCCTCGTCCTGCTCAAGCCCGACGCTGTCCGCCGCGGCCTGACCGGCGAGATCATCAGCCGTATCGAGCGCAAGGCCGGCTGGCAGATCACCGCGCTGGAGCTGCGCACCCTGGACCAGGAGACCCTGGAGCAGCACTACGGCGAGCACAAGGGCAAGCCTTTCTACGAGCCGCTGGTGGAGTTCATGGCATCCGGTCCGGTCGTCGCCCTGATCGTCGAGGGCGAGCGGGTCGTCGAGGGGCTGCGCGCCCTGGCCGGTCCGACCGACCCGATCGCCGCCGCGCCCGGCTCCATCCGTGGTGACTACGGCGTGATCGTGCGCGAGAACCTGATCCACGCCTCCGACTCGGAGGAGTCCGCCGAGCGCGAGGTGAAGATCTTCTTCCCGGGTCGCGCGTAGCTCGCAGCTGTCGTAAAAACGAGGTGTGGGGGGCCGAAGTTCCGGTAGCTCCCGGTAGTCCCCACACCGGTGTGCATATGCGTGGCGATCGAGGGAACGAGTGCCCCCGATGGCCCGTCTCCACAAGCGGGGCGGTTCGTCATCTGCTGACAATGGCGAAGACCCTCCCGCAGTGTTCGCGAAGGCGCGTCTACGATGGAAGCCTTCACGTCACAGCACCCACTTCGCCGACCTGATAAGCCATCAAAAGCTCCCAGGAAGGCCAGACGAATCCTGATGGGGAACTCAATGTCGTTCATCGGCCGTGACATGGCTGTCGACCTCGGGACCGCCAACACGCTGGTGTACGTCAGGGGTCGCGGGATCGTACTCAACGAGCCGTCCGTCGTCGCGATCAACACGAACACCGGTGGAATTCTCGCGGTCGGCGCCGAAGCGAAGAAGATGATCGGGCGCACGCCCGGCAACATCGTTGCCGTTCGTCCGCTGAAGGACGGCGTGATCGCCGACTTCGAGATCACCGAGCGAATGCTCCGCTACTTCATCCTGAAGATCCACAAGCGGCGGTATCTGGCTCGTCCGCGGGTCGTCGTCTGTGTGCCCTCCGGCATCACGGGCGTCGAGCGCCGCGCCGTCATCGAGGCGTCGTCCCAGGCCGGCGCCCGTCAGGTGCACATCATCGAGGAGCCCATGGCCGCGGCCATCGGCTCCGGCCTGCCGGTCCACGAGGCCACGGGCAACATGGTGGTCGACATCGGCGGCGGCACCACGGAGGTCGCGGTCATCTCCCTCGGCGGCATCGTCACCGCCCAGTCCATCCGCGTCGCGGGTGACGAACTGGACAACGCGATCATCCAGCACATCAAGAAGGAGTACTCCCTTCTGCTGGGTGAGCGGACGGCCGAACAGATCAAGATCACGATCGGTTCTGCGTACGATCTCGATTCCGACGAGCACACCGAAATCCGTGGCCGGGATCTCGTCTCCGGGCTGCCGAAGACCGTCGTCATCTCCGCGGCCGAAGTCCGCAAGGCCATCGAGGAACCGGTCAACGCGATCGTCGATGCCGTGAAGACGACCCTCGACAAGTGCCCGCCGGAGCTGTCCGGCGACATCATGGACCGAGGAATCGTTCTGACCGGCGGTGGCGCCCTGCTGCGCGGCCTCGACGAGCGGCTGCGCCGCGAGACCGGCATGCCGATCCACATCGCCGAGGACCCGCTGGACAGCGTGGCGCTCGGCTCGGGCAAGTGCGTCGAGGAGTTCGAGGCGTTGCAGCAGGTGCTGGACGCCCAGCCGCGCAGATGACGTAACTCTTCGATTCCGCCGTACGGGATGATCTCCTCTCGTACGGCGGATCGTTGATATAGAGGCATAAGCTCCCCGATGAGCCTCAAAACTTCTCGTACAGCTCCGCGTACCAACTCCGCCAACTCCGTATACAGAACCCCGCGGGTTTACCGGGGGTTTCCCGAATTCCTATGAGGAAGGGCACGGCCGCCGCACGTGAGGGACACACGAGAGAGCCGGCTGCTCCTGGTGCTGCTGATCGCCATCGCGTTCGCGCTGATCACGGTGGACATCCGCGGTGGGGAGGATTCACCGGTCGACGGTGCCCGCCATGCCGCCGCCACGGTCTTCGGCCCGATCGAGGACGGTGTGTCGGCCGCGGTGAACCCGGTCGGCAACGCGGTCGCCGCGATCCGTGACTCCGGTGAGCGCCATGACCGGCTCGCCCGGCTGGAGCAGGAGAACGCCGCCCTCAAGGCGAAGCTCGGCAGTGACGACCGTGACCGCAGCCGGCTGAAGCAGCTCGACAAGATGCTGAAGATCGCCGGCAAGGGGCAGTACGGGATCAAGGGCGCCGAGGTCATCGCCATAGGAGCTGCCCAGGGCTTCTCCTGGACGATCACCATCGACGTCGGCGCCAACGACGGCATCAAGCGCGACATGACCGTCCTGAACGGGGACGGGCTGGTCGGGCGGGTCACCACCGTCGGCCCCGACACCGCGACCGTACTGCTCGCCAACGACCCCGACTTCACCGTCGGTACCCGCATGGAGTCCAGCGACGAGCTCGGCTTCGCCTCCGGCCAGGGCGACCGGCCGCTGCGCGTCGAACTCCTCAACGGCAAGGCCGAGGTGAAGAAGGGCGACCGTCTCGTCACCTTCGGCTCGCAGGCCGACAAGCCGTTCGTGCCCGGCGTCCCGGTCGGCGTCGTCTCGCGTGTCGACCCGTCCGGCGGCAACCTGACCCGCACCCTGTACGTCACGCCGTACGTCGGCTTCAGCAAGCTCGACATCGTCGGGGTCGTCGTCCAGGCCCCCGAGCACGACCCGCGCAACACGGTGCTCCCCGACAAGCCCAAGCCCACCCCGAGGCCGACCGTGACGGTGACCGTCACCCCGGGCGCCGAGCTCCCGGGAGACGGCCAGGAGCAGCCGCAGGCCGACGGTCAGAACCAGCCTCAGGCGGACGGTCGGAACGAGCCTCAGGCGGATGGCCAGTACCAACCTCCAGCCGATGCCCAGAACCAGTACGAGCAAGAGCAGTAGGAGCTGAAGCCCCATGCGCGTCAACCGAATCCTGCTCTCGTCCTCCCTGGTCGTCGTCGCCCTGGTCCTTCAGGTGAGCGTCCTCTCACGCCTCCACCTCCCGGGCGCCGTACCCGACCTGCTGCTCCTCACCGTGCTGGGCCTCGCCATGGTCTACGGCCATGTCGGCGGCGCCCTCGTCGGCTTCGGCGCCGGCCTGCTCGCCGACCTCGCCCCGCCCGCCGATCATGCCGCCGGCCGCTATGCGCTGGTGCTGTGCGTGATCGGCTACCTCGCCGGGCTCATCAAGCCGGAGAGCGGCCGGCTGAAGTCGGCCACCGGGCCGATGGTGGTCGTGGTCGTCGCCGCGATCAGTGCGACGCTGCTGTACGCCGGTGTCGGCGCCCTCGTCGGGGACACCGCAGCCCGCCACGTCGGCCTCGGCAGTCTGCTGTTCACGGCCGCGCTGTACGACCTGCTGCTCGCGCCGTTCGTGGTCCCCGGGATCATGGCGCTGGCCCGGCGCGCGGAGAACGACCCGCTCGCCGATACCAACTCCCAGGCGAAGAAGCCGAACATCTCCTCGGGCTGGCTCTCCGGCGGTACCGGGCTGCGCATCGGCGGCCAGCGGGGCGGGCTAGGCAGCCTGAAGATGAAGGCCGGGCGGGCGCGAACGGCGCGCGCCGGGCGCATCAAGGGGGTCAAGCGGCTGTGACCGCAGGAGAGTTCACCGGAACGAGTGAGGCCGGGCGGAACCCGGGCTCCTGGGCCCTTCGTTCCTCACTCGTACACAGACACTCGCGTTCATCACTCGAACACCCGAACCTGTACGGCTCGCATTCGTACACGCACTGAGAGGGGGAGGAAGCGGCAGTGACCAAC
>NZ_JAQMYP010000088.1 GCF_028369295.1 Streptomyces sp. HD
CGCGCGCTCCTTGAGCACCCCGCGGTCGATGTAGTCCTGCACGGACGCGACATGCAGCCGCAGACCGTGCTTGGCGACCGTACGGTCGCGGTACTCGATGACCTCGGGGAAGTTGTGCCCGGTGTCGACGTGCAGCAGCGAGAAGGGGATCGCCGCGGGGGCGAACGCCTTCAACGCCAGATGCAGCATGACGATGGAGTCCTTGCCACCGGAGAAGAGGATCACCGGCCGCTCGAACTCGCCCGCCACCTCACGGAAGATGTGCACCGCCTCGGACTCCAGCGCGTCCAGGTGCGAGAGGGCGTACGGGGAGTCCGTGCCATCCTCGCCCCCCTTCACCGTGGCGACGGTCGTCGTCATGCCAAACCCCTTTCGCTGAGCAGGGCGTACACCGACGCCGCGGACTCCTGCACGGTCTGGTTCTGGGACTCGATCCGCAGATCGGGCGACTCGGGCTCCTCGTACGGGTCGTCGACCCCGGTGAGCCCGGTGAGCTCGCCCGCGGCCTGCTTGGCGTACAGGCCCTTCACGTCGCGTACGGAGCACACGTCGACCGGAGTGGCCACGTGCACCTCGATGTACGGCGCCCCGCTCTGCTGGTGGCGCTTGCGTACCGCGTCACGGCTGTCGGTGTAGGGCGCGATCACCGGGACGAGCGCCTTGACGCCGTTACGGGCGAGCAGTTCGGCCAGGAAGCCGATGCGCTGCACGTTGGTGTGCCGGTCCTCGCGGCTGAAGCCGAGGCCCGCCGAGATGAACTCGCGGATCTCGTCGCCGTCGAGCACCTCGACTCGGTGGCCCTCCTCGCGGAGCCGGCCGGCCAGTTCGTAGGCGATGGTGGTCTTGCCGGCGCTCGGCAGACCCGTGAGCCAGACGGTGGCTCCGCTCGTCACGTGGTTCTCCAAATTCGCTGAATACGCGGGAAACGTAGAAGACTCAGTCATGGTCAGCCGTGCAGCCCGCACTCGGTCTTGGCGCGGCCCGCCCAGCGGCCGGCCCGTGCGTCCTCGCCCTCCAGCACCCGGCGGGTGCAGGGGGCGCAGCCGACGGAGGCGTAGCCGTCCATCAGGAGCGGGTTGGTCAGGACGCCGTGCTCGGTGACGTACGCGTCCACGTCGTCCTGGGTCCAGCGGGCGATCGGGGAGATCTTCACCTTCTGGCGCTTCTCGTCCCAGCCGACGACCGGGGTGTTCGCCCGGGTCGGGGACTCGTCGCGGCGCAGCCCGGTCGCCCAGGCCACATAGTCCTTGAGCCCGCGCTCCAGCGGCTCGACCTTGCGCAGCTTGCAGCACAGGTCGGGGTCGCGGTCGTGCAGCTTCGGGCCGTACTGCGCGTCCTGCTCGGCGACCGTCTGCAGCGGGGTGAGCGTGATGACGTTGACGTCCATCACGGCCTCGACCGCGTCGCGGGTGCCGATGGTCTCCTCGAAGTGGTAGCCCGTGTCGAGGAACACGACGTCCACGCCCGGCCTCGCACGGGAGGCGAGGTGGGCGACCACCGCGTCCTCCATGGAGGACGTCACGCAGAAGCGCTTGCCGAAGGTGTCGACCGCCCACTGGAGGATCTCCAGCGCGGAGGCGTCCTCCAGGTCACGGCCCGCCTGCTCGGCGAGCGCCTTGAGATCCTCGGTCGCGCGCTCTTCCCGAACCGCGGTCATATCTCGTCTCCCCCTGCGTCGTTGTGCTGGAGGCCCCGGGTGAGCAGCCCGAGGAACTTCAACTGGAAAGCGCGGTTGCACGCTGCGCACTCCCACGCGCCATGGCCCTGCTCGTTGGGACGGAGGTCCTCGTCGCCGCAGTAGGGGCAGTAGAAGGGGGCGGCCCGCTCACTCATGAGAGGGCCTCCTCGGAAGCGCGCGCCGCCCAGGTGGCGAACCGCTCGCCGTCCTCGCGCTCCTCCTGGAACCGCTTCAGGACGCGCTCGACGTAGTCCGGCAGCTCCTCGGAGGTGACCTTCAGGCCACGCACCTTGCGCCCGAACCCGGCCTCCAGACCGAGCGCGCCACCCAGGTGCACCTGGTAGCCCTCGACCTGCTCGCCCCGGTCGTTGACGACCAACTGCCCCTTGAGACCGATGTCCGCGACCTGGATACGGGCGCAGGCGTTCGGGCAGCCGTTGATGTTGATGGTGAGCGGCTCGTCGAAGTCCGGGATCCGGCGCTCCAGCTCGTCGATCAGCTGGGAGCCGCGCTGCTTGGTCTCGACGATGGCGAGCTTGCAGAACTCGATGCCGGTGCACGCCATGGTGCCGCGCCGGAACGGGGAGGGCTTGGCGGTCAGGTCCAGTGCGTCCAAGGCCTCGACCAGCGGCTCGACCTGCGCCTCCTCGACATCGAGGATGATCATCTTCTGCTCGACGGTGGTACGGACCCGGCCCGAGCCGTGGGCCTCGGCGACCTCGGCGATCTTCGTGAGGGTGGCGCCGTCGACGCGGCCGACGCGCGGGGCGAAACCGACGTAGTAGCGGCCGTCCTGCTGCCGGTGCACACCGACGTGGTCGCGCCAGCGGCCCGAGGGCTCGGCGGGCGCGGGACCGTCGACCAGCTTGCGCTCCAGGTAGTCGTCCTCCAGGACCTGGCGGAACTTCTCCGGTCCCCAGTCGGCGACGAGGAACTTCAGACGGGCGCGCGTGCGCAGCCGGCGGTAGCCCCAGTCGCGGAAGATGCCGACCACGCCGGCCCACACGTCGGGCACCTCGGCCAGCGGCACCCAGGCGCCGAGCCGGACGCCGAGCTTGGGGTTGGTGGACAGACCGCCGCCGACCCACAGGTCGAAGCCGGGGCCGTGCTCGGGGTGCTCGACACCGACGAACGCGATGTCGTTGATCTCGTGGACCACGTCGAGGAGCGGGGAGCCGGAGATCGCCGTCTTGAACTTGCGGGGCAGGTTGGAGAACTCCTTGCTGCCGATGTACCGCTCGTGGATCTCGTCGATCGCCCAGGTGCCGTCGATGATCTCGTCCTCGGCGATACCGGCGACCGGCGAGCCGATGACGACCCGTGGGCAGTCACCGCAGGCCTCGGTGGTGGACAGCCCGACGGCCTCAAGCCGGTTCCAGATCTCCGGGACGTCCTCGATGCGGATCCAGTGCAGCTGGATGTTCTGCCGGTCGGTGATGTCGGCGGTGCCCCGCGCGAACTCCTGCGAGATCTCGCCGATGACCCGCAGCTGCTCGGTGCTCAGCCGACCGCCGTCGATCCGCACCCGGAGCATGAAGTACTTGTCGTCCAGCTCCTCCGGCTCCAGGATCGCGGTCTTGCCGCCGTCGATCCCGGGCTTGCGCTGGGTGTAGAGCCCCCACCAGCGCATACGTCCGCGCAGGTCGTTGGGGTCGATCGAGTCGAAGCCGCGCTTCGAGTAGATCGTCTCAATGCGTGTCCGCACATTGAGACCGTCGTCGTCCTTCTTGAACTGTTCGTTGCCGTTGAGCGGGGTGTGATGCCCCGCGGCCCACTGACCCTCGCCACGGTGACGGCTCACCTTGCGGCGGGGAGTCGCGGCGGCAGGCTTCTGCGGGGTGGCGGCCATGGTTGATACGTCCTTCGGGACAGGCGGAAAGCGGCTCTCACCTGCGCATACGAGCGCGCAGGCAGACCTGCGCGGCATTGCGCGGGAATGAAGCGAAAGGGGGAGATGTCGGGCGCTGCGAGGCTGTCAGCGCACCGGACAGATGGCGCTGGACATGCGGCCGAGGTCGACGTGCCGCCGACTCACCAAGGCAATTCCAGTTCCAGACATGACGGAAGCGTGTCACGGCAATCTGGACACAGTCCAGCTTCGTCCATCATGCGGACACCCCTGTCCCGTAGAGCGAGACAGGGGTGTCGTCGGTCACATGGCCCGATTCGGCCGTTTCCGTCCTGGTCAGCCAGGGTACGCCCCAGGCCACGGCCCGGGCGTCGCCGTCTCGCTCTCCTCCTCGACCTTGGTGTCGAAGAGCTTGAAGCCACGCCGCTGATAGTTGTCCATGGCGTGCTCCCCGTCCTTGCTGCAGGTGTGCAGCCACACCCGCTTCGTCTGCGGCAGCCCGGGCCAGCGCTCGGCGAGGTCCCAGGCGCGGGCGGCGCCGTACGCCAGCAGATGTCCGCCGATGCGGCGGCCGCGGAAGGCCGGGAGCAGACCGAAGTAGACGATCTCCACGGCCCCGTCGTCCTGCGGCTCCAGCTCCACGTATCCCGCCGGTGTGCCCCGGTCGTGGGCGACCCATGTCTCCACCCCGGGCCGCTCCAGATGCTCCCGCCACCGCGCGTACGTCCAGGCGAGCCGGTCGATCCACTGGATGTCCCCGCCGACGGACGCGTACAGGAACCGGCTGAACTCGGGGGAGGGCACCTCGGCCCGGACGATCCGCACGTCCCCCTCCGGGGCCTGAGCCGGGAGGAGGTCGGTGGGTGCGGTCTGTTCCAGGGACCAGGTGGTCACGGCGATGTTGGGCATGGTGGTCAGGGAATCACCCAGGTGGGGGATCTGTCGATCGCCTCCGGGTTCGATGTGGCCGGTCGCGCCCGCGCGGCACAGTCGCGAACCGTTACGGCCCCGCGCCCCCCGGGGTGCCTCAGCCGAGCGCCGATTCGATCGAACCGAGCGGCACGGCGAACAGGGCCCGGCCCGACTGGGACCACACCTCGCCGGTCGCCTCCCAGTACGACAGGGGGCCCGCCTGGACGCCCCAGCAGCGCGGGGCGTTCTCCGAGCCGCAGCGGGTCGCCTCGGCGCCCTCGGTGTCCTGGCGCCACAGGCTGCCCTGCCGGTCGGTGGTGTCCGGGTCGCGGCCCAGGTACCAGTCGGAGCGGTCGGTTCCGGCGGCCCGGTGCGACAGCAGGCCCCGGATGCCGGAGGCCTCCGTCTCATACGCCTCGACCGCGGACGCGGTCCCCGTGGCGTCGACGGACAGCAGCCCGGTGCGGGCCGGGTCCGTGTCGAAGTCGTAGCGCCACAGCCGGGAGTGCTCCTCGCCGTCCGCAGGCGTCCACTCGCCCGCGACCAGGCTGTCCGGCGCCGTGCTGCGGTCCAGGGAGAGGGCGCCGAGCCGGGGAGCGGCGTCCGAGCCGGTCAGCCGGTAGGAGCCGATCGCCGGCAGGACGAAGCGCTGGCCGTGCGCCGCCCAGCCGTCCCCGACGCGGCCCACCGCGGGGCTGTCGACGGTGGTGCGCTGGACGCGGTTCATGTCGTACACGTACAGCCTGTCGGCAGCGGTCACCAGCAGCTTGTCCTGGTACCAGACCATGCCGGACAGCCGGGAGGGCAGCGCGCGGTAGTCGCGTCCGCCGTCCACCGGGACGACGAGGAGGGCCGACGCGTACCGGAGGTGGTCCAGGTCGTTCGCGTCGACGAAGGCGACCCGGGCGAGACCTCGGTCGGCGGTGCCCTGGCTCCAGCCGGACAGCAGCACCCGGTTGTCGTTCCACCAGCCGTCGTCGTCGGCGTCCCCCGAGGTGGTGACCGCGCCCGCCCGCCAGCCCCGGGTGCCGGCGGCGTCCCAGCAGTACGCGCGCTGGGCGGCCGGCGCGACCGGCAGCGCCGTGCGCTCGTCGGCCGTACAGCCGGAGGCGGCGCGCAGCTCGCGGTCGGCGCTCGCCAGGACGGCACGGACACCGACCGGCCTGCCCATCCCGGAGGCGAGCTCGTCGAGCGTGGCCTGCGGGACCAGCTGTTCCCGGAGCGCGAGGGCGCGGGTGTCGGAGGCCCTGGTGAGAGGTTCGAGGGCGCCGGGGTTGTCGCCGACCGTGGCCTGTGAGGCGCTGATCATCGTGGCGGCGGCGGTGAGCGCCAGGGCGGTTCCGGCCAGGAACGCGCGTACCGCACGGCCCTGCTTGCGTCTGCGGTGTCTGCCGCGCTGCTTCATCAAACCTCCCGAGGCGAGCCAACTGCCCCCATTGGTCTGAGCGTTGACCAAAAGAGCAGGTGGGGTGGCTCGTAGAGGGATGCTACGGCAGTTGGGCACGCTTGCGGACTAAGACCCCGCAAATATGCGGAAGACGCCACTCGCGGTCCACCCGCAACACGGGCTGCCGGCCGCCCCGGTCCTCAGGGCGCCCCGGCCGACGCCCGCCCCCGCGCCACCGCGGGCGCCGTCGAGTGCGGCAGCAGGTCACGCGGGTCCTCCGGCAGCAGTACGGCGACCTCCGCGTCCTCCCGGAAGCGGTACGGCCGGTGCTCCAGGAACGCCCCGAGATAGCGCCGAACGCGGGACATCTCGGCCCGCACCGTCACCGTACGGCCCGCGCCGCCGAACATGTCCTCGGCCAGCCCCGCCGCGCTGCGGCCGGTGCGGTGCAGGGCCAGGAGGTACAGCAACTCGGCGTGCCGGGGGCTCAGTTCATGGCTCCAGGAGCCCGCGCTGCCGGACACCGTCACCGACCAGCGGCGCGGCTGCGTCAGGTCCAGCGTGATCCGCGCCGCCCCGGCCGGCACCGGCTCGTCGGCGGGCCGCAGCAGCCAGCCGCCCGCCAGCGGCTCCACCGAGCACGGGCCGAGCGGCGGCAGCCACCGGCGGCCCGGCGCCAGGGACTTGGGCAGCGCGATCCGGCTCGTGTACGGCATCCCGGTCACCGCGGCGGTCCAGCCGTCCCGGTCCACCACCAGCGCCCGCCCGGCGATCCGGGCCAGCACCGGCGCCGCCACCGCGCGCAGCCGCTCCAGCGAGGTCAGATGGAGCTCGCGCAGCCGGGCCTCGGCGAGCTTGGCCACCGAGTCGACCCAGGCGAGCGTGGCCGGATGCATGGTCTCCAGCGGTCCGCTGACGTCCACCACGCCGATCAGCCGGCCGTCCCGGGGATCCGTGATGGGGGCTCCGGTGCAGGTCCAGGAGGTCTGTGAGCGCTGGAAGTGCTCGGAGGCGAAGACCTGCACGGGCCGGCGCACCACGGCCGGGGTGCCCACGCCGTTGGTGCCGACGACGCTCTCCCGCCAGTCCGCGCCGAGTTCGAACCCGAGGCCGTCCGCCTTGCGCAGCACGGAGGAGTTGCCCTCCCGCCACAGCACCCGGCCCTCGTCGTCGGCGACGACCATGATGTGGTGGGCGACGTCGGCGAACGACAGCAGCCCCTCGCGCAGCACCGGCAGCACGTGCTTGAGCACGGTGGCCTCCCGGCGCCGCTGCACCTCCTCCCGCGACAGCAGACCGGACCGGAAGTCGTGCTCCGGGTCGACTCCGCCGCGCAGCATGCGATCCCAGGACTGTTCGATCACCGGGCGCGGCGCGACGGGCGCGCGCTGTCCGGCCAGTGTGGCGGCGCGGACCTCGCTGAGCACCCGCGCCGCCCGCGCCGAGTCCACGGTGGCCAACTGCGTCACGTCCGTCGGCGAGAGCGCCAAGGGTCCTCCCGGGGGAAGGGTCTCATTCCGAGTGTGCGTCTCATAGTGCCGTCCAGCGCTCGCGGAGGGGCGCACTCCGCACTCGGACGCCAACAAGTTGCAACCCCTTGCAACCCTGGTGGAGCGCCCTGAACTGATTGAAACTTGAGCGACGCCGTCCCGAGCGGCGTTCGTGGCCTCGAACGGGCCGTGAGCGGGGGGTGGTGCCGTGTCGGCGCAGCACCACCCCCTCCCTCCGGCGGTTCGGCCGTTGCGCCGAGGGGGGATGATGTCCCGTTGGCGCCTGCGGGCAGGTTGTGGCTGGTCGCGCCTACGCGGCGGAGCCGCATATCGATACAGCCCCGCGCCCCTAGGTGGGCAGTCGTACCGTTGCTCGTTCCACGATCGGCGTCAGCGCGAGGGTGTGCGGCAGAGTGCCGAATGCCAGGCCTCCGTCGCTGCCCAGGCGGGATGCGCAGAACGCGTCCGCGACCTCCGGTGGTGCGAAGCGGACCAGTAGTGAGCCCTGAAGGACCAGCGCGAGGCGTTCCGTCAGGCGCCGGGCCCGCGCCTCGATGCCCTCCAGGTCGGCGAGTTCCGTCAACAGCCCCTTGATCGCTGCGTCCAGTCGGTGATCGGCACCGCGTGCCTTGCCCACTTCTTGCAGATAGGCGTTGAGCGCCGCCGGCTCTCGTTGCAACGCCCGCAGCACGTCCAGTGCCTGGACGTTGCCCGCGCCCTCCCAGATCGAGTTCAGCGGAGATTCGCGCACCAGGCGCGGCAGGCCGGACTCCTCGACGTAGCCGTTGCCGCCCAGGCACTCGGACGCCTCGACCGTGAGTGGTGTGCAGCGCTTGGTCACCCAGTACTTCGCGGCCGGTACCGCGATCCGCAGCAGGGCCCGCTCCTGTTCGCCGCCGTCGTCGTAGGCCGCCGCGAGCCGCAGTGCGAGGGTGGTCGCCGCCTCCGATTCGAGGGCCAGGTCGGCCAGGACGTTGCGCATGAGCGGCTTGTCGACGAGCTTGCCGCCGAACGCCTCGCGGTACGTGCAGTGGTGGACGGCCTGGGCGACGGCCTGCCGCATCAGACCCGCCGAGCCGAGCACACAGTCGAGCCGGGTCGCCGCCACCATGTCGATGATGGTGCGCACCCCGCGCCCCTCCTCACCGACCCGACGCGCCCACGTCCCGTCGAACTCGACCTCGGCGGAGGCGTTGGAGCGGTTGCCCAGCTTGTCCTTCAGCCGCTGGATCAGGAACGGGTTGCGGGCACCGTCCTCCAGCACACGCGGCACCAGGAGACAGGTGAGCCCTCCCGGAGCCTGCGCCAGCACCAGGAACCCGTCGGACATGGGAGCCGAGCAGAACCACTTGTGCCCGGTCAGCTCGTACGTCTCACCGTCGGGGAGGGGACGCGCGGCCGTCGTGTTGGCGCGGACGTCGCTGCCGCCCTGCTTCTCCGTCATGCCCATCCCGAACAGCGCCCCGGCCTTCTGCCCGGCCGGCCGCAGCTCACGGTCGTAGATCATGGACGTCAGCCGCGGCTCCCACTCGGCGGCCAGATCCGGGTCCGTGCGCAGGGCGGGCACCGCCGCGTGGGTCATGGACAGCGGGCAGCCGTTGCCGGCCTCGACCTGCGTCCACAGCAGGAAGGCCGCCGCCCGCCGCACATGCCCGCCCGGCCGCACCCAGGCCGCGGTCAGCCCCGCGGACACGCCCTTCCCGAGCAGCCGGTGCCAGGACGGATGGAACTCGACCTCGTCGATACGACGCCCGTAGCGGTCGTGCGTGCGCAACCGCGGCGGGTTCTCGTTGGCCAGCACACCCCACTCCTGCACCTGCACCGAACCGCAGGTCCGCCCGAGCGCCGCCAGCTCGCCGCGCACCTCGTCCAGCAGCTCGGGGGCGAGATGACGCTCGACGGCCTCGGTGAGGGCCCGGTCGGCGGTGTAGAGGTCGTGGCCGACCAGGGGCGGGGGCTGGTTGGTCACCGTGTGCGTACTGCCTGCCATGGCTGTGAACCTATCCCTCCGTGGGGCGGTGGTTCCCACCCTGACACGGCGGCGGCGCGGGGGACCGGGCAGGTGGCGACGGTGTGCGCACCCGGCGCCGCTATGAGTGCGTCCCCGTGTGGCGGATACCTTTAGGTCGTGCAGCCAGCAAGTGAACCCCCCCAGCGGACCTCCGGCCGACTCCATCGGGCGCGTGTCCTCTACCGGAACGTCTCCAAACGCAGGACCGCCTGGCTGCTGCTGAAGGACACCGTCAATTCCTGCATCGAGTACCGCATCCTGGGCCTCGCCGCCGAGGCCGCGTTCTTCACGCTGCTGTCCGTGCCCCCGCTGCTGCTCAGCCTCATCGGTCTGCTCGGCTACGTCGACGACTGGACCGGCACCGACACCATCAGCAGCCTGGAGACCAACCTCCTGGAGGCGTCGCGTACCGTCCTGTCCGACAAGGGCGTACGCCAGATCGCCCAGCCCATCCTGGACGACGTGATGCACGGCGGCCGCCCCGACGTCATCTCCGTCGGCTTCCTGTTCGCCCTGTGGTCGGGGTCGCGCGCGGTGAACGTCTTCATAGACACGATCACCGTGATGTACGGCCTCGACGGCGTCCGGGGCATCGTCAAGACCCGGCTGGTGGCGTTCCTGCTGTTCATCGCCGCCCTGCTGATCGGCTCGGTGGCGCTGCCGCTGATGGTGGCCGGGCCGGACGCGGTCGTACGGATCGTGCCCTGGTCGGAGACCGTGGTGCAGGTCCTGTACTGGCCCGTCGTGATCGTCCTGTCGATCGCCTTCCTGACCACGCTGTACCACGTGTCCGTGCCGGTGCGCTCCCCCTGGATCGAGGACGTGCCCGGCGCGCTGGTCGCCCTCGGCATGTGGGTGCTGGGCAGCTTCCTGCTGCGCATCTATCTGACGAACACGATCGAGGGCGCGTCGATCTACGGCTCCCTCGCCGCCGCCGTCGCCGTGATGCTGTGGATCGGTGTGTCCGCGTTCGCCGTGCTCGTCGGGGCCGCGGTCAACGCCGCGATCGACCGGGTCTGGCCGGCCGCCGCGACCGCCGCGGCCCGCGCCGCCAACGAGCGGCTGCGCGAGGCGCAGGTCGCCGAGTACGTCGCCCGCCACGCCGCCGGCCGCGAGCCGGGGCTCGACGATCCCGACGACCCCGACATGCCGTCGGAGTTCCCCGAGCGGTGGTCCCGCTTCCTGCCGCCGGAGGACGTGTCGTCGCGGCTGCGCACCCATGTGAAGAGCACCCACCACCCTCACCCGCCGCACAAGGGGGAGGACTCGGAGCGGAGCTGATCCGGTCCGTTCCGGCCGACCGCGGGAGGGCGGCCGGCCGGGTGCTCACGCCTTCCAGGCCCCCGCCGCCGCGGCCTCCCGCGCGAAGTCGGCGAAGTCCCGCGGCGCACGTCCCAGCACCTCGCGGACGTCGTCCGTGACATGGGCGTTCCGGCCGTCCATGAGCGTCTCGAAGACCTCCATCAGCAGCTCGACCTCCTCGGGCGGCACCCCGAAACCGGCCAGCGCCTCCCCGTACGACCGGGTCGGGACCGGTGTGTACGTGATCGCGCTCCCGGTCGCCCCGGAGATCTCCGCGACCGCCTCCCGCCAGGACAGCAGCCGCGGCCCCGTCAGCACCAGCGTCCGCCCCACATACCGGTCCCCGGACGTCAGCGCGGTCACCACGACGTCCGCGATGTCCCGTACGTCGACGAACGGCTCCTTCACCTCGCCCGCCGGGAACACCAGCTCCCCGTGGACCATGCCCTCCACCAGCGGCCCCTCGCTGAAGTTCTGCGAGAACCACGTGCCCCGTACGATCGTCCAGTCCGCGCCGGACGCCCTCAGCGCCTCCTCGGCCGGCAGCGCCTGGTCCTCACCGCGCGCCGACAGCAGCACCAGCCGCCGCACCCCGAGCCCGACCGCCTCCCGGGCGAGCGCCCCGACGCCCTCGGCCGCCGCCGGGGAGCCGACGTCGGACGGGTACACCAGGTACGCCGCGTCCGCGCCCCGCAGCGTCTTTGCCCAGGTCGTCGGGTCCTCCCAGTCGAAGCCCTGCGCCCGGGACGCGGCCCGCACCGCGAGCCCCGCCGCGCGCGCCGCCTGAGCCACCCGGCTCCCCGTACGACCCGAGGCACCGGTCACCACCACCGTCATCCGCTGCGTGTCCGCCTTGTCGGCTGCGTTCTGCGTCATGCCTCCAGTCAACGGGCGCGCGCCCCAACAGCCCATCGCTGAACGGCTCATTCCCATGCGTGGGCGTCTACGCTGACGACATGGACGCCCTTGCCGGCCTGTTGGAGGGCCCACGCGCGCGTGGCGCCTTCATGATCCGCGCGTGTTTCGACCCGCCGTGGTCCGTCCGCGTCGAGGACCGCGCCCCGCTCACCGTCATGGTCATGGTCCGCGGTGAGGCCTGGGTGGTTCCGGACCAGGGCGAGCGAAGCGAGATGGGGGTCCCCCCGGCCGAAGGCGGGGGGAGGATCCGGCTGCGCGCCGGCGATCTCGCCATCGCCCGTGGCCCGGACCCCTACACCTGCGCCGACGACCCCGACACCGCACCCCAGGCCCTCATCCTGCCGGGCGCCGAGTGCCGCTACCCCGACGGGCGCTCCCTCAACGGCTCGATGGACCTCGGCGTGCGCACCTGGGGCGACCGGCTGGACGGCTCGGCCGTGATGCTGATCGGCACCTATCTGTGGGAGGGCGAGATCAGCGGGCGGCTGCTCAACGCGCTGCCGCCGTTGCTGTGCCTCCCGGCCGACGTGTGGAACTGCCCCCTCACCCCGTACCTCATGGACGAGATCGTCCGTGACGAACCCGGCCAGGAGGTCGTCCTGGACAGGCTGCTCGACCTGCTGGTCATCGCCGCGCTCCGGGCCTGGTTCTCCCGTCCGGAGGCGGCGGCTCCCGCCTGGTACCGGGCGTTGGCGGACCCCGTCGTCGGGCGTGTCCTGCGCCTGGTCCAGGACGATCCCGCCCACCCCTGGACGGTCGCCTCCCTCGCCGCCAAGGCGGGGGTGTCGCGGGCCGCGCTGGGGCGCCGCTTCACGGAGCTGGTGGGGGAGCCGCCGATGACGTACCTCACGGGGTGGCGGCTGGCGCTGGCGGCGGATGCGTTGCGGGACACCGGGGACACGTTGGATGCGATTGCCCGGCGAGTGGGGTATGGGAGCGCGTTTGCGCTGTCCAGTGCGTTCAAGAGGGTTTACGGGGTGAGTCCGCAGGAGCATCGGGTGCGGGTGGTTGTGGGGTAGGGGGCTCGCCGTAGGGGTGCGTGTTCGTTGCCGGGTGCGGATGCGTTGTGGCTGGTCGCGCCCACGCGGCGGAGCCGCGTATCGATACAGCCCCGCGCCCCTTTAGGGCGTTGCAGCGTAGCCTCGCCGTATGTACGCGGAGCGGGCGTCCCGGCGGCCCGGTGGCGTCGTGTGGACGAATGCGACCAGCGGGCCTGGGCTTGTGCTGCCCGACGGGTGCATGGATCTGCTCTGGCACGACGGGCGGCTCCTCGTTGCCGGGCCCGACACGCGTGCGTACGTCACCGACGGTGCGCCGAGCACCTGGGCGGGGCTGCGCTTCCGTCCGGGGGACGCGCCCGCCTTCCTCGGGGTGCCGGCGTATGAACTCCGTGATCTACGGGTGGAGTTGGCCGAGCTGTGGCCCGCGGCGGAGGTGCGGCGACTGCAAGGGCGCGTCGCGGTGGCCGCCGACCCCGTTGCGGCGCTCGAAGAGGTCGCGCTGGAGCGGGCGAGCCCGCCGGACCCGCTGCTGAACAGTCTCGTCGATGCCCTCCGCGCCGGGCGTCCGGTCGGCGTGACCGCCGATGAACTCGGGCTGGGCCCACGGCAGTTGCACCGCAGGTCGCTCGCCGCCTTCGGGTACGGGCCCAAGACGCTGGCCCGGATCCTGCGGATGCGGCGGGCGCTCGTGCTGGCCCGGGACGGGGTGCCTTTCGCGGAGACCGCCGCCCGTGCCGGATTCGCCGATCAGTCTCATCTGGCGCGGGACGTCAAGGAGTTGGCGGGGCTGCCGCTGGGCGAGCTAATCGGCCGGCGCGGTGGCTAGCGGTGCGAACAGGTCTACGCCGTTTCCGTCCGGGTCGTGCAGGGAGGCGTACCGCTGGCCCCAGAAGGCGTCCCACGGCTTGAGCTCGCCGTGGTGGCCGGCGTTCACCAGCTCCTCGTACACCGTGTCGACCTCCGCCGGGTCCTCGCACCGCAGGGCGAGCGAGTGCCGGCCCCCTCCGGTGGGCGGCTGCCACTCCGGCAGGAAGGACCGCACCGTCCGCTCCGTGTCGAGCAACAGACGCAACCCGCCCGGAAGTTGGGCCTCGGCGTGCGGTTCGTTCTCGGAGCCCTCCGGGAAGGCGAAACCGAGGCGGCGGTAGAAGGTGACGGAGGCGGCCATGTCGGAGACGACGAGGCCGATGGCGTCGAATCGTGGAGTCATGCGGCCACCGTAGGCGGGCGCGGAGCGGCCGGTCTTGAAGGAATCGGACGCCCGGGACGCTCCCCGATCCCCGGCCCCGCCTAGTCGAAGGTCACCGGGCCCCTCGGCGTGTCCACCGTGAAGGACATCCCCACCGGGCCCGTCGTGAGGTCGAGACTCGTGCCCAGGGATGCCAGCAGGGGGCGGATCCCGGCCGGGTCGGGGGCGGTCGCCGACAGGGCGAGCAGCGGGGTGGTGGGGAGGCCCGAGGCGGTGGGGTGGAGGGAGGTGCCCCAGTCGATGAGGAAGGGGACGAGGCCGGAGGGGTGGGCGTCGTCGCCGTCGGTGAGCCGCCACTTCAGCAGGGTGCCGTCGGGCCGGCGGCGGCTCATCTCCTGCGCGGACCCGGGGTCGTAGCCCTGGGCCCGGGCGTTCTCGATCGCCGCGTCCAGGTCGGGCGGGCTGATCGCCCAGGTGACCGTGCGCGGGGCGGTCACCCCGTCGACGTCGAAGGGGCGGGGCTGCCCCGGCGTGGACTGCTCGGGGTCCGGGCCGATGATCTCCAGGTACCTGGTGCCTCCCAGCGACACCAGGTGGTTACGGGTGCCGAGCCCGACATGGGTGCCGCCCGGGGCGGGGGTCACGCCCGTGCGCCGGGCGAAGTCGGCGACCGTGGCGGCCAGGTCCGGCGTCGCCAGGACGAGGTGGTCGAGAAGCGCGGGGATGGCGTTCATCGCAGTTGAGGCTACGCACAGCGGCACGCGTTATGGAACACCTGTGCGCCGGACCGGGGGCCGCCACCCGTCGGAGGAGGGTGATGATCACTCCTCGAAGACGACCGTGCCGTCCTCCAGCAGCGTCGGATGGATCTTCATCGGGCCGTACTCGTCGACGTCGGAGGGGCGCGGGGTCTCCGGGCCGTCGGGGCCCATCCGGACCATGCGCTCGACGCGGCAGACCTGGAACCGGCGCCCGGCCACCAGGGCCTCGTCGGCGCGTTCGAGCGCCCGGAACTCCTCGGCCGCCTTCTTGTACGCGGCCTTCTTCTCGTCGTCGAACTTGTACAGCATCGGCCACATCTCGATCATGGCGTCATAGAGCACCCGCCGGGCGTCGTGCGGAGTGGCCTGGAGCGCGAGGGACGGCTCCCATCCGGTGCGCTCCCGCTCGACCACGGCGAAGCAGGTGGGCAGCAGCACGATGTGCGGGTGCGAGGCCGCGGCCCGTTGCGACTCACGGCGTACCTCGGTGGGGAACCGCATGCCCCGGTACGCGAAGCCGCGCAGCCCCGCCCGCAGGGCGCCCGCCATCGGGCCGTCGTCCATGGGGTCCGGGTCGAGGGCGAGGTCCAGGTCGGGGGAGGGGGTGTGCTCGGCGCGCCACTCCCAGGTGCGGTCGGCCGGCTCCGGGTCGGTGGGCCGGGGCGGCTCCAGCCGGTTCTCGTCGTCGCAGCGCGTGAACTCGTCCCCGCGCACGACCCGGTAGCGCACCCCGCACGCCTCGACCTCGTTCACCGGCTCCCGCTCCAGCACGTCCACGGCGGCGAGCAGCTCACGCCGTACGGCGGGATCGTCGGTGTCGTCCTTGGCACGGAACCACAGATGGGTGTTGAGCGAGTCCCGGCACATCTGCGGCATCCCGTTCACGACCGGCTTCAGCACCCGCCACTCGGGCCCCACCGCCGGATCCTGCACGGCGACCCCGAACACCGGCCCACGCAGGGCGAACCCGGGATACAGCACGGAGGCGTCCATCGCGTCGGCCTCCCGCACCCAGGCGGCGGGGTCGTCACGGCGGATCATCTCGGCGTGGAGCGTGTGGATCTGTTGCTGCCAGTCATGGGTCATGCACGCATTGTCGTGGGGGCGGGATCCGTACGGGGGCGAATCGACCCAACCGCCCGCCCTGTTGGCCGGTTTCCGGAGGGCGGTCCGGGCGGCGGACGTTGACCGAAAATTTCCGATCAATGGCACCGGTGGGACCGCGCCCCCGGCTCCCCTGGGCTCCACCGCATGGCCGTACGACTCCTCGTCCACACCCGCACGACCGCCTACCGGCACGCGTCCATCCCGGCCGGCGTCGAAGCCCTGCGCACGCTCGGCGACTTCGAGGTGGAGCACACCGAGGGCCCGCGGCCTTCGAGAAGCCCCTCGACGGATACGCGGCCGTCGTGTTCCTCTCCACCGGCGGCGAGGTGCTCACCGCCGCCGGGCGCGAGCGGCTCGCCGCGTACGTCGAGTCGGGTGGCGGATTCGTGGGCGTGCACGCGGCGGCCTGCACCGAGTACGACTGGCCGTACTACGGCGAGCTGCTCGACACGTGGTTCGACCGGCACCCCGAGTACCAGCCCGGCAAGGCAGTCGTCGAGGACCGGGACCATCCGGCCACCCGGCACCTGCCCGCCGTATGGGACTTCGCCGACGAGTGGTACGACTTCCGCCGCAACCCCCGGGGCACGGTACGGGTGTTGGTGCGCGCCGACGAGTCGTCGTACGACGGGGGCGGCATGGGGGAGGACCATCCGCTGGTGTGGTGCCGGGCCCAGGGCGCGGGGCGGGTGTTCCACACGCCCTGGGGCACGCCGCCGAGGCGTACGAGGACCCGGACTTCCGGGCGCATCTGCTGGGCGGGATCAACTGGGTGGCGAGGCACGCCTGATGCGACGTGACGGAGGGCCACTCCGAGGAGCGGCCCTCCGTCTTTCCCTCGCCCTGAGGGTCCTTGGTCAGATCCGTCTGCGGAGCGCGCGGAACTGGGGGCCGTAGGTGCTGCCGGGGGCGTAGGGGATCCTGGTCTCCATCAGTTCCACGGCAGGTCGTTCCAGCCCGTGCATGGCGTGGACGGCCGCGTTCAGGGTGCGTTCGCCGCCACCGGCCCAGGCCGCGTCGAGGGTGTCCAGCACGCTGCTGTAGGTGGCGTCGAAGCGGTGCAGGAGCACCTTGACCTCGGGCGACGGGTTGGGCCAGCCGCCGACCGGGACCGGGGCCATGGGGCGCGTGTCGGGGAACGGCACGGGGCCGCCGACGTACCTGTAGCCGTCGTCGGTCTCGCGCAGCTCCCGGCCGTGGTAGATCTCGCCGAAGGCGTAGTAGTGCGCCCGTTCGTCGTTCTCGAAGGGATCGGCCGGGGTGCCGTCGGTGCCCTCGCCCTGTTCCTTGATGATCCCGATGGCGCTCTCGACGTCGTCCAGGGTCTCGATGGGCCGCAGGTCGTCGCCGCCGACATGCACGGACAGCTGTCCGCGCGCCGTCAGGTCCGGCTGTACGACGCGGAAGGCGTTCAGCACGCCGGAGTAGAACTGGCCGACGGTGGGCGAGAGCTGCCCGTTGCGGGTGAGCGGCTCCTCGGGGGCCTCGATCCCCATCGCCACGTCGCGCACGAAGGGCTTGGTGAGGCCCGACAGGTAGACGGTCACCCCGGCGCGCACACCGCCGGGCAGCGGGCCGGGGAAGACGGGCGCGGCGGCCTTGATCCGCGGCCTTCCGCCCAGGGCCACGATCAGGTTGCAGGCGATGCTCAGGTGGAACATCTCGTCGCCGACGATGCGCCGGAGCATCCGCCCGACCTCGCTGCCGTGGTCCTTGACGGACCACCAGGCGCACAAGTACGGCGGGATGGTGGACAGTTCGAGTGCCACGGCGACCTGGAGAGCCGACTTCAGCCACTCGACTCCGCGATCCGTCTCGGGAACGGCCAACAGCCGTGCCACGGCCCCGAGTCCGGGCGCGGCGAGCTGCGCGCCGGCCGACGATGCCGCTGCCGCGGGGACTCCCGCCGCCGGTCCGGCGGCCTGCGCGGAACCGGCGACCGCGGTCGGTGCGGCGGCCTGCGCCGGACCGGTGGTCACGGCCGGGGCTCCGGCCGCCAGGGCCGCCGACGCCAGGAAACTCCTGCGCTTGAACGGAGCCACCGCCGGCTGCTCCGGCTCTTCGCTCATACCCGTCACCCTCGCCTCAGCTCATAGCGATGGTCCCGTCTTCGGCTCGACGCCTTCGGGACTCCTTCGACAGCTCGCGAAGCTAGCAGCCAAGATCGTCTTCTCCGCCTCACCCGGCCCGAGCGGCGCACCGACCACCCTCTCGGGCCAACGAAACAGCGTGCGCGCACCCGCTCCGGAGCGCGCGCGGCCGTCTGCTGGGAGGGGCCGTAGTGGCTGCGGGCGGCACCGGGTGGCTCGCTCGCCGCCTTCGGTGTGGCAGCGACGACCTGGCCGCCGGGCTCATCCGCCCCATCGGTGCGCCGCCGCCGTGATCCCCCTCGCGGTGATCGGCCTCCCAGGCCTCAGGGGCCTGACGGCAGGGCAGTGGCCCCGCTCCCGCGAACGCCGACCCGCACGGACCCGGCCGCCTGTCGGGCCGGTCACACAGGCAGGTCTTCTCAGCAAGCGGAGCGCTCACGCGGCGCCGCCGTGCTCGACCGCTCCACCAACCGGGTCGACAGCTCCGTACGCGTGCTCTCCGGCCGTTCCCCGTCCATCATCCGCACCAGCAGATGCAGTGCCGTCGCCGCCATCTCCGACAGCGGCTGGCGGACCGTGGTGAGGGACGGGGCGATCCAGCGGGCCTCCGGGAGGTCGTCGAAACCCACGACGCTCATGTCGTCGGGCACGCTCAACCCCCGTTCCGCCAGCGCCTGGTAGACACCGAGGGCCATCCGGTCCGAGCAGACGAACACGGCCGTCGGCGGCTCGGGCAGGTCGAGGAGGTCCAGCATGCGGCGGTGGGCGACGCTCTCGTCGAAGCCGGCGTGGCGGACGTACTCGGGACGGTGCCGCAGGCCGGCCGAGGCGAGCGCGGAACGGTAGCCGGCCACCCGGGCGTTGCTGCACATCTTGCGCTGCTGACCGGCGACGACGGCGATGCGTTCGTGTCCGAGGGCCAGGAGGTGCTCGGTCGCCGTCACCCCGCCGTGCCAGTTCGCCGCGCCCACCGACACCACGCCCGACGGAGGCTCAAGCACCGGGTCGATCATCACGAACGGGATGCGGTGCTGCTCCAGCCAGGCGTACTGCGACGCCGTCAGCTCGGCCAGGTTGAACAGCACCCCCGAGGAGCCGCGCGCGATCAGCTTGTCCAGCCAGCCCCGCTCCGGGCGGCTGCCCCGGGTACGGGTCAGACCGGCGGAGACCACGACCTCCAGTCCCGCGTCGTGCGCCGCGGCCTCCACCCCGTGCAGCACCGCGCCCGACCACGAGGTGTCCAGCGAGTGCACGACGAGGTCGACCAGACCCGGCGTCTTCGCCGCGTCGAAGCGGGGTCTGCGGACGTAGCCGAGCCGGTCCAGCGCCTCGGTGACCCGGCGGCGGGTCTCGGGGGCCACGTCCTCACGGCCGTTGACCACCTTCGACGCGGTCGGCACGGACACCCCGGCCTCACGTGCCACGACCGCCAGGGTCGGCCCGGCCGCTGTGCTCGCACTGCCCGTACGGACCATCGGGAACCACCTCTCCGGCCCGCCCGAGGGCCATGGAAAGTTTTCGACCAGCGCGGAAACAGTAAGCGCTTCCTACCTTAGGTTCACCGCAATGAGTCCGGAAGAGGTGTGAGTTCGCAAGGTCCGTACGGGCTATGGCTTTCGAAACCTCGAACAGGCTCAGGGTCGCGAGCAGGTGAGCCGGAATCCCGTGAAGTCGGCCGTGAACGCGGCGTCGACGAGATCCACGGCATGCACGCCCGCCATCGCCCCGGTGAAGCGCAGCTTGGTGCCGTGGTCGTCGGAGAGCTTGGTGAAGTCCAGCGGCGGCCCGACCGGGGTGCGCACACCGTCACGGACGTACCAGAACCGCGCCCGCCCGTCGTCGACCCGCCCGCCCAGGGTCAACGGCACCCTCGCGGCCACGTCCAGGACCGCCACCTGCCGGGTGCCGGACTCCTCACGCTCCACGAGGCGCAGCACCGTACGGCCCTTCCCGCGCCACTGCTGCCCGTGCTGCCCCTCGCCGTCGGGCTCCGCCCAGGTGAGGTCCAGGCTCAGATACGCCTCCGTGTTGTACCAGAGGACCAGCCCGGCGGCCTGGGTGAAGGTGTCCGGCCTCGCCTCCACGGTGACCTCGGCCTCCGCGCGGTGCTCGGTGATGCGCTGGGCCGGCAGACTGTGCGCCCACCGCGACTCGGGGCCGTGCCGGCCGGTCAGCCGGATCCAGCCGGGGCGGGTGGTGGTGTCGGCCCAGTGCGGGTCGGCCTAGCCGCGCAGGGTGCTCCAGGGCCGGCCCAGCGGCTCGTCGGGATCGGTGAGCCAAGGCCCCGGCTCAGCGGGCTCCGTCGGTACGTCGACCTCGACCGCCGGATGCCTGCCCCCTTGCCGCAGCCTCGGCCGGCCCGCCTCGTCCCAGGTCACGGCCTGGATCGCGGTCTCGCGGCCGAGGGGACAGCGCGGTCCGTCCGGTGTCCGCAGCGGCCGCGCGGCGAGGTGGCTCATCACCCACTCGCCGCCCGGCGTCTCGACCAACTCGGCATGCCCGGCCTTCTGCAACGGCACCGACGGATCGTCCCGCGTCGTCAGCAGCGGTCGGCTGTCGAACTCGTAAGGACCGGTGACGGCACGACTGCGCGCCACCAGCACGCCGTGCTCGACCCCCGTGCCGCCCTCCGCGAGCACCAGCAGGAACCAGCCGTCCCGCCACAGCAGCTTCGGCCCCTCGACGAGCCGTTCACGCGAATCTGCACACAGGCGAACAGCACCACGCGCAGGATGGAGTTCATGAACGCCGAATCGGTCAGACCGTTCTGATAGTTCTCCAGCCCGACGAATTCCGTGGTCGCACTGCCGAGCCCGAGCCCGGACTGCTTCTGCAGAAACAGCGACTGATGGACGGCGTATCCGATCGGGAGCAGTTACAGGAAAACGAAGCCGAGCTGGAAGGGCACCGTGAACGCGGCCCCCTTCCAACGCTGGGAGCGAATCATCGGGTCTGCCTCAGCCCTTGACGCTGATGCCGCGCTGCTTCAGGTCGTCGACCGTCCACTTCTGCATGGGTGCCAGTAGATCGGTGACCTTCTGCTCCTTGCTGACGACCTTGGCCCACCCGTCCTGCATCTCCGTGAACATCGCGGTCCAGTTCGGCCCGAAGGTCCAGTCGGTGGTGATGGTGGCCAGGCTGTCGGTGACCACCTTCTTCGCGGGTTCGTAGTTCTTCCCGAGCAACTTCTCCGAAATCGCCTCGGAGACATACGAGTCGCTGTCGGCCAGGGCGGGCATCACCCCGCTCCCGGTCTCCGGGCTGGCCATGGTCTTCACGGCACCGGAATCGGTGGACATCCACAGCGCGGCCGCCGCGGCCTGCTCCTTGTTCTCGCAGTCCTGCGTCACCAGCGTCAGATTGCCGCTCTGGTTGGTCCCGGCCGGCGTCCTGGCAGCCTCGCCCTCGAAGGTCGGCCAGGGCGACAGCGCCCACTTGCCGAAGGACTTGGTGAAGTTCTGCACCATGCCGGACATCTGCCAGGTGGAGATCTGCCGGGTCGCGGTGCCCCCGTTGTCGTAGTTGCGCTGTACGGCGGCGTAATCCGAGAACGACAACTTGGAATTCAGGTCGTTGTCGACGATTTCCTGGATCAGCTTCGCGGCCTTCAGAGTGCCCGCGTCCGACACGGCGCGTTGCCCGCCTTGACCCTCACCGTCGGCACACCCCCGCCGGCCCCCTGGACATACGGCGACCTCGGTGACCCGGTCCTCGACGAGCGCGCCTTCGGGACGCTCGGCGTGATCGCGATCCGCACACCGGGCAGCACGTCGTACGACGGCGGAACCTTCACCGTGCGCGGCGCGGGCGTCGATCTGACCGTCAACAGCCAGGGCATGACCGGCCAGTTCGTACGACGGCCGGTGACCGGCGACTGCGAGATCACCGCCCGGCTCGGCTCCCGCACGGGCGCGAGTGCCGACCGGGTGGGACTGCTGATGGCCAAGTCGCTGTCGCCGTTCGACCAGGCCGCCGGGGCGATCGTCAGCGGCGGAAGCAGCGCACAGCTCATGCTGCGCACGACCGTCGCCGGAAAGTCGGCCTTCACCGGGAACGGCACCGCCACCCTGCCGAGCCTGCTGCGGCTGAAGCGCGAAGGGACCGCCTTCACCGCAGCCCTGTCCACCGATGACGGCGCCACCTGGACCACCCTCGCCACCGGCGAGATCCCCGGGTTCGGTGACGCCCCTACTATGTGGGCCTCGTGTTCTGCTCCCGTGACCAACTGGCCCGCTGCACCACCGAGTTCGACGAGGTGAGCATCACCACCGACTGATCCCCCCACGGATTGGAGTCGCACCAATGAGCCGCACTTCCCCCCACCGGCACCACCCCACAGGCGAGTTGAGCCGCCGCGGTCTGCTGAAGGCCACCGGCGGAGTCACCGCGGCCGTAGCGCTGGGTGCTGCATCCGCCGTAACCGCGGCGCTCGTAGCCCCCACAGCGGACGCGGCCCCCGCGACCTTCACCCACCCCGGCATGCTGCACAACGCCGGCGACATCAACCGGGCCAAGGTCAGGGTCGCCGCGGGCGCCGACCCCTGGCTGTCCGGCTGGAACCGGCTGACCGCCAACTCCCGCTCCCAGTCCACCTGGACCAACCGGGCCACGGACACGATCATCCGCGGCGGCACCGGACAGAACTACGGCCAGCTCTACAACGACATCGCAGCCGCCTACCAGAACGCCCTGCGCTGGCGGGTCGGCGGCACCGAGGCCAACGCCCAGTGCGCGGCCACCATCCTCAACGCCTGGTCGAGGACGCTGAAGACGGTCACCGGCAACGCGGACCGGTTCCTCGCCGCCGGTATCTACGGCTGGCAGTTCGCCAACGCCTGCGAACTCATGCGCGGCTACAGCGGGTTCGACCTCGCCGCCGCCCAGGAGATGATGGTCAGGGTCTTCTACCCGCTCAACAACCAGTTCCTCACCGGCCACAACGACGCCTGCATCACCAACTACTGGGCCAACTGGGACCTGTGCAACATGGCCTCGGTCATGGCCATCGGAATCCTCACCGACAACGCCGCCAAGTACGACCAGGCCCTGAACTACTTCAAGAACGGCGCCGGAAACGGCTCCATCCAGCACGCGGTGCCGTTCCTGTACCCGGGCGTCGAGGGCTACGACCTCGGCCAGTGGCAGGAGTCCGGCCGAGACCAGGGCCACACCATGATGGGCATGGGCCAGATGGGCGCGCTCTGCGAAATGGCCTGGAACCAGGGCGACGACCTGTACTCCTACGACGGCCGCCGCTTCATGAAGGCCGCCCAGTACGTCGCCAAGTACAACCTGGGCAACAACGTCCCCTACACCACCTACGCATGGGGGACCGGCCAGAACTGCGCCCAGAGGTCACAGACGGTGATCGGCGCCGGCAGCCGCGGCCAGGTCCGCCCGGTCTGGGCCATGCTCCACTACCACTACGGCCGACGCCTGCTCCTCGACGACAAGTACATCTCCCAGATGTGCTTCTCGGTCGCCCCCGAGGGCGGCGGCGGTGACTACGGCTCCGGCAGCGGAGGCTTCGACCAGCTCGGCTTCGGCACGCTGATGTACGCGAAGTAGCCGTGTACACCCAGTAGTAGCCGTACACACCGGGTAACTGTGTACGCCGAGTAGCCGGGTAATCCGAACAGCCCTCCCACCGCTCGTGCACCGGAATATCGGGCCACAATGAGTTGCTCTGATCTTCACGGTGCACGAGCGCGGTGAGGAGGCTGGTGGACGTATGACGGCAGTCCGGACAGACCCCGTGGTGAGCACGCCCTACGGTGCGGTACGGGGCCGGTACGAGAACGACGTCGCGGTGTTCCGGGGCATCCCCTACGCGGCGCCCCCCTTCGGTCCGCTCCGCTTCCGGCCGCCCGTGCCGCCGGAACCCTGGGACGGCGTGCGCGACGCCGGATCCTTCGGGCCGACCCCGCCGAAACCCCCGTACTCCGAGGCCTTCGCGCAGTATCTGTCCGACCCCGTCGTGCCCGGCGTCGACTGCCTCAACCTCAACGTCTGGACCCCCGAGCCGGACCCCGGCGCCCGGCTCCCGGTCATGGTGTGGCTGCACGGCGGTGCCCTGACCAGGGGATCCTCCGGCGTACCCGTCTACGACGGCCAGTCCTTCGCGCGCGACGGGATCGTCCTCGTCTCGGTCAACTACCGGCTCGGCGTCGAGGGCTACGGCCTCTTCCCGGACGCCCCCGCCAACCCCGGCCTGCGCGACCAGCTCGCCGCCCTGCACTGGGTGCACGCCGCCATCGAGGCCTTCGGTGGCGACCCCGGCCGCGTCACCCTGTTCGGCCAGTCCGCCGGCGCCATCAGCATCGGCGCGCTGCTCGCCGCCCCACAGGCTCAGGGCCTGGTCCGGCGGGCCGTCCTGCAGAGCGGGTCGCCGGAGACCGCCGAGCGGGACAAGGTACGGCGGATGGTGCGCCGGATGGCGACCCGGCTGCGGATCCCCGCCACGGCCGCCGCCTTCGCCGACGTCGACCGCGAGCTGCTGCTGCGCACCCAGGCCGAGGTGGGCCGGCTCAGCAGCCCGGTGCTGGGCGGGCCCGCCTTCGGCATCGTCGTCGACGGCGACATCGTCCCCCGCGACCCCATGGAGGCGCTCACGGAGGGTGACGCCGCTGTCGGCGTCGACCTGATGACGGGCTGGACCAGCGACGAGTACCGGCTGTGGCTGGTGCCCGGCGGGCTGTTCGAGCGCGTCGACCGGCTCGGTGCGGTCGCCCTCGCCGGGGCCATGGCCCGCTGCCGCGTCGGCGCCGAGGTGCCCCGCGGCTACCGCGCCCTGCACCCGGCGGACGGCACCGCCGAGATCGTCGGCCAGATGGTCACCGACCACCTGTTGCGCCTGCCCCTGCACCGGCTGGCCGACGCCCGCCCCGGCTCGACGTACGTATACGAGTTCGCCTGGCCCTCCGCCCTTCCCGGCCTCGGTGCCTGCCACGCCCTGGAACTCGGGTTCGTCTTCGACACCGAAGAGACCCCCGAGTCCCGCAAGCTGGCCGGCGAGGGCGCCCCGCGGGAGCTGGCGGACGAGATGCACGGGGCGTGGGTGCGGTTCGCGGTGGACGGCGACCCGGGCTGGCAGGCATGGGACGACTCGCGTCCCGTGCGTATCTTCGGCGACGGCGCGGCGCACACGGCCTACGGCCCGCGCGACGCCGAGCTCGCCCTGTGGGCCACCGCCGTCCCGGCCGAGGACCCCACCCCCGCCTCGCCCCTGACCGACGGTTCGCCCTCCCGCGGCACGGAACTGCGATCAGTGGTACGACGCCTGCGTCTTCCCGGCGCCGTCCGTCGGCACTGACGACGCTCACCCCGGCCGGCAGCTCCGGATCCAGGTCGAGGACGAGGGCTGCGCCGGGGGCCGGCGGCGGTGCTGGCCGCGCCAGCGGGCCAGAGAGGGCGGGGGAAGGGCGCGTAAGGGGACGGGGAGGCGGCATGGGGCGCGGTGACGTCGGACGGGCCGTCGTTGCGGTTCGCTATGCGTCGAGGGGCGCGAGTGAGTCCCGTACCACCACATGGGTGCCCAGCAGCAGATGCTCGTCCGGGGTCTCGGGGGTGCGGCCGAGCGCGGTGCGTACGGCGAGGCGGCCCAGCTCCTCGTAGGGGACATGGACCGTCGTCAGGGCCGGGTGCAGATCACGGGCGAAGGGGATGTCGTCGTAGCCGGCCAGCGAGACATCGCGGGGCACGTCCAGGCCGGCCTCGTGCAGGGCGGTGAGCGCACCGGCGGCGACCATGTCGGTGGCGGCGAACACGGCCGTGAACTCCAGCCCCCGCTTGAGCGCCTCGCGCATCAGCCGGTGCCCGGCGTCGCGGGTGAAGTCGCCGTGCAGGAGCAGGGCCGGGTCGGGGTCCAGGCCACGGGCGCGATGGGCGGCGAGATAGCCGCGCTCACGGCCCTGGGCGGTGGTGTGGTCGGGCTTGCCGCCGAGGAACAGCACGCGCTGGTGACCCTGGGCCAGGGCATGGGCGACCAGGGCGTAGGCCCCGCCCTCGTTGTCGTACTCGATGACGGTCACCGGCGCCCCGGGACCGAGTGGCGGCCGGCCGCACAGCACCAGCCGGGAGCCCGCCGACGCCAGCGAGTCGGCCATACGGCGGGTGCGCTCGCGGTACTCGGGGGTGTCGGCTGAGCCGCCGGCCAGGATCACGGCGGCGGCACGCTGGCGCGCATCATCTCGACGAACTCCACCTCGTGCTGGACGTCGCCCTCCGTGGTGCACACCAGGCACAGATGCCCGAGCCGTCTGGCCTCCCGCTCCACCCCGTGCGCCATGTGCGCGAACGACGGCCCGGTGATGTCCTCCAGGATGAACGCCAGCGTGGGCGTGCCGACCCCGGCGACCGCCTTGGCGCGCGCGTCGGCGACGTAGTCCGGGTCCCGCACCGCCCGCATCACCTGGGACCGAGTCGCCGAGCTCACCGGATACACCTCGCCCAGCACCCGCGAGACGGTCGACGCGGACACCCCCGCACGGGCCGCCACATCCCGGATGGTGCTGCGCCCCGCGTCCTCGCTCTTCCTGGTCATCCCTGCCTCGCCCCTCTGCCGGGCACCCTCGCCTCCCCCTGGGGAACCTGCGGCAACACGATGGCAACCGGTTCCCGTTGCGGAGGCTGGCAGCGGGTGAAGGGCGGGGACGAGCCCCGTGCGGAGGGTGTCGTGGGGGAGGAAAGGGAGGGGGAGGGAAGGGAAAGGGAGGGGGAGGGAAGGGTGGGGAGGTGCGACGGGGTGGCGGGCGCTGGGGGGGTGGAGGGCGGGGGCGATTGGGGGCCCGGGGCGGCGTCCGTCAGTTGCGCCTGCCCGTCCTCGTCGCGGGCAGCGCCCCGTCGGACGACCGCTGCTCCTTCGCCGGGTCCCCGGAGAGCTCGGGCGAGGTGATGGTGCCGTCCGTGCGGACCTTCGGCAGGCTGGCCTGAGGCTTCGGCAGCAGCGCCTTGCTCCTGTCGATCGAGCCGTCCTCCTGCACGCCGTAGAGCGCATCGTAGATGTTGCGGACGGCCGGTCCCGAGGCGCCGGAACCGGTGCCGCCCTGGGAGATGGTCATGACCACCGAGTAGTCCTTGGTGTAGGTGGCGAACCAGGAGGTCGTCTGCTTGCCGTAGACCTCCGCCGTGCCGGTCTTGGCGTGCATCGGGATCTTGTCCTGCGGCCAGCCGACATCCGCGAACCGCCAGGCGGCCGAACCCCGGGTGACCACGCCCGCGAGGGCGTCGTCCATCTCGACCAGGGCCTTCTTCGTGATCGGCAGTTTGCCGTGGGACTTGGGCTTGATCTCCTGGACGTTCTTGCCGTCGGCGCTGATGACGGCCTTGCCCACGGTGGGGTCGTACAGGGTGCCGCCGTTGGAGATA
>NZ_JAQMYP010000089.1 GCF_028369295.1 Streptomyces sp. HD
AAAAAACGCCCGTGTGTTAAAAAGGTGTGGGGGCGGGGGGGCGGAAGGCGCCGACCGGCCGCTGGTGGCCTTCCGACGGTGTCGGAAAGTCGATCAATCGGTCAATCGATTTACAGTTTTCTCACTTCGTGGTCGAGAACACGAACGAGAACTCCGTCGGCTCGGCCTTCAGGAAGTACTGCGGCAGCGGGCCCGGCCCACAGGACTGCGAACCGATGCCGTGCTGACCGTGGTCGAGGTTGACCCACACGGTCTCGCCCGGCGTGAGGTCGGTCAGGTGCTGGGCCGAGTCCAGCTGCTCGCTGGTCCAGCGCCGTGCGCTGAACCAGAACTCCGGGTCGCCCTCGACCCGCAGCCCGCCGAGCGCCACCCAGCGCACGTCGGCACGAGCGCCGTTCTCCTGCGGGCGGACGTATGGCGTCTGCAACTCGTCGACCGTCGCGTGCCAACGGCCGACCATCGACGCCGACCTGGTGTCCGGGTACGCCTCACCGGGACCGCCGCCGAACCATGTCACGGCGTCCGCCCGTCCGAGCCCGAACCGGACGCCGAGCCGGGGCAGCGGCACCTTCCAGTCGCCCTCCGGCGTCACGGACACCGTCAGCCGCAGCCGGGTGCCGTCGGAGGTCCACCGGTACACCGTGGCGAGGCCCACCTCCCAGGCGGCGGGCGCCACCCGGGTCCGTACCGTCAGCGCGTCGTCGCCCAGCTCGACGCCGTCCACGCGGTGCCGCATGCGGTGCAGGCCGTACTTGCGCCACAGCATCCCGTAGCGGGTGTCGGTCTGCCATTCGGCGCCGGCGTCGTTGTCGGTGGGCGCCCGCCACACGTCCAGGCGCGGCGCCGTCACCTCGATGCCGCCGATCGCCTGCAACGCGCCGGTGCGGGCGTCGAAGGCGGCGGGGCCGAGGGTGATCACCCGCCCGTCCGCGGTGGGCCGGCGGGTCGCGGCGACCGACGGCGACTGCCGTGCGGACACCGGCACCTGACCCCACGCGACCACATGATCCTTGGGCGCCCACGCCGTGTCCGCCGCGAGCACCGCCCGTACGGTCCACTGGGCCTCGGCCCCGCCCGCCGCGTCGGCCGGCGGCGCGGGCAGCTTCACCTCCGCGGACTCACCGGGCGGGAGGGCCGGCACCGACAGGGCGCCCGTCTCGACCGTCTCGCCGTCCAGCTGGTACGACCACTCGAAGGCGAGCGCCGACAGATCGGCGAAGTCGTACTTGTTCGTCACGCGTACGGTGCCGTCGGCGCCGTCGCCCTCGATGCGGACCGGCTCGATGACCTTCTTGTACTCGACGAGCCCGGGGGAGGGCCGGCGGTCCGGGAAGATCAGCCCGTCGCAGACGAAGTTGCCGTCGTGCAGCTCCTCGCCGAAGTCGCCGCCGTAGGCGTAGCCCAGTTCGGCGTGCTTGATGCCGTGGTCGATCCACTCCCAGATGAAGCCGCCCTGGAGCCGGTCGTGGGCCTCGAACAGCCGCTGGTAGTCGGCGAGTCCACCGGGCCCGTTGCCCATGGCGTGCGCGTACTCGCACTGGATGAAGGGCAGCTCACGCCTCTTGTGCGTCCCGCCGTCCAGGCCCTGCCCGATCTTCTCGACCTCGTCGTGGAAGGCGTACATCCGCGAGTACACGTCAGTGTCCCGGCAGTTCCAGTCGCCCTCGTAGTGCACGAGCCGGTCAGGGTCCCGGTCGTGGATCCACTCGGCCATCGCCGTCAGCCCGCGCCCGGTGCCGGCCTCGTTGCCGAGGGACCAGAACACGATCGACGGGTGGTTCTTGTCGCGCTCGACCATGCGGGCGGCACGGTCCAGCAGGGCAGGGGTCCAGCGGTCGTCGTCGACGGGGTTGTCGCGCCAGGCCTGCTCGGTGAAGCCATGGGTTTCGAGGTCGCACTCGTCGATCACCCACAGGCCGTACTCGTCGCACAGGTCGAGGAAGGCCGGGTGCGGCGGGTAGTGCGAGGTGCGGACGGCGTTGAGGTTGTGCCGCTTCATCAGCAGCACGTCCTCGCGCATGGTCGCAAGGTCGAGGGCGCGGCCCTTCTCCGGGTGCCACTCGTGCCGGTTGACGCCCTTGAAGAGGACCGCCCTGCCGTTGACCTTGATCAGGCCGTCCTCCAGGACGACCGTACGGAAGCCGATGCGCAACGGCACCCGCTCGCCGGCCGTGACCAGCTCGCCGTCGTACAGCTTCGGCGTCTCCGCGGACCACGGCTCGACGGGAACCGTCACCGATTCCCCGGTGGCGACATCGATGTCGAGGGCGGGTACGGACACCCGCCCGTCGACGTCGGAGTCGACACGCAGGGTGCCCTCGCCCGCGGAGTGGTCGTAGGAGGCGTGCACGAAGAAGTCGCCCGCCGCCCCCGCAGGGCGGTGCAGCAGGGTGACGTCACGGAAGATGCCGGGCAGCCACCACTGGTCCTGGTCCTCCAGGTACGAGCCCGCCGACCACTGGTGCACCCGGACGGCGAGCACATTGCCCGACGGCTTCAGCAGCCGCCCGACCGCGAACTCGTGCGGCAGCCGGGAGCCCTTGAACTCGCCGAGCTCCGTGCCGTTCAGCCAGATGCGGGCGCAGGACTCCACACCGTCGAAGCGCAGCACGGCGTCGCCGTCGGCCGGCCAGCCGTCGGGCAGGTCGAAGGTGCGCAGATGGTCGCCGGTCGGGTTCTCGGTCGGCACGTGCGGCGGATCGACCGGGAAGGGGTACAGATGGTTGGTGTAGATGGGCGAACCGAACGCGCCGTCGCCCTGCAGGACCCAGTGACCGGGAACCGTGACCTCGGCCCAGCCCCCGGCCTCGTACCCCTCCGCGGCGAACGAGTCGTCCTCGGCATCGGCGGTCGCCGACACCCGGAAGCGCCAACTGCCGTTCAGCGACAGGGACTGCGCGTCCGAGGCGGCGTACCAGGCGCGGGGCGGGAGGGATCCGGTGCCGGGGGAGACGTCCTCTACGTAGTCGACGGAAGTGGTGGTGCGGAAAGACATCGGTCTCCAGGTCTTGAGAAGAAGGGCGTCAGCCCTTGATGCCGGTCTGTGCGATCCCCTGGACCAGCCAGCGCTGGAGGAAGAGGAACACGAACACCAGGGGCAGGATGGAAACGGCCGTGGCCATGAAGATCAGGTGGAAGACCACGGTCTGGTTGGTCATGTAGCTGGAGAGTGCGACCTGGACGGTCCATGAACTCGGGTCCTGGCCGATGACCAGCGGCCACAGGAAGGCGTTCCAGCCGTTGATGAAGGTGATGGTCGCCATCGCCGCGAAGAAGTTCAGCGAGTTGGGCACGACGACGCGCCAGTACGCGCCCCAGTAGCCCAGTCCGTCCATGCGCGCCGCCTCCTCCAGCTCCTTGGGGAATCCCAGGAAGTACTGCCGGAAAAGGAAGCAGGTGAAACCACTGAACAGTCCCGGGATGATGAGCCCCCGGTAGGTGTCCACCCAGCCGAGCGACGAGACCAGCACGAAGCTGGGCACGAAGGTGACCGCGGTCGGGACCATCAGGGTGCCCAGGACGGCGTAGAAGACCTTGTTGGCGTGCTTGTACGGGATGCGGGCCAGACCGTAGCCCGCGAGGGAGCACACCAGGAGGACGCCGATGGTGTGCAGGGTGGCCACGACCGCCGAGTTCCACAGGGACTGGGCGAAGGGGACCGTCTCGTCCGAGAAGAGCTCGCTGATGTTGCCCCACTGCATGTCCGTGGGGAAGAACTGCCAGGTCTCTCCGGTGATCTCGGCATCGGTGGAGAGGGCGTTGCGGACGAGGATGTAGAACGGGACCAGGAAGAGGAAGGCGGCGACACCCGTGGCGATGTAGAGGCCGGTGGAGTTCATCACGCCGCCACCGCGCCTGACCCGGCTGGGCTTGTCCGACGTCGGCGCGGATTTCCGCACCTTGGGCATGGCGGTGGTCACTTGGACTCGTCCCCCCTTCCGAAGCCCATGATCTTGCCCTGGAGCAGGGTCACGGCACAGATCAGTACGGTCAGGATGAGCGCGCCCGCGCTGCCGGCGCCGTAGTCCTGGCTCTCGCCCAGGGCCTTGTAGTACAGCTCGACGAGCGGCGGGCGGCCCCAGGTGGTCTTCGACAGCAGGTTGAAGAACTCGTCGAAGGCCTGGTAGGCGGCGATGAGCAGCAGCAGGATCACCGCGGTGGACGTGGCGCGCAGCTGGGGCAGGGTGATGTACCGGAAGGTCTGCCAGCCCGGCTTGGCGCCGTCGATGGCGGCGGCCTCGTACAGCTCGTCCGGGATGTTCTGCAGCGCCGCGATGAACAGGATCATGTAGAAGCCGGACTGCAGCCACAGCCGGGCGGTCACGATGACCAGCCAGTACCAGGGCGGGTTGGGGTCGATCAGCCAGGCGATGTTCTCGACCCCGAACCAGCCGAGGACCGTGTTCATCAGGCCGAAGCGGACCCCGCTGAAGATGGACATCTTCCAGATGAGCGCCGCGGCGACATAGCTGACCGCGGTCGGCAGGAAGAAGACCGAGCGGAAGAACGCCCGCATGAAGCGCATCCGGTTCACCAGCAGGGCCAGGCCCAGGGAGAGCGCCCAGGTGGTGGGCACGATGAACGCGGCGAAGACGGTGAAGGTGCCGAGCGAGCCGACGAAGTCGTCGTTCGTCAGCATGTACGTGTAGTTGTCGAACCCGACGAACTTGTCGGGCGTGACGGTGAAGCGGGCCTCGAAGAAGCTGAGCCAGAGGCTCCAGAGGATCGGCGCGTAGACGAAGATCGCCAGACCGATGAGGAACGGCCCGGTGAAGAGCCAGAAGTTGAGGGTGGGGCTGCCCCGCAGCCCCCGCCGCGGCTTGGCCGGTGAGGCTTTCGCCGGGGCGGGGCGCGCGAGGTCGCGCGTCGTCGTCGACATGTCGTGATCCGTCCCGCGGCCTATCCGAACAGCTTCTTGAGCTCGCGGTTGACGGCGGTGTCGGCCTTGTCGAGAGCCTTCTCCGGGTCCATGTCCTTGCGGACGGAGTTGGCGAACACGTCCTCAAGGGAAGTGATCATGGCCTGCGTCCAGCCGATGTTGTCGAAGTGACCGAACTCGTTGAAGAGCTTGACGCCCTCAGCGGCGTTGCCCGACTTGAGCTTGGTGGCCGTCTTCGCGAGCGAGGTGCGCGGCGGGATGTGGAAGCCGTAGGAGGTGGCCCAGTCCTCCTGGTACTTCTTCTGGTCGATCCACAGCCACTTCACGAACTCCTTGGCCGCGTCGACGTTCTTGCTCTTGGCGTTGACGAACATCGACCAACCGCCGTTGTAGACCGACTGCTTGCCGGAGTCGACGGTCTTCGGGAAGGGGAAGACGCCCCAGTCGTCGCCGAGCGCGTCCTGGATCTGCGGCATCGCCCACATGCCGCAGAACTGGATGGCGCACAGGCCCTGGTTGAGCGCGGAGGGGTCCCAGGACTCGGTCGGGGCGCCGAGGAGGAGGTCGCCGCTGGTGAACAGCTTGCGCATCTTCTTGATGCCCTCGACGACGCCGTCCGTGTGGTAGGCGATCTCGTTCTTCTCGTCGAGGGTGTCCGCGCCGGCCGACCAGATCATCGGGTTGATGACCGAGTGCAGGTCGTTGCCCATGTACAGGCCCTTGACCTTGCCGGTGGTGAGCTTGGCGGCGGCCTCCATCAGCTCGTCGAGCGTGGTCGGCACCTCGACGTTGGCCTTCTCCAGCATCGACTTGCGGTAGAAGAAGAACTGCGGGTCGTCGATCATCCGGACGCCGTATATCTTCCCGTCGACCGTGTGCGACTTGATGTCGGCCGGGTTGAAGTCGTCCTTGACCGGTTCGATGATGTCGGTCAGGTCCGCCACCTGACCGCTCTTGACCATCTGGATCTGCGGGTGGAACTCGAAGAGATCCGGTGCGTTCTTGGTGAGCAGGGCCGAGAAGAGCTTGCTCTCGAAGTCCGCGCTGGTGATCCACTGCGTGGTCACGTTGGCGCCCTTGTAGGCCTTCGCGTACCGCTTGATGGCCTGCTCGGTGCCTGCCTCGCCGTACGCGTGGAACATCTGCACGAGGCTGTCGCCGGAGCTGCTCCGGCCCGTGTTGCTGCCGCATGCGGCAAGTCCGCCGGCGGCGGCGAGACCCAGCGCGGCCCGAAGCGCGGTGCGGCGGTCGAAGTTCCTGTTGCTCAATGCCGACATGCTGACGTCCTTGTCTCGTAGTACGGCTGCGGCCCTGCGCCCCTGGCGGGAGCGGCTCGGCGCCAGTTGGCTCAAATGGGGGTGCGGTGCGGGACGTTAACCTTCGGCTAAGGCTTCGGCAAGGGGTTGGACGAAGTCTGCATGAAGCGTTGTGCAACGTTCGGGATACCGGACGTGACGGGGGTTGCGGGTCACCGCACCAGTGACCCGCAACCCCCTTTCAGAACACGGGAACTAGCGTCGGAACCACGCCTGGTTCGTCCCGCCGTTGCAGGTGTACACACCCACCTTGCTGCCGTCGGCGGTCGCCTGCCCGCCGACGTCGAGGCACTTCCCGGAAGCCTCGCTGACGATCTGCCCGTTGGAGTTCAGCAGCCACCGCTGGCCCGCGTCACCGGTGAAGCCGGCGGACGCGGCGAGCCCCGAACTCCCCACCGTCAGATAGCCGCCCGCGCCCTTGAGCGCACCCCGCTTGTCGTACGACCACGTCTGCTCGGCCCCGTCGGCGCAGGTGCCGATCGCCGCGCCAGAGGCGTCGGCCGTCAGGCACTTGCCGGACTGCTTGCCCTGCCAGGCACCGGTCACCGCCGAGGCGGCGCCGAACGGCTTCTGGTCGAGGACGTACGTCGTGATGGAGCGGCCCGGCAGCGAGGCGGACACGGTGCCGCCCTTGACCGACGGCCTGGCCACGTTCGCCCAGTTCTCGTCGGCCGACGTGCGCACGGCCTGGGCGGCCCGCAGCGGCGACCTGCTGTTGAAGTGCAGGTTCAGGGCGGTGTCGGTGGTGTTGTGGTTGTTGACCACGACCACCCACTTGCCGTTGCGGTCGTAGGCGGAGGCCTCCACACCGTCCGGCAGCCCCGTCACGTTGTGCATGACCGAGCCCGGCTTCACGAACTTGCTGTACTGGCCGAGCGCGTAGTAGCGCTTGGTGAAGTACAGCGTCTGGTTGCCGTTCTTCGCGTAGTCCGGGTCGTAGTAGATCAGGCCGTCGTTCCAGCCCTGGTCGTTCTTGGCGAGCGGGTCGGTGCCGATCATCTCCGACAGGGCGACCCACCAGTGGAACGCCGAGTCGTGCGCGGTCGCGAAGTCCTTGTAGATGATCCGGGAGAGGTTGAGCCCGCCGTCGATCGTGGGGTCGTACTCCTGGGCCCAGCCCGTGCCGCCGTTGCCGAAGCAGCAGACCTCGGTGGACCAGGACGTCCTGCCGACCGACTTCGACGTCTCGTACACCTTCGCGCGGTTGGCGTCGGAGGGGTTGTCGTAGGTGTGGTGGGCCAGCTTGTCGACGTACTGGGCGGTGCCCGGCTCGTTGATCCAGCGCGGGACCTCGTCGTTGAACTTCACGGTGCTGGTGGACTCGTCGGCGATGATGCCGGTCCGCTGCCCCCGGGCCCGCTGCTCGGCGCCCAGCGCCCGCACGATGTCGTCGCGCTGCGGGACGTCGACGAGCATGCCCTCCTGGCCGCAGTCGTCGAAGCTGTTCGTCGGCTCGTTGAACGGGCTGATGTAGTCGATCTTCACGCCCTGCTTGGTGAAGTGATCGGTGACATCGGCGACGTATTTGGCGAAGTCCTGCTCGTTCTCGGCCTTCAGATAGCCGCCGCAGCTCTTGCCGTTGGTCTTCCACTCGGCGGGCGCGCTGTTGACGAAGGCGATCAGGTCCTCGACGCCGTACTTGGCGGCGGCGTACAGGAAGGTGCGGCCCGCCTTGTCCTTGCTCCAGTCGTAGGTGCCGTCGTCGCCCCGGAAGTCCTCGGGGGCGCGCGGTGCGTAGGTCACGCCCGTGCCACCGCCGCCGATGTTGTAGCGGTAGGCGCTCAGGTCCAGGCCGCCGGGGGAGAACAGCAGCCCCGCGACCCGGGCCTGGACCTTCGGGTCGAAGTTCTTCAGGTCGTTGACCCACCAGGCGCCGGAGGCACCGATGTTGTCGATGGCCTGGGCGGCGTGCGGGGAGACCTCGGCCGCCGGGGTGTCGGCGGCCCCTGCGGGCGGGGCGGATATCAGGGGGCCTGCGACGGCGAGCGCGGCGGCGGCCGTCAGCAGTACCGATCTTCTGGGGCGGGGGTGAGTCACGGGCATCCCTTCCGTCGTCATGAAGGTGGTGCGGTACGGCTCCTTGCGGGGGTGGTGCGCTTTGTTGCGGTCCCCCGGCCCACGGACTGGAGCGCGCCCTCCAGCGCGAACGTCGCCGCGCCCAGGCACGCCGGGTCGGTGGGGATGGGGGAGAGGACGATCTCGGTGGCGGCCATGGGCCGCGGCAGCGCATGCCGCCCCACGGCCTCGCGCACTTCGTGCAGCAGCGGTTCGCCGAGACTGCGGGCGACCCAGCTGCTGAGCACGACCACTTCGGGGTTGAGGACGTTGACCAGGTTGGCGATGCCGGCGCCGATGTAACGGGCCGTCTCCCGTACGACCTTGACGGCCACGGGGTCGCCCTCGGCCAGGCCGCGGGCCAGCGCGTCGATGGTGGCGGTCTGGTCCTCGGGGTGCAGCAGCGGGCTCCGCGGGCTCAGCTCCCGCAGGTTCAGCATGATTCCGGGCGCGCCGGCATAGGCCTCCACACAGCCGTGGTTGCCGCAGCGGCACAGCCGCCCGTCCAGGACGAGCGTCGTGTGACCCCACTCGCCGGCGCTGTTGCTCACGCCCCGGTACAGCCCGCCGCCGAGCGCGAGCCCGGCGCCGACGCCCGTCCCGAGGTTGACCACGACCGTGTCCCCGCGCCCGCGCGCCGCCCCGAACCACATCTCGGCGACCGCGCCGGCCCGCAGCGGGTTGTCCAGGTAGAGGGGGTAGGCGATGACCTCGGAGAGCAGGTCGAGCAGCGGCACGTCGTGCCAGTCCCAGTTGGGTGCGTACTCCGAGACGCCGGTGTCCCGGTCCACCTGCCCCGGCACGCTCACCCCGACGCCCAGCACCCGCGCGCCCTCGATCCCGGCCTGCGCGACCACGGAGCCGACGGCGGCGGCCACATGGCTGACCACCTGCTCCGGCAGGTTCTCGCCGGGGCGCATGTCCTCGTCGGCGCGGGCGAGCACGTTCAGCGCGAGGTCGAACAGCTCGACATGGATGTACGTCTCCGCGATGTCCACGCCGATCAGCGCACCGCCGGAGGCGTTGACGGCCACGAGCCCGCGGGGGCGGCCGCCCGCCGAGTCCTCGAACCCGACCTCCGTGATCATGCGGAGGTCGAGTAGCTCGCCCACGAGTGTGGCGACCGTGGCGAGGCTGAGCCCCGTGGCGGCCGCCAGCTCCTGCCGGGAGGTGGGCGACGCGGCGATGATCTGGCGCAGCACCTCGTAGCGGTTCGCGGTGCGGATGTCGCGTGATGTGCGCTTCACCGGAGGTGCCCCCGTCCCTTCGCGTCCTGCCGGGGTCGACTTCGGCACCGGCGCGGCGCAAGGCTATGGCGTGCGCCCGCCTTTCGACAAGGGGTTAGGAAAGGGGCTGAAGAAAGTCTTTCCGCTGGAAGCGCACGGTGTGAGGGTAGTGGCGAGTATCAGCCGTCGAGGACGTCCCGCACAAACGCGTTGGCGAACTTGCCCGCCGGGTCCAGCTCCCGTGCCAGCGCCCGGAAGTCGGCCAGCCGCGGATACCGCCCGCGCACCACCTCCGCCGGCATGGTGAACACCTTCCCCCAGTGCGGCCGCGGCTCGAAGGCGTCCAGCGCCTCCTCAAGCCGCCGCACCACCGGCAGCACGGCCGCCGTGTCCTCGATCCAGGTGAAGTGCAGGGCGACGGTGTCACGGCCGTGGCAGGGGCTGAGCCACTGCTCGTCGGCGGCGACCGTGCGCACCTCGCAGGTCTGCAGCACGGGTGCGACCGTCGCCCGGATCCCGTCGAGTGCCCGCAGAGCGTCCACGGCGTACCGGCGCGGCAGCAGGTACTCCGACTGCAACTCCGCCCCGCTGCTCGGCGTGAACTCCGCCCGGAAGTGCGGCAGCCGCTCGTGCCACGGCCCGGGCACCCCGAACTGCTCGGTGCAGTTGACCGCGGGCATCCCCGGCACCGGGTGCAGCTTCTCAGAGGCGGGCGCCGCCCACGGGACGTCGGGCAGCGGCTGGTCGGTACGCCGCTTGAGCCACACCTGGCGGAAGCCCGGCTCACGCCAGTCGGTGAACAGGCTCACGCTGTACGCCGACGACATCACGGTCCCGAACAGCGCCAGGTCCAGCCCGTCCAGGGGGAGTTCGGTGAAGAGGTGCTGCTCGACCTCGAAGGACGGCTCCAGGTCGAGGGTGAGCGCCGTGACGACACCGAGCGCACCCAGTGAGGTGACGGCACCGTCGAACCGCGGGTCGCCGCGGCCGACGGTCACCACCGACCCGTCCGCCGTGACCAGCTCCACCTCCCGCACGGACGCGGCCAGCGGGCCGTTGTCGGCCCCCGACCCGTGGGTGCCGGTGGCGACCGAGCCGGCCACCGAGATGTGCGGCAGGGATGCCATGTTGGGCAGCGCGAGCCCGTGGGCGTACACCGCGCGGGCGAGTTCGGCGTACCGGACGCCGCCGGACACCCGGACCGTACGGGCCGTGCGGTCGACGTCGACCGTCGGCGGCAGACCGGCGATCGTCAGCAGGACGCCCTCGGGGCCCGGCTCGGCGATTCCGTTGAAGGAGTGCCCGCTGCCCAGCACCCGCACCTTCTCGCTCCCGGCCACCAGAGCGCTGATCGCGTCGAGCGAGTAGGGCCGGTGCAACTCCTTGGCGGAGTAGGTGATGTTGCCCGCCCAGTTGGTGATCGTCTCCGACATCCCTGCCGTCCCTCCACGTGAGTGCGCGTACGTTGACCCTCTCATTCGCCGCCGCCTACCGTAGAGAGCGGTTTCTCACCGGTTTTCTCAACGGGTTTCTCCATGGTTTCCGCGGCCCGGTGCGGCCGCTCAGTGGGAAGGTCACTTCGTTGCCCGAGCGTCCCCAGGCGCTGTTCGCCATGACCGCAGAGAACGTGCCGCTCGTCTTCCCGCCGGAGGTGCTGGCGCGGCTGCGGCAGTCCGTGGACATCGATCCGGCACTGGTCGCCGAGGACTTCACGGACCCGCGTCCGGCGCAGGTGCTCGCCCGCACCGAGATCCTCGTCACCGGCTGGGGCTGCCCCCGGCTGGACCCGGCCGCCCTCGACGCCATGCCGAAGCTGCGGGCGGTGCTGCACTCGGCCGGCTCGGTGAAGAGCTTCGCCACGCCCGAGCTGTGGCGGCGGGGCATCACCGTGAGCTCGGCCGCCGCCGCCAACGCCGTGCCGGTCGCCGAGTACACGCTGGCCATGATCCTGCTCGCCGGCAAGGACCTCTTCGCCGCCCGCGACCGTCTGCGCACCGAGCGCGCCTTCCCCGGCTGGGGACTCGTCCCCGGCATCGGCAACCACGGCCGCCGGGTCGGTGTGATCGGCGCCTCCCGCATCGGCCGCAAGGTGATCGAGCTGCTGCGCCCCTTCGACCTGGTCCCGAGCCTGACCGACCCGTACGTCGACGAGGCGGGCGCCGCCGCCCTCGGCGTACCCCTGCTGTCGCTCGACGACCTCCTGCGCACCTCGGACATCGTCACGGTGCACGCCCCCGAGACCTCGGAAACCCGCCACCTCGTCGGCGCCCGCGAGCTGGCCCTGATGCCCGACGGGGCGGTCCTGGTCAACACCGCGCGCGGCGGCCTGGTCGACCACGACGCCCTGATCGCCGAGCTGCGCACCGGGCGTCTCTCGGCGATCCTCGACGTCACCGACCCCGAGCCCCTGCCCGTCGACTCACCCCTGTACGACCTGCCGAACGCCTTCATCACCCCGCACCTCGCGGGCTCCCAGGGCAACGAGGCGGCCCGCCTGGGGCTGGCGGTCGCGGAGGAGGCCGGGCGGCTGGTGGCGGGAGGCAGGCCGGCGTACCCGGTCGATCCGGCGGCGCTGGAGCGGGAGGCGTAGGCACCCGCCACGCCCTGCCCGAGGGGGACCCGGCGCTGCTCACGCCAGGGCAGGGGCATACCGTGAGGAGTCGTACGCCGGAGAACATGACACGGACTCTGAGCAGGGAGGAGATTACGGATGGGCAGCCGCACCGCACTGGTCGAGGATCTGATGGAGCGATTCCCGCACGTTCCGCGGGAAGCCGTCTTCAAGGAGGATCTGCTCCGGGGCGGGGTCGCCTTCGACCCGTCCGCCCTGAGCGACAACGAGGACGGTGAGGTCAAGCCGAAGTCGTACTTCATCTTCTCCTTCGACCACGGCACCCTGCCCGAGCTCGGCGAGGCCGCGCTGCGCCGCCCGCCGGAGGAGATCATCCTCACCGGCGGCCCGTACGACCTGCGCCGGACCGTCGTCTCGGTGCGCGTGAACCCGGCGTCGCCGTACCGCGTGGCCGCCGACGACGAGGGCGTGCTCGGTCTCTACCTCGACGGCAAGCGGATCGCCGACGTCGGCGTGCCGCCGATGCCGGAGTACTACCGGCACACCCTCGCCAACGGGAAGTCGGTGATGGAGGTCGCCCCGACCATCCAGTGGGGCTACCTGATCTACCTCACCGTCTTCCGCGTCTGCCAGTACTTCGGCGCCAAGGAGGAGTGCCAGTACTGCGACATCAACCACAACTGGCGCCAGCACAAGGCGGCCGGGCGGCCGTACACCGGGGTCAAGGACGTCGAGGAGGTCCTGGAGGCCCTGGAGATCATCGACCGGTACGACACCGCCAAGGCGTCCACCGCCTACACCCTCACCGGCGGCGCCATCACCAAGACCGTCTCCGGCCGGGACGAGGCCGACTTCTACGGCCACTACGCCAAGGCCATCGAGGAGCGCTTCCCGGGCCGCTGGATCGGCAAGGTGGTGGCCCAGGCGCTGCCGCGCGACGACGTCCAGCGCTTCAAGGACTACGGCGTGCAGATCTACCACCCCAACTACGAGGTGTGGGACGAGTACCTCTTCAAGATGTACTGCCCGGGCAAGGAGCGCTACGTCGGCCGCGACGAGTGGCACAAGCGCATCCTCGACTCCGCCGACGTCTTCGGCGCGCGCAACGTCATCCCCAACTTCGTGGCGGGCGTGGAGATGGCCGAACCCTTCGGGTTCAAGACGGTCGACGAGGCGATCGCCTCGACCACCGAGGGCCTGCGCTTCTTCATGTCCCACGGCATCACGCCCCGCTTCACCACCTGGTGCCCCGAGCCGACGACCCCGCTCGGCAAGGCCAACCCGCAGGGCGCGCCGCTGGAGTACCACATCCGGCTGCTGCAGGCCTATCGCCAGACGATGGACGACTTCGGCCTGTCCTCGCCCCCCGGCTACGGCCCGCCCGGCCCCGGCAACGCGGTGTTCTCGGTGAGCTCCTTCATGGACAGCCTTCCGGCGCAGGAGCCCTCGACGGCGTAGGCGACCGTACGGGTGAGACGAATGAGGCTCCCATCCGTACAAGTGGCTGGAGTTGCGGGGCGCCACGGACTGTCATGACATCTGAACACAGCGCTTGTCAGTTGTGTTGAATACGTGAAAGGCTCATGTCCTGCCGCGAGGTTCCCCCCAACTCCATTGCCAATGTGGCGAGTTGACCTCGCATGTGGATGCAGGAGACTCATGCCCGACCTGCCGACCCCTCAGGACGCCACCGAGGCCGCGCTGTTCTCCGAGTGCTGGGACGCCGTGCTGTCGTACGCCGACCTGTGCACGGCCGGCTCCGCGGCAGCCAACCAACTGGCCGCGGAGGCGTTTTCGACCGGCATACGCGAGGCCCGCGAGGCCGAGGCCGGGACCTACCGCAGCGCGGGCCGCCGCCCGGCCCGCCTGCCCCGGATCCCCCTCCTCCTGACTGCCGTACGCGCCACGGCGGCGACCTGGGAGGAGACCGGCCAGGGCCACAAACTCGACCCCGACCTGCGCCTGTGGCTCAACTCCGACAACGCCGCCCGCTACACCGGACCCCCGCTCCAGCGCCCGATCGCGCTGCGCGGACTGCGCGACATGCAGGAACCGGACGCCGCACTGCTGTGGCTGACCGAGGTGGAGGCACTGCCGCTGCCCGTGGTGGCCCGCCGACTGGGCCTCGACCCGGACACGGTCTCCGAGGAACTCGCCCAGGTCCGGGGCCTGTTCAGGGACCGCTGCCAGCGCAACCACCTCGACACCCCGATGGACGCGCGGTGCCGCAGCTACGCCCGCCTCCTCGACGCCGTCACCCGCTCCTCCGCCGCCGGCACCCCGGACGACCTCTCCCGCCACCTCGCCACCTGCGTCCAGTGCGCCGAGGCCGCCGCCTGTCTGCGGCTGCACGGCGGCGGGCTGCCCGGGGCGCTCGCCGGCGGCGTCATCGGCTGGGGCGGCCTCGCCTACCTGGAGCGCCGCCGCCGGGCCACCGAGGTGCGCCTCGGCGCCGGACGCGCCGACCAGGCCGACGCGGACGCCGGTCCGTCGGAGCCGGGCGCGCACAAGGCGCGCGTCGTGCGCAACGGCCTGCTCGTCGCCGCCGTACTCGTCTCCGCGCTCGCCCTCGCGGTGTCGATGATGCCGGGCGGCTCCACCGGCGACGGCATGACCGCGGGCGGCGACCCCTCCGACCGCCAGCCGGTCGCCGGCCCCGGCTTCTCGCTGCCGGTCACGGGCGCCACCCAGCCGGTGTCGGACTCGCCGGAGCCGTCGTCGGACACCACCACACAGGACGACGCGCCGCCCGAGCCGAAGAACCCCGACCCGGAACCCCAGGGCACCAAGTCGTCCACCGCCGACGAGGAGGACCCGGACCCGGCCCCGTCCGCGAGCCGGTCGCCGATGTGCGGCGTCGACTACGACCTCGTCAACGAGTGGCCCGACGGCTTCCAGGTCACCGTCACCGTCACCACCGAACGGGCCCTCGACGACTGGCAGGTCGCCTGGTCCTTCCGGGACGGCCAGAAGGTCGGCCAGATGTGGGACGCGAACTTCGCCCAGAACGGCTCCCGGGTCACGGCCACGGCCGCGGACTACAACAAGGCGGTCCCCGCCGAGGGCAGCCTGGCGTTCGGCTTCATCGGGTCGTGGGAGGGCAAGAACTCGGCGGGGTACGACTTCACGTTGAACGGGCACGACTGCGCGTCATAAACCGGTTGACGGGCCCTCACGGGGCCGGGCTACAGTGACGGCGGTTCAGAGCGGTGGCCGATGGCCGCCGCCGTCCAGCGGACATGAGTGAGGAGGTGTCGACCGATGGCTGTCATTGCGATGGGCGCTGCCCGCATCCAGTTCATCAAGTCCACCTCCGTGGCCGCCGGCTGACCTCACCTGATCTCTCCGCGTCTGGGTACGCGGCTGCCGGGGCCACCCTTGTGAAGGGTCACCCGTTGGCTTCCACCTCTGTTTTCTCCGCGTTGGCTCCCTACGGCTGGGACGCCGCCTGGGCCGACGCGTTCACCCCGTACGACGCCGAGGGGCTGCTGCCCGGGCGCGTCGTACGGGTCGACCGCGGGCAGTGCGACATCGTCACCGCCGACGGTGCCCTACGGGCCGACACGGCCTTCGTCACCCCGCACGATCCGTTGCGGGTCGTGTGCACGGGCGACTGGGTCGCCGTGGAACCGGCCGGGAACCCGCGGTACGTACGCGCGTATCTGCCCCGCCGTACCGCCTTCGTACGCTCCACCTCCTCCAAGCGGTCCGAGGGGCAGATCCTCGCCGCCAACGTCGACCACGCCATCGTCGCCGTGTCGCTGGCCCTCGAAGTCGACCTCGGCCGCATCGAGCGGTTCCTCGCCCTGGCCTGGGAGTCGGGTGCACAGCCGGTCGTCGTGCTCACCAAGGCCGACCTCGTGCCGGACGCGGTGACGCTCGCGCACCTCGTCCAGGACGTGGAGACCACGGCGCCGGGCGTGCCGGTGCTCACCGTCAGCGCGACGCTCGGGGAGGGGCTCGACGTCCTCGCCGCGGTCGTGGGCGGTGGTACGTCCGTGCTGCTCGGACAGTCCGGCGCGGGCAAGTCGACGCTCGCGAACGCGCTGCTCGGCGAGGACGTGATGGAGGTCCAGGCCGCGCGCGACGTCGACGGCAAGGGCCGCCATACGACCACCACCCGCAACCTCCTCGCCCTGCCGGGCGGCGGCGTCCTGATCGACACCCCCGGGCTGCGCGGCGTCGGGCTCTGGGACGCGGAGATCGGGGTCGGGCAGGTCTTCGCCGAGATCGAGGAACTGGCCGAGGAATGCCGCTTCCACGACTGCGCCCACGAGAGCGAGCCGGGGTGTGCGGTGCTGGCCGCGATCGACGCGGGGGCGCTGCCGCTGCGGCGGCTGGAGAGCTACCGGAAGTTGCTGCGCGAGAACCAGCGGATCGTGGCCAAGACGGATGCGAGGGTGCGGGCTGAGATCCGGAAGGACTGGAAGCGGAAGGGGGCTGAGGGGAAGGCGGCGATGGAGGCGAAGCGGGGGCGGTGGCAGTAGCGCCTCTTGGGGTGCCTCGCGATGTCGGCCGGCGGCTGCGGGCTCGTTGTGGCTGGTCGCGCAGTCCCCGCGCCCCTTCGGGGGCGTTGCAGGGCCGTGTCCGAAATCCGCCAGCGGCGTTCTTCTGTCTCGCTCACACTGGACCTTGTGATGGACGAAGACACCAGGTACGAGGCGGTGCGCAGCCGGGATGCCCGGTTCGACGGCGAGTTCTTCTTCGGTGTCGAGACGACCGGGATCTACTGCCGCCCGAGCTGCCCGGCGGTGACGCCGAAGCGGGGGAACGTGCGGTTCTTCGCGACGGCCGCCGCCGCGCAGGGCTCGGGGTTCCGGGCCTGTCGGCGATGCCGGCCGGATGCGGTGCCGGGGTCCGCGGAGTGGAATGTGCGGGCCGATGCGGTGGGCCGGGCGATGCGGCTGATCGGCGACGGGATCGTCGACCGTGAGGGTGTCGCCGGGCTCGCCGCGCGGCTCGGCTACAGCGCCCGGCAGGTGCAGCGGCAGCTCACCGCCGAGCTCGGCGCCGGGCCGGTCGCGCTGGCGCGGGCCCAGCGGGCGCACACCGCGCGGGTGCTGCTGCAGACGACCGAGCTGCCGATCACCGAGATCGCGTTCGCGGCCGGGTTCGCCAGTGTGCGGCAGTTCAACGACACGATCCGGGCGGTGTACGCGTCGACACCGAGTCAGGTGCGCGTCGCCGCACCGAAGGGCGGCGGCCGTCCGGCCCGGCGTACGGCCACGCCGTCGGCCGGGATACCCCTGCGGCTCGCCCACCGGGGCCCCTACCGGACCGGTGCCGTCTTCGACCTGCTGGCCGAGGAGGCCGTGCCCGGCATGGAGGAGGTCTCCGGTCCGCTCGGCCGGCGCACCTACCGCCGCACCCTGCGTCTGCCGCACGGCAGCGCCATCGTCGCGGTGGAGGAGAGGCCGGGCGGCCCGGGGAGGGAGGCGGGGGCGGCGCATCCCGGCGGCTGGCTCGACGCCCGGCTCCATCTCACCGACCCCCGTGATCTGACCACCGCGGTTCACCGGCTGCGGCGGCTGTTCGATCTCGACGCCGATCCGTACGCCGTCGACGAGCGGCTCGGTGCCGATCCGCGGATCGGGCCGATGGTCGCCGCGCGGCCGGGACTGCGGTCACCCGGGGCCGCCGATCCCGAGGAACTGGCCGTGCGGGCCCTGGTGGGGCGGGCGGAGGCCGAGAGGCTCGTGCTGCGCTACGGCAAGGCCCTCGACTCGCCCTGCGGCGGCCTCACCCATCTGTTCCCCGAGGCGGCCGTTCTGGCCGGGGCCGAGCCCGACGGTCCGCTGGGCGAGCTCGCCGCCGCCCTCGCCGACGGTGCCGTACGGCTGGACCCGGGCGCCGACTGGGACGAGACGGAGCGTGCGCTGCTCGGGCTGGCCGGGCTGGACGGCCGTACCGTCGCCGTCATCCGCAGCCGCGCCCTCGGCGACCCGGATGTCGCGCCGCCCGGCGTCGACGTCCCCGACAGCTGGCGCCCCTGGCGCTCCTACGCATGGCAACACCTGCGCGCAGCAGGGGAGTTGGAGCAGGCATGACCACCCCGATCCACATGACCACCCCGATCCACTGGACCGAGCTCGACAGTCCGCTCGGCCGCATCCTTCTCACCGGCGACCCCACGACCGGCGCCCTGACCTCCCTGTCCGTGCCGGACCAGAAGGGCGGGCGCACGGTCCAGGACGGCTGGCGGCACGACCCCGCGCTCTTCCGCGCGGCCGAGGAACAGCTCGACGCCTACTTCGCCGGTGAACTCAAGGAGTTCCAGCTGGAGTTGAGCAGTGCGGGCAGTGAGTTCCGGGAGCGGGTGTGGGCCGCTCTCGGGAGCGTTCCGTACGGGGCGACCACCACGTACGGCGAGATCGCCGCACGGATCGGCGCCTCCCGCGCCGCCGTCCGGGCCGTCGGCGGCGCGATCGGCGCCAACCCGCTGCTGATCGTCCGCCCCTGCCATCGCGTGATCGGCGCCGACGGATCACTGACCGGGTACGCGGGCGGCCTGGACCGCAAGGTGCGGCTGCTCACGCTGGAGGGCGCCCTCCAGGGCCCCGCCTGAGATCAGCCCTCCTGCTCCAGACCCCAGCTGTGGACCCACCGCGGACGGATGCGGATGACCTCCTCGCTGAAGTACGGGCCCAGCTCGTGCGGGCCCGTGAGGAGCTCCGCGTCCCCGCGGACCTCGATCCCGCGCACCCGCCACGGCCGTTCGCTGACCAGGTCGTCCACGACCAACGCGACCTTGGGGTTCTTGCTCAGGTTGCGCCACTTCTTGGTGGCGCCCATCGCGCGGCCGCCGACCAGGATCGTCCCGTCGTCCTGGGGGAAGAACCCGACCGGGTTCGCCTGCGGCTGCCCCGCCGGGTCCACGGTGGCCAGCCGTCCCAGTCGCTGCGACCGCAGGTAGGCGTGCTCCGCGTCGCTGAATTCGGTGCTGGATTCCGTCATGCGGCCAGCGAAACACGCCCGCATCGGTGGGCGCATCGGCTGCTCGCCCTAGGGCTTCGGGCCTACGCCGGGGCCCCGCGTCAGCCCGAGAGCACCGCCCCCACCCACGCCCCCGCGATCAGCTGGCAGGTGAAGAGTTCCGCCAGCACGCTCGACCCGCCCGACCGCATCGCCGTGCGCAGGGCGGCCCGCGCCTCCCCGTGGCCGCCCAGGCGGAGACGTTCCTCCAGGTAGATGCCGGTCATGAAGCCGGGGATCGAGCCGACCACGGGGATCAGGCAGAAGCCCAGGAAGGAGCCCACCCCGGCGTACACGGCCATTCGAGGGGTGGCGCCGCTCTCGCGCAGCCGGCGGGGCGGCAGGGCCCAGCGCACCACCTGGGAGACGAACAGCGCGACGGTGGCCCCCACGAGCACCCACCACGCGACCGTCTGCGGGTCCTTCAGCGCCCACCACATGACCGCGGCCCACACCAGCCACGACCCCGGCACCCCGGGCACCAGCACCCCGCACAGGCCGAGCAGGAGGACCAGGCCGACCAGCACGAGGTCCCAGACTCCCATCTGACCAGAGTGCCGGAGCCCGCGAGAATGCGCAGATCAGAGTCGTCGCCGCAGGTGGGCGCCGGTCACCGAGCGGGCGCCGGTCACCGGTCACCGAGTGGGGGGCCGGTCACCCCTGCCGCTCCCGGGCCACCCATCCCCGTTCGTACGCATGCCATCCGAGCTGCAGCCGGGTCGTCACCCCGGTCAGCTCCATCAGCCGCTTCACCCGGCGCTGCACGGTTCTCAGGCCCAGGTCGAGCTGCTTGGCCACGCTCGCGTCGGTCAGGCCGGCCAGCAGCAGGGAGAGCACCTCCAGGTCGGTGTCGTCCGGCCCGTCCGGCTGCTGCTCGGTGACGCCGGACGCGCCCAGACGCACCGGCAGGGCCTCCCGCCACACCGACTCGAACAGCCCGGACAGCAGCTCAAGGAGTCCGCTCGCGTGGACGACCAGCGCGGCCGGCTCCGTGGTGTGCGAGGTGAGCGGCACCAGGGCCAGCGTCCCGTCGGCTATCACCAGCTTCGTCGGGACCCGGTCGACGACCCGTACCTGTTCCTCGCGGCCGAGGGCGGCGGACAGCTCGCTGATGCCGTGCGGCTGGTCGAGGACCGAGCGCTCCAGGACCACGCGGTAGTGGACGCCGCGGTCGGTGGCCCGTTCCTCCGCGTCGTTCTCCGCGCTGGTCACCGCGACGGGACTGTCGGTGACCAGCGCGCACACTTCCTTGCTCGCCCCGAGCTGGAGCTGCAGAAAGCGCTGAGCGACCGCCGCCGCACCGATCACCACCTCGACCAGGTCGTGCACGGCGGGCTCGGCGGCCGCCGCCCGGTACTCCTCGGCGAGCAGCGCGGCGGCCAGCTCCGCCTTCTCCAGTTCGTGCCGCTGCTGGGTGAGCAGCGCGCCCAGCGCCACCCCGGGCGGCGCGGCGACCCAGCGGCCGGGCCGGGCGGAGGACTGCGCCGCCAGCCCGTGCCGCTCCAGACGGCGCAGGGCGCGCTCGGTGTCGTACTCGCCGAGTGTCAGCCGTCGCGCGAGATCCGGTATGTCGGCGGCGCCCACGGACACCAGGGCGCGGTACGCCGACTCGTGCGCCTCGTCGAGTCCGATCGCTCCCAGCATCGGGCCGCGCCCCTTCCCCAAAGTCGAACACCGGTGTCCGGTCCGTGGCGGAAAACGGCCACGACGCAAAACCGCCTCAGGACATCATCGCCGCACCACCTGTGACTCTGCCAAAGTGTCGCCACCGTGGTACGGACCACCGCCCGCCATCCCATAGGCGGTGGGAACCACAGCGCGACGACAGGAACGCCGGTCACACTCAGGGCCGTTGCGACCGACGCGAGTGGCACCTCGGTCACCCGACCGTCGCCGGGCGGTTCTCCCGTGGGGGGTGGGACTGCCCGGCGACGCTTTCCGCCCGGAGCTTCGCAGAAATGTTCAACTCCTCACCCGACACGCCGTTTTCGATGCCGGGTACCGGGGCTGATTTTCCGGATGCCCCGTTTTCATCCGGCCCGTGCGGTGGACAATTGGGGGCATGAGCCAGCAGGGGGGAAGGCCCACCGGTCACGAGGACGACTGGTGGGGGCAGTTGTACGGCGACTCGGCCGAGGACACGGGCCCGACGGCCGCACCCGACACACTGGACGACCGATTCGCCTCGGCGGCGGGGGTGTCGGGGGCCGGGGCGACCGGGGCGACCGGGGTAGGACCGCCCGGGGCGTCCGGGACAGGTTCGGCCGGGACAGGTTCGGCCGGGACGGGATCGTCCGGGACGGGATCGTCCGGGACCGGCGTCGCGGTTCCGGCGCCGCGCGTCGGTACCGATGCCCTGGAGGGGGCCGGGCCGTCGACTTTCCCGCCCGGTCTGCCGAAGCCGCCGGGATTCACCGTGGAGGCGCCCCCGGAGCCACCTCCGGACCGAGCGACACCGGTCCCTCTCGACGAGCCCCGCACCGCGACCCGGGTCGACGTCCCGGCCCACCCCGCGACCCCCCTCGACTACGTCGGCAGCGGCCCGCCCACCTACGCCCCCGAACCCACCGCCCTCCCGCCCGCCGACCCCGACGACCTGGACGATCTGGTCGCCGACACCGTCCTGGACGGCGCGCACTACGGCGCCTGCACCCTGCGTGCCGTTTCCCTGCGCGGCGACTCCGCCCGCTACCGGGGCGAACCCCGCCGCGACGCCCTGCTCACGGTCCGCTTCGGCACCGGCGAGAACGCCCTGGTCCTCGTGGCGATGGCGACCGGCGCCCGGGCCACCCCGAACGCGCATCGCGCAGCCGCCGAGGCCTGTCACTGGATCGGCCGGGCCGTGGGCCGCAGCCACCCGAGGCTCGCGGAGGACCTCAGGGCCGCACGCCGCGGCGACCTGAAGTCCGGCCTGCACCGCCTCACCGACCGCTGCCTCGGCAAACTCCGCGCCAGCGCCGCCGAACAGGGCATCGAACCGGAGGAGTACGCCGCGACGCTGCGCTGCCTGCTGCTCCCCGCCGACCCCGAGTGCCGTACCCGCGTCTTCTTCGGCGTCGGCGCCGGCGGGCTGTTCCGGCTGCGCGACGGCGAGTGGCAGGACATCGAGCCGCACGCCGGCGACGTCACCGGCGAACCCGTCGTCGGCTTCGGCTCACTGCCGGCCGAGACCCCCGACGGCGACCGCCTCACCATGGACCTCGGCATCACCACACCCCCGAGCCCCTACGAGCCGGCCCCCGAGCCGCCCCGCGAACCCTTCCGTTTCCGCGCCTCGGTCGCCCGCCCCGGAGACGCCCTCCTGATGTGCACCGGCGGCCTCGCCGAACCACTGCGCGGCGAACCCGAACTGTCCGAGTACCTCACCGGCCGCTGGTCCGGCCCCACCCCACCCGGCCTCGCCGCGTTCCTCGCCGACACCCAGGTCCGGGTCAAGGGCTACTCCGACGACCGTACGGCCGCCGCCGTCTGGGAGGCATAGGGGCTGTCCCCGGCAGCACGGCTCAGGTGTACGGCACCCACTTGCGGGCCGAGGTGTCGTACGAGTAGCGGGGCAGTCCCTTGGTGCTCGTCGTGCGGAACGGGCGGCCGTGGTCGTCGATGCGTGCCGTGCCCGTGCGGCCCTGGGAGGACCAGTCCAGTTCGAGGTACCAGCTGCAGTCGCAGCTCACCGTCTGCGCGTCGACGAGCAGCACCTCCGGATCCTCGGCGGACACCCGGTACGGCAGCTTCATCGCCGGGATCGGGGTGCCCGTGTCGTTGCCGGCGACCGGGCGTGCGATGGGCCGGTCCTTGTCCAGGTCGACGTCGAAGTAGCGGGGCGTCAGTGCTCCGCCGCAGCCGTGGTCCATGGCGTACGAGGTGCCCTCGACGGGTGCCGAGCGGCCGACGACGCGCACCCGCAACGCGTCCAGGACGACGGCCGTGGACGTCCGCCCCTGCACCGTGATCTCCACCATCGTCTGCCGGCCGTGCACCGCGCCCTGCGATGCCGCCCAGATCGCGGCGTCCTGAGCGACCGGGGGCGGGGGCACCTGCTGCGAGGGCTTGTCGATGACGTAGTCGTGGCCACAACCGGCCTGCCAGACATGGGAGTCGGCGCTCCAGGTGAGGGGGAGGCCGGTCGTGGGCTGCTGTCGGCCGGGTTCGTCCGACTCCTCGGGGTGTCGGCCGGCGGACTCCGTGGGCCTGGCGGAGGACTTCTTGGACGCGTCCGGCGAGGGGGAGGCCGTGGTGGGGGTCGGGCTCGGGGATTTGGCCGACTTCGGGCGGGGGGTGCCCGCGGCCGACGTACGGGTCGGATCGGCGCCCTGGACGGAGTCGCTCGCCCGGGACCGGTCGTCGTCCGGCAGGGCGGCGAGGCTGCCGAGCGTGGCGAGGAGCGCCGACGCCACGGCCATGGGGACCAGGAGGCTCCGGCGGCGGTACCAGGGGCGGCGGGGAGACCCGCCCGGCGCGGGTTCTTCGGACGCCTCCGAGGGGGAGTCGACCGAGTCGAAGCGGGAGTCGGCCGAGCGGTCCGGGGAACCGTCCGCGGAGTCGGGGGCGCTGTCCGCGGGGGAGGAGGCGGCCTCCGTGGCGGATACGGCGCTGTCCGTGGGGGAGGGGGCGCTCTCCGGCGCCGGGGCGGTCGCCGTGCGCGGCCGCTGTCGTGCCGCCACCGCCAGGATCCACCGCCGGTGCAGTTCCAGCCGCTCCTCCGGCGTCGCCTGACACAGCGCGGCGAAGCGTTCCACGGGGGCGAAGTCGAGCGGGACCGCGTCTCCGGCGCAGTAGCGGTGCAGCGTGGAGGTGTTCATGTTCAGGCGGCGGGCCAGCTGACCGTAACTGCGGTCGGTGCGCTCCTTGAGCCGTGTGAGCAGCGCCGCGAACTCCTGGACGTCGTCCTGCACTTCAGACACCGTTCCCCCGTGTCCTCCCCGTCCCGGGACGGCATCCCAGGCACTCCATATACCTGCACGTCAGCAGGGCTGGGATGGTTCCACCGTCATGGATCGGGCGGCAGCGGTTGCGTTCGCCGACTGTGACGGCTGATGCTCTTGGTGTCGCACCGACGAGGCCGACAGGGCCTGGGGGCCGGACGGACCATCCGGCGTCGGTGACGGCCGACTTCTGTTCGTTCCACGCACTCATCTCACTCACGGGGGACACCCATGCCCAAGCGCACCCGAACCGGCGTGCTCGCCGCACTCGCCGTCGCCGGCCTCGCCGCAGGCGCCGCGCTCACCGCCGCACCGGCCGGCGCCGCGACGAAGACGCCCGCGCCGAAGTTCCTGTCGGCGTCCCAGCTTCCGCCGCACCCGACCTCCGCCTGGACCGCCGACAAGGTCACCGACGGGGTCCCGGAGGAGATGCAGGGCTGCCTGGGTGAGGCGCTGCTCGCCTACGACTCCCGCTACCGCACCTTCCGCACCGACCTGGAGACCGGTGCCCAGCAGCTCAACGTCGTCGTCGGCGACAACGCCAAGGCCAAGGCCCTCGCCGACCGCCTCAACAAGGAGATCCGGCGCTGCGTCGTGCGCAGCGACGCCGACCCCGAGATCGAGGCCGAGTACCGGAGCTACGGCAGCCTGCCGGTCGAGGAGGGCGCCCGCGTCCACGGCGTGCACACCCGTGCCTCGTGGGGCGCCATGGACATCCACCTCATATCCGTCGGCCGGGACGGCGGCACCGTCACCGTCGTGCAGTGGGGGCAGATGGGCGACTTCACGGACGCGCCGGTGAAGGCCTTCAAGAAGACGACCACCACCGCGGTCGACAAGCTCTACTGACCGCCGCACCGCCGGGCCACCACCCAGCGGGGCCGCCCTCCCGGACGGGGGTCGGGCGGGCGGCCCCGTACCATCGGCATCCGGGATCCAGGGGCGCCGAAGGCAGCCGAACAACCGAATTCCGGCCAGATTCGCCGGCTGAGCGATCCCGCTCCGACAGCGCCACGACGCCGAGTCCCAACCGTCACACCCCTTCTTCGCGTACGGCGGTGTCGGCAGGCCGCCATCGGCGGACGGACCGACCCTCCACCGTACGGACGCCCCAGGGCGGGGCCCCCCCAAAACC
>NZ_JAQMYP010000009.1 GCF_028369295.1 Streptomyces sp. HD
AAGTGCTGACCCGCCCCGTACCGACGCGTGTGCCCGGGAACCTGCACACGCACCGGGGACCGCGCGAGGAAAACGGCCGGGCCCCATGAACCGATGCATCTGAACCGAGGCGTCATGACTCTTCCGCAGCTGAACATCTACCGGCACGACCGGGGCAGGCGGGCACTGATCACCCTGGCCGGTGAGATCGGCCCGGCCACCGCACCCCAGGTGCGCGCCGCTCTGGAGCGGTGCCTGCATGACGGCATCACCACCATCGACGTCGATCTGACCACCGTCGGCCGCTGCGACAGCAGCGGCCTGCGCGTCTTCCTCGACGCGTCGCGGCACGCCGCAGGGACCCGCGCGTCCCTGCGGCTGCACCACCCGTCCCCCCCAGACCGCACGGCTCCTCGCGGACACCGGCTCCGATCTTCTGCTCCTGTGACGGCTCCGGGAGAGATGTGGTGCACAGCGGCACGGAGAGCCATCTTTTCTGATCATGTGTGACATGCCGTTCTCTGGCGTAATGGGCTGTTCGGAGCGACCGGCCGCGTCACTCTGTGCGGGTTGATCGCGGTCGTGTCAGGAGCCCGTGTGTCGGTGCGGGCGCTGGACTCGCGGCACGAGGTGAGCATGGACACGGCGGCCGAAGCTTCGACGACGCCGATGGGGTGCGGTTGTGGCGGAAGGTGGGCGCCGACCCGACGAGGGCATGCTCGATCGGTCGGAAGGGTTCGGTGAGCGCCTGCTGGGGGTGCTGCTGGACCGGGCACACGAGATGCCGCCGCAGCTGATCGCCCCGCTGATCGCGGAAGAGGTGGCCAGGGTCGGTGGCCGCGACGTCTCGATCCTGCTGCAGGACTACGGCCAGCTGGTGTTGGTGCCGCTGTCAGGTCGGCGGCTGCTGGTCGGCGAGCCCGAGCCGATCGATGACTCTCCCGCCGGCACGGCCTTTCTGCACGCGACCATTGTCGAGGTGCCGCGGTCCGACGGCGTCCGGATGTACCTGCCGTTGCTGGACGGCAGCGACCAGGTGGGCGTGATGGCCCTCACCCTGGACACCGTCGATGACGACGACCGGCGGCTGCTGCGCAGGCTCGCCGGCCTGGTCGCCGACATGCTGGTCACCAAGCACAGTTACACCGACCAGTTCTTCCGCGCCCGGCGCCGTGAACCGATGAGCGTGGCCGCGGAGATCCAGTGGTCCCTGCTGCCGCCGCTGGCCATGTCCGTCCCGCAGGTCGCGGTGGCCGGAATCCTGGAGCCCGCCTACGACGTCGCGGGCGACAGCTTCGACTACGCCCTCAACGAGGACATCCTGCACGTGGCCATGGTCGATGCGATGGGCCACGGCCTGGACGCCGCCACGATGGCGACCGTCGCCGTCGGCGCCTACCGGCACGCCAGACGTGCCGACATCGGCCTGTCCGAGATCTACGCGTTCATGGACCGGGCCATCGCCGAGCAGTTCGGGCCCGACCACTTCGTCACCGCCCAGATGATGCGTCTGAACATCGCGACGGGCCACCTGCAGTGGGTCAACGCGGGCCACCCCGCACCGCTGCTGATCCGCGACCACCGGGTCGTCCGGCAACTGGCAGGCCCGACCACCCTGCCCGTCGGCTTCGGCGGTGAAGAGCCCCGCATCAGCCAGCAGATGCTCCAACGCGGCGACCGCGTGCTGTGCTTCACCGACGGCCTGATCGAGGAGCACGAAGCCGGCGAAGAACAATTCGGCGAAGAACAACTCATCCACTGGGTCAACCGCATCGAACACACAGCGAAGGGAGTACGAGCGGTGGTGCGCTCACTCTCCCACGCCCTGAAGCAGCAACGAGGCGGCCGCACCACCGACGACGCGACCCTTTTCCTGATCGAATGGCGAGGGGGCGCCGCCGACCACCTCGTGCTCCTGGAGTGAGCCGACAACCGCACCACCGAAGACAGGGCCGACGCCACAGCGACCCGGTGCCTGCCCAGCCCCGGTACTCACTCGCCCCTGGCTGTCCGCCGGTGCACCCTCGACCACGGCCGACACCGTCCATGTCCTGGGATGGGACGGCTTCGGACCGTCCCTGACACGACGCGAGGACTACGCTGTTGTACAGACGTCCCAGACCCCGGCGGCACGCTGTTTGCTGAACACAGATGGCCGCGGGGTACGGACTCCACGTCTGTCACCCGGCACATCCCCGGAGGGAACGGGGCGGGTCCTCCGGCCTGCTGCGCCGGCTGGGGACCCGCCGTTGCTCCGCCTCCGCCGAAAATTCGCCCCAGTCGGAGCGCGCCCAGGGGGCCGGAACTCCGGCCGCCGGTGCCCTGGCCGGACATCGGAGAACTTCGCAGGCCGGCGGGCGCCACCACGTTCCGTGTGCTGGTGTTTCCCCTCGGGGAACGCACCACGGCGAGGCTGAGGGCCTTGTCGCAATGCCTGGAGACGGTGGCCCGGCTGGGGCCTGACAGCCGGTCGGCTTTGCGGGCGACCTCGCGCCGGGCCCGCTCAAGGAGCGCGTGCGCTTCCTCCCGTACGCCCCCGGCGGACAGCACCACGGCGGAGTGGTACAGCACCTCCTCCGTACGGAGCGCCGGCATGTCCCCGACCGCGTCCAGGATGCGAACAGCCTGGCCAGTCTGGTCCTGGGCTGCGACCGTGTTGCCTTGCCGGAGCAGGATGCGGCTACGCAGCGAGTGGGCCGCGGTCTCACTGCGGATCATGCCGCTGCGCTGGGTCTCGACGCAGGTGGCGACCGCGAGCCGGTCGGCCTGCTCCAGAAGTTCACCCGACGAAGGCCCGGCCTCCAGCAGTGGAGGTCGGGCCTTCGTGATGGAGTCCGCGTCGTCCGGCACCGGTCCCTCCCCTCGTGGGGACCGGTGCCGGACGGCGGGGCGGTGTCGATCCGGGTTGTGACGGCGCCGTGTCGGTGAGGCGGCGGGTCAGTGTGGATCGAGCGAGTGTGGAAGGTGACCGAGAACTTGCGGCGCCATGAGTGGTCTCCCCTAGCTCCGGGCTGGTGGCCTGCCTGGGCGAGGCGCGAAGGTTGCGCTATTGCGTCGTGATCCTGCCATTCGGAAGGTGCCGACGAGGAGGTTCCGGTCTCCGGACGCTGACTTAGCCGCAGGTCAGCCGTATAAAGTGAGTTTTCCGGTCCGGATGCCGAGGTGCGGCGGAAGTAGCGGAAGTGAAGGAGTGGAGGCTTTGAGTTCCGACCCCGGGGCGCGTACGGCCTTCGCGGAACGGCTGGCGCTGCTGTACAAGGAGGCCGGCAATCCTCCGCTCAAGAGCGTGGCCGAAGCCGTCGTCCGGTTGCAGCGGGTCGATGAGCGAGGGCGGCCCGTGCGTGTGTCCGCTCAGCGGATCAGCGACTGGCGGCGGGCCAAGAACGTGCCCGCCCACTTCGCCGCGCTGGTGGCCGTACTGCATGTCCTGATCCCTCAGGCGCGGCGCGCCCGTCCCACGCCCGTGTCCCCCGGGCTGTACGACATGGGTCAGTGGCAGCGGCTGTGGGAACGGGCCACCTCCGGGGAAGACGAGGAGCACACTCCGGTCGAGGCCCCCGCGGTTTCCGGCGGGGTGTGTCCGTATCGCGGGCTCGCCTCGTACCGGCAGCAGGACGCCCGCTGGTTCTTCGGCCGCGAGCGCAGCACTGACGCCCTGGTCGACCAGCTCCGTACGGTGGAGAAGACCGGCGGCCTCGTCATGCTCGTCGGCGCCTCCGGGGCCGGGAAGTCCTCCCTTCTGAACGCCGGCCTGGTCCCCGCCCTGCGGAACGGTGCGCTGGGCGGCCTGCAGGAGAGGGAGAGGGACAAGGGGCAGGAGGGGGACGGCCGGGCCAGCACCGTCGTGCAGCTCGTGCCGGGCAGTGATCCGCTCGCCGAGCTGACCAGCCGTATACCGGAACTCGCGGAAGTCCTTCCAGGGCTCCCCGACACCGCCGAGGCAACCAGCTCCCCCGAATCCACCGACCTCGTCCACGCCACCCAGGACGCCGTCCACACCTGGGCCCGGCGTGAGGCCACCGGGGCCGCTCCTCCCGTGGTCATCGTCGACCAGTTCGAGGAGACCTTCACCCTCTGCCCCGACGAGGCCACTCGCCGTACCTTCATCCAGGTCCTCAGCGCCGCCTGCACGCCTCCCGAACCCGGCGACCCCGCCCCCGTGCTCGTCGTCCTCGGTATCCGTGCCGACTTCTACGAGCAGTGTCTGGCGCACCAAGAGCTGGCCGACGCGTTGCAGCACCGGCACATGGTGCTCGGGCCGCTCACCACCTCGGAGCTGCGGGAGGCGGTGAACGGGCCCGCGAAGGCGGTGGGCCTGGAGCTGGAGCCGGGGCTGGCGGAGCTGATCGTGCGGGAGGTGAGTGCGGACGGACCGCGCGGGACGCATGACGCGGGGGTGCTGCCGCTGCTGTCGCACGCGCTGCTCGCCACCTGGCAGCGGCGCAAGGCGGGGCGGCTGACGCTGGCCGGATATCGCGCCGCCGGCGGGATCCAGGGGGCGGTCGCGGCGACCGCCGAGCGTGCCTGGTCCGGGCTCGATCCGGCGGCGCGTACGGCCGCGCGGCTGCTGCTGCTCCGGCTGGTCCGGCTCGGCGAGGACACGCAGGCCACCCGACGGCGCGGGACCCGGCGGCAGCTGGCGGCCGAGTCGACGGATCCCGGCAAGACCGAGGAGTCGCTGGAAGCGCTGGTGCGGGCCCGGCTGGTGACGCTGGACGCGGAGACCGTGGAGATCACGCACGAGGCGCTGCTGCATGCCTGGCCGCGGCTGCGGGACTGGATCGACGACGACCGGCAGGGCAATCTGCTGCGTCAGCGGCTGGAGGAGGACGGCCGGGCCTGGGAGGAGTCCGACCGGGACACGTCCCTGTTGTATCGGGGGTCGCGGCTGGAGCAGGCCCACGGGTGGGCCCGTTCCGCCGGGGACACCTTCCTGACCCGCAGTGCCGTGGAGTTCCTGGCCGCCTCGGTCCGGCTGCGCCGGCGCACCGTCTGGATCATGCGCAGCGCGGTCGCGGCGCTGGTCGCGCTGGCGGTGCTGGCCGTCGGTGCGGCGGTGGTGGCGTGGCAGCAGCGCAACGATGCCGTGTTCGCGCAGGTCCTCGCCGAGGCCGACCGCGTCCAGGACACCGATCCGTCGCTGTCCGCCCAGCTCGACCTCGTGGCCCACCGGCTGCGCCCGGACGACGAGGGCGCGAACAGCCGGCTGATCTCGATCGTCAACGCGCCCCTGGCCACCCCGCTGCTCGGCCACTCGGGCGCCGTCTACCTGACCACGTTCAGCCCGAACGGCCGTCTCCTGGCCACCGCCAGCTACGACCGGACCGTACGCCTGTGGGACGTGAGCGACCGCTCCCGCCCCAAGCCCCTGGGCGGCCCCCTCACCGGCCACACCAGCTGGGTGAGCAGCGCCGTCTTCAGTCCCGACGGCCGCACCCTGGCCAGTGCCGGCGACGACGGCACGGTCCGGCTGTGGGATGTGAGCGACCCCGCGCACCCGTCGCGCATCGGTGCGCCCCTGACCGGCCACGACGGCACGATCTACCTGGTCGCGTTCAGCCCGGACGGCCGTACCCTGGCCTCTGCCGGCGACGACGGCACCGTACGCCTGTGGAACGTGGGCGACCCGGCCCGGCCGAAGGCGCTCGGCGCGCTCACCGGGCACACCGCCGCCGTGCGGTCGGTGGCGTTCAGCCCCGACGGGCGCACGCTCGCCGCGGGTGGCGACGACGACACGATCCGGCTGTGGAACACGGCCGATCCCCGTCACCCGGAGCCGGTCGGCACGGCGCTGACCGGGCACACGGACCTCGTGCACTCGGTGGCCTTCCGCCCCGACGGCCGCACTCTCGCCAGCGGCAGCGCGGACGGCACGATCCGGCTGTGGAACGTCTCCGATCCGGCGCGGGCGGCGCCCATCGGCTCTGCGCTGACCGGCCACACCGGCCCGATCTGGTCCGTGGCCTTCAGCCCCGACGGCGAACGGCTCGCCGCGGCCAGCGCGGACAGCACCGCCAGCCTGTGGAACGTCTCCGATCCGGCGTCGCCCTCCCAGGTCGGCGAACCGCTCGCGGGGAGCAGCGGTGAGATGTTCGCCCTGGGGTTCAGCCCCGACGGCCGTACCCTCGCCACCGGCAGCGGTGACAGCAAGGTCCGCCTGTGGTCGGTACCCACGCTGGACATGACCGGCCGCACCGGTGCGTTCCGCCCGGACGGTAAGGTCCTCGCCACGGCCGCCCGTGACGGCAGGGTCCGGCTGTGGAACGTGTCGGCGCCCGACCGGCCCGTGCCCCTGAGCAAGCCGTTCATGCCCGCTGACGGCTACCAGCGTTCGATGATGTTCTCCCCGGACGGCCGCACCCTCGCCGTACGGACCGGACACCACGAGCTGTACCTGTGGAACATCACCGACCCGGCCCGCCCGGCCCTGGCCGGGTCGCCCCTCACCCTGCACACGCGCTTCGCCGGCGCCGACTCACTGGCCTACAGCCCCGACGGCCACACCCTGGCGACCGCCTACGACGACCGCACCATCCAGTTGTGGGACGTCCGCGATCCGTCCCGCCCCGTTCCGCTCGGCGCCCCTCTGACCGGTCACAAGGGCTACGTCAACGCCCTCGTCTTCAACGCCGACGGCTCGGTGCTCGCCAGCGGCGGTGCGGACAGCGCCATCCGGCTGTGGAACGTGTCCGACCCCCGGCACGTCACCCGCCTCGGCAAGCCCCTCAAGGGTCATGCGGGCCCCGTCAACTCGCTGCTCTACACCCCGGACGGCGACACCCTCGCCAGCGGCAGCGACGACGACACCGTACGGCTCTGGGACGTCACCGACCCCCGCGCCGCGACCGCGCAGGGCTCGCCCCTCACCGGCCACTCCGAGGCGGTCGTGTCGCTGACGTTCAGCGAGGACGGCCACATCCTGGCCAGCGGTGGCGACGACAACACGGTCCGGCTGTGGAACGTCTCCGACCCGTCGGACGTTTCCGCCATCGGCCAGGCGATGAGCCCCAACGCCAAGACGGGCAACTTCCTGTCGTTCAGCCCGGCGAGCCACATGCTCGGCGTCTCCAGCGGCACGGACACCATCCGGCTGTGGAACCTGGACGTCGACGAGGCCGTCCGCCGCGTCTGCTCCACCACCCACGACGTGCTGACCCGGGAGAAGTGGCACGAGTACCTGCCCAGGCTGTCGTACGAGCCGCCGTGCGCGCCGTAAGTCGCGCGCAATGCCACTCAGTGACGGGGCAGAGACGGAAGTGATATGACGGCCGCTCGACGGACAGCGGTTTCCGTGATCCCAATCACAACCCCTCCCCCCAGCCGATCAGTCGGCTCCCACGAGGCGGGCAGCCTTGTTACTGTGGGGCCAGCCCGATCGCTGGTGCATCCCCCGTCGCCAGCGGTCGGGCCTTCGCATGTCCGGCGCCTGAGCGGTCGTACGCTGATCAAGTGCGCACCCCGATCCGCCGTGACAACCACCGGCACCAGTGGGAGAAGGACCGGGCCCGCCGTCCGCTCGACACCCGGGCCTCGACCGGGGCCACGGAGCACGAGACCGGCCTGGAGCCGCGCGACCTCGTCTTCCACGCGCACTACCGCGAGGTCCCCGCGCCCCCGTACCTCGCGGACGCCTTCGGCGTGCCGGAGGGAACCGTGCTGCTGCAGCGCACCTACCGGACCCGCTGCTCGGCCGAGACCGCCCCGCTCAGCCTCGTCACGTCCTACCTGGTCCGCGACATGATCGCCGCGAACCCCGACCTCCTGGACGCCGCCAGGGAGCCCTGGCCGGGCGGCACCCAGCACCAGCTGCACACCGTCGGCATCGAGCTGGACCGGGTCGAGGAGCGGGTCACCGCGCGGCCGCCGACGCCCGGGGAGGCGCGCGAGCTGGAGCTGCCGCCGGGGGCCTCGGTGCTCCTGCTGCGCAAGACGTCGTACGACACCGACGGCCGGGTAGTGGACGTCTCCGAGGCGACGCTGCCCGGCGACCGCACGGAACTGCTCTTCACGACCCCCTTGGAAAGGTGGTGAGCGGAAAGGTGGCGAGCGGAAGAGTGGTGAGTCCCGCTGTGACCCGGCGCGTCATCGTCGTCACCGCTGTCCACGGCCCTTCGGCGGCGTTCCTGCCGGAGGCCCACAAGTCGCTGGTCGCACAGGAGTTGCCGGCGGGCTGGGAGTGGCACTGGGTGATCCGGGAGGACGGCAGGACCGACGAGGTCCGCCCGTACGTCCCCGACGACGTGCGCGTGACCTTCCGTCAGGGCCGTCCCGGGGGCGCCGGTATGGCGCGCACCATGGCGCTGGCGCACGCCGAGGGCGAGTACGTGAAGATCCTGGACGCCGACGACCAGCTCACCCCGGGGGCGCTGGCCCGTGACGTGGCGGCCCTCGAAGCCGACCCCGCCATCGGCTGGACGGCCTCCCGGGTCCTGGACCTGCTGCCGGACGGTTCGACGGTGGGCTTCCCGCACGACCCCGACGAAGGGCCCGTCGAGCGGGGCGCCGTGCTCGACTTCTGGGCGGCACACGACTTCCGCGCCCAGGTCCACCCGGCGACCCTGTGCGTGCGCCGGGATCTGCTGCTCGGCCTCGGCGGCTGGATGGCGCTCCCGGCCTCCGAGGACACCGGTCTGCTGTTGGCCCTCAACTCCGTGAGCCGGGGCTGGTTCTCGGCGGAGGCGGGGCTGCTCTACCGGAAGTGGGAGGGCCAGGTGACGGGTCAGCCGGCCCACGTCGACCCGGCGGAACGGGCGGCGCGCATGGCGGTGGTGGAGGCGAGGGCCCGGGCGCTCGCCTCGTTCGACTGGAGCTATCCGCCGACGGCCGGGTGAGAGCCGCTGTTCGCCCACTCGGTGAGGGCCGCAGTTCGCCCACTCGGTGACGACCGCTGTTCGCCCCCGGCGACGACCGCTGTTCGCCCCCGGCGACGACCGCTGTTCGCCCCCGGTGGCGGCCGCTATTCGGTGAGGGTGATGGCCTGGGATGGGCACTGCTCGACGGCCTCCCGCACCTGCGGGTCGTCGCCGCTGTGCTCGCGCCCCGGTCGCACCACCCCGTACTCGTCCACGAAGTCGAAGACCGCCGGGGCGCGGTGCACGCACTCGGCAGAGCCGTAACAGAGGTTCGGGTCGATGGAGACCTTCATCCGCGCTCCCGTCGTGGACCGTGGCCGGGTTACACGACTGGACTGCCCGGCGGGGGAGCGTGCTCAACCCTCCTGATCGGACTGATCTGACCGGTCGAAGGGAAGTTCCAGCATCCGGATCGCGTTTCCGCGCAGCAGCTTGTAGGCGACCTCGTCGGGGAGCCCGCCGACGTGCTCCTCGGCGACCCGCTTCGTCTCCGGCCAGGTCGAGTCGACGTGCGGATAGTCCGTCTCGAAGGTGGCGTTGTCGACGCCGACGGTCTCGATCGCCTCGATGCCGTGCTTGTCCCGGAAGAAGCAGCAGAAGATCTGCCGGTAGTAGTACGTCGACGGCGGCTCCGGGATCAGGTCCTTCACGCCGCCCCACGCCCGGTGCTCCTCCCAGACGTCGTCCGCACGCTCCAGGGCGTACGGGATCCAGCCCATCTGGCCCTCGCTGTAGGCGAGTTTGAGCCGGGGGAACTTCACCAGCACCCCGGAGAAGAGGAAGTCCATCATCGACGCCATGGCGTTGTTGAAGCTCAGCGAGGCCTGCACGGCGGGCGGGGCGTCGGGGGACGCGGCCGGCATCTGGGAGGAGGACCCGATGTGCATGTTGACGACCGTGCCGGTCTCCTCGCAGGCCGCGAAGAACGGGTCCCAGTAGCCGGAGTGGATGGACGGCAGCCCGAGGTAGGTGGGGATCTCGCTGAAGGTGACGGCCCGCACGCCCCGGGCCGCGTTGCGGTGGATCTCCGCCACGGCCAGGTCGATGTCCCACAGCGGGATCAGACACAGCGGGATCAGCCGGCCGCCGCTGTCGCCGCACCACTCCTCGACCATCCAGTCGTTGTAGGCGCGCACACAGGCGAGCCCGACCTCCTTGTCCTTGGCCTCGGCGAAGGTCTGGCCGCAGAAGCGGGGGAAGGTCGGGAAGCAGAGCGAGGCCTCGACATGGTTGACGTCCATGTCCTCAAGGCGTGCCTTCGGGTCCCAGCAGCCGCGCCGCATCTGCTCACGGGTGATGCCGTCGAGCGTCATCTCGTCCCGGCTGAATCCGACGGCCGCGATGATGCGCTTGTACGGGAACAGATCGCCCTCGTACTCCCACCAGTCGGTGAGCTGGCCGTCCGGGTCGGTGGTGAACCGGTACTTGCCGCCGACGTACGCGAGTTCGCCGATCCCGGCGGTGAGGGGCTTGGGGCCACGGTCCCGGTACTTGGCCGGGAGCCAGGTCTCGAAGAGGTGCGCGGGTTCGATCACGTGATCGTCCACGCTGATGACCTTGGGCAGGTCCTTGGTGCTGCGGTCGGTGGTGCTGCGATCGGCGGTCGCCACGTCTGGCCCCCTCGTCCCGGCAGGCGGACCGTCCGACCCAGATCTGACGGTCCATCAGATTTGGGTTTCAGGTTAGGGGTGCCGCCCGAGGACGGCAAGGGCCCATCCGGTCGACGCGAAGGTCGAGCGGAAGGGGCTGCCGGGCCTCGCGCGTGCCGCCGGCATCCCCGGGGTGATCGAACTGGCGGAGATAATCCGGGAGTTGAGGAACGAGCTGAACGCGGCGCTGGCGGACGGGTCGGCCACGCCGGTGCGGTTCGAACCGGGTGTCAGGGGTACGCGGGGTCCCGGAGGCGGGTACCGGGCGGAGATCCGGCCCCACGGCGTCAGTTGTTCCAGCTCTCGTCGTACGGATCCTTCGGCGCCGTCACCGGCTTCGCCTCCGTGACCTCGATGAACGGGATGGGGCCGCCGTTGACCGGGTCCTCGGCGCGGCGCGGGGTGTAGGTGCCGGTGATCCGCAGCCAGGTGTCCGGTTGCAGGACCGGTGGGACCTGGCCGGTGAGGGCGACCTTGACCGGCTGGGCGTCTGCGGCACAGCAGTTGAGGGCCATGCGGACCAGGTAGGGGGTGCCGTCGCGGTCCAGGGCGAGGAAGCCGGTGAGCTGGACCCGGCGGTCGTGGAGGGTGCGGCCGTGGTCGTAGACGGCACGGCCCGCGTAGTCGACGACACTGAGGGGCAGGGGGTCGGCGGCGGGGAGGGCCGGGTAGGCGAGGGGTTCCTGGAGGGCGGTGCCGGTGCGGGTGGCGCTGTAGGAACCGAGGGCGGGTGGGGCGACCAGGATCAGGGCGAAGAGGGGGAGGACCAGAAGCCAGGCGACTCGGGGTTCGGGGTGCGAGTGCTCGGCGTCCTGGTCGTGGGCGGCCTGCACCTGGGCCTGCTTGCGGGCCTGCACCTGGGGCTGCTTCCGGGCCTGCTCCTGGACATGCTCCTGGGCCTGTTCGGGTGTCCGCTTCTCGCGGTGTGCCCGCTTCCGTTCGTACCAGATCGTCGCCACCGCCGCCGCGATCAGTACCGCGCCGGCCGCCAGCACCAGGGGGCGCAGGCCCTGTTTGACGTAGCGCAGGTAGAGGTCGGTGGTGCCGGCGTGGAGGAGGGACGCGCCGAGCAGGAACAGGACCGCGGACTGGGCCTGGCGGTTCACAGGATCACCCACCCCGTGAGTACCGATACGGCCACCGCGAGCGCGAAGGTGGCCGGGGCGAAGCGCAGGGCGAAGGCGCGGCCGAAGGTGCCCGCCTGCATCGCGAACAGCTTGAGGTCGATCATCGGGCCCACGACGAGGAAGGTGAGCCGGGCCGTCAGTGAGAACTGCGACAGTGACGCCGCCACGAACGCGTCCGCCTCCGAACAGATCGACAGGACGACGGCGAGGACCGCGAGGGCGAGGACCGACAGCACGGGGTTGTCGGCCGCCACGCGCAGCCAGCTCTCCGGGGCGACCGCCTTGAGGGTGGCCGCGGCCATCGCGCCGATCACCAGGAAGCCGCCCGCGTGCATCACGTCGTGCCGGACGGAGCCCCAGAAGGCCTCGCCCTTGCTCTGGCCCTCGTGGGACGGATGGGAAGGCGGCTTCAGCCAGTCGGTGCGGCCCAGGCGCAGCCACAGCCAGCCCATCGCGCAGGCCACCAGCAGGCTCGCGACCAGGCGGGCGAGGACCATCTCCGGATTGCCGGGGAAGGCGACCGCCGTGGCCGTCAGCACGATCGGGTTGATCGCCGGGGCGGACAGCAGGAAGGCCAGGGCCGCGGCCGGGGTCACCCCACGCCGGACCAGCGCCCCGGCCACCGGCACGGACGCGCACTCGCAGCCCGGCAGCACCGCGCCCGCCGCCGAGGCGACCGGGACGGCGAGGGCGGGGCGGCCGGGCAGGGCACGGGCGAAGAAGGACGGCGGGACGAACACCGCGATCGCCGCCGAGAGCAGCACGCCGAGGACCAGGAAGGGCAGCGCCTGGACGATCACCGCGACGAACACCGTCGTCCAGCTCTGCATGACCGGTGCGGAGAGCGCGCGGCGGATCGGGCTCTGCAGCAGGACCAGCGTCAGGAGCAGCATGGTGAGGAAGAGAGGGGAGTTGAGCTGCCGGCCCTCCTGGGTGGTCCGCCGGGGGTCCCTGCGGTCGTCGGTCCCGCCGTCCGTTCCCGGCGGGGTCTGCGAGGCCTGCGACGCCTGCGGGGCCGCTTTGGTGGTCGCCACGGGCGAGGTACCTCCGGTGGTGCGGAAGGGCGCTGGTTTCCCTCCCCTCCGATACGGGCGGAGGGGCCCGGGCGTTCAGCTGCGGAACGGCCGTTTCTGGAACCACCCGTCACTTTCAGGCAGTCTTTCCCCTCGTGGGGAGCGTTCCGAATCAGGGCTTGGCGAGTGACACCACCGCGCACATGGTGGTGTGCGGCGACGACGGGCTCGCGCACCGGCTGGCCGCCGAGTTGCGCGGGGTGTACGGCGAGCAGGTCACGCTCGTCGTGCCGCCCTCCGAACGCACGGAACGACCACCGGTCGTGGGCCGGGCCCGGGCCGCGTCGGCGGCGCTGCTGGACCGGATGGTCAGCGCGGCCGTCAACCGGGCGGGCGGCGGTGCCGGGGCCGGCGGCGAACCGGCCGGGAGCGTACGGGTGGTGGAGGCCGCGGAGGCCACCGAGGCCAAGCTCGCCGAGGCGGGCGTGGAACGGGCCGACGCGCTCGCCCTCGTCTATGACGACGACGAGACCAACATCCGCGCCGCCCTCACCGCCCGCCGCCTCAACCCCCGGCTGCGGCTCGTCCTGCGCCTGTACAACCGCCGGCTGGGACAGCACATCGAGGAACTCCTCGACCAGGCCGCCACGTTGGCGACCGGCGTCGGGGACGCGGGGCTGGACGCCTCCACCACCGTGCTGTCCGACGCCGACACGGCCGCCCCCGCGCTGGCCGCGACCGCCGTCGTCGGCACCACCAAGGTCGTACAGACGGACGGCCTGCTGCTGCGTGCCGTGGAGCGCCCGCCGCTGCGGCCCGGTCAGTCACCTCCGTCCGGGCTGGCCACGCTGGCCGTGCTGTCCAGCAACGACCCGGCCGTAGCGGACGGTTCGGACGGCAACGGGGAGCAGGGGCCGCTGCTGCTGCCGGACGCGGCGGCCGTGCGGGAGGCCAGGGGGCGGGGGACGGTCGTCCTGGAGCAGGTCTCCTACGCCGGTCCCTCGATGCCGTCGACCGGGGGCGGGCGCGGTCTCGTGCCGTCGTTCGGCTCGCTGTTCTCGCGGCGGCTCAGGTGGTCGCTGGCCGGGCTGGTGGGGTGTGTGGCGGCGTTGGCCGTGGCGCTGACGGTGGTGACCGGTGAACACCCGCTCTACGCCACCTACATGACCCTCCTCGACCTCTTCGCCATCAACGAACCCGCACTCCACCAGAACCTGGCTCGGCAGATCCTTCAACTCCTGTCCGGGCTGATGGGCCTGCTGCTGCTTCCGGTGCTGCTGGCCGCGGTCCTTGAGGCACTGGGTACGTTCCGCACCGCGTCCGCGCTGCGCAAACCGCCGCGTGGGCTGGGTGGCCATGTGGTGCTGCTCGGGCTGGGGAAGATCGGCACCCGGGTGCTGACCCGGCTGCGGGAGCTGAACATTCCCGTGGTGTGCGTCGAGGCCGATCCCGATGCGCGCGGGCTCGCCACCGCTCGGCGGCTGCGGGTGCCGGTGGTGCTCGGGGACGTCACCCAGGAGGGCGTCCTGGAGGCGGCCAAGATCCATCGGGCGCATGCGCTGCTGGCCGTGACCAGCGCGGACACGACGAACCTTGAGGCCGCGCTGTACGCACGGTCCGTGCGCCCCGATCTTCGTGTGGTCCTGCGGCTGTACGACGACGACTTCGCCACCGCCGTGTACCGCACCCTGCGTGCCGCGCACCCCCATGCGTCCACCCGCAGCCGGAGCGTGACGCATCTGGCCGCGCCCGCGTTCGCCGGGGCGATGATGGGGCGGCAGATCCTGGGGGCGATTCCCGTGGAGCGGCGGGTGCTGCTGTTCGCTGCCGTGGACGTGGCCGGCCATCCGCAACTGGAGGACAAGACCGTGGGCGATGCCTTCCGGCCGGGCTCCTGGCGGGTGCTCGCGCTGGATCGGACGCCTCGGGAGGAGCGCCGGGAGGAACCGGCGGCAGAGGAGTCCTACGAGGACAACCGGGCCGGCGACGGGGCGTCGGGGTGGGAGTGGGACCTGCCGGACACTCACGTGCTCCAGAGGAACGACCGGGTCGTACTGGCCGCCACACGGCGGGGGTTGGCAGAGCTGCTGGGGAGGCGGTCGCGGGAGCGGGCGGGAGCGTAGGCCGTTCCTCGCCCCCGCCGCCCCTGCCCGTCCCATCCCCCAGGGGTGCTGCCCCTTCGACCCCGCCGGGGCTGCCGCCCCAGACCCCGCTCCGGCCCTTGAAGGGCCTTGTCCTCAAACTCCCCCAGAGGGGGCACCCCCGGACGGGCTGGAATGCGTGACCTGCGTGGGCATGGCCGGGGACGCTCAGTTCGTCAAATGCCGCTCCGCGAAGTCCAGTTCCAGCCGTACCTGCTTGATCCGCTCGTCCACCACCAGTGACCCGTGCCCGGCGTCGTAGCGGTACACCTCGTGGGTCGCGCCCCGGGCCTTCAGGCGCTTCACATAGTTGTCGATCTGGCGGATGGGGCAGCGCGGGTCGTTCACGCCCGCCGAGATGTAGACCGGGGACGTCACCTGGTCGACGTAGGTCAGCGGTGACGACACCTCGTAGCGCTCCGGTACCTCCTCCGGGGTGCCGCCCAGGAGGGTGCGGTCCATGGCCTTCAGGGCTTCCATCTCGTCGTGGTACGCCGTGACGTAGTCGGCGACCGGGACCACCGCGATGCCCAGGGTCCAGGCGTCCGGCCGGGTGCCGAGGCCCAGGAGGGTGAGGTAGCCGCCCCAGGAACCGCCGGTCAGGATCAGGCGGGTCGGGTCGGCGAGGCCCGATGCCACCGCCCACGCGCGGACCGCCTCGATGTCCTCCAGCTCGATCAGGCCGACCCGGTGCTTGAGGGCGTCCGTCCAGGCTCGGCCGTAGCCCGTCGAACCGCGGTAGTTGACGCGGACGACCGCGTAGCCGTGGTCCACCCAGGCCGCGGGGCCCGCCGCGAACGAGTCGCTGTCGTGCCAGGTCGGGCCGCCGTGGATGTCGAAGACGGTCGGGAACGGGCCCACCGCCCCCGCCGGCCGCTGCACCAGGGCGTGGATGCGGCCGCCCGGGCCCTCCACCCACACGTCCTCCACCGGGACCGAGCCGGGGGACTTCATGCCGGGCGGGTCCAGGACCACGCGGCCCGTCGTCGAGCGCACCGTCGACGGCTCCGCCGCCGACGACCACAGGTACTCCACGCTGCCGTCCGGGCGGGCCGTCGCGCCGGACACCGAGCCCGCCGGGGTCGGGATCCGCTCCAGCTCACGCCGGGCCAGGTCGTAGCGGAACAGCTCGCTGCGGGCCTCGAAGCTGTGCACGATGAGCAGACCGGTCCCGTCCGGGTACCACTCCGCGCTCACGTCACCGGGCAGCTCCAGCGCGAGGTCCGTCTCCTCGCCCGTCGCCACGTCCCACACCAGCGGCTCCCAGCGGCCGCGCCTCTGGTGGCCGATGAGCAGGCGTGCGTCGCCGTCCACCGGGGCGAAGCCCAGGACCTCCAGGCCCAGCTCCTCGGTGCCGCCCTTGGTGTCGTCGAGCTCGGCGACCGCCGTGCCGTCGGGGCGCAGGACACGCAGGGCCGAGTGCATCGCGTCGCCGTGCTCGGTGTGCTCGACGGCGATCAGCGTGCCGTCGTAGGAGAGGTCGCCCACGCCCGCCGACTCACGGTGGCGGTAGATCTCCACCGGGGGCTCGCCGGCCCGGGCGAGATGGATCGTCGTGCCGTCCTCGTCGGTCGAGCGGCCCACGATCGCCGTACGGCCGTCCCGGGCCAGGGCCAGGCCCGCCGGGTACGACGGGTCCAGGCCCGGTGCCGCGAGCTCGTCCTCGCCGCCGTCGAACCGCTGGCGGCGCCAGACGCCGAACTCGTCGCCGTCCTTGTCGTCGAACCACCAGATCCACGCGCCCTCCGGGGAGAGCACGCCGTCCGTCGTGCCGTTCGGCCGGTCGGTCACCTGGCGCTGCTCGCCCGTCGCGCGGTCCCAGGCGTACAGCTCGTAGGTCCCTGTGGCGTTCGACACGAACAAGGAGCGGTCCGGAGCGTCCTCCGCCCAGTCGGGCAGCGACACCCTGGGCGCCCGGAAGCGCTTCTCCCAGTCCGGCATGTCCTTGTCCCGCACGGCCTTGTCCCGCATGTCGTGATCCCGTGAGTCGGACCCGTGGCTCTCAGTCATGGCCCCATAGTGCCTGGCCCGACCGACAATTCGCTGGCGAGGCCCCCGGCCTGTGGATAGCTTCGCCACCATGAGTTCCACCACCCCGCCAGACATCCCGGCAGACATCCCCGCAGCGCTTCCCCCCGACTGGAACGAGGCCAACCGCTCGCTCTGGAACGAACGGGTCCCGCTGCACGCCGCCGGTTCCTTCTACGACCTCGACGGCTTCCGCGCCGGCGCCGACCCGCTGCGCGACTTCGAGCTGGCCGAGGTTGGGGACGTCACCGGCCGGTCGCTGCTGCACCTGCAGTGCCACATGGGCCAGGACACGCTGTCCTGGGCGCGGCGCGGCGCCGCCCGCGTCGTCGGCCTGGACTTCTCCGAACCGGCCGTCGAAACCGCCCGCGGCCTCGCCGCCGACCTCGGCCTCGGCCCGGACCGTGCCGCCTTCGTCGCGGCCGACGTGTACGACGCGGCCGACGCCGTGCCCGACCCGGCGTACGACATCGTCTACACCGGCGGCGGCGCCCTGTGCTGGCTGCCCGACCTGCGCCGCTGGGCCGAGACGGCGGCCTCCCTGGTCGCGCCGGGCGGGTTCCTCTATCTCGCCGAGTTCCACCCCGTCACCGATGTCCTCGACGACGAGACCGGCTCCCGGGTCGTCCGCGACTACTTCGACCGCGACGCCCAGGTGTGGGACGTCCCCGGTACCTACGGCTCCGACCGCACCGACACGGTCCACAACCGCAGCGTCGAGTGGCAGCACCCGGTCGGCGAGGTCGTGACCGCGCTCGCGGCGGCCGGGCTGCGCATCGAGTTCCTGCACGAGCACGACGTCTCGCTGTTCCGCCGGTTCGAGAACTTCGAGAAGCAGGGCGACCACTACCGCTTCCCGGCGGGACGGCCGCGGATTCCGCTCATGTACTCGCTGCGGGCTCGCAAGGACTGATCCGGCAGTACGGGCACCGGGGCCTGCGACACGGGCCGTGACCCCGCGGCCCGGCCCTCCGCAGGAGCCCCGTACCGTTGAGGGCGTGTACCGGTTTCTGCTGACGCCCCGTTGGTGGGGGATCAACGTCTTCGTACTGCTCGCCATCCCCTTCTGCGTGTTCATGGGGTCATGGCAGCTGAGCCGGTTCGAGGCACGGGTCGAGGACCATCGCAACGCCGGTGAGCAGGCCGCGGAGAACAAGCAGGAGGCGGCCCGTCCGCTGGCCGAGCTGCTGCCCGTGGACAAGGCGACCGTCGGCAGACAGGTCACCGCGCACGGACGGTACGACAAGCAGCTGCTCGTGCCCGACCGGGAGCTGGACGGCAGGCGCGGCTTCTACGTCATGACGCTGCTGCGCACCGACGACGGCAAGGCCCTGCCTGTCGTACGGGGCTGGCTGCCCGGCGACGCCGACCGGGCCGAGGCTCCCGCCGCGCCCACCGGCGAGGTCACGGTCACCGGCGCGCTCCAGGCTTCCGAGGTGCCGGGCGAGAACGGCGTGCCGGCGCAGGGCGGCCTGCCGTCCGGTCAGACGGGGGCGATCAGCGCAGCGTCGCTGGTGAACCTGGTGTCGTACGACGTCTACGACGCCTGGGTCACCCTCGCCAAGGCCGACTCCGGCATGAAACCGGTCCCGGTGGCCGCCGCCAACGACACCGGCCTCGACCTCAAGGCGTTCCAGAACCTCGGCTACACCGGCGAGTGGTTCGTCTTCGCGGGCTTCGTGGTCTTCATGTGGTTCCGTCTGCTCCGCCGCGAGGTGGAGTTCGCCCGGGACGCGGAGCTGGGGCTTGTGGCGCAGGACGAGGGCGGCGAGAGCGCGGAACGTCCGCAGGAGCGGGCCAACGCCTCGTAGTCGCGGCGGGGCCGTCACGGCTCCGCGCCCCTCAGGGCGCCGTCGAACCGCCCCTCACGACTCACACCCCCGTCAGCACACCCGTCCAGTAAATGGTCCCCGCGCACGCGTTGGACACCGTCACCGCGGCCGTCGGCGCTCCCGCCTCCGTCGTGTTGGTGATCGTGACGCTTCCGTCGGCCGTGGTCTCGTCCGTCAGCAGCTGGGTGGAGGTGCCGGTGTCGCCGCCGGTGGAGGTGCCCTCCGTGGTGCCGGCGGTGTCCTCGGTCGCGGTCGGGGTGGGCGAGGGGTCGGGGCCGCCGGTGCTGCCGCCGTTGTTGCCGCCCGTCGTGGGGCAGGTCTCCGAGGGGACCCAGGCGAACTTCACCGCGTACGAGTCGCCCGGCTTGAGGACGAGCGAGGTGAGTTCCTGGGAGGGGTCGGGCAGACCGGCCGCCGCGTCACCGGCGACATGCCGGGACACGAAGATCTTCGTGGCGTCGGCCGCCCCACCCGTCGTGAAACTCACGGTGCCCGGGCTGCTCACGATGCAGTCGGCGGCGGAGCCGTTGCTGAAGCGGAAGGTGCCGTACACCGTGCCGGCCGAGTCGGGTACGTCGGCCGTCTCAGCGGCCTTGACGAGCTGCTCGGCGGTGCACGCGGACACGCCCGCCACGCTGGTCGCCATGGGGTTGTCGGGCCTGCCGGAGCCGGTGCCCGGACCGGCGCCCGTGCCCTTGTCCTCCTCCTTGTCGCTGCCCTTGCCCTGGTCCTGGGTCTTGCCCGAGGAGCCGCCGGAGGTGCTCTCGCCCCCCGCCGTCTCCTTGCCGTGACCGGCACCGCCCTGGGCCTGCTCGCCATGGCCGGCGTTGGATGAGTTGACGCTGGCGTCGGTGGAGTTGGAGACGTGCACCAGGGCCGGGACGGCGGTGCCGACGAAGAGGCACGCGGCCGCCATGCCGACGAGGGCCTGTCGCTTGCGCGCCCGCCGTGCGGGTACCGCCCGCCGCAGATGGTCCAGCGTGCCGTCGCGTGGCTCGATCTCGTCGACCGCGTGGTGCAGCATGCGGCGCAGTGCCAGCTCGTCCGAGTCGAGCCCGTCGAGGCCCTGGTCGTCGGGGCCGTGGTTCACAGTTCCGTTCCCAGCGTGCGATTGCTTCGGCTCTTGCTTGTACGGCGTCTCCGGCGTGTCCCGCCATCCCAGGGGCTCACGCCGGCCGTCATGGTCGTCGCTCATGCCGGTGCCTCCATGGCGACCCGCAGCGCCGCGATGCCGCGCGAGCCGTAGGCCTTCACCGAGCCCAGGGAGATGCCGAGCGTCTCGGCGACCTGCGCCTCGGTCATGTCCGCGAAGTACCGCAGGACCAGCACCTCGCGCTGCCGGCGCTGCAGGCCCTTCATGGCCTTGATCAGCGAGTCGCGCTCCAGCTGGTCGTACGCCCCCTCCTCCGCGCTCGCCATGTCGGGCATCGGCTTGGACAGCAGCTTCAGTCCGAGTATGCGGCGGCGCAGGGCGGAGCGGGACAGGTTGACGACGGTCTGGCGGAGGTAGGCCAGCGTCTTCTCCGGGTCACGGACGCGCTTGCGCGCGGAGTGGACGCGGATGAACGCCTCCTGGACGACGTCCTCGCAGGAGGCGGTGTCGTCCAGGAGCAGAGCGGCGAGCCCCAGCAGCGAGCGGTAGTGCGCCCGGTAGGTCTCGGTGAGGTGGTCGACGGTCGTGCCGGCCGCCGCGGCGTTCTCGGCGTGCTCGGCGCCGTCGCGCTGACTGGGAACGCGGGTCGGCCGCGCTGCGGGCATGGGCGCGATCACCGGCATGCCGCCGGCCGTGCCGGACATGCGGGGTCTGACGGGCCGGCGGGGCGGCCGTAGGGCCGTACCGCGGGTCGCCGCACTGAAGTCGAGTACCTCTGCCACGCCAGTTGGACACGCCTCCCCCCGCGAGGGTTGTACGTGCCGGACGTCACTTTTGCGACAGTCCCCGCAATCGACCCTCCGACCCCGGTGGCCGACCGTCTCGTGCCAGGCAGCACAGCTGACCGTGCGTCAAACGCCCACATGCCTACCCGCTCTTCCTTTATGTCCCAGATGAACTGGGCGTCCCCACGCCCGGCCCATGGCGTCCCCACGCCAGAAAAACGCGCCTCCACGCCCCGTAAGGGCGACCGCAAAGACGCTCCCCGCCCTGCAAGCGGTTGCAGGGCGGGGAGGAAAATCTTCGGCTGCCGCCGGGGCCCGGTTCAAGTGGTCCGGACCATCGATCGGCTCACACTTTTCACACAGATCCTACAAACGATTCCGTCAGGACCCAGGAGATTTGCGGCACAGCGCCGGTCTCACACGAACTCCGCCGCCACGAGCTCCGCGATCTGCGCGGTGTTGAGCGCCGCGCCCTTGCGCAGGTTGTCGCCGCAGACGAAGAGTTCGAGCGCCGTCGGATCGTCGAGCGCACGCCGCACCCGGCCGACCCAGGTCGGATCCGTGCCCACCACATCGGCGGGCGTCGGGAACTCCCCGGCCGTCGGGTCGTCGTAGAGCACCACCCCGGGGGCGGTGGCCAGGATCTCGCGCGCCTTGGCGACCGTGACCTCGCCCTCGAAGCGGGCGTGCACGGTCAGCGAGTGCCCGGTCAGCACCGGCACCCGCACACAGGTCACCGCGACCGGAAGCTTCGGCAGCCCGAGGATCTTGCGGGACTCGTCCCGCACCTTCATCTCCTCCGACGACCAGCCGTCCTCGCGCAGCGACCCGGCCCACGGGACGACGTTCAGCGCGACCGGCTCCGGGAACGGCCCGGTGTTGTCGCCGACGGCCCGCCGTACGTCACCGGGGGCGGTCCCCAGTTCCGTGCCGGCGACCAGGGACATCTGCTGTCTGAGCGTCTCCACACCGGCCCGCCCGGCCCCGCTCACCGCCTGGTAGGACGACACCACCAGCTCGTGCAGCCCGAACTCGGCGTGCAGCGCGCCCAGCGCCACGATCATGGAGAGGGTGGTGCAGTTGGGGTTGGCGACGATGCCGCGCGGCCGCATCCGTACGGCGTGCGGATTGACCTCGGGAACGACGAGGGGCACCTCCGGGTTCATCCGGAAGGCGCCCGAGTTGTCCACCACCACCGCACCCTTGGCGGCGGCGACCGGCGCCCAGTGGGCGGCCACCTCGTCCGGGACGTCGAACATCGCGATGTCGACCCCGGCGAAGGCCTCCTCGGTGAGCGCCACCACCTCGACCTCCTCGCCGCGCACGGCCAGCTTGCGGCCGGCCGAGCGCGGCGAGGCGATCAGACGGATCTCACCCCAGATGTCCGCACGCTGGGACAGGATCTGGAGCATGACCGAGCCGACGGCTCCGGTCGCACCCACGACCGCGAGCGTCGGTCGGTGAGTCATCGCCCGGTGCCCCCGTACACGACAGCCTCGTCGCTGTCGGAGTCGAGCCCGAAGGCGGAGTGCACGGCGCGGACGGCCTCGTTGACGTCGTCGGCGCGGGTGACGACCGAGATGCGGATCTCGGAGGTGGAGATCAGCTCGATGTTCACGCCTGCGTCGGACAGCGCCTTGAAGAAGTCGGCCGTGACGCCCGGGTTGGTCTTCATGCCGGCGCCGACCAGGGAGATCTTGCCGATCTGGTCGTCGTAGCGCAGGGAGTCGAAGCCGATGCCGGCCTTGTTCTTCTCCAGGGCGTCGATGGCCTTGCGGCCCTCGGACTTCGGCAGCGTGAAGGAGATGTCCGTCAGACCGGTGGAGGCGGCGGACACGTTCTGCACGATCATGTCGATGTTGATCTCGGCGTCGGAGATCGCGCGGAAGATCGCGGCGGCCTCGCCCGGCTTGTCCGGCACACCGACGACCGTGACCTTGGCCTCGGAGGTGTCGTGCGCGACACCGGAGATGATGGCCTGCTCCACCTGCTTGTCCCCTTGCTCGATCGGCTCGCTGCTGACCCACGTGCCCTGAAGTCCGCTGAAGCTGGACCGCACGTGGATCGGGATGTTGTAACGACGGGCGTACTCCACACACCGGTGGAGCAGCACCTTCGAGCCGGACGCGGCCAGCTCCAGCATGTCCTCGAAGGCGATCCAGTCGATCTTCTTCGCCTTCTTGACCACACGCGGGTCGGCGGTGAACACGCCGTCGACGTCCGTGTAGATCTCACAGACCTCGGCGTCGAGGGCGGCGGCCAGCGCGACGGCGGTGGTGTCGGACCCTCCGCGGCCCAGCGTGGTGATGTCCTTTGAGTCCTGGCTCACGCCCTGGAACCCGGCGACGATGGCGATGTTGCCGTCGTCCAGCGAGTCACGGATCCGGCCCGGTGTGACGTCGATGATCCGGGCTTTGTTGTGGACCGAGTCGGTGATGACACCTGCCTGGCTGCCGGTGAACGACTGGGCCGAGTGGCCCAGGTTTTTGATCGCCATGGCCAGCAGGGCCATGGAGATCCGCTCTCCCGCGGTCAGCAGCATGTCGAGCTCGCGCCCGGCAGGGATCGGGGATACCTGCTCGGCGAGATCGATCAGCTCGTCCGTCGTGTCGCCCATCGCGGAAACCACGGCGACCACCTGGTGGCCGTTCTTCTTGGCTTCCACGATCCGCTTGGCGACGCGCTTGATGCCCTCGGCATCGGCTACGGAGGAGCCTCCGTACTTCTGCACGACAAGGCCCACGTGCGCTCCTCGCTCAGTCCGTGTGTGTCGGCTCAGTTTACCGAGCGTCCGAATTCGACCTTGGGGTTCCCAGATGGTGAGATTCGGTCGCTCGGGGTCGTGTCTGCCCGGTGAGGAGCCCAGCACTCCGGAAAGTGGGACAGGTCACTCGGGGGGCGACAGGCTCTCTCGGGCCTCCGCCAGGTCGGCGCGCACGCTGTGGGTGTCCGGATGATCCTCGCCGAGGCTGCGCACGCAGTCCTCCAGGACCTGCTCAAGGACGACGACGGCCTCGCTCGCTCTGCCCGCCCGGTGGTACGCGCATCCCAGGTTCTGCCGCGCCGCCAGGGTCTGCCAGTGGGAGGCACCCATCAGACGCACATGGTCGTCGGCGTTGCGGCGCAGCAGCTCGATCGCCTGTTCCACGTCCCCGGCGTCCTGACAGGCCCCCGCCAGGTTGTTGCGGGCGGTCAGCGTCACCGGATGGTCCTCCCCGTGCATGCGTACGCAGTCCGCCAGGTACTGCCGTAGCAGTGGCACCGCGCTCTTCGCTTCACCCACCGCGACCATGCTGGTCAGAAGGCTGCCCTCGGCCCTGAGCGTGCGGAGGTCGTCAGGGCCCGCGGTGCGCTGCAGCTCGCGCAGCGAGCGCGCGTACAGCTCCATGGCGACCGCCCGGTTGCCGGCCTGGTAGTGCACGGTGCCGAGGCCGGCATGCAGTACCCAGAGCCGAGGATCGTCCTCGCCCAGGATCCGCGCGCCGTCCTGGCAGGTCCGCTCCGCCAGGGGAATCGCCACGGAGAAGTTCCCCGCCGCCGCGTGCGCCTGGGCGAGGCCCGTCGCCACGGCCAGCGCTTCGGGGCGCTCGGCGCCCAGCAGCCGTACGAAGGTGGCGAGTGCGCGGTCCAGGAGACGTACCGCCTGTCGCGCCTCCCCCTGAGCCATGAGGAACAGCCCAGCCTCGTACTCGACCCAGCTGAGTTCCTCCGTGTCCTCGTCGGCCTTCACACGGTCGACCAGCGCTTCGACATGGGGCATCAGAGAACGCCAGGCGGGCCAGGTGGCGACATCCTCGGACTCCGCGGGAAGGGACCGGAGGAGCAGCCGGATCGCGTGATCCCGGTAGGCCGCGATCGCCCCGGGCCTCGAAGTCGTGTGCTCACCGGGCGTCCGGGCGACGGCCTGCACCAGGCGGTGGACGGAGAGCGTGTCCCCCTGCATGGAGATCATGCTGTGGGCGGCGAGGCGGCCCAATGCGCGGGTGAGCTCCACCGGATTCGCCCCCGGCTCCAGCAGGCTCCTGGGAATGCCGTCCGGAGCGAACCAGGCGAGGACGTGCAGCAGGTCGACCGCCGCTCCGCCGCCCTCGGCCAGCCGGCTCAGCGTCACTCGCCAGACCCGGGCCACCGTCCGCTCCGGATCCCCGCCCTCGGCCGCCGCGCCGAACATGTCCGCCGGATACTCGGCCAGCAGCTCCAGATACCGCCGCGCCGAGGTCCCCGCCTCCCGGCAGAACGCCGCGGCCTGCTCCACCGCCAGCGGCAGGTTCCCCAGTTCCTCGACGAGCTCGGACACGTCCGCACCGTCACCGCCCGGACAGATGCGCTCGAACAGCTCCGCCGCGTGCCCGGTGTCGAGCACGTCCAGGTCCACGCACCCGGCCGTTCCGTGCCACCCGGTCCCCCGTCGGCTGGTGATCACGAAGCGCCCGCCCGGCACCCGCTCCAGCAGCGGCAGCACATCCGCCGGTTCGCTCACGTTGTCGAGGGCGATCAGCCACCCGTCGTGCGTGGCAAGCCACTGCAACGCCCGTTCGCGCAGGGCTTGTTGAGGCAGTACGTCCACCAGTTGCGGCTGCATGGCCATCGCGAGCCCGGTCAGTCCCGCGTCGATCGCGGCGGGCGTATCGGCGGTGATCCACCACACGGGATTGAAGTCGGCCGCGCCGTCCCGGACCCACTTCGCCACGAGCGTGGACTTGCCGATGCCTCCGAGGCCGTGCACGCACACCACCCTCGGCGCATCGTCCAGCAGCCGGAGTTCACGCTCCCGCCCCACGAACACCCGCGTCGGCACAGGCCAATCGACCAGCCGCTTCGCCAACTCCCCCACCGGAACAAGGGCTTCCGCCGGCAGCACCGTCGCCCGGTCGATCTGCTGAACGTGGTCCCCGGTCGCGATGTTGCGCACGTCCCCGCCCGCGGCGACCGCCCGCTCCCCCGAAGCCTCCGCCATTGACGCTCTCCGTAGTCGACCGCTAACTTCGCGTCGTCGTCGCCACACCAGGGGCACAAGGCTCCATCGGGACTTGCGACGCGAAGGATTCTCCTCCTTTGACGACTGCGACCGCAGCAGAGATCCAGCACGTCACCTCATTCGATCCGCCGGCCGACCTCTTCGAGGTCGAGCCCTTCACGCCCCACTGCGAAGTCATCCGCGCCGCGGGCGACCACGCCGTCATCGGCGTCTCCCCCCGGGAACAGCTACTTCTCCGCGCAACGGGTCCACGACCTCGCCCGCTGGGGCCTCGCCCTGTTCGAGCGGGTGGACTTCGTCTACACGGACCTGTACGTGGCCGAGATGTACGTGGCGTCCGGCTATCCGCCCGACGACGCGCGCCGCAAGGCGGTGAAGAACCTGCGCGGCGTACGGGCCAAGGTCCTCGGCGCCGTACAGGCCGTGGACCCCGGCGGCGAACGCCTCCGCGCCCACGCGATGTCCGACTTCCGCGGCAACCCGGCGTACCGCGAGATCCACGACCGCCTCCAGGCCCGCCTCACCACCGACGACGAGTTCCGCACGACCTGCGCGAAGCTCGTGGACTCCTTCCTGGCCGAGAAGGTGAGCCGGGTGACCGAGGCGCAGCGCGAGGTCTGCCTCGCCTACGTCTGCGCCGAGGCACCCCTCTTCCTGGACACCCCCGCCATCCTCGGCGTCCCCTCCTCCCTGAACTGCTACCACCAGCTCCTGCCGATGGCCGAGCTCCTCTACTCCCGGGGCGCCGGCCTGCGCGCCTCCCGCAACCAGGGCCACGCCATCGTCACGCCGGCCGAGGGAACCGACACGGACGGGACCGCCGATGCTCACTGAAGACCTGCTCGACTTCCCGTTCTCATGGCGCGGCGACCAACTCCCCGATGAGGTCGAGGAGTTGCGCACCCGCACCCCGGTGCGCCGGGTCCGCACCATCGCCGGCGACGAAGCCTGGCTCGTGTCGTCGTACGACCTCTGCAAGCAGGTCCTCGAAGACCCGCGGTTCAGCCTGAAGGACACCTCCGCCCCCGGCGTCCCCCGCCAGTACGCGCTGACGATCCCGCCCGAGGTCGTCAACAACATGGGGAACATCACCGGCGCCGGACTGCGCAAGGCCGTACTGAGGGCGCTCAATCCGAAGAGTCCCGGGCTCGCGGAGTGGATGCGGTCGTACGCCGTCGAGCTCGTCGACGGGCTGATCGGCGAGGGCGCCCCGGCGGACCTGCGCGGCGGCTTCGCCGACCCGTACTCGGCCGGCATGCACTGCCGCATCCTCGGCATCCCGGACACGGACGCGCCCCGGCTGATGCGGAGCCTGGACATCGCGTTCATGAACTCGGCCTGCCCGGTCGCGGGCGCCCGGCTCAACTGGGACCGGGACATCGCGTACATGGCGGAACGGCTGGACGACCCGGCGACGACCGGGCTGATGGCCGAACTCGCCGCCCTGCGCGCCGACCCGGACTACGACCACCTCACCGACGAGATGCTCGCGACGGTCGGGGTGACCATGTTCGGCGCGGGTGTCATCTCCACCTCGGGATTCCTGACCATGGCCCTGGTGTCGCTGATCCAGCACCCGGACCTCCAGGCCGAGCTCGTCGCGGACCCCGGAAGGATCCCGGCCGCCGTGGACGAGCTCCTGCGCATCAACCTGTCCATCGGCGACGGCCTGCCCCGCCTCGCGCTGGCCGACGTACGGCTGGGAGACGTGGACGTGAAGGCCGGTGACCTGGTCCTCGTCCTCGTCGAGGGCGCGAACTTCGACCCGGCCGCCTTCCCCGATCCCCACACGGTCGACCTCGGCCGCGAGAACGCCACCGCCCACCTCTCCTTCGGCGGCGGCCGCCACTACTGCCCCGCCACCGCGCTCGGCCGCAGACACGCGGAGATCGCCCTGGAGACCCTGCTGGAGCGGCTGCCGACGCTGCGGCTCGCGGTGCCGATCGAGCAGTTGGTGTGGCGCACCGGGTTCATGAAGCGGATTCCGGAGCGGCTGCCGATCATGTGGTAGCGGCGCGCCAGCCGTGCGACAGCCATGCCGTAACCATGCGATAGCAACCAATTTGCCCGCTTAACACCTGGTCACGGGCTCGGCGACCGGCCGTCTTTAAAGTTCAACCACTATGGTTCCGCCTGTGCGCGTACTTCTGGTGGAAGACGACGAACCGGTCGCCGAGTCGCTCCGGCGAGGACTCCTGCGCTACGGCTTCGAGGTGGCATGGGTCAGCACGGGTGCCGCGGCGCTGAGCCATGACACCCCCTACGACGTCGTACTCCTCGATCTCGGGCTGCCCGACACCGACGGTCTCGACGTCTGCAAGGCGCTGCGCGAGCGCGGTGACGTGCCGATCATCGTGATCAGCGCCCGCAGCGACGAGACGGACCGGGTGGTCGGCCTGGAGCTCGGCGCCGACGACTACGTGTCCAAACCGTTCGGGGTCCGTGAGGTCATCGCCCGGATACGAGCCGTCATGCGCCGCATGCAGCCCCGTACGGCCGCTGCCGCCGAGGCCGCCGGCCCGGACCGGTACGGAGACCGCCTCACCATCGACCGCAAGGCGGCCCGCGTCCGCCTGGACGGCGAGGAGGTGGGCCTCGCGCCCAAGGAGTACGACCTGCTGGCCTTCCTCACCGAGGAGCCCGGGGCACTGATGTCGCGCGAGCAGATCATGGAAGCGGTCTGGGACGCGAACTGGTTCGGTCCGACGAAGACACTGGACGTGCATGTGGCGGCGCTGCGGCGCAAGCTCGCCGGGGCGATCACCATCGAGGCGGTGCGCGGGGTCGGCTTCCGGCTGGAGATCGTCAGCGGTGACCGGGGCGAGGGCGACAAGGGCGACGGCGGTAGCGGCGCGTCATGATCCGTCAGCTCATCCGCAGTTACGTCCTGCTCGTCGCGGTCGCGATCGCCCTGTTCACCGTGCCGGTGGCCTTCACGCTCACGGACCAGCTGCGTCAGGACACCGCGGACTCCGTCCTGCGTGAGGCCAACACCATGGCCCTGCTCCTCGGCAACGGCAACGCCCCGTCGTGCGCGGCGCTGAAGGAGATGGCCACGGCGTACGAAGGGCAGACGGACGGCAGGGTCGAGGTGACCCGGCGCTGCGACACGGACCTGCCGAGTCCGAAGCAGGATGCGGCCCTGGCCAAGGCCCTGGAGACGGGCGAGCCCACCACTGACTGGGGCTCGTCCTTCATCTGGGGGCCGGAGCTGATGATCACGGTGCCCGCCCGCGCGAGCGCGAAGGATCTCGACGGACGCAACAGGGGCCCGGTCGTCGGCGCCGTACGCATCGTGTACGAGACCGACGGCATGACCAGTCGGCTCTGGCAGATCTGGGGCTTCCGCGCCGGACTCGCGGTGGTCGTGCTCGCCGTGGCCGCTGTGATCGGCGCCGCGGTGGCCCGGCGTATCACCCGGCCGCTGCGCCAGCTCAACGACATGGCGAGCAAGTTCAGCGACGGGGATCTGACCGCCCGTTCCCCGGTGACGGGCCCGCCGGAGACCCAGACGCTGGCGCGCACCCTCAACCAGGGCGCGGAACGCCTGGACACCCTGGTCGCGGCGCAGCGCATCTTCGTGGCGGACGCCTCGCATCAACTCCGTACCCCTCTCACCGCGTTGCGGCTGTCGCTGGACAACATCGCGGACGGCGTGGACGACGACTTCGTCAAGGAGGACGTGGAGCAGGCCACGGCCGAGGTCGTGCGGATGAGCCGGCTGGTGAACGGCCTGCTGGTGCTGGCGCGTGCGGAGGCCAAGGTGGCGGCCTCGGAGCCGCTCGCCCTGTGGGACATCGTGCGGGAGAGGCTGGACGTGTGGAGGCCGGCCGCCGACGAGCGCGGAGTCACCATCGCGCTCAGGGGGAATGCCGACGGCCGGCTGCTTGTGCTGGCCAGCCCCGGTCATCTGGACCAGGTGCTGGACAACGTGCTCTCGAACGCCCTGGAGGTGTCGCCGGACGGCGGCACGATCACCGTCCGGGTGGAGCCGAGGGGCGACGAGGTGGTGCTCTCGGTTCTGGACGAGGGGCCCGGTATGTCGGACGCCGAGAAGTCCCGGGCCTTCGACCGCTTCTGGCGCGGCCAGGGCCTGACCGGGAAGGCCGGTTCCGGGCTCGGCCTCGCCGTCGTCAAGCAGTTGGTGACCGACGACGGCGGGACCGTGGCCCTCGGGGACTCGCCCGAGGGCGGGCTGAAGGTGACGATCAGCCTTCGGGCATCTTCGAGGAGTGGTGGTTGACGATGAGCCACTCACCGTCCCGCTTCTCGTACTCGTAGGTGTAGCGGGCCTTGACGACGCTCTTCTCGCCGGTCTTGGGGTCGGTGAGCGTGAACTGGTAGACACCGGCGTCGAGCGCGGAGTTCCCGTCGAGGACGTTGACGTGCGACTCGATCTTCTTGCCGACCGGCTTGTTCGCCAGGAAGTGCTCGAAGTAGTCGACTATGGCGGCGCGGTCGGCGCGGACCTTGTTGGACACGGTCGGCAGCAGCACCGCGTCCTTCGCGTACAGGTCCGCGACCGTCTCCGGGTCGCCGGTCTGCAGCGCCTTGTTCCAGTTGTCGAAGAACCCGGCGACCTGCTTCCCGGTCGGCCGCTTGCTCTCGCCCCACGAGGGGCCGGCGACAGCGGCACCGGCGGCGACGGTGCCGACGGTGACCACGGCGGTGGCGGTGACAATGGCTACGCGCTTGCGTATGGACTTACCGGCCCTACGAGTCATTGCATCTCCAGAGGTGGTCTGGTGGGTTTGCCTCCCTCCGCGTCCTGTTGGGCGCTTGCCTCTGCGGTGGAAGTGACTCCAGATTCGCCGGACACCGGTTAGGGCCCGTGCAGCGCACGTACAGGCCCGGGACAGCACACTTCTAATTCACGCCGCGTATTAGGGCGATCACACAGAGTCAGGACGCTTCCCACGCCCGCGCACCAGCTCCGCCCCGGCCCCGAGCGACACGACGCCCATGCCGGCCGCGGTCATGATGCCCTGGGAGCCGTCGACGACAAAGGGGGCGGCCGCGGCGACGACTGCGTTGAAGAGGAAGAGGAACCACAGGACGGGGCGGGAGGACAGGAAGGCCTTCATGACGGTTTCCTTCGGGGTGGGGCCACGGTGGCGGCCGTTGACCTGGCGAGATCAACGATTCCGTTTCCGGGGGCGAGCGACGAGGGAGTGGTCTCCCGAAGGGGTGGTGTAGTGGGCTACACCGTGGCGAGCGAGGCACTGCTGGCCGGCATCGTGCTGCTCGGCTCCTGCGTCCAGTGGCTGACCGGCATGGGCTTCGCCCTGGTCGCCGTACCCGCGCTGGTGCTGTTGCTCGGGCCGGCGCAGGGTGTCGTCCTCGCCAACTGCACGTGCGGCGCGATCAGCGTCGTGGGCCTGGCGAGCGGCTGGCGGCAGGTGCGGCCGGCCGCGATGCTGCCGCTGTGCGCCGCGGCGGCCTGCACGGTCCCGGCGGGCACCTGGACGACACGCCAACTCCCCGAACCGGTCCTGCTGTTGCTCATGGGCGGCCTGGTGACGATCGCCGTACTCCTGGTCATGCGCGGCGCCCGGCTCCCCGCCCTGCGCGGCACCAAGGGCGCGGTCGCGGCCGGGGCGGTGGGCGGATTCATGAACTCCGCCGCCGGAGTGGGTGGCCCGCCGGTGTCCCTGTACGCGGTCAACGCCGGTTGGACGGTACGGGAGTTCGTGCCGAACGCGCAGTTCTACGGCGTGGTCGTCAACGTGTTCTCGTTGGCGGTCAACGGGGTGCCGGAACTGAGGGCGGGGCGGTGGGTGACGGTGGTCGCAGCGATGGTGACGGGTGGGCTGATCGGCGGGTGGCTCGCCGGACGCACCTCCGAACGGCGGGCGCGGCTGATGGTGTTGGGGCTGGCGCTGGCGGGTGGGGTGGTGACGGTGGGGAAGGGCCTGGTGGGCATGTGATCCCGCTCAGCCACCGTCGTCAGCCTGGTCCGCCTGGTCCGCCTGGTCCGCCCCGTCCGGCTCGTCCGGCTCCCCCGCCTTCCTGAGCAACTCGTCGAGCCGCTCCCGCGCCAACAGCCCCTGTGTGTCCACGCCGTCGTCCGGCACCGGACGCTTCCGCAGATACTCCTCGGTCACCCGGATCGCCCCGGCGAGATCGCCCGCCGCCTCGCGGACCTCGCCGAGCGTCCACATGAGGTGGAGGGCCGCCTCACCGGTCTCGCCCCGGGCCCGTACGGCCTTCTCCAGCAGCCGCTCGATCTCGATGACCGCCGTCCTGGCGGAACGCCTGGGCTTCGCCCGGGCCAGGTGGAGCCTGCGGCGGCATTTGAAGCGCTTCCGGCGGAAGTGTCAGGGACTTCTCCACCTGGTACGCGACCGCGCCGTCGCCGCTGAGCGCCTGCCGAATGGACCCGCCCGCGGCGACCGAGCGGTCCCCCGCCGCCTCCGCCGCCGCCCCGCTCACGTGTCCCCCGTCGACACCGACCCGATGTCACCGCCGGCTGCGACGGACCGCTCCCCGGAGGCGGTCACCGGCCCGTTCGCCGGTCGAGATGGTGAGGCGGGCATCGTCGGAGGGGGTGCGGCAGAGGCCCCGTCCCCAGTCGCCACGGCCCCGATGCTGCCGCCCGCGGCGACCGAACGCGCACCACTCGCCGTCACGGAGCCGGAGGGCGTGGACGTCGGATCCGGCGCCGGTGTCGGCGTCGTTGTCGGCGGCGTCGGCGTCGGCGTCGGTCCAAGAAGCGCGTAAAGCGTCACCGCCAACCCGAGCAACCCCGCCGCTCCCCCGGCCACGCTCGCCCATGGATCCGCGGCGGCAACGTCCAGCGCGCCGCCCACGCCCAACCCCGCGGCCCCCGCCACGCAGAGCCCGATTCCCGTCCACACCAACGCCTTTGACCGAGTCGCCATGCGTCCATCATGAAGGAGTTCGTGCGGTCAGGACCGCCGTATGCGGGCAGTGCGCGGCACCGTGATGCGGGTGCCGAGGGCTCGGGCGTAGGTGCGCATGGTCTCCAGGTCGTCGATCTCGCCCCCCTCTATCTGCGAGATCCACGTCGGGAAGAAGTCCGCGGCGTCGGCGGCCTGCCCGCGCGTCAGGCCCTGTTCCTCGCGGGCCTCCCGCAGCCGGTGTCCGAGGGCGTACGCCTGCGGCGCGGACAGCGGGCCCCGAAGACCGCCGCGGATCACACCCGCCCCCCGAACAGCGTGACGAGACCGTGGTCCAGTTCTGCGCCCACGGTCTCCTCGCCGGGGGCGATCACGGTGTAGGTGCGGGCCAGGAAGCGGTACAGGTCGGAGGTGGCGAACCGGAGCACTGCCGTGCCCACCGGGGAGTGGAACTCGACGTACGTGTGGGACGCCCCGCACGGCCGGACCCGCACACTCCCGAGCCCGGCGGGCGCGCACAGTCCCTCGCCCAGCAGGACACGGGCGAACGTCCAGGTCGTGACCTCGCCGTCGAGCGTGACATGGGGCGGGAAGTCGAGGTGGACGGCCAGCGGGTCGGCGGAGGTGTAGCGGAGGGTCGCCGGTATCGCGATGTCCTGGTCCGCGGCGGTCACAAGATGGGCGCCGGTCGGCTGCTCCAGGGTGACGTGCATGGTCGGGCTCCGTTCGGGGGGCGGGGCACCGGTCGGGGGAACCGATCGGTGTGCCTGTGAGAGCGCCGTAGGGGGTCGAGCATTACGCCACTTCAGAAGCCTTCTTCTGTAACCCGCGTCACATCCGGCCCAGTAGTACGTGCCAGAACGGCGCTCAGGCGCTTGCGAACTGCCCTGGTGCTCGGCGAGTCGTCCAGGAGACGCTCGCTGTCCGCGAGGAGTACCGACGCGAGCTGCCGGGCCCGATCCGTCTCCCTCGCGCTCATCAGAACGTTCACGAGATTCACCCGCGCCGTGAACGTCCTTGTGTCCGCGTCACCCCAGCGCTGCCGGAGTTCGTCCACCAACTCCTGGGCGACGGCGACGGCACCCGCGACATCACCGACAGCCATCCGCGCGGCGGCCAGCTCCCACTTCATATGGGCGAGGGTCTCGTCCCCGGGGGTCAGCCTCTCGGCTGTTCCGGCCAGTGCCACCTCAATGGTTTCGACCGCCATCGCCCCGTCCTCCTCCGGACGCACCTCGGCCGATACCCGGAACAACGTGAAGACCGGGACGAGCGCCTCCAGCACAACGGGATGTCCCGGACCCAGCACCCTCACGGCCAGCTCCAGCTGCTCCCCGAGCGCACGCAGCGTGGCACGCGGCGGATCAGGCCTGTTCAACGCGGCACAGCACAGGCGGAGACGTGCCTGGATGGTGCTGGGGTGGTCAGGTCCCAGGACTCTCTCGCAGTCCACGGCCAACCGCATGTACTCGGCCACGGCCCTGTCCCGCTCGCCCGCGTTCTCGCAGACGGAGGCGAGCGCCCGGCTCGCCGCGAGGCGGTGCACATGGTCCGGCCCGTACTTGCGCGCCACCAGAGCGACCGCCCGCTCGCCCAGGGCCAGGGCGCGTCCGAAGGCCGTCGTCGCCCCCAGGAAGGCGCTGGCCATCGCGAACAGCCGGGAAACATCCACCTCCTCGCTGTCGTCCCCCACGTGCGCCGCCAGCACCTCGGCATGGTCCGCGCACACCCGCCCCAGCCGCATCCCGTCCCGCGAGGTCTGCGCACGCGTCATGGCACGGTCGAGCAACTCCCCCGCCGTACGCCGCGCCTCCTCCACACCCCCCGCCGCACCCTCCGACGTCCGAGCCACCGCCTGCACCAGCCGGTGCACGGAGATCACATCCCCCCGCACCCTGATCATGCTGTGGGCCGACAGCCGCCGCAGTGCGTCCGTGACCGCCGGCGGATCGGCGAGGTCCGCCAGTAGTTCGCGGGGGATGCCCTCCGGCGCCCACCACGCCATGATCCGGAGGATCCGTTCCGCCAGCGGCGTGTCCGCCAGCCGGTCGAGGGTCATCCGCCAGACCCGGGCGACAGTCCGCTCGGTGTCCCCGCCCTCGGTCGTCGCCGCGAAGAGCCGTCCCGGGTAGGCCGCGAGCCACTCCAGATACGTCCGCGGCGTGATCTCGGCCTCCCGGCAGTACGCCGCCGCCTGGTCAACGGCGAGGGGCAGTCGGCCGAGTTCGGCGCACAGCTCCTCCACGCCGTCGGAGGGACCGTCGTAGATGCGCGTGAACAGCCGTACCGCTTCCGGGAGTTCGAGGAGGTCGAGGTCCAGCAGTCCGGCCATGCCTCGCCAACCGGCGCCGCTGTGCCGGGTGGTGATCAGGAAGCGGCCGTTGGGTGTCCGGTCCAGGAGCCAGTCGACGTCCGCCGGGTCCGAGACGTTGTCCAGGATCAGCAGCCAGCCCTCGTGGGCCGAGAGCCACTGCAGGGTCGCCTCGCGCAGGGCCTCCTCGGCGAGGGTGCCGACCAGCGTCGGGTGGAGTGCCCGGGCCAGTTCCGCCAGGCCCGCGTCCAGGTCCGGGCGGCTCTCGGCGGTGATCCACCAGACCGGGTTGAAGTCCGCCGCCCGGCGCCCCGCCCAGTGCGCGGCCAGTGTCGACTTGCCGATGCCGCCCAGGCCGTGCACCGCGTGCACGACCACGCCGCCCGCCTGCTCGAACGCCTCGTCCAGCAGGCGCAGTTCACGCTCCCGGCCGACGAACAGGCCTCCGGCGCGGTCCGGCAGATTCACCGTCCTCGGCACCTGCGCGGGCAGCGCCATGGCCAGCGCCAGCGCCTCCGGCGTCAGCGTGACCGCCGTCCCGACGAGCGTGGCCGTGGAGTTGTCCCCGGCCTGCGCCAGGCCGATCGAACCCGTCGCCGCGATCGAGCCGTCCCCCGACGCGGTCGCGCCGGGTCGCCACCCCTCGAACACGCCACTCATGCCTCACATGGTGACGCACCGGACGGACAACTGTCAGGAAAGTGGAGGCTGTTGGACGGCTGTCGAAGCCCGGGACCATCGAGGACCCGGTCCTGGACCCCGAAGGGACGTCAGTTCGCCGGGCGCAGCCCCAGCTGCTCCCCGATCTCCTGCTCCATGACCTGGCCGGCCTCGAACTCCAGCGTCTCGTCGCCCATCACGCCCTGGTCCGTGTCCAGGCCGTCCAGTTCCTCCAACGGCTGGTTCAGCCGCACATGGGCCAGGACCGAGTGCAGCGCGCGCAGGGTCGCGGACGCCGTCGAGCCCCAGTTGGAGAAGTAGGAGAACTGCCACCACCACAGAGCCTCGGCGGTGCGCCCGGCGCGGTAGTGGGCCATGCCGTGGCGCAGGTCGGTGATGACGTCGGCCAGGTCGTCGGAGATCCGGGCCGGGACGGGGGCCTTGCGGGGCTCGTAGGGGTCGAAGACCTCCGAGTAGACGTCCACCGGGTCCAGCAGGCGGGCGAGGTTCTCACGGAGCTCGTCGACGTCCCCCTCGGGGCCCAGGTCGGGCTCGTAGCGCTCCTCGGGAACGATGTCCTCGTGGGCGCCGAGGCGGCCTCCGGCCAGCAACAGTTGGGAGACCTCCAGCAGGAGGAAGGGCACCGTCGAGCCCGGCTCGTCGCCCTTCGCGACCTCCGTCACGGCGACCAGGAAACTCTCGATCTGGTCCGCGATCTGGACCACGAAGTCGTCCGGGTTCTGGCCGGTCGCGTGCAGCTTGGCGTCAGACATCTAGGAGTCGTCTCCCCTCGAAGGCGCGGCCGAGGGTGACCTCGTCCGCGTATTCCAGGTCGCCACCCACCGGGAGGCCGCTGGCCAGGCGGGTGACCTTCAGGCCCATGGGCTTGATCATGCGCGCAAGGTACGTGGCCGTGGCCTCGCCCTCAAGATTCGGATCGGTGGCCAGGATCAGCTCCGTGACCGTCCCGTCGGCCAACCTCGCGAGAAGTTCTCGTATACGCAGGTCGTCCGGTCCGACCCCCTCGATGGGGCTGATCGCGCCGCCGAGGACGTGGTAACGGCCGCGGAACTCGCGGGTCCGCTCGATCGCCACGACGTCCTTCGGCTCCTCGACCACGCAGATCACCGCCGGGTCGCGGCGGGCGTCCCGGCAGATGTTGCACAGCTCTTCCTGGGCGACGTTCCCGCACGTCGCGCAGAAGCGGACCTTCGCCTTGACCTCCATGAGGGCCTGGGCGAGGCGCCGTACGTCCGTCGGTTCCGCCTGGAGGATGTGGAAGGCGATCCGCTGCGCGCTCTTGGGACCGACGCCGGGCAGCCGACCCAGCTCGTCGATGAGGTCCTGGACCACGCCTTCGTACAACGGACTGCCGTCCTTCCTGGGGTTCCTTACGGTACGTACGGTAGTTGGCGGTGGCCCCTCTTAGAAAGACAAGTGGGGAACGCCCGGAACGTCAGAACGGCAGGCCGGGGATGCCGCTGCCGCCGCCCAGGCCCTGGGCCAGCGGTCCCAGCTTCTGCTGCTGGAGGTTCTGCGCGTTCTCGTTGGCCGCCTGTACGGCCGCGATGACCAGGTCGGCGAGGGTCTCGGTGTCCTCCGGGTCCACCGCCTTCGGGTCGATCTTCAGCGCCCTGAGTTCACCGGAGCCCGTCACGGTGGCCTTCACCAGACCGCCGCCCGCCTGGCCCTCGACCTCCGTCTGAGCCAGCTCCTCCTGCGCCCTCGCCAGGTCCTGCTGCATCTTCTGGGCCTGCTGGAGCAGCTGCTGCATGTTCGGCTGGCCACCACCGGGGATCACGATCAGCTCCTTGCGTGTCTACGGCTTTCCCGTTCAGCACGAGCCTACGTGGTCTGCGCAGCCGTCGCCCCGGCACTCTTTCGAGTGAGAGGAACGGGAGTCCTATACCTGATCAAGGCCCCCTTCCGGGCGGAAAAGAGGCGAAAGGCATCTCTTCGCCACCCATTGGGCGCTAGGAAGGATTCCGGCGCGTCAGCCTCAGGTGTCGCGTGACGTTCCGTGCGCTGCGGGGGGTCGTACCCGGTACGTACGTCGTACGTGATGTCACGCACCGTGACAGTAGGGAGTGGCGGGTGGGTCAGCCGGAGATGCAGCCCGACAGGTCGCCGAAGGACGGGCGGGGCGGCGAAGGGGTGGCCGGACTTCGGCCGGGTGATCTGAGGGGGCGGGCGTTTCCGCACGGGGACTGGGGGGAGCCGGCGGTGAGACTGGACGAGCTGTACCGGTGGGTGGAGCGGGGGGCGCTGAACACGGCCGCGTGGTATCTGGCCGACCGGGTGTGGAAGCGGCGGGGGGCTCGGGCGCTGCGGGGCGGGGCGGCGGCGGGGGCGGTCGTCGGGGCCGCGCTGCCGCTCCTCGACCTGACGGGGATGGCGAGCGGGGTGGCCCCCTGGGGGTATCTCGCGTTGCTGCTGGCCGTGGCCTGTGTGGCGGTGGACCGGTTCTTCGGGGTGACGTCCGGGTGGATAAGGGACGTCGCCACGGCTCAGGCGGTGCAGCGGCGGCTGCAGGTGCTGCAGTTCGACTGGGCGACGGAGAACGTGAGGGAGATCCTGGGGCCGGCCGAGGGCACGGCCGGTGAGGCGGCGGAGCGGTGCCTCGGGGTGCTGCGGCGGTTCTCGGAGGACGTGACCGAGCTGGTGCGCGCCGAGACGGCGGACTGGATGGTGGAGTTCCGGACCGGGTCCGCGCCGATGGGCATCCAGTCGGCGGTGGCCGGAGGCACGCGCCATGACGCGGGGTCCGGGCCGGGCCGGCTCGCGGTACCACCACCCAACGGTGCCCGCCCGAACATGCCACGCCAGCGACCGCCCGAGCCTCGATAGGGCCTGGGGAGCCTACGGAGCGCCTCCGGTGAACGCCCCGCGCGGGCCGCGCGGGGCGTCGTCATGTTCCGGGCGGGCGGTCCCGGTCCCGGTTTCAGTCGGGGCAGCCCTCGTTCCAGGCGGGCAGGCCCCGTACGAACTCGGTGACCAGGGTCGCCACCGCCTCCGGGGCCTCCATGTTCATGATGTGGGTGGCGTCGATCCGGCTGACGCCGATGGTCGGCCGGGTGCGGGAGAGCTCGGCCAGTTCGTCGGAGACCCCTTGTGCGAACCGGGCGCTGAACTCGTCGAACCACTCCATGCCGGGCGCGGTCGGCAGCCGTCGGCCGGCCTGCACCAGCAGCAGCGGGACGTCGACCCCGTCCAGCCACTTGGTGACACCGAGCGCGCCGATGCCGTGGAGTTCGTCGAGGACCCCCTGTGCCTCGGCCCGGCTCGGCAGCGTCTGCCATCTGCCGTCGGGCAACGGGCGGGCGGCCGCGCGGGCGGCGGTCTCCGCCCGGTCGGCCGGAATCCCGAACGGGGCGACTTTGGCGACCTGCTCCTCGATGTACTCGGGTGACGCGACGGCCCCCGCCGACGCCAGCAGCCCCGCGGCCACCTGCTCGGCGCCGGGGAACTCACGTGCCCACCAAAAGCCGTCGAGATTCACGGCGGCACGGGCACGGGCCCGGGAACGGGCACGGGCACGGTCCGAGCTCGCCCGCGCGTACTCGACCGCCACCAGGCCGCCGAGGGAGTGGCCCACCACGACGGCCTCCGGCACGCCGTGTGCGTCGAGCGTGTCCGCGATGTCCCGGACCACGGTGGGGATGGTCCAGGAGGAGGTGCCGGGCGAGCGGCCATGCCCGGGAAGGTCCACGGCGAGGACACGGTGCCCGGCGGTGAGGTGGGCGGCCGAGGCGTCCCAGTCGGTGAACGACCGTCCGTAGCCGTGCAGAAGAACCAGTTGCGGGCCATCGCCCCCGTAGTCATGAGCATGTAGGAGAGTCATATGGGCTTCACCGTAGGGGGCACCCGGCGCTTCGAGCATCGGATTAAACGCCCCCGACGACCACGGCCACGACCGCTACGCCTGCGGAGCAGGGAACGCCACCGGACTCCGCAGCCCCGACCGATTCACCGCCCTCACCCCGAAGAACACGTTGTCCTTCGACAGATCCACCTCGTGTGCCGTCACGTCGCCCACCGGCACGACATGCGTCCACTCGGCAGCCGTCGTCTCCCGCCAGACGATCTCGTAGCCCGCGAGGGCCGCTTCCGTGCCCCGCGTCCACACCAGGCGGGTGGAGTTGGTGAGGTCGGTGGTGATGATCTTGGCGCCGGCCGGGGTGCCCGGCGCCTGGGCCAGGGTCCACAGCGTGGCCGCGTTCACCCGGGCCACCCTCGCCGTGAAGTCGAAGTCGCAGAACTCCGGCAGATCGCCGTACTGCTTGCCGCTCTCGTCGACGCGGACGTCCTGGTGCTGGTGGGCGAAGTCCTCGGCGGGTTCGGTGAAGCGGGCGGCCGGGTAGCCGCGTTCGAGGAAGGGGATGTGGTCGCCGCCCCGCCGGTAGCGGTCCCGGCGGTAGATCACGCGGACGCGCATCCCGGTCGCGTCGTTGTCGGCCACGTCCCGGACGAACCGTGCCAGCTGGCGGGTCGCCGAGTCGTTCTCGCCGCCCACCGAGCGGCGGACGGCCGCCTGTTCGGGGGTCTCGGACGAGGGGACTCCCTCGGCGAACAGCCGGATCGTGTACGGGTCACGGGTGCCGTCGTCCGCCGTCGAGCTGCCGACTATGTCGTTCGTGAACATGCCCTGCACATCCGCGCCCGCCGCCTTCAACTGCTGTGCCAGATACGCCGATCCGTACAGCCCCTGCTCCTCCCCGGCCACCGCCGCGAACACGATCGTCGACGCCGGACGGCGTTTCGCCAGCACCCGCGCGAGTTCCAGTACGACGGCCACGCCCGACGCGTCGTCGTCCGCGCCCGGCGCGTCGGAGGTGGCGTCCATGACGTCGGTGACACGGGAGTCGTAGTGACCGGAGACGACATGGATTCGCTCCGGTGTCACGGAGCCGCGCAGGGTCGCGATCACGTTCGTGATGCGGGTCGCGGTGGGGATGCGCGGGGCCGGTTCCTGGACGTACGACTGGAGCTCGACCGTCATCCGGCCGCCGGAGTCCGCCGCGTACGACCTCAGCTCCGCCGCCAGCCAGTCGCGGGCCGCGCCGATGCCGCGCGCCGGGTCGTCCTGGACGGAGAGGGTGTGGCGGGTGCCGAAGGAGACCAGTTTGCGAGTCGTCGCCTCGATGCGGTCCGGGTCGATCTCGCGGAGGAGGGCGCGCAGTTCGCGGGTGGGGCGCTGGGCGGTCGCCGGAGGCCGGCTCGCAGGGGCGCCGGCCCGCGCGTCGGCCGAGGCCGGGGCCGCCTCGGCCGTGCCGCTCGCACCGGTCGTCGCCGTGGTCACCGCCGCCGCGGTCGCCGCCGTGGTCGTCAGGACCGTTCTTCTCGTGGGGCTGCGACGCATGTGTCCTCCCGGGGCTGCTGATGCCGACCGACCCCCGCAATGGTTGTGGACACGGCAACCAACGGCAAGGGCACGTCGACCGCGTGCGTCACCTCAACTCCGGGCGCCCGCACACAACTTGAGCCCCACCGGCGTCCCGCACGGCAGATGCCCCTGCGTGCGGATCACCTGCCGGCTGCTCTCCTCGTCCAGGTACGCGAGGAACCCGGAGGTGAGGGTGTCGTCGGCGGCGGTGCCGTAGGTGTAGGCGTACTCGATGTCGCGGTACGGGTAGGCGCTGTCGCCGCGCTCGATCTCGTCCACGTCGGCGCGGTCGCCGTCGAGCGGCACGGTGCGCACCCCTTCGTGCCTGGCGGCGACGCTCAGTTCGCTGTAGCCGAGGGCGCCGGGCTGCCCGGCCACCTTGTCCAGGACGTCACTGGTGCCGGCGAGTTCGCAGCGCGTGACGGCGGTGACCGTGCCCTTGGGCGGCCGGCAGTCCAGTGAGGTGCTCTGCGCCTGCTCCCACTGCCCCAGCACCCGGTCCTGGAAGGCCTGCCGTGTCCCGGAGCTGTCGCTGCGGCTGACGAGGACGACGGGCAGGTCGGCGGTCGCCTTGTCGGCCCCGCGGAGCACCTCGCCCCACCGCTTGTACCGGCCCTTGTAGATGTCCCGCACCTGCGTCACGGTCAGGCCGTCCGGCCCGAGATCGAGGCCGTCGTTGACGACGAGCGTGAAGACGGACAGCGCGACCTTCTTCCCCTTCAGGCCGAGACGGTCGCCCAGCGGGCCGTCGGAGAAGGCGATCACGGACCGCGCCCGCGACTTCGACCGGTCCGCCAGGGCGGCGAGTTCGGCGACGCCGGCCTCGCTGCCGCGCGTCTCGACGGATATCTCGGCGCCCGCGCACTTGCGCTCGTAGCTCTTCGCCAGTGTCGAGATCACCGGCTCGAAGGCGGTCGAGCCGATCACCGTCAGCCCGCCCCGCTCGCACTCGATCGGGTTGCCGTCACGGAAGACGACGATGCCCGCGAGCCCCAGCACGGAGAGGGTGAGCAGTCCGGTGAAGATCCTGGCCGGCAGGGTGAACACCGGCGCCTTGTCGTCCGGCGTGGCACTGCGGTTGGGGTGCACCTCACCGTCCCGGATGCCGCCGCGCAGCCGGATCTCGGCGCCGACGTCGCCGCCGGAGAGCAGCACCAGCAGCTTGTAGTGGTCGCCGGGGTTGAGCGGGACGCGCGGGATGCGCAGCCGGTTGCCCTCGTAGCCGAAGCCGCGTTGTGCTGTGAAGTGGTCCATGAGGTGGTCGATGTCGGTCGGCTGGGTGACCGAGACGCCCCGGATGGTGCGGTCGGTGAACACCGCGGTGAGGCCATGGGGTTCGGGGCCGGTGTAGTCGTCCCGGTCGATGCTCTGCGACCCGTCGTTCTCGACGCGCAGCAGCACGAGGGTCGCGTCGTCCATGTCCGCGTCGAACAGCCCGAGCCGGACGTTGGCCCGGCCCGACCGCACGTCGTCGCCTATCGGGTTGTCCATCTGGACGCGGTAGCCGACCCTCCCCCACTGCCTTAAAGGCGTGGGAGGTGCCCCCACCTGCGCGGCACGCGCCGCTCGTACCAGACCATGACGCCCGACGCGACGACACCGAGCACCGCCGTCCCGACGGCCACGATGTTCTCTGCGCTCAGCCACTCCACCGGGGTCACCGTAGGCTCGCCCGACCTCAACGCCCTTACTTGTACGGGTACTTGGGGTTACTGCCTGGTGTACGTCAGCTTCTCCCCGCTGCTCGTGGTCACGCGCTGCAACCCGCCGGACGGCAGCAGCGTGATCTCGGTGGCCTCGCCCGGCGAACAGGTCGCCGGTTCGCCGGCCGTCACGGTCGACGGGCCGATCCGCAACGGGCCGTCGCCGCCCGGCTCCCCGGTCAGCTCCGCCTCGAACTCGCAGTGATACCTGCCGGTGCCGGAGGGCCCCTCGGCGACGAGGGACAGGACCGTGTCGCCCACCTCGCCCTGCCGGATGGTCAGCCGACGGGTGTTCACACCGGCGCCGCTGTCGATCGAGGCGCCCCAGGTGCCCAGGTAGGCGGTGGGGATCACGCCGTCCGACGGTGCGGACGGTGCCGACGGGCTCGGGGAGGTGGTGGGGCCCGAGCCCGTGGGGTCGGTACTGATGGTCGGGGAGGAGGTCGGATCGCCACCGCTCCGCTCGCCGCCACCGCCGTTCATGAGGCCGTACACGGAGCCACCCGCCGCGAGCGCGACGACCAGCGCGACGAGAACGAGCGCCGCCGTGGAACGACCGCTCCGGCGGGGCCCCTCGGGCGGGGCGGTGGGGAGGTACGGCAGGGGCGGGTCGTAGGGCGGGGTGGGGCCGTACGACGGAGGCGGGCCGTACGCCGGGTTCTGGTCGTACGCCGGGTTCTGGTCGTACGGCGAGGCCGGGCCGTGAGGCGAGGTCGGGCCGAACGAGGGACTCGCACCGAACGACGGTCCCGCACCGAACGACGGACTCGCGCCGTACGGCGAGGGCGGGCCGCTCGGCGGTGTCGAACCCCCGGGCGGGTTCGAGCCCCCCGGCGTGTCCGGACCCCCCGGCGGGTAGCCGTACGCCGGTTGCTGCGGGTGCTGTTGCGGAGCGACCTCGCCGTTCCGTGTGGCGGCCATGGTGGGGAGCTGGTCCGGGGGCGTCACCCCGGCGGCCGGGGCGTGCTCGGGGGATGCCGCGGGAGTCGGCTCCCCGGAACCTCTCGCCACCGCCGAGCCCCCCGCCACCGCCGAACGACCCTGCACCGCCGAACGGCCCTCCCCCGGCCCCACCGGATCCTCCGTGTCCAGCAGTCGCACCGCATGCCGTCCCAGCTGTGCCACCAGCGCACTCGGCAGCCAGGGGTCCCGGGAGCGCCCGCCGGAGACGGTGTCGTCGGCCCCCGTACGCTCCAGGATCCGGGCCAGTGTCGGCCGGGTCCCCGGGGCCTTCCGCAGACAGTCGTGGACCAGTTCGGCGATGCCCTCGGGCATTCCCTCCAGGTCGGGTTCCTCCTGGGCGATCCGGAACATCACGGCGTGCGCGCCGCTGTCGACGGAGCCGAAGGGGAGCCTGCCGGTCGCGGCGTACGCGAGCACCGAGCCCAGGCAGAACACGTCGCAGGCGGGCGTGATCCGGTCGCCGCGGACCTGCTCGGGCGCCATGAACCCCGGCGATCCGACGAGGGCGCCGGTGCGGGTGAGCCCGCTCTCGTCCACCGTCTCCAGGGCGCGGGCGATCCCGAAGTCGATGACGCGGGGCCCGTCGATGGTGACGAGGACGTTCGACGGCTTCAGATCCCGGTGCACGATCCCCGCGGCGTGGATGTCCTTGAGCGCGTGTGCCAGCCCCGCCGCCAGGATCCGTACCGAACGCTCGGGCAGCGCCCCGTGGTCGTGCCCGACGACCTGCTGGAGGCTGGGCCCGGCGACATACCCGGTGGCGACCCAGGGCACCTCGGCCTCGGTGTCCGCGTCGAGCACCGGCGCGGTCCAGAACCCGCCGACCTGCCGCGCGGCCTGCACCTCCTGCCGGAACCGGGCCCGGAACTCCTCCTGCGCGGCCAGCTCCCGCCGCACGAGCTTGACGGCGACGGTACGGCCGCGGTCGGAGCGGGCGAGATAGACGTCCCCCATGCCGCCCGCACCCAGCCGCCCCAGCAGCCGATAAGCCCCGATCCTTTGAGGATCCCCCGCCCCCAGCTTCTCCATCGCACGCCCCCAACCAGCCCCCGCCTACGCGTCGGCCCCACGATAGTGCGGCATATGGGGAGGTGAGCGGGGCCGCCTCTACGGTTCCGTAACAGGAACGGCGAGGTCGTCGAGGACCTTCGACAACCGTTCCAGAACCCGTACGGCCTCGGCGAGTTCCGCCTCCCCGAAGGCCTCCGCCAGCCGGTCCGCGAAGGCGGTGTGACCGGGGTTGATACGGGAGACCGCGGCCCGCCCCTCCTCGGTCGGCGCGAGCAGCTTGGCCCGGCGGTGGGCCGGGTTGGGCCGGTACTCGGCGAGGCCCTTCTCGACCAGCAGGTCGGCGATGCGCTGCACGCTCTGCCGGGTGATGCCCATGGCCCGGGCGATGCCGGAGACGGGTAGGGGATCGCCCAGCACCGCGCCCAGCACCTGCCACCAGGCCGCCGTCAGCCCGGCCGGCCCGGCCAGTTCCTCGGCGACCGCGAGGAACTGGCCATTGAGACGGAAGACCCCGAGCGCGCTGCGGCTGAGCAGGTCCTGTCGTTCGCGGCTCACAGGACCCCGGCCTTTTCGAGGACGGCGTACGCCTCGGCGTCGGAGTCGTGGAACAGGCGGTACCAGGCGTCGACGACCTCGTCGTCGTACACCTTCAGCAGCCGCAGGATCTCCCGGGCGAAGGCGACGGGTTCGGTGGGGCCGGCCGTGACGAGCCCTCCGTCGGTGACGGCGTCGGCCTCGACGTACCGTTCGCCGCCGCCGTACCCCGTCGCGGCCAGATAGAAGGAGACCGCGCTCGTGTGGTCCCGGTCGTCGAGCAGCCCCTCGCGCGCCACCCCGGCCGTCGCCCCGCAGATCGCGGCCACCGGCACTCCGGCGTCCAGGAAGGCGCGGGCGGTGCGGGCGAAGGGGGCGAGGTCGTCGCCACCCGCCGCGGCAGCGGCTGATGTCTCGGTCCAGAGGTCGGCGCCCGGGAGGATCAGCAGGGCCGCGTCGGACGGCCGTACGTCGGCCAGGGCCAGGTCGGGCTGGATGCGCAGGCCGCCGACGGTGGTGACGGGTTCGCGGGTCGGGCCGACGGTGCGGATCCGGTACCCGGCGCGGGCCAGCTGTGCGGTGGCGTGGCCCGGCTCCCAGTCGGCGAGGGTGTCGTAGACGGCGAGATACACGGGCTTGCGGGTGGTGCCGGTGCTGTCGCTCATGGCTCCTCCTGGAGATCCCGAAGATGACAACATGCTGTCACTTCGACAGCTTACTGTCAATCATTGGGCCGTCCGCCTTGCCACACGCCCCCAAAAGCGCATATCAGGGCATCCTGGCGTCGGCGTCGTGTTTCATCCGAGTATGAAGATCATCACTGCCGTCGCCCTCGCCGGCGCCGCCCTCCTCGCCGCCGCCCTCCCCGCCCACGCCGACGAAGGGCCCCTCGACTTCGGCTTCTTCCAGGGGGTCAACGAGTCCAAGGGCACGAATTCCACGGACCCGAACCCGGCCTGGGGACAGACGGACGGTGGGGCGAACGATGCCGTGCCGAAGTCGGCGCTGACCGCGCTGGTGAACGAGCTGACGTCGCCCCGCGGGCACTGAGCCCTGTCGACAACCTGTCGCGGAAACCCCCCGACCGCAGACAGGACGCCGATATCGCGGCCCCGGCACCGGCTCCTACGCTCGCCCGCATGACCCCTCAGCCAAATCCCGAGGTCGGCGCCGCCGTGAAGGCCGCGGACCGTGCGCATGTGTTCCACTCCTGGTCCGCGCAGGAGCTCATCGACCCGCTCGCCGTCGCCGGCGCGGAGGGGTCGTACTTCTGGGACTACGACGGCAACCGCTACCTCGACCTCACCAGCGGGCTCGTCTTCACGAACATCGGCTATCAGCACCCGAAGGTCGTCGCCGCGATACAGGAGCAGGCCGCGCGGATGACGACCTTCGCGCCCGCCTTCGCCGTCGAGGCGCGGTCGGAGGCGGCGCGGCTGATCGCCGAGCGGACGCCGGGCGACCTGGACAAGATCTTCTTCACCAACGGCGGCGCGGACGCCGTGGAGCACGCGGTACGGATGGCCCGTCTGCACACGGGCCGTCCGAAGGTGCTGTCGGCGTACCGCTCGTACCACGGCGGCACCCAGCAGGCCGTGAACATCACCGGCGACCCGCGCCGCTGGGCCTCCGACTCCGCCGCGGCCGGTGTCGTGCACTTCTGGGCGCCCTTCCTCTACCGCTCCCGTTTCTACGCGGAGACCGAGGAGCAGGAGTGCGCCCGGGCGCTGGAGCACCTGGAGACGACGATCGCCTTCGAGGGGCCGTCGACGATCGCCGCGATCCTCCTGGAGACGGTCCCGGGAACGGCGGGAATCATGCTGCCCCCGCCCGGCTATCTGGCGGGCGTCCGTGAACTCTGCGACAAGTACGGGATCGTCTTCATCCTGGACGAGGTCATGGCGGGGTTCGGCCGGACCGGCGAGTGGTTCGCGGCGGACCTCTACGGCGTGACCCCCGACCTGATGACCTTCGCGAAGGGCGTGAACTCCGGATACGTGCCGCTGGGCGGTGTGGCCATCTCGGGCGCCGTCGCGGAGACGTTCGCGAAGCGGCCGTACCCGGGCGGTCTGACCTACTCCGGCCACCCGCTGGCCTGCGCGGCCGCCGTCGCAACGATCAAGGTCATGGCCGAGGAGGGCATCGTGCGGAACGCCGCCCGCCTGGGCGCCGAGGTCCTCGGACCGGCGCTGCGCGAACTGGCCGAGCGGCACCCGAGCGTCGGCGAGGTCCGCGGCGTCGGCATGTTCTGGGCGCTCGAACTCGTCAAGAACCGGGAGACCCGCGAGCCCCTGGTCCCCTACAACGCCTCCGGCGCGGCGAACGCCCCGATGGCCGCCTTCACCTCCGCCGCGAAGTCGTCCGGCATCTGGCCCTTCGTGAACATGAACCGCACCCACGTCGTACCCCCGTGCAACGTCAGCGAGGCCGAACTGAAGGAGGGCCTGGCAGCACTGGACACGGCGCTGTCGGCAGCAGACGAACACACGGAGTAGGCACCACCTCTGTCTTTCAGCCCGTCCGGCGTTTGAGGACAAGGCCCTTCGAGGGCCGTAGCGGGGGTCTGGGGGCGCGGCCCCCAGGGACGGGACGGGTAGGGGCGGCGGGGGCGACAAAGAGCGGGTGGGCGCAGAAAGGTCGCCCCCCACCCGAACGCGTAAGGTGGCGTGCTCGTAGACATAGACGTGCACGCCACCGCATCGCGACGAACAGGAGACGCCCCGACCATGCCCGGCACCGGCGGCAACGGCTCCGTAACCCGGAGCACCCTGCGCCAGCAGCTCGCGGACGCTCTGCGTGACGAGGTGCTGGCCGGGCGGCTCCAGGCAGGCCGGGAGTTCACCGTCAAGGAGATCGCCGAGCAGTACGGCGTCTCCGCGACCCCCGTACGCGAGGCACTCGTCGACCTCTCAGCCCAGGGCCTCCTGGAGGCCGACCAGCACCGCGGCTTCCGGGTCCACGAGTACTCCATAGAGGACTACCGCGGCATCATCGAGGCCCGCGGCCTGGTCACCAACGGCATGTTCCAGGTCCTCGCCACCGACCCCGGCCGCCGGCGGGACCCCGAGGACCCCCGTTTCCACGCCGCCGCCGTCGGAGTACGCCGCCGCGCCGAGGAGGCACAGCGCGCCGCCGCCGCGGGCGACCTCACCGTCCTGATCGGCTACGACCTCCGCTTCTGGCGCGAACTCGGCGCCCTCTTCGGCAACCCCTACCTCGCCGACTTCCTGCACCGGCTGCGCGTGCAGTCCTGGGTCTGCGCGGTCCAGCACCTGCTCCGCCTGGACGATCTGCGCGGCCATCTGTGGTCCAGGCACACGGACCTGGTGGACGCCCTGATGCGCCGCGACCTGCCCACGGCCCATTCGATCATCGCCTCCCACGACGCGGACTCGCTCGCCCTGATCGAGCGGCTGGCGTCCGAATGATCGATGAGGGCGGCCCGCGGATCCATGAATCGGGCCTGCCGGATCTCTCCGTGGTCATCCCCGCCTACAACGAGGAACACCGCCTCACCCACACCCTCGACGCGATCGCCGACCACCTCGGCGACGGCGATGGCGATGGCGGTAGAGCCGGCAACGGCCGCTGGGGCACCTGGGAGATCGTCATAGCCGACGACGGCTCCACCGACGCCACCCGCGACCTCGTAACCACCCGCGACGACCCCCGTATCCGCCTGGTCACCACCCCCCGCAACCGGGGCAAGGGCCACGCCCTCCGCCTCGGCGTGGCCGCCTCCCGGGGCCGCCGTGTACTCGTCACGGACGCCGACCTCGCGACGCCGATCGAGGAACTGGAACGCCTCGACAAGGCGCTCTCCGAGGGCAACTCGGCGGCGATCGGCTCCCGTTCGGTGCCCGGCGCCACCATCGGGGTCCGCCAGCACCGGATACGCGAGCTGCTGGGCCGCGCCGGGAACGTGCTGATCCGCCGTACGGTCGTCCCCGGCGTCCGCGACACCCAGTGCGGCTTCAAGCTGTTCGACGGCGACCGCGCCCGCGAGGCCTATGCCGCCTCCCGCGTCAACGGCTGGGGCATAGACGCAGAGGTGTTACGCCACCTGCAGCGCGCTGGCGTCCCTCTCGTCGAGGTCCCGGTCCGCTGGTCGCACCGGCCCGGTTCGAAGGTCGGCCCCCTCGACTACGTCCGCGTCCTGGCCGAGATCACCCGGATCGCCGCCCGCTCCCTCAGACGCCCGCGCCCCGCCGACCTCTACGCCGCGCTCCTCTTCCTCCTGATGTCGGTGGCCCTCTACTCCGGCCGCTTCTTCGACCCGGCCCACCGCTACCTCCCCGACTCCCTGCGCGACCAGAACCAGTGGGAGTGGTTCTTCGCGGTCACGGCCGACAACGTCGCCCACTTCCGCAACCCGCTCTTCACCGACCTCCAGGGCTTCCCCGACGGCGTCAACCTCATGGCCAACACGGTCATGCTGGGCATGTCCGTCCCGCTGACGCCGCTCACGCTGCTCGCGGGCCCGGCGGTCACCCTCAGCCTGGTCATGACTCTGGGCCTCGCCGCCACGGCGGCCGCCTGGTACTGGCTGATCGTCAAGTACGTGGCACGCGGCCGGATCGCGGCCTTCCTGGGCGCCGCCCTGGCCTCCTTCGCCCCGCCGATGGTCAGCCACGCCCACGCGCACCCCAATTTCGTGGTCCTGTTCATGATCCCGCTGATCATCGACCGCGCCCTGCGCCTGTGCACGGGCACCAGGGTCGTCCGGGACGGCGTGGTGCTGGGCCTGATGGCGGCGTACCAGGTCTTCCTCGGCGAGGAGCCGTTGCTGCTGGCGACGCTGGGCATGCTGCTGTTCGCCGCCGCGTATGCCGCGGTACGCCGGGACACGGCACGCGCCTCCTGGCGCCCGCTGCTGCGAGGGTTGTTGATCGGCGCCTCGGTCTGCCTGCCCCTCATCGTGTACCCACTGGTGTGGCAGTTCGCCGGCCCGCAGAGCTACACCGACATCGAGCACAACCCCCGTTCCTTCAACAGCCCCCTCGCCCTGCTCTCCTTCGCGGAGCGCTCCTGGCTCGCGGGCGACGCGGAGCGGGCGAACGCACTGGCCTTCAACACCACCGAACAGAACGCCTTCTACGGCTGGCCGCTGGCCCTGCTCGCCCTCGCGATCCTGGTACGGCTGTGGAAGCGGGCCCTGGTCAAGGCGCTGGCGTTCACGGCGGTGGCGGCGGCCTTCCTGTCCCTGGGCCGGGAGTTCCGCATCCCGCTCACCGGCATCACCCTCCCCGGCCCCTGGGAACTCCTCGCCGACAAGCCCCTCTTCGAGGCGGTCATCGAGAGCCGGGTCGCGATGATCTGCGCACCCGCGCTGGGCATGCTGCTCGCGATCGCGGTCGACCGCCTGCTCGCGACCCGCCGCATGGCGATCCGCTACGTCGGCCACCTGGGCGTCGCCCTCGCACTGCTCCCCCTCGTCCCGGCCCCGCTGAGGGCGGTGGACCGCACCGCCGTCCCCGCCTTCATCGCGGACGGCACCTGGAAGTCGTACGTCCGCGAGGGCGAGTCCCTGGTGCCGGTGCCGCTGCCGGACCCCGGCGACGCGGAGGCGCTGCACTGGCAGACCGAGGCCGGGCTCGGCTTCCGGCTGGCGGGCGGCTACTTCAACGGCCCCTACGGCGAGGAACGGACGGGCATCTACGGCGCCGAGCCCCGTTTCACCTCCAACCTGTTGCGCGATGTCAGTGACTCGGGCGACGTCCCGCCGGTCAATCAGTCCTGGCGGGAGCAGGCCCGGGTGGATCTGGCGTACTGGAGGGCGGGCGTCCTGGTGCTGGCCCCGCAGCCGAACGACGGTGCGTTGCGTGAGACCGTGGAGAAGCTGGTGGGGGCTCCTGGTAGGTGGGTCGACGGAGTGTGGGTATGGGACCTGCGCAAGGGGAGCTGATCCCGCGCCTCACCGATTACCCTTCCCTGACCGACGTGCTTCGTGCTGAGCGAGGAGCCCTCTTTTGGCCTGTGACCTGTGGCTGGTACCGCTTGTCGATGTGTTGTGCCACACCCCCGACAACCCGTTCGCCGAGGAACTCGCGCAATACAACAACGTGCTCGCCGAGGCCGGACTGCCACCGGTGCCGGTGTACCAGTACATGCCGGGCCTGTCCGGCGACGTAGCCCCGGTCGCCGGCTTCGACTACGACGCGCTGCACTTCCTGCGCCGCGCGTATCTGCTCCAGGTCTGCGGGCTCGCGGTCACCCCGGTCGACGAGCTGGGCGGCGACTACGAACAGCTACTGGAGATGTTCGAGTCGACCGCCCAGCAGTCGCATCTGGTCTGGCACTACGACCACGCGGGCGCCTACGTCCCCGTCGACTTCCCGGGCCCGCTCTCCAGCGAGGAGCTCCTGGCGGGCGGCGGCCCGCTCGGCTCCTCCCAGGCGCTCCTGCGCGAGCTGGAGTTCGTGGCCCCGGTGATCGGCATCGACCCGGCCAACCCTCCGACGGCCCCCCAGCCCCCGGCGGCCCCCACGGCCCTGGAGGAACCGGCCGTCCCCGCCCCCTACGACCCGAGCCCGTTCGCCCGCGAACGGCATGTATGGCTGGGGCTGCACGCGGCGGCGACACGGAGTCTGGCGCAGGGTTCGATGATCGTCTTCAGCTGATCTGGTTCGATCAGCCGACCTACTTCATCTGGGCCAGCCCCTTCTGCAGGTCATCGGCGTTCATCACCGGCGTGTAGTCCAGGTCTGCGCCCAGTTCCACGAAGAGCGGCTCGGCGATCGACGGCATCTGAGAGGGGTCCTCCAGGTCGAAGACCAGGTACATCGTGCGGACCCCGTGATCGGTGGTGAAGTAGGCGGATTCCGGGTGGATCTTGTCCATGAGCCCCTTGACCACCTGGGGCATCTTGCCGCTTTGGATGACGTCGTTCGACTTCGCCGTGTCGAGATGGGCTTGGAGCAGCACGCGCATAGCACTCACCTTTCCTGGGGTCCTGCTTCCACGCTATGCGTGCTATGCGCGCTTTGCCCGTTGAGGGGAGGGCACCCGACGAAGGCCCCTCCCCTCGGGGTCATCTCCGGGTCACCGCTGACGCGGCAGCCTGATGGTGCGAACGAGGGGCATGTCCGCGTACCGGTCGGGCTCGACGGTCAGGACGCGCCGCCCGTCCGGCCAGTCCGGCGTGGGCCGGGACAGATGGACAGCGTGGCCGAGCCGCCACTCCACCCCGTCACGCAACAGCGCACCCACCGTGGACGCACCCGCGAAGTCCAGCTCCACGATCTCGACCGCGGGCAGGGCTCCGACATGCTCGGCGAGCCCTTTGCGCATACCGTCGGCGGCGGCGAGACAGAGCGCGGGAACATAGACGTGCCGAGTGGGCCCGTGCTCGGAGTTCGAGACGAACTGCGAGGCCAACGAGTTCCCCGAGCCCAGCGCCAGCAGTGCCGACTCATCGAAGACGACGCCGGTCGATCCGGCCATTCCGGCGCTCACAGGCTGTCCACGGGCCGGCCGGCCTCAAGGTCCTGCCAGACCTTCTCCACCCTGTCGTGGTCCTCGTCCGTGAGCGTCACACCGAAGTGCGTCTCGCAGTACGCCTTGGTCTCCTCGTACCGCTTCCGCAGCTCCTCCTTCGTCGGCGTGGCTCCCGCCAACTCTGCGATCAGGTCACGCATGGTCATCCCCCGCTCGCGGGCGAGCACCATGAGGCGGTCACGGACAGCGGGGTCGACCTTGACGGTGGTGTCAGCCATGACGCCAGTATACCTGCGGTATACCGTCTCGGTCCGCTCAAGTAATGCAGTCATCGCATTCCTTCCGATTGGGTTGACCCGGCCCTACGGCTGCACGGCCGGGAGTCTGTGTTCGCCTACGCGGCCACCGCACGCCGCCTCAGCAGCCCCCGGATCCACTCCCCGCCCCGCCGCACGGTCGCCCGCCAGCCGAAGACACCCGGGCGACGCCGGAACTCGACCTCAACGGCCGTAATGGGTACGGGAGTTGGGATCACGGGGCACCCACGCCGCAGGCACGCCTCGATGTGCGCCGCCGCCGAATGCACCGGCCCCGGCCAGTCGTACGCCAACGCCGCCCGCACCCGCGCCGTACTGACCCCCCGCGCCCACCACTCCTCGACCAGCGGAGCGAGCCGGCGCGCCTCGGCGCCGTCGAGGGTGAGCCGGGGGTCGATGTTCCTGAGCGAGATGAGCAGGTGGGTGGCGCGCACGGTCTGTCTGCTGGGCGAGTGCCGGTTCTCGACTTTCTCGAATTCACCCATGGGTGGCTCGACTTCGCACGGAGAGTCGAACACCTCGTAGGCGATGGCGAGTTGACCGGGCCGCTCGCCCTCACGCACCACCCGCCGCAGATACCGCAGTTCCTCCAGCTCACGCAGGGCGGCGGCGGTCCGGTCCCGTCCGGTTCGGAGGCTGACGCGGGCGCCGTCCGGGAGGGTCCATAGGTACGTCAGTACGTCCACGGCGGACCAGGAGATGGTGCGGTCGCGGAAAAGGGGGGCTGAGAAGCCTGAAAAGACGCGCGCAGGCGTCGTACGATGAGAAAGCATCCGGAGGTGTTCGCTCCTGGTGTCGAGCCCCCGGGTGTTGGCGCACCGCGGGGGCATTTCGTTTCTGGCGTGACTCTAAGGCCACGCAGAGCGACGATTGCAAGTCGAAACTGCCTTTTCCCTGGCGGAAGTTCGCGTTCTTCACTCCTGCGAGTGAAGGGCGGCGTACAGCAGACGTGCGTGGACCAGGCGGTCGGGGGCCGTCGGGCGGTAGCGCCAACTCAAGGGCCAGGTCAGGCCGTCGAGCGCGGGCACCGGGATGTACGAGACACGGCTCGGACCTGCGGTGAAGCGGGTGACGTGGTCGGGCCAGGCGCGGTGGGACGTACTGCCGACGGGCACGAGGAAGTAGACCCCGCGCCGCCCCGTCGCCGTCTCGACGACCGGTCCCGGATCGCCGCCGGTCATGCGAGCGAGCCAGTCGGCGACGTCCCTGCCCTCCTCGCCGTCGACTCTGATCGCGTCGAACTGGACGCCTGCCTTGCGGAGTTGAACGCCGGATTCCGGAAGCCAGGTCAGCTCACTTTGCGTATTCACGGGGCCAGTTTGCGGGTGCGCGGCTAGCTTGATCCATGACTCTGAGTCGCCGGTTGAACACGGTTGAGTGGCGGCGTCCGTGAGTTGTGACCGGTTGAGTTCGGTTGAGTTCGGAGGTGACCGCAATGGCGCGGGCGGAGAACAAGACGGAGGCAGGCGGTACGGCCCATTTGGTCGCCGCCCTGGCGAAGGCGTTGCGGGAGCAACAGGGGCTTACGCAGCCGCAGTTGGGCGACAAGCTCGGGTACACGGCGGCGGCGGTCAGCGCGATGGAGACGTGTGCGCAGCCTGCGAGTGATCAGATGCTGGTGAAGTTGGAGGAGGAGCTCGGGGGTGGGTTGGGGGTCTTCGAGAAGGCGCGCAAGTGGATGCTGCTGGAGAAGTACCCGGCTCGGTTCCGGGGGTTCTCGGAGCTGGAGGCCGGGGCGGTCACGATCTGCTCGTACGAGGCGCTGGTCGTCGACGGGTTATTCCAGACAGAGGATTACGCGCGGGCGCTGATCGGCGGTGGCCATCCTCCCGTGTCAGAGCAGAGGCGCGAGGAACTGGTAGAGGCCCGGCTGGCCCGCCGGGCGCTCTTCGACCGGAACCCGGCCCCTCTGATCGAGCTGATCCTCGAAGAGAGCGTGCTGCGGCGGCCGTTCGGGAGCTGGGACATCATGCGCGGGCAACTGCGCTCACTCATTGAGGACGCCCAGCGGGAAAACGTCTTCGTGCAGGTGCTGCCCATGGACCGCGGACTGCGCGGAACGTACGCGGGCGACCGAGGAGGCATGCACCTCTTGGAGACCAGTGACCACCAGCACGTCGTCTACATGGAGATTGAGGACCAGGGCATTCTGGTCAGCGACCCGGCGGAGGTGTCCCAACTGGCGCACCGCTATGCGAGGATCCGAGCACAGGCCCTGAGTCCCGACGAATCACTGGCCTTCATCGAGCGGTTGGCAGGAGAGGAACGATGACCGGCACCGGAAGCCTTCGCTGGTTCAAGTCGAGCTACAGCGACGGGGGCGGCGGCGACTGCGTCGAAGTCGCCTACGCCTGGCGCAAGTCGTCGTACAGCGACAGCGGCGGCGGAGCCTGCGTCGAAGTCGCCCCCTGCCCCCACACCCCCACCATCCACATCCGCGACTCCAAAAACCCCGACGGCCCAAACCTCACCGTCTCCGGCAAAGCCTGGGCCGCCTTTATCGCACTGCCGGTCGACTAGCGCGACTCAAGTCCCTGCGGGTCAGAGCCAGCGCTGGAACTTACCGCCGTTGTCGGGCTTCGTGTAGACAGAGCCGGACTCGTTGCTGTCCAGGATGCGTCCGGTCGCCTTGTTCTTCAGGCGCCAACCGGTAGAGGTCTTCGTTTCGAACCACTTCTGGTTGTTTCCGCCATTGCAGTCAATGCCGTAGACGGATCCCCTGGCATTGCTGTCCAGGCAGTGATCTCCCGTGCTGTAGCCGTCGTACTTAAGAGTGAACGAGCCGTCGGAGTTCTTGGACTCGGTCCAGCCGCCGGCGTTCCGCTTGTCCGTGAGCACCTTGGTCCCGGTGCCGGTAATGCCGGTGTCCATGCCGAGATAGCGGCCGGTTGCGGCGTTCTTCCACGTGATCCGGTCTGCCGCGACGGCGCTACCGGAAGTGGCCAGCAAGACCGCAGAAGTAAGCGCGGTGGTCGACAGGACCACAGTCAAGCGCCTCATGTTCATGAAATACCCCCTATGAAAGAAATCCATTGGCGGTTGCAACAGGCAACCGGTGCGTCGCTGGTCAGGCGGCACCCGAGCAACCTAACAGAGGGTAATTGCATACCGCAAGATCATTAATTATGACCACAAATGTCCGGATATTACGGCGCGGGAACTCTGGTAACATCAATCAAAATTCTGGGCTTTGGGCGCCCCAGCTGGAGGCAGGGAAGTGGAAAAGGATCACCTTGACAAGGTACTGACGATCCCAAACGCTTTGAGCGCTCTGCGCGTCGCCGGAGTTCCGGTGTTTTTGTGGCTCGTTCTCCAGCCCTACTTCGGCAATCCGAGCCGTGATGGATGGGCGATTGCCCTGCTGATGATCAGCGGCGTCACCGATTACCTCGACGGGAAACTGGCTCGCCGCTGGAATCAGATAACCCGCCTCGGACAAGTACTGGATCCGGCGGCCGACCGGCTCTACACGATTTCCACGCTGCTCGCGCTGGTCCTGCGGGACATCATCCCGTGGTGGTTCCTGGCACTGCTTCTCGCCCGTGACGTATTCATGGCCCTGAATATCGCAGTGCTGCGACGCATCGGATACGGGCCACTCAAGGTGAATTTCATCGGGAAAGCGGCCACCTTCAACCTGATGTACGCGTTCCCACTGCTTCTGCTGGCCGACGGAGGAGATTCGTTGGCTGACCTTGCGCGCGTTTTCGGATGGGCGCTGGCGATTTGGGGAGCCGCGTTGTACTGGTGGTCCGCTGCTCTTTACACGACTCAGGTGCGCGGACTGAGGTATCCGTAGAAGCGCGCCGCGTCCGATGACAACCGGACGCGGCGCAGCTGTCTCTACGCCGCTGTTTCTACAGGAACGAGTTGATCTCGATCGTCTCGTCCCGGCCCGGACCAACGCCGATCGCGGAGATCGGGGCGCCGGACATCTCCTCCAGCGCCTTGACGTAGTTCTGGGCGTTCTTCGGCAGGTCGGAGAAGGACTTGGCCGACGTGATGTCCTCGGACCAGCCGGGCAGGGTCTCGTAGACCGGCTTGGCGTGGTGGAAGTCGGACTGGGAGTACGGGAGTTCCTCGACGCGCTTGCCGTCGATCTCGTACGCCACGCAGACCGGGATCTCCTCCCAGCCGGTCAGGACGTCCAGCTTGGTGAGGAAGAAGTCGGTGAGGCCGTTGACGCGGGTGGCGTAGCGGGCGATCACCGCGTCGAACCAGCCGCAGCGACGGTCACGGCCGGTCGTCACACCCCGCTCGCCGCCGATGCGGCGCAGCGCCTCGCCGTCCTCGTCGAACAGCTCGGTCGGGAACGGGCCGGCGCCGACACGGGTCGTGTACGCCTTGAGGATGCCGATGACGCGGCTGATCTTCGTCGGGCCCACGCCCGCGCCCGTGCAGGCGCCGCCCGCGGTCGGGTTCGAGGACGTGACGAAGGGGTACGTGCCGTGGTCGATGTCCAGGAGCGTGCCCTGGCCGCCCTCGAAGAGGACCACCTTGTCGTCCTCCAGCGCCTGGTTGAGGACCAGGACGGTGTCGGCGACGTACGGCTTGATCTTCTCGGCGTACTCCAGCAGCTCCTCGACGACCTGGCCCACGGCGATCGCGCGGCGGTTGTACAGCTTGGTGAGCAGCTGGTTCTTGACGTCGAGGGCCGCCTCGACCTTCTGCTCCAGGATCGACTCGTCGTAGAGGTCCTGGACGCGGATGCCGACGCGGTTGATCTTGTCGGCGTAGGTCGGGCCGATGCCGCGCCCGGTCGTGCCGATCTTCCGCTTGCCGAGGAAGCGTTCCGTCACCTTGTCCACCGTCACGTTGTAAGGCGTGATGATGTGCGCGTTTCCGCTGATGAGGAGCTTGGACGTGTCGACGCCGCGCTCGTTCAGACCGCTCAGCTCGGAGAGCAGGACCGACGGGTCGACGACGACGCCGTTGCCGATGACCGGGGTACACCCCGGGGAGAGGATTCCAGAAGGGAGCAGGTGCAGGGCGTACTTCTGATCACCCACGACTACCGTGTGGCCGGCGTTGTTGCCGCCCTGGTAGCGCACCACATAGTCGACGGATCCGCCTAGCAGGTCCGTCGCCTTTCCCTTGCCTTCGTCACCCCACTGAGCACCGAGCAGCACAAGTGCGGGCACGCGCGTACACCCCTTCCGGGCGGGGCATGTCCAAGGTCAGGGGTGTACACGGAGGGTCTTGACCGTGTACACCACGACAGGTCGCGACCGTCGTTGGCCGTGAACCGTCGGACCGGATGGCCCCGGAATAGACGAAGCCCCTGGCGCAATAGCGCAAGGGGCTCTTGCACAAAGATGCTACCCGAGGAAGCGAGGCATGGCCGAGGTGGCGACTTTCGCGATGTCCGATCAGCTGCTGGTGGTGATCGATCCGATCGCTCGCAGGAGGGACGGCGAGTCCGTACGCATCGCGAAAGACGTGCTCAGCGCGGGTGCGGCGACGAAGGTGTGCCTGCCGGACAGCCCGGACGAGTTCGCCCGGGCACTGGCCCGGCGCGGCTCTCGACGGCCTGTGGTGGTCGGCGACGACCGGGCGCTGACGCGCGCGGTGACCCTGCTGCACCGGCAGCGGGAGCTGGCCGAATGCGTGCTGTCGGTGGTGCCGGTCGGGGGCGCGCTGTCGCTGGCCGGATCCCTGGGGGTGCCGACGGGCGCGGTGGCGGCGGCCCGGGCCGTGCTGGAGGGCGTGGAGCGGCGGCTGGACCTCCTCGTCGACGACAGCGACGGGGTGGTGCTGGGCGCACTGCGGATCCCGCCGGTACGGGAGCCCGACGTCCCCGACGACGCCGCGACGCTGGAATCCGGGCCCGCACGGCCGTGGCTGCGGACGTGCCAGTCCCTCGTACGGAACCTGGTCCCGGCGCTCGGCACGGCGGCGGCCGGCGTCCCCGGCCCGGCACGGCTGCGGGTGGAGGTCGACGGGGCGACGCTGGTGGACCTCGACCAGCCGGTGGAGGCGGTGTCGGTGACGCCGGGGGCCGCCGGGGCGACCGGGGTGGCCGCGGTGGAGGTCCGCCCGGCCTCGGTGGGCGCGGAGGCATCCCCGCTGCTGGCCCAGGGTCGGACGGTGACCGTCTCGGGCGCGCACTTCCGGTACGGCGCGGACGCGGAGGTGTCGGGGCCGTTGCGCAGACGGACGTGGACCGTGGGGGCAGGGGGGCTGCGGCTGGTGCTGCCCGAGCCGGGGCCGGGGCCTGGCGTTTAATGCCGGGCGGGTCGGGGCGAGGGGTGGTTATGCTGCCGAGCCTTCGATCATGGGGGGCGCGGCGATGAGTCAGTACTACGAGGTGGCCGGGGAACCGGTGTGGAACCCGGGGCAGCAGACGTCCCAGCTCTTCCTCGCGTATGTGCGCGTCTACGAGGCGCATCTGGCCGTTCCCTCGGGGTTCGGGCCGATGGTGAGCGACGAGTGCCAGATCGATCCGGACGCCTTCGAGGAGTTCGTGAACGCCCTGCTCGACTGGTACGACCACACCGGCAGCAACCTGCTGAGCTCCCTGGTCGAGGGCTTCCTCGCCCCGCTGCTGGCCCTCGCGGAACGGGTCGGCGCCGAGCCGCGGTGGCCCGAGCGCAGCGCGGGGACATGGGCGCCCGGGGTGCGTGGAGCGGCGGCTGAGCTGCTGCGTTCCGTGACGCCTTGACCAGCCGTTCGGCCGGGTCAGCCCTGGCCGAACGTCTTCTCCCGGTGTACCCGCCAGCGCTCCATCATCGCCGCGATCTCGCCCTCGATGAACTCGAAGAAGGCCAGCGTCTCGGCCAGCCGGCGGCCCGCCGGGGTGTCGGCGCCGAGGCTGGTGACGCCCTCGCGCAGGGCGACCTCCCAGCGCTTGAGGACGGCTTCCCGGTTGGTCAGGGCCTCGTACCACTGGTCGCCGTGCACCCGGTAGCGCTCCCGGCGTGAACCGGGCTCCCGCTCGCGCGACACCATGTGCGTCTGGGACAGATAGCGCACCGCGCCGGAGACGGCCGCGGGGCTGATCTGCAGCTGATCGCCCAGCTCGGCGGAGGTCAGCACGCCCTTGTCGGAGGCGAGGAGAGCCGCGAAGACCCGGGCCGCCATCCGCTGCATCCCGGCCTCGACGAGCTGCGCCGCGAAGGACTCCACGAACTTCGACACCGACTCCGCGTCCCGGCCCGCCCCGGCTGATTCCGTCATGCGCCCATCCGTGTGCCCATCCATGCGGCCATCCTATCGGGGCTTCACACGCTTCCTTAACTTCACAAATTTCTGAAAGAAGCGTACGTTCTGAAGCATGACGAAGGCAATCACCGTCTCCGGACTGCACAAGTCGTTCGGCAAGACGCATGCGCTCGACGGCCTCGACCTGGACGTCCGCACCGGTGAGGTACACGGCTTCCTCGGCCCCAACGGCGCCGGCAAGTCCACCACCATCCGCGTCCTGCTCGGCCTGCTGCGGGCCGACTCGGGCGCCGCGCAGGTGCTCGGCCGCGATCCCTGGGCGGACGCGGTGGAGGTGCACCGCCGGATCGCCTACGTCCCCGGGGACGTGACCCTGTGGCGGAACCTGTCCGGCGGTGAGGTCATCGACCTCTACGGCCGTCTCCATGATGGGGGCCGCGCGAAGCGCGTCAGGCAGGGTGGTGGTGGGCGACGGGCGGGCGGCCTCGACGCCGGACGGCGGGCCGAACTCATCGAGCGGTTCGAGCTGGACCCGACGAAGAAGGGCCGCACCTACTCCAAGGGCAACCGGCAGAAGGTCGCCCTCGTCGCCGCGTTCGCCTCGGACGTGGACCTGCTGATCCTCGACGAGCCGACCTCCGGTCTGGACCCGCTGATGGAGGAGGTCTTCCAGCGCTGCGTGGAGGAGGAGCGGGACAGGGGCCGGACGGTCCTGCTGTCCTCGCACATCCTGAGCGAGGTCGAGGAACTCTGCGACCGGGTCAGCATCATCCGCAAGGGCCGTACCGTCGAGAGCGGTTCGCTCGCCGACCTGCGCCATCTGACCCGGACGAGCGTCACCGCCGAACTCGTCGGCGCGCCCAACGGACTGTCACACCTGCCCGGGGTCCACGACCTCGACGTACAGGGCCGTCGCGTCCGCCTCCAGGTCGACACCGACAAACTCGACGCCGTACTGCGCTCCCTGAGCGAGTCCGGCGTGCGGTCGCTGACCTCGACGCCGCCGACGCTGGAGGAACTGTTCCTGCGGCACTACCAGGACGACGTCCACGAGGCGGTGGCCGCGCGATGACCGCCACGACGACCGAGTTCGCCGTACGGCCGGGAGGCTCGCGCCAACTGGCGGGCACCGGAACCCTGCTGCGCTTCGCCCTGCGCCGCGACCGCCTGATGATCCCGGTCTGGGTGGGCGTGAACGCGCTGATGATCCTCTCCATGCCGAACACGCTGGAGAACCTCTACGCCACCCCCGCCGAACGCGCCAACGTCGTGCAGGACACGGCGGCCAACGCCTCCTTCCGCGCCCTGATCGGCCCGGCCTTCGACGACTCGGTCGGCGCCCTGACGGCCTGGCGGGTCGGCGTCTACGCGGGCGCGCTGGCCGCCGTGGTCAGCCTGCTCCTCGTCGTACGGCACACCCGGGACGAGGAGGAGAGCGGCCGCCAGGAGCTGGTGGCGTCCGGAATGGTGGGCCGCAGGGCCTCCCTCACGGCCGCACTGCTCACGGCGGCGGTCGCCAACGCCGTACTCGCCCTCCTGGTGACGTCCGGACTCGCGAGCCGGGGCACCTCCGGGGCGCTGGCGCTCGGGCTCGGGCTCGCCGGGGTCGGCATGGTCTTCGCCACGCTGGCGGCGATCGTCGCCCAGTTCACCGAGAGCGCGCGGCTGGCCCGAGGGCTGACGGCGGGGCTGCTGGGCGCCGCGTTCGTGTTGCGCGCGGCGGGCGACTCGGCGTCGGACGACGGTTCGTCCGCGCTGACCTGGGTGTCGCCGCTGGGCTGGCTGGAGAACCTGCGGCCGTTCGCGGAGGAGCGGTGGTGGGTGCTGCTGCTGTTCGTGGCCGCGGCCGTTGTGCAGGGCGTGGTGGCCTACGAACTCGCCGGTCGCCGCGACGTCGGCATGAGCTTCCTGCCCGCCCGGCCGGGCCCTGCCGTCGGCCGCCTCCGCACTGCGGGAGCGCTGGCGTGGCGGCTGCAGCGCGGGAGCGTGCTCGGCTGGTCGATCGGTTTCTTCCTCGCCGGGGTCGTCTACGGCGGGCTGACCGACGGGGTGGCCGACCTGGTCGGCGACAACGACAAAGCCCGCGAGATCTTCGAGCGCATGGGCGGCCAGTCGGGCCTCACGGACGCCTTCCTGGCCTCGATGATCGGCATGCTCGGCCTGATCGCCGCGTTGTACGTGGTCGGTTCGGTACTGCGACTGCACGGCGAGGAGACGTCGGGACGGGCCGAGCCGATCCTGGCGAACGCGGTGGGGCGGCTGCGGTGGGCCGCGGGCCACCTGATGATCGCCTTCGCCGGCTCCGCCCTGATCATGCTCCTGTCCGGCCTCGGCTTCGCCGTCGGCTACGGCAAGGAGTTCGGCCCGATCCTGGGCGCCTGCCTGGTCCAGCTCCCCGCGGTGTGGGTCATCGGCGGGCTGGCGGTCCTGCTGTACGGGGTGCTGCCACGGGCTGCGACCGGGGCGTGGGGGGTCGCCGGGGCGGTGCTGCTGATCGGCTGGGTGGGACCCGCTCTCGACGCTCCGCAGGCGGTACTGGACCTGTCGCCGTTCGGGCATCTGCCGAAGCTTCCGGGGGGCGGCATGGAGTGGGGGCCGGTGGTGGTGTTGCTGGGGCTGGCGGTGGTGCTGGCCGCCGCAGGGCTAGCGGGGCTGCGGCGGCGGGACTTGACGACGTGACTGAGATCAGTCGACGTACTGCTTGAGTTCCTCGGTGTCGAGCTCGATGCCGACAGGGTCGGGGAGGATGACCTTGCCACCGAGCCTGACCACGTGGATGTCCCGGTAACCGTCCTCCAGGTCCGGATCACTGTGCACGAGGATGGACAGGTTGTCCCGGTCGATCAGTAGATAGACCGGGATGCCGGCTTCCGCGTACGCCCGAGGCTTCTCGATCCGGTCGCGGTTGTGGGTATCCGAGTCGTACGACGTGATTTCGACTGCCATCAGCACGCCGCGGGGCTCGGCCCACTCCCCCTGGCCCATGAAGTGATCAACGGGGGCGAGCACACCGTCAGGTCGCGCCCGTCCCTTGCGGTATGCCTCCACCTTGAGACCCTGCAATGGATTTAGGTCGAGGTCGGGCCGGGCACGCATACATTGACGGATCAGCCACATAGTGATCGCGCCGTGGTTGCCGTTCGTCACTTTCTTGAGCCCGATCCGTCCGTCGATGAACTCGAACCTGACGGTCTCGTCCTCCCGTTCGGCGAACTCGGCGATCCGCTCGAACATGTCCACTGACAACTGAGACGACGCGCGCTCTGCCATAACCGTCATGGTGCCTCCCTTCGCAGGCAGGCACCAGCTTGATCGGCCACTCGCAGACAGGCCCCGCAATCTCTCGGCGATCATCCGAACGGGTGATCACCCCACCTCGACGCTCAGCCCCTCCAGCCCCCGGATCACAAAGTTCGGCTTCCGCTCCGGGTCCGCCGCCAACCGCAGTGTCGGGGCCTGCTCCAGCAGTGCCGTCATCGACGCCGCGAGTTCGATGCGGGCCAGCGGGGCGCCGATGCAGTAGTGGATGCCGGCGCTGAAGGAGATGTGCGGGTTGTCCTTGCGGGTGAGGTCCAGCTTGTCCGGGTCCTCGAAGACCTCCGGGTCATGGTTGGCGGAGCCGAAGAGCATGGCGATCTCCGCGCCGGGCGGGATCGTCGTGCCGTCGATCTCGATCTCGTCCAGGACCCAGCGTTCGAAGAGCTGGAGGGGGGTGTCGTAGCGCATCAGTTCCTCGATCGCCGAGGGGATCAGGGAGTGGTCGGCGCGCAGGGCCGACAGTTGGGCGGGGTTGCGGAACAGGGCCCACCAGCCGTTGACCGTGGCGTTCACCGTGGCCTCGTGGCCGGCGTTGAGGAGGAGGACCGCCGTGGAGATCATCTCCTGCTCGGTCAGCCGGTCGCCCTCGTCGTGGGCCGCGATCAGGCCGGAGATCAGGTCCTCGCCGGGCTTCTCACGGCGGGCCGCGATCAGCTCGCGCAGATAGTCCGAGAACTCCACCGACGCCCGGACCGCCTTGGCCGCCGTCTCCTGCGACGGGTTCAGCTCGTACATCCCGCAGATGTCCGCCGACCAGGGCCGCAACTGCGCCCGGTCCGCCTCCGGAATGCCCAGCATCTCGGCGATCACGGCGACGGGCAGCGGCTCCGCGACGTCCGTCAGCAGGTCACCGCCGCCCTTCTCGACGAGCGCCGACACCAGGTCCCCGGCCAGCCCCCGCACGTACGGCTTCAGCTGCTCCACCGTGCGCGGGGTGAACGCCTTCGACACCAGCCGCCGGATCCGGGTGTGGTCCGGCGGTTCCAGGTCGAGCATCCCGTGGTCGTTGAGGACGTGGAACGGCTCGTGCTCCGCGGGCGGCGCCGTCCGTCCGAAGTCCTCGTGCGTGTAGCGGTGCTGGTATGTGCGGCCGAGGCGCCGGTCCCGCAGCAGCGCCGAGACGTCCGCGTGGTGCGGCACCAGCCACTGGTTCGTGGGCTCGAACCAGTGCACGCGCCCCCGGGCACGCAGCTCGGCGTAGGCGGGGTACGGGTCGGCCAGGAACGCCGGGTCCCACGGATCGAAAGCGAGATCGAAAGGAGCTGCCATGCCCGGACGTTAGACCGCCTTCCCACTCCCTGACCAGGGCTGGGGGTGAGTGGGGGGGGCGGGGGCCGGTGGCCGAGGGCCGGGGGGCGGGGACCGGGGCTGGGGTCCGGGGGGTCGGAGACGGGGGCCGGGGCCCGGGGCCCGGGGGCCGGGGTCCGAGGGTCGGGGAGGTCCAGGGGGTGGCTAGGCCGTGTCGAAGTTCGGCAGGGTGATCGTGCCGTCGTCGGCCAGTGGGAAGCCCGGGTTGTGGGCGACCTCCCAGGCGTGGCCGTCGGGGTCGACGAAGGCGCTGGAGTAGAAGCCGACCGCGTTGACGGCCGCCGGCTTGGTGACCGTCCCCCCGGCCCGTTCCACCGCCGCCAGGAGCGCGTCGACCTCGGCCTCCGACCGGACGTTGTGCGCGAGCACGATCCCGCCGAAACCGCCCGCCCGCCCGGGCTCCAGACCGCAGTCCTCCGCCAGCTTGTCCCGGCCCCACAGCACCAGCCCCAGGCCGCCCGCCTGGAAGAAGACGGTCTCCTCGACCTCCTGCCCCCGCCAGCCCAGCGCCTCGTAGAACGCCTTGGACCTGGCCAGATCGGCGACTCCCAGCGTGATCAGAGTGATGCGCTGTTCCATCCCCTCACCGTAGCCCCGGCGGCTCAGCCCGGTGTGACCAACCGCGCCTCGTACGCGAACACCGCCGCCTGCGTACGGTCCCGCAGTCCCAGCTTCACCAGGATCCGGCTGACATGGGTCTTGATCGTCGACTCGGCGACCACCAGCCGCTCGGCGATCTCCGAGTTCGACAGGCCCTGCGCGATGAGCACCAGCACCTCCGTCTCCCGCTCGGTCAGATCCCCGTACGCCGCGTGCGCGGAGGACATCAGGCGCGGGGAGTCGGACAGCTTCGAGAACTCCGTGATCAGGCGCCGGGTGATCGAGGGGGCCAGCAGCGCCTCGCCGGCCGCGACCACCCGCACGCCGTCGGCGAGCTGGCGGGCCGAGGCGTCCTTCAACAGGAATCCGGAGGCTCCCGCGCGCAGCGCCTGGTACACGTACTCGTCGAGGTCGAAGGTGGTCAGCACCAGGACCTTCGCCGAGCCGTCCGCCGCGACGATCTCGCGGGTCGCCTCGATGCCGTTCAGCTCCGGCATACGGATGTCCATCAGCACGACGTCCGGGCCGAGCTCACGGACCCGCTCCACCGCCTCGCGCCCGTTGACGGCCTCGCCGACGACCTCGATGTCCGGCATCGCGTTCAGCAGGACCGAGAAGCCCTCGCGCACCATCATCTGGTCGTCCGCGATCAGCACGCGGATGGTCATGATCCGTCCTCAGTCGTCGTGGCGACCGGCAGGAACACGGCCACCTCGTAGCCGCCGTCCTCCGTCGAACCCGCCGTCATCTCACCGCTCAGCATCGACACCCGCTCCCGCATCCCGGTGATGCCGTGCCCGGCGCCCGGCGAGGGCTTCACCAGGGCCGACGCGGGCGGCGGGCCGTTGACTATGCGCACGCCGAGCCCGCCGAGGACGTACCCGATCTCCACCTTCGCACTCGCCCCGGGCGCATGGCGCAGGCTGTTGCTGAGCGCCTCCTGCACGATCCGGTACGCCGACAGCTCCACACCCTGTGGAAGGGTGCGCACCGCTCCCGTCACCGTCTTCTCGACGTCCAGGCCCGTGTCCCGCACGTTCGCCAGCAGCGCGTCCAGGTCGGCGAGGGTGGGCTGCGGGGCGTCCGGGGCCTCGTAGTCCTCGGCGCGGACGACGCCCAGGACCCGGCGCAGCTCGGTGAGTGCGGCCACCGCGTTCTCCCGGATGGTGGCGAAGGCCCGCTCCAGCTCCGGCGGCGGGTTCTCCACCCGGTAGGGCGCGGCCTCGGCCTGGATGGCGACGACCGACATGTGGTGTGCCACCACGTCATGCAGCTCGCGGGCGATGTTCGTGCGCTCCTCCAGGAGGGTGCGCTTGGAACGCTCCTGCAGGGTCACCGTCTGCTGGGCGGTGACCTCCTGCTTCGCGTCACGGCGGATGTGCCAGAGGGAGACGCAGAGCAGGATCATCGCGGAGATGACCATCATGGGGCCGGTGTTCGCGCCGTAGTAGCCCGGCCCGATGCCGGCGCCCGCGGCCAGGCCGTACGCCCCCGTCAGCAGCCACATCCACAGGGCCGTGCGCGGCCGGGTCCGCACGGCCACGACCGTCAGCACCGTCAGATGGCTGGCGAAGGCGCCGGGCACCCACGGCCACTCGCCCATGGTGTGGCCGAGCACACCCGAGAACGGGGTGGCGGCCATGGACAGCCAGAACGCTCCGACGGGCCGCACCATGGTCAACAGCACGGGGATCACGCAGAGCGGACCGAGCAACAGGGCCGAGCCACTGGAGTCGACCGTGGCGATCATCAGCGTGAACATGGCGGCCGTGCCGATCAGGGCGTGCGGGAGCCAGGAGGCGTACTCCCGCAGGCGCGCCGGCAGCCGCCTGGTCAGCGGGCCGTCCACCCGCATGCGGGGCAGCGGACGGTAGGCGAAGGCGTCGTGGAGAAGGTCCTGCCGCAGCCCTTGCAGGGCGTCCGCGGCCACCCGGAACTCCGGGGTACGCGGCGCCCTGGCCCCGTCCCCCGGCTGCTGGGTCTGCATGCGAGTCGTCTCGGTCACGTACAGAACGGTAGGCGCAAGGCCGTCTCCCAGTCGTCCCCAGTGAGAGGGGTTCCCGCAGGTCCATCTCAGGTACTACGGGTGTCACCGCTGGTCGGGGCTGGGATGCGGGGGGGGGAGAACGCGGGGTGCCGGGGGCCCGGAGTGGCAGGGGGCAGCCCGGGGCGGACCGGGATGGCCGGCGTGCCGGCCCCGGGATGCCCCGGGGTACCGGCCCGGAGGGCCGCTCAGTATCCGGAAGGTCGCACCAGGCCCGACTCGTACGCGAACACCGCCGCCTGTGTCCGGTCCCGCAGTCCCAGCTTCACCAGGATGCGGCCCACGTGGGTCTTCACCGTCTGCTCGGCCACGACCAGCCGCTCGGCGATCTCGGCGTTCGACAGACCCTGCGCGATCAGGGCGAGGACCTCCGTCTCCCGTTCGGTCAGGCCGCCGACGCGGTCCTTGAGCGGGGCACGGGGACGCCCGTCCATGCGGGAGAACTGGGCGATCAGGCGGCGTGTGATGCCGGGCGCGAGGAGTGCGTCGCCCGCCGCCACGACCCGTACCGCCTCGGCCAGTTGGTCGGCGGAGGCGTCCTTGAGGAGGAAGCCCGAGGCTCCCGCGCGCAGGGCCTCGTACACGTACTCGTCGAGGTCGAAGGTGGTCAGCACCAGCACCTTGATGTGCGGTGTCGCGTCGGTGATGCGGCGGGTGGCCTCGATACCGCCGAGCTCGGGCATGCGGATGTCCATCAGGACGACGTCGGGGGCGAGTTCGGCGACCTTCTCGATCGCGTCCAGGCCGTCGACCGCCTGCCCGATGACGTCGATGTCGGGCTTGGTGTTGAGCAGCACGGAGAAACCCTGCCGGACCATCTGCTGGTCGTCGGCGATGAGTACACGGATGGGGCTGCTCGTCATGGGGTCGATTCTCCTGTCGATGGGGTCGGTTCTCCCGTCAGGGACGGTGCTCGGGTGGGGTGTCGCCCCGCGGGAGGAAGGCCGAGACCGCGAAGCCGCCGTGCTGGGTCGGGGCCGCGGTGAGATGGCCGCCGAGCATCGCCGCGCGCTCCCGCATGCCGAGCAGGCCGTGTCCCGCGCCCGCGGAGGGGGGAACGGGGCGCTGCGGGCGGGAGTTGACGACGCCCAGATGCAAGCCGTGGAAGTCGTGGGAGACCTCGACGCGCACCTCCGAACCCGGTGCGTGCCGCAGCGCGTTGCTGAGCGCCTCCTGGATGATCCGGTACGCGGACAACTCCACACCCGTGGGGTACTGCTGGGCCTCACCCCGGATGTCGGTGACGACGTCCAGACCGGCGGCCCGGGTGTTCTCGATGAGCGCGTCGAGCCGGTCGAGCATGGGCTGGGGGGCGTCGGGGGCGGCGCCGGTGCCCGGTTCGCCGAGGCCGTAGGGGTCGTCCGGGTTCTCGGGGTCCTCGGAGCGCAGGACGCCCAGCACACGGCGGAGTTCGGTGAGCGCGTCCAGGGCGTTCTGCCGGATGCCCGCGAGGTTCGTCTGCAGCTCCTCGGAGGGGTTCTCCACCAGGTGCGGGGCGACCTGGGCCTGGATGGAGATCACCGACATGTGGTGGGCCACCACGTCGTGCAGTTCGCGTGCGATACGGCTGCGCTCCTCCAGCAGGGTGCGCCGGGCCCGCTCCTCGGCGGTGATCGTGGTCTGCCGGCCGAGCTCGGCACGGGCCTCCCGGCGGCCGCGCAGGGCGATGCCGAGGACCACGACGACCGCGAACAGAATGATCGCGAGCACTCCGGTGGGCTGGTAGGCCTGCGCGCCCCACAACCCCTGGATGACGTAGGTCACTAGCGCGGTGAGGGCCAGCGCCTCAAGGGACACCCGGGTGCGCACCCGCAGAGCGACCAGCAGCAGCACGGCCATCTGCCCGATGATTCCGGCCGCCGACCAGGGCCAGGTGAAGTCGTGCGCGCTACCGGCCAGCAGGTTGCGACGCACCTCGACGGCACCCGCCACCATGGCCGCCATCGAGAGCCACCATCCGGGAACCGGCCGCCACAGCGCGAGGACCACCGCGCCGCCCTGCGCGAGCCCGATCCCGAAGGCGACCTGGCCGCCCGCCCCGCCGTTGTCGTTCAGTTGCGCCACGGCGCCGATGGTGACGCCGAACGCGACCAGGCACAGCACGCCGTGCGGCAGCCAGCGCAGCCACGTGGAGGGCGGCAGCGGATCCACCCTGACGGTCCACAGGTCGTCGCGCAGCACCCCCAGCCAGCGCCGCACCCAGCTCATGAACGCGTGCTGGCTCCCCGTTTCCGTCACATGACCAACCCTAGGCATGGTGGCGCGCCTTCGCTTCGGTGCCGTGAGAGGCACGGTGGGACAGGACGACTCTGGACCGGCGGCCGCTCGGGCGGCGCGGTCCCTGTTCGCAGGGGCGAAACGCCGTCCAGCAGACGGCCAGCGCCAGGGCGAACAAGGGAAGCCAGAGCAGACGGGCCGTCACCCAGCCGAGGCTGTCGGGGACCGTGTGCAGTCCGGGGAGGTGGCCGGCGGGCAGGGCCACGGCCGTCGTCGCCATCAGGGCCGTCTGGTGCCAGAGGAATATCGTCATCGCGGAGAGGTTGAGCAGCGCCACCGCCGCCCAGGCCAGGGGGCGGCGCATCGCGCGGCGCAAGGGCCCCCGCAGGAGCAGGGCCAGTCCGCACTGGGCCATGCCGAAGGTGACCGCGGCCAGCGTCGGCGGGTTGAGGTTGGAGATGCCGGCGCCCGGGACACCGACCATCGACGCCGGGTAGCCCGCCCAGGCGACCAGCCCGGCCGTCATCAGCGCGCCCCCCGTCAGCAGGATCCAGCCCGCGCGACGGCGCTCCAGCTCACCCCGTGTCCAGGCCGCGCCCAGGGTGAACGGCACCAGCCAGCCGGCCGCCACATTGATCCAGCCGAGCCAGGCCGGGCCGCCGAAGCCGAAGCGGAGGAGGTCCACATGGAGAACGACGGCCAGGGGCCAGAGGGGGTTCAGTCGCCGTAGGAGGGGTGTCGCCGCCGTCAGCGCGGCGAAGACCAGCAGGAACCATAGCGGGGACAGGGCCAGTTTGAGCAACGTGTGCACGGTGCCCGTGTCCGTGCCGGAGAGGAGCAGCACCGCGGACGCCACCGTCCACAGGGTGAGGACGGCCATCACCGGTTTGAACAGGCGGGACAGACGGGACGTCAGCCACTGCCCGTACGTCATGCCGCGTGCCCGGGCCGAGGTGTAGCCGCGGGTCGCCACATGGCCGCCGACCAGGAAGAACACGGCGAGGGTCTGGAAGACCCAGGAGATCGGGGCCAGCCAGGGCATGTGGTGCAGCGGGCTCGCGGTGCGCAGGCCCCCGGCGTTGCCCTCCGCCACCAGGGCCGTGACCAGCCAGTGGCCCAGGACGACGCCGAGGATCGCGAAGGCCCGCAGGGCGTCGACCGCCCGGTCCCGACCGGCGGGAGTGGCGGCCTCGACACGGTCGGCGCCCTGGCGTACGCCCTGCCATATGCGGCGCAGGCGACGGCCTTTGGTGCGGGATTCGGTGTGGGGTTCGGCCGAGGAACCGGATGAGGAAGAGGACGAGGAAGAAGACGAGGAACTGGCCGGGGACGAGGAACCTGTCGAAGAAGAGGACGATGAAGTGGGCACGGACCGAGGCGTCGGCTCAGTCATCGGGTCACCCCCGGGGTCTCGCCCAGGACGATGCGGGTCATGTTGGCCAGGGACGTCGAGCCCGGCCTGAAGTAGTCGCTGTGGCCGCCGTCGCCCGCCGCGAAGACCCGGGCGCCGAAGGTCGGGGACACCGGATCGGTACCGAAGCCGACGGTCGTGCCGAGCAGGTCGACCTTGATGTGCGGGACCTCGCCCACCCAGTCGTCACTGCCTCGGGCCGCCCAGACGCGGGCCGGGGTGTGCAGGGCCGCGGCGGTGTCCGCGCCGGTACCGGGGCTGCCGACCAGCACGATGTCGTCCACATCCAGCTGGGAGGCGGCATGGCCGCACACCACCGAGCCGTAGGAGTGGCAGAGGAGGGAGATGCGCGGCGCGCTGCTGGCCGACCCGACCGGACCGACCGAACCGCTCGGCCCACCCGTCCCCTCGGCCGTGAGGGCACGCAGCTGCCGTATGAACTCCCGGAGCTTCGGGGCGGCTTGCTCCGCACGGTCCGGCGTCGCGACCGTGGTGCTGACCGTGCCCGGGGTTTCATAGCCGAGCCAGGCCACGACCGCGGTGCGGGTGCCCTGCGGAGCCTCCCGGGTGAGCCGCTCGTGCAGGGCGCGGGCGGCGTCGCGGAAACGGTCGTAGGTGTCGATGGACGTGTCGGAGCCGGGCACCAGGACCGCGATGCGGTCGGCGTGGGCCAGGTCGCCGAAGACCTCCGTCGCGAGGCCGTGGCCGCGAGCGTCGAAGGCGAGGTAGTGGCGGGACGGGTCGGCCATCGCACGGTCCGCGGTGGCCCGCTCCCGGTAGCCGTGGGTCTCGGCCATACGCGACGCCTGGGTGGCGTTGGCGCGGTTGGCCGCGTATGCCTCGTCCAGCGTCGCCGCGGTCACCCGGGCGACCGGGGCCGGGGCCGGGGCGGGGATCTCGGGGCGTGTGGCACCGGACAGCGGGACGACGACGGCGCCCGTGATCAGGGCGGCGAGGAAGGCTCGGCGCCATCGGTGGGTGCGGTGGGCTCTGCGGGTACGGCGGGGCTTCCCGGGCTCGCCCGCCCCGTGTGCCGTGGGCGCCTCGTGCACCTCGCCCGGCCCGCTCTGCTCCGATGCGGACGTCTCCGACGCGCTCGCTCCGGCTGCACCCGTCGTACGCCCCATGGTCGTCTTCCCTTCCAGCCTGCCCGGCCACCGGGCTTGTCTGGATGGGAAGTTACGGATCCGGACTCGTCATCCGCGTCCGCCCAGGGAGCTCACCTGCGACGTAGCTCTCAGGTATTACGGGTATGAAGGGGCCACTCTGTAGTGGGGCTGTAGTGGGGCCCCTGCACGAGGCAGCGCGCCCCGGCACGACAGGCAGCTCCCTCGGCCACACAAGGGGGCTCGCCCGGGCAAGCGAGGCAGCTCCCCCGGCCGCACGAGACGGCTCACCCCACCACACGAGGCAGCTCACCCCTGCACGAGGCGGCTCCCCCGCACCGCCCGGTTCACCACGCCAACTGCGCGATCTCCTCCACCACCACCGCACACGCGTCCGCCGCCGGATCGATCAGCGGAAAGTGCCCGACATCCTCCAGCAGCGTCAGTCCGACGACCTCCCCCGCCTTCGCCGCCGCGTCCGCGTACGAGTCGGCGACCGCGTGCGGGACGACAACGTCCGCGCGGCCCTGGACGAGGGTCGTCGCGATGCCGGTCGGGAGCAGGAGCGCGGGGTCGGCGTACGGCTGCCGCTCGGCGAACTCCACTTCTCCGCCGAGGAGTTGACGCGTCGCACCTCCACAGACGTCCAGCTTGTCGGCGACCGTGAGATCGGCGATCGGCGCCAGAGCGACCACGCCCCGCAGGAGCGCGGGCCGGTCGGTACGCCAGGGCGCGTCCGCGGGAAGGCAATGCCGGGCCGCACCCCAGAGGGCCAGGTGGCCACCGGCCGAGTGCCCGGTCAGCACGATCCGACGAGGGTCGGCCTGCGGAAGCGCCTCCCGCACGAGCGCGGGCAGCGCATCCAACGCCGCGGCGACGTCATCGAAGGTCTCGGGCCAGCGCCCGGCAACCGGACCACCGGCACCGGCACCGGCACCGGCACCGGCAGCCGTACCCGAATCCGAGCCCGAACCCGCAGTCCCAGCCGACCCCGAACCGGCAGCCGCACCTGCCCCCGAACCCTCCGAGCCCGGACCCCCCGCCCCCGAGGCCCCCGCCCCACTCGCATCAGCCCCCCGCCGATACTCCACATTGGCCACGGCAAACCCCCGCCGCGCCAGAAAGTCGGCGAACGGCGTCACATGCCGCCGGTCATAACGCGCCCGCCACGCACCGCCGTGCAGCAGGACGACCAGCGGGGCCTGGCCCCCCGGGCCGGACTCGCCGCGTGGGGCGTAGAAGTCGATCACCTGGTCGGGATGGTCGCCGTAGGAGGCGATGGCGTCGGGGTCGACGGGCGGGTGCGAGAAGGCCGACTCCTCCTCTGCGGCGGCCCGGGCTGCTGCGACGTCGTGCGGCATGCTCCAACCTCTCAGCGACATAACGGATTTGGACGGAAGCGGGGGTGGCGGACCAGGTGGGAATCGGCCGTTGGCGGGGACGGTACCAGGGAGGTGACGTGCGCGGACACGGGGATGTCACGCTCGGTGAGGGTTAAACGGTTCTACTGTTTCGTTACGCTGGTCCCGTGGATCACACCACACCCCGCACCTGCGGTTACGTGTACCAAGGAGGCCGATATGTCCGCCGAACCCGGCACCGTACGTCCCGGAGGACGCACCGCGCGTGTTCGTGCGGCCGTGCTGCGGGCAGCCGGCGACGTGCTGGCGGAGCAGGGTTTCGACGGCCTGGACCTCGCGGACCTCGCCCGCCGCGCGGAGGTCGGCAAGACGACCGTGTACCGGCGGTGGGGCTCGGTGACCGGACTCGTGGCCGACCTGCTCGCCGACATGGCCGAGCAGTCGCTGCCCCGCGAGGAGACCGGGACCGTGCTGGGCGATCTGCGGGCCAACGCCGCGCTGGTGCAGCGGACGCTGGCCGACCCCCGGCAGGGTGCGCTGTTCCGTGCCGTCATCGCCGCCGCGGCCTGCGACGAACGTACGGCGCAGGCGCTCCGCCGGTTCTACGAGGTGCGGGTGGCGGAGTGGGCGCCATGCGTGGAACAGGGCGTGACGAGAGGGGAGTTGCCGGCCGGGACGGATGCCGACGCCGTCGTACGGGCGGTGTCGGCACCCCTCTACTACCAGTTGCTGACGACCGGCGTGCCTCCCGGCGCCCCCGACGCGGAGCGCGCCGCGCGCGCCGCGCATGCCGCTGCCGTGGCGGGGGCGTACGTCGGCCAGCGCTCCGACCAGGTGCGCCTGGCCCCTCAATGAGCCACCGCACAGGAGCCGGCCGGGGCCGACCGCGGTCATCCCAGTACCCGACCGCGGTCGGCCCCGCCCAGCACCCGACCAGGGTCAGCCCAGCACCTCCCCCAGCACCCGCCCCGCCCGCTCCACATCCGCGAACCCCACGTACAGCGGCGTAAAGCCGAAGCGCAGCACATCGGGATACCGGAAGTCGCCGACGACCCCCCGCTCGATGAGCCGCTTCATGACCTCACCGGCGTTCTCGCAGCGCAGCGCCACCTGGCTGCCGCGTTCCGCGTGGGGCACCGGGGTCACCGACTCCACGCGCCCCTCACCGGCGTACGCCGCGACACACTCCAGGAAGAAGTCCGTCAGCGCGAGCGACTTGGCCCGGACGGCCTCGATCGACACCCCGTCCCAGACCTCCAGCGCCGCCTCCAGGGCGAGCATGGAGAGGATGTCCGGTGTGCCGACGCGACCGCGCAGGGCGCCGGCCGCCGGTTCGAAGTCGTTCCGCATGCCGAAGGGGTCGGCGTGGGAGTTCCAGCCGGGCAGGGGGGAGTCGAAGCGGTCCTGGAGGTCACGCCGTACATAGAGGTACGCCGGTGAACCCGGCCCGCCGTTCAGGTACTTGTAGGTGCAGCCGACGGCCAGATCCACCCCGTGCTCGTCCAGCCCGACCGGCAGCGCGCCCGCGCTGTGGCACAGGTCCCAGACGGCCACCGCGCCCGCCGCGTGCACGGCGGCGGTGAGGGACGGCAGGTCGTGCAGCCGTCCGGTGCGGTAGTCGACGTGGTTCAGCAGGACGGCGGCCGTACGGTCGCCCAGCGCTTCCGGCACCTCGGCCGGCGTCACCGGCCGCAGCGTCCGGCCGGTCAGCCGGGCCGCCGACTCGGCGATGTAGCCGTCGGTGGGGAAGGTGGTCGCGTCCACGAGGATCTCGTCGCGGCCGGAGCCGGTGGAGTCCACCAGCCGCACGGCTGCCACAAGCGCCTTGAAAACATTGACACTTGTCGAGTCGCCGACCACGATCTGCCCCGCCGCGGCGCCGACCAGCGGGGCGATCCGGTCGCCGATCCGCTCGGGCGCCGTCCACCAGCCGCTCTCGTCCCAGGACCGGATCCGCAGCTCGCCCCACTGCCGCCGCACGACGTCCTCGACACGTCCCGGGACGCTCGCGGGCAGCGCGCCGAGGGAGTTCCCGTCGAGGTAGACGACGTCATCCTCCAGTACGAACTGCTTGCGGACGCCGGCCAGTTCGTCGGCGGCGTCCAGCACCCCCGCCCTCGTCGTGAACTCAGACATGGGACCTCGCCGTCCACAGCTCGGGGAAGACGTTCTTCTGCGCCCGCTTCTCCAGCCAGGCCACCCCGGCCGAACCGCCCGTGCCGGCCTTGGCGCCCATCGCGCGCCGGGTGGCGACCAGGTGGTCGTTGCGCCAGCGCCACACGAGCTCGGCGACATCGGTCAACGCCTCGCCCAGGCGGGTGAGTTCTGCGTTCTCGGTGGTCCGGTCGCCCGCGTAGATCGCGGTCCAGGCGGCCTCGACCTCGTCCGACGGCACATACCGCTGGGAGACGTCGCGCTTGAGGACGGACTCGGGGATCTCGCAGCCGCGCCGGGCGAGGAAGCGGAGCACCTCGTCGTACAGGCTCGGCTCGTGCAGCGCCTTCTCCAGTTCCGCGTGGACGCGCGAGGCGCCGCGGTGCGGGACCAGCATGGACGCGGACTTCTCGGCGAGCAGGAACTCCATCCGGCGGTACATCGCCGACTGGAAGCCGGAGCCCTCGCCGAGGGCGCTGCGGTACGCGTTGAACTGGGCCGGGGTGAGCTGGCCGAGCGGCTTCCAGGAGGCGTTCAGGGCGTCCAGTTCCCGTACGGAACGCTTCAGGGCGTCGATCGCCACGCCCGGCCGGTCCTCGCGCAGGGCCCGCGCCGCGGTCTCCCATTCATGGACGATGACCGTGAACCACAGCTCCATCACCTGGGTCGTGACCAGGAAGACCATCTCTCCGGGGTCGTCGGAGAGGGTGTGCTGGAGGTGGGTGAGCACGTCCGCCTTGACGTAGTCCTCGTACGGCGTCGTGCCTGCGAAGTCGAGATTGGGGGTCTCGGGCTCGTGGGTCTCCGTGGACGTCTGAGCGGACGCCGCCACGGGTGGGTGAGCCGGCTGGGACATCGCTGTCTCCTGTGTAACTCCGGGTAGCGGTCCGCCCTGCCGTTATCGGCAAAGGGGCCCCGGTCCCCACCCGGCATACTCCGGGATCTCCCCCTGACCTCGCAAGGCCCGCCTGGTCACACCGACCGGGCGGGCCACGACGAGGCTCCGGTCAGCCCAGCGTCTGGGCGGCCGTCGGCGAGGAGTCCTTCAGGAACTGCGTGCAGCGCTCGTACTCCTCCTGCTCGCCGATCGATCCGGCGGCGCGGGCGAGGGCGTGCAGGGCGCGCAGGAAGCCGCGGTTCGGCTCGTGCTCCCAGGGGACGGGGCCGTGGCCCTTCCAGCCGCTGCGGCGCAGGGCGTCCAGACCCCGGTGGTAGCCCGTACGGGCATAGGCGTACGACTCCACGACGCTGCCCCGCTCGAACGCCTCGTCGGCCAGCTGGGCCCAGGCCAGCGAGGAGGTCGGGTACTTCGCGGCGACGTCCGCGGGGGCGGTGCCACCGGCGAGCAGCTCGCGCGGCCCGGGGTCGTCGGGGAGGTGAGTCGGGGGCGGGCCCCCGAGAAGGTTTTCGTGAATGGCCATGGGGTCCAGTGTGAGGGATCCCTCCGGGGGGCACACCGATGTGCTGCGCCGCTCGGTGCCGGGCGGGCGGTGCCAGTGCGGCTCTTCAGGCGCTCTTGATCGCCCCAGTAGGGTCGTCCTGTGAGTAACGAACACATCACGCTGACCGCGGGTGACGCGGAGGTGGACGTGCTGCCGGGCAACGGCGGGCGGGTCGGGGGGCTGCGTGTCGGGGGCACCGAGTTGCTGCGGCAGGGGGAACGGTTCGGGTGCTTCCCGATGGTCCCCTGGTGCGGGCGGACCCGGGACGGCCGGTTCCTGGACGGCGCCGTGGTGCGGCAGCTGCCGCTCAACGCCCCGCCGCACGCCATCCACGGCACCGCCCGGGACGGCGTCTGGAAGGTCGCCCGGGTGGCCGACGGGGAGGCCGTGATCACGTACGACCTGGCCGAGCCGTGGCCCTACCCCGGCCGCGTCACCCAGATCGTGCACCTCACCGAGGACAGCCTGACCCTCACCATGTCCGTCGAGACGTACGAGACGTCCTTCCCGGCCCAGATCGGCTGGCACCCCTGGTTCAACCGCAACCTCGGCGGCGACGGCGCCGAGGACGTCCGGCTCGACTTCAGCCCGGCCTGGCAGGAGGAGCGCGGCGACGACCACCTCCCCACCGGGAACCGCATCGACCCCGGGCCGGGCCCATGGGACGACTGCTTCGGCATGCCCGGCGGCGTCGACGTCACCCTCACCTGGCCGGGGCAGCTGGAGCTGAAGGTCGCCAGCCGCGAGGAGTGGGTCGTGGTCTACGACGAGCAGGACGCCGCCGTCTGTGTGGAGCCGCAGACCGGACCGCCCAACGGGCTGAACACGCTGCCCCGGCTGGTCACACTGCTGGAGCCGCTGGAGGCCTCGACCACCTGGAGCTGGCGGCGGCTGTGAGCTGTCTAAGCTGACAGGCATGACTGACGTACGCGGCGAGCTGCTGCAGCAGATCAAGGACAAGGCCGTGGTGCACGGCAAGGTGACCCTGTCGTCGGGTCTGGAAGCCGACTACTACGTCGATCTTCGGCGGATCACCCTCGACGGTGAGGCGGCCCCGCTGGTCGGGCAGGTGCTGCTCGACCTGACCGCGGAGCTGGAGTTCGACGCGGTGGGCGGGCTCACCATGGGCGCCGACCCCGTCGCCGCGTCGATGCTGCACGCGGCCGCCGCCCGGGGCAGGCGGCTGGACGCCTTCGTCGTCCGCAAGGCGGCCAAGGCGCACGGGCTGCAGCGGCGGGTCGAGGGGCCGGACATCGCGGGCCGGCGGGTGCTCGTCGTCGAGGACACCTCCACCACCGGCGGCTCCCCGCTGACCGCCGTGGAGGCCGTGCGGGAGGCGGGTGCCGAGGTCGTCGCCGTCGCGACCATCGTCGACCGGGCCACCGGCGCCGCCGAGAAGATCCAGGAGGGTGCGGGCGTGCCGTACCTGTTCGCCTACGCCAAGGATGACCTGGGCCTCGACTGAGTTATCCACAGGTTGGACACGGGGACGGGACCATCCGGCCAAGTCTGGAAAGATGGGGCCGACGACGACGTCACACACCCCCCAAGGTCTAGGTCAGGGCCGTAAGAAGAACGCCGTACGCAGTACGTCAACCCGCACACTCAAGGAGCGGACAGATGCCCATCGCAACCCCCGAGGTCTACAACGAGATGCTCGACCGGGCGAAGGCAGGCAAGTTCGCCTACCCGGCCATCAACGTGACCTCGACCCAGACCCTGCACGCGGCCCTGCGCGGTTTCGCTGAGGCGGAGAGCGACGGCATCATCCAGATCTCCACGGGTGGCGCCGAGTTCCTGGGCGGTCAGCACAACAAGGACATGGTCACCGGCGCCGTCGCCCTGGCCGAGTTCGCGCACATCGTCGCCAAGAAGTACGACATCACCGTCGCCCTGCACACGGACCACTGCCCGAAGGACAAGCTCGACGGGTACGTACGTCCGCTGCTCGCGGTCTCCGAGGAGCGCGTCGCGCGCGGTGAGAACCCGCTGTTCCAGTCGCACATGTGGGACGGCTCGGCCGAGACCCTGGCCGACAACCTGGCCATCGGCCAGGAGCTGCTGGAGCGCGCCCGCGCCGCGAAGATCATCCTTGAGGTCGAGATCACCCCGACCGGCGGCGAGGAGGACGGCGTCTCGCACGAGATCAACGACTCCCTGTACACGACGGTCGACGACGCCGTCCGCACCGTCGAGGCCCTCGGCCTCGGTGAGAAGGGCCGCTACCTGCTGGCCGCGTCCTTCGGCAACGTGCACGGTGTGTACAAGCCGGGCAACGTCGTGCTCCGTCCCGAGCTGCTCAAGGAGCTGAACGAGGGCGTCGCCGCCAAGTACGGCCAGCCGGCCGGCAGCAAGCCGTTCAACTTCGTCTTCCACGGCGGCTCCGGCTCCACGGAGGAGGAGATCCGGACCGCGCTGGAGAACGGCGTCGTCAAGATGAACATCGACACCGACACCCAGTACGCCTTCACGCGTCCGGTGGCGGCCCACATGTTCCAGAACTACGACGGCGTCCTGAAGGTCGACGGCGAGGTCGGCAACAAGAAGACCTACGACCCGCGCACCTGGGGCAAGCTCGCCGAGGCCAGCATGGCCGCGCGCGTGACGGAGGCCTGCGCCAACCTGCGCTCGACGGGCACGAAGATCAAGTAGTTCTGCGGTTTCCAGGGGTTCCCCGGTTTCCCCGGGTCCTCTCCGGCAACTCCGAGCCCGGCGCCTGTCTACGGCGCCGGGCTCGCTGTATACCTGGGGGCATGCCCGACGTCCGGCTGGCCTCACCGCAGGGCAAGTGGATCCTGCTCACCACCGTCCTCGGCTCCAGCATGGCGATGCTGGACTCGACCGTCGTCAACGTCGCCCTGCCGCGCATCGGCCGCGACCTCGACACCGACCTCGCCGCGCTCCAGTGGACGGTCAACGCCTACATGCTGACGCTGGCGGGGCTGATCCTGCTGGGCGGCTCGCTCGGGGACCGGTACGGGCGGCGCCGGATCTTCGTCATCGGCGTCATCTGGTTCGCCGCCGCCTCACTGCTGTGCGGGCTGGCCCCGAACGCCGGCGTGCTCATCGCCGCCCGGGCCCTGCAGGGCATCGGCGGGGCGCTGCTCACGCCGGGGTCGCTCGCGCTGATCCAGGCGTCCTTCCATCCCGACGACCGGGGGCGGGCGGTCGGCCTGTGGTCGGGGTTCGGGGGCGTCGGCGCGGCGGTCGGCCCGTTCCTGGGCGGCTGGCTGGTGGACGGGCCGGGCTGGCGGTGGGTGTTCCTGCTGAACGTCCCGCTGGCGGTGCTGTGCGTCCCCGTCGCCCTGCGGCATGTCCCCGAGTCGGGGGACGGCCGCAAGCACGGCCGCTTCGATGTGCTGGGCGCGACCCTCGGCGCGCTGTCCCTCGCCCTGGTGACGTACGCGCTGATCGAGGCCCCCACGGGCTCCTTCGGCGTCGTGCTCACCGCGGTCGCGGGGGTGGCCGCGGGAATCGCCTTCGTGGTCGTGGAGAAGCGGCGCCCGGATCCGATGATGCCGCTCGACATCTTCGCGTCCCGCCAGTTCACCGCGGTCAATCTCGTCACCCTGTGTGTGTACGCGGCCCTCGGCGGCTTCTTCTTCCTCGCCGCGCTCCAGCTCCAGGTGGTCTCCGGCTACTCGGCCCTCGGTGCCGGTACGGCGCTGCTGCCGACGACCGTTCTGATGCTGCTGCTCTCCGCCCGCTCCGGTGCGCTCGCCGACCGGATCGGGCCGCGTATCCCGCTCACCGTCGGGCCCCTGCTGTGTGCGGCCGGCATGCTGCTGATGCTGCGTGTCGGCCCGGACGCCGCGTACGTCGCCGACGTACTGCCCGCCGTTCTCGTCCTCGGCTTCGGCCTGGTCACGCTGGTCGCTCCGCTGACCGCCACCGTGCTCGCCTCGGTGGACGTCGCCCGGGCGGGGCTGGCCAGCGGCATCAACAACGCGGCAGCCCGCGCGGCGGGGCTGGTCTCGGTGGCGGCGCTGCCTCTGCTCACCGGCATGGGGGAGGAGGCGTACCGCTCGCCGGGGGCCTTCGACGAGTCCTTCGACCGGGCGATGGTCCTGTGTGCGGCCCTCCTGGCGGTTGGCGCGGCACTCGCCTTCGCGACGGTCCGCCGCCTCCCCCCGGACTGCACCCGGCCGGAGTGCCACACCCATGGCGGCATCACGGCACCCCCGCTGGAGGGCCGCCCCGCCCGACGCCGACTGGCGTAACCACCGGGATTCCTCGCCCCCGCCGCCCCTACCCGTCCCGTCCTCCAGGGGCTGCCGCCCCTTCGCCCCCGCCTCCCAGGGGGCTCCGCCCCCTGGACCCCCGCTCCTCATACGCCGGAGGGGCTGATTTCGCTCCCCCGCTCCTCATACGCCGGAGCGGCTGGTTTCGCTCCCCGCTCCTCAGACGCCGGAGCGGCTGGATTTCCGCGGAGCCCGGTTTTTCAGCCCGTCCGGCGTTTGAGGACGAGGCCCTTTCGGGGCCGAAGCGGGGGTCTGGGGGCGGCAGCCCCCAGGGACGGGACGGGTAGGGGCGGCGGGGGCGAAGGAAGCTCAGTGCCGCCGGCGCAGCATGCGGCGGCCCACCACGATGGCCGATGCCAGGACCAGCGCCGCCGCGGGGGCGGCCCAGCGCAGGGTGGAACCGGAGGTGACCGTCTGCGGGGCGGGGACGGGGGCGTAACGCCCGCGCGGCGGGGCGTGGTCCACTTCCTCCGCGCTGCGGCCGATCATCGTCCGCCGGGCGTGTGCCGCCTCGGCGACAGGGGGTTCGTCCCCGGCCCCGTTCTGCCCGGCCCGCTCCTCCTCGGCCCCGTCCTCCGTGGCCGCGGGATCCAGCGACGGCGGCGGTACGTCCGTGTCGAAGACGGACGCGGGCTCCGGACTGTCAGCGGCGGACGCCTTGTCTGCGGGCTCCGACCCCGACTCCGACCCCGACTCCGACTCCGACTCCGACTCCGACTCCGACGACAGGTTCGGTCCCGGCGCCGGTGCGTCATCCGCGTCCGGCGTCGTCTCGAAGTCACTGGTCACGCGGGTTTCGAACTCGCCGGGCGCGAGGGACTCCTCCAAGCCCTCGTCCAGGCCCTCCTCCAAGCCCTCGTCCGAGGCCCCTCCCTCCGGCCCCTGCTCCCCCGCAGCCGCCCCCAGGTTCTCCGCGAACCGGTTCAGCAGACGCGTCACCGCCGTCCCCACCGCGTCCTGCGGCAGATCCGCCACGCGCCCGTCCGCCGCGGCCGCCCCCTCGAACCGCACCGTGGTGCCGCCGTCCGCGTCCAGCAGCCGCAGCCTGAGCGAGAGCTTGACCGAGCCGGTGCCGCGCGCCTCGGTGGCGTCGCCCTCGACGGCGTACGAACCGTCGTCCTGCCCGGAGAGCCGTACCAGCCCCCGATACGTGATCGTGTGACCGCCGACGCGTACCTTCAGCCGTCCCGCGACGGGCTCGGCGCCGGCGTCCTGCTGGAGCCCGGGGACCGCCCGGGCCACCCGCACAGGGTCGGCCAGCACCTCCCCGAGTCGCTCGGCCGGAACCGGAACGAACACCTCATGCTCCATGGTGAGCGAGCCTACCCAGCATGGCGTGAACCGCACCCACAGATCTGGGGATTCTCCCCACACACCGCCATCCCGGCCGTACCCTCGCCCCCCGCCCACCCCGGTCTCTCAGAACCGGTGGAGACCCCCGCCAGCGCCACGACACCCGCCCTCCGGGCATACCTCTCCGCCCCGCCCACCTCGGTGCCTCAGTACCGCGGATGCACCAACGTCGACACCCCCAGCCCCCCGATCCGCGTCCGCTCCGCCGCCCGCGCGTCGGCCGTCAGCCTCTCCTGTGTCAGGATCTGCGGCCGCGGTGTCCCGCGCCCCTCCGCCAGCCGCAGCGCGGGCCGTTGTTCGCGGCCGGCCAGGATGAAGCCCCAGTCGTGGGGTGCCCGGCTGGGGCCGGTCGAGCGGTCGGGGCCCGGGGTGAAGCCGGAGGTGGGGCCCGTGACGCGGTACGGGGCGGTGTGCAGGCCCGCCGCGTGGAGTGTCGTGTCGACGGTCCAGAAGCCGCGGGGGCGGGAGGAGACCGGCCCGGCGTGCACCGCGAGGCGGCCGTGCGGGGTCAGGGCGCGGCGGGCGAGGCCGTAGAACTCCTGCGAGTACAGCTTTGTGCTGGCCGTGATACCGGGGTCGGGCAGGTCCGAGATCACGACGTCGTACGTCGCCGGCGGCGCCGCCCGCAGCCGGCGGAAGGCGTCGCCCGTCATGACGTGGACGCGGCTGTCGTCGTACACATGCCCGTTGAGGCGGGACAGCGGAGGGTCGCGGCGTGCCAACCGCACCACCCCGGCGTCGAGTTCGACGACGTCGACCCGGTGCACGCCGGGATGGCGCAGCACCTCGCGCGCCGCCAGCCCGTCCCCGCCGCCGAGGATCAGTACGCGCGTGTGCTCGCCGCTCATCGCGGGGTGGACCAGCGCCTCGTGGTAGCGGCGTGCGTCGCGGCCGCTGACCCGGAGCCGGCCGTCGAGGAAGAGGTCGAGGGGCCGGCCATGTGTACCGCCGGTGATGACGACGTCCTGGACGTCCGTCTGCAGCGCCACCCGTACGTCCAGCCCGTACACCGCGTGCCGTGCCGCCCGCTCGAAGTCGTCGACGAGTACGGCGGCGGAGGCGAGGACACCGAGCACGGTGACGTTGGTGATCACCAGCAGCCAGCGGGCGCGGCGGGTGAGGTCCCCCCTGAACAGGCCGAGGACCAGCACACCGCCCGCGACCGCGTTGACGGCGCCGGTGATCAGGGTCGAGGTCAACTGGCCCAGCAGGGGCAGGAGCAGGAAGGGGAACGCGAGGCCGCCGACCAGGGCGCCGACGTAGTCCGCGGCGAACAGGTCGGCCACCGCGCCGCCCGCGTCCTGGCGCCGGATGCGCTGGATCAGCTCCATCAGCAGCGGCACTTCGGCGCCGATGAGCAGGCCGATGGTGAGGGAGAAGGCGACGAGGAGACAGCGGGGGCCGTTGGCCCACAGCCCGCCCCAGTCACCGGTCCAGGCGAAGACGGCGTACAGGGCGAGCGCGCTGCAGCCGCCGACGAGGGCGAGGACGGCCTCGATGGCGCCGAACCCGGCCGCGGCGAGCGGGCGCAGGCGCTTCGCGGCGAGGGAGCCGATGCCCATCGCGAACACCATGACGGACAGCACGACGGAGGCCTGGGTGACCGAGTCGCCGATCAAGTACGAGGCGAGGGCGACCAGTTCGAGTTCGTACACGAGTCCGCAGGCGGCGCAGACGAAGACGCCCGCGAGGACCAGGAACCGACCCGTGCCGGGCCGCACCGGCAGCCGCGCCGGGCCGGTCCAGGGCGGCGGGGCGCCGGGTGGTGCGGGCGCGTGCGGGTCGATCACGCTGCCGACGGTACGTTACGCCTGCGGCACGCTACGTCACCCACACGTGTGGAACTGGCGGACAGTTGAGCGCCCGGTGTTTATCCGACCGCCACCGGCGGCTGCCGCCCCCAGCCCTCGCTGCGGCCCACCCGCACGCCCACCTTCGTCCTTGTCGCCACCAACTGCCCGTCCTGCGGATACGCGTGCCACGTCCGCCAGTGCACCTGCCCCTCGTGGTACTGGGCGAGCATCGCGGTGAACGCGTGCGGGCTGCCGGGGAACACGCCCGCGAGGCCATGCGGGTGGTCGGCGACCAGGGCCAGCAACTCCTGTGCCCGTCCCGCGAACTGACCCGGCGACAGAATCTCCACCCGGGCCGCGAACTCGTACTCCCAGTCGCCCGCCCGCTTGGCCACCCCGAGCGGCAGGGGCGTGCTGCTGCCGGGCATGCAGGCCACCGTCTCCGAGCAGTCGCCCCGCTCCTCCTCCAGCAGCACCTGGTGGGACGCGCCGAGCAGTCTCAACTGGAGCTTCGCGCCGGTCAGTTCGAGATCCAACGTGGCCAGTGCGGGCAGCGGCTCCCGCCCCAGGGCCCAGGCGAGGTCGGCCGCGCGCGTGTCGGTATAGGCGGTGTTCAGGGTCGTGAGCATGGGTCGGCTCCGCTAGCACGCAAGAAAGGGAGGTGTGGGTTTCCGGCGCACCCCGGCCGACGCCGGGAGGTCGGCCCGGTCAGCCCAGTCGGCCGGTCAGAAGGGGGGGTCCGCGGGACGTCCGAGGGGCTGCGTTGGTGAAATTAACTGAATCATGAACGGTGGCGCCACCACAGCGTTTTTACCCAAGTTCGTAGGGTTTCCATCCCTCAGAGGGCTTATCAGCTCAACTGTTCAACTCCGGCGTACGCCGGAGCGCACAAAAGCGGGGCCGGTCCCAGGCACCGACCCCGCTCATTCCGGATGCGATTCCCCCTCGGGGGAGCTCAGCTGCCCCGTGTCAGCTGCCTCCGCCACCGCATCCGCCCCCGCCGCCCCCTCCACCGCAGGACGATCCGCCTCCGCAGGACGAACCGCCGCCGCAGGAGGAGCTACCCCCACAGGACGAACCCGAGCCACCCCCGCCGGCCCACCAGCTGCCGCTTGCTCCGCTGCCCGAACGCCTGCCGTGCGAGCGGTGGGCCGGACGGGCGCTGCCGCGGGCGGCGGACACGACGATCACTACGAACACCACTGCGACCAGCGCCCCCACGATGATTATGGTCATGGCGTCAGCCTCCTTCCGTTCCCCCGAAGCGGATCCCGGCGTCCCCCCGTGGGCGCCTCCCGCTCGGTGCGTGGGAGTCAGATGCCCGGCCGTCTCACGACCCAAAGCAGAGTTGAGGAACTCCAGAGCTTGGGCGCAGGATGACCCGCATGACCTCCACCTCCCGCCCCCTGCTCAACCGCCGGCTCGCCGAGTTCGGGACGACGATCTTCGCCGAGATGTCAGCGCTGGCCCTGAAGACCGGGTCCATCAACCTGGGCCAGGGTTTCCCCGACACCGACGGGCCCGAGGAGGTCCGTGAGGCCGCGGTGCGGGCGCTGCGCGACGGGCGCGGCAACCAGTACCCGCCGGGTCCCGGCGTCCCCGAGCTGCGCCACGCCGTCGCCGCGCACCAGGAGCGGCGCTACGGGCTGTCGTACGACCCCGACACGGAGGTCCTGGTCACGGCCGGTGCCACCGAGGCCATCGCGGCCACGCTGCTGGCGCTGCTGGAGCCCGGCGACGAGGTGATCGCCTTCGAGCCGTACTACGACTCGTACGCGGCCTGCATCGCGATGGCGGGCGGGACACGGGTGCCGGTCACCCTGCGGCCGCACGAAGGAAGCTTCCGGCTGGACCTGGACGAGCTGCGCGCCGCCGTCACCGACCGCACCCGGCTGCTGCTGATCAACACCCCGCACAACCCGACCGGGACGGTCCTCACCCGCGAGGAGCTGACCGCGATCGCCGAGCTGGCCGTCGAGCGGGATCTGCTGGTGGTGACCGACGAGGTGTACGAGCACCTGGTCTTCGACTCCGCCGAGCACCTGCCGCTCGCCACGTTCCCGGGGATGCGCGAGCGGACGGTGACCATCGGGTCGGCCGGCAAGACGTTCTCCTTCACCGGCTGGAAGGTCGGCTGGGTGACCGCGCCGTCCGCCCTGGTCACGGCCGTGCGCTCGGCGAAGCAGTTCCTCACGTACGTGTCCTCGGGCCCGTTCCAGTACGCGGTCGCGGAAGCCCTCGCGCTGCCCGACAGCTACTTCGCGGCCTTCCGCGCGGACATGCTGGCCAAGCGGGACCTGCTGGCGGCGGGTCTGGCGGAGGCGGGCTTCGAGGTCTTCCGGCCCGCCGGCACGTACTTCATCACCACCGACATCCGCCCCCTCGGCGAGAGGGACGGCTTCGCCTTCTGCCGCGCCCTGCCGGAGCGGGCCGGGGTGGTCGCCATCCCCAACGCGGTCTTCTACGACCACCGGGAGGCGGGGGCGCCGTTCGTGCGGTTCGCGTTCTGCAAGCAGACGGGTGTGCTGGAGGAGGCGGTGAAGCGGCTGAAGTCCCTGGCCGGCTGAGCACTCGCGCCCGTCCTCAGCCTGTGGACGGGCGCAGACGGCACGAGCCCGGCCCGGCACACGGCCGCGATGGCCGGTGCCCTGGCCGGGCTCGTCCGAATCCGGGTCGAATCCGGGTCGAGGACTACTCCTCGTCGTCCTCCGGCTTCTCCGCGTCGTTGACCTCCTGCTCAAGGCCGAGCTGCTCGACGAGCCACTTGTCGAACTCGATGGCGGCCCGCACCCAGCTGACCGTCGACGAGACGAAGTGCTCCAGGCTCACGCCGGTGCCGATCAGCATCTGCGCCTCGCCGATCAGACGGACGGTGCCGTCGTCGTGCGTGTGGCTGTAGACCTTGGGCCACAGGGTCCGGCGGTTCCAGTCGTCGATCGACTCCAGAAGCAGGGGCTTCTCGTCGATCTTGTGGGGCCGGTCGTAGAACGTCCGCACCGAGAAGACCTGCTGGTCACCCTCACCGCGGAACATGAAGTACGTACGGAACTGCTCCCACGGCGCCGCGAGGTCACCCTCGTCGTCGACGACGTACTTCAGCTCCATCTGGTCGAGGAGCTGCTTCACGAGGTCCTGATCCGGGACAACGGGTCCGGGCGGCGGCCCGGGCTCCGGCTGCTGGCCCCCGAAGTTCGGGATCGAGGACGGGTCGATGCTCACCGTGTTTTTCCCTTCGTACGGATTCCGCCATCCTCTCCCATGCGGGGAGGGGGGTGGCAAGCCCTGACGGGTCTGTCAGCCGTGGGCTGACTCGAACCGGTCACTGCGGGCGGGTACCCGGTGACTCCGGGCGGGTGCCCGGTCCCTCCGGGTACCCGGAATCACAGCGTCTTGCCCGTCCGCGGGCCCACGATCAGGCCGTCGCCGAAGGCATCCACCCGGACCGTGTCGCCGTCCTTGACCTCGCCGGACAGGATCTCCTTGGCCAGCCGGTCGCCGATCGCGGTCTGCACGAGACGGCGCAGCGGGCGGGCGCCGTAGGCCGGGTCGTTGCCCTCGTCGGCGAGCCACGCCAGGGCCTCGTCGGTGACCTCCAGGGTGAGGCGGCGCTCGGCCAGCCGCTGCGCGAGCCGGTCGACCTGGAGGCGGGCGATACGCCTCAGCTCGTCCTTGTGTAGCGCCGAGAAGACGACCAGGTCGTCCAGCCGGTTGAGGAACTCGGGCTTGAAGGAGACCCGGACCACCTCAAGGACCTGCTCCTTCTTCTCCGCCTCGCTGGTGATCGGGTCGACCAGGAACTGGCTGCCCAGGTTGGACGTGAGCACGAGGATCGCGTTGCGGAAGTCGACCGTACGGCCCTGACCGTCCGTCAACCGTCCGTCGTCCAGCACCTGGAGGAGGACGTCGAAGACCTCGGGGTGCGCCTTCTCCACCTCGTCGAGCAGCACCACGCTGTACGGCCTGCGCCGCACCGCCTCCGTCAGCTGGCCGCCCTCCTCGTAGCCGACATAACCGGGAGGCGCGCCGACCAGCCGGGCCACGCTGTGCTTCTCGCCGTACTCCGACATGTCGATGCGGACCATGGCCCGCTCGTCGTCGAAGAGGAAGTCGGCGAGGGCTTTCGCCAGTTCGGTCTTGCCGACGCCGGTCGGGCCGAGGAAGAGGAAGGAGCCGGTCGGGCGGTCCGGGTCGGCGATGCCGGCGCGGGTGCGGCGTACGGCGTCCGACACCGCGCGTACGGCCTCGCTCTGGCCGATGAGCCGCTTGCCGAGCTCGTCCTCCATCCGCAGCAGCTTCTGCGTCTCGCCCTCCAGGAGGCGGCCGGCCGGGATGCCGGTCCAGGCGGCGACGGTGTCGGCGATGTCGTCGGAGCCGACCTCCTCCTTGACCATCGGGTCCTTGGCGGCCACCTCCTCGGCCTCGGACGCCTCCGCCAACTCCCGTTCGAGAATGGGGATTTCCTCGTAGAACAGCTGGGAGGCGGTGGTCAGGTCGCCCTCGTCCCGGAGGCGCTCGGCCCGGCTGCGCAGGTCGTCGATCTGCTTCTTCAGCTCACCGACCTGGTTGAGGGACTGCCGCTCCTTCTCCCACCGGGCCTTGAGCCCGCGCAGCTCCTCCTCCTTGTCGGCACGGTCCCGGGCCAGCTTCTCCAGCCGCTCCCTGCTCGCGGCGTCCTTCTCCCTGCCGAGCGCCAGCTCCTCCATCTTCAGCCGGTCGACCACACGCTGGAGCTCGTCGATCTCGACCGGGGACGAGTCGATCTCCATACGGCGCCGTGAGGCGGCCTCGTCGACGAGGTCGATCGCCTTGTCGGGCAGGAAGCGGGAGGTGATGTAGCGGTCGGAGAGGGTGGCGGCGGCCACCAGCGCGCTGTCCTCGATCCGGACCTTGTGGTGGGCCTCGTACCGCCCCTTGAGTCCGCGCAGGATCGCGATGGTGTCCTCGACGGTCGGCTCGGCGACCAGCACCTGCTGGAAGCGCCGCTCCAAGGCCGGGTCCTTCTCTATCCGCTCGCGGTACTCGTCGAGGGTCGTGGCGCCGACCATGCGCAGCTCACCGCGGGCGAGCATGGGCTTGAGCATGTTGCCCGCGTCCATGGCGGAGTCACCGCCGGCACCGGCCCCGACGACCGTGTGCAGTTCGTCGATGAAGGTGATGATCCGCCCGTCGGAGTCCTTGATCTCCGCGAGCACGGTCTTCAGCCGCTCCTCGAACTCACCGCGGTACTTGGCCCCGGCGACCATCGCACCGAGGTCCAGCGCGACGAGCCGCTTGCCCTTGAGGGACTCGGGGACGTCGCCCTTCACGATCCGCTGGGCGAGCCCTTCGACGACGGCGGTCTTGCCGACGCCGGGCTCGCCGATGAGGACGGGGTTGTTCTTGGTACGGCGGGAGAGCACCTGCACCACGCGCCGGATCTCGTGGTCCCGCCCGATGACGGGGTCGAGCTTGCCCTCGCGGGCGGCGGCGGTGAGGTCGGTGCCGAACTTCTCCAGGGCCTTGTACTGACCCTCGGGGTCGGGGGTGGTCACCCGTCGCCCTCCCCTGCTCTTCTGGAACGCGGCCAGCAGCTTCTTCGCGTCCGCGCCCTGCCGGGAGAGTACCTCGCCGGCCTGGCCGCCCTTCGCGGCGATCCCGACGAGGAAGTGCTCCGTGGAGAGGTACTCGTCCCCGAGCTCCTCGGCCCGCGCCTGCGCCTCGGCGAAGACGGCGAGCAGCTCGCGGTTGGGCTGCGGCGGCGCGACGGTGGACCCCGTCACGCTGGGCAGCCCGGCGAGGATCTTCTCCGCACCGGCGCGTACGGCGGCCTGGTCGGCCTCGACGGCGGCGAGCAGGTCGGTGATGTTCTCGTTGTCCTGCCCCTCAAGCAGCGCGAGCAGCAGATGGGCCGGGGTGAGGTCGGGATGCCCGTCCTTCGCGGCCCGACTGCTCGCCGCGTTGAAGGCGTCCCGGCTCCGGTTGGTCAGGTCGGCGTCCACGTGTCCGTTCTCCTCCTGGCGTCAGCTTCTCCCAGTACTGACTGGGTCAGCGTACACAAAGTTGAGTCTATTCCGCTCAAGGTTCCATTCAAGGTAGTGCCGGGAGGCGGAGTGGGGCTAGGTTCCGGGCCATGGCTGCATACCCCCAGGACCCGGACGCGCCGGACGCGTCGTACCTCACCTTCTGGCAGGAGAGGCATCTGTGCACCCTCACGACCCTCCGCTCGGACGGCACCCCGCATGTCGTGCCCGTCGGAGTGACATACGACGCCGAGGCGCGGCTGGCTCGGGTGATCACGCTGAAGTCGAGCGCGAAGGTACGCCACGTACTGGCGGCCGGCGCCGACGGGGCACACGTCGCGGTCTGCCAGGTGGACGGCGGAAGGTGGGCCACCCTGGAGGGGCTGGCACAGGTCCGGACCGAGCCCGAGCGGGTCGGGGACGCGGAGCGGCGGTACGCGACACGGTACGGGCGGACGCCGACGCCGAATCCCGACCGGGTGGTGATCGAGATCGCGGTGACCCGGGCGATGGGGCGAGGGTGAGTGGGGGGTGCGACGGGGTGTGCGGCAAGGCGAGCGACGGGGTACGCGGCAAGGTGAGCGGCAAATGGTGACGAACCGGGCGGGCAGACCTCTGTCACCCGGTTGGCGGATCACCGGGTGGCCGGATACCCGGAGGCCGGGTGGCCGGATACCGGGCGCCCGGTTTCGGCCACCGAAGGAACAGCCGGATATGAGGACATGTCCCGGGAAAACTGCAGCGGCGTCACCGTGTTCAGGTCACGGTGACGCCGCTGCGGGGGGAAGCACCTGAGCGATCTGTTACGACGGGGGAATCGCGTCAGGCACTGCGGGGGGTGGCTGAGATAGTCCTTGGGGCCGGGGCCTCCGGCTCCACCAGACGGTGGTCGCGCTGATCGAGGTTGACGAAGATCATTCCGTACCGGATGGCACATCGCACAGGCTGCGGCGCCCCCCGAGGCCGCCGCAGACACCGGTACGCCCGCACGTCCTCCTCGTCGTCCCGCGTGACGACGACCGGCTCGCCGAAGACGGTCACCATCAGCGAGTCACCGGGGTGGGGGAGCGCGGTGACCAAGTCGATGAAGTGCCAGCCCGAGCGGTATGCGGTGGCCATTTCGCGGCGGAAGGAACGGTCGTCGGGAGGAGTGGTCATCTCGATCAGTCCCACCTGGTATCCATGGGGACGACCGGCCCGTTGTCGCCGTCGGCCGCGACAACCACAGACTGAGCATCACCCACCTTGTGCACGTCACTCTTCGCACCGGAGAGGCCCGCCAGCGTTCCGAAGGCCACAACGGCGGAGAAGGCGGCAACAAGTACCGAGCGAAGCATTCTCTTACGCATAGTCGGCTTCGTCCTCACTTGAAGGTCCCCTCTTCCCCCGTCGGATAAGACGATGGCTCATTCAGGCACGTCATGGCCACACGATCGGTGCATCATGTTCCTGCATGTTCAGGACCCTGGGGGGTGGAGATTTGACAACAAATCGGACTAAGGTGACACATCCCCATGCGGTTACCGAGCTGTGTGAGGAAGGGAGCCGTCTCTACGCGACCGCCCTGCGCACAGGACGCATTCTGCGGGCGGATGTCGAGCCTGCTCCGTGCCTGATGGAGTTCGCCCTCCTCCACCCCGATCCCGACGACGCGCAATGGTTGCGACCGGTTCCCCCGTCGCTCGCGCTCGCCCAGCGGCTCAATCCGATCGAGCGCGAGATCACCGCGCAACGGCGTATGTCCATCGAAATCGCCGAGGTCTTCGAGCCATTCATGGCCCTCGGCGCCCAGGACGCCGCCCCCACCCACGCGATCACCGTGCTGGAGGGCCTCGACCGCATCAACACTGCTCTCGACCTGGCGACGGCCCAGTGCCAGACCGAGGTGCTCGCGGTCCAGCCGAGCGGTCGCGCAAGCCCCGAGAACCGGCTCCTGGAGGCCCTGGAGCGCGACAAGCCGCTGATCGACCGCGGGGTGCGGATCCGGACCCTCTACCAGCACACGGCGCGCTACATACCCGACCGGCTCGCCTACATGGACCGGTTCGCCGACGGCAAGGTCGAGTACCGCACCATCGACGAGCTCGTCGAGCGCCTCATCATCTGCGACGAGACCGTCGCCTTCATCCCCATACGGGACGACCGTCAGGTGGCCCTGGAACTCCGTCACCCGGGTCTGGTCCGCTATCTGATCAAGGTCTTCGAGTTCATGTGGACGCGCGCGGTACCGCTGCAGGCGGGTACGCCGTACGAGACCGACCCGGACGGCATCACCGACATCCAGCACTCCATCGCCAAGCTCCTCGTGGAAGGCCACGTCGACGAGGCAATCGCCCGGCGCCTCGGCATGAACGTACGCACCTGCCGCGCCCACATAGCCAAGCTGGCCACGGCCCTGGGCAGCGGCAGCCGGGCTCAACTCGGCTTCCTCATAGCCCAGTCGGGGATCCTGAACCAGGATCACCGGCCGTCAGGGGGAGAGGGTCACGCGTGACCGCACAGGCGCATGGCCACCCGGCGGAAGAGGTGTGCGCCGCGGGCCTGGCGCTGTACGCCCGCGCGCTGCGTGAGGGCGGTGTGCAGGTGCCGGACGCCGCGCCGGTGCCGTGTCTGCTGCACTCGGGGCTGCTCCGCCCGGACGCCGACGACCCGCGTGCCCTGCGCCCGCTCCCTCCCGCGCTGGCCCTGCCGAGGCTGCTGCGCGGCATCGCCGAGGACATCGCCCGGCAGCGCCGTACCGAGACACGGCTGACCGAGGCGTTCGAGCCGCTGCTCGCCCTCGCCGAGCCCGGCCCCGATCCCGCGGCGCACGCCGACGTCCGCCTGCTGAGCGGGATCGGCGCGATCAACCGCACCGTCACCCAGGCGATGGTGGAGGCCACCACGGAGATGCTCACCGTCCAGCCCCACCACACCTACATCGGCATCTCCCCGGAACTCCATGCCCAGGCCATGGAACGCGACCAGTCGTTCCTGGACCGCGGCGGTCGGATCAGGTCCCTCTACCAGCACACCACGCGGCACATGCCCATGCTGCTGGCCCGTTACGAGCACCTGAAGGGCGACGTGGAGGCCCGCACCCTGGACGAGGTGACCGAGCGTCTCCTCGTCATCGACCGCACCGTCGCCTTCATCCCCGCGAACGCGGACCGCACCCTCGCGCTGGAGCTGCGGCACCCGGCGATCGTGACCTACCTGGCGACGGTGTTCGCCCGCCTGTGGCGCCTGGCCACCCCCATGCACCCCGAGACCGTCCGGCAGCCCACCCTCAACGGCGTGACCCCGCGTCAGCGTGCCATAGCCGCCCTGCTCATCGAGGGCCACACCGACGCCGTCATCGCCGACCGGCTCGGCATGAACATCCGCACCGCGCGCGTCCACATCGCCAAGCTCGCGGCGACGCTGGGCAGTGAGAGCCGGGCCCAACTCGGTTATCTCATCGGCCGGTCGGGGATTCTCGACCGGGAGCCCCGGGGCCCCCTGGAATCCCGCTGACGCCGGACGGTCCCGGTATCCCCGGCACGCCGGCGACGCTGATCACCGCGGCCTCGGAGGACGACGCCCGCGGCCGGTCCAGGCCCACCTGAGCGATACGGACCCCGAGTTGCGTACGGCTCGCCGCGCCCAGCGTCTCCGACAGCCGTGCGATGTGCGCCCGGCAGGTACGGACGCTGATCCCGAGCCGTTCCGCGATCACCGCGTCCTGGTGTCCCTCGGCGAGCAGCGCGGCGATGGACTGTTCGCGATGGGAGATGCCCTCGATGCCGGTGTCGGGGAGGGGCGCCGTCAGCGGGATGGCCAGTCGCCACAGCCGCTCGAACACGGTCAGCAGGTAGTGCACCAGGGCCGGGTGCCGCAGCTCCAGCGCGAGGGTGCGGTCGGCGTTCGCGGGAATGAAGGCGACCGTGCGGTCGAAGAGGATCAGCCGGTCGATCACCTCGTCCAGCGTGCGGGCCTCGACCGAATCGCCCATCAGCTCAAGGTAGTTGAGCAGTCCCTGGCCGTGCCGGGCCACATGGGTGTACAGGTCCCGCATCCGCACGCCCCGCCCGCGCAGCGCCATCGCCCGGTGCAGCCCCTCGGTCAGCTCGTGCTCGGGGCGGATGCCGCCGGGCTGCACGGTCAGCACCTCCGTGGTGCACGCCTCGGTCGCCGCGTCGAGGGCCCCCTGGATGCGGGAGGCGCCGTCCAGCACCCGGATCGCCGTGCCCTCCGCGCCGGACGCCTGCGCCGACATGGGGCCCAGCCCGGCGTACCACTCGAACGCCGACACCGCCGAGCCCACCCGCCGCTGGCTCGCGCTGACCTCGTCGTACACACCGCGCAGCAGCCGCGTCATGACCTCCTGCGGGGAGGTCGGCACCAGCCAGTCCATGTCGTCGGGATCGGGGTGCAGCAGGGCCAGCTCCAGCAGACAGGGCACCGGCTCCGCGTCCCGGCGGGGCACACGGCCACGCCGTACGGCCCGGGAATACACGCGATCCCCGGCCTCGCACAGTCGGTCGGCACCGTGTGGATGCTCCTCCGTCCCGTGCCCGGCCATCGCCCATCCACCCCCGGTTCTTGCCTCTCGCCGGCTCGCCCGCTGCTGGAGCGCGGTGCCGACACCGTCACCGGGACGCCCCGGCAGGGCATGGCCCTGGTCGAGGGGCCCACCATGCACAGCCCTTCGGGCGGACGACGGGAAGGGTGACGACTGAGCCGAGTTCGCTCGCGCTTCCGCAGCGCAACTATGCGCGGACCGGCCGTGCTCCGCAACACGGCTCCGGGCGGGGTGGGCGCCGTAAAGCACCGGTATGCCCAATTATTTCCTAGCCTCCGTCCTTCGAGTTGCAACAAGCTGGGGGTGTCGATCCAGCCCTTTGCCCTGTGCGCAGCAAAGTGCCTCACGTCCGGACGCGGCCCTTCCGCCTGGCATCTCCCGGAAATCCCCCAGTGATCACCGCGTTACGCGCCGCGCTTAACGTCAGGCCATGGCGGACATATTTGACGCATACGCGCTGGCCGACGCGTGGGACGAGATGTTCGATCGGCCGGGTGAGGTCAGGACCGCCTATGAGCCGGTGCTGGCTGCACTTCAGCCGATCGCCCCGAGTGAACTCAGGTTCCGGGCCGACCAGATGGCCCGCGCGTTCACCGACCGCGGCGTGACCTACGCCTTCGCGGGCGAGGAGCGGCCCTGGCCGCTGGACCTCGTGCCCCGCATCCTCGACGCCCTGGAATGGGATCTCATACAACGCGGGGTGAGTCAGCGGGTCAGGGCCCTGGAGGCCTACCTCGCCGACGCCTACGGGCCCGCCCGCGCCTTCGAGGACGGCGTCGTGCCCTGGCGGCTGCTGCTCAACTCCCCGCACTTCCACCGGGCGGCCCACGGGATCGAGCCACCGGGCGGGGTCCGGATCCATGTCGCCGGGATCGACCTCGTACGGGACGAGGCCGGGGACTTCCGGGTCCTGGAGGACAATGTGCGGGTCCCCAGCGGGGTCTCGTACGTGATCGAGAACCGGCGTGCCATGACCCGGATCTTCCCCTCCCTCTTCGCCGAGCAGCACGTCCTGCCCGTCGACGGCTACACGCAGAAGCTGCTCGCCGCACTGCGCGCCGCCGCGCCGGACGGGACCGGGGATCCGCGCGTCGTCGTGCTCACCCCCGGGCCCAACAACGCCGCCTACTTCGAACACGCCCTGCTGGCCCGGCTGATGGGTGTGCAGCTCGTCGAGGGGCACGACCTGGTGTGCCGCAACAACCGCGTGTGGATGCGCACGACACGTGGCGAGGTCCCCGTCCATGTCGTATACCGGCGGCTGGACGACGACTTCCTCGACCCCCTCCACTTCCGCCCCGACTCGGTGATCGGCTGTCCGGGCATCCTCAGCGCGGCCATGGCCGGCAACGTCACACTCGCGAACGCCGTGGGGAACGGCATCGCCGACGACAAGCTCCTCTACACCTACGTCCCGGACCTCGTCCGCTACTACCTCGGCGAGGAGCCGATCCTCCCCAACGTCGAGTCCTACCGCCCTGACGAGCCGGGCCAGTTGGAGGCCGTCCTCGACCAGATCGAGCAGCTGGTCATCAAGCCCGTCGACGGCGCCGGCGGCCAGGGCATCGTCATCGGCCCCAAGGCCGACCGCGAGACGATCGAACGCACTCGCAAAGCCGTCATCGCCGACCCGCGCGGCTTCATCGCCCAACGGCCCGTCGCCCTGTCCACCTCCCCCACCCTCGCGGGCGAGCGCATGGCACCACGCCACATCGATCTGCGCCCCTTCGCGGTCAACGACGGCAACGATGTCTGGGTGCTGCCCGGCGGCCTCACCCGCGTCGCCCTCCAGGAGGGCAACCTGATCGTCAACTCCAGCCAGGGCGGCGGCTCCAAGGACACCTGGGTGCTGGCCGAGGGGCCGGCGCAGTCCCCGGGGACGCCGAGCGCCGGAGAGCTCCTGAAGGTCGCACCGCGTCAGCTCGGACCCGACGGCACCCCCGCCGTCGTACAGGAAGGAGCGCAGCAGCAGTGAACGACGTGATCCTCTCCCGTATCGCCGAATCCCTGACCTGGACCGGGCGTTACGTCGAGCGTGCCGACGCCACGGGCCGCATCCTCGACGCCTACCTGCACCGCATGCTGGAGGATCCCTGGCGCGACGAGGACGTCGCCTGCCGGTCGCTGTACGCGATCCTCGGGATGGACGCGGGCGGGGCACCGGTGGACATGCAGCAGGTGCTCGACCAGCTGGCCTTCGACGCCCGCTCGACCGGGTCGATCGAGGGCGCGCTGGGCGCTGCCCGGCTGAACGCGCGCAGCGCCCGCGAGGCCGTCTCCTCCGAGATGTGGGAGTGCCTGAACTCGACGTGGCACGCGCTCGCGGACCAGCGGCTCGCGGCCAGACGGACGGGGCCGTACGCGTACCTGGAACTGGTCCGCCGCCGGGCCGCGCTCTTCTTCGGTCTCGCCGACTCGACGATGAGCCGGGACGACAGCTGGCGCTTCGTCGTGCTGGGCCGGAGTCTGGAGCGGGTGGACATGACCGTACGGCTGCTGTCGGTGCGGGTGCTGGACGCCGCCCACGCGCCGGACTGGCCGACCCTGCTGAGCGCGTCCGGCGCCGACGAGGCGTACGCGCGCGTGTACAGCGGCTTCGGGGACACCCCTCGGGTGGCCGAATTCCTGCTGCTGGACCGGGACTTCCCGCGCTCGGCGCTGCACGCACTGACCACGGCGGAGGAGTGCCTCACCGCGCTGGGCCGGCCCCGCCAGGATCCGGCGCGCCGCCCGATCGGCCGGATGCGCACCCGCCTGGAATACCTGGACACACACGCCCTGGAGGACCAGCTGCCCGCGCTGCTACGGGACTTGCAGCAGTCCTGCATGACCTCGGCGGACGCGGTGGCCGACCGGTTCTTCCCGTACCAGGGGCCCGTCGAGTGGGCCCAGGAAGGAGCGTGAGATGACCACCCAGGGAACTCGTCGTCTGCGCATCAAGCACCTCACGAAGGTCGCGTACGCCCAGCCGGCGGCCTCGTCCCACAACGAGGTCCGGATGACCCCGCTGACCCTCCCCGGCCAGACCACCCTGGACGCCCGGGTCACCGTCAACCCGTCGACCCCCACCTGGTCGTACTGGGACTACTGGGGCACCCAGGTCACCGGCTTCGATCTGATGGACCCGCACGGCCACCTCACCATCACGGCCTCCAGCCTGGTCGAGACCCACCCGGCGGGCCCGCTCCCCGAGGCGCCCACATGGCGGGGGCTCGCCGAGCGGACGGCGAACTCGCGACTGGCGGAGTACATCAACCCCACGGCCCGTACGACGGTCCCCGCCGGGCTGATCGAGCGGGCCCGCGATGTCACGGCCGGCCTCGACCCGCACGAGGCGGCCGTCGCCGTGTCCTCGCTGGTCGCCGACCGGGTGGCCTACCTCCCCGGCACCACGGGCGTGAACACGTCCGCCGCCGAGGCCTGGGAGCAGTCGGCGGGCGTCTGCCAGGACATCGCCCACCTCACCATCGCCCTGCTGCGCGGCCTGGGGCTCCCGACCCGCTATGTCTCGGGCTACCTCCACCCCGACCGCGAGGCGGAACTGCACCGCCCGGTGGCCGGCCAGAGCCACGCCTGGATCGAGTACTGGGCGGACGACTGGTGCGGCTACGACCCCACCAACCGGACGCGGGCCGACGAGTCCCACGTCGTGGTCGGGCGAGGGCGCGACTACGACGATGTCACTCCGCACAAAGGGATCTACCGGGGCGTTCCGGGCGGACCGCCGGAGGTGACGGTGGAGTTCACACGGGTGGCGTGAACGCGCGGCGTCCTACTTGCCGAGCCCGATGGAAGCGCAGTCCGCCTTGTACTTGGCCGTGCAGATGTCGCCCAGCTGATAGATGCCGTCGGCGACGACCGTCTCCTCGATGTTCTTCCGGGTCAGGGCGACCACGGGGACCAGCAGGGCCGGGATGTTCTTGGCGGTCGGACTGTCGACCTGGTCCTGGGTGAGGGAGTCGAACTGGATGTCCTTGCCCTGGACCTTGGCGACGGCCATCTGCGCGGCGCTCTCGGCCTCCTGCGGGTACGACTTGTACACGCTCATGAACTGCTCGCCGGACACGATCCGCTGGACGGCGTCCAGTTCGGCGTCCTGCCCCGTGATCGGCGGCAGGTTGGTCACGCCCGCGGCCTCCAGGGCCTTGATGATGCCGCCGGCCATGCCGTCGTTGGCGGCGTAGACGCCCTTGAGGTTGTTCACGCCGATCGACTTGATCGCCTGGGCCATGTTGGCCTGCGCGTTCTCCGGCTTCCAGTCCTTGGTGTCGTACGACTTGGCGATGTCCACCGTGCCGCTGAGTTCGGAGAGGGCGCCCGCCTTGAACTGCTTGGCGTTCGGGTCGGTGGGCGAGCCGTTCATCATGACGATCTTGTCGGAGGAGTCGACCTCCCCCATGGCCTCCAGGAGGCTTCGGGCCTGGACCTCGCCGACCAGTTCGTTGTCGAAGGAGACGTACGCGTCGATCGGCCCCTCGGCCAGGCGGTCGTAGGCGATGACCGGAATCCCGGCGTCCTTCGCCTTCTGCACGCCCTCGGCGATCGCGTGCGCGTCGACCGCGTCCAGCAGGATCACGTCGACCTGGTCGTCGACCATCTGCTGCAGCTGCTCCGCCTGCTTGGACGCGCTCGCGTCCGCGTTCAGGTAGTCGACCTTGCCCTGCTTGTTGGTGAGCTCCATCACCTTGTTCCGGATGATGGGGTAGTCGAACTTGTCGTAGCGCGTGTTCGCCGTCTCCGGCAGCAGCAGCCCCACGGTGACGTCGTTGCCCTTGGTGGGGCTCGCCTCGGAGCTGTCCCCGCTGACGCCCAGCGCCCCGCACGCGGCCAGCGAAAGGGTCATCGTGGACGCGGCGGCCACGGCGGTGGCGATACGACGCGTGGGGCGCATGGGACGCATAGAGGAGCTCACTTCTGGTGCCTTCGGGACTCGGGCGCGCCATTGCGCCCAGATGACTGAAAAGCCAACGCGCCGTCGCCCCCCAGCGTCAAGCGGAACTACTTAACGAGTGCGCAACACCACGCTCCGCTGTGCATGTAAAGACATGACGGAACCTCTCCAAACACCCATTACATCCCGTTCATCAAACCTTGAACGAACGGGCGACCAAGATCAGTACAAGCCATGCCATTCCTCCCGAGTGGTGATCATGAGCGTGTTCGCTGCGCCGTCCCTCACTCGACCAGAGGATCGAACAATCCCAGCCACACCCGCGACCGCCACCACGGCCGCCTGAAAGTCAGGGGAAGGCGCGTACAACCCATGGGCCCGTCCATGAGTCGTGATCGTCGCCAGCCTTCCCCGGCCAACGACGATCACGTCCGAGGAATCAATGAACCCAGCCAGACGCACGACCACCGCGGCCGCCGCCGCTGTCGTGCTCGCCACCTCGGGTGGCCTGCTCACCGCCGTCGCCGCACCCTCCGCCGCCGCGACGACCTGCAACTCGCCGGTCTACAAGCGCCAGTTCTTCGCGAACACGGCCTTCTCCGGGACTCCGAAGAAGACGGACTGCGACAGCGTCATCGACCAGAACTGGGGCGCCAACGCACCCGCCTCCGGTCTGCCGACGAACAACTTCGGCGTCCGCTGGACCGTGACCCGCGACTTCGGCTCCGGCGGCCCCTTCGCGCTAACGGCCGCCACCCAGGACGGCATCCGCGTCTACCTCGACGGCAGCCGCAAGACAGACGTCTGGAAAAACGTCTCGTCGACGGTGAGCAAGACCGTCAACGTCACCGTCCCCGCCGGCAAGCACACCCTGCGTGTCGACTACGTCAACTGGACCGGCAACGCCAACGTCAAGTTCACGTACGCCCCGCGCACCTCGGCCACCGTCGACAAGGTCAAGCCCCTCACCCCGGCCGGCCTCACCTGGGACGACTACGCCGCCGACGCGGAGAACGGCCCGATCGTCGCGCTCTCCTGGGCGAAGAACAAGGAGATGGACCTCGCCGGCTATCGCGTCTACCGGCGTGTGCAGGGCACGAGTGCCTGGACGCGAGTGGCCACGACGACCGGCACGAGCGTCAACGACAGCGTGCCGATGACGGGGAAGTCCTACTACTACGAGGTCCGCGCCTACGACAAGGCCGGCAACGAGTCCACCGGCACCGCCGACGCGGGCCCCGTCAACACCCCGGACCGCACCGCGCCCGCCGCACCGGTCCTGACCGCTGAGGCCGTCGAGGCGTCCAACAACCTCTCCTGGACGGCCTCCGAGGACGCGGTCACCTACCGGGTCTTCCGCAAGACGCCGACGACGACCACGTACAGCGTGCTCGCCGACATCACCACCCCCGGCTACACGGACACCTCGGCCACCTACGGCCGCGCCTACGACTACAAGGTCAGCGCGATCGACGCGGCCGGCAACGCAGCCGTCTCCAACGTCGTACGCAGCACCCGGACCATCACCCCGCCGCAGAACGTGACGGCGACGGTGCCGAGTTGGGGCGCGGTGTTCACCTGGACCGAGCCTGCCGGCGGCAACACCGCCGACTACGACGTCTACCGCTCCACGGCCTCGCCGGTGGCCCTGACCTACGACAACCTCACCGACTGCCGCAGCCGGAAGACCAGTGCGGACGCGTCCGGCAACACCGTGCGCAGCTGCACCGACTACGACGGCGACCAGGGCACCACCTACCACTACGTGATGACCCGGAAGAACACGGCCGGCCGCTGGTCCACCGGCTCCGCCGAACTCACCGTCACCCGGCCCGGCGACGAGACCCCGCCCCCGCCGGTGACCGGCCTGACCGCCGAGCCGCTGGAGTACGGCGTCAAGCTGGACTGGGCGGACAGCACGGCGGCGGACCTGGAGAAGTACTGGGTCTACGAGGACCGGTCCTGCTGCGAGCCGGAGTACCTCGGCACGGTGCCCGCGGGCACGTCCGAGTTCGTCGTGGGCCCGTCGGCGGCGGACGGCGAGACGAGGACGTACATCGTCGTGGCCGTCGACGCCTACGGCAACTCCCTTACCTACCAGGACGAGACGGACATCCCGGACTGGAGCGGCCCCGTCTCGAAAGTCACCGTCACCGAGCTCGACCTCCGGCCGACGACCGCCCCCGAGGACACCGCGCCCTGCTCCCTGCTCACCTACACGACGTACGGCGACCACGGCGGCATGTACATCGAGTGCGCCGACTCGGTGGCCACGGAGGCCGCCGGCATCAACGTCTACCGCTGGGACCGCGCGACGAGCACCTACGCGCGGGTGACCGACGTACCGCTGGCGCCGACCACCACCAACTACACCGACACCACGATCCCCACCGGAACGACGGTCTACTACCTGCTCTCGGTCGTCGCGGCCGACGGCTCGGAGACCTTCAGCAACGTGGACTCCAGCGTGTCCCTGCCGAGCGGGACGTGATCCGATGAGGCCCTGTCTGAACCTGACCGCCACGGCGGTCGTACTCGCCACGACCGGCGGCCTCCTCACGGCCGTGGCCGCCCCGGCGTCGGCGGCCGTGAGCTGCACGTCCCCGGTCTACAAGCGCCAGTTCTTCGCGAACACCACCTTCTCCGGCACCCCGAAGAAGACCGACTGCGACACGACGATCGACCAGAACTGGGGCACGTCCGCCCCGGCCACCGGCCTGCCGCGCGACAACTTCGGCGTCCGCTGGACGGTGACGCGCGACTTCGGCTCGGGCGGGCCGTTCGCGCTCTCCGCCTCGGGCCTGGACGGCATACGCGTCTACGTCGACGGCGCCCGCAAGATCGACATCTGGAAGAACGTCTCGACGAGCGTCGCGAAGACGGTCAACGTCACCGTCCCCGCCGGCAAGCACACCCTGCGCGTGGACTACGTCAACTGGACGGGCAGCGCCAAGGTCAAGTTCGGCTACACGCCGAGGACCTCGGCGACGGTCGACACGGTCAAGCCGCTTGTCCCGACCGGGACTTCGGTGTCGTACGACAAGGCCACCGGGAAGACGAAGCTCACCTGGGCGAAGAACCAGGAGATGGACCTCGCGGGCTACCGGGTCTACCGACGCCTGCAGGGCGGCGCATATCCGAGCAAGCCGCTCGCGACGACCGCCGCCACCTCGTGGGTGGACACCCCGCCGCCGACCGGTGAGACGTACTACTACGAGATCCGCGCCTACGACAGGGCGGGCAACGAGTCGGCCGGTACCGCCGATCAGGGCGTGACGACGGTCGACCGCACGGGCCCGGCCGCGCCCACGGGGCTCACCGCGCACGGCGACCTGTGGGGCATGATGCTCGGCTGGGACGCGGTGCCGGGCGCGGCCTCCTACGAACTGTTCGAGAAGGACCCGGCGACCGGCTCCCCCACTCTGGTCAAGCAGCTCACCGGCACGTCCTACGTCCACGACGTGGGCCACAACAAGACACTGCACACGTACGTGGTCCGGGCCCTGGACTCGGCCGGGAACGCGGGCGCGTACTCGGCGCCCGTCACGTCCGACGGCATCGACCGGACGCCCCCGGACGCACCGGAGAACCTGCGGGCGAAGGTGACGTCGTCCACGGTGTACCTGACGTGGAACGCGCCGCAGAACCCCACCGCGGACGAGCTCCTCAACGACGCCCGCTTCACCGTCTTGCGCTCGTCCACCTCACCGGACGTGGACACCGGGTTCGTGAACTGCGCCGTGAACGAGTCCCTCGACACCGCCGCGCACGAGTACACGTTCACGTGCTCCGACGACGAGTTCGAGCCCGACACCACTTACACCTACGAGGTCTTCCTCACCGACTGGCAGGGCAACCGCTCCGCCCCCTCCGACCCGGTCACCGTCACCACGGCCGACCGCGTCGCCCCGCTCCCCCTCACCGGCCTGACGGCCACGCCCCGCGCCGACGGCATGGAACTGCGCTGGAACGCCCCGGCCGACACCGACGTCGCCTCCTACCGCGCCCTGCGCGGCGTACGCCAGGCCGACGGCACGGTGAAGTGGGGCGGGGGGCTGGTGAACTGCGTCGACAGCGACGAGGACCCGCTGGCCATGCTCTGCATCGACACCCCCGACGGCGAGAGCTACGTCTACACGGTGATCGCCGAGGACGTCTGGGGCAACAGGCTCTCCGCGAACGACCCGTCCGCCCCCATCGTCACCGCCACGGAACTGAACATCGCCCCGGGCGAGCCGATCGGCAAGGACTACGAGGCGGGCGGCCCGCTGTGGGGTGGCGGCGGCTGGACGGTCTCCGAGACGGCCCGTCCGGTGCAGTGGCACTGCGAAGGCGACGTCTGCGCCCGGATCACGGAGTACCGGGTCAGCCGCTGGAACGAGGAGACCCAGAGCTACGAGCTGCTGGGTACGGCCGCGCCGACGACCGACTACTACCAGTCCTTCACCGACGCCACCCAGCCACTCGGGTCCATCTCCTACTACCGGGTGGTCGGCGTCCTGCCCGACGGCACGGAGACGCTGCCCGCGCACCCGTGGAGGATCCGCCCGGACCTGCTCTGACCTCCGGTCGGCCTGCCTCAGCCCCGCTTCACCCCCGCCTCGGGCCTGTGATCCCCTCACCGATCACGAAGCCCGTGGCGGGGCCTTCGGGGATGGTGACGTCGGTGCCGTAGGGGACGCGGCGGATGTCCGCCCAGTCGGCCTCGTCGGGGCGGGGGGTGGTGAAGAGGGTGACGGTGCCCTGGCTGTCGTAGGTCGTCGATGAGGACGTGGAGGGGGATGCCGGCGCGGGCGTATTCGCGGCGCTTGCGGATACGGTCGGCCGATGGGCCGCACCTCACTCGGTGAAGGACTCGCTGGCCCTTGTCCAGCATGTGCTCTACACCCTCTGAGGAGGCCCCGATGCCCGAACTGCACTGGCAGAAGTCGTCGTACAGCGGCGGCCCCGAAGGTAACTGCCTCAACGTCGCCACCGCCCCCGACGGAACGATCCGCCTCCGCGAGAGCGACACCCCTGACGTCATCCTGGCCGCGGCTCCCGAGGGCCTCGCCGCGCTCCTGCGGAGCCTCAAGGCCGGGCCTGTCATCAGCCGACCGTGAGAATCCCGGCCCATTCGGCGAGCAATTCCCTCGCCGCGTCTCCCGCAGGCGCGCGCTCGGCAAAGTGGTCGAAGATTCGGTCGTAGTGGGTGACATCGGCCGCCTCGCGCAGCACCACCCGCCCGGTGAAGACCTCCAACGTCGCCACGGTGGTGTCGTAGACCGTGAAGGTGTTGAACGGAATCTCGGAGACCAGGGCCGACAGCGGTAGCACCCTGAGATCCACATTAGGACGGCGGGCCGGCCCTGGAGTCTGCCGCTGGAGGAGCGGGTCCTGCTGGTCGCCGCGTACTGGCGCACGAACCTCACCCTGCGCCAGCTCGCCCCGTTGTTTGGGGTGTCGAAGTCGGCGGCCGACCGCATCATCGACCACCTTGGGCCGTCGCTCGCGCTCCAGCAGCGCAAGCGGTTCCGCAAGGACGCTGTGTTGATCGTGGACGGCACCCTGGTCCCGACGCGTGACCACACCGTCGCCGAGCAGTCGAAGAACTACCGGTACTCCACCAATCACCAGGTCGTCATCGACGCTGACTCCCAACTCGTCGTCGCCGTCGGCCGGCCGCTGCCCGGCAACCGCAACGATTGCAAGGCATGGGAACTTTCCGGTGCGAAGGCCGCCGTCGGCCGGGCCACGGTCATCGCGGACGGCGGCTATCGGGGCACCGGTCTGCTCATTCCGCACCGCCGTGAATGCGGCCAGGCCGAACTGCCAGCTTGGAAAGAGGAGCACAACGCCTCACACCGCAAGGTCCGGGCCCGTGTCGAGCACGTCTTCGCGCGGATGAAGGCATGGAAGATCCTTCGTGACTGCCGCCTGAAAGGCGACGCCGTTCACACTGCCATGCTCGGCATCGCCCGGCTGCACAACCTCGCCCTCGCGGGGTAACTCCCGCCCCATGCGAGACCAGAGAGGCCCAAGGGAGGTGGCTCCCCGCCTCCCCGGCTCGAAGAATGTTCAGTCGATACAGAACTCGTTGCCCTCGATGTCCAGCATCGGGATGCACGACTCGTTTTCCTCATCGGCATACAGCGTTTGCACGTGGGTCGCACCGAGCGCGACCAGTCGTGCGCACTCGGCTTCGAGCGCGGCGAGGCGCTCGTCACCCACGAGCCCGGTCCCGACCCGGACGTCGAGATGCACCCGATTCTTGACGATCTTGCCTTCCGGGACGCGCTGGAAGAACAGACGCGGGCCCACACCTGAGGGATCACTGCAGGCGAACCATGATCCCTGCTTCTCAGGAGGCAGGGTGCGGTTGAAATCGTCCCAGGCGGTGAACCCCTCAGGTGGCGGCGGCATGACGTACCCCAACACTTCACACCAGAAGCGGGCGAGACGCTCAGGTTCTGCGCAGTCAAAGGTGACTTGGAACTTCTTGATCTCTGACATCGGCGCACCGTACCGCGCAGCAGGGTGACCCTGCCGCTCATTTCCCCAGGCGGATCCGCCCGCCACCCGTCGCATCTGGGCCGCCTCGGAGACCAAGTGATCAAACCGAACAGTCCAGGAGAACGACGCGACCGTGGCGGCGGAGCGCCCCGGCGGTCCCCAGGATCCAGTCCTGCACGAACCACCTTCGGACCAAGATCAGTTGCGGGACAACCCTTGGGGAACGCTCCAGACCGAGGAATACGCGACGGTGATCCTCCGGCGGGTCGTGGAGTTCCTCGGCATTCCCAACGACGTTCCGGCCGGCGTCGCCAAACGGATGGAACGTCAGCAAGTGCTGTACGACGGTGAGCACCACTATGACGTGATCCTCGGCGAACAGGCCCTGTACACGAACGTCGGCGGGCCGGCGGTGATGAGCGGACAGATGGAACGCCTTCTCCGCGACATCGACCTGCCCTCTGTCACTCTCGGCGTGCTTCCCACCACCGCAGAGGTAGACGCGGTTCCCTTCCCCGGCTTCAACATGTACGGAGATGAACGGGCTCGCTATGAACTCGTCTCCACCGGCGTGGACATCACCGACCCCGACGAACTCGCCCTCCGCAACAAGGCGTTCACCGCCCTCCGCACTGCCGCATGTTACGAGGACGCCGCCAAGGCATTGATCAGCAAGGCGTTGACCTTCTGGAGCAATGCGTGACTGCTCCGCCGCCCTCACGTCAGAACCAGTGCAGGCAGTGTGGCGCGCGGTCGGCGCGGAACAGGGCGTCGGCGAGGGGGGCCGCGGCCGGGTGGTGGGACCGGATGTGTCCGGCGCGTACGAGGGTGCTGGGGGCGGTGCCGCCGAGGTAGATCGAGCCCAGGTCGGTCACGTCCAGGGACAGGTCGGGGGCACGGTCCGTCGGGGCGCAGTCGGCCTTGCCGTCCCGGACGGTCAGCAGGTAGCGGCCGTGCTCGCCGAGGAACGGGTCGTCGACGTCGAGGACGAGCTCGCCGTCCGTGAACCAGCCACGCGCGGTCAGCGCACGCGGGATGTCCAGCAGCCGTACCCAGAGCCAGTCGGTGTCCTCGCTCACCTGGCCGGCGCGGAAGTCCGCGAGCTGCCAGCGCAGCGGGTGCCCGGGCGGGACGTGCTTGAAGACGACCTGACTGACCAGGTCGTGTCCGAGCACGAACCGGGCCAGGGCCGTGAAGACGGCGTCGTCGGTGGCGATGGTCTCGTCGACGGTCAGGGTGTTGTTCTCGCCCAGCGAGTAGCTGGCGTATCCGTCGGGGACACCGTCGGTGTCACGGTGGACGGCGACGTAGCGCGGCGCCGGGGAGACCGGGGGCTGCCCCGCGCCCTGGGTCCACCAGCGGTGCGGCCGGGACAGCGCGCCGGGCTGTGCGCGGCGGTACCGGTCGTAGACCTCCTCCAGGAGCTCGCCGCACTCGGCACGCCGCAACAGCTCGACCGAGCCGGTGTCCGAGCCCGAGCCCGTGTCCGAGCCCGAGCCCGTGTCCGAGCCCGAGCCCGTGTCCGAGCCCGAGCCGGCGTCCGAACCCGAGCCGGCGTCCGAACCCGAGCCAGTGTCCGAGCCCGAGCCCGAGCCGGCGTCCGAGCCCGAGCCGGCGTCCGAACCCGAGCCAGTGTCCGAACCCGAGCCAGTGTCCGAGTCTGTGGACGGACCGGCGGCCGAGGTGTCGGCCGGTCCGCTCGCCCGGGGGACCGCGAGGGCGGCCCGGTGGCGCGGCACCGTCAGCCGCTGTGTGTAGGTCGCCGGGCCGTAGCCGAAGCGGCGGTAGATCACGGCCTCCGAGGCCAGCAGTACGGAGAGGAACTCCCCTCGGGACCGCAGCTCGGTGAGCTGATGGCGCATCATCGCGCTGAGCACGCCCTGGCGTCGGTGCGAGGGCAGGACGCCGACGACGCTCACTCCGGCGGCCGGGACGACGGTCTCGCCGGGCAGGGTGAGCTCGAAGGAGTACGCACCGGCGGTGCCGACGGGCCGCCCGTCCGCCGTGAGCGCGAGCAGGCCGCGGTCGATTTCGAGCGCTGCCCACCACACCCCGCCGCCGTTGGTCGGCGTCTCCGGGAAGCGCCCGAACGCGGCATGGAGGGTGTCGACGAAGACGTCGAAGTCCTGGTCTGTCGTGGGACGGATCTCCATCGCTGCCGCTGCCTCCCGGGATACCGGCCCCACACCCCGTGGCGCCCCGCCACAGTGCAGCGTTGCCCCGTGGCCAGGTCAAACGAATTACGGCCGTCCGAGCCCGAGCCGGTCACGTCGGCTTCCGAGGTGATGTCGGCGAGATCAAGCAGGCTGGCATGATCGATACGTGACCTCTGAACCTGCCCGGCCGGGCCGCCCGAAGTACGTCCTGTTCGATGTCGACGGCACGCTGATCGACGCGGTGAGCAACCAGCGTCGGGTCTGGGCCACTTGGGCGGAGCGGTACGGGCTGGATGCCGACGAGGTCTATCAAGTGGCTCTGCGGACACGGCCGATGGAGACGTTCGCCCAGGTCGCCGCGGACCACGATCCGGACGAATGTCTCGCCCTGCTGCACGCGCTGGAGGACGAGGACGTACGGTCCGGCGTCTACGCGGCGTTCGACGGCGCGGCGGAGCTGCTGCACAGCCTGCCGTCGGCGGCCTGGGCGTTGGTGACGTCGAACTACGAGCACCGGGTGCGTGGCCGTTTCCTGCGGACGGGCCTGCCGGTGCCGGACGTGATCGTGGACGCGGCCGCCGTCGAGGAGGGCAAGCCCTCTCCCGTGCCCTATCTGCGGGCCGCCGCTCAGCTCGGCGCCGAGCCGGGGGACTGCCTGGTCATCGAGGACGCCCCCTCCGGAGTGCGGTCCGGGCTGCGCGCCGGGATGACGGTGTGGGGCGTGAACGCCGACGACGCGGTGGAGGGCGTACACCGCCACTTCGTCACTCTGCGGGAGGCGGTCCCGCACATCCGTCGCTTCGTGTCGGAGCACCGTGGGGATCTCGCGGCGGAGGCGACAGAGGCAGCAGCGACCGTCCCGCAGTGAACCGTCCCGAACTGACCGGCGAGGATCGCAGAATGACTGATCTACGTGTCCGCCCGGCCGCCGAGGCCGATCTCGCGGACCTCGTCCGCCTCCGCGACGGCGCGGCCCGCTGGATGCTGGCCCGTGGCATCACCGGGCAGTGGCAGCCGGGGGAGTTGGACGAGGACCACTTCCGCCGGATCATGGCGCGGGGCGAGGTCTGGCTCGCGGAGGCCGACGGGCGTATCGCGGGTGCGTGGGAGCTGTGGTGGGACGACGAGGCGGCCTGGGGCCCGCAGCCGCCCGTCGCCGGATATGTGCACCGGCTCATGGTGGACCGGGAGGTCGCCGCGCCCGGGGCGGGTCGGCTGCTGCTGACGGCCGCGGAACGCCGGGTGGCCGCGACGGGCCGCACCCGCGTACGCCTGGACTGTCTGGCCGGCAACGCCCCGCTCACCACCTACTACCGCGACGCCGGTTACCGCGTCGTCGGCCACAAGGAGGGCAAGCCCCAACCGGGCGGGGCGCCCAAGTCCTTCACGCTGATGGAGAAGGAGCTTCGGCCGGTGGGACAGGCAGAGCCCAAAGAGCTCAAAGAGCCCACCTCGTAGATCGCTGCCTCACGCCCGCTCCAGCTGCCTCACACCCGCTCCAGCGGCTTGTGCGGGCCAGCGGGGAGTTCCGCTTCGATGGTGTCGCCGGGACGCACCACGCCGCCTTCCCTCACGATGCTCATGATTCCGGCTTTGTGCACGATGTTCCCCGCCTCGTCCCGGCCGACGACCTGCTTCAGCAGGCCGTCCTGGAAGTTGTCGATCTGGAGACAGGGATTGCGCAGGCCGGTTACTTCCAGGACCGCGGAGTCGCCTATGCGCAGCAATGTGCCGACCGGCAGACCAAGCAGATCGATGCCGCGCGTGGTGATGTTCTCGCCGAGTTCGCCGGGCGCCACCTTGAACCCTTCTTCGCCGACCTCGCCGAAGAGCTCCTCATGAATGAGGTGGACCTGGCGCAGATTCGGCTGGTCGGGGTTCTGCGCGACGCGCGAGCGGTGCTTGACCGTCACACCGGAGTGCACGTCACCCTCCACACCGAGCCCGGCGAGCAGTCTGATGCTGTCCCGGTTCGGCTTGGTGAACGAGTACTCCCCGTTGCTGCTGACCGCCGTCACGCTTCCGCTCATGTCGGATCCCCCTCTTCGGTAACAGTGACCAGCCGCGAGCCTAACGCTCGATCTTCAGGGCGTAGCAGCCACGCCCACCGTCTTCTGCAGGTAAACGTCCTGGTGACCCCCCGGCACGCCATTGAGGCGCCCCGTCTCCCGATACCCCAGCCGCTTGTAGAAACCGGGCGCCTGGAAGGAGTACGACGAGACGAGGATGTCGGTGCACCCGCGCCGCCCCGCCGCCGCCTCGGCCTCCCGCATGAGCCTCGTCCCCCAGCCCTCGTGACGCTGGTCCTCCCGGACCCACAGCATCTCGATGCCGCACAGGCTGCCCCAGAACCACCCTGTGAGCCCTCCGGCGAGTTCGCCCGCGGCGTCGGCGGCCCGGACCGAGAACTCGACGGGTTCACCGGCGCCGGTGGCCCGGGCGTTGAACGCGGTCAGCTCCTGGTCGAGCCGTCGGGAGAGTTCCTCGTCCTCCCCGCCGACCCGCAAGGAGGGCACGGCGGGCTCATGATCTGCGGTCATCGCCGCACTATTGCACCGAGTCCCGGCTGTGCGCCCCTTCTTTTGCGGCACGGGCCCCGGCCCGGGACCGGTCGCTGCTCAGCGGAAAGCGGCGGCATGCTCCGCCGCCCACTGGCGGAACGTCCTGGCCGGGGCCCCGACGATCCGGGGAACCGTGTCGCGCACCGTGAGCAGTTCGTCGTTCACGTCGCCGCCCGTCACATCGAGGACGGCGTCCGCGACTTCGTCCCCCAGGAAGGCGGCCATGCCACGGTGCGCCTCGCCCCGGCCGATCTCGTCGAACGGCACCTCCCGGCCCAGTACGTCCGCGATGACCTCGACCTGCTGCCGGGGCGTGATCCGCTCCGGGCCGGTCAGGGCGTACGTCTGCCCCCGATGGCCCGGCTCGGTCAGCGCCGCCCGGGCCACCGAGGCGATGTCCGCGGGGTGGATCGTGGGCAGACCGACGTCCGCGAAGGGCACACGGACCGCCTCGCCCGCACGGATCGCATCCGCCCACCACAGGGCGTTCGACGCGAACTGCGTCGGCCGCAGGATCGTCCAGGCCAGGCCGCCGCTGTCCTGGAGCATGCGCTCGACGGCCAGGTTCTCCGCGGCCGGGCCCAGGTGCGGATGCGTCTGTACGGTGATGGACGACACCAGCACCACATGGTCCACCCCTGCCTGCAGCGCGGCATCGAGGATCTCGGCGTCCGGGCCGAGCCGCGACAGCAGGAACAGCGAACGCACCCCGTCCAGCGCCGACTTCAGTGAACCGGACCTCCGTGAAGTGGTCAGGGCGAAGTCGGCCTCGACCGCCTCAACCCCTTCCGGGAACACGGCCCGCGCGGCATCCCGGGTGAGCCCCCGCACTGGTCCGGCACCGGCTCTCCGGAGTTCCTTCAGGAGGGCGCTGCCTATGTTTCCGGTCGCTCCGGTCACGAGAATCATGCGGGGGACGTTAGGACCTCGATCAGACTTGAGGTCAAAGCCCCGACCCGCCGCCCCCCCCGGAGGAACCCCTCCCCATGCCAGTGCCTGCCGACCCGACCGTCCTCCACCCGATGCCCGAGCAGCCCCGCGTGGTGCTGCTCAAGCCGCTCGTGAAGTCCCCGCTGATCGATGTCGGCGAGTACTCGTACTACGACGACCCGGACGACCCGACGGCGTTCGAGACGCGCAACGTGCTCTACCACTACGGGCCCGAGAAGCTGGTCATCGGCAAGTTCTGCGCGCTGGGCACCGGCGTGCGGTTCATCATGAACGGCGCCAACCACCGGATGGACGGCCCCTCCACGTTCCCGTTCCCCACCATGGGCGGATCCTGGGCCGAACACTTCGACCTGCTCACCGGGTTGCCCAACCGAGGCGACACCGTCGTCGGCAACGACGTCTGGTTCGGCCACGGCACCACGGTCATGCCCGGCGTACGGATCGGACACGGCGCGATCGTCGCCTCCGGCGCCGTGGTCACCGGCGACGTGCCCGACTACGGCATCGTCGGCGGCAACCCGGCCCATCTCATCCGCACCCGCTACAGCGAGCAGGACATCGCCCGGCTGCTGGCCGTGGCCTGGTGGGACTGGCCCGCGGAACACATCACCGAGCACGTGCGGACGATCATGTCCGGCAGCATCGCCGAACTGGAGGCCGCCGCCCCGGATGCCGCTCCCGGTCCGGGTTCCGGCTCCGGCTCCGGCTCCGGCTGAAGAGGCTCGTTCTCAGCGGCCCGCGCTCCGCGTCGCCGCGATGATCTCCTCCAGGTCCGTCACCGCCGCGTGGACGCCCTCGGTGAGGAGGACGGCGGTGGGGTTGAGGAGGATCTCGTCGACGCCGGCGGCGCGGTAGGCGGACAGGGTTTCGGCGATCTCCTGCGGGGTGCCGGTGACGACGACGTCGGCGCGCAGGAGTTCGGCCGCGGGGTCGGGCGCGTCGAGGTTCACGCCTGCCCGGCGCAGCATGTCCGCGTAGTGCGGGGCGTGCAGATGGGCGCCCGCCGCCGTCTCCGCGAGGCGGCGCGGGTCGCGGCCGGGGCGGCATACGGCGACATGGACCGCCGTGGCGATACGGGGGCGGGCGGCGCGGCCCGCCTCCGCGGCACCGGCGGCCAACTGGGGTGCGAGAGTGTCGCGTACGTAGTCCGGCGGGGTCATCCAGGTGATCGCCACGTCCGCTGTCGCGCCCGCCGTGCGGGCCATGCCGGGCCTGAGCACCCCGGCGCCCACCTCCACCGGCGCGTGCGGGCCGACCGGCGGCAGGGTGGCGTGCAGCCGGTGGTACGGGCCGTCGTGCGCCACGCTCGCCCCGTCCAGCAGGGCCCGTACGGAGGTGACGTACTCCCCGACCGCCGCACGCGGGCTGCGATACGGCTCGGAAGTGAGACCGCTCGCGAACTCCGGGGTGCCGATGCCGTATCCGGCCACGACCGGCTGCCCGGTGAGCAGCGCGAGGGAACGCGCCTGGAGCGCGGCCTCGTAGGGGTGCCGCAGCGGCATCAAGGTGACCGCCGTGCCCACCGGCACGGTGTGGCCCATGCCCGCCAGGTGGGCCAGCACCTGGTGCGGTTCCGCCCGGAAGGACTGGCAGAGCCAGAGGCGGCGGGCGGCGGTGCGCGCCACCAACTCCGCGAAGGGGGCGACCAATTCGGGATGGTCGGGCTGGAGGGGGTACAGGACGGCCGGGGTCGGGTCCGTACCCCCGGAGGTGGCGGCCGACAGCCCCTCGGGGGCGGACGAGGGGGCGGACGAGGGCTCGGGCGCGTGTGCGGCGGTCATTGGTTGCCTCCTTCAGGCGCCGGGGTTCGGTCGAGCGTGGCCACCAACGTGCGGGCCGGGGTCAGGAAATGCGCGGCGGCCTTCGCGATGTGATTGTCCGTCACCTCGGCCACCGCGTCCGGGTAGCGCGTCAGCCAGTCCAGGTCCATGCCACTCGCCGCGAAGCCCGCGAGGGCGCTGGCCTCCTCCGCCCGGGTGGCGAGGGCGAAACGGGTGAACCCGGCCGCGTACCGGCGGGCGCGGTACGCCTCTCGGGGCGTGGGCCCGGCTTCGGCCAGTTCGGCGAGGCAGGCGGTGACCTCCTCGGCGAGCCGGTGTCCCGTGCCGGGGGCGCCGGCGCAGTCGATCTCCAGCCAGCAGCCGGCGCGGTTCTGCCGGATCCGGGCGTCGACGGCGTACGCGAGCCCGTGTGTCTCGCGCAGCCGCCGGGTCAGCCGGGAGGAGGCGTGGCCGCCGAGGACGACCTGGGCGAGGTGCAGCGCGGTGTGGCCGGGGTCGGGGGCGGGGACGGCCGGGCCGGCGGTGAGCAGGAGCGCCCGGTCGGTGGACGGGTCGTGCAGGGCGAGCCGTCCGGGCTCGGGCTCGTGGCGTGTGAAGGGCGGCAGGTGCAGTCCGGACGGGCCGCCGGACCACTCGCCCAACTCCTCACGCACCCGCGCCAGTACACCCTCCGTGGACTCCATGGACGCCGTGGACTGGCCGCTCAGCACCAGGAGCACGGCGCCCCGCGGGACGATCAACCGGCGGTGGAGGGCGAGCAGGTCCACCTCCGGCACTCCGGTGCCGGGGGCGTCGTCGATCAAGGGGTGCGGGCCGCCGAAGGCGTGGCGGAGCTGGGCCCGGCGCAGACGGGTACGGGTGCCGGGGGCCGGACGGGCCGCCGGGACGGTCGGAGTCGGTCCGTACGACGGTCGTAGCAGCAGGTCGGCGAGCAGTTCCAGCGCGCCCGGCAGCTCCTCCCCCGGCACGCTCACCGACAGCACCAGCTGCTCGGCCGTGACCACGGTGCTGAACTCCGCCCCGAGGTCGGCCGCCCGGTCGGCCACGGCCTGCCGGTCGCGGACGGTCGTGGCGGTGCCGAGGCGGGCCGCGAGCAGCTCCTGCGTGGGAAGGAGGGCGGGCTCGACGCGGGCGTACGGCAGGACGAGCCGGAGTTCGGCGAGAGGGGCGCCGGGGACGCGCACGACGGCCGTGTCCAGGCCGTTCGGCAGGACCGTGCGTAGGGTCTCGCGCGCAGCGGGCTGCCGTATCGCCGTGCGGCTCGGCGAGATGGCCGTCATGGGGCAACTCCCTCCAGGGTGTGGACGGTTCGGGGTGCGGCGAGCAGGGCGCGGGCGGCGGCCGACACCTCGGCGGCGGTGACGGCGGCCAAGCGGCGGGGGATGGCGTCGGGGCCCGCGCCGTCGCTGTCGTACGGGAAGAGCAGCGCGGCACGGCCGTACGTCACCGCGCGGGCGGCGAGCGAGTCGGCCTGGCGATAGCAGGCGGCCCGCAACACGTTCACCGCACGGTGCAGTTCGGGCCCGTCCGGCGGGGTGGCGGCCAGCTCGCCGAGCGCGTCCAGCCACCGGCCGGCGGCTTCCTCGGTGCCGGTGCCCGGTGCCCGGCCGAGCAGCACGAGCGCGAGGTCGGGGGTGGCCGAGGCGAGCCACTGGCCCTGGTACCCGCACATCACGCTCGCCGCGTCCACGGGCCCTTGCTCGGCGACCAGTCGGCGGAGCCGGCCGCGGCGCAGGATCTCGCAGAGGACGACCTGGGCGAGGTACGGGCCGAGTCCCTGGCGCGGATCGGGCAGGGCGTGCCCGATGGCGACGCCGTTCCTGCCGTACGGGATGGTGGCGCGGCTTTCGTCCCCGCACGGCCGTACAGCAGGTTCCCGGCGTACGGCCGCTACGGCGGAACCGGCGTCCCACGCCCCTCGGCCCCACGCCCCGAACTCCCGCTCCACCAGCTCCCCCACCAGCCCGGCGTCCACATCCCCGACCACGGACAGCACGGCCCGCTCGGGCCGGTAGTGGCGCCGGAAGAACTCCTCCGCCTCCCCGGGCGTGGCGTCGCGCAGTTCCGCCGTCGTGCCGTAGGCGTCCCGGGCGCCGGGGTGGAGTGCGGTGAGCACGGTGTCCCACAGCCGGGTGCCGGACCCGGCGGCGCGGATCTCCTCGCCGATGACGGCCACCTCGGAGCGCACGGTCGCGGGCGACGGCTCGAAGCGGAGCAGCCGCCGGGCCTCCCCGGCGAGGACGTCGGGCAGCGCGTCGGCGGGTACGACGGTGTGGAAGACCGTGTGGTCGCGGTGGGTCTCGGCGTTGCACATGCCGCCCACCTCCTGGACGAGGGCCACGAAGGAGTCGTCGTCTCCCAGCTCGTGCGCCCCGTCACGCGGGAACATCAGGTGCTCCACGAGATGCGCCATGCCGTGCCGACCGCGCGGATCGTCGTCACCGCCCGCGGCCACGGTCAGCGCCACGGCCACGAGCCCCCGCCCGGGTGTCTCTTCGGTGACCAGCCGCAGGCTCACGTCAGCGGCCGGTAGACGGAGACGCACATCTTGCGGCTGTCGCCGCCGTCGAACGGCTGCTCGCGCCAGCCGGAGTAGCGGGCGGACAGCTCCAGGCGGGCGATCCCGGCGAGCAGGTCCAGCTCGCTCGGCCACAGGTAACGCATCACCGTGGTCGCCGACTTGGGCGGCTGGGCGTCGAGGAAGAGGGTGTTGTGCACCATCATGTTCTGCGAGGCGGGCAGCACGCCGATCGACTCGATCATGGCGCCGCGCCCGGCGATGGGGTACGTGCTGATCTCGTTCTTCTTCTGCACGTGGTAGTCGCTGGGGTCGAACGTCTCGATCACGACGTGCCCGTCCGGCGCGGTGTGCCGGGCCACGGCGTGGATGAGGGCGATCTGCTCGTCCGGGGCGACCGCGCAGCACAGGGAGTTGAAGGGCGCGAGAACGACGTCGAAGGTGCGGCCCAGGTCGAGCGTGGCGAAGTCGGCGTGCACGGGCGTGATCCGGCCCTCGGGATCCTTCTCGGCGAGCCGCGCGAGCATGCCCTCGGAGGAGTCGACGCCGTGCACCCGGAAGCCCTTGTCGGCGAGCGGCAGCGCCACCCGGCCGGTACCGACGCCGAGTTCGAGCACGCTCGCCCCGGGGTCGGTGAGGGTGAGGAGGAAGTCGGCGATGTCCTCCAGGTCCGGGGTGGAGGGGTAGATCTCGTCGTACACCTCGGCGAGGGCGTCACTGTAGGCGGTGGTCAGGGCGGTGCCGAGCCCGCCGGACACGGCGTTCGCCGGGGTGTCCGTCGGGGTGTTCGCCGGGGCCTCGGTGGTCGTGGTCATCGTGCGTCTCCCGAGCGGGTGTCGAGCGGGTCGAGGTTGTTCTGGGGGTGCAGCGGGTCGATTCCGGCCTCGTGGAAGGCCTGTACGACGAACTCCGCGCGCGTACGCCCCTCGGCGCCGTCAGCGTTCTCGGAGCCGTCGGCCAGGGCATGCGCGATGAGGCCGGAGGCGAGGGCGAAGGCGCGGTGCTGGCCGAAGCTCATGCCGTTCTGGCCGGGGCGCGGGTCCTCGGGGTCCCAGGCGGCGGCCACACCGGGCGCCAGTTCCTCGGTGAACACCGAGGTGGCGGGGCCGGTCAGGGTGCCCGCGTGCGGGGCGACGGCCGCCGCGACCGCGCGCTCGCCGGGGCGGTGGTCGCCGTGCAGGTAGACGACGACGGCGTCGCGGCGCGGGAAGTCCTGCGGGTCGGAGAGCACCTTGGCGTGATAGCGGGCGCCCGCCGCCTCCAGCGCTTCGAGCGCCGCGCCCCACAGCACGACCGCCGCGTCCGCGTCCCGCGCGTGCAGGAAGAGACGGCGTACGGCACCGGCGGGGCGGGGCAGCGGGCGGGAGCCCATGACGTAGAAGAACCCGGGGGACAGCGCGGGCCGCGCGGCCTCCAGCGCGAGTTCGACGTACTCGCCGGGTGCGGGCGGCGTGGCCGGGGACAGCAGCCGGTCGGCCGGTACCCGTGTGGTGACCTCCGCGAGGCGTACGACGAGCTGGTCGCCGTCCGGCCGTCGCAGTACCTCGACGAGGCGGCCGCGGGTGGGCGTGGTGCGGTGCGGCACGGCGACGGCGAGCCGCTCCTCCAGGGCGGGGTCGCGCAGGGTGCGCCGGGGCGGCGGGCCGTCAGGGAGGGCGCCGCCCTGGTGGCGTCCCGCGTGGAGTTCCTCGTACAGCGCGTTGGTGAGCCGGCCGCGCAGGTCACGCGGGCTGTCGGCGGTGACCGTACGCCCGGCGACGGTGGCCTCACGGGCGCCGGGTACGACGGCGACGGCGGCGAGCGCGTCGGCCAGCCGGGGGGCGAGGCCCCGGTGCCGGGGGGCGGGGGATGCGTCCGGCACCGGGGAGTCCAGGAGGGGGGCGGGGAGGGGTGGGGGTGAGGGGACGGTGAGTGTCATCGGGGGCTGCTCCCGTTCCGGGCGGTCGAGGTGGCGTCCGAGTCGAGTGGGTCGCCCGAACCAAGCGAGACACCCGAATCGGGCGAATCGTGCGCATCACCTGAATCGAGCGAGTCGTACGCACCGCTCGCGAAGGTCAGGCCGAGGGTGCGTGCGGCGGCGGCCGGGTCGAGCAGGACCGTGCGGCCGATGCCAGCCGCGGCGCGGGCGACCGGGTTGAGCGTGGCGTGCGACTCCGCCGTGGCAATGAGCCGGTCGAACATGTGCCACCCGGCGTACGCGGCGGCCCGCTCGGGCAGCCCTGCGTCGGGCGTACGGGACTCCAGATAGCCCTGCCAGAAGGCGCCGATCCGGGGCAGATGGCGGCGCAGACTGGCCGAGCCGCGCGTAACGATCTCCTGGTGCGACAGCCCGAACCCGGCGGTGTCGCTCTCCGGCCGCTGCGTACCCTCACCCGTCGGCGCGAACACGGAGTACGTGGCGTGGAAGAGCCACTCCCCGGCGAACGCACCCACGTCCCGCGCGGGGTCGGCGAGCCGGAACTCCTCCCAGTCGCACAGGTAGAGGTCCCCGGTTCCCTCCTCCGCCCGGATGAACTGGTCGAAGCGCAGGTCGCAGTGCGTGGGTGCGTGCGGCACGGTCTGCTCCAGGTCGCGCAGCCGGTGCAGCGCCGCGACGACCTCGGTGTCGTCCTGGACCAGCTGCCAGGCGGCGATCTGCGCCATGCTGCGCGCCTGGACGGCGCTCCACGGCAGGGCCTTCAGCCAGGCCAGCGGCGGCAGCGGCGCCTCCCCGGTGTCCACGTCCTCGGCGGGGCCCAGCCCGTGCAGGGCGCCGACGGCCCGCCCGGCCGCGCGGCACAGCTCGTCGTCGAAGTCGCCGTCCAGCGCCAGCTCGGCCCCCGAACGGGCGCCCGGCACCAGACGGTGCACCGTCACCCCGGCCGCGCGGTCCGCGCCGAGCAGCCCGGGCGAGCGCAGCGGCGAGCCCGGCGCGAGCCGCCGCTGCGCCAACTCCTCGAAGCTCAGGGCGCGTTGGAGTTCGGGGCAGTCGCCGTCCGGCAGCAGGGCGACCGTCTTGACGAAGACCTGCTCGCCGGTCGTGGTCGGGCCGGCCCAGTTGTCGTTGCGTCCGCCGAACGCGGTGACCGCCGCCGCGTCGAGCCGGCCCAGCCCGAGCCGTTCGAGGAGCGTGTTCACGGCGGGCACGGTCTCCAGCTCGGTGGGCCGGTAGCGCTGCCGCGTGGGCGGCCGTTCGGTCGTGGTGGTGGTCATGGTGTGGCTCCCCCGGGGACCGCGCGGCGGCCCTCCTCGTCGATCAGGTCAGCGATGAAGGCGGTGTAGTCGGTGAGTTCGTCGCTCCAGCCGCAGTACGCGGCGAAGTCCCGCATGTGCAGGGCGATCCGCAGCACGGCGGCCCGGGCCGCCCTCTCCCGGTCCACGCCCGGCCCGTACGCGTCGAGCAGCACACCGGGCAGATCGGGCTCCGGGCCGCCGTCCCGTGGGCCGTCCCCGAACACCGGGACGGCCCAGGCGAGTTCGGCCAGGTCGCCCAGCAGCCAGCCCAGGTCCAGCTCGGGCCGGGCGGCGCCCAGGTCCTCCCCGGTCAGCAGCGCCACCGGACCCCGGTGCAGGGGCGGGACCAGCGCGCCGAGGGAGGCGAAGCCGTGGACGAGGACCGTCTCGCCGGGGGCGGCCGGTTCGGCGCACCAGGCGCGGAGCCGTTCCAGCCGGGCGGGCCCCCAGGCGCGGGCGACATGCGCACGCAGGCGGTGCACGGCGGGCTCGGGCGAGTCCAGGTCATGGCCGCCCTCGACGAAGGACCGCAGTCGCACGAGCGCGGGCGGAACGTCGGTCGTGGGCGCTTGCGTTGCGTGCAGTTCGCGCAGCGCCGTACCCGCCGCGGCCAGCGCGTGTGCGACCAGCCGCCGTGCCTGCGGCCGTGCGTCGCGCAGCCAGGCCGCGGCCGAGTACGGGCCGTCGGCGAGGTAGGCGAGGCCGCGGCCCGACGGGCGCGGGGTGACGAGGCAGGCGCCCCTGGTGTGCCGGGGCACGTACGACACGAAGGGCGCCGCCAGCGGTTCCGGCCGGTGCGCGCCCGGCCCCTGCCACCACTCGTAACGCCCGTCGGAGGTGCGCGTGACCCGGGTGACCTGGAGACCGGTGCCGTACTCAGCGACCGGCCGGCCATTGACCTGCTGATCGCCGACCTGCTGTTCGACGGCTGCCGTCACTCCTCCTCCCCTCGCTGCGTCCTCGCGTAGGCGCCCACGCACAGCCCCATCAGCTCCGAGAGCGGGACCGCGCCGCCGTCCTCCCGTTCGCCGGTGCTCGCGCTGACCGCGGGCACGGTCGGCGCGACGACGACGCCGGGGCGGGCCCGCAGTGTGTCGAGGTGCGCCTGCACCACGGGGCTCAGCTGGGCGCGGGGCGGCAGCGAGGGGGCCACGCCGACCAGGGCGGTGGTGGACTGGAGGGCGCACAGCAGCGGGGTGTCGGCGAGCCCGAGGGCGTACCGGCTCAGGAAGTGCATCGTCGCCGGGTGCACGAGGACGAGATCGGGCCAGCCGGCCAGTTCCACATGCGGGGCGGTGCCCGGTTCCGCGTCGTTCCAGTCGTCGGTGAACACCTTGTTTCCACAGAGTGTGGATATCGCGTCCGCCGAGACGAATCGGCGGGCGGAACGGGTCAGCACGACCCTTTTCTCCATCTCGGGAAAGGTGTTGTTCAGCCAGTTGGTCCAGAAGGGCAGGAATGCCACACTGAGCGCTCCGGTGCCCACGAGAAGCACTCGGCGGAATCCGGGATCCGCGATACCGGTGGGGTCCGGGACCTCCATGACCGTCCTCCTGGGAAAAGTGTGTGGTTGCCCGGGGAGGGACCGGACCGGTGGCCGGCACCGGCCCCTCCCCGCGGGTCACTGCTCGGGAAGTCCCGTCAGCACTTGTTCTCGATGGTCTTGGCGGTCAGCGAGCCCAGGGCCGCGGCGCACTGCTGCGAGGAGCGGGCCGTGATGATGGTCGCGCGGATCGCCCACGGGATGGTCGGGCTGAACGCGGGCGCGGCGTCCTTGCCGTCGTACAGGCCCAGCTCCTCGGCGGAGGTGTAGGCGGTGTAACCCTCGAACAGGTCCTTCTCGTTCTGCGTGGACTGCATGAGTCTCTCCCTTTGGTGAATAACCGAAGTGAATTCCGGCCGCCGGTCATTGACTTTCTTCGACTTTCCGGCCGTTGTCCGTCCGCCGCCGTTCTCTGCGAACAGGAGAAATATGGCCCACCGGAAAAGCGGCCCGCTATTGTCAGTTACGGCATGACCGCCGCAGGCAATGCCGCTCCCGGCATGACCGGTTCGGCATGGCCGAAAACGGCATTGCCGCAACCGCCAATACCGCCGCCCCCGCCCGCACGCGTAAAAAGATCAGGGTGAACTCACCTGACTCATCCACCACCCAGGCCCCGCGGCCCGCGCCCCGGCCGCCGCTTCGGGCCCTCCTCGCCCATGCGCGCCCGCACCGGCGCGTCCTCGTGCTGGTCCTGGCGCTGACCCTCGCGGGCAGCGCGGCAGGGCTGGCCCAGCCGATGGTCGTCGAGTCGGCGCTCACGGCGCTCATGACCGGCCGGGGCCTCGGCGACGAGATCCTGCTCATGCTGGCCCTGCTGGCCGTGTCGATCGCCCTCACCTGGAGCCAGGCCCTGGTGAGCGAGCGCACCGCGGAGAAGGTCGTCCTGCAGGTGCGCAAGGGCCTGATCCACCGTCTGATCCGGTTGCGCACCGGCGAGCTGGACAAGACCGAGCCCGGCGGTCTGACGACCCGGGTGACCTCGGACAGCACGCTCGTGCAGCACGCGGCGACCAACGGGCTGATCCAGCTGCTCGACGGAGGCATCCATCTGCTCGCCACCGTCGTCCTGATGGGCATGACCAGTCTGCCGCTGCTCGGCATCACCTCCGGCGTCCTGCTGGTGGTCGGTGTCGCCATGGGCGTGGTGATGCCGCGGATCCGCCGGGTGACCACGCGCGCGCAGACGTCGGTCGGCGAGATCGGCGCCGCGCTGGACCGTTCGCTCGGTGCCGCCCGCACCGTGAAGGCCAACGGCGGTGAGGCGACGGAGACCGCGCGGGCCGTGGCCGCCGCCGAGGACGCCTACCAGGCGGGTCTGGCCGGCGCCCGCTACCAGGCAGCCATCGCGGTGCTCTCGGCGATGGTCGTGCAGGCGTCGTTCCTGGCGGTCATCGGCTTCGGCGGTGCCCTGGTCGCGACCGGCGCCCTGGACCTGGCCGCGCTGATCGCCTTCCTGCTCTATCTGTTCAACCTCGGCGGTCCGGTGCTCTCCCTGGTCGGCGGCACGGCCTCCCTCCAGCAGGGCCTGGGCGCGCTCACCCGGATCGAGGAGGTGGAGCGCATGGAGATCGAGACGGACGTGGACGAGACCCCCGCCCGCCCGGCCGGCCCGGCCCCGCGCGTCACCCTGGAGAACGTCACGTTCGCCTACCCGGGCCGCGCGACCACCCTCGACGAGGTCAGTCTCACCGCCCCGGCGGGCGGCATCACCGCGCTCGTCGGCCCGTCCGGCAGCGGCAAGACGACCGTCTTCTCACTGCTCCAGCGCTTCTACGACCTGGACTCCGGCCGCATCCTGCTCGACGGCACCGACATCGCCACGCTCAGCCGCGCCGAGGTGCGCCGCCGGATCGCGTACGTGGAGCAGGACACCCCCATGCTGGCGGGCACCCTCCGCGAGAACCTGCTGTACGCCGCCCCGGACGCCACCGAGGAGGAGGTCGACCGGATCCTGCGGGACACCCTGCTCGACTCACTGGTCGCCCGGCTCCCGGAGGGCCTCGACACCCATGTCGGCGCCCGCGGCCTCGCCCTGTCCGGCGGTGAACGCCAGCGCATGGCCATCGCCCGCGCACTGCTGCGCCGCCCCCAGGTGCTGCTGCTCGACGAGGCGACGGCCCACCTGGACGGGCTGAGCGAGACCGCGCTGCGGCACACGGTGGAGCGCGCCGCCGAGCACTGCACGGTCGTCCTGATCGCCCACCGGCTCTCCACCGTGACCTCCGCCGACCACATGGTGCTGCTGGCCGGGGGCCGCGTGCGCGACCATGGTCGGCACGGGGAGCTCCTGGGAAGGGACGAGCTGTACCGGGACCTCGCGGCCACCCAGCTGGCGACGACGAACTGACCACCCGTCAGAAATGCACACAGCAAAGGAAGATCCCATGCCGAAGGACCCGGCACCCGCACCCGCCTCCGCGGCCACCGACAAGTACGACGACCACGCCTACGACGACCACGACGAGTACGAGGACGATGACGACGGCTACGAGGAGAAGCCCGTCGTCGAGAACGTCGTCGAGGAGAACGGGTTCGGCACGATAACCGTGCGGCTCGACATGAACGTCGGCGAGGTCACCGTCGAGGGCGAGTCGGTGCCCCGGATCGAACTGCTCCGTGCGGAGGGGGCCGAGGCCGAGGACCACATCCCGATCGGCACCCGGGACGGCGACCGGCTCACGCTGACCGTGGACGGCGAGGAGGCCGTCATCGACCCCGCGAAGGGCCGGCTGACCCGCCGCTCGTACCGGGTCGACGTCCGCCACGCGGACCACGCCTGGCGCCTGGTGCCCGACTCCATCCCGGGCAGCCGTCTGCTGCGGGACGAGGAGCACATCGGCGACTTCTCCTCCGACGGCGACGGACGCGTCCTCGCCGAGTGGCGCGAGGGCGCCGAGCCGGAGGCCCTGGACGTGGCCCTCGGCTACGCGCTGGCCGCCGCGTTCGGCACCGGCGCCCAGCCCATGTGGATGCTCGCGGTGGAGGCTGCCAGCGAGATGCTCCCCGGCTGACCACCCACGGAACGGCGGAACGGCGAGGGGCCCCTCCGGAACGAAACCCGGAGGGGCCCCTCGCCGTCGTCACACGCGGTGGTCAGCCGCGCGCTCCCCTGGCGTCGTCCGCGATGTCGTCCGCGTACAGGTGGGAGACGATCGCCGCCTCGAACCGCGACTTGAGGTCCAGCTTGCGCACGATGCTGGTGGTGTGGGCCCGTACCGTGCGCTCCGCGATGCCCAGGCGGCGGGCGAGCCAGCGGTTCTGTTCCCCCGTGGCGAGCAGGAGCAGCACCTCCCGCTCGCGGTGGGTCAGCGAGGAGAAGTCGAGCGCGTCCTCCCGTACGACAACAGTCATGTTTCCCCCAGTTTGTGTTTGTTCGGGTCCGTCGGATTCCAGCCTGCCAAGCGAAGGCGCGCCGAGCGGGTCCCGTATGCCGCAGCTTGCTGCACGGGGGCGACACCATCCTGCCGACGGAGCGCCGTCTGGACCCGACGATTCCTTGACCAACGCGTTACCCTGTGTCCGAATCGAAAAGGTGGATTCCGCATCGCCGCGGCCTGACCAGCCATACGCGGTGATGCCTGCCACCGGCCCGGGTCGTACGGGGAAACACGGGGGAAGGATGAACAGTGCGGGCAGCATGGGCCTGTTGGGCATCTCCGCGATGGAGGAGCGTGTCTACCGGCACTTCCTGAGAAATCCGGACACACCGACGGAGGACATCCACCTGCTCCTCCACACACCGCAGGAGGACGTCGGCGCCGCGCTGGACCGGCTCACCGAACTGGGGCTGCTCCGCCGCGCGGAGCACGGGGACGACCCGGGAGGCAGCCTGACGGCGACGGACCCGGAGATCGCGGTGGGCCTGCTCACCGACCGGAGGCTGAGCGAGCTGCACCATGAGTTGCAGCAGGTGACCAGGCCCCGCCACCTGGTCGCGGAACTCCGCGCGGAGCAGGGCGCCCGCATGCAGGGCGGCGGCGGGGTGGAGCGGATGACGAACCTCGCGCAGATCCGCAACCGCCTCGACGACCTCGCGTTCTTCGCCCGCGAGGAGATCCTGTCCGTGGAGCCCTACAAGGCGCTCACCCCGGAGAACATCGAGCATGCCCGCCCGCTCGACCGGCGTTGCCTGCGCCGGGGCGTGCGCATCCGCAGCGTCGTACTGAAGGAAGCCCTGGACGACCCGCCCACCGCGGCCTATCTGCGCGAACTGTCCGCCCAGGGTGCCAGCATCAGGGCCGCCTCCGACATCGCCGAACGCATCCTGGTCTACGACCGCCACACCGCCCTGGTCCCGGCCGACCCCGCGGACACCTCACGCGGCGCGCTGGTCGCCCAGGAGTCCGGCCTGGTGGCCAGCATCCTGTCCCTCTTCGACAAGATCTGGAGCCAGGCCACGGACCTCTCCCACCTCCTGGCCGACCCGGCCCCGGACGAGATCACCCTCTCCCCCATGGAGCTGGAGGTCCTCAAGTCCATGTGCCGGGTGACCAAGGACGAGATCGGCGCCCGCCAACTCGGCATCTCCCTGCGCACCTACCGCCGCCACGTGGCAGACGTCCTACGCCACCTGAACGCCAGCAACCGCCCCCACGCAGCATTGCTGGCCCGCGAACGCGGCTGGATCTGACACCCACACGCCCCTCTCACCCCGTCCGGCCTTTCCCGACGCCCACACGCCCCTCTCACCCCGTCCGGCCTTTCCCGACGCCCACACACGCCTCTCAGCCCATCCGGCGTTTCAGGACGAGCAGCGCCTCTCAGCCCGTCCGGCGTTTGAGGACGAGGCCGTTCAGGCCGATGGGGGTCCAGGGGGCGGAGCCCCCTGGCGGGGTCGAAGGGGCGGAGCCCCTGGGGATGGGACGGGTAGGGGCGGCGGGGGCGAGAAAAGCCCCGTCAGCCACCCACCCGCAACTCCTGCGCGCCCCACGCCCGCAGAGCCGGATCCCCGAGAACACCCGCCAGCCACACCCGCACCGCATCACCCGCCGAACCCGACGGGGGCCGGATCCGCAGATGGATCCGGCCCCCGTCCTCGTCGAGTCGCCAGTCATGGCCCCAGCCCTCGGGCAGCTTGCCGAGCACCCTGATCACCGCGGTCGCGGCCGGCGCGTCACCGCCCGCCCTACGGACCAGCACCAGGTCCTGGAACTCCACAGTCGTCATCCACTTCCGTTCACTGCCACCCGTTCACTGCCACCCGTTGACGGCCACGTGGACCGAGGGCCCGCCTCTGTCTCCGACCGTCACCGCCGCGCTCACCGGCAGCGCGACCAGCAACGCCAGGGCGAGTACCGGAATCCCTCTCCGCCTGACGGCCTTCGTCGTGGTCATTGCCGTGCTCCCCGTGTTCCCCCTGCTGTTCATGTCCACGACTCTGCCAGCGCGCACGGGCCGCCTCCAGAGCGATCGCTGTCAGGATCCTGCAGGACAGGGGCCACTTCCTGTCACCCGGTCGCCCCGGCTCCCGCGAACGCGCGAAGGCCCGGAGGTTCGACCGAACCTCCGGGCCCCACACACAACTGACCGCGCGTCAGTCCGACTGCTTCCGCTTGGGCGGCCGCCACACCACCAACGCACTGGTCTGCTGCACTTCCTGATACGGCACCAGATCGCGCCGGTAGGACGCGTGCACCGCCGCCTCCCGCTGCTGCATCGCCAAGGCGGCACCCTCGACGGCGGCCTGGAGTTCGGCCACCCTCGACTGCAGCGCGGCGACCTGGTTCTCCAGCTCGATGATGCGCTTGATGCCGGCCAGGTTGATGCCCTCGTCCTGTGACAACGCCTGCACCTGACGGAGCAGTTCGATGTCACGGGCCGAGTAGCGGCGCCCCCGGCCGGCCGTGCGGTCCGGGGACACCAGGCCGAGGCGGTCGTACTGGCGCAGTGTCTGCGGGTGCAGGCCGGAGAGCTGGGCCGCCACCGAGATGACGTAGACCGGGGTCTCCTCGGTCAGTTCATACGGATTGCGTCGACGGCCGTCCATCTCCATCAAGCTCCCTTCGCGGCCTGGAACAGCTCCGCCCGCGGATCCTCACCCGCGGTCGCCTCGCGATACGCCTCAAGCGCGTCACGAGCCTTCCCCGTCACGTCCTTCGGGACACTCACCTCGACGGTGACCAGCAGGTCTCCGCGGGTGCCGTCCTTGCGGACCGCGCCCTTGCCCCGAGCCCGCATGGTGCGGCCGTTGGGCGTGCCGGGCGGCAGTTTCAGGGTGACCGGCGGCCCGCCCAGGGTGGGAACCCTGACCTCGCCGCCGAGGGCCGCCTCCGTGAAGGTCACGGGGACGGTCACCGTGAGGTTGTCGTCCTTTCGGCCGAACACCGGGTGCGCGTCGACGTGCACGGTGACGTACAGGTCACCGGCGGGACCGCCGCGCTCACCGGGCGCCCCCTTGCCGCGCAGCCGGATCCGCTGGCCGTCCGACACCCCGGCCGGGATGCGCACCTGCATCGTCCGGGACGACTTCGCCCGGCCGCTGCCCTTGCACTCCATGCACGGGTGCTCGGCGATCAGGCCGCGCCCCTTGCAGTCCGGGCAGGGGTCGGTCAGCGAGAAGCCGCCGCCCGAACCCCGGGCCACCTGGCCGGTGCCGACGCAGGTCGGGCACACCCTCGGCGTGCCGTTCTTGTCGCCGGTGCCCGCGCAGGCCTTGCACGGCGACTGCGAGGACATCCGCAGCGGGACCGTGGCCCCCTCGATCGCCTCGGTGAAGCTGAGGGTGACCTCGGTGTCGATGTCCTGGCCCCGACGCGGCTGGGTACGGGTCGTGCCCGTGCCGCCCCGGTTGAACAGGCCCCCGAAGACGTCACCGAGTCCGCCGCCGAAGCCGCCGGCTCCCCCCTGGCCCTGGGCGCCGCCTCCGAAGAGGTCGCCCAGGTCGAAGTTGAAGGAACCGCCGCCCGCGCCGCCCGGCCCCGGACGGAAGCCGCCGTTGCCGAAGAGGGCGCGTGCCTCGTCGTACTCCTTGCGCTTCTTGGGGTCGCCGAGGACGTCGTTCGCCTCGGAGATCTCCTTGAAGCGCTCCTCCGCCTTGGCGTTGCCCTTGTTGGCGTCCGGGTGGTTCTCGCGGGCGAGCTTCCGGTACGCCTTCTTGATCTCGGCCTCGGTGGCGTCCTTGGGGACGCCGAGGACCTTGTAGAAGTCCTTCTCGATGAAGTCCTTGGTGCTCATCCTCGACGTCCCTCCTCTCTCGTCGTCAGGTCAACGTCAGCCCTCGTCCGGGCCACCGCTCTCCTTGTCGTCGGCCGCCGCGGCGCTCTCCTCGGACCCCTCGCCCTTGACCGCCTGCGCACCCGGCTGGGGCTCGGCGACGGCCACCCGCGCGGGGCGGATGGTGCGCTCGCCGATGCGATACCCCGGCTGGAGGATCGCGACGCAGGTCGTCTCGGTGACGTCCGGCGCGTAGCTGTGCATCAGCGCCTCGTGGATCGTCGGGTCGAAGGGCTCGCCCTCCTTGCCGAACTGCTGCAGACCCATCTTCGCGGCGACGGTCTCCAGCGACTCCGCGACGGACTTGAATCCGCCGACGAGTTCGCCGTGTTCCCGCGCGCGGCCGATGTCGTCGAGCACGGGCAGGAGCTCGGTCAGGAGGTTCGCGATGGCGATCTCCTTGACCGTGATCCGGTCGCGCTCGACGCGGCGGCGATAGTTCTGGAACTCGGCCTGGAGCCGCTGGAGGTCCGCGGTGCGCTCTTCGAGCGCCTTGCGCACCTGGTCCAGCTGGGCCGTCAGACCGGCGATCTGTACTGATGCGTCCCCGGCCGGGGCCGCCCCCTCTGCGTTCGAAGAGGTTGCGGCCGCCGACTCGGCGTCTTCAGGGGTGGCGCCGGAGGGGACGTCAGGCTTCTCGTCGAAGCCCGGGGTCTCCTCCGTCATTACGCGGCACCGTCCTTGCGCTCGTCGTCCACGATCTCGGCGTCGACGACGTCGTCGTCGGCGGCCTTGGCGCCACCGTCGGCGGCACCCTCGGGACCGCCCGCGGCCTGACCGGCCTGGGCGTCGGCGTACATGGCCTGACCGACCTTCTGCGAGACGGCCGCGACCTTCTCGGTGGCGGTGCGGATCTCGGCGGTGTCCTCGCCCTTGAGCGCGGTCTTCAGCTCCTCGACGGCGGCCTCGACCTCGGTCTTGACCTCGCCGGGGACCTTGTCCTCGTTGTCCTTGAGGAACTTCTCCGTCTGGTAGACGAGCTGCTCGCCCTGGTTGCGGGTCTCGGCGGCCTCGCGGCGGCGGTGGTCCTCCTCCGCGTACTGCTCGGCCTCCTGGCGCATCCGGTCGACCTCGTCCTTCGGCAGCGAGGAGCCGCCGGTGACGGTCATCTTCTGCTCCTTGCCCGTGCCGAGGTCCTTGGCCGTGACGTGCATGATGCCGTTGGCGTCGATGTCGAAGGCGACCTCGATCTGCGGGACGCCACGCGGCGCCGGCGGCAGACCGGTCAGCTCGAACATCCCGAGCTTCTTGTTGTACGCCGCGATCTCACGCTCGCCCTGGTAGACCTGGATCTGCACGGACGGCTGGTTGTCCTCGGCCGTCGTGAAGATCTCGGACCGCTTGGTCGGGATCGTGGTGTTGCGCTCGATGAGCTTGGTCATGATGCCGCCCTTGGTCTCGATACCGAGGGACAGCGGGGTGACGTCGAGGAGCAGGACGTCCTTGACCTCGCCCTTGAGGACACCGGCCTGCAGGGCGGCGCCGATGGCGACGACCTCGTCCGGGTTGACGCCCTTGTTGGCGTCCTTGCCGCCGGTCAGCTCCTTGACGAGCTCGGCGACGGCGGGCATACGGGTCGAGCCACCGACGAGGACGACATGGTCGATCTCGTTGATGGAGACGCCGGCGTCCTTCATGACGTTGAAGAACGGAGTCTTGCAGCGCTCCAGCAGGTCGGCCGTCAGCTGCTGGAACTGAGCCCGGGTGAGCTTCTCGTCCAGGTGCAGCGGACCCTCGGCGGAGGCGGTGATGTAGGGCAGGTTGATCGAGGTCTCGGTGGAGGAGGACAGCTCGATCTTGGCCTTCTCGGCGGCCTCGCGGAGGCGCTGGAGGGCCATCTTGTCCTTGCCCAGGTCCACGCCGTGACCGGACTGGAACTGCTGGACCAGGTAGTCGACGACGCGCTGGTCCCAGTCGTCACCACCGAGGTGGTTGTCACCGTTGGTGGCCTTCACCTCGACGACGCCGTCGCCGATCTCCAGGAGGGACACGTCGAAGGTGCCGCCACCGAGGTCGAAGACGAGGATCGTCTGGTCGTCCTTGTCGAGGCCGTACGCGAGCGCGGCCGCGGTGGGCTCGTTGACGATACGCAGGACGTTCAGACCGGCGATCTCGCCGGCCTCCTTCGTCGCCTGGCGCTCGGAGTCGTTGAAGTACGCCGGGACGGTGATGACCGCGTCGGTCACCTTCTCGCCCAGGTAGGACTCGGCGTCCCGCTTCAGCTTCTGGAGGATGAACGCGGAGATCTGCTGCGGGTTGAAGGGCTTCCCGTCCAGCTCGATCTTCCAGTCGGTGCCCATGTGACGCTTCACGGAACGGATGGTCCGGTCCACGTTGGTCACCGCCTGGCGCTTGGCGACCTCGCCGACAAGCACCTCGCCGTTCTTCGCGAAGGCGACGACGGACGGCGTGGTCCTGGCACCCTCGGCGTTGGTGATGACGGTGGGCTCGCCGCCCTCCAGAACGCTGACGACGGAGTTAGTCGTGCCCAGGTCGATGCCGACCGCACGTGCCATGGTGAATTCCTCCAGCTGACTTGAGTGGAACGGACTCAAGTGTGCATGACGCCCCCCGCTCGGTCAACAGAGCTGAGTCGACCCCACTCAACTCTTATCCGTTCCTTACGCGCAACTGGCCTGTGACCTGCGTAGATGTGGCATGAGGAGCAGTCCCAAAGGGATCCCCTAAGGGAAAAGAGGGTTGACGCCGAGCCCCGTAGACCTTGATCCGAAGCAGTCCGAGTACGGCCATGAAGGCGGTCGCCCCCACCCAGTACACCCCGGACACGGCCATCCATCCCATGTGCACGAGGACGGCGACGAGCACCCCGGCGAAGGACGCGACACCGAGGAGGACCGTCACGCCCGGCGGGGTGAGGCCGAGCCGGCGCATCCGGTGGGCGAGATGGTCGGGTCCGCCACGCAGCAGCGGCCGTCCGGCCAGTCTGCGGGACAGCGTCACGAGGAGCAGGTCGGCGGTGGCGAGGGCGGTGAGCGCGTACAGCACGCCCGCGCCCGACACCGGATCGCGTCCGGCCCGGGTGATCACGGCCGACGCGGCCAGCACGAACCCGACGAACAGGGACCCGCACGCCCCGAACCCGATCCGCGCGGGCGGCCAGTTGTGCATGAGGAACCCGGTCAGGGCGGCCGCCAGCACGCTCAGCAGCACGGCGAGCGCGTCCATCACCTCGGCCGCGGCGAGCAGACCGACCCCGAAGGCGGTGACGACCCCGACGGTGCCGGCCAGCCCGTCCGCGTGGTCGAGCGACTTGAAGCCGAGGGTCACCAGGACGATGCAGCCGACGGCCGGCACCCCCAGCAGGAAGCCCGTCTCGCCGTACGGCACCACGCAGGCCGCCGCCACGGCCGTACCGCCGACCAGGAACCGCGCCTTCACCCGCCGTACGTCGGCGACCAGCCCGAGCAGGGCGACGGCGCCGGCGGCGATCAGCAGCCGTCTGATCTCGGGGCCCAGCGGGGCGATGCCCGCCCACTCCCAGCCGGCGACGACCAGGCAGGTCGTGAGGACGACACCCGCCCCGCCCAGCAACGGCAGGGGCCGCTGCCGCCGACGGTCGATGACGCCGAGGCGCAGCGCGGGCAGCCGGAACAGCGCCGACAGGAAGGCGGCGATGAGGAGGGCGGCGGTGGCGGCGGCGATCCCGTACAACACGGAGCTAGGTTAGTGCCGTATATCCCATTTCGAGATGAATTACACGATCGGATCTTAAGGCAACCCTCAGCGACTCAGATCACCTCGCCCCTGGCTACAGTGCGACAGAGGATGCGGGTAGTCTCAGAGGACTGCATAAGTTACCGCTTAGTAATGTCGAGGAACCCCCTCGAAACCACCTCGCAGGCCCGAGGAGCCCCAATGCAACTCGCCGCGATCATCGTGTCGCTGGTGCTGACCGTGGTCGGCGTTGCGCTGCTCGCACGCGCCATCGGCCAGTTCGTCCGGTACTTCAAACTCGGCCAGCCGGTGCCGGCCGGCAGCCGGACCGACAACCCCTACGCGCGCAGCGTGACGCTGGTGCGGGAGTTCCTCGGTCACACCCGGATGAACCGGTGGGGCATCGTCGGCTTCGCCCACTGGTTCGTGGCCGTGGGCTTCCTGACGCTGCCGCCGACCCTGGCCCAGGCCTTCGGCCAGCTCTTCCAGGCCGACTGGACGCTGCCGGTCATCGGCGGGTTCCTGCCGTTCGAGCTCTACATCGAGTTCATCGGCGTGATGACCATCCTGGGCATCGCCGTCCTGATGGTCATCCGCTTGCTGAGCCTGCCGTCCCGGGCGGGCCGCAAGTCGCGCTTCGCCGGCTCCAAGGCCGGTCAGGCGTACTTCGTCGAGTACGTCATCCTCACCATCGGCCTCGCGATCTACGTGCTGCGCGGCCTGGAGGGTGCGATCCACCACGTGGAGCACTACGAGGCCGCGTACTTCGCCTCGTATCCGCTGGTCCTGGCCTTCAAGGGCCTGAGCGTCCCCACCCTCCAGACCCTGATCTACTTCACCGCGATGGTGAAGATCAGCACCTCGTTCATCTGGATGATCGTGGTCTCGCTCAACACCAACATGGGCGTGGCCTGGCACCGCTTCCTGGGTTTCCCGAACATCTGGTTCAAGCGCAACGCGACGGGCGAGACGGCCCTCGGCGCCCTGCAGCCCATGACCTCCGGCGGCAAGCCGATCGACTTCACCGACCCCGGTGACGACGACGTCTTCGGCGTGTCCCAGGTCGAGCAGTTCTCCTGGAAGGGCCTGCTGGACTTCTCCACCTGCACCGAGTGCGGCCGCTGCCAGTCGCAGTGCCCCGCCTGGAACACGGGCAAGCCCCTCTCCCCCAAGCTCCTGATCATGTCCCTGCGCGACCACGCGCACGCCAAGGCGCCGTACCTGCTGGCCGGCGGCGGCAAGACCATGGAGGGCGAGGAGAAGGCGTCCGAGGAGCAGCTCAAGGACGTCCCCGCGGCCGCCCTCGCGGAGGCCGAGCGTCCGCTGATCGGCACGGTCGAGGAGAACGGCGTCATCGACCCGGACGTGCTGTGGTCCTGCACCACCTGCGGCGCCTGTGTCGAGCAGTGCCCGGTCGACATCGAGCACATCGACCACATCGTCGACATGCGCCGCTACCAGGTGATGATCGAGTCCGCGTTCCCGTCCGAGGCGGGCACGATGCTCAAGAACCTGGAGAAGAAGGGCAACCCCTGGGGCCTGGCGAAGAAGCAGCGCCTGGAATGGCTCAAGGAGCTCGACTTCGAGGTCCCGGTCGTCGGCAAGGACATCGAGGACCTGACCGAGGTCGAGTACCTGTACTGGGTCGGCTGCGCCGGCGCCCTCGAAGACCGCGCCAAGAAGACCACCAAGGCCTTCGCCGAGCTGCTCCACATCGCGGGCGTCAAGTTCGCGATCATGGGCGGCGACGAGAAGTGCACCGGTGACTCCGCCCGCCGCCTGGGCAACGAGCCCCTCTTCCAGGAGCTCGGCATGGAGAACGTCATGGCACTGAACATGGCGTTCGGCGAGGAGATGGACGACGAGGGCAACGTCACGCCCGAGTCGAAGAAGCCGAGGTCGGCGAAGAAGATCGTCGCCACCTGCCCGCACTGCCTGAACACGATCGGCAACGAGTACCCGCAGATCGGCGGCGACTACGAGGTCATCCACCACACCCAGCTGCTCCAGCACCTGGTGGACGAGGGCAAGCTGGTCCCGGTGACCCCGGTCGAGGGCATCATCACCTACCACGACCCCTGCTACCTGGGCCGCCACAACAAGATCTACACGCCCCCGCGCGAGATCATCGCCAGCGTCCCGGGCATCCGCAACGAGGAGATGCACCGCCACAAGGAGCGCGGCTTCTGCTGCGGCGCCGGCGGCGCGCGGATGTGGATGGAGGAGCGGATCGGCAAGCGCATCAACAACGAGCGTGTCGATGAGGCTCTGTCCGTCAACCCGGACATCGTCTCCACGGCCTGCCCGTTCTGCCTCGTCATGCTGACCGACTCGGTCAACGGCAAGAAGAACGACGGCAAGGCCAAGGAGTCCATCCAGGTCGTCGACGTCGCCCAGCTGCTGCTGGAGTCGGTCAAGACCCCGGTCGACCCGGAGGACGCCGCGGAGACGGAGAGCGAGCCGGAGCCGGAGCCGGTGAAGTAACCGGACCCGACAAGCACCACGGCGCCCCCTGTTCCTGTACGGGACAGGGGGCGCCGTGTTGCGGCAGGCTGTACGCAGGACTGATCGGAAAGGACCTACGGCGTGATCATCTTCGGAACCAAGGGCTACCTCTACCAGCTCGCGATACTCACGCTGGTGTGCGGCAGTTGCGGGAACCCCGCCGCGCACACGCTGCGCAAGCGCGTCACGAAGTTCACGTTGTTCTTCGTGCCGCTGTTCCCGGTCTCGACCAAGTACGCGACGCAGTGCACCTTCTGCGGCGCCGAGCAGAAGGTCACCGGGGAGCAGGCCGAGCAGCTGCAGGCGCAGGCCGCCACCGGTGGGCACGGCGGTCAGCAGCCGTACGGACAGCCGCAGCAGCCGTACCAGTCCTGACCAGGGCCTGTCCCGCGCGCTCGGCCGGAGGCTACGGCTTAGGGTGCTTGGGGCCGTTCATCGTGTCCGCCGCGTGCCTCGGGCCGGGCCGAGACGAGAACTGGCCGACAAGCTCGCGAAAGCAGACCAGGGCGGTGATCGGGGGAATCCCGACGATCACCATCGCCAGCAGGGAACCCGCCGACTGGCCGATGCACAGGGCCACCGCGGTGCCGGACGAGATGAACATGACAGCCCAGGACCGTCGGGCGGTCCGGCGCTGAACGGATGCCCGCAGGATGGACAGTCCCGCGAGCAGCCACGGCCCGTACACCGTCAGCGGCCACCAATGCGCCAGGTCCGGCGACACCACGAGCAGCGCGATGGCGCGCAGCTGATCGTACGAATACGAGATGGACCAGGTGAGCATCGTCACCGCACACAAGGTGATGAGTGTGACCAAGACCGAGACCGTGAGGATCCGCGGGTTTCCGGGGAGTCCGCGTGTGCCCGGCTGCGGCCGGCGTCTGTGGACCGGGCGGGGCTGGGGCTTCGCGCGGACCGGCGAGGGCGGGGGTGGGGCAGGGTCCAGGCCCTGCGTCGTGCTCAGCATCTGGGCCAGTTCCTCGTCCAGGTCCCAGCCGCCCGATGTCGACATCGGTGAGTCCGCGACCTGCCAGAGGTTCTGCATGTCCAGCTGCTGTGTGTAATGAGGTTGATCGCCTAGCGCGTCATAGTCGGTCCTCATTTCTAAAACTTTTCCCCTTCCATCGACGCCCGGAAATATTCACTCTCCACCCGGCTGATGGTTCTCAGGAAGTCCTCAAGCAGATCCGAGCAGTGGGTGATGCTTTCCGTAGTGGTCCGATCAGCTACCTGCAGGGAGCGGAGCTGATCAACCTCAACTGCGAGTCTTTCCTGCCAAGTCACGCCCACATCAACGAGTGCGACACGACGCAGGACATCTGGCATTCGGGGGAATATCCGTCAACGGTGATTATCAGGAATATCCAATGACGGTGCTTCTCAGGTGAAATTCGTACGAGGTAAACATCACGGGATCAGTGAATCGGGGGATCAATCGCCCGATGACCGTACGAGGAGCGCGCCGATGGCCGCCAGGAGCAGGGCGAGGGCTGCGTAGCCGCAGGTGAGGGTGACCGTCGACGCGACCGCGGCGACGAGGAGGGGGCCGCCCGCGTCGCCGAGTTCTCGGCCCAGTTCGGCGGAGCCCATCGTCTGGCCCAGCCGTTCCTCGGGGGTCGAGGTGGCCAGGGCGGCGAAGCCCAGGGGGGTGACCAGGCCGGTGCCGGTGCCGATCAGGACCGCGGCGAGGAGGACGCCGGTCAGGCCGGGCAGCGTCGCGCAGGCCAGGCCCGCCGCCGCGGTCAGCAGCCCGGCGGTGAGGCCGGTGCGGACGGTGAGGCGCCCGTCGTCCAGGGCCCGCCCGGCCCGTGGCTGTACGACGGCCGCGCAGGCCGCCAGCACCGAGACCGCGGCGCCGGTCGCCACCGTGCCCAGGCCGGCCGCGGCGCCGGACACCGGCAGGAAACCGACCCCGACGGAGAGGGCGGCGGTGGCCGCGGCCAGCGCGGCCGTGGGGCGGAGGAAGGACGGGTCGGCCAGACGGCGGGCCAGGTCCAGCACCGTCTGCCGTTGCCTCGGAAGTGGGGGGACGTGCGGGACCGCGAGCGCGGCCCAGAGGGCGACCGCGACGCCCAGCACCGCCAGCACGATGAACAGCAGCCGCAAGCCCCCGGCCCACACCAGGACTCCGCCGAGCAGCGGGCCGAGGGTGTAGCCGATGGACTTGTAGAAGCCGTAGCTGCCGAAGGCCCGCCCGTGCCCCACGGCCGGGTTCAGCCGGGCGACCAGCGCGGACGCGGACGGCGAGAACGCGGAGGCCGCGGCGCCCTGCCCGAGGCGGGCCGCCCAGAGCCAGCCGGGGCTGTCCGCGACGGCGTACGCGGCGGAGGCGAGCGCGAACGCGACCAGGCCGCCCAGCAGCACCGGACGGGCGCCGATCCGGTCGGCGAGGGTGCCGAAGAGCGGCTTGAGCACGACCTCGGCGCCGTCGTACAGGGCGAGCAGGCCGCCCAGGACGAGCAGGGAGGTCACGGCGTCGTCGGAGAGCCCACCGAGGTTCGCGGCGATGCCGTGGGCGCCGAAGGCGGTGGTGAAGCCGGCGGCGTACAGGGGCCACATCTGGGCGGCGGGGGCGGCCTGCCGAGCCGACCTCGCGGTCATCGGGCGTCTCCCTCCTCGGTCACCGGGTGTCCCCCTCCTCGGTCACCGAGCGACTCCCCCCTCGGTCACCGGGTGTCCCCCTCCTCGGTCACCGAGCGACTCCCCCCTCGGTCACCGGGTGTCCCCCTCCTCGGTCACCGAGCGACTCCCCCCTCGGTCACCGGGCGACTCCCCCCTCGGTCACCGGCCGTCTCCCTCCTCCGACGTCGGGTCCGGCGAGGTCCGGGGCTCCGGCACCTGGTGCAGTGCGGCGAACACCCGCTCGGCGTAGTCCGCGCAGGCGGCCACGCACGCCTTGAGCCGCTCACCGGCCGCGGCGGCCTCGGGGGCGCCGAACACGTCGCGCGCCGTCAGATCCCGGTGCCAGCGCCGCAGCCGCTCCAACGACTGCTCCTCCTCCTCCAGTTCGGCCAGCGTGAACTTGGCGATCCGACTGTGCCCGACACCGGCTTCGCCGAGGGCCTTGGCCAGCTCCTGCTCGAACTTGCCGCAGTCCGCGAGGAACTCGGCCCAGTCCGCGGACCGCGCGGCGGTGAACATCTCGCGCAGCCGCTGCCCGTCCTGGGCCCCGCGCCCGGTCGCCGCCAGCGACATCGCCTCGCCCCCGGCCCGCTCGGTCAACTCCAGCGCCCGCGCGATCCCGTCGCCGAACACCGGCAGGTCCGGTACGGCCCACACGCCCTGCCCGAGCGACAGTGCGCCGAGCTTGCGCAGCTCACGCCAGACGGCGACCCGGTGCCGGGAGGGCTCGGCCGGGACCTTGACGACCAGGACCAGCCAGCGGGCCTCGGCGCCCTCGCTCCCGTTTTCAGTCACATTCAGGAATGTAGCAGCGGTTACATCCGGCGGGTCTGTCACAGACCCGACCGCTGCCTTGTCCCGCTGGCAGGAACACCACTCAGCGAACGGAGACAGTGATGAAGGTCGTGGTCGTCGGCGGTACGGGGCTCATCGGCTCGCAGGTGATCGCGCCGCTGCGCGACCGTGGCCACGAGGCCGTACCGGCCGCGCCCTCCACGGGCGTCGACACCCTCACCGGCGAGGGCCTGGCCGAGCCCCCTCAAGGCGCGGACGTGGTCGTGGACGTGTCGAACTCCCCGTCCTTCGATGCCGAACCGGCGCTGGACTTCTTCACGCGCTCGGCACGGAACGTGATCGCGGCCGAGAAGGAGGCCGGTGTCCGCCACCACGTCACGCTCTCGATCGTCGGCGTCGACCAGGTGCCCGACTACGGCTACTACCTGGCCAAGGTCGCCCAGGAACAGGCGGTCCGGGACGGCGGCGTGCCGTACGGCATCGTGCGCGCCACCCGGTTCTTCGAGTTCATCGCGCCGGTGACGGGCATGGCCACCGAGGGTTCGGAGGTACGCCTGCCGTCCCTTCCGCCGCGTCCAATGGCCTCCGCCGACGTCGCCGGCCACCGCGGGCAGCACAATCGTCGCGGTCAGTCCGGTGCCGAGGGCCAGGGTCAGGGCCGCTGCCGCGCTCAGTGCCTTGCGGCTGATGGTGAGAGAGGGCATTGCACAACCTCCTGTGGGGGCAAGTCTTTTGATCACCCCAGGTGACTCGCCGCGCATGCGGGGGGTTGTGTGCGCAGTTGTGCGGTGATGTGGCTTCACCATCCGGGCGAAAGGGACGTCACTGTCCCTGATCAGCGACGGTCAAACTGCCGTAGCGCGGCCGTACACCTGTCGGTCGGCCGGGCTTCCACAGGAATTCACGGTGGGCCGAGGGGGTGACAACCGGGCCCAGTACCGTGGCGATCATGGCGGACTGGGAGATACGGCCGGCCTCGGCGTCGGACCTGGAAGCGGCGGCCGAACTGCGTGCCGTGGTGATGCGGCCGGATCTGGAGCGGCTCGGACGCTACGACGAGCAGCGGGTGCGGCAGCGGCTGCGGGACGCCTACGAGCCCGCCCACACCTGGGTGATCGAGGCGGGCGGCGCGTTCGCCGGCTGTGTGGCCCTGCGGCCGGCCGAGGACGCCCACTGGCTGGAGCACTTCTATCTCGACCCGCGTCTCCAGGGCGGCGGCATCGGTTCGGGCGTCCTGCGCGAACTGCTGGAGCGCTGCGACCGCGACGGAGTCCTCGTCCGGCTGAACGTGCTGCAGGGCAGTGCGGCCCGACGGCTGTACGAGCGGCACGGGTTCACCGTCGCCACCGAGGACCCGGTGGACGTGTTCATGACTCGCCGCCCGCACGCCACCGCCACCGCCACCGACTAGCCCGCCGACCGCCGGACGCCGGCCGCTGACCACCAGCCATCAGGCATCAGGCATCAGCCCTCTACGGCTTGCGCCCCACCCCACCGAAGTCGTCCACCTCGGCCGGTGCCTGCTCACCGGCCTCATTCGGGCGCCAGCGGGAGACGGAGACGAGGCCGGGCTCCAGCAGCTCCAGGCCGTCGAAGAACCGGGCGAGCTCCTGCGGGCTGCGGTTGATCCGGGGGTTGTCGCTCGCCTCGTTCCACTGCTCGATCATCTCGCGCATCTGCTGCGGGTTGAGCACCTCGGTGTCGTCGCAGAGCACGAGGTGGCTGCCGGAGGGCAGTGCGTCCATCAGGCGGCCGACGATGTCGTACACGGTGTCGTCGGTGACGTGGGCGGTGATGCCGAGCAGGATCAGCGCGACCGGCTGAGTGAAGTCCAGGGTCTTGGCGGCCTGCTCAAGGATGGCCTCGGGGCGGCGCAGGTCGGCGTCGATGTAGTCGGTGACGCCTTCGGGGGTGCTGGTGAGCAGCGCCTCGGCGTGGGCCAGCACGACGGGGTCGTGGTCGACGTAGACGATCCGGGTCTCGGGGACGAGCCGCTGGGCGACCTCGTGGGTGTTGTTCGCGGTCGGCAGTCCGGTGCCGACGTCCAGGAACTGACGGATTCCGGCCTCGCGGACGAGGTACTCCACCGTCCGGACGAGGAACGCCCGCTGGGCCAGGGCGATGTCGAGGATCGCCGGGTTGGCGCCCGCTATCTGGTCGCCGACCTGCCGGTCTATCTCGTAGCAGTCCTTCCCGCCGAGCCAGTAGTTCCAGATCCGGGCGGAGTGCGGCACGTTGCTGTTGATCAACGGGCGCTCAATTGGCATGGGAACTCCCCGAGTTGGCGGCCCAGTTGGCCGGATGTCACCGCATAACCTAGACCCGCCGTCCGCGATTGCGTGCACAGGACTGTCACCTCCTCTCGAACGCGTGCATCATTGCCCAGTTGTTGTCCCTGGTGCTGACGAGGTGAACGGTGCCCACGCGAAGAGCCGGGTTGTGTACGGCGGCCATGAGCACCGCCCTCCTGCTGGCGACGGCCTGCGGCCCCACCCCGCACGAGGACGCCGAGCCGGCCCGGCACACCCCCGTCCGGATCGCCGACGCCCCCGCCCGGCTCCCCGTCCCGCAAGGGAAGGGCAGCAAGATCCCCGACGACTTCAACGGCGACGGCCACCGCGACCTCGTCCTCAACGACCTGGTCAAGGCTCAGGCGCACGCCGACGACGCGGGCATCGGCATCGTCTACGGCGGCGACCGCGGGCTCACCCCGGGCGCCCGGCAGCTGCTCAGCCCCCGGCGGCAGGCGGCCCCGACGAAGGGACAGTTCCCCGCGGTGTTCGACGCGGAGGCGACCTGCGACCTGGACGGCGACGGCTTCACGGACCTCGTCGTCTCCACCGACCCGCCCTACGACGGCCAGGGCCGGCCCCCGGTGCCGTTGCAGATCCTCTTCGGCTCGCCCAAGGGCCTGACCGGCCAGGCGGTCAAGCTGGTGATCCCGGCGCGCGCCCGGGCCGGCAACGACTGGCCCGACCAGCCGGTGTGCGGCGACTTCGACGGCGACGACGCGCAGGACCTGGTCGTCCACGCCTCCGACGTCCAGCTCTCCTTCCTGCAAGGCCCGTTCACCCGCAAGGGCACCCCGAGGACCGCGGGCGCCCCCGTGCCGGCCCCCGGCAACGTCCCCACGGGCCCGTCCGCCGACGTCAACGGCGACGGGTACGACGACCTGGTGGTCCGTACGACGGAGGGCGCCGGCAAGTCCGCGGTCGTCCTCGGCGGCCCGGCCGGCCCCACCCGCACCGGAGTCACCCTCCCCGCCGGCATCGACGTGGCCCTCGGCACCTTCGGCAAGGGCAAGGGCACCCTGGACGCGGCGATCGGCACCATGGGCGGCACGTCCCTGCGCTACGACCTCCCCGCAACCGCCGCACGCGGCACCCTCGACGCCCCCGGCACGGTGCTCGACGCCGCCGACTTCGACGGCGACGGCCTCAGCGAACTCGTCTCCAGCGGCTCACGGCTGCGCGTCTTCCGCGGCCGTACGGCAGGACTGGCGACGGCGGGCATGGTGACCGTGGAACCCCCCGCACGCGGCACCACACGCGTCGTGACCGTCGGCGACTTCGACGGGGACGGGCGGGCGGAACTGGTCGTGCGGGCGTACGTCGGCGAGACGAAGGACGCCGTCGCCGTGTACCCGGGCGTGAAGACGGGGCTGGTGGCGGCGGAGCCGTCGGTACGGTTCTCCAGCTCGGAGTTCCTGGCGCCGTAAGGGCCCGTGAACTCGGATGCGTCAGGTGGAACCGCGAAGGGGCCGGGCACGCTCTGCTCTATGAGGCCCCACCTGTGGGCCCACTTGCAGGCCCACAAGCACGGGGGGTGTCGTGAGCCAGGTGCTCTACAACGAGCAGTCATGGAATCCGCTGGCCAGGACCGTGGAGTTGACCGAGGACCGGCTGCGGAACGGCGGCAGGCCCACGCCGTTGAGCGAGCTGAACCTCGGCGCCATGGCGGAGGCGTTCCAGCGCGGCTGCTGGCTCGGGGGCGGCGGGGCGGAACGCCCGCTGCAGCGACTGGCACAGGGGACCGGCGTCGTTCCCGTGACCCGCATCACCGGCACAACCACTCCGGTGCGGGCGCGGCGAGCGGCCGAGTTCGCCCACCGGCTGGGGGAACTGGCCGTATGGCACTGCGGTGGGCCCGGCCAGGTGGCCGCGCTGGCCGCCCGAGCCCAGGCCGAGGGCGTACCGCTGTGGATCGCCCGGCGGTTTGCGCCGGGGCCCGCCGGGCCGATCGCCGTCGCGGTGGACCGGCGCCTGGTACGCGTGGACGTCTGGGGGCCGCACGCTCCCGTCGTACGGATCCGAGCGCCGTACGGCTTCCGTCGTGACTCCCCCGAACCCTCCAAGGGCCTGCGCCTGACGGTCGGCGACGCCACGGCCCAGCTCGAACTCACGAAGAAGCTGCGCAAGTCCAAGAGTTCCGTGGAGGTACGGCTGCCCGGGCAGCGATGGGTGCTGCGGCGGGAGAACGCCACGAGCTCATGGCTGTTGCGCGACGAACGCCCCGTCGCCCTGCTGACGCGGCCCCCGCGCCGACCGGTACTGGAGCCGGGCGCGGTACTGCTGCCGCTGTCCCCCGTGCGGTACGACAGCCCCGACCCGCTGGACGCCGTCATGGCGCAGGTCTTCTCCGTCGCCTTCGGGCTCGGGGACACGACGGGCTGGGCGCGGTTCCGGTCGGAGCGGCGCTCGCTGAACGACGGTGAGCCGATCGTCACCGACGACTGGTGGGACCGCGCCTGGTTCAGCAACCTCGGGAACAGCAGCGACGACAACGACTCCGGCGGCGGTGGCGACGGCTGGGGCGGGGACGGCGGTGGGGGCGACGGCGGAGGCGGAGACGGCGGTGGGGGCGGGGACGGCGGCGGAGGAGGCGGCGACTAGGAACCGTCCGGACAGCCGGCCGCGGCCCCTGCCCCTGCCCCGTCCGGACAGCCGGCCCCTGCCCCTGCCCCTGCCGCCACAGGGACTTCCCGAACGCACGTACAACCCTTGCGCGCCACCGAGGGTCTCCTGATCGCCGACCACCCCCTGTGAAGCCGAGGACGACTCCCACCCCATGCGCAGACACACCTCGGCGGCCCTGGCCGCCGCCCTCCTCACCGCCGGTCTGACCCCGCTCGCCCTGGGCACCCCGGCGTCCGCCGCGGTCGCCAAGCACTACGACGACTTCAACGGCGACGGCTACCGGGACCTGGCGTACGGCCACTACTACAGCGGCATCTCCGGCGCCGGCGGCTGGAAGGGCGGCGCCGTCAACGTCGTCTACGGCAAGGCCGGCGGCCTCGACACCTCCCGCACCCAGGTCGTCCACCAGGACAGCCCGGGCATCCCCGGCACCGGCGAGGAAGACGACACGTTCGGCGAGTCGATCACCAGCGCCGATCTCAACAAGGACGGCTACGCCGACCTGATCGTCGGCAACTCGATGGAGACGGTCGGCGGCACGCAGTACCGCGGCTCGGTCACCATCGTCTGGGGCTCCAGGTCCGGCCTCTCCGGCGGCACCAACGTGACCCCGAAGTCCGGCGCCGGCAGCTACTTCGGCCGCGACCTGGCCACCGGCGACTTCAACGGCGACGGCTCGCCGGACCTCGCGGCCATCGGCGGCTCGGAGGCCTGGCTGTACCGGGGCGGCTTCACCAAGTCCGGTACGACGGGCAGCGTCAGCCGGATCGACAAGACGGGCCAGGGCTGGTACTCGTCCGGCCTCGCGGCCGGCAAGGTCAACGGCGACGGCAAGACCGACCTGGTGGTGCTCGGCGAGCAGTTCATCGACAACAGGCCGACCCCGCGCGTCTGGTTCCTCAAGGGTGCCTCGGGCGGCCTGACTTCAGGCGCCTCCAAGACGTACACCAGCGCTCCCCGGACCGCCGCGATCGGCGACTTCGACAAGGACGGCTACGGCGACATCGCCGTCGGCCTGCCCGACAACAACGACGGCAAGGGCATCGTCAGCGTCTGGCGCGGCACGTCCTCCGGCCCGAGCGGCTCGATGACGTACAACCAGGCCAGCTCCGGCGTCTCCGGCAGCCCCGAGGCGGACGACAACTTCGGCTACGCCGTCTCGGCCGGCGACACCAACGGCGACGGCTACGCGGACCTGGCGGTCGGCGTGCCCCAGGAGGATGTGAACGGCCTGGCGGACCAGGGCGGCGTCCATGTGTTCCGGGGCGGCTCCGGCGGGCTGAGCGGTTCGCGGTCGTCGTGGATCCCGCAGACGGTTCAGGGTCCGGCCGACTCGTACGAGTCCTTCGGCTCCGCGCTGCGCGTGCGCGACGTGACCGGCGACGGCAGGGCGGACCTGGCCATCGGCGCGGCGAACGTCAGCGTGCTGCTGCGCGGCGCGAGCGGTGGGCCGACGGCGAGCGGGCTGACGGAACTGCCGGAAATGGGCGGGACGTTCAGCGACTAGGGTCTGTTGTTTGGATCAGGTCGGCTGCAGGAGACCGCGCAGACCGGCCGAGCCGAGCGGGGTCTGGTGCGTGCAGCTGCAAGGCGGAGGAGGGCGGCGACGCGATGGGGGTCCCCCCGCGCGAGGTTGTTCGAGCGTGGGAGAGTCGGCAACCGACGACAACGCGGCTGGGGGTCCCCCCTCTGGGGGAGTGCGTGCCAGGGCCCGCGACGCCGGCATGATCCAAACGACAGACCCCAGGTGTCGTGTGAGGGCGGCGAGCCCGGTGACGGTGGCGTGATCCCCGTGCCGGGCTCCTGGCACACCGAGCCCCAGCAAGCTCAAAGATTTAACGAACTCACGTACAACCCTTACGAACCGTCGCAGGTCTCCTGATCGCCGACCGCCCAGTGAACCCGAGGACAACTCCCGGCGAACACGAAACGGTCCGCACCCCCAATGACTGCGGATGCCCGCCAGGCATCCCCGCATGCAGCAGGAGAACCGCATGCAGAAGCACCACCTGCGACTCGCCCTCGCGACGGCCACCGCGGCCGCGCTGACGGGCGGTCTGCTCACCTTCGCGGCGTCGACGGCGACCGCCGCGGACTCCACCGACGTCCCGCACGCCGACTTCAACGGCGACGGCATCGGCGACGTGGCCTTCTCGGCCCAGGACGCCTACGTCGGCGGCAAGAAGGCCGCCGGCCAGATCGTCGCCCTCTACGGCACCGGCACCGGCGTGTCCTCCGCCAAGCGCAGCACCGTCAGCCAGAACACCACCGGCAGCCCGGGTACCGCCGAGGCCGGTGACTGGTTCGGCGCGGAGACCGCGTACGCCGACTTCAACGGCGACGGCTTCGACGACATCGCCGTCAGCGCCCCGGGCGAGGACGTCGGCAGCGACGTCGACGGCGGCGGGCTGGCCATCCTGTGGGGCTCGGCCTCCGGCATCACCGGCACCGGCGTGACGATCGCCGACCCGACCCCGTCCGCGCACGACTTCTGGGGCAAGAACCTCGCCGCCGGCGACTTCGACGGTGACGGCAAGGCCGACCTGGCCGTCGGCAACAGCAGCGCCACCATCCACGTCTTCAAGGGCGGTTTCAACGCCTCCGGCGTCGCGGGCGGCCGCTACACCATCAAGCCTCCGATCATGGGCAGCGACGCCAGGGGCCCGCTGAACCTGACCGCGGGCGACATCAACGGCGGCGAGACCGACCTGGTGGTCGACGGCTTCGAGACCGAGACCGGCTACGGCTGGAACCGCAACTACTTCATCCCCGGCGGCCCGGGCGGCCTGAGCACCGCGGGCGCCAAGACCCTCAAGCCCGGAATGATCACCGCGATCGGCGACATCGACAACGACGGCTGGGGCGACATCGTCAGCGGCGCCTACTGGAACCCCACCACCAGCGACGGCACCTCGATCCCGGACTCGGGCAAGGGCGGCAAGATCTGGGTCACCCAGGGCTCGGACGACGGCCCCCTCACCTCGTACGCCACCGGCATCACCCAGGACACCGGCAACGTCCCCGGCACCGCCGAGGGCAACGACTACTTCGGCTACGAGCTCGACCTCGGCGACGTCAACGGCGACGGCTATCTCGACCTCGCCATCGGCGTCGCCGGCGAGAACATCGGCAGCGCCGTGAACACGGGCGCGGTCACGATCCTCTACGGCAGCGCGACCGGCCTGAACACCGCCTCCGGCGCCCAGTCCTTCGCCCAGAGCACCCCGGGCGTCCCGGGCGACGACGAGAACGACGACCAGCTCGGCATGGATGTCAAGCTCGACGACGTCACCGGCGACGGCCGAGCCGACCTCGTCGCGGGCTCGGGTGAGAACGACGGCAACGGCGCGGTTCTCTACCTGCCGTCCGACGGCGCGAAGATCACCGCGACCGGCTCCCGCACCGTCTCGCCGAGCACCTCCGGCGTCTCGACGACGGGCGCCCCGTACTTCGGCTCGAACTTCGCCGACTGAGCCGCCGTACAACTCATAACCGCTCGAACCACTACCTGTCGTACGACCTCACCCGTCGTACGACTCCCCGGCCGGGCCCGTCCCCCGTCCCCACGGGCCCGGCCCCCTCCCCTCCCAGGAGCCCCCGACCTTGCGCAAGCGCACCCTCCTCCTCGCCGCCGCTCTCACCAGCGGCCTCCTCACCGCGCTGCCCGCCGCCACCGCCTCCGCCGCGCCGTCCGGCCTGTCCGGCGACTTCAACGGCGACGGCTACCGCGACGTCGTCATCGGCGCGCCCCTCGCCCCGGTCGCCGGCAAGAGCGACGCCGGCTACGTCGCCGTGATGTACGGCACGTCGAGCGGCCTGGACACCGGCAAGCGGCAGATCATCAGCCAGGCCACTGACGGCATTCCCGGCGTCCCCGAGAACTACGACGACTTCGGCGACCGTCTGACCACCGGCGACCTGGACGGCGACGGTTACACGGACATCGTCGTCGGAGTGCACCGCGAACGGATCGCCGCCACCGACCAGTTCGGCGTTCTGACGGTGCTGTGGGGCGGCGCGACCGGCATCAAGTCCGGCACCGACATCACTTCGCCGCTGCCCGAGTACAAGAACGAGCTCGGCTGGTCCGTGGCGACCGGCGACTTCGACGGCGACGGCGACACCGACCTGGCCGCGGCGAACGTCGCCGCCCCGGGGCTCAACATCTTCCAGGGGCCGATCTCCCGTACCGGCGCGGCCACCGGGCTCGTCGGCATCGACACCCAGGAGCAGACCGGCGTCAGCACCGACAAGCTCGTGGCGGGCGACGTCACCGGCGACGGCACATCGGACCTGCTGGTCATGGGCCAGGAGGAGATCACCGGCGGCTACCGCACCCGCAGCGTCTTCTACAAGGGGTCGGCCTCCGGCCCGACGGCGGGCCCCAAGGTCGCCGGCGGCTACGACGCGGTCATCGCGGACGTCGACAAGGACGGCTACGGCGACATCGTCACCGGCGACTTCATGGAGAAGTCGGCCGCCGAGCCGAACGGCGGCCTCGGCGGCGCGATCACCGTGACGTACGGCGCGGCGACCGGCCTGAGCACCCGTACCCCCGTCCGTATCACCCAGGACACGGCAGGCGTGCCAGGCACCGCTGAGACGAACGACGCCTTCGGCTGGAGCCTCACGGCCGGTGACACGAACGGCGACGGTTACGCCGACATCGCGGTCGGAGTCCCGAACGAGGACCTGAGCGGCCAGGCGGACGCCGGTTCGGTCGTGGTCCTGCGCGGCTCGGCCGCCGGCCTGACGGGCAGCGGTGCCAAGCCCTTCTCGCAGGACACCTCGGGCGTGCCCGGAACGGCCGAGCGACACGACTTCTTCGGCCACGCGGTCCTGCTCACCGACATGAGCAAGGACGGCCGCGCGGAGCTGATCACGTCCGCCCGCGGCGAGAACGCCGGCTCGGGCGCGGCCTGGGCCCTGCGCGGCACGTCCACCGGCATCACGGCCACGGGCGCGAAGTCCTTCGGCAGCACGACGCTGGGCGGGCCCGCAGGCCTGGCGTACTTCGGCGACGTACTGACGGGCTGACGGAGCGCCGCACTGCCGGACCGACCAGCGCTCTCACCCACCCGGGACCGACCACCACTCACCCCACACCAGGAGAACCCCCACATGCCCCGGCCCCACCGCAACCGACTCCACGCCCTCGCCCTCGCCACGGCCACCGTCGCCGCCACTCTGACGGCCACCCCACTGCTCACCGCGGCCCCGGCCGCCGCGGCCCCCGCCAAGTACGCCGACGACTTCAACGGCGACGGCTACCGCGACCTCGCCACCGCCGCCCCGTACACCCCGGTCGGCGGCAAGACCGACGCGGGAGCGGTGGTCGTCAACTACGGCTCCGCGAACGGCATCAGCGCCGCCCGCCGCACCGTCATCACCCAGAACACGGCCGGCATCCCGGGCACCGCCGAGCAGGACGACGAGTTCGGCCAGTCCCTCGCCTCCGGCGACCTGAACCGGGACGGGTACGCCGACCTCGTCGTCGGCTCCACGGGCGAGAACGCCGACGCCGGCGCCGTCGTGATCGTCTGGGGCGGCAAGAGCGGCCTGTCCGGCGGCCAGGCCGTCCCCGACCCCGACCCGTCGGCCCACAACGAGTACGGCATGTCCCTGACCGTCGGCGACTTCAGCGGGGACGGCAAGGCCGACCTCGCCGTCGGCAGCACCGGCAGCGACATCTGGATCCACAAGGGCGGCTTCCTCAAGGCCTCCGGCGCCGCGTCCCGCTACCGGCTCGCCACCGACCTGTACACCGGCGCCATCTACGGCTCCCAGCACCTCGCCGCCGGTGACGTGAACGGCGACGGCACCGCCGACCTGGTCGTCAGCGGCACCCAGGCGGAGACGTACGACAACGGCACCTTCGTCTACCTGGGCTCCGCCTCGGGCCTCACCCGCCAGACGTTCCTCAAGAACGGCGCCTACGAGCTCGCGGCGGTCGGCGACCTCAACGGCGACGGCTACGCCGACGTCGTCGCGTCGACGTACGGCGACGAGGGCGTGACCAGCCTCGGCGGCTCCATCAAGGCCTACCTCGGCAGCGCGGACGGCGTCCGCACCCAGCCGCAGACCACGATCACCCAGGACACCCCCGGCGTCCCGGGCGCGGACGAGGAGAGCGACTGGTTCGGCAACGCCCTGTCCATCGCCGACATCAACCGCGACGGCTACGCGGACGTGGCGGTCGGCACGATCCACGAGGACATCGGCAGCGCGGACATCGCCGGCAGCGTCACCGTGCTGCGCGGCTCGGCGACCGGCCTGACCGCCACCGGCGCCCAGTCCTTCACCCAGAACACGACCGGCGTCCCCGGCACCGCCGAGACCGCCGACCGCTTCGGCGCGTCGGTACGCCTGTCCGACCTCAACGGCGACGGCCGGGCCGACCTGTCCGTGGGCGCGGACGGTGAGAACCACCCGGCGGGCGCCATCTACAGCCTGCGCGGCTCGGCGTCCGGCGTGACGACCACGAAGGCGGTGAGCTTCGGCCCGGCCTCGCTGGGCCTGCCGTCGGGCTACCTGCGGCTGGGCCAGGTCATGCTCGGCTAGGGAGGTCCCCTAGAGAGTCCCCGGCGAGCCCCCTAGGGGATGTCACAGCTCGGCCGCAAAGCCGGGCCCGAACCGCAGGGCCCGGCACGCGATTCTCCGGGACCAGGTACGTTCGAAGACGTGGCTGGATTCAGGATCGGACGGGGCGGCCGGAACAACGGCACCCCGCAAACGCGCCCCCAACAACCTCCGTACGGGCAGCAGGCACCCCAGGGACCGTCGTACGGCTATCCCCCGCCGCCGCAGCAACCGCACGGCGGCCAGGGCGGCGGCAGAGGCGGCTGGCCCCAGGCCAACGGCGGTGGCGGCCAGGGCGGTTACGGCGCCGGAGGCCACGGCGGTCATGGCGGCCACGGTGGTCACGGGGAGCCGGAGTACTTCGGCGACGGCGGCTACCCGCAGGCCCCGCACGACCCGTACGCGGCGAACAACCCCGGCCACACCCAGGCGTTCTCGGTCGGCGAGGACCCCTACAACCAGGGCGGGACCTACCAGGCGGGCACGGCCCCGGCCGGCCCGATCGGCCCCCGCCTGCACTGGAAGGCCCTGCTGCGCGGCATCGTCCTCTCCCCCACCCAGACCTTCCTCCAGATGCGGGACTACACGATGTGGGGCCCGGCCCTGGTCGTGTCGTTCCTCTACGGCCTCCTGGCCGTCTTCGGCTTCGACAGCGCCCGCGAGGACGCGATCAACGCGACCCTCTCCAACGCGGTCCCGATCGTCCTGACGACGGCGGTGGCGATGGTGATCTCCGCCTTCGTCCTGGGCGTGGTCACCCACACCCTGGCCCGCCAGCTGGGCGGCGACGGCGCCTGGCAGCCCACGGTCGGCCTCTCCATGCTGATCATGTCCCTCACCGACGCCCCCCGCCTGGTCTTCGCCATGTTCGCCGGCGGCGACGCGACCTTCGTCCAGGCCCTCGGCTGGGCGACCTGGGTCGCAGCGGGCGCCCTCCTCACCCTGATGGTCTCCAAGTCCCACGACCTCCCCTGGCCGAAGGCCCTGGGCGCGAGCGCGATCCAGCTGGTCGCCCTGCTGTCGATCGTGAAGCTGGGCACGTTCTAGGCACACGGGAAGCACGGAACGACACGGGAAGACCCGGAAAGACCCGGAACGCAGAAAGGCCCCCGGCACGGTCAGCCGGGGGCCTCTTCTCACGTTCCGTCCGTCAGGTCAGGCATCAAGAACCTGCCCGACCCGCCGAACGACGGGCGGCTCGACGCTCCACGGGAAGTTGATCCACTCATCGGTCCGCTTCCACACGTACTCGCACTTCACGAGGGAGTGGGACTTCTCATAGATCACGGCGGACCGCACCTCGGCGACATGGTCGAGGCAGAAGTCGTGGACGAGCTTGAGCGTCTTGCCGGTGTCGGCGACGTCGTCGGCGATCAGCACCTTCTTGTCGGTGAAGTCGATCGCGTTGGGGACGGGAGCGAGCATGACGGGCATTTCGAGTGTGGTCCCCACACCCGTATAGAACTCGACGTTCACCAGATGCAGGTTCTTGCAGTCGAGGGCATAGGCGAGCCCACCGGCGACGAAGACCCCGCCCCGGGCGATGCTGAGCACGATGTCCGGCTCGAACCCGTCGTCGGCGATGGTCTGCGCGAGCTCACGGATGGCGGCGCCGAACCGCTCATAGGTCAGATTCTCGCGTGCTTGGCCGCCGTCGCTCATACCTGTGTCCTGTGGAAGTTCTGGAAGGACCGCGAGGCGGTGGGCCCGCGCTGCCCCTGGTACCGGGATCCGTACCGCTCACTGCCGTACGGGAACTCGGCCGGCGAGGTGAGCCGGAACATGCACAGCTGGCCGATCTTCATGCCGGGCCAGAGCTTGATGGGGAGCGTGGCGAGGTTGGACAGCTCAAGGGTGACGTGCCCGCTGAACCCCGGGTCGATGAACCCGGCGGTGGAGTGGGTGACGAGCCCGAGCCGCCCGAGCGAGGACTTCCCTTCGAGCCGGGAAGCAAGATCATCGGGCAGGGTGATGACCTCGTACGTCGACGCGAGCACGAACTCCCCGGGATGCAGGATGAACGGCTCGTCGCCCTCCGGTTCGACGAGCCGCGTCAGGTCCGCCTGCTCGACAGAGGGGTCGATGTGCGGGTACCGGTGGTTCTCGAACACCCGGAAGTACCGGTCCAGCCGTACGTCGATGCTGGACGGCTGCACCATGGTCTGGTCGTAGGGATCGATCCGTACCCGCCCGGCGTCGATCTCGGCCCGGATGTCCTTGTCTGAGAGAAGCACGCCCCGAGGATACGCAAGGCGCGCGGAACGACGACAATCGCGCCGCCCGCGCGCCAGGCTGTCACTGCTGGTACCGCGTGTACTTCCGCTGCTTCCGGTGCTTCAGCTCGGTTACCGATTCTCCAGCTGCACCGGCACCACACTGCGGAGCCGGGCACAGCGGGGACATCGGACGAGCCGGCCGGGGCCGAGGCGCTCGGCCTGCTGCATCGGGAACGAAGCGGTGCTGAACACGTGCCCATCGGCACAACGGACGACGGTGCGCTCCATCAAGTCCTAGAGTCCCTTCCCCAAGAGCCGCGTCTGACTGCTGCCTGCCTGACGACGAGAGGCCACATTACGGGATCAAAGGGACGGCCCTCCAGGCGGCGCTCCGACCCCGCGCGGCCCCTCTCCCACACCTCCACCGTACGCCCCAACTCCGGCCCCCCGCACCAGGATCCCACCCCTGAAACGCCCTCAGGCCCCTCGGCATCAGCGCCTGGGACCGGAGATGAGGTACAGTGACGAAGCGATCGGACACCGCCTCCGGATCATCACGGAGCGGGCGTCTTACGCGGGTGTAGTTTAATGGTAGAACATCAGCTTCCCAAGCTGAGAGCGCGAGTTCGATTCTCGTCACCCGCTCCATGATTAAGGCCCAGGTCAGAGACCCGGGCCTTTTTGCTGTCCACTGTGATCAGTCGTCGCGTGCCAGATTCGTGCCAGAACGCTGATCGTCCGGCTCATCCGGCGGATCATCTGGCACGGCCGCAGCTTCCTGGCGTGCCTTGCGTACGGTCGCGTCGAGTCCGGCAGCAACTTCCTGCTGTCGTTCGTCGTCGGAGTGCTGATAGATCAGCGCGGCCTTCTCGGAGGACTGCCCGGCACGGACCATCGTGTCCTTCAGGGTGGCGCCGGATCGAGTGGACAGGGTGTGTCCGGTGTGCCGGAGATCGTAGAACCGGAAGCCCTCAGGCATGCCGACGATCTCACGCGCCTTCCGCCACTTCCGACCGAAGGTGCTGCGCCGGAACGGTGCGCCCTTCTCGCCGACGAAGAGCAGACCGTCAGGACCCGACTCGGCGTAGCTCTCCAGGTGCCAGCGGAGCTCCCGACGGAGGAACGCGGGAAGAATCACAGTCCGGGTGCCAGCCTCCGACTTGGTGTCGCCCTGGACCCGCCGCCCGTTCATCCGCTCCGGCTCGGCGAGGCGGACACGAATACGAAGGTTGTCGAGGTCGACATCCCGGCGACGGAGGCCGGCCAGCTCTTCCGGCCGCATCGGACCGTAGGCGCCGAGGTACACCATCAGACGCCACCGCATCCCCACAGCGTTGGCGAGCGCGTCGACCTGGGCGACGGTGGCGATGCGCCGCTCAGCCGCCTTCTCCTTACCGGCCCCCTTGATCCGGCACGGATTGCGCGTAATCAGCTCGTCATCCACGGCGGTTTCCATGATGGCTTTCAGCAGCCGGTACGCCTTAGCCGTGATCGTTTTGGCGCCCGTGATCCGCAGCCGTTCGGCCCGCCACTCGCGGACGCGCGGTGCGGTGATCTCGTCCAAGTCCAACTCGGCGAAGGCAAACAGGTGCTTGTCGAGCAGATAGAGGTAGAGGTCCCGAGACAGCGGAGCCAACTCCCGTTCCTCAACCCACTTGTCGGCGTATGCGCGGAAGCTCACCGCCCCGGCCCCCGGATCGCGCCACTCGCCACGGCGGATCTCCGTCTGCTTCTCAGCAAGCCAGTCGTCCGCGTCCGCCGTCGTCTCGAAGGTGACCGGAGCCGGACGCATCACGCCGTCAGGCCCCGGATAGCGCGCCTGGTAGCGGCCGGAGGGAAGCCGTCTGATCGCCCCGAAGCGGCGTCGCCTGCCCTTGCTGTTGGCCATCAGGCAGCCCTCCCGTAGCGCGGCCGGGGCCGCCTCAGCGGCTCTACCGTGCGGGACCGGATGAACTCCTCGACCGCGCTCTCCGGGATGCGAACATGCCGGCCGACCTTCACGTACCGGATGCGTCGTTCCTCGATCAGCCGCCGGGGGAAGCGGGTGGTGGTGCCGAGCAGTTCGGCGACCTGGTCGACGGACAGGTAGCGGTCGGTCATGCGGTGGGCTCTCCTTCCGTTCCGGGGGCGGGTTTGAGAGATGCGGCAAGCCAGGCTTCGGCGTCCGAGAGGCCGGTACCGGCGAAGACCCAGTGCGCGAGGACGTACATCGTGTCGGTCTCAGGGCCGTTGGCTACTGCAGCTTGGGCTCGGCGCCATTCGGCGCGGGCGTCGCGGAGGGCGCCGAGGGTGGTGGAGTAGCGGCGGGACTTGGTGGAGAAGTGGCCGCGGAAGCCGAGCATGTGGGCCCAGGCCCGAAGGCGGAGGTGTTCCAGTTCCTTGCGTGCGCCGAGGCTCCACGCGGTGCGGATCAGGCGGCGGGCGTGGTCGCTGATGTCGAGTTGGGCCAGCTCGGCGGCGAACTTAAGTGGCCGGTCGAGGGCACCTGTCGCGGTCTCGGCGCCCTTGGTGGCGTACTTGGCGATGTAGGCGGCGACGGCGCGTTCGGTGAGTTCCTGGCCGTCGTTGAACTCGGCGGATCGGATGGTGCGGACGTCGAGTTGGCGGCCGAAGGTGAAGGTGTGGGTGCGCCCGTCGATGACCGGACCGTCCACGCGGACCTTGGCTGCGGCAGCGCGGATGGCGTCGGTGAGCAGCTCGGCCGTGGCCCAGGGCGGAGGCGGGGTGTCGCCACCGCTGGGGCCGTCGATGCGGATGACTGCGTGGAAGTGGACGGCGCCCCGCTTCTGGTACTCGGCGACCTTGGCGAACGACACGCGCCCGTGTTCGCGGAACCTGCGCTGGGACAGGCCCGCGCGCTTGGCGACCTCCCGGCGCAGGTAGGTCGAGAAGCGTCGCCAGAGCTGACCTGCGTGTGCATTCCAGAGCACAGCTGCTTCGTAGTCGTAGGTGTCTGGAGCAAGGGGGGTGCCCAGGGCGTCGTCCTCTTGGCCGTGCGTGACGCCGCAGCGGCAGGGTCGGACTGTTCCGGCCGGGCCTGTTGGACGGTTGTGGACTGGGCCGAAGCTCGGCGCGGTGAAGGTGGCGAACACGCGCGGGTGGGCGGCGACGTGTTCCGGGATGCCCTTGCCGCCTCGTAGGCCCGAGGTGATCAGGTGAAAGGTGTCCCGGCGGTAGACCTCCGCGCAGGCCGGGCACCTCGTCATACGGCGGTTGTTGCAGCGGACCAGGAGCTGACCGGCCGGGAGGCTGGTCGAGTCGAGGTGGTGGAGGACTCGGCCGATTTCGCCGGTCGCGGTGTCGATGTCGTACTCGGTGCGGTGGCCGTCGAGGCGGATCGGGTGGGTGCAGCCGCCGAGGCCGGAGAGTTGGTGGACGATACCCGGCAACGTGCCGTCCGTGGCCAGGTTTGCGAGTTCCGGCAGTGGGGGCGGGGTGGTGCGGGTGAAGATGGCGTTCTCCTTTTCTGGCTGATCTGGTCAGGGAGGACAGGCCCCCGGGGCGGCGGATGCTTGGCCGTGTCGCGCCGCCCCGGAGGTCATGCGTCGTTCAGCGCCTGTGGTGGTCGCGAAGCAGGGAGCGCAGGACCACGGCGGCGATGGCCACGGAGATGGCCGAGACGGCGACGGCCGCCATGAGCGCGGTGAGGACCACGCCACCCGTGATCACGGCCACGACGGCTCCCGTACTGATCGAGACCTGCGGGAGTGAGCGCCCTACCGGCGTCGGAGCAGTCGGCGTGTGGACGTGCGTGGGCGGCGGGGTGGGGTTGTCGGGGTACTTGGGCAGCAGCACAGCGATCCCTTCTCATCTACTCGTCTAGTCATGTGAGCCGTTTATGACGTCCACGCCGGAGCGCGTGCCGGACTCGATGGCGGGGGCCATGAAGGTGTGGGAGAGCCAGAAGCCGAAGAGGGCGATCAGGACGACGATCCAGGTCCGGACACCGAGGAACTTGACCGCTCCCCAGGCGAAGAAGCCGAGGACGGCGACGAGCGGAAGGCTGACAGTCACGGGTGCGGGGTCCTTTCAGCGGACGGGGCAGCGGTGGGTGCGAGCGGCCAGCTCGGCGGCGGCGCGGCTGTCGTAGTCGGAGGAGAAGCCGCAGCGCGGAGCCGTGCAGGCAGCGGTGTGCTTCTCTCGGCCCCTGCCGTCGTACGAAGTGCCGACCTGGACGGGGCCGATGCGGACGACGTTGCGGAAACGGCGGTTGGCGGTCACGTGGGTCTCCTTTCAGAGCTGTGCAGCGATGGCTTCGGCCATGGGCGCCGGGACGCCGAGACGGGCGCGCAGGGTTGGGGTGTCGATGGGCTTTCCGGTGCGGGTGTGGTGCTCGGCGGCGACCTTGCGGGCGTGGTCGACCAGGGCAGTCGGGACGGGGACGGTGGGACGCTCGGGCGACGCTTCGAGGGCCGGTTGGGTAGGTGGCTCGGGAGCGAGTTCGGGCGCGTCTTCCTGGCCCTCGACGGCGTCAACGTCGAACTCGGTGCCGTTGTCTGGTGCCGTCGACGGGGCGGAGTGGGCGAGGAGGGTTCCGCCGAGGAAGGCAACCGCGGGCCAGCCCGCGACGAGGATGCGCAGCCAGGCCGGCACCTCGTTCATGTCGAGCAGCCCGGCAGTGGCCACGTTGGCGCCGAGGGATGCTGCGAGCGCGATGACGAACCAGCACCACCCAGCCGCTTTCGCGTCACCCGAGCGCAGCCGACGCCAGGCAGCGACGAGCAGCAGGTCGACGCTGATCGGGTAGGCCCACGCCTTCCAGCCGTCCTGTCCGGCCGCCAAGGCGATGTCGTGCAAGTGGGCGAAGGACAGGGCGGCGGCAATGAGCGCCTGGACGAGCACCGCGTCGACGCGGGCCAGGTGGGCGCGCATGATGCGGCTCCTTTCGGGTTCAGGCATGGGAGGGGTAGGGCGTTGGCGTGAGGCGGTCACGCCGACCGGGTTGGCGAGGTCAGTCGGTTACGGCTGGAAGGGCTTGAGCGCGGGCAGGTCGGGCACGAGGTGCGCCGAGCCCCGGCAGGTCTCGGCGGCATCGCCGAGGGAGAGGTACGGCGTACGGATGCGGGACCAGCCACCGGAGGTGTCACCGGCCACGGCGAGGCCGGGCCGTTCGGGGGCGATGGCGCAGGCAGCCAAGACGGCCTCGGGCGCAATGTCGCCGAGGGCCATCTTCGCCGAGGCTTCGTCGTTGACGCGATGGCAGACGCGGCCAGTGAGCTGGGCTCGCAGCATGGTGGCCCCCTTGCCGAGTTCGGCGCCGAAGCGCTGCCCGCAGACCTCCAGGTAGATACCGGCGGCACGGCCGAGCTGAGCGAGCCGAATCAGCTGGGTGACCATCTCATCGCGCCGTTGCTCATCCTTCTTCGTGGCGACCAGGAAGAGTTCGGCTACCTCGTCGACGAACAGCACGATGGGCACGGGCCGTTCATGCTCGGGCAGGCCCCAGATGTCAGAGGTGATCTCCTCGTCTGGTGTGCTGGGTGCGATGCCTTGCCGAGCCTTGATCAGGTCGTAGCGATCCTCCATTTCCTCCACGAGTGCGGGCAGGAGATCAGCCGCCTGCTCCGGGTCGGTGGCGAATGCCGAAAGCCGTGAAGCGAAGGGAGCCAGCTCCACACCCCGCTTGCAGTCGATACCGACCAGGGCGACTTGCTGATGGGCCAGCCCGGCGATCAGGTGGCGCAGGTACATGGACTTGCCGGACAGCGTGGCGCCGAGGGTGAGTTGGTGCGGGATGGTGCGGTAGTCACGTACGAACGGGGTGGCGTCCTCTCGCAGTGCCACCGGCACCTTGAGGAATCCGCCCATGACCTTGCGGGGCATCCGCACCCGCCGCAGCACGTCGTAGCCGACAACCCGGAGCTCCACCACACCAGGCTTGAGCGTGGTGACGTAGACGCCGTGAACGCCCCAGGCGTGCCGGAGCCGTTCGGCCGAGGCGGCGACGTCGGCGGGTTCCTGCCCCGGAGCGAGCCGGAGACGGATCCGCAGACCCGTTGAGGTCGGCCGGATGATCCCCCGACGCGGCGGAACGGGCCGGACCTCACGCCGGGTGGTGGCCTTGACGGCGAGGACTCGGAGCCGGGACGGCGCGACGGTCAGGCCGCACGCTTCCATGACCGAGCCGTACGAGCTGAGCAGTCGGGCCGTGGATATCGGCAGGCCAACGGTGGACCAGTACGCCGCCGGGTGCTTGGCCCGGGTGTAGGCGGCCCCGCCGCCAAGTGCGGCGACAGGACCACCTACCTCCAGAAGCGTCGCGATGTCGGCCATCAGGCAGCGGCCCCGGTGGAGGCCGGGAATGCGGCCGGGGTTACAGCGGCGGCGCGGTAGGCGATGCCATGGCGCTGCTGCCCGTTGAAGACGCTCTCCCAGGGACGGGCCACCAGCCCCGGCAGCGAGACCGGCGCCCCGAGGGTCAGCCCCTCGGAGATGCCGCCCTCCGGGACGGTGACCTTGATCAGCGACGACTCTCCGTCCTCGATGTAGACGACGCCGATCGTCATCAGCGCCTCACCGCTGGTTGCGTCCTTGGCGATCTCTCCGGTCTGGCGGTCGCGGACCTTGGGCTCGGGAGCCTCGGTCAGCAGGATCGTGGAGCCGGAGGTCTCAACACGGATGGTACGCAAGGGACTTCCCCTATCTACTCGTCTATACATGATGCGCTCTACGAACCCGATCTGCCGGGATCGCGCGGACCACGTTGCCACACAACTTGCCCACTCGTCTATACGAGTATGCACGTTGGGGTGTACGAGTTCGGGAAGGCGTCCCCGCGCACCACCGCAAACCATGACGATTAGGTCGCCGGAAGCTGGTACGACAGGACGTACGCGTCCGCCGCCATCACCGTGTCGCAGACCTCCACGGCCCGCCCTTCCGTGTCGAAGGCGGTCCGGATCAGGTGAATGACCGGCACACCGGAGGCCAGTCGGAGCGTCTTCACCTCGGCAGGCGAGGGCATCCGGGCCCGGATCTCCTCCTCGAAGTGGTCGAGTCGGTGGCCCAGCTCTTCGAGGCGGGCATAGATGCCGCCGGGTCCGGGGTTCGGTTCGGCGATAGGCGTACCGCGAGCGATGTCGAGCGGCAGGTAGGAGGTGGCGAACTCCACGGGCCGCCCGTCGAGCAAATACCGGCGCCGGCGGGCCAGCACGCGCCGCACGGACCCGAGCCGGGTGGAGACGTCCTGGCTGGCCTTCTCCTCCTTGACCTCCAGGCTGTCGACCTGGGGGTGACTGCCGGCCGCATTCGCCTCGACGATGAAGGCGGACTTCCCTTGCTCCCTGTGCCGCCGGGCAAACCGGTCGGAGGCAAGCCGTCGCACAGGCGGCCGGGGCCGGACGAAGACGCCCTTGCCATGCTCGGCGTGCACGAGTCCTTCGCCCTGGAGGATGGAGAAGGAGTTCCGGACCGTCATCCGGGATACCCCGTAATGCTCGACAAGGTCAGCCTCGGAGGGCAGCTTGTCGCCCTCTCTGAATCGCCCACGGTCGATGGCCTCACGCAACTGGTCGGCGATCTGCCGGAAGACCGCACGATCACTCGTGGGGTCGAGATCGCCGAGGAGGCCGGAAGGAAGAGCGCTCACGTGTACTCCTTTAGGTATCTAGACGTGTGGGCGAGTCTTGTTGCTACGGTGGAGAGCCTAGCCAGCCGAGAGGGCCGAGGAACGTGAGCACTGAACGCCCGCACTCCGTGAGCGTCGCCGGGATCGTCATCGACGCCCACGGCCGTGCCCTCTTGATTCAGCGCCGCGACAACGGCAAGTGGGAACCGCCGGGCGGTGTCCTCGAACGTGAGGAGACCATCCCCGAGGCCCTCCAACGCGAAGTCCTCGAAGAAACCGGTATCAAGATCACGCTTCCCGCGACCCTGACCGGCGTCTACAAGAACATGACGGGCCTGATCGTCTCGCTGGTCTTCCGCTGCGAAGCCGCCGACGGCACACCCACCACCGGAAGCGAGACCCGCGCGCTGCGCTGGGCCACTCGCGAAGAAGTCTCCGAACTCGCCGACGAGGCGTACGCGATCCGCGTCCTGGACGCGATGGACGCGGCGTCTCCGCCTGCCATCCGCGCCCACGACGGCGTGAAACTCGTCTAGCCCGAACCCGCTGCACATGGCGGCCTACCAGCATGAAGGAACTTGTATGCACGAGTATACGAGTAGCGCCCGGGTCTGGGGGCTCACTTGCCCAGGATTTCCAGAAGAGGTCAGCCGAGCCCGCCGCTGGACCCGCGACATCCTGCGCGGGTCGCCGTTAGCGGAGGATGCCGAGCTGATCGTCAGCGAGCTGAGCGCGAACGCGATTCTGCACACGGCCAGTGGCAAGGAATCCGGCAGCTTCCATCTGGCACTCGCGGTCTCCCCGCAGGTGATCGCCCTGTCGGTCACAGACGACGGCGGTACCGGCACGGCCCCGAAGGTCGAGCACCAGGACCAGGAGGCCGAGCACGGCCGCGGACTGGGCATGGTCAGCGTCATCGCGCACCGGGTCGTGGTCCACGAAACCGACGGAGGCCACACCGTCACCGCGGAGCTCTTCGCGCACCCGCGCCGTGGAGGTCACCCGTGCTGATGGACAAGCCGCAGTGGGGCTACTGGTGCGAGTGCTGGACCGAGGACCTGGGCAAGCAGCGGCGGCCGGCACTCCTGGCATCGATCGATGCATACTCGGCGCCCCAGGCCGACAACTGGGTTGCCGTCACCCTGCGCACGATCACACCCGCGCTGGACGCGGAAGCCTCCGACGAGGCCTGGGACTGGTTGTACGAGGGCCGCATCCAGACACGGCGAGCCCTCCTACGGTCTGAGCCCTGCACTGTGTCCATCACCCAGGCCCGCACCCGCATCACATGGACTATCCGGCCCGTGCTCTTCGTACCGCTCGCACACCGCAACGGCAGCGAACTGCCAGCTTGCGCATACGACTTCAAGCCCCACGCGGCCGACTGAGTTACAACTTTCTCTACTGGTTCAAGGCGGCTCGCTCCGCTCCCCGCGCGCGGCCCGGCCCCCGGCCGGGCCTGCGCTCATGTCTCCGCCCCGCTCCAGCCCGGCCGGCGCCCGCGCCGCGCACACAGCAATCAGCCGCCTGATGCCAGAGAAGGGGCAGGTCATGGCTGGGGCGGTCGGCTCCACGGCTTTACGCAGCCACTTTGGCGCGAGCCTCGAAGGTCATGGCCCCAACGTCGTGCTTTACAGGCAGGTTCACAGACTGCCCGACACGCCGGAAGCTTACGGGGCCATGATCACTCGCGCCAAAGCAGCTCCAGCCCAAAGCCGCTCCACCGCCCTCATTTTGCACTGCTAGAAGCCCAGGGGGCAGACCTGCAGACCGGCCGAGCGAGCCTTACGGATTGCCTCTGTGGCATAGCGGCTCGATTCGTCCAGGTAGTGGTTTGACCTGTCTGTATCCCCAAGTGAGCCCCAATGTACGGCTGTTTCCCATTCCTTCGCGGCGGAATCGGCCGCGAAGTAGGCGTCGTTTATCTCGCCCTGCATCTGTGAGGGAACCTTGACGGCTCCCCAGTCCTTGAGCGCTGCGCGTATTATTTCGCCTCGCTGCTTCAAGTATGCGGTGTACACCTGCGGGTCCATTCCGTTTGGCTCCGGGCCTAGGGCGTCCAGAGCCGGTTGGTGCCTCGCGCAGGCCTGATCTGCCTTATCGGCGTAGCTGCTGCCAGTAGTCTCGTCCCCGATCCATAAAATTACAGCCCAAACAATCGGGATGGCTGCCAGGGCTATTCCGACCACAGCAATTATCGTCGCCTTATTGGTGTCTGAACCTTGCGGCGATGGAGGACTGGCACCGTTTGAACTATCGCTCAATTCCACTCTTCCTTGCTTCGCGTGCTGGCGTGAGCGAACCTAAGGTCGACCGCGGGATTCCTGCCAGACGTCGGAGCTGCCGAATGGGTGCACGCGGGAGCGTAAAGCGCGCAACAACGCGCCGTTACCTCAGGTAATCCTTCACTCGGGTCTCATCCATCCCTCGCGGCTCTCATTTCAAGCACATAACGACTCTTGCCGTGTCGATACCCTTCGGGGGCGTGTGCGGCAGTAGACGATCACACCAGACGCGGCACGGGAGGGTCGCTTGGCCGCCCCAGGGCCCGTGCAAGGGCGCCCGAGGCTGACCAATGACGACCGGCAGCGACAAGCGAGCGAGAGCCACCAGCAACGAATCCCCAGGTCAGAACCCCTCAGCCATACGGCTCTCCCGCCAAGGGTGGCGCTCGGGCAAGATGGGGCAGATCCATCAAGGGGTGGGCGGTCAGCTGACACGAGAAATTTCAGACGCACCGATAAGCGCCGAATTCGTCGTAGTCGATCCCCCAGGGACCCGGGTGGTTAACCGACGTCGCCGCTTCCCGTGATCTACCTGACAAGGATGAGCACAGCCTCAAAGCCCTGGCCTCGTACCAGCGTCGCCTCAGAGTCCGTCGGCGCCTGCGCCTTGGCTCGGTCGTTCAGGTCCGCCGACCTAAGCGGGCGCCTCACCGAAGTTCATCCGCGCATTTGCTGCGCCAAGAAGCATACGCGCCCGCGTCTTGAGAAAATTCTCGTAGTCGTCTGCGAACAGTTCCGTTGATGGGCACAGCGCGTGTTTTAGCACGACTTCGTGATGGGAAATCCTATCCTGATAGACACTCGGCGCGTCCCCACTCAGCACCTTATTGTCGATCGCGTTGATGAAGCACATGTTGGCTAGTGGGCTTTGCCTGTCCGTTGGGACACCCTGTGCGCGCAGGAAAGCCTGCGGATATAGGTGGTGAAACTCATTTCTGTTGTACGCCTGAAGCGCCACCGAAAGGTCAATCGCCGAGCCACTGACCAGACTCAATGGCCGCTGCTGCGCCAACAGGAGAACGAATGTCTTCGAACTCACAGCGTTGAGGTTGAAGTTGTTCTCCAGAAAGAAGCGGTCATCGATCTGCACAGGAATTTCATCAAGCTTGGAAGGCTTCCCTTCTTTAAGTTTGATCACTTCTTCGACGTCTGCCTGGAGGTTCCGTTGCACTACTCGACCGTATCGGGCAGAGAAGCAGGCCTTCCAGAACCAGCGCAACAGCATCGACCGCTGCGAGTTTGAGAGTTTCACCGACTTCGAATCGGGCACTGCAAAGAACACGGCTAGCGGCACGAGTAGAGTCGCATGCGGAAGGTTATCGAGTTTTTCCACACGCAACTCCTTTCGGACGAAGTCGATGGCCCCCTTGATTCCGTTGACCACGTGAGAGAACTGTTCTCGTACTTTGGTGCCGTTCAGCGACATTAGAGTCTTCGGGGAAGCATCCCCGTCAACCACCGCCGCACAGCAACGAAGAAGAAGCGTTACGTCTTCTCCGACACCTTTGAAGCCAAATGGCTCCAATTCTTCGCTTAGATCTTCGAAACGTCGCTGCAGATCGAAATCGTCAGACCAAGTCCATGCGCTGAGCAGCTGCAATGTGTCGAGTTCCACACCGAGCCGGTTTACTCTCTCAAACACGATGGCCACGCCAGCTCGATCGTCAGTAGTGAAGGTTTGGACAGGCACGTCCGCTTCCTTGAAGCGGCTGTACAGGTCATCGATTTTTGGCGTCACATCGTCAGGCAGCGCCCGAAATGCCGGTCCGTATTTCGCCGCGTCAAAGAACACGTTCAACGGAAAATGCCTTGCTGGATCGACCTCATTGCCAGTTAGAGGAATAAACAGGCTCTCTTGCGCGTCGACATCGCCGCGATAGTCGAAGTAGATATCGGCCCACTCCGCTTTTGTCGAGGGCTTCAATTCCGTTTGAAAGACACCGAAGATACTTGTCAGACGCTGCTGGCCATCCAGTACATAGTCGATTGGATAATCATCCGGGCGGCGCGGCAACTTGAAGGGACCGAGGTCACGCTCTGTCTTTAACTCCGCCCGAGTTCGCCAAAAGAGCAAAGCACCGAAAGGGTAACCCTTATAGATGCTGTCCATGAGCTGAGCAACTCGGTCAGCGTCCCAGACAAAACCGCGCTGGAAAGCGGGAATTCGGACGCGGCCGTCTGAAACAGCCTCTATGAGTTGACGAATGGACGGCACCAAAGCTCCTTCCGCAGACTGCGCGCAACGCTAGCCGGTGGACAACGGCTGCGTCGGCTGTTTGCCCAAACCGGTCAAAGCGACGGTCGAGGAGAGGACGAGCATGCCGTAAGGAGCGGTCAGGCGTCGGCGACCGGACGGGCCACGCAGGTCAGCGTCACGGCCCTTCTTGCACTGCCACGCGCCAAGATTGCTTCGGGACGGAAAAGGTCCTCGCGCAAGGTGCCATCCATGCGCTTCCGCCGTCGGGACTTGCTCCGGTCGACGGCCGACAGAGTGGCTCAGGCAGGCGGGGGTACAGCGAGGCACACGCGCGCCTGCTCGGTCGTCTGCCCCTCCATCGTGGCTGACTGTCGTCGGCTAAGGCTCAGACACCCCCGGGGCCAGCTCGACCAAGGGACGTTCGAGGCCGTGCCATTCGCGTGCCAGATCCTGCGGGGAACCACGGGGAACAGCGGGAACTTGCCCCAGGTGCGACCAGGACTCCAACACCACTCCGCCGCAGCTCAGCTCAGCCGCCGCCGCCTTGGAACCCAAGCTTCCCAAGCTGAGAGCGCGAGTTCGATTCTCGTCACCCGCTCCATGTGAAACCCCCAGGTCAGAGACCCGGGGGTTCTTTGTTGTCTAGACCGGTGGGGCGGAGTGCTAGTAGATCAGCGCGGCTTTCTCGGAGGACTGTCCGGCGCGAACCATCGTGTCCTTCAGGGTGGCGCCCGAGCGGGTCGAAAGCGTGTGTCCAGTGTGACGAAGGTCGTAGAAGCGGAAGCCGTCCGGGAGGCCGACGGCGGCGCGAGCGCGACGCCACTTCCGACCGAAGGAGGTACGCCGGAAGGGGGCGCCCTTCTCGCCGACGAAGAGCAGGCCATCGGGCCCCTTCTCGGCGTACCAGGCGAGGTGCCGCTTCACCTCCTTGTGGAGGAAGGCCGGGAGGACGACAACGCGGACGCCTGCCTCGGATTTGGTCTCGCCGGGAGCGCGCTTGCCGTTGGTTCGCTCGGGCTCGGCAACGCGGACGCGGATCACGAGGTTGTCGAGGTCGACGTCCCGGCGCCGGAGGCCGGCCAGCTCCTCGGAGCGCATCGGGCCGTAAGCGCCGAGGTAGACCATGAGTCGCCAACGGATGCCGATCGCCTCGGCGAGGGCGTCGACCTGGGCGACGGTGGCGATACGGCGTTCGGCGGCTGATTCCTTGCCCGCGCCCTTGATGCGGCACGGGTTCCGGGTGATCAGGTCGTCGTCGACGGCGGTCTCCATGATGCCCTTGAGGAGGCGGTATGCCTTGGCGACTGTGGTCTTCGCTTTGGTGGCGCGGAGGCGTTCAGCCCGCCACTCACGCACTCGGGGAGCCATGATCTCGTCCAGGTCCAGCGCGCCGAACGTCGGGAGGAGGTACAGCCGAAGAAGGTGCTTGTACAGGTCGTCGGTACGAACAGCCAGTTCCCGCTCTTCGACCCATTTCTTCGCGTAGACACGGAAGTTGACCGCCCCCGCGTCGGGAGCACGCCAGTCCTCTCGGGTCAGGTCTGCCTCAACCTGGGACAGCCAGACTTCCGCGTCCTTCTTGCTCTCGAACGTCTGCTCCGCGCGGATGCGCTCACCGTCAGGTCCGAGGTACGACGCCGTCCAGCGGCCGGACCGGTACTGCCGCACAGCGCCGAACCGGCGGCGTCTTCCCTTCTTTGGCGGCTAATTAGTCGTGCTTGGGCCAGATCGGGCCCTGGTCGGTCCAGATGACGCCCTTGTTGCGGCACAGGCAGAAGGGGTGGCCGATCGGGTCGGTGTAGACCTGCCAGCCGTAGCCGTTGGGGCCGATAAAGTCCTGCCTTAGCGTCGCGCCGAGGTCGAGGACGCGACGCTGCTCGGACTCGATCTCGTCCACTTCGAAGTCGAGGTGGAACTGCTTGGGGTGCTCGCTGTCGGGCCACTGCGGAGCGCGGTAGTCGTCCACCCGGATGAATGCCAGCTCGATCTCGCCGAACTGGATGCCAGCCCAGTTCTCGGAGCTGCCTTCCTTGATCGGACGGCCCGTCACCTCGGAGTAGAAAGCCGCCAGCTTCATCGTGTCCGGGCAGTCGATAATGAAATCGGTGAGTCGCAGCATCCCGCGATCTTGGCACAAGCTCACACCCGACTTCGAGACAGGCCCTGTGTTGGGTTTGTCAAGAGCGCCCCTCATCGCTGACATCAACGGCCGACATCAACAGGCGCGAACGGCAGCGGGCAGCGCCGAACACCGACGGACGATCCATCGAGGCCCAGAGCGAGTTGGCCGACGTCCATGACCCCACATGATCGACCTGATAAGGATGGGGTTCGATCTCAAAACGTGCGCTCACCAGCGATGCCGCCCAGGCTCAGCGACAGTCTCCCGGTCGGCCTAGTGCTGCTCGCGATGTTAGAGACGATATTCGGCCAAGCTGGCGCGTGTCCCATGTCGCACGTTCGTCTATAACATCCGTTTTGAGGTCATGGCTGACGAATGCGCCTCTGTCATATGCCGCAGGACAGAGCTATCCCGTGGTTGGTGATGGGATCGACTCAGTATGCACCATGGGCGCGTCAACGACAGCCGAAACAGGTTCAGTTGAAGAACATGCTGGTCAGCGGCCTGCTAGGTTCCCGGTCGAAATGAAGCCCCGCCCCTGCCATAGCCGACCAGGACGGGGCTTACCTGACGAGGTCATGGACAGCAGCAACTGTCGATGATCTGCATCAAATGAAGGACCAGCATGACGTTGCCTGACAGTCCTCCCGGCAGGGAGCCTAATGACCACAGCTACCGGAGAGCCACCCTGTGGCTAGCTGGCATAACGGCCGTCGCTGGCCTGATCGGGGCACTGGCGGCTCTGATCTCAGCATTTCGGGGATGAGCGCGTACAGCAGCGAAGTACAGCAACTACAGCAACCAGCCCCACCCAGCAGTGCTCCTGGAAGGCCTCCGCGCGACCGCTATGGGGGCGGGAGCGGACGTGACTTGTGACGAACGCCGATCCCGGACCAGAGCGCGGTAAGCCCGAGGCCACAGCGCTCCATGATCGACCAGATAAGGATGAGGACACAGATTCAAATGCTGTCAGGCCTCGGCATCTAGATGGGGTCGGCGTCAACCGCAAACCGATCGCAAACCCACGCGGCGACGCAGCCGGCCAACACCGAGGCGGACGCGTGTGGTTGCCGCCCCGGATGCGACTGCTGCAGCTGACGAACCGGCGTATGGCGGTTTACCCACGGCGGCACAGAGCCGGCCGACCGGCGGATGCACTCGCTGAGGCACTCGGGCGGCTGCCTGGGCCTGCAACCGGTACCCAGTTACAGGTCTACCGTCGGTGGTGTGGCCGGATGCGGGGGCGTCATGACGGGCGTGAGCGAGATGCACGACGTGGAATGGGTGCCGCAGTCCTGCACACTGCCCACCGAGGAGCGGCCCCGCGGGTCCGGCGCGCACAGCGTCTTCACGGCCGCCGCCGGGCCGAGGGACCGAGGGCGGGGGAGCCGACCGGGAGACGGGCGAGTTCCTCGTACGCGGTGACCACCGCGTCGATCTCGGGTCGTTCAGGTCGGGAAGCGGTGCGCCGGGGGGGCATCACCGCCCAGGCGGCCAGGCCCTCCCCGAGCAGGTACCGCTCCGCCTCCAAGCGTCAAGGGAGCCTGTATTTCCAGAAGTTGGGCCAACGGTACAAGGCCGTTCGATGGGCGGGCTCGACGAGGGCGGGGGCGGCTCGGGGGAGGGTCCGATGTGTGCACGGGCCACCTTCGCGGTGACGCGCATACGCCACGCCTCGGTGACCAACTCCGTGAGTTCGGGCAGGCTCAGCGCAGCGAGCCTCGCCTCGGCCCAGTTGTAGCGCAGCTCGGAGGTCCGGAGAGCGAGAACTTCTCCAGCTTCGAAGACACCAGGGCCGCATGCGTCTCCTTGGAGTAGGCGAAGCCCAGGCTGTGGCGGCAACTTAGGCCCGTCGGACTCGCACCGGGCCGGATTCGTGCCAGCAGACTGGTCGGGCCCGTTCTTCTGGAACTGCCCCTGCCGACGGCGAGATCACCGCCTCCACCCACATCCGCACTGGCCGTCACGGTCGAGGGGTCAGGCGCGCGCCTCGGGAAGGTGGGGTCGAGCACCTGTGGGAAGCGCCGGTCGGCAGGGGGCCCGGCCGCATGGTGCGGCGTCGGCGAGGGGGTGGAGGCGCTACTGGGAGAACGAGAAGTACAGAGTTCGCCCGTAGTCGCCCGTCGCCGTGGTGGGGCCGCCGCTGGGGCCGAGCGCGGACGGTGCGTCGAACTTGGTGCCGATCGCCGGGATGGCGTCGAGGAACGACAGATCTCCCTTCGGGAAGGGCGGCGCGGTATGGCGGGGGTCGGGTCCGAACCGGGGGGTGAAGAGGCGCAGGTAGAGGTTCTCGTCCTCGGAGACCACGGTGAGACGTCCGGCGGTGGTGTGCAGGGACGCCCAGCGGATGCCCGCGTGGTAGCCCTTGAACTCCGGGTACACCCAGCCGTCGGCACCGGTCGCGGTGTCGTTGTACTGCTTCGTCCAGACGTCCGTCGCGGCGCCGCGCAGCCGGTTCTTCCACACCCTGTGCGGTCCGTGGCCGAGCCAGGTCACGCCGGTCACCTGCGCTTCGGGATGGTCGAAGCCGACGCCGAAGAGGTCGTACTCGCCGGTGAGGTGGTAGCGGTAGTCCAACTGCAGCCAGCCGCTGGGGTGCAGACGCCACCGGACGTGGCGCAGCACGCCGGAGTACTCGGCCTCCACCGTGTAGCCGTGGCCGTCGGGCCCGTGCGTCAGGCGGGTGAGATCGGCCGTTCCGGTGGTGGGCAGCGGGCCGCGAGACAGCGCGAAGTCCCTTCCTCGGTGGGTGACGCCGGCCAGCATGCCCGTCGTGGCGTCGAGCGTGACCGTGGTGTGGCGGGATACGACGGTGAGCCTGTCGTCCGCGAGCCGGCCGCGTACGGCCGGTCCCGGGCCCGTCCGTACGAGCCGTCGGGCCTGGTCGGCGGCGGATGTGATGGTCCAGGTCCAGCTGCATATCTTGCGGCCGTCGGCGTCCGTGACGGTGAGCGCCATGGCGTCGGCGCGTCGCCAGCCGGGCGGCAGGTGCAGGCGCAGCACTCCTTCCGCGCCGCGCTCGATGTCCGGAGCGCAGGCGGTGCCCTGGGCGCGCACCGTGTGGCCGTCCCGCCGCTGCGACGGGGTGCGGAAGTCCAGGAGCCGCCAAGTGAACAGGCAGGTACGGGTGTTGGTGAAGGCGTAGTGGTTGGTGAGGCTGATCCGTCCGTCGAAGTCGTCCGGCAGGCCGGAGGTGAACCGCTCCGGCTCGGCGAGTTGTACGGGAGACCAGATGTCCTTGATCGTGTAGAAGCTGGCCTCCTTCTCGCGGAAGGGGCCGAGGATGCCGTCGGGTGCGGCGTTGCCCGCCACATCGATTGCGCCGCCGAGGTCGTCCCGCACGATGCCCTCGTCGATCAGTGACCACAGGAAGCCGCCGGCGGAGAGCCGTTCACGGCCCATCAGCTTCCAGTAGTCGTCGAGCCCCGCGCCGGCGCCGCCGTCGTAGAGGCCGTGGAGGAACTCGGTGGGCATGAAGACGTCGCCCTGTTCCTGGAGGATGCGGCGCGTGCTGTCGTACGTCTCGTAGTGGTCGGTGTTGATGCCGCCGAAGTTCGCCCAGGGGTGGAGGACGGTGCGCCGCTGGGGGTCGTGGCGGGCGTAGTCGTCGTCGAGGGCGGTGTTCCAGCCGCCTTCGTTGCCGTTGTCCCAGAACAGGATCGACGGGTGGTTGACGTCACGGGTGACCATCTCGGCGACGAGGGGCCTGCCCGCCGCTTCGTCGTACGACTTCTGCCAGCCGGCGAGTTCGTCGAGCACGTACAGCCCGAGTTCGTCGGCGAGGTCGAGGAAGTGCGTGTCCGGCGGGTAGTGGGACATCCGGACCGCGTTCATGTTCATCTCCCGCATCAGCAGGATGTCCTTGCGGCTGACGCGCGCGCTGGTCGCCCGGCCGGACGTGGGCCAGATGGTGTGCCGGTTGGCTCCCTTGAGGAGGATCTTCACGCCGTTGACGTACACGCCGTCGCCGGGGCGCACCTCGACGGTACGGAAGCCGAACCTCTCGTCGACGCGGTGGATGGTGCGGTCGTCGCCGGCGCGGAGCGCGACCTCGACGCGGTAGAGGTGCGGGGTCTCCGCCGTCCACTGCCGGGGGGAGTCGACAGCGGTCCTGAGGGTCACCATCGTGTCGCCGGGAGCGACGGCCGCGGTGAACGGGGCGCCGACCGGGCGCCCGGAGAGGTCGGTGACCTGGGCGACGAGACGGTCGGCGGAGCCGGTACCCGACAGATGGGCGTCGATCCGCAGCGTGCCGTCGGCGCGGGCGTCGACGGCGATGCGTTCGATGTGCTGGAGCGGGAACGCCTCCAGGTGGACGGGGCGGTAGATGCCGCCGAAGTTCCAGTAGTCGCCGAGGCGTTCGGCCCGGTTGACGGAGTCGTCGGTGGACTCCTTGCTGACGGTCACCTCCAGGAGGTTGTCCTGCCCCGGACGCAGCTTTCCGGTCACCTCGTGCCGGAACCGGTAGAAGCCGCCGCGGTGGACGGGCCCGGCCGAATCGCCGTTGATCCACGCCTCGGTGTCGGTCATCGACCCTTCGAACACGAGGAAGACGCGTCTGTCACGCCAGTGGGCGGGCGGCGTGAAGGTGTGCCGGTAGCGGCCTTTCTCCTCCGGGCGCAGATTCCACCCGTAGTTGTACGTCCCGTATCCGTGGAACTCCCAGTTGGACGGAACCGGAATGCTGCCCCAACTGCCGCTGCGCCGCCCGCTGGTGCACAGGAAGTCCCAGTCGACCGGGTTGTCGGCGTCCTCGCCGGACAGATACAGGCGCTCGGTGCGCGTGGAGGCGTCCGTTCCGTCGACCGCCTCCGCGGCCCGGGCCGAGCCCGCGGGAAGGCCTCCGGCGACGGCGCCGACGGCGCCGAGGATCAGAACGCCACGACGTGACAACTGCATGACATCTCCAGACTTCAAGGAACCGTCGGGTGGGGATGGCAGGGACGTGCGGGGTAGCCGACGGGCCCGGTCGGCACCACGACAGTCGAAGCGCTTGCGCGCACAACGCCGCAGGTCAGAGCAGACGTGCAGGAGCGACGACGACATTAGGAGTCGAATGAATCGAATACAAGAGGGCAGCAGAAGGTACAGGAGCCTCCGGAGTCGCCATGTCAGCGCCGACACCGCCGACCTCGGTACTCGGAGCAGCTCATCTCCAGTGGTACGGATCCAAGGCGGCAAGTGAACCAAGCGCGAGCGTCGGCCGTTTCGCGAGAATCGCGCCCGTCGGCCTTGCCGCGCAGAACGGGCGTCACTCAAGCTCTGTGCACGCCCGAAGGTGTTCCCCGACTGGACGTCCGGCCGAGCCCGGCTCAACACCGTGCCCGTCCGGGAACACGATCTGCCCACCGGTCGTCGCGTCCGTGCCCATAGCGTGCCCGTAAGAGCAGACAACCACGGTCAACAGCGGCGCAATCCGACCTGCGCGAGCGTCCGAAGGAAAGCCATCTGCACACGTCAGAGCCGTATGGCCCGCCCAAGCGCCGTCGCTTCCCAAGCTGAGAGCGCGAGTTCGATTCTCGTCACCCGCTCCATGATTAAGGCCCAGGTCAGAGACCCGGGCCTTTTTGCTGTCCGTGGTGATCAGCGGTCGCGTGCCAGATTCGTGCCCCCGCTCCGAGGACTGGCCGGCGCGGGCCATGAGGTCCTGAGCTTGGCGCCGGTGTCGGCGGCGAGGGTGTTGCCGGTGTGCCGGGCGGGCATAGTGACAGGCCCCCCTACGGGCTGCGGCCGTAGTGCTGGCGGACGAGAAGCTGGACCGTGCGGCGGGCGCGACGCGGATCAACGAGGCCCCGCCTCGCAGGATGAAAACCGGCCGACTGAACGAGCATGCCGGTGGCGATGAGAGGTTTGCGGCCGATCCGGTCGGCGAGGTGGCCGGTGGGGCCTGTCCGGTGCCTCCACGAGATCGGGTAGAGGCCCTGTGGAAGGGAACCAGCGTCAGCACCTTGGCCGAGAGGTACGGGGCCAGGTCGCGTTCCGCTAAGTAGCGCCGATCCGTGTCGGGCGGGTTGTGCTCAGGCGGGACGGGTGGGGGCCCGTAGTTCGATCTCGTATCCGCCCTGTGGGGAGGGTTCGGCGGTGAGGGTGCCGTTGAGCAGTTCGGCGCGTTCTCTCAGGCTGATCAGACCGTGCCGGGCGCTGGGCAGGGCGACGGAGGGGCGGGTGGGGGCGGTGTTGGTGACGGTGACGCCGAAGCGCTGCGCGTCGTGCCACAGGCGCACCTCGGCACGGGCGCCGGGGGCGTGCTTGCGTACGTTCGTGAGGGCTTCTTGGACCGTGCGGTAGACGGTGCGTTGGGCGGTGGTGCTGATGCCGGGCGGGAGCCCGCCGGTCAGGGTGGTCTCGATGCCGCTGTTGGCGATCAGCTGCTGGAGGTCGGCGAGGGTGGGCTGGGGGGTGAGTTCGGTTTCCTTGCCGCCGGAGGCGCGCAGCAGGGTGACCATGTGGCGGAGTTCGTCGAGGGTGTTCACGCTCAGGGTGCGGATGGTGCAGGCGGCGTCGCGGGCGTCGGGATCCTTGGCGGCGACCTGCAGGGCTCCGGCCTGTACGGCGATGAGGCTGACCTGGTGGGAGACGACGTCGTGCATCTCGCGGGCCAGTTGGGCGCGTTCGCGGGCGAGGACGGTCTGGGCGTACAGGGCGCGTTCGTGTTCGCGGGCCACTTCGACCTCGACGAGCTGGCGGGACACGTCGTGCCTGGCCTGCACGAGCTGGCCGAACAGGATCGGGGCGAAGGCCGTGGCCAGCGTGTAGACGAACTGGATGAGCGTCCAGGTGCGGTCGCCGGGAAACGTGTCGCCGGGAAACGTGTCGGACAGGGGCCAGGCGAGGGTGCTCGCCGCCGCGTTCAGCAGGGCGCAGCCGGCCAGCATAGGGCGGCTGCGGGTGCGCGTGGCCAGCGTGTACAGGGCGGCGATCGGCGCGACCGCCACGTCCATGAACAGGGTCATGGGCAGGGTCAACAGGAAGACGGTCAGTGGAAAGCGCCTGCGCAGGAACAGTCCGGCGCAGCCGAGGGCGGCGCAGGCCCACATGAACGGTGTCGCCTCGCCGTAGAGGTTGATCCAGGCGTCGAGCGCGGCGAGCACGACGAGGCCCGCGTCGACGGCCCAGGGCGGCACCCGCCGCCACCGTTCCTGAGCCGTGCTCATCATCCGTTGCCCCCTGCCCTGTTGGCGCCGTCATCGCCGAGCAGTCCGGCCCGCTCCGCGAGGAGCGCCGCCTGGACGCGGCTGGAGACCCGGAGCTTGGTCAGGATCGAGCTGACGTGGTCCTTGACGGTGCCCGCGCTCAGATGGAGGCGGGTGCCGATGTCGGCGTTGGACAGTCCTTCCGCGATCAGGACGAGGACGTCACGTTCGCGGTCGGTGAGCAGATTCACGCGCGCCACGTCCTCCGCGACCTGGGGCGTGCCCGCCCCAGGATGGCCGCGCAGCAGAGCCCGCGAGGCTTTCGGGGACATCACCACGCCGCCGGCGGCCAGGGTGCGTACGAGGTGGGCGAGTTGTTCGGGCTCGGTGTCCTTGAGCAGGAAGCCCGCGGCTCCCGAACGCAGCGCGGTCAGGATGTACTCGTCGGTGTCGAAGGTGGTCAGCATGGCCACCGTCGGCGGCTCGGGCAGCGTCCGGACCTCCCTCAGGACGGTCAGGCCGTCCACATCCGGCATGCGGATGTCGAGGAGCACGACGTCCGGGTGCTCGCGCCGGATCACGTCGGCGGCCTGCGCTCCTTCCACGGTCGCCACGACCTGGATGCCGTCGGAGGCGTTCAGGATCAGCTCGAACCCGGACCGCACCAGCGCCTCGTCGTCCACCACCACTACCCGGATCACCGGCGTTCCGCCTCACACTCGTCTGCTCTGTCCAGCTGCTCGGCGGCCCGTACACCCCGGCATCGGGGCGTCCACGTTCTCGTACGGTGATCGCTCGCTGTCGACAGTACGTCCGGCCGGGCGCGCGGCGGTGCGGCTGCTGTGGACACCCGCCACCCGGCAGGCCGGTTCCAGCCGGTCGGGGGGAGCGCTCCGGCCCGTCGGCGGGCGGGTGGGCGAGGTCCGGCGGATGGTGTCGGCGGTTCTCGTCCGGTGGGATCGGTCCGTGGGCCCGCCCGGGTCTGCCGGCCGCAGTCGATTTCCGTACCGTTCGAGGATCACCCAGCCATGCCCGAGTTGTACCTGCGTCAGCCTGTCCGTGCTCTGCGCCGCTGTGCGGCGCGGCCCCATGTGCTGTTCGGGGGCGTGTACGGGGCGGTACTGGCCAGCTCCGTGGTGGCCGCCCTGACGGAGCAGGGTGAGACGGCGCCCGCCGACCGGTTCAGCAGCGCCCAGTGGCTCCTGGTCACGGCCGCCGCATCGGCCTTGGCGCACGGTTACGCACATCTGATCGCCCTGCGCGGCGACCGGACCCATCACGGTGTGCGTGCCGGGGTGCGGCTGTTGCTGTCCGAGTGGCCGTTGGTGGTGGCGACGGTGCCGACGCTGGTCCTGCTGCTCGGCGCGGCCTGGGGTTGGTGGCCCTCGGCGGGCATCGAGTATGTGGCCTTCGCCGTGAACGTGGTGCTGCTGTTCGCCTGGGGCCTGCTCGCGGCCCGCGCCGCCGGTCGCACCTGGGGCTCCGCCCTGAGGATCGGCACCGTTGACTCGTTGCTCGGGCTGACGGTCGTGGTGGCCAACGCCATCATCAAGTAGGCGGTTGGCCGTCCGGGCCCGCCGACCGGCCGCCGCGGCGCTGTTCCGCCGGTCGGCGGGGCGGTACCGGCCGGTCGGCGGGGGCGTTACCGAAGCCTGCCGGATGGTCCGTCTCCTGACGGCCACGCGAGATTCTCCGTATGACACAGACACAGCTGCCCGAGGAGACGTCAGCTCCGCAGGAGAACTCGCCTCCGCAGCCCCGCACCTCCCCCGAGTCCGCCGTGCCGGCCTCGCCCGGCCCTTCGATGGGACGCCTCGTCGGGGTGGACCTGGCCCGCGCGCTGGCGGTGTTCGGCATGTACGTCGTGCACATCGGCCCCCCGCTGTCCGCCACGAGCGGCGTCGCCAGCTGGATCCGGTACATATCGGACGGTCACTCGTCGGTCCTGTTCGCCACCCTCGCCGGGTTCTCCCTGATGCTGCTCGCCGGCCGCCGCGAGCCCAAGACCGGCCTGGCCGGCCGGCAGGCGAAGGTCCGCATCGCGATCCGCGCCGTGGTCCTGCTGGCGCTGGGCACCGTGATGGCGATGGAGTACGGGGGAGTGATCATCCTCGGCTTCTACGGTGTCTACTTCCTGCTCGCCCTGCCCCTGGTCCGCCTGCGCGCCAAGACCCTCGCGATCATCGCTGCCGCGTTCGCCCTCGTCACACCGCAGCTGGCGTTCGCCCTGACCTCGCTGCTGACCCCGTCGGTCCAGCAGAGCATCAACACCTACGACCCGCTCCGCCACCTCAGCGAGGTAGGCGTGCTCGATCTGCTGCTCACCGGCTTCTACCCGGCGCTCACCTGGATGTCGTTCGTGATCGCGGGCATGGCGCTGGGCCGCCTCGACCTGTCCTCCGGCACTGTCCAGCGGCGCCTGGCCGCGTTCGGTGCCGCCCTCACCGCGACCGCGTACGGCATGTCCCTGCTGCTGGCCGGCCCCGGCGCGTTGCGGAGCACCGCGGAAGGCGGGTCGTCGTCCGGCGGCTCCGGGTCGGCGTCCTTCGGCAGTATGCCGTCGTCCGGCGGCTCCGGGTCGATGCCGCTCGACGGCGGGTCGTTCCCCGATATGCCGGCGTCGTCGCTCCTGGCGGCCGGGCCGCACAGCGGCACCACGTTCGACATCATCGGCAGCCTTGGAGTCGCGATCCTCGTGATCGTGGGCGCGACCGTGCTGATGGACCGCCTGCCGCGACTGCGCCGCCTGGCGAAACCGGTCATCGCCGTGGGCACCATGTCACTGACCGCCTACGTCGGCCACTTCGTCGCACAGTCCGTGTTCTCCACGCCCGCCGGGACCGGCACCCAGCAGTCATGGGTGCCGCTGCTCATGTACGTCCTCGGGGCGATCGTGTTCGCCACGATCTGGTCCCGCTTCTTCCGCCGCGGCCCCCTGGAGTACCTGCTCAACACCGCCACCAAGCCCGCCAAGTACATCCGGTGAGGTCCGGCCGGGGTGGGACCCCTGCACGTCCTACCCCGGCCTGGACGGCCTGCCCGGCCCGCAAGGGGATCGCCCTTGCGGGCTTCGGCCGTGCTCCCGGCCGACCGCTGTCGGCTCCGCCTGTCGTCGACCGGCCGTCCATGGGCAAGGTCCGGGCGACTGCGGGACGTGCGTGGGCGTGCGTGTGCATGCGTGGGCATGATGCCCGGCGCGGCCCGGGGCAACGGCTGGTGCGGGTCAGGAGATGGTGGCCGCCGGTGCGGCTGAGACCACGACGGCCACCCAGGCAGGTGTGGAGACTCGCGGCGTCGCACCGGGCAACGCCGGGGAAACCCATCCGGTCGTGGACACCGCCCTCCTCGGCCGCGTCCACATCGATGTCGCGGACCGCCGCGACATCGATGTGGTCCAACTCGTCCGAGAGCTCCAAGTTCAAAAGGCGCCCGTCACCGGGCGCGATGGGGTGGCCGAGCTGCCGCTCCCCGAGCAGGGGAAGAACCTCCCGCAGCTGCTCTTGGTCCAGCAATCGCCGCACTCGGACTTCGTCGTGTCCGGCGTCCGGGACGTGCTCCAGCGGCACCTCCTCCGCTCTGCGCGCACGCCACCACTCGGTGCTCGGGTTGATCACGACTCGGCGCACGTACGCGCCGAACCGCGCCTCGTCACGAACGCAGGCCGCCCTCCTGCGTGTGCAGGAGGGCGGCCTACAGGAGGTGCTCGGCGTCGGGGGCCCCTCTCACCCGCCGGGGCGTCCCGCCGAGGTCAGCAGCTGCGTCGCCGCGAGCTGCGCGTACAGCTCGTCCTCGGCCACCAGCTCCTCATGGGTGCCGACCGCGCGGACCTTGCCCGCGTCCATGACGACGATGCGGTCGGCGTCCGTCACGGTCGACAGGCGATGGGCCACCACCAGCACGGTGGTCTCGCGTGCGGTCTCGGCGATGACGTCCCGCAGTGCCAGCTCGTTGACGGCGTCGAGCTGCGAGGTCGCCTCGTCCAGGAGCAGCAGCCGGGGCCCGCGCAGCAGCGCGCGGGCGATCGCGACGCTCCCCCACCTTCGGCGGGGGGACCCCCAGGCGCTCGCCGCCGGACAGTTTCGTGCCGCGGTGCCCGACCGGGGTGTCCAGGCCGTGCGGAAGACGCTCGACGAGGGCGTCGAGCCTGGTCCGGGCGAGGACCTCGCGCATGTCGACGTCGGTCGCGCCCGGCGCGGCGAAGACCAGGTTCTCCCGCAGCGTGCCGGCCAGCACCGGCGCGTCCTGCTCGACGTACCCGATGACGGACCGCAGCTCGGACAACGGCCACTTCGTCACGTCCTTGCCGTCGACCAGGACACGGCCGCCGGTCGCTTCGTAGAACCGCTCGACGAGCGCGAAGACCGTCGACTTGCCCGCGCCGGAGGGGCCGACGAACGCCGTCATCCCGCCGCCCGGCACCTCGAAGTCCACCCGCCGGTGGATGTCCGGCAACCCGGGCCCGTACCGGAAGGACACCCCCTCGAAGCGAACCGACGCCGGACGCGGCCGCACCGCCGGGGTCGCCGCGGGCCGCCCCGACCGGTGCCGGTGCTGCTTCTCTGTCGCCAGGTGGTCCACCTGCGCGATCCGGGCGATCGCGGCCGCGCCCTCCTGGTAGTGGGACGCTGCCTCGACCAGCTTGTACACCGGCTCCATCAGGTAGAAGAGGTACAGCAGGAACGCGATGAGCGTGGATACGGGCATGTCCCCGGACGCCACGCGAGCCCCGCCGACGGCGAGTACCGCGAGGAACGCCAGCTCCACGGCGAGGTTGTCCGCCGAACCCAGCACGGCCTCCCACTTCGCGCTGCGCACGCCGTGGCGCCACGCCCTGCGCGCCGCCGCCTCGACGCGAGCGGTCTCCCGCTCCTCGGCGCCGGACGCCTTCACCGTACGGAACGCACCGAAGACCCGCTCCAGGCCCGTGGACATCTCCCCGACAGCAGCCTGCGCACGCTCGGCGGCCTGCCCGATCTTCGGCAGCACCAGCGCGGCAGCCACACCGACGACCGCGACCACACCAAGCGTGACGCCCAGCAGGACGGCATCGAGGAACGCCATCACCACGACCGCCGCGACCAGCGTCACCGCCCCCGTCGCCGCGGAGACCACCGCCTGGGTGCTGACGGCCCGCAGCAGCGTGGTGTCGGAGGTCACCCGGGACATCAGATCGCCCGGCTGCATCCGGTCCACCTCCGCCAGCCGCAGCCGCAGCAACCGGCCGATGAGGCTGCGGCGGGCGGCGAGCACCACCGACTCCGCCGTCCGTTCCAGCACGTAGGCACCGAACGCCTCGGCCACCATGCTCAGCAGTACCAGAACGGTCATGGCCAGCAGGACGGTGCCGATCGTGCCACCGGACGAGAGCCGGTCGACCAGTGTCTTCGTGGCCAGGGGCTGCACCAGCCCCCCGGCGGCCCCGGCCAGCGCACACAGCAGACCGAGCGCGACGGCCCACCGGTGCGGACGGACGTACCCGTACAGCGCCTTGAGCGTCTCCCGGGCGTGCAGGGACTCGGCACCCGTCGCCTCCGGGGCGGATGCGGTGTTCACAGGATTCCTTTCCTACGTGGTCGGCCGCGCACCGCGTCAGCGGTTGCGGGCATCGGCCCGCCGGAGGGCCTTGGGGCGCGGAGATCAGGCGTACGACGGCCAGAGAGAGGCCGCCCGTGCGGCAACGCCTGCCAAAGAGATCTGCGATCGCCGGCTCAGTGGACCAGTGAGGCCGCCCGCGAGGCGAGGAGGTGCACCCCTGCTTCGTAGAACTCAGGACGGACGACGAACAGGACACCGGCGCCCGCCATCAGCGTCAGGCAGAGAAGTTCCGGCAACCGGCCTCTGCCAGGCTCGACGGCGGTCTCGGGCTCCTTGTCACGAACGTGCTGTGTCATGCCTTCAGCCTGGACGCCCGGCCGCTCGCCGCACATCCGGCGACTGTCGGGTCCACCCCCGCCGAGTGGCTGGAGAAGACCGGCCTGGGGTGGTAGCCGTCGGGGCCGCCAGGCACATCAACTCCGCTTGGCGATGACCTGTGACTCCGGCTCGTCGGTCCCCGGGGAGCCGGGGCCGCCGGCAGCCGACGGGGGCGGGCCGGTCAGGGACCGGGCGATGACCGCCGAGCCGCCGCCGTGGAGCAGCACGCTGCCGAGCACCGTCAGGGTCATGGCGTACAGGGCGGTGTCGGCGTACTGCCCGTCCGGCAGAGCGTTGAACGCGAGCAGGCCGAACACGATGGAGGTGGTGCCGCGTGGTCCGAGCGCGCCGACCATGAGCCGTTCTCGCCAGGTGAACGTGGAGCCGAGGAAGGCGAACATGATCGGAAGGATGCGCACGACGGTGAGCGCGGCGGCGCAGAGCACGATGGTGGGCCAGTCGATGCCCTCGCCCACGGCGAGCACCACGGCGTTGCCGAAGAAGAACCACATGCACATCGTCATCATCGAGTTGGTGTCCTCGATGAGCTGGAAGTCCGAGGCGTGGGGAGCCGAGGCGCCCCGCCGACGGACCGGTGCCTGCCTGACGTAGCGGAAGGCGATCCCGCACACGAACGAGGCCACGAAGCCGTTGCCCTCCATCGCCGTGGTCACGGTGTAGGCGAGCAGCGGTGTGACCAGCACGACGATCCGCCGTGACTGCTCCGTCATCCACTCCGCGCGGTCGGCGAGATTGATCAGCCACGCCACCAGCGCCCCCACCACGAAGCCGGCCACGAGGGCCTTCAACGCGAACGGCACGGCCGTGCCGAGGGCCTGCTGGGGTGTGCGGGTGACGGAGTTGGTGCCGACGAGGATCAGCGCGAACAGGAAGAGGGGCGACACGATGCCGTCGTTGTAGCCGCTCTCCACGTTGAGCACGCTGCGCACCCTCGCCGGGATCCGCCGGTCGCGGACCAGCGTCTCGGCCGGGGCGAAGTCGGTCGGGACGACGATGCACGCGATGAGCAGCAGCAGCGCCACCGGAAGCCCGGGCAGCAGCAGCGTTCCCAGCAGCACCATCGTGATCAGGCTCAGTGGCAGGGCCACGAGCAGTGCCCGCGCGGCGGAGCCGGGGTCGTTGCCGAACAGTCGCCCGCCCGGCAGTTCGGTGGCGTCGACGAACAGCAGGACGGCCAGGATGACCTCGGCCACATGCTGAGCGACCTCGGAGTTCAGGGTGACAGCGATATGGCTGTGGGTGAACACGCCCGTGACCACGCCTGCGAGCACCAGTACCAGAGGAGCCCGCACATGCCGTTGCTCCAGCCGACCGGCGACCAGCGACCACCCGGCCACCACCGCGGTGATCACAATCAGGACAGAGATCATTTGAATCCGCTTCAGAACTCGGAACAGGCCGGCGGCCGCCCCACCGGGACCTCCACAAGTGCGTCGACCGGCGTGAGCACAGGCAGACGCTACAACGGACGAGGCCCGGCAGACAGCACCGGCCCTTACCGCTGTCAGAGGCGCCGGGCCCCTCGCAGCCCCTGTGTGTAGTAGCCGTCACCGTCGAGCCGTGAGGTGCCGCCCTTGTCACCCATGGTGGGGCCGCCCGCGTTCTTCCGGCTGGAGATGAAGCGCGGGTGGTCGGCGGTGTCCAGGCCGAGGTAGATACCGATGTGGCCGATCCGTTTGCCGGGCAGCTCACGCGTTCGAAAGAAGACCAGGTCGCCGGGCTGGAGCTGCTGGATGACGGCGGGGCGGCGGTCGGTGAGGGGAATGACGGGTACGCCGAGCCGCCCGTGGGCGATCGCGTCGGGGGTCCGCTGCAGCCCGCTGCCCGCCGCGTTGTCCCTGCTGCTCAGCGGGAACCCCGAGCGGTATCCGTACACCAGCCGGATATAGCCGGAGCTGTCGACGGAGCGCGCGCGGTCCTTCTCGGGGCGGCGGGTGACCGTGTCGGGGAAGGTCCAGGGGATGCCCAGGTAGTCGTAGAAGTCCGATCCCGTGCGCGGCTTCGGCTTCCCTGGCGCAGCACGCCCGGAGCCGCCGGCGGTGTCGGGTGTGTAGCGGGCGGCACCGCTGTATTTGACTCCCGCTGCCGTCGTCCGGACCGGGGCACCGGCGACGTAGTCGAAGGCCGTGGCGAGGATGTCGGGGTCGCGGCTGCCGAGCCGGGACGTGATCCAGGTCCTGAACCAGCCGCTCCGCTCCGCGCCACGGGCCCAGGGCTTGGGCAACAACCGCACCCAGCTCTTGGTGACGACCTCGGCATCCGTCGTACGCGGCTCCGCGAAGGTCCTGCTGGGCCCGGTCAGTACGGCCGTGCGGGCGCCGTCGGTGAACGTGGCGACGACGGTGCCGCGCGGGTCGCGTGCCACCGTGCGGGCGGGGTTGCCGATCCGCTCGAAGTGCAGCGGGCCGCTCCTGACCCGGATTCGGTCACCCAGTGATGCCTGTGATGCCCTTGATGTCTGCGTTGCCGGTGGGGCATCCGTTTTGTCGGTACGGTGCTTGAGCTGCAGGGACAGCTCGCAGCTCGCCGCGAGCAGGACGGCTGTCACCAGGAACAGGACCGTGTTCTTCCTGGTCAGGGAGAACCTACGGATTCTGGGCAGGAGGCGTTTCACTGGTCAACTCCGATGGGGGGAAGGGGAGATGGCGCCGCAGGTCGGTGCGGGGGCGGCTCATTGCGTGGGCAGGGCGCCCAGCAGCAGCCCGGACACCAAGATCACGTAGGTGGCGAAGGTGACCGCGCCGGTGGAGAGGACCGTCGCTGTCTTGGGCTGCCTCTCCAGCTGGTAGGCGATGAGACCGGGGACGATGAACCCGAGGGCCTGATGGGCGAACAGCAGCGGGAACTGCTGTTGGAGCAACAGGGAGAGCCCGGCCTGGAGCAGGACACCGGTGAGCACGACGGCGGCGAACAGCCGCTTGCCGTAGAGGATGACGAAGCGCTGCAGCAGCTTGGTCAGCAGGTAGGTCAGGCCTGCCACGGCCGCGACCATGGCGGCGCGCCGCAGATCGTCGACGAGGGTGAGGGCGAGCCAGCCGGGGGTGATCATGCCGCCCGGTGAGAGGTTGGTGGTCAGGTAGCACAGGAGGGAGAACACCAGACCGAGTGCGATGCCGATGGCGGCGATCTGCGGCGTGACTACTGCGGGGATCAACGGGATGCTCCGTGGGAGGAGTTGTGGTGGGCGCCGGGCGATGTGAGGACGTCGCTCGGATCGGCGGGGTCGGCGGCGGCGAGGTAGTCGGGCGGCAGTGCCGCGAGCCGCTCCAGGAAGAGTTCGCCCTGGCCGTGGATGTTGCCGATGGCGACGACCGAGGCGTCCGGCCCCAGGTGAGCCAGCAGCTCCGTGGTGAGCTGGTCGGGGTCGCGGCGGTCACCGCCGAGATCGACGACGTTCCCGGTCCAGTGCGTGGGTATGGCGTCGGCGGCCGACTTGGTGGGGTGGCCGATGAGGAACACCGTCTCCGGGTCGAGCTGGGGGATGAGCGCGCCCATCTGCCCGTTGCGCTCCACACGGTCGGGACGGCAGTTGATGACGACGTGCAACGGACGGTGGATCGCGCCCAGTTCGAGCAGCTGCTTGATGTTCATCAGTGTCGACTCGGGGTCGTTGGCGGCGAAGACGTTCGCGAAGCGCAGTTGCTTTCCGTCAGGGGTGCGGTACCGCTCGACGGACAGCACACCCGGGTCCGGCGGCGCCTCGTACATGCCCTTCAGCGCGATCGCGCGGTCGACGCCGAGCAGTTCGGCGACCGCGATGGCGATGGCGACGTTCTCCTTGAAGGTGAACCAGCTGAAGCCGCGCAGTTCCTCGTCGGTGACCGTTTCCGGGTCGGCGTAGACCAGCTTGCAGTTCCGGGCGTCGGCCTCCTCCTGGAGGATGTGGAAGCGCTCCTTCTCGGCGGTGACACAGATGCCGTCCTCCGGCATCGAGCGGCACAGGGAGCGGGCCACGTCGTCCAGCGTCGGGCCCATCTCGGCGAGATGGTCCTCGCGGACGTTGCAGAGCACGCCGATGGTGGAGCGGATCAGCTTGGACTGGTTGATCTCCTGGAGTGCAGGCATGACGGCCATGCACTCCATGACCAGGACATCGGGCCGGTAGCCGGCGGCCCGCCGGACGATGCCGATCTGCTCCACGACGTTGGCGATGCCGAACTTGCGGTAGACCGGCTCCTCGGTGGCATCGGGGTGGATGAACCGGGCCGCGGTGCCCGTGGTCTTGGCGACGGTCACCAGGCCGCTGCCGCGCAGCGCGCCCGCGCACAGCCGGGTGATGGAGGACTTGCCGCGAATGCCGTTGACCAGCACTCGGGTGGGTATGGCGGCGAGATTCGCGTCATGGCGGCGCTGTTCGACGATGCCTGCGACGAGCAGGCCGGCGCAGCACGTCGCGAGGACGCAGTACAGGAAAAGCAAGGCGGGTCAGCTCCTGGGACCGGGGCCGGACGGCGAAGTGGAGGGGGAGGGCGCCCCGTCCGGGGAACCGGGCGCGGGCGGTGCGTCGGTGCGGGGCAGTCGCTGTCTGATCAGTTCGAGGCTGCGGGCGATGGATCCCACCTCGTCGTGGTAGCGCGGGTAGAGCACCGTTCGGCGGTCCCCGGCTGCCAACGCCTCGGCGCCCTGGGCGACTTCACGCAACGGACGTACGACGACGAGGTACAGCCAGCCGACGCAGAGGGCGCCCGTGGCCACCCCCAGCAGACCGACGAGCATGATCCGCCGCTGTGCCTCGTACTCAGGCAGGCCGATCCAGAACACCGGCCTGATCGAGGCGACCTTCCAGCCGAGTGCGCCCGCGACGCCCAGCTTGTTGTTGAACGGCGCCACGGCGGCCACCGCCGGATCCCTCCAGCCGAGCAGCAGCTCGGCGGAGCCCTTGGTCGTGCGGTCGTCCTTCATCTGGGCCCGCAGCCGGCTGTCGGAGACCCGCCCGAAGGCCACGAACCCCTTGTTGGACGCGATGACCCGATGCTCGGAGTCCACAAGCCACACCGAGCCGAGACCGGGCCGGTCGAGGATGCCGGTCAGGTACTGGACCTTGAACTCGCCCACGACATAGTGGCGTCCGGATGTCGCCGTCCCACCCTTGACCGGCTGAGCGGCCACGGCGGCGAGCACCGGCTCCGTGCCGGAGGTGTTCGTCTGCCTGACCCCGGGCCTGATGCGGACCTTCGTCGGGGTACGGGGTTCGTCCCCCGCGCGGGCGAGGATCTTGCCGGCGCCGTCGACGACGTACAGGGACCGGTACCGGCCGTGCTGCTCCAGGGACCTGTCGAGGGCCTTGCGCGCCTCCTCCGACCGGGAAGCGTCGATCACGGTGGCCAGATGGGTGAGGTCCGCGTATCCGTCGTTGATCCCCCTGCGCACGCGATCCGCCGTCGTCTCGGTGCGTTGCCGCTGGTCGTCGGAGATCAGCCGGGGTACGACCGCCGCCGGGTGCGGCAAGGTGCTGCCGAGCGTCAGCAGCATCGACGCGGGCCAGGCCAGCAGAGCGAACGCGCACACCACAAGGACGGTGCGCAGTCCGAGCCGGCGCCGGACCTTGCCGGTCCCACGCGGAACACGCCCCTTGGCCGATGGCTGCGCGACCGTGTCCTGCGACGGCCCGCCCCTGCCGCGGAGTTGAAGGCGCAGCGCCTCCAGTGCGGCGCCGATCCGGGCGGGTTCTCCGAAGCGGGACACGTGGACGGGAGCCGTGAGGTCACCCGAGCCGAGCCGCTGCGCGTCGCGGCGCAACCGCAGCACAGGGCGCTGCACCACCAGGTGGAGGGCGGCGGTGACTCCGGCCGCGAGGGCCAGGAGCACGGCCGCGGCGAGGAGGGCGAGACGCAGGTCACCGGTCCCGGCCCCATGGCGCTCGGTCTGCACCGTCGTGACGACCGTCAGTCCGAGTCCGCCGCTCGGACTCTCCTTCGAGGCGAGCCCCCGGGCCACTGCGGCGTACCCGACGGCGGTACGGGTGTTGCCGTCCGCTGCCCGGACGAGGCTGCCGCTCGGACCGTCGAAGCCGCCGGCGGCGGCGGTGTCCGACGGTCCCCTGCTCTGCGCCTGGCGGGAGGCGGAGCCGGCCAGCGACTTGGCCTGCTCGGTGCCGGCTCCCGGCCCGGCCGAGGTGAGGGTGGCCCCGTCACGGTCCACGACGTTGAGCGTGTGCTGCTTGCCGACGGAGATGCCCGGCAGCTTCACGCTCTGGGAGGCGACGAGCAACTCCTGCCTGCCGCCTTGCGACAGCGTCGCAAAGGCCAGCAGCCGGGTGACGCCCGAGTCGTCCCGCACCAGTCTCGGTGGCGGGTTCGCCGGCAGTCCCCGAAGGTTCACCTTCCCGAGCGGTAGGGCCTCGCCCTGCGCGGCGAGCAGCCGACCGGTGGACTGGTCGACGACGGCGGTACCGCGCCACTTGGGGTAGGTCTGGTTGAGGCGGGTCAGCATTCCGTCCGCCGGTGCGGACTTGGAGCCCGCGAAGTCCGCGGCCGCTGTCCGCAGATCGGTGACGCTCTGGTCGACGGCGCCCTGCAGCGCGACCGCCCCGTCCTCGGCGATGTGCTGCTGGGAGCTGAGGACGGCCTCGGGAACGCCGCGTTCGGCATCGCTCCCGACGGCGAACACCGTCAGGCCCGCGACGAGCGCCAGCAGAACCGGCAGGGCCGCCAGTGGCGGGCGTACACCTCCTAACACCGCCATGTCCGCGCGACGCCGAGCGGGGCGCAATTTTGATATCGGGGATCGGGTGGTGGTCAAGAAGAATCCTTTCCAGGAAAGAAGTTCTCGACCTGTCTGACGACGGGAATGCTTCGCCGGTTTATCGGGGAGGTGTGACGGCGCTCACCTAAAGAATGCCACAGCCATCATGACCTGCCGGTTTGGACACCTGTGAGCATGGTGAATTTAAGCTTCACGAAATGCAAACAATTGCGATGGGCCACCCCGCGAACGGGACGACAATTACCCGCAAGGATTATTTTGCATTTCTTCTGCCTCGCCCATCCCGCAGTCGGCTGTTTCACCCCCGCCGATCGGCGGGGGTGCGGCAGTCGTAGAGGCCGAAGTTGCCCCTGGTGCGCCAGCCGTAGGCCCCGGAGCGGATGCGCTTGCAATGGGACTTCACCCACGTCGTGGCGGGGGTGGTGGGTCGCAGGTGGGTGAGCAGCACGTAGCGGAGTTGGTGGGTGGCGATCAGGCTGCCGAGCTGCGGGGCGCTGGGGAAGGGGGTCTTCCCGGTGAACCCGCCCATGACGAGCACGGGTTGGGACTGAGCGCGCAGCAGACGTTCCGCGGGGTAGGCGGCCTGCGTCGCGAGCAGGTACTTCTCGCCTCTGCGGTGCGCGATGAGGTAGTCCAGCAGGGCGGTGTCGCGCGCGCTGGGCCGGTCGAGCTCGGCCCGGCGGAGAGCGGACGGGTCGTGGAGAGCCCTGTGGTGGAACTCGCCGACCGGACCGGCCGTCGGGGACGTGGAGGCGCCCGCGTAGCGCGGGTCGAGGGACGAGACGGCCCAGCCGGCGGGTACGAGCAGAGTGGCCGCGATTCCGGCGGCCAGAGAGCCTTGGACCAGCCGCCGGGAGGCGCGTGACCCGCCGGACCACAGGCCGAACGTCCCGCACACCGCGAAGATCACGGCGAACACCAGCAGCCGGGAGGCGAACCAGGTCGGCCTGTCGAGTACGAGCGCCCAGGCCACCGTCAGCACGATCGCCGACGGCAGCCACAGCCGTCGTCGGCCGCCCGCCTCGTACGCGGACCAAAAGAGCGCGAGGCCGCCTCCGGCCAGCGCGGCGATCGCCGGTGCGAGCACGGCCGTGTAGTAGACGTGATTGCCGTTGGAGACGCTGAACACCACGGCATGGACGGCGAGCCAGCCGCCCCAGAGGAGGAAACCCGCACGCAGCGGGTCGGTCCGCGGCCGGCGGGCGCGCCAGATGAGGGCCGTGACGACGGCGAGCACGGCGAGCGGCAGGAACCAGGCGATCTGCGGGCCGACGGTGTGGTTGACGAGCATCCCCCAGCCGGTGTTTCCGGTCATGCGGCTGGCGGCGGTGGCCGGGACGGCGCCGAACGCGGTGGCGTCGTCGCTGAAGCGGCTCAGGCCGTTGTAGCCGAAGACCAGGCTGAAGGGGTTGTTGTTCGACGTGGCGTCGACATACGGGCGGTTGGCCGCGGGAGTCACCCACGCGATCAGCGCCCACGAGCAGGAGACGGCCAGCGTGACCGCACCGCTCAGCAGGAGGCGCAGAGCCCTCTGCAACGGCGGGTTGGGCGCGGTGAGTTGATACACCACGGCGAAGACCGGCAGGACGAGCCAGGCCTGCAGCATCTTCGTCTGGAAGGCGAGCCCGACCCAGACGCCACACGTGATCAACGGGAGCAGCCGCCCGGTCCGTGCCGCCTTCTGCAGGGCGCCGGCGGCTGCCACCAGCAGGAGAGTGAGGGCGGTGTCCGGGATGGTGGCCCTGTTCAGTGCCACGGTGACCGGAGTGAAGGTGAGCGTCAGCGCGGCGATCAGCGCGGCGAACGGCCCGGCCCATGCCCGTACGATCCGGTGCAGCAGCCATACGGTGAGCACGCCCTCGATCACATGGGGCAGCGCGGCCGCCCACGTGTGCGGCCCGAAGATCCATACGGAGAGGGCATCGGGCCAGAAGGCGCCGGGCACCTTGTCGAGGGTGATCGAACCGCTGGTGTCGAGACCGCCGAAGAAGAAGGCCCGCCAACTGGTGGCCATCGACCGTATCGCCGCGCTGTAGTAGGGGTGGATCGCGGCGTGCCCCATGCCCCAGGCGTACAGCAGTGCGGCGACGCCCAGCACCGCGGCCAACGCAGGGCGTTCCCAGCGCGCCGGAGCTTCCGGCCGGTCGGCGCAGCGGTGCGATTCCCGGCGGAGGCCATGGGAGCCGGTGCTCCGGGCTGTGGGGATGACGGCCATGGCGAAGGTCCTTGAAATCAGGGTTGAGGCGGAACACGCTCGGACTTCTGGTGGTGCCCGCCCGAGGCTCAGCGGACGCGATTCGCCAGTTTCGTGGCGTTGTTGAGCAGATACTCCAGCGGTCCGCGGCGGAAGAAACGGGACCAGACCGCCGCGAACACGGTGGCCCCGGCGATGAAGCAGAGGAGCAGCGCGGCGGAGGCGGACTGCGGCGGGGTGGCCGCTTCGCCGGGCAGGGCGAGGATCACCAGGATGTGGCCCACGTACAGGGTCAGGGACATGGTGCCGACGGCGATGACCGGCGTTGCCAGGCGACGCAGCCACGGCAGTCGGTACAGGGCCACCGTCAGGCACAGGAGCACGGTGATCGCGATCCCCAGGCTGCCGATGAGGTCGAACGTGGAACCGGTGTGCGGCTCGGCTGCCAGGAGCCCCCATGCGTCGGGGCCACCCAGCCCACCACCGACGGGCGAGTCGAAGGATCCCGATGCCATGGCGGCGTCCTTCATGGCGCCTGGGTCCTTCATGGCGCCGAAGTCCTTCATGTCAGGCATCCCGGCCATGACCTTCTGAGCGCCGCCGGTCAGCCGGAGCGCCAGCCACGAGACGCCGTATCCGAACGAGATCAGCGCGGGACCGACCACGGCCAGCCGCCGCTGCACAGCGCCGGAGCTCAGATCCAGTCGGCCCAACGCCATGCCGGTGACCACGAACGTCATCCAGGTGATCGCCGGGTAGAGGCCGGTGAGCAGGAGGTCGAGCACGCCTACGCCGCACAGTCGCGCGATCGGGTCGTACGAGTCGATGCTGTTCACGACCGACTCGCTGAGCAGCGCCCGGATCACGTACGCCACCTGCGGTGTGACGACCGCGAGCGTCGCCGCGATGATCGCGAGCGTTCTGGCCCGTAGCCGCAACAGGGGCAGGGCCAGCAGGAAGTACACCGCGTAGAAGTTGAGGATCCCGGCGCCGCCGAAGTTGGTCATCGCCAACGCGCTGCCCAGTACCAGCAGGATCACGGCCCGGATCACGATCCGGGCCCTCGCCTGCCGGCCGGCCAGTCCGGTCTTCGGCTCAAGGCGACCGGCGATCAGCATCAACGAGAACCCGGCGAGGGTGGCGAACAGCGCCGACGCCCGGCCGCTCGCCAGCTCCAGGAACCAGTCGCCGACGCCGCCGCCTGGCGTGGGTGCGGGGCCGACGTGCACGGCGAACATCCCGAACACGGCCAGTGCACGGGCGAGGTCCACCCCGACCAGCCGCGCCAACGGCGCGGGGCGTTCCGTCGCCGTGGCGGACCCGGGTGAGGGTAAGGGCCGGGAAGGCGTCTTCTTGGCGCTTTCGATCTCGGTCACCGGGACAACCCTGCCGAGGCGGTGGGCGGTCGACCATCCGCCGGGCTTCGGGAGGTGCCCCGCCGGTCGGCCGACCGACCCCCTCCGACTGGCGGGGGACGGTCTCGGCCGTACATGAACGACTGTGGCCGCCGACCTGGTTGCCGGGATGCCGCGAGTCAGCAGGCTCACCACGACAAGATCATGCCTCCCATGGGGGCGAACCAAGGAGGTCCGAGCCTTTCGGTCGGTGGCTTCGCCCTCCGCCCGACGGCGGCAGCCCATCTGTGAAGCGGTGCTCCGAGAGGCCGCCGAAGCCGGCTCCTGGTGGCCGCCACGGCCGACCGGCAGGGACTGACGCTTCGTCCACCACGACCGGGGCTTCCCGTGCATCGCCGCCCTGACGGGCCGGGCATCTCACTGGTACGGGAATCCTGCGCACTCGCGAAAGGTCCTCCGGCTGCATCTCCGAACCGGCCGAGTCAGACGCGGAGCCCGCTCGCATGTCTCCTACCCGCCGCCGCGCATGTCTCCTACCCGCCGCTACTCGAAGCCGTGCCCACAGCGTGCCCATAAGAGCGGACAACCACGGTGAACAGCGATGCGCAATCAGCCCTCGAAGCTGCACCGCAAGCGATGTATCCCCAGGTCAGAAGCGGTGTCGCCGTTGAAGCGCCGTCACTTCCCAAGCTGAGAGCGCGAGTTCGATTCTCGTCACCCGCTCCATGTTGAAACCCCAGGTCAGCGGCCTGGGGCTTGTTTGTTGTCCAGGCCATTTTGGGGTGATGTGCCCCCGCGGAGTTGTGCGGCCCGAGCTCGCTCAATGCCAGCCCGTCCGGCGCTCGAGGACGAGGGCAAGGTCGTCCTCGTCCGGTTCGAGATCTCCTTGTCGTCGGTCAAGGGTGCTCGTGGGTGGCCCCTGCTCCCCCGGATGGCCATCCAGCTGTCCAACTCCCGGGAGACGGCCGCTGTTTGAGGGCCGGCGCTACGACAGCGGCTTTTGCTCACCCTGCGCGGCCCGCAGGTCGGCCAGCAACTCGGCCTGCCCGGCGAGCACCCCGGACAGGATGGTCCGTGCGACCCGCAGAAGCTCCGCGACCTGCGGGCTGGTCAGCGAGTAGTACACGGTCGAACCCTCCTTGCGGGTCTTGACCAGATTCGCCCGCCGCAGCACGGCCAGCTGCTGGGACAGATGAGCGGGCTCGATACCCACCTCGGGCAGCATCTCCGCGACCGCGTGTTCACGTTCGCTCAGCAGCTCCAGGACCCGGATACGGGCCGGATGGCCCAGCGTCTTGAAGAACTCGGCCTTCAGTTGGTACAGCGGCGTACTCATCGTGCCGTCCCCTCCCCGACACAACGGCACGGCCCCTCCGGCCGGAGCACGGCGCATCGCATCCACCCACTCGTCAAGAACATGCGGACCATCCTCGCCTGCGGCACCGGCCACGCCGAACCCGGATGCGAGTAACCAAGCCGCTCGAATCCGGCCACCGAGGAGGATGCCTGCACCGTCGGGCCGGCACACGTGGAAATCCGCCCGGGACGTCGTCCCGGGCGGTCGCCACAGCAGGGTGTCGGATCAGACCTTCTTCACGACGCTGGACTTGAGCTGCATCGCGCCGAACCCATCGACCTTGCAGTCGATGTCGTGGCCGTCCACGCCGTCGACCAGGCGGATGTTGCGCACCTTGGTGCCCGCCTTGATCCCGCTCGGGCTGCCCTTGACCTTCAGCGTCTTGACGACCGTCACGGTGTCACCGTCGGCGAGCACGTTACCGACCGCGTCCTTGATCACCCTGCTTCCGGAGGCGCCGTCCGCGGACTCCGCGGACGGTGACCACTCGTGCCCGCACTCCGGGCAGACCAGGAGCGCACCCATCTCGTAGGTGTAGGCGCCGGAGCATTCGGGGCAGGGGGGAAGGTTGTCACTCATGGCACAGGTGTCTTTCAGTCAGTGAGCGGATACGGGGGTCAGGTGGGCCAGCCGTCGGTGCGCCACGCCTGCTGTGCCTCGTCGGGAGGCGACATGTGGCGGGCGTGGACGGAGAGCGCGGTGGCCAGGTCGCAATGGACGGGGATGTCCGGGCAGTCGCCGGGCGGGACGAGCGAGCCGTCGGCGGGGATGGCGGCCAGTTCCAGGCTGCGACCCGTTCCCGCGAGGCGGCGTGCGGTCTCGGTGATGGCCAGCTGGCCTTCCGCGGACCAACCGCGCAGTTCGGTCAGGTCGAGGATGACCGGTCCGGTGCCGCGGGCGACGACCCAGCCGACCGCTCCGTCGAAGCGGCGGACCGCCGCCGGGCCCAGGTAGCCCGCGACGGAGAGCACCCCGAAGCCGTCCTCGACGGTGTAGCGCCACTCGATGGTCATGACGGTGAACTTCCTTGTGTGTGCGGCCCGTTGAGGTCAGAGGGGGAGAGTTGTCCAGATGCTCTTGCCGTCGGCGTCGCCGTGCACGGCGACGGTGCCGCCGAGTTGCCGGGTGAGCTCCATGACCGTGCCGAGACCGCCACTGGTGCCGGTCGCGGCATGGTGCAGCGAGGGCTGGTGGGGGTGGCGGTCGTGGACGGCGAAGGCCAGGCGGCCTCCGCTCGCCGCATACATGACCATGATCTGCGGGGACACCTCGGCGGCGTGCCGGACGCTGTTGGTCACCAGCTCACTGAGGATCAGCAGCGCCGCGTCCACGACGGGCCGGTGCAGATCTATCCCCCACTCGACCAGCGCCTGTTCGGCGGTCTCACGGGCGAGACGGACGGCGGACGGCTCGTTGGGCAGGGTTAGCACGTGCCGGTACGGAAGGGCATCGAGAACGGGGGCCATCATGTCTCCTGGCGGGCGAGGCGGAAGCCGGTGACGCTCTGGGGGTTCAGGCGCAGCAGAGTGTCGTGCGGGCCGTGCGTCCAGCCCGGCAAGGTGCGGCGGTGATGGTCTGTCTCGTCAGCGTCGCTGAGCACGTCGGCGGGACCATGGACGGTGACCGTCCAGCCGGTGCCGTGCACCGCCCGGATCTCGTCCACGTGGTACGTCACCGTGGCAGGCATCGCCGCCGCCTGGACGGGGGCCCGGACGATCAGTCGGCCGTACTCCCACACATGCCGGGCCGGCCGTACGACGGTCAGCTCCCGCTGCTGGTACACCAGCCGCCCCAGGCTGCTGCCTTCCAGCAGCCACAGGGCCTCCGCTCCAGAGATGTCCACCAGTCGCAGGGGGGCGGGGGCAGTGCTCATCGGACGGCTTCCTCGCCAGCGGTTCGGGGCTTCTGGGCGGGTACGGCGGTCAGGACTCCGGTCGCCTCCAGGTGGTCGCGGGCGGCCCGGATCGCCTCGGGGGTGGTGGCGTGCTCCCGGCCGTCGTGCCGCAGCAGTTCCAGCGCACCGACGGAGTCCAGGACCTGGCGCTGGCCGGTGCGAATCCCGGAGGCCAGGACGAGGATGCCGCGCCGCTTCAGTTTCTCCACGGCGTCCTTGAGGACCAGCGCGCCGGTGGCGTCCATGGTCGACACCCGCGACATGCGCAGGATGACGACCCGTACGTCGGCCACCTCGGTCAGCTCCAGCAGGAAGCGGTGCGCGGCGGCGAAGAAAAGCGGCCCGTCGATGCGGTAGGCGACGATGTGCTCGGCGAGGAGGGCGTGTTGTTCGGCGCTGTGGTCGCCCCGGTCGAGCGGGACTTGGTCGAAGCGGGCCTGCTTGGCCACGGCGCGCAGGGCGAGGGCACCCGCGACGACCAGCCCGATGATCACCGCGTACACGAGGTCCAATGCCAGGGTCGCGACCGCGGTGAGGACGAGGATCAGCGCATCCGAGCGGGTGGCCTTGGCCATCGCCCTGAGCGAGCCGACCTCCACCATGCGGACCGCGGTGGCCAGCAGCACGCCGGCGAGGGCGGCGAGCGGGATCCTGGAGACAAGGGGAGCCGCAGCGAACACGATCACGGCGAGGATCGCGGCATGGGTCAGGGCGGCCAGCCGGGAGACGGCACCTGTGCGGACGTTGACCGCGGTCCGGGCGATCGCGCCGGTCGCGGGCACCCCGCCGAACAGCGGGGCGGCGATATTGGCCAGCCCGTGGCCGAACAGCTCGCGATCGGGGTCGTGCCGCTGCCCCACCGTCATGCCGTCCGCCACCGAGGCGGACAGCAGGGACTCCAGGGCCGCGAGCGCCGCCACGGCCACGGCCGGGGCGAGCAGGGTGCTGAGCGAACCGAGGTCCAGGAAGCCGAGTGAGGGCGCGGGCAGCCCGGACGGAAGGTCGCCGATCGGCTGCGCCGCGTCCAGGCCCGCGACCTGGGAGACGGCCGTAGCCGCGATGACCGCGAGGATGGAGAACGGGACGGTCGGCCGCCAGCGGGCGCCCACCAGCATGACCGCGGCCACCGCGACCGCGAAGCCGACCGCCGTCCAGTTCGGATCCCTCGCGAACTCCACGACGGCCCGCCAGGTCACCACCAGCACACGATCACCCTCGGCCTTGGGCACCCCGAGCGCGTTCGGGACCTGCTGCAGTCCGATCACGCAGGCGATCCCGAGAGTGAAGCCCTCGACCACGGGCGCGGGCACGTACTGCATGTACTTGCCGGCCCGCAGCGCTGCCAGCACCACGAGCATGACGCCGGCCATCAGCCCGACGGTCAGCACGCCGGTCGGCCCGTACTCGCCGACGATCGGCACCAACACCACGGTCATGGCCCCGGTCGGCCCGGACACCTGGAGGTTGGACCCGCCGAACAGCGCGGCGAGCGCGCCGGCGACCACGGCGGTCGCCAGTCCGGCCTCGGCACCGAGACCGGAGGAGACACCGAAGCCGAGAGCGAGCGGCAGGGCCACGATCGCCACGGTGAGGCCGGCAAGCAGGTCCCTGCGCGGATCGCGCCGCATGTCCGCCAGGTCGGCGCGGGTGGGCATGAGTGCGGCGAGCCGGGCCCCGGCCCAGCTGATCCCCGAAGTCATCGCGCCGCGCCCTCGGCTTCCCGCAGCTCTGCCAGCAGCTCGCCCTGCCCGGCGAGCATCTCGGTCAAGATCCGGCGCGCGGCCCTCATCAGATCAGCGACGTCCCCGCCCGCCAGCTCGTAGACCACCGTCGAGCCCTCCCGGGTCGAGGTGACGATCCCGGAACGCCGCAGCACCGCCAGCTGCTGGGACAGGCCGGACGGCTCCACCTCGATGGCGGCGAGCAGGTCCCGCACCGGCAACGGCCCGTCCTGCAGCAGTTCCAGAACGCGTATGCGTACCGGATGCCCCAGCATCCGGAAGAACTCGGCCTTGGCCTGGTACAGCGGAACAGACACAACCCCTCGGCTTCCCTGCAAACCCCACCCCACGGGGGCGGGCACAAAGGCTGTGCCCACGACTACCGGGCAACGTACACAGCCAACTCAGCATCTAACTAATTGCGAAATTTTGCAATTCCGCATGAGTGGCTGATGGGCTGCATCGCAACGGCACTCACTCGTCGACGCCTTGACTGCGATCGGGGCTCTTGGGGCCGGGCAGGGACGTGTGGCGCCGTGCCCACTGCGTGCCCGTAAGAGCGGAGAACCGCGGTCATCAGCGGCGCGATCCGTCCCTCACGGCCACCCCAAATGGAGGACATCCGCGCAGGTCAGAGCCAGACGGCCCGCCCAAGCGCCATCGCTTCCCACTGAGAGCGCGAGTTCGATTCTCGTCACCCGCTCCATGTTGAAACCCCAGGTCAGTGGCCTGGGGTTTGTGTCTTGGTGCGCGTTGTTCGGCTGTTTTCAGCGCGCCAGGTGCACGAACAATGGGCACGTGGAAGGTACAGGAGCAGAGCGGCGGACGTACCCGTCAGGATCCCAGCCTTGTAATGTGGCGTTGACCTGCGGCTTCACGGTTCAGTTCGCAACCTTCTTGCTCCAGAAGACCTCAGCTCGCCATTCCCAGGGCGATGCGCCGGTGTGGCAACGGAGTGGCGCCGAGCCGTGCCCCCGCTTCCGGCGTGTGTCCGTGTGTTGGTGAATGCCCTGGCCGACCTGCACCTGGCCCGCCCTCGGATGCCGCGGCCACTGTACGACCAGGCCCCGCACCTGGCGTAGGCTGCCGCCCAACTGCGTCAGGTTCAGCGGGACATCATCGCCGAAGTCGCGTAGCACCTGCGCCGACTGGGCGTGGGCGGCCCCGCCCCGGACCTCACGGCGAGCCGCCTGGTGCAGGACGTGGAGGCGCGGCTGCATGGGGCACTGCTCGACCCGCCGCTGGGGCAATGGACGGGGCCGAGCCGCCGACCGCGCCCAGGCATACGAGGACACAGGGCTGCTCTTCGGGAGGGTGACGGTCGACGGCGACCGTGTCGCGCATTTCGTCTTGGACGGCGTACAGCCCGCGCGTACGAAGCAGCGCGAGAACAGCGGCTCGTCCCGCACGGGTCGCCGTGGCCGCAGGATGGATCCCCTGCCGGACGATCTCGGGCATGCGTCGCGTGTGAGAAACGCGAGTTTCGGGCACGTCAGCGTGGTGCGCTCATGCCATGTCGTCGAGGCAGGCGCTGACGCCTTCGAATTCTTGACAGTGCCCTCCCCGTGCTCGCTCACGGGAGCTCAGCCCCTCCAACGACGCGAAGTTCCAGGCTTCCGACATGTCACCGTCAGAGGTGGGGCCGTAGCGTGGAAGATGCTCCCACCGTTCGTCCCTCTGGCTGCGCAGCTCTGCCCATTGGAGCAGCGCACCGCTGTGGGCGCTCTGGCAAAGCCATGCTCACGGCAGCACCGCCTCGTTTTCGATGTGCGCGAGTATCCGCTCCAGCCAGGCCAGCAGGTCGCCCTCGACTTCGGTGCGGTTGGTCTCGTTGAACAGTTCGTGTCGCGCTTCGGGGTAGATGCGGTAGGTGATGTCGGTGAGGCCGGCCTGCCGGTAACGGTCGACGAGCAGGTCACTCAGCGCGAGCCCGGCGTTGAGCGGGTCCCGGTCGCCGACCAGGACGTGGACAGGCAGGTGTGCCGGGATGCCTCGGGGCTGCGCGAGTGCTGCCGAGGCGGCGCCGACCTGCCGCATTCCCTCGGCGTCGAGGCTGGAGCCGCAGAGCGGGTCCGCGAGGTAGGCGTCGACGGCTTCGGGGTCACGGCTGAGCCAGTCGAACGGCGTCCGAGCGGGCTCGAAGCCTTTGTTGAGGGCGACGAGCGGGTCCCCGGTGTCGGCCGCCTGGTTGGCGAGCATCGCGTCGACCGCGGTGGTGCCGGCCAGCGCCAGGGCGTCGATGAGGTGGGAGTGGTGCAGTGCGTACTGCTGCGCGGCGAAGGAGCCGAGGCTGTGACCGAGCAGCACCAGGGGCAGACCGGGGTGCCGCTCCCGGATGGTCCCGGAGAGTGTCACCAGATCGCCTACGAGGCTGTTCCAGCCGTCCTCGCCGAGATGGCCGGGTGCGGCATGCCTGCTGAGCCCGTGTCCCCGGTGGTCGTTGGCGTATACGGCGAAGCCCTGAGCCGTCAGCGCCTGGGCGAGCGCGGCGTAGCGGCCGGCGTGTTCGCCCATGCCGTGCGCGATCTGCACCACACCGCGCGGCGGGTCGGCGGGCTGCCACACGTGCACGTGGATGCGTACGCCGTCCTTGCCGCTGTCGAAAGTGAACATGATTCTCCTGGGAAAGGGTGAGTGGAGGGGCGTGGTCCGTGCCGGTGGGGCGGTCAGGCGCTTTCGCCCAGGTAGCCGGCCACGATCCGGGACCGGTCCGCTCTCAGTTCCCGGGCCGTGGCCTGCACGGTGAGTTCGCCGTGGGAGAGGACGCAGCCTCGGTCGGCGACTTCCAGGGCGAGGCCGACGTGCTGCTCGACGAGCAGGACCCCGCAGCCGGAATCGTCGGCGAAGCGCCGGACGACGGGCAGCAGTTCTTCGACGATCACCGGGGCGAGGCCGAGACTGAGTTCGTCGAGCAGCAGCAGCTTGGGACGACGGGCCAGGGCCCGTCCCAGAGCGAGCATCTGCTGTTCTCCGCCGGACAGGAGTCCGGCCTTGCGGTCCCGCAGGCGGGTCAGGACCGGGAAGTAGGCGTACGCCGCCTGCTCGTCGAGCCGTTCTCCCCGGTGTCCCAGCCGCAGGTGTTCCGCCACGGTCAGTCCGGAGAAGATGCCCCTGCCTTCCGGGACATGGGCGATGCCCCGTCGCGCGCGGGCCGCCGCCGGCACCTGGTCGAGAGGTGTTCCGGTGAAGGCGATGGTCCCGGCGGAGGGACGCAGCAGCCCGGAGACGGCCTTGAGCGTGGTGGTCTTGCCGGCGCCGTTGGCGCCCAGCAGGGCGACGACCTCGCCCGCGCCGACGGTGATGTCGAGGTTGCGGACGACGGGTGCTCCGTCGTAGCCGGCGGTGAGTCCGGCCACTTCCAGGACGGGTGTGCTCATGTTGTCTCCGGTGCGCTGCTGAGGACCCCGGGCCGGCCGGTGGTGAGGGAGGAAGGAGTGCCGCCGTCCGGTACGGGTGCGTCGGCGGGCTGGACGGCGGACGCGCCTAGATAGGCGGTGATGACGGCGGGGTCGTCGCGGACCTCGCTCGGGGGCCCCGCCGCGATCACCTTGCCGAACTCCAGGACGACCAGGTGGTCGCAGATGCCCATCACCAGGCCCATGTCGTGGTCGATGAGGAGCAGTGCCGTACCGGCGTCGGCGACGGCGCGCAGGCGGCGGCCGAGTTCGGTGCTCTCTGCGGTGTCCAGGCCGGCGGCGGGCTCGTCGAGGCAGATGATGCGGGGGCGGGCGGCCAGGGCCCGGGCCACGCCGACGAGTTTGCGCTGTCCCTGGGACAACTCGGCCGGGGATGCGTCGGCGAGATCCTGCAGGCCCAGAGTGGTGAGGGCATCGGCGACGGCGGAGGGCGGCGGTGTGCGGCGGCCGAAGGTCTCGCCGAACACCCTGACCCAGCTCGGGTGTTCCGCCGTCACGCGCAGGTTCTCCGTCACCGTGAGGTCCTCGAAGAGTTCGCTGCTCTGGAAGGTGCGGGCGAGACCTCGGCGGGCCCGGGCATGCGGGGGCATGCCGGTCAGGTCCTCGCCGTCCAGTTCCACCCGGCCCCGGGCGCCGACCAGTCCGCTGACCGCGTCCACGAAGGTGGTCTTGCCCGCGCCGTTCGGGCCGATCAGTCCCACCAGTTGGCCTTCGGCGACATCCAGGGTGACGTCGCTGAGTGCGTGGACGCCGCCGTAACTGACGCCCAGCGAACGGACTTTGAACATGCTCATCGTGCGACCTCCTCGCGGGCGGGCGTCGTTACGGCCCCGGCGGTGTCCGACGTGGCGTTTTCGGCGAGGGCCTGGGGGGCTTTCGCCGCGCGGGCGGCTCTCTTCGCCTTCTTACGGCGGTGGTTGGCGCCCGCGATGCCGTCCGGGTTCGCGATCAGCGTCACGATCAGGGAGATGCCGCCGAAGAGCAGGGCCCAGGTCCCCTTGATGCCGAACCACTTGTCCAGGGCGTGCGGGATGAGTGCCTCGGTGGACATCAGGCCGGCGATGACGGCTCCGGAGACCATCGTGATGCCGCCGATGTAGGCGAAGCCGATGAGGCCGAGTGCGGCCAGCGCGGTGAACCGGACCGCGCTGACGGAGCCGAAGTTGTAGCCGTACAGGGTCCCCGCGGCGCTGGCGATGAAAGAGCTGATGGCGAACGCCGCGATCTTCACTCCCCGCACGTTGACGCCTGCCGCCGCGGCCGCGCGCTCGTTGGAGCGGACGGCGAGCATGCGCCGCCCCAGCCCGGTGCGCCTGAGGTTGGCCACGTACAGCCCGAGGGCGGCGGCGACGGACAGGACGAGGAAGCCGAAGAGAGGGCTGGGTTCGTTGCCGTCCAGGCCGCGGAAGGCCGCCCCCGGACCGAGGTCCACCCCGAACAGACGGGGAGGGGGCACGGTCACTCCGGCGGTGCCGCCGAAGGAGGTGTTGGTGAACAGGGCCTGTTCCATCGCGAGCGCGGCGGCCAGCGTGACGACGGCCAGGCTCACGCCGCGGACCCGCAGGGCGGAGATGCCGGCCGCCACACCGAGCAGGGTGGCCAGCAGGGTCGCGCCGAGGGCGTTGAAGGGGAAGGGGATGTGCAGACCGGTCGCCAGGTGGGACAGGGCGAAACCGGCGGTGCCGGAGAGCGCGAGCTGCATCACGGAGATCTGTCCCACGTAGCCGGTGATGACGACGTACGAGAGGACGATGATCGCGCCGATCAACGAGTTCGTCAGCGCCTGGCGGAAGTCGAACGGCAGCACGACCAGGGCGAGGGCGGCGGCGGCCGTGGCCAGGACGGCCGGTCGCAGCAGTCGGTCCGGCAGCGGTACGGCGGGCAGCCGCTGCTCGACGAGTTCACCGCGGCGCGGCAGGCCCGCGCCCTTCACGTAGAGCGCGACGATCATCAGGATGAAGATCAGCAGCTGCTGGAGTCCGGGCATGGCGTTGCCGTTGTCGGTCGGGAACCAGCTCTGGGTGGACAGGTAGTAGACGACCGACTGCATGACGCCGATGAGGATGCCGGCGGAGCAGGCGATCCACAGTGAGGTGAATCCGGCGAAGAGAGCCGCCGCCAGGGCCGGGACCACCTGCAGCGGGAGCGTGACGGAGTCGACCTGGACGATGGGTGCGGCCAGGACCCCGAGCAGCCCCGCGATCAGCGCGGACAGCAGGGTGTTGGCGAGGGAGACGCTGTTGGGTGACAGACCGGCCAGCAGGGCCGCCTGTTCGTTCTCCGAGGCGGCGCGGGTGGCGAGCCCGAACCGGGTCCACCGGTACAGGGCCCCGAGGGCGAGCGCGACGCCGATCACCAGCCCGGTCAGGATGAAACGGTCGGCTGGCGTGGTGACGCCCAGGACGGTGACGGCGTTTGAGGGCAGGATGCTGGGGGCCTGCTGGGGCTGGGTTCCGAACACCAGCAGCACGGCGGCCTGAAGGGTGAGCAGAATGCCGAGTGACGCCGCGAGCTTGGCCAGTGGTGAGACCGCGCGCAGGGGCTTGAACACCGCGACCTCGGTGAGCACACCGACCGCGAGCGCCGCCATGAGCGCCCCCGCCAAGGCGGCGGCGGTCGGCAGGGAGAAGCCGAAGAAGCCGGTGCTCAGGGCCCAGAAGATGTAACCGGCGACCATCGCGACGGCGCCGGTCGACAGGTTGATGATGCCCGAACCCCGGTAGGTCGCCACGACGCCGAGTGCGATGCCGGCGATCAGTGCCCCCTGGCCCAGGCCGAGCACGGCGAAGAGCAGGATCTGTTCCATTTCTTACTCCTGGAGCGCCGTGTTCCTGAGGCCATAGGAAGGCCGTAGGGGAGCCGTCGGGACTCGGGAACACGGCACGGGAAGGTCTGTCGCGGGCCGGAGGCGACCCGGGCGGACGGTGGGACGGGGGTCACCGGGGCGGGCGGAGCCAGTCGGTCAGCGGCTGGAAGGCGCCCTTGCCCTTGTACTGGTAGAACCGCGCCTGGTCGTTGCAGACCGCGGGGGCGTCCGGGTACTTGGCGCACTTGACCTCGGCGGCACCCATGACGACCGGCCCGGTGAACTTCTTCAGCTGCGCGGAGACAGCAGCCGGGGTGATCTTGTCGGCTCCCACGGCGTTGAGGGCCTTGGCGTACGTCAGGATCGTGCTCCAGGCCACGGGTGCGAAGACCTGGGACGCGGTGGCCTTGTCCAGCCCCACCTGGCCGGATGCCGCAAGGAACGCCTTTGAGTCGGCGGCCGAGGTGTCGGTCGGCAGCGTCTGGGCGACGCCGTACGTCCATGTGGGCAGATCACCGCCCAGGCCCTTGGCCACGTCCGGTGACATGCACAGGGGCGTGGACACCACGGGCTTGTCGATGCCGAGTTGCTTGATCGCCTTGGCGACTCCGACGCACCCGGAGCCGATCGTGATGGGCACGATGACGTCGGCGGAGTTGGCGCCTGCCGCGGTGACCGGGCCGATCAGGTCCGTGGCCTGCGCGTCGAAGCCGACCGACTTGACGGTGAGGCCGGCGGCCTTGAGTCCCTTGACGGCTGCGCTTGAAGCGATCTTGTCGCCGGGGGTGTTCGTGTGGATGACGGCCGCCGTCTTCGCCTTGAGGACGTCACGCGCGTACGTTCCCCAGGTGCCGAAGATGTGCGGCAGGTCGCCGAAGGTGCTGTAGGTGTTCTTCGCCGTGGGCAGGGTCGGCCCCGTCGCCACGCCGACCAGAACCGGCTTCCTGCCCGCCACCACGGAGTTGAAGGAGGCATCGCCCAGGTACAGATTGCCGAGGCCGATGGCGGATACGGCCTTGTCGCCGAGCAGTTGCTGACCGCACTTCTGCCCCTCCTCCTCGGCGGAGACCACCGTGCAGACGTTCAGGGCGAGCGGGTGGCCACCGATTCCGCCGAGCTTCTCGTTGACGTACCGAACGGCTGCCTTGGCGCCCAGGGTCGCCTCCGGGCTGCCGCCGGGGCCGCCCTCGACGTTCACCCAGCCGAGCGTGACCGGGGAGAGGCCGGAGTCGGCCTTGCCCGCCTTGCCTCCCACGTAACTCTGATAGTCGGTCACCACGGCGGCCGACGGGCGGGTGTCCGCGGCGGCCGACGAGTCGGCTGCGCCGGCACCGGCCGAGGCAGAGCCCGGGCTCTGCGCGCCACTGCAGGCGGTGAGGCCCAGGACGGGCGCCATGAGGGAGGCGATCAGGCCCAGTCCTCGGACACGCGGATGGGTAGGCATACGAAACCTCCGTGAGCGGAGCGAAGGGAAGTCATGCCGAGGGCATGCGCAACAGGGGGTTGAACGGCCGGCCGGGGACCTGGAGCGCACGGGGTGACCAGCGCGAAGGGCGGCTCGGTGCACCCGGAAAGGCCTGTTCAGGCGGCCTTCCCGAGGTTTCGTAACTTTCTTACGAACCGGGAATCTAGGTGTAGGCTTACCCCCTGTCAACGCCTTGGTTCACTTTGATTTAACGATCAAGCAGCTCGATTTAACGCTCAAGCAGGGGAGGGTGAGGGTGTGACGACGCAGGCCGGAAGGCGCAGGCTGCCTCGGCGATCGATCGAGGAGACCCGGGCCCTCATGCTGGAAGCGGCGACCAAACTCGTCTGTGCGGGAACCGCCGACACCAGCGAGGCCGCGGTCTCCGCCGCCCTGGCCCACGTGAGGGTCAAGCAGGTGACGGAAGAGGCCACCCGCATCATCCGGGACCGGCTGGGCGACGAGTCGGCACCGGCGGTCACCACGGGATCGATCTACCAGATCTGGCCGGCTCAGGCCGACTTCCAGGCCGAGCTGTTGTTCCACCTCACCTCCCGGCAGGCGGAACTGGTACCGGGTCTGCCCGACAGCATCCGGCGCTTCGAGGAAGCCGTCGAAAAGGGCATCACCTGGCAGGAAGCCCTCAACGACGTACTGACCGACAACCACAGGAACCACCGGGTGGACCCGATCTACAGGGTGATGCTCGGTTTCTACGCCAGCGCCGCGAACCCCCGTGTGCGTGAGGCCCTCGGGCACTACGGCGAGTCGTTCACGAAGGTGGCCTGCGAGGCGTACCAGGCCCTGCTCGATACGTACGGGCTGCGCATGCGTGCGCCCTACGGGGTCGATCATCTCGCCACCAGCATCGCGTCCCTGCTGGACGGCTTCCACATGCGGTGGATCGCCGGCTACGGGGACCTGGCGGACCCGTACGGCGACGAGAACTGGTCCCTTGTCACAAGGGTTGCCGTCATGCTGTTCGACCAGTTCACCGAACCCGTACCCGCGGACGGCACTTCCTGAGGACCCATGGGCCGGCCGCCGGGCGGTTGGCGACGCCACCTGCGACGGCTGCGGATCGCCCGGCGGGCTGACCCTCCTGCACCGCGACCGCGACTTCGAGTGCATCGCCGCCGTCACCGGCCAGGAGCTCCAGTGGTACGGGCCCGAAGCCGGCAAATGAACCAGATGCAGGCGAGCCGCCTCGCCGGATGACTCTGCACTCGCGAAGCGCTCCCCGAGCCGGGCATGCGAGCCGGCCGAGCCGAGAGCGGAGCCCGTTCACTCTGGCGCTCGGCCCGCCGCGCTTCAGAGCCGTGCCACAGCGTGCCCGTAAGAGCGGACAACCACAGTCAACAGCGGTGCGAACCAGTTCTCGCAAGGCGGCCGATACGCCACATAAGCGCAGGCCAACGATCACATGGCCTTCCAAGCGCCGTCGCTTCCCAAGCTGAGAGCGCGAGTTCGATTCTCGTCACCCGCTCCATATTGAAACCCCAGGTCAGCGGCCTGGGGTTCATTTGCTGTCTAGACCATTTTCTCGGCATCATCAACACCGGCCACATGACCGGCCCCGCCCAAGCCGCGCCGTTCTCCCAGAACGCCACCCAGACCAGGAGCGGCGGGAGGTCGCGGAACTGGCGCGGCTGCACCAGTTGAACCTGGGAATGGAGAAGTAGGCCCACGGATCCGTTGTTTCACTCGGCACCCCCGTCGGCGGGGCCGCCCCCGGTGAGGCGCAGGGTCGCCTCCGCACCCCCGTCGGGATGGTTGCGGAAGGTCAGGCGGGCGCCGAGCAGCCGGGCCTGGCCGGAGGCAATGGTCAGGCCCAGGCCCGTTCCCGCGGACTCGGAGCCGGTGCGGAACCGCTGAGGGCCGGAGGCGGTGACGACGGCCAGCAGGTCGGGTGGGAAGCCTGGGCCGTGGTCGCGGACCCGGACGACCGGTCCGGCGCCGTCCCCGTCTGTCTCAGCGTCCGTCTCGACGTCCACCTCGACCGTTACCGGCGGCGCGCCGTGCCGCAGGGCGTTGTGGACCAGGTTGGTGAGGATCCGCTCCACGCGCCGCGGATCGGTCTCCGCGACCGCGTCCGCGACGATCCGCACCTCCACGCGGCCGTCCGCTGGGCTGTGCGGTGGGTTGTTCACGTGGCCTGTTTTCGGGCTGCCCACCCGGCCGTCCGCTGGGCCGTGCGGCGGGTCGTTCACGTGGCCTGTTTTCGGGCTGCCCACCCGGCCGTCCGCTGGGCCGTCCGGCGGGTCGTTCACGTGGTCCGCTCCCGGGCCGTCCGCCTGCCCCTCCCTCCTCCGGCTCACCACCCGTCCCTCCGCCCCGTCGAGCCCGGCGACCGCGCGCCGGGCCATCGCGCTGACCTGCCGGGGTTCGGTCTCCACCGCCACCGCGTGGGCGTCGAGGCGGGCGACCTCAAGGACGTCTTCGACCAGCCCGCGCAACTTGTGCACCCCGCCCGCGACCAGCTCGGACGCCGGGCCGGGCGGCAGCAGGCCGGTCGCGGTCACCATCGCCGCGACCGGAGTGCGCAGTTCGTGAGCGATGTCGGCCGTCACCCGCCGCTCGGCCTCCAGCCGGGCGGCGAGCGCGTCAGCCATGGCGTTCACGGAGGCGGCGATCCGGGCGATCTCGTCCCGCCCTTGCGGGCCGATACGGGCGTCCAGGTCGCCTTGAGCGATGCGTTCCGCCGTATGGGCGGCGGCGGTGGCCCGGCGGCCCATCCGCACGCCGAGGGCCAGACCGGCCAGGGACACGGCGACGGTGGCCGCCGCGCCTGCGGTGACCAGCGTCCGGTCCAGCGCGGCCAGCTCGTCGGCCTCACTGTCGTAAGGCTGCGACAGCGCGAGCACGGTCCGGTCGGAGATGCGGGTCGCCGCCCACAGCACCGGATCGGGTCCGTCCTGGAGATAGGTGACGCGGACGCCGCGGCGCACCGCCTTCGACACGGCCGCGGGCAGGTCCGGCGGGTCGAGCCGGGCCGCGGACTTGCGGCCGGCCGCCTGGTCGTAGACGGCGCTCATCAGCTGCCGGTCCAGGTAGGAGCGGGCCGTGGCCAGCTGGCTGGCGGCGGTGATGTGGTGGACGAGCAGGCCGACCGTGCCCGCGACGCACGTGGCCGCCGCGGCGACGGCCAGAGCCACCTTCGTGCCGATGTTCATGGGAGCCGTACCGAGTTCATGAGTGCTGTACCGATTCCCGGGCGCTACGGGCGCAGCTTGTAGCCGAAGCCTCGCACCGTCTCAATGCGTTCATGGCCGATCTTGCAGCGCAGTCGCCGGATGTGGACGTCCACCACCCGGGTATCGCCGGACCAGGCGTAGTCCCACACCTTCTCCAGCAGCAGGTCCCGGGTGAGCACCGTGCCGGGCGAGGCGGCGAACTCCTGCAGCAGCTTCAGCTCCGTCGTGGTGAGGGCGAGCGGCTTCCCCCCGCGGCGCACGTCCAGGGTCTCCAGGTCGAAGGCCAGGTCACCGAAGGCGAGCGGGGCGCTGCACGACCGCCGCTCGGCGGGCGCGGCGCGGCGCAGCAGGGCGCGGATGCGGGCGGCCAGCACCATGCCGTCGAAGGGCTTGGTGACGTAGTCGTCGGCGCCGGCCTCCAGGCCCATCACCACGTCCACCGGGTCGTTGCGGGCCGAGATCAGCAGCACCGGCACCCCCGACTCCTCGCGGATACGGCCGGCCAGGCTCACCCCGTTCAGGCCGGGCAGCATGATGTCCAGGACCGCCACGTCCGGTGCCTGCTCCCGGAACAGGGCGAGGCCGGTCGTCCCGTCCGCGGCGGTGCGCACCGCGTAGCCGCTGCTCACCAAGGTGAGACGAGTCGCTTCCCGGATCATCTCGTCGTCCTCGACCAGCAGGACCTCGTGCATGTGTGTCTCCTGAGACGTCGCGCTCCGGCCCCCAAGAGGACCACTCGTATGTGTCGGTGACCCGGCGGCCGTTCACAGTCGCGGGGCGGAAACGCCGTCATGCTCGTCATGCCTGCGGCACCTGCAGGCGCAGGTCACCGACGTCCGCCGCCCAGTCGGGTGCGGGCGGGCGGTCGGGAGTGAGTACGGCGTGGCTGTAGTAGGCGGCGTACTCGCGCCTGACGAAGCCGCTGAGGACGAGGTGGACCGGGAAGAAGGGGGAATCGCCGTGGGGGCAGCCGGACCTACAGGCGAAGTCGACCACCAGCCCGGTTCCGACCGCCCGGGGCGTGCCCCAGCCGCGCCACTTCAGGCCGTACAGGGTGGTGGTCGGGGTCAGATCAATGACGTCGGGGCGCTGCTGCGATCTTGAGCGCACGTCGTTGACGTAGACCGGCCCCGTCCAGGGGATCGCGGTCGGCGCCAGGCCCTCGACCCGCGTGCCGTCGGCCACCGTGCCGCACCCGGCCAGGCCTATGAGGCTCATGGCGAGCAGCACGCCCAGTGCCGGTCCGCCGTATCGCATGCCGCTCTCCTGCCCTCCGGTGCCAGCAGGAGGACCACCCTTACGGCTCCAGATGAACGAGACATGTCTTGACATAAAGGAGTCGGTAAATCATGGAAGCGCTCCCACATCTCTGTAACAGCCGTACGTCATTTCCGCCCGGCAGCTGTGATCCGGCCGCCGGGCCACTGTCATGCGCGGCTGGTCCTCTTTGGTCAGCCGGGGCGCACGGCCCCGGAAAGGGTCCGGAACCAGGATCCGAGACAAGCCCAAGGAGCCACCATGTCCTCATCCGAGATGTTGGAGACGCAGCTTGAGAAGCGGCGCGGCCTCGCACGGCGACGTGCCCGGATGGTCGCCGTTCCCGCCATGCTGCTCAGCCTCACCGTCGGCGGGCTCGGCCTGTCCACCATCGCGCACGCCGCCGATTCCCCCCAGTGCCCCCCCAACGCCGGGGCGTCCACCTGTGGGGCGAACAGCAAGGGCAAGGCGCCGGTCACGGGCGACGAACAGCACCCCCAAAAGCTGACTCCGGGAAAGATGCAGGACAAGACCCTGAAGGCCTGGCAGGGCATCGGGTGGCCGAACTGGCGCAACATCGGCGACCGTGACGACTCCTGGCAGATCAGCAGTTGGGTCGACCAGTTCGGCGCCCGGCACGGTGAGTGGGTCGAGACGGGCGGTCGATACTTTGACAACGGCGGCTCTCTCCGGGAGTTCATGAACGAGGGCCATGCGGGCGCGTCGTCGTCGAACTACCAGGGAACGTTCCAGGAGTACGTCGCGCACACCTTCGACCACAACCCCAACGGGGAGGGCGAGAGGACGGGCCAGGACCGGTTCGTGCGTGCGATCAACACCGGTGACACGTGGTTCACGCGGGACCACTACAAGACCTTCAGTTACCTCGGCAAGTTCTAGTAAGCCACGGGGACGGCAGGAACCCCGGGACCGGACTTCAGTTCAAGAGGTCGTTGCAACACTCCGATGCAGGGGAACGCGATGGACTTCGAGATCCAGAAGGACCGGAGACCGCAGGACCAAGGAAGCTCCTGAAGGAGCCGACCCGCTGACGGGCAACAAGGTGTTCAAGGTCCCGGCCGGCGAGGCCGAGTACACCCTGACCACGTCGGCCAGGCGAAGCGCCCGTGTCCAGGCCGCCTCCACCCGGGGTCGACGCGAGCTGGACGTTCCACTCGAAGGCGCCGTCCAGCGGGCTGCCGACCGAACTGCCGGTCTCCACGGTGCGCTTCGCGCCGAAGACGGGCCTGGACAGCCGGGTCGAGGCCGGCCGGACCGTCACCTACCCGGTCACCGTCGAGGGCGCGGCCAAGGGGCAGAACCTCAAGTCGCTGTCGGTGTACGTGTCGTACGACGACGGCAGGACCTGGAAGAAACCGAGGTCCGCAGCGGAAGGATCACCGTGAAGAACCCTGCGAAGGGCAACACGTCCACGATCTCGATCCACAACGCGTACTACGGCAAGTGAGGCCGTGGTTCGCCGGCGTGAATGAGAGGAACCCCAGCCGCCGTGCGGCTGGGGTTCCTCGGCGCGTCAGCGCTGCAGGGTGAGCACGCCCGGCCGGTACGGCAGTTTCGCGTAGTCGATGCCGTCCGAGGAGGGGTCCCTGCCCTGGTAGAGGAG
>NZ_JAQMYP010000090.1 GCF_028369295.1 Streptomyces sp. HD
CAAGCTGGTGCTGCACGCCCTGCACGAGTCCGGCGTCCACGTCCCCGAGATCAGCATCCCCTTCTCGCTGGGCTTCATCGTGCTCGTCCTGGCTGTGACGACGGTGACCAGCCTGCGCGCTTCGAAGAAGCAGGAGCGGGCCGAGGCCGAGCGCGTAGCAGCAGGTGGCGCGTGAGCGCCACCGCCGTGAGCGCCGCGACCAGCAGGCACACCCCGGGCCACCCGAAGCGGCCGTACGCGTGGGCACCCAGCCAGGAGCCGACGGTGCCACCGAGGTAGGCGCAGGTCATGTACGCCGTGTTGAGACGGCTGCGGGCCTGCGCGTCGATGCCGTAGATCCGCACCTGGTTGGCGACCATCCCGGACTGCATGCCGACGTCCAGCAGTAGCGTGCCGGCGACCAGCGCGGTCAGTCCGGGTACGCCGCCGAGGCCGCCGAACGCCAGGACGGGGGCGGACACGCCGACCACCAGGAAGCACACGAGGTTGACCCGGTCCGGTCCCCGGCGGTCCACCAGTCGGCCCGCGACCGGCGTGCACAGCATCGTCGCCGCGTTGACCAGGGCCAGCAGCCCGGCCGCCTTCGCACTCATGCCGTAGGCCGGACCCGTGAGCAGCAGCGCCACCGCGGTCCACACCGCGCAGAACCCGGCGAACACCGTGGCCTGGTACAGGCATGAGCGGCGCAACTCGGGCTCGGTGCGCAGCAGGCGCAGCGGTGCGGCGAGCAGGGCCGGGTAGGACGCCGCGGCGGCCGGGGGAGACGCCGGCAGCAGCCGGGCGAGCAGGGCGGCGACCGTCAGGGAGAGCGCGGCGGCCAGGACGTACGGCGCCCGCCAGCCCAGCCAGTCGCCGAGGGCGCCGCCCACGGCGCGGGACAGCAGCATGCCGGCGAGGCAGCCGCTGAGCAAGGTGCCGCTGACCAGGCCGCTCCGCTCGGCGGGCACCAGCCCGGCCGCCAGCGGACCGGCGAGCGGGGCGATCACCGTGGCGGCGCCGACGAGGGTGCTCGCGGCGGCCAGCGGCAGCAGTGTCTGCGCCGTACTCGCGGCGAGCAGGCCGAGGCCGGTCAGGGTGAGCAGGGTGACGAGCAGCCGGCGGGGCCGCATCCGGTCGCCGAGCGGGACGAGCAGGAAGATGCCGGCCGCGTAGCCGAACTGGGTCGCGGTCACCACCGTGGCGGCCGAGTCGGGGGAGACGCCGAGGCCGGCGGCCACCAGCGGGCCGATCGCCTGCGGGAAGTAGACATTGCCCACGGCGACTCCGCACGCGAAGGCGAGCAGAGTGATCGCGGCGGTAGTCTGCCGGTGGTTGTGATCCGTCATACGCCGAAGTCCATGTCGGCGTCGGCCGGTTGCCAAAGGATGTAGGCCGGGGCTTAATGATCAGCTTCCTGCTGGACGTCGACGACCTCGCGGACACCCGGTTCGCGATCTCCCCGTTGCGCGAGGTCATGGGCAGCCTGCGGGCCCTGCGCGCGCCCGGCCTCTACCCCCTGCACGCCTCGTGGCGCCGCTCGGTGCTCGACAGGCTCGACCCCGCCGACACCCGGCTGCTGCGTGCCCTGGTCGGACAGAACCTGACCCTGCCCGATTTCCTGACCCCGCGCCCGACGACCTTCGCACCCCTGCTGGATGACCAGCTAGCCGTCGTGGCGGCGACGCCCCCGGAACTCGTACGACGCGACCTGCACGCCACCCATGCACCCCACCCCCTCCCGGACGCCCTGCGCCAGATCACCGCACCCGGCGACGCACCCGTCGCGGAGCTGCTGGAGGAGCTGTGCGAACTCCTGCTCCGCTACTGGGAGTCGGTCATACTCCCGGACTGGCCCCGGATGCGCCTCGTGCTGGAGGCCGACATCACCCACCGCGCCCGGCAGCTCGCCACGGGCGGCGCCCATCTGCTCTTCTCCGACCTGCACCGCAACGTGCGCTGGCGCGACGGCGTCCTGCGCGTCGACCGGATGATCGGCCGGCACGAGGTGGACGGATCCGGGCGTGGGCTGCGTCTGGTGCCGTCCCTGTTCGCGCACAAGCCGGCGCCACCGGTCAGCCCCGACGAACCGCCGATGCTGGCCTATCCCAGCAGAGGCGCCGCCACCCTGTGGGAACCCCGCCCCGAACCCGACGCCTCCGCCCTCACCGCGCTGCTGGGCGCGCCCCGCACCACGGTCCTGCGACTGCTCGCCGAACCCCTGCCCACGGTCGAGCTCGCCCGCCGCCTCGGTGTCACGCCCAGCGCCGTCTCCCAGCACCTCAAGGTGCTGCACGCGACGGGACTCGTCACCCGGGCACGCGACGGACGACGGGTCCTCTACCACCGCACCGGGCTGGGCGACCAACTCGCCGGACGGGCTTGACCCGGACAGGCTTGACTTCGAGAGCGCTCCAAGAACTAGCGTCGAAAGGGTCGGCCGGGACAGGTCCTGGCGATCCGGGCGAACGGAGACAGCCATGCGCGTCGGAGTGCACATCAATCGGTTCGACCACTCCGGAGGAGGTCCCGCACTGGGCGCCGAACTCGCCGCCGCGGGCACCGCCGCCGAGGCGGCCGGCGTGAGCTGGCTGTCGGTGATGGACCACTACTTCCAGATGGAGTTCAACGACCGCGCCGAGGACCCCATGCTGGAGGCCTACACCACCCTCGGCTATCTCGCCGCGCACACCTCCACGCTCCGCCTCGGCGCCCTGGTGACCGGTGTTACCTACCGTCACCCCGGCCTGCTCGCCAAGATCGCCACCACCCTCGACGTACTGTCCGGCGGCCGGGCCACCCTCGGCATCGGCGCCGCCTGGTACGACCGGGAGCACGAGGGCCTCGGCGTGCCGTTCCCGCCGGTCGCCGAGCGTTTCGAGCGGCTGGAGGAAACCCTGCGGATCTGCCTCCAGATGTGGGACCCGGAGGCCAACGGTCCCTTCGAGGGCCGGCACTACCGGCTGGCCGAGACCCGCTGCGTGCCGGCGCCCCTCAGCTCCCCGCACCCCGAGATCATGATCGGCGGGGGCGGGGAGAAGAAGACGCTCCGGCTGGTGGCCCGGTACGGCGACGCGTGCAACCTGTTCACCACCTCGCCGGAGCAGGTCCGGCACAAGCTCGACGTGTTGCGCCGCCACTGCGACAGCGAGGGGCGCGACTACGACACGATCCGCAAGACCGTCGCCTACAGCTCAGACCCCGCCACCGAGGGCGACCTGGACGCGTTCACCCGGGACATCGCGGGCTACACGAAGCTCGGCATCGACACCGTGATCCTCTCCCCGCGTCTGGGCGAGACCTCCGGATGGATGGAGAGCTTCGTGGCCCGGGCGGTTCAGCGGCTGGCCGAACTCGACTGAGCCTCGGCGGGACGGCTGCGGGAGACGACACGTACCCCGCAGCCGTCGACGACCCGCATCTGCAGCGAGCCGCAACTGCAACGCGTCCACACCGTGTGGCCGGTCGTGGTGCTGTGCCGGGAGAGCACCTGGAAGGGCTCGGCCGCGTCGGGCCACCCGCAGTGCGGGCAGACGGTGCCGGTCGTGCTGGTCATGGCGACTCCTCGTACCTCGTGGCTGGTTGACCGTCGCGACACGACCAGGGTGCGTCCCCCGATCCGTACACGTCCAGGTTGACTTTCTGGAGCCGACCTTGAAGCGTGGACTTCATGATTGACCTACGCCGACTGCACGTCCTCAGGGCCGTCGCCCACTACGGCACGGTCACCGCCGCCGCCCACGCCCTGCACTTCACCCCGTCCGCCGCCTCCCAGCAGATCCGCCAGCTGGCCCGCGACCTAGACGTCGACCTGCTGGAACCGCAGGGTCGCGGGGTGCGCCTGACCGCTGCAGCCGAGAGTCTTCTCGCGCACGCCGACGCGATCGCGGCCCGCTGGGAGGAGGCCGAACTCGAACTGCGCGCCGAGTACAGCGCCCCCACCGGGCCGCTGCGCGTCACCGGTTTCCCGACGGCCGTGTCGGTGCTGCTGGCGCCGATGGTCGTAGGGCTGCGGGAGCGGCATCCGCAGCTGACCGTGCGGATCCGGGAGGCCGAGGTGAGGGAGAGCTTCGACCTGCTCTTCGAGGGGGAGTCCGACCTGGCCGTCGTCGACGTCACCCCGCACAGCCCGACGCTGAGCGACGCACGCTTCGATCAGCAGCCCCTGCTGGACGACCCGTACGACCTCGTGGTCCCCGAGGATCATCCGCTGGCCGGGCGCGGACGCGTCGACCTCACGGAGACGGCGCGCGAGGACTGGATCGCGCCGGTGCCGGACAACCCGTGCCGCACGCATGTGATGTCGGCCTGTGCGGCTGCCGGGTTCACGCCCGAGGTGATCCACCACGCGGTGGACTGGAACGTCACCGCCCACCTTGTCGCCCACCGGCTGGGCGTCGCCATGGTCCCACGGCTGGCCCAGCTGCCCCCGCACCTGCCGATCACCCGAGTCCGTTGTGCGGGCGATCCGCACCGCAAGCTGCTCACCTGCACCCGCCGGGGCTGCCGGGAGCGCCCCGCGGTGGCGGCGGCACTGCGGGAGCTGCGCGAACTGGCGCCGACGGCGGTGGCGTGAACCCATGCGAGGAGGGCCGGAGCGGATGTGCTCCGGCCCTCCATCAGGCCCATGATGCCGGCGGTCAGGCGGCGACGGCCTCGCCCGCGTGGCCGTGGACGCGCGCGATGACCTCGGTCAGCTGGGCGGCGACCTCGGCGTCGTCGGCCGGGTGCGTCTCGGCGAAGCGGGTCACCGAGCCGGGGATGGACAGCTTGACGTCCTCCAGCACCTTGCCGCCCGCGATGCCGACGGCCTTGCGGGTCTCGTCCTGCGCCCACACGCCGCCGTACTGGCCGAAGGCCGTACCGACGACGGCCACCGGCTTGCCGCCGAAGGCGCCGGCGCCGTACGGGCGGGACAGCCAGTCGATGGCGTTCTTCAGCACGGCCGGGATGGTGCCGTTGTACTCGGGGGAGAAGAACAGGAACGCGTCGGCGGCCTGCGCGGCCTCACGCAGGGCGGCGGCGGTGGCCGGGACGCCGCCCTCGACGTCGATGTCCTCGTTGTAGAAGGGGATGTCGGCCAGGCCCTCGAAGAGCACGACCTCGGCGCCCTCGGGAGCGAGCTTGACGGCCGCCTCGGCCAGCTGACGGTTGTGCGAACCGGCACGAAGGCTGCCGACGAGCGCGAGGATGCGAACAGACATGCGAACTCCAAGGATGCTGAAACACTGCCGTTACGATCCGGACCGAGGTCCGTTTACTTTTCTAGCACCTAACCGGACCGCGGTCCAGTTTCATTCCCGATGCTTTACCCTGGCTTCATGTCCGCCGACCTGCCGCCCTTCCCCGAGTTTCAGGACCCCGTCGGAGCACCCCGGTTGCTGGAGGTCGGCTCCGCGTCCGACGAGCCCTGCCTGCGTGCGGACGCGGCCCGTAACCGCGCCCGGCTACTGGAGGCCGCCACCCGGCTGATCGCGGAGCACGGGGTGGCCGGGGTCACCATGGAGGCGGTCGCGGCGGCGGCCGGGGTGGGCAAAGGCACGGTCTTCCGCCGCTTCGGCGACCGCACCGGCCTGCTCACGGCACTGCTGGACCACTCCGCCCGCACGCTGCAGGCCGACTTCCTCGGCGGGCCTCCGCCGCTGGGCCCCGGGGCGCCGCCGGTCGAGCGGCTGCGGGCGTTCGGCGTCGCGGTGCTGTACCGCACCTCCGAGCAACTGGAACTGCGGCTGGCCGCCCAGCCGGACCCGGCCCGCCGCTTCTCCCACCCCTCGGTCCAGGCACTGCACACCCACGTCACGATGCTGCTCCGGCAGATCGTGCCGGACGCCGACTGCGATCTCCTCGCGCAGACGCTGATGGCCTCGCTCGACCCCGCCCTGATCAACCACCTGACCAGGCAGTGCGGCATGCCCATGGAGCGGTTGGAGCAGGGCTGGACCGACCTGGTCGCCCGCGTGACGCGCACGGCGCTGTGATCGGGCGACCACCCTGAGCTGAGCACCGCGCACCGGTTCTGCAAAGATGCGGTACGTCATGGTGCAGATACCGAAAACGCCCGCGCCCGCTTCCCCCGCAACGCGCTCGGTACCCACGAGCGCCGATGTGGCCCGCCTGGCCGGCGTCTCGCGCGCGACCGTCTCCTACGTCCTCAACAACACCAGCGCCGTCCGGATCAGCGAACCCACCCGCCGTCGCGTCCACGAGGCCGCGAAGGAACTGGGATACGTCCCGCACGCGGCCGCCCGCAGCCTGCGCGCCGGTCACAGCCGCATGGTCCTGATGCCCGCACCGAGCTTCCCCGTCGGCCCGCTCTACAGCCAGTTCCTCAGCGACCTCCAGGCCGCCCTCGGCCGCCTCGACTACACCGTCGTACAGCACGGCAGCGTCGGCCTGCACGGCGACGAGGCCGCCCGCGCCTGGGCCGAACTGCGCCCGGTCGCCGTCCTGGTGCCGGGCTCCGGCCTCGGCCCGAAGGGTGTCATGGTGCTCAAGCGCTCCGGCGCCCGCGCCGTGGTAACGCTCGGCCCCGAGTCCGTCGACGGCGCACACACCCTGCTCATGGACCACGAGGCCGTCGGCCAGTGCGCCGGCGGCCATCTCCACGACCGCGGCCGGCGCCGTATCGGCGTCGTCGTGCCCGAGGAGGACGGCCTGGAGTCCTTCTCCGCGCCCCGTCTCGAAGGCGTGCGCCGCGCCCTGCACGGCACCGACGCCACCGTGACCGCGCTGCCCCTGGCCTACGACGAGGAGTCCGCGGCACGGCTCGCCGCCCGCTGGCGCGACCTCGGCCTCGACGCGGTGTTCGCCTACAACGACGAGTACGCGATGCTGCTGATGCGGGCCCTGCAGGACGAGGGCCTGCGCATCCCCGCCGACGTGGCCGTCATCGGCGCCGACGACCTGATGCTCGGACGGCTCCTGCGGCCTAGGCTGAGCACCGTCCACATAGAGCTGCCGTCCGGCCGCGACCTCGCGGAACTGGTCGACCGCGCGGTACGCGACCCCGCGGCCACGCCCGAGACCCACAAGGTGCTGGGAGCGGTGGTGGTGCACCGCGAGTCCAGCTGAGGCGTCGCGAGCGAGTCCGGCCGGCCGGCCGACGTACTCACGTGCCGTCGGAGCCAGGGAGGCGTGGGATGCGCACGAGGGTCGGCATCATCGGCGGCGGGCCCGCAGGGCTCCTGCTCGCCCGTCTGCTGCACCGTGCGGGCGTCGACTGCGTGGTCCTGGAGAGCCGGACCCGCGAGTACGTCGAGCAGCGCCAGCGAGCCGGGATGCTGGAGCAGGGCACGGTGCACGCGCTGCACGAGGCCGGCGCCGCCGAGCGACTGCAGGCCGAGGGTCTGGTGCACCAGGGCATCGAGCTGCGCTTCGCCCGGGAACGCCACCACATCGACTTCCCGGCCCTCACCGGCGGCCGTACGGTGACGATCTACGCCCAGACCGAGATCGTGAAGGATCTCGTCGCGCTGCAACTCGCCGACGGGCCACCGCTGTTGTTCGAGGCCGAGGCGCTCGCCGTCGAGAAGCCGGAGAGCCAGACACCTGTCGTACGGTTCCTGCACGAGGGCCGCGAACAGACGCTGACCTGCGACTGGGTGGTCGGCTGCGACGGCTTCCACGGGATCTCCCGCGACGCCTTCCCGGCCGAGGTGAGCCGCTCGTACGCGCACGACTACCCGTACTCCTGGCTCGGCATCCTGGCCGAAGTACCGCCGTCCGGCGCCGAGTTGATCTACGCGCGCGGTGAGCACGGCTTCGCCCTGCACAGCATGCGCTCACCGACCGTCTCCCGGCTCTATCTCCAGGTCCCGAACGACACCGACCCCGACGACTGGCCCGACGACCGCATCTGGGACGAACTCGCCGCCCGCTTCGCGATCGACGGCGACTGGACCCTGCACCGTGGCCCCGTCACCGCCAAGTCCGTGACCCCGATGCGCAGTTACGTCCACGAACCGATGCGCCACGGCCGGCTGCTGCTCGCCGGGGACGCCGCCCACATCGTCCCGCCGACCGGCGCCAAGGGCCTCAACCTCGCGGTCTCGGACGTACGGGTCCTGGCCCGCGCCCTCACCACGCTGTTCCGCACCGGGGACACGCAACTGCTCGACAGGTACTCGGAGTTGTGCCTGCAACGTGTGTGGCAGGCCACTCGCTTCTCCGACGACATGACTAGGATGTTGCACACTCAACCAAATGGGGACGCGTTCGACGCCCGGATGCAGCTCGCACGTCTGCGCCGGATCACCGCGTCCCGCCACGCGGCCGCCGAACTGGCGGCGAACTACTCGGGACTTCCGCTCCCCGTGTGAGTCCCGCCGGTGATCGAACGGAGAGTCGCAATGCCGTTGCTCGACCCCAAGGCCTGGCAGTCCAGCCCCCTGTCGGGAGGCGAGTACGCCGTCACCGAACCCGCCACCGGCGACACCCTCGGCACCGTCACCATGGCCACCGCCGAGGACGTCGGTACGGCCACCGAGACCGCCCGCGCCGCCCAGACGGAGTGGGCACGCGTCCCGCACTTCGTACGCGCCGGGGTGCTGCGCAAGGCCGGCGACCTCTTCGCCGCGCACGCCGACGAGCTGCGCGAATGGCTCGTCCGTGAGTCCGGCTCCATCGCCGGCAAGGCCGACTTCGAGCTGCACGTCGCCGCCCAGGAGTGCTACGAGGCCGCGGCCCTCGCCTCCCGCCCGGCCGGACAGATCCTGCCCAGCGAGGCGCCCCGGCTGTCGTACACGCGCCGGGTCCCCGTCGGCGTCGTCGGCGTGATCGCGCCGTTCAACGCCCCGCTGATCCTGTCCATCCGCTCCGTCGCCCCGGCGCTCGCCCTCGGCAACGCCGTCGTACTGAAGCCGGACCCGCGCACGGCGGTCTGCGGCGGGCTGTCGCTGGCCGCGGTCTTCGCGGAGGCCGGTCTGCCCGAGGGACTGCTGCACATCCTGCCGGGCGGGCCGGAGGTGGGCCAGGCACTGGTCGCCGACCCGCGCGTGCCGGTCATCTCCTTCACCGGCTCCACGACCGCGGGCCGGGCCGTCGGCGAGGCGGCCGGACGCCACCTGAAGCGCGCGCACCTGGAGCTGGGCGGCAACTCCGCCCTGATCGTACTGGAGGACGCCGACCTCGACGCGGTGATCTCCACCGCCGCCTGGGGCTCCTTCTTCCACCAGGGCCAGATCTGCATGACGACCGGCCGCCATCTCGTCCACCGGTCCCTGTACGAGGAGTACGTCGAGCGCCTCGCCGCCAAGGCCGACTCCCTCGCCGTGGGCGACCCGCACCGCGCCCAGGTCCACCTCGGCCCGCTCATCGACGCCGGCCAGCTCGGCAAGGTGCACGGACTGGTGGAGGCCAGCACGTCCAGGGGCGCCAAGCTGGCCGCGGGCGGCACCCATGAGGAGCTCTTCTACCGGCCGACCGTGCTCGCCGGCGTCGACGACGACACCCCCGCGTACGCCGAGGAGGTCTTCGGACCGGTCGCGCCCGTCCGCCCCTTCAGCACCGCCGACGAGGCCGCCGCCCTCGCCGCGGCGAGCTCCTACGGTCTCTCCCTCGGCATCGTCACCCGGGACACCGCCCGGGGCCTCGACCTGGCCGAGCGCGTCCCGACCGGCATCGTGCACATCAACGACCAGACCGTGAACGACGAGGCCGTGGCACCCTTCGGGGGCATCGCCGCCTCCGGCACGGGCGCCCGGTTCGGCGGCGAGGCCAACCTGGAGGCGTTCACCGACGTGCGTTGGACGACGGTGCGCGGCGACGTGGCGCCGTACCCCTTCTAGGGCAGGGCCTTTCTCCGGATCAGGACCCTACGGGTCTGAGGGTCCGCACGGTCCTCACTGGCCGCTCTGCTCGGCCTGCTCCTGCTGGGCGGCCACGGCCTTGTGGACCTCGTCCATGTCGAGCCCCCGGGCCTGCCCGATGACGTCCGTGAGGGCGGACTCGGGCAGGGCACCCGGCTGCGCGAACACGGCGACACGGTCACGGACGATCATCAGCGTCGGGATCGACTGAATACCGAAGGCGGCGGCCAGCTCCGGCTGCGCCTCGGTGTCGACCTTGCCGAACACCAGGTCCGGGTTGTCCTCCGCCGCCTTCTCGTAGACAGGGGCGAACTGACGGCACGGCCCGCACCAGGACGCCCAGAAGTCGATCAGGACGAACTCGTTGTCCGTGACCGTCTGGTCGAAGTTCTCCTTGGTGAGCTCCACGGTGCTGCTCATGGCGTTATCCCTCTTCCTGGTATCCGGGCGAAGCCGTCGTCGACAACACGACCGTACGGCGGCGTATTCCGCGCGCGTACCCGTGTGGCCACGCCGCACACCACCCGTAAGACTGAGCCCATGACGGAAACGGATTCCATCGCGTACGACGTCGTGGTGCTCGGGGCCGGGCCTGTGGGGGAGAACGTGGCCGACCGCACCCGTGCGGCCGGCCTCTCCACCGCGGTCGTGGAGAGCGAGCTGGTCGGCGGCGAGTGCTCGTACTGGGCGTGCATGCCCAGCAAGGCGCTGCTGCGCCCGGTCATCGCCCAGGCCGACGCCCGCCGCCTGCCCGGCCTCAGCCAGTCCGTGCAGGGCCCCCTCGACGCGGCCGCTGTCCTCGCCCGACGCAACGAGTACACCTCGAACTGGCACGACGACGGCCAGGTCAGGTGGCTGACCGGCATCGGCGCCGACCTCTATCGCGGCCACGGCCGCCTCACCGGTCCCCGCACCCTGGAGGTGACGGGACCCGACGGCGCACGGCACGTCCTGACCGCCCGGCACGCCGTCGTCGTCTGCACCGGAAGCCGGGCCGTCCTGCCCGACCTTCCCGCACTCGCCGACGTCAAGCCGTGGACCAGCCGCGAGGCCACCGGCGCGCAGGCCGTGCCCGGCCAGCTGATCGTGGTCGGCGGGGGAGTGGTCGCCACCGAGATGGCCACGGCCTATCAGGCCCTCGGCTCGCGGGTCACCCTCCTCGTCCGAGGCAAGGGCCTGCTGAACCGCATGGAGCCCTTCGCCGGCGAACTCGTCGCCGACGCCCTCGGCGAGGCCGGCACCGATGTCCGCACCGGGACCTCGGTCGAGTCGGTGACCAGGGAGAACGGCACCGTCGTGGTCGTCACCGACCAAGGCGACCGGATCGAGGCCGACGAGATCCTCTTCGCCACCGGCCGCGCCCCGCGCACCGATGACATCGGCCTGGACACGGTCGGCCTGGCACCGGGCTCCTGGCTGGAGGTCGACGACAGCCTGCGCGTCACCGGCAGCGAGTGGCTCTACGCGGTCGGCGACGTCAACCACCGCGCCCTCCTGACCCACCAGGGCAAGTACCAGGCCCGCATCGCGGGCGCGGCCATCGCCGCCCGCGCCTCGGGCGTCCCCCTCCTCGAATCCGACCCGTGGGGCGCCCACGCCGCCACCGCCGACCACTCCGCCGTCCCCCAGGTCGTCTTCACCGACCCCGAGGCCGCCGCGGTGGGCCTGTCCCTGGCGGAAGCGGAACAGGCGGGCCACCGGGTCCGCGCCGTCGACTACGACCTCGCCTCGGTCTCAGGGGCGTCCCTCTACGGCGACGGCTACCGCGGGCGCGCCCGCATGATCGTAGATCTGGAACGCGAAATCCTCCTCGGCGTCACCTTCGTCGGCCCCGGCGTCGGCGAACTCATCCACTCGGCGACCATCGCCGTCGTCGGCCAGGTACCGATCAGCAGGCTGTGGCACGCGGTTCCGTCCTATCCGACGATCAGCGAGGTGTGGTTGCGGTTGCTGGAGTCGTATCGGGACAACTGACGTCCGATCAGCCGACGCCGAGGCGGTCCCGCCATACGCGGGACAGCCTCGGGCGCAGGAAGACGACGCCCTGCTGGGTGCCGACGGCCAGGTCGAGCGCCCGGCTCGCGGGCAGCGCGGTGAGCGAGGTGACGAGCGCCGGCAGGGGGACCGACCAGATCTTCTCGCCGCTGGGCAGATCGCACAGGGCGACTCCGTGCTCGTCACTGACCGCGACCAGGGTCCGGCCGCTCGGGGCGCGGCCCGTCCAGAGCAGACGGCAGGCGGCGACGGCCAGTCGGTGCGGGGCATCCGGGTGGGAGGAGTCCCAGACGGTGACCGGGGCAGTGTGCGCATCGTCGGAGGCTGTCGGGTCGAGGAGGAGCAGGACGGCGCTGCCGTCGCACAACTCGGTCCAGCGGATGAAGAAGTCGGTGCCCGACACGAGTGTGCGATGACCGTCCACCAGAAGGTCCCCGTCGGGTCGGCTGCCCCGTACGACGTTTCGGTGGTCGGTCGACAAATCGATGACCTGAGTGGTGCCGTCCCTGCCCTGCTGCGCCACCCATCGTGTTCCGGCGCTGGTGTGATGGGGCAGCAGGAGCCAGACGTCGTCGAGGAGTTCGATCGGCGTGCCCTGATCGGGCGCACCCGTCGACATGTCCCACAGCCGACCGTCCGTGGCACCGGGCGGCTGCTCTGCGGCGGCCCCGCTCTCCTCGGGGGAGGTCGAGCGCCCACCCACGCTGCTTTCCCGAAGCCGTGTCCTGCGCATGCCCGTCATCAGTACGGTACTTCCGGACGATGTGGTGAACGCCGCCGAGCACACCCAGTCATGGCTCGGATCGACGGGCCAGGGGAGGTCGGTCCCGTCAGGGTCCGCGTCGGGTGCGGCCAGGAGCCCGACGTGGCCGAGGATCGCGTCCAGTCCCAGGAACCGAGTGCGGGGCTCGTGATCGGTCGGCGGCAGGAGATGTGCCTGCACTCCGATGTGGCTGTCGCCGTGCAGCCAGGTCAGGTGGGTGGCCTCGGCGCCGGTTCCCTGAACGACGCGGTGCCAGACCGCGTAGGAGTGCGGTACGGACGAGGGCCAGCCAGGCAGGTCCGAGGCATGCTCGGGCTTCACGTGCCCGGTGTATTCCCACGAGAGCAGGTGCAGTGTTCCCCCGGGATCGACGGAGCGCGTCTGTTCGGATATCTCGTCCGCCGTGAGGCCGTCGACCAGAGAGAACGTCGTGCCGTGCTCCGGCTCAGGGGCCGGAGCGACATGTCGCGAGACGCGACCGGACACGGCGATGACCCCGGGGGAGTCCGGCGGCCATGGCACGAGCGACTCGATCTCCGGTGCGGACAGGGCCGCGGACGAAGACCGCGGCTCTCCTGGCCGCTTGTCCTCGTCCCACCGCCACATCCTTGCCGTTCCGTCGTTGCCCACGGCAAGGATGTCCGGACCTGAACCCTCCGATGAGGGCAGCAGATGCAGGCTGCACACCGCCCCTTCGTGCCCACACAGCGTTGAGCCCACGGCGTCCGCGGTGGCGCAGTCGACCATCTGTACAGGGCTTCCATAGCCGACCGTCGCCGCGTACAGCCCGTCGGACAGGAGGACGGGCGCCAGGAAGCTCGCATGGCCCCCAGGCTTGTCGCGGGCGGCGACGCGCTGCGGCGGGGCGTCGAGGCTCGCGATGAGCAGATCGTCGTAGTCCTGTGCCACGAACACGGGGGAGTCCTCGCTGCCCAGTGCGAAGCCGTTCTCCTGCCACGCGAAACCGCTGAACGGCATGGGCACCGTCCGCCCGGACCCCGGGTTCAGCAGGGTCAGCCGGGTACGGGGCTCGCACACGGCGGCGACGGTGCCCCGGCCGGCATGGATGTGGTCGGCCAGGACGGGCTGCGCCAGGCCCTTGAGCAGCACGGTGACGTCGCCGTCCCCGTCGAGGGAGTGCAGGGTGACCCGGCCACGGACGCCGTCGCACAACAGGAGCCGAACCTGTCCGTCCTCGAAGTGGGCGAGGCAGGCGGACGGCCCGACCCTGTCGATGCTGTCCTGGTCGATCGTCTCGCAGTCCACCTCGACGAGCTGCTCCAGCAGAGGCAGGGAGTACACCACGACGCGTTCGGTCTCCCCGCACACGAGCACCGGCGTGCCGTCGCTGCGGAATCCGGCCTCGAACAGCAGCGTTGCTCCGCTCGTAACCGTGTGCGTCAGCGTCTGGTCCGCCACGTTCCAGACCCGGATGTCGGACCTGGCGTCGAGGGTGACCGCCCGCGCCCCGCCGGTACCGTCGATCAGCAGCGCGAGGCCCACGACGCTCGCCGGGTGCGGCAGGATCGTCGACTGCGACGGGTTGTCGAGGCGCCAGACATGAACATGGGAGGCCAGCGGCGGGGCCGCCAGCACGACTCGGCCGCCGTCCGGCAGGGTGACGTACTCCATCTTCCAGTTCGGGTTGTACGCGCGCGTCATATAGGCGTCGCCGTCGTGCCGTCCCACCACCTGGTGCGGTGTGATCTCCCGGGGCTCGACACGGATCCCCTCCAGCACGTCCGACATCTCCTGCGCCTGCCCGGCGACCGCGTGCTCCCCGTAAGTCTCCGCCACGAAGGCGAGCAGCGCGGGCCGGTCGAGCAGCGTGGCGTCGGTGCCCGTGACGAGGTACGCGTAGCGCTCGACCGCCATGGCGAGCATGGGGCGGCGCAGCGCCCGGCGCACCGCCGGCAGCAGCGTCGTCGGATCGGCGTGGACGACGAAGGACGCGTCCTCGATGAGGTCGTCCAGCTCGCCCGAAGCGGCGGCGTGCGTCGCCAGATGGGAGCGCACATAGGGATGCGCGCGTGACCAGTCCCGGTCGGGCACGAGCTCCAGCAGCGTCTCGACGAAGCACTCCTGGAGGTCCGCCAGGTCGCGATGGTTCAGGGCCCGCCACTTCAGATGGTCCGTCAGTTCCTGGTGGTACAACCGGAAGTACTTCGTCCCGTTCACCTCCGCCTGCGCCAGATACGAGCCGTCCTCGTCCAGCAGCAGATCGATGTCCGCCTGGACGAGGGCGATCCCCGACACGCGCGTCGCCACCCGAGCCCACAGCCGGCGCGGCAGGCCGCTGCCTTCTCCGAAGGCGAGGGAGGTGAGCAGGGCGATGGTCTTCGGGTGCCGTTCCTGTGGCAGTCGCTGGAGATAGACCTCGAAGGCGCCACCCACGTCCGAGGGCAGCTGTTCGGCCCAGCCGGGCGCGGAAGTGTCGACGACCGGGCCGCGCAGCAACGCGCTCGCGGTCATGCGGGCGACGAGAAAACAGCGCCCGGCCCGGCGGGCCACCTCGTGCGCGACCCGGCGGGCGACTTCAGGGTGATGCTCGTACGGCGCCCCGGCGTCGGAAAGGATCTTCGTCACGTACGCGGCCGGATCCGTGTCCTGCGCGTACCCGCTGTCGTCCAGGTCGATGACGGGCACCTGGCCCCCGAGATGGGGCAGCAGTTCGCGCCGTGAACCGACGACGAGCCGTACGCACGCCACTGCGGCGAGCGGGCGCAGCAGTTCCCAGGCGATACGACGGGCCTCCGCCTTGTCGCCGGCCGGGCCCGCCTCGTCGAGCGAGTCGACGACGATCCGGAGCGGGCGCCTGCGGTCGGCGAGTGTCGTGAACAGGGCCACCGGCGTAGCGGCCCGGACGTCCGCGGCGGCGGCGATACGGCCCACCAGCGCCTCAAGTGTCTGGTGGTGCGCGTTGACGGAGGCGTCCGCACACCCCTCCAGCACCAGCCGGCCGAGCACGGCGGACTTGCCAGAGCCCGGGTCGGCCGTCACGACCAGGATGCGCCCCTCGCCCTCGCCGTCGAGATGCGCCCGCGCCGCCTTGAGGGCCCGACCGCGGCCGGTGAAGTACGACCCAGGGTCATGGACATGCTCCACACCACGCCCGCGTGGCTCGAAGTGCGAGGAGAGGTCCGAGGCGTCGCCCTGGGCCTGTCCGTCGCCCGTGATCTCGGCATGCGGTTCGAAGAAGGGGTTCCCGAAGAACGGGGGCCGCTCGGACTGGTCGACGGACGAGCACGCGGCGCGCTGGGCCAGCCCCGCCGCCAGGAAGGAACGGTTGACCCGCTCGGCGAGCGTGCTGGGTGCCAGATGGCGCTGTGACGGCCCGTCACCCTGCGCACAGGCCTTGGCCAGTTCGGTGACGAAGGCCCCGTCCACCGCGAGATCGCGGTGCCGGGCCGAGGCCAGCAGCCAGGTGCCGCCGCCGAATGCGTCGGCGCGCCCCCGGCCCGCGACGATGGTGTCGGTGACGGTGCCGATCTCCGTGGTGGCCGCGGCCGCGTGACAGGCGTCCACGACGAACAGGACGTTGCGGAGGGGCGAGGTGGCCAGGATCTCGGCGAGGTTCGGCAGCGACAGCCACGAGCGCGGACGCCCGAGTTCGCTGTCCGCACAGGCCAGCCGGTACTGACCGGCCGGGGACCGGTCCCCGTGCCCGGCGTAGTACACGACGATGACGTCCTCGCCGCTCAGTCCGGGGGTGCCGCACCAGTCCGCCAAGGCGTTCTCGAAGGACTCGGAGTCCGGGTCGTAGGACACGGCGGTCAGGACGCGGTCGTAGCCCATCGACGTGAACAGCTCCGCTGCTCGTTCGACGTCCTCGTGGGCCAGGGGGAGTTCGGCGGCCTCTCGGTAGTGACGTGTGCCCGCCGCGACGAGGTATCGCTTCATCGGACCCCGGCCTCCGGCAGCAGTCCCGCCCCGATGGCACGTCCGGTCTCCACCGCCGTCAGATAGCGCGTGGCGTCGTGCATATGGCTGCCGTTGTGCACGGCCACGTCGGTCACCAGGTCGCCGAACGAGGGGCGGAGGTCGCGCACCACGGCGACGATGTCCGTGGCGTCGGCGATGTTGGTCCATGACCGAAGGGGCTTCGGCCACACCGCTCGCCCGTCCTCGGCAGCCGGGGTGAGCCGGTCCAGGACGAGTGCGCGCATGCCCAGCGGGGAGCCCAGGGTGACGAGCATGCGGATGTCCCAATTGCCGTTCAGCGTGGGGTCGCAGAGCGTTTCGTAGGCGACGACGGAACCCAGTGAGTGCGCGACCACGACCCTCGTGTCGCTGCTGATACGGGCGGCCAGCCTGGCCCGGGCCGCGCGCCGGACGGTGTCGTCGGTGAGGTACCCGGTGAGCTGCTTGAGGCTGCCGATCAGCGCGCGGTCGAGGACGCCCCGCAGACAGCGGGCGCCGGTGAGGGCGTCGAGCGCGGCCCGCACGGTGTTCAGCCGCAGGGCGCGCGAGGCGGCCCAGCCCACCGGGCCCCGGGTACCGGTCTGGTCCGGTCCCGGGACGGCGGGGTCGGTGCGCGCTGCTTCCGCCCACCACGCCATGAGCAGGTCGAACTCCTCGTCGGTCTCGATGTCGCCCTCGTCGTACGGCGGTTCGACTCCGGCGCGAGTGCCCTGGGGCCGGAACAGGTCGCCGTAGAACGCGACACCCACCTCGTCGGGCGTGGGGACCGGGCCACCTGCCAGGCGTACACCGCCGAGGAGTTCGGGCACGACGTCCCGCCCCAGGGAGTCCTCGCTCAGATACTGCTTGCCGACGCCGTGCACGAAGACGACCTTGCTCAAGTGCCCCTCCCCGAGTCAGGGAACAAGATTACGCGCGCGGCGGCGGCATCAGGCCGTGTGCGGCGGGGAGACCAGCTCCAGATAGTCCTCGCTCCACAGATCCTCGTCCGCCTCCGGCAGCAGCAGCACCCGGTCCGGACGCAGGGCCTCGATGGCGCCCTCGTCATGGGTGACCATGACGATCGCGCCCGGATACGTGCCGACCGCGGACAGGACCTCGGTCCGGGAAGCGGGGTCGAGGTTGTTCGTGGGCTCGTCCAGGAGCAGCACGTTGGCGCCCGAGTGGACCAGGCCCGCCAGGGCGAGCCGGGTCTTCTCCCCTCCGGACAGCACACCGACACGCTTGTCGGCGTCGCCGCCGGTGAACAGGAACGAGCCAAGGACGCGCCGCACTTCGCCGTGGGTCAGGTGCGGGGCCGCCGAAGCCAGCTGCGCGCTCACCGTCGCCTCCGGGTCCAACGTGTCGTGCTCCTGGGCGAAGTAGCCCAGCCGCAGCCCGTGCCCATGGACCACCCGGCCGCTGTCGGGACGGTCCTGACCGGCGAGGATGCGCAACAGAGTGGTCTTTCCCGAGCCGTTGGGCCCGAGAACGACCATACGGCTGCCCCGGTCGACGGCCAGATCGACGCCCGCGAACACCCGATGCTCGCCGTAGGCCCTGCTGAGGCTGACGGTGCCCAGGGGGGTCCGGCCGCACGGCGCCGGTTCGGGCAGCCGGATCCTGGCGACCTTGTCGGTGCGCCGGGTCGGTTCGAGGTCGGCGAGCATGCGGTCGGCGCGGCGTTCCATGTTCCGCGCGGCCACGGCCGTGGACACGCGGGCGCGCATCTTCCCGGCCTGTGCGCGCAGCGACGCCGCTTTGCGCTCGGCGTTGGCCCGCTCGCGGGTCCGGCGCCGCTCGTCGGCCTCCCGCTGGGCGAGGTAGGCCGCCCAGCCGGTGTTGTGCACGTCGATCGTGGCGCGCTGGGGGTCCAGGTGGAAGACCCGGTTCACCGCGGCGGCGAGCAGGGACGTGTCGTGGCTGATCAGCACGAGTCCGGCGTGGTGGTTCGTCAGGAACGCACGCAGCCAGGCGATGGAGTCCGCGTCCAGGTGGTTCGTGGGCTCGTCCAGCAGCAGGGTGCCGTGCTCCGCGAAGAGGATGCGGGCCAGCTCCACACGGCGGCGCTGCCCGCCCGACAGCGCGCCCAGCGGCTGGTCCATCAGCCGGGCGGGCAGCTTGAGACCGGCGGCGACCCGGGCCGCCTCGGCCTCCGCGGCGTAACCGCCGGCGGCCTGGAACCGGGCCTCGGCACGCACATAGGCGTCCATCGCCCGCTGCGTACCGTCGGCCATCGCCTCCTCGGCACGGCGCAGGGTGCGTACGGCCCCGTCGAGACCCCGCGCGGACAGGATGCGGTCGGTGATGGTGACTGTCGGATCCGCGGCGCGGGAGTCCTGGGGCAGATGCCCGACCTCGCCGGTGCGGGTCACGGTCCCGGCGGCCGGGGGCAGCGTGCCCGCCAGGGTGTTCAACAGGGTTGTCTTTCCGGCGCCGTTGCGGCCGACCAGGCCGATGCGGTCGCCGGGGGAGATGTGGAAGGAGATGCCGGACAGCAGCAGACGCGCGCCGACGCGCACGTCGACACCAGTAGTGGTGATCATGAGAAGACGCTCCGAACAAGCGATCCGAACAAGCGGGAGGACACACGGGTGGTGTGGAAGCGGGTCCTCGGCTAGGAAATTCGGGGCGTCGACATGCGGTCAGAGTAGCGAGGGTGCTGCGTCGGGCGCCGCTGATTTATTGGCGGCGACTCCCGTCACGACGATTCGAAGGCGAGCCGCGACGGTTCGAGGGCGAGCAGTCACGGCAGTTCGAAGCCGAGGAACCTCGCCGCCTCGACTGGGGTCGGCTGGGTCCAGTACTCGGCCACCGCCTGGTTCGAGGAGAGTGAGCGCAGCTCGGCCCGGTCCAGGTAGAGCATGCCGTCGAGGTGGTCCGTCTCGTGCTGCACGATCCGGGCGGGCCACCCCGCGAACACCTCGTCCACCCCGCGCCCACGCTCGTCCTCGCAGGTCAGCCGCACCTCGGCGGGCCGCGCCACCACCGCCTGATAGCCCGGGACGCTCAGACACCCCTCGAAGAACGCGGCACGGGCGGCGCCGACCGGTTCGTACGAGGGGTTCACCAGCACCCGGAACGGCAGCGGCACCCGCCCGCGCACCGCCCGCACCTCGTCCGGCACCGGTGCCGGGTCCTCGATCACCGCGATCCGCAGTGGAACACCGACCTGCGGCGCCGCGAGGCCGACGCCCGGCGCCGCGTACATGGTGATCCGCAGGGCCTCGACGAAGCGCGCCAGCAGTGCCGGTTCCAGTTGGCCGTCGAAGCGCTCGGTGGGACGCCGCAGCACCGGGTCGCCGGCCGCCACGATGGCCAACGGGCCCTCGGTGGCGAGGAGTTGCTCGACCTGTTCGGCCAGGGGCGCGCGATGGTTCGGAAGTGCCATCGCGCCAGCATGCCATGGCGCCGGCGCGACCGACGGGCTTCCTTGTGGCGCACGTCACTTGAAATGCCGGGAACTCGGCGGCCCCTCTCTCCGACTACTGGACCGCTACTGCCGAGAATCGTCCCCACTCCCCGGAGATGCCGCCGATGTCCACCGCTCCCTCGACCGCCACCGAGGAGGCGTCGCAGCCCGACGCCCCGGCGTCGCCGCCCCGCAGACGGGCAACGCTGCGCCCGCTGATCCTGCGTCTGCACTTCTACGCCGGTGTGCTCGTCGCGCCGTTCCTGCTCGTCGCCGCCACCACCGGCTTCCTGTACGCGGGGGCGTTCCAGGCGGAGAGGCTCGTGTACTCCCACGAGATGACCGTCCCGGTCGGTGACACGAAGCTGCCGATCTCCCAGCAGGTCGCCGCCGCACGCAAGGCCCACCCCGAGGGCACGGTCTCGGCGGTACGGCCCTCCCCGGCGGACGACGAGTCCACCCGGGTGCTGCTCTCCGGAGTCGAGGGCGTGGACGCCGACTACACGCTCGCCGTGTTCGTCGACCCGTACACCGCCGAGGTGCGCGGCGCCCTCGAACAGTACGGCTCCACCGGCGCGCTGCCCCTGCGCACCTGGATCGACAAGTTCCACCGCGACCTCCACCTCGGCGAGACCGGCCGCCTCTACAGCGAACTGGCGGCCAGCTGGCTGTGGGTGATCGCGGCCGGCGGCCTGGTGCTGTGGTTCTCCCGCCGCCGCGCCCTGCGCAAGGTGCGGGGCACCAGCGGCCGCCGCCGCACGCTCGGCCTGCACGGCACCGTCGGTGTCTGGGCGGCGGTCGGGTTCATCTTCCTCTCGGCGACCGGACTGACCTGGTCGACGTACGCCGGGGCCAACATCGACGAACTGCGCACCTCGCTCCGCCAGGCAACTCCCTCCATCTCGGCCTCGGCGGGCGGCGACCACGGCGGCCACGGCGCCGCCGGAGGCACCGGCGGGAGCGGCGAACACGGCGTCGGCCTCGACAAGGTCCTGGCGTCCGCGCGGGCCGAGGGCCTGGGCGATCCCGTGGAGATCGTGCCGCCCGCCGACGACTCGTCCGCGTACGTGGTGAAGCAGGTGCAGCGCAGCTGGCCGACGAAGCAGGACTCGGTCGCGATCGACCCGGCCAGTGGCGAGGTCACCGACGTGCTGCGGTTCGCCGACTATCCGGTGCTGGCCAAGCTGACCCGCTGGGGCATCGACCTGCACACCGGGATCCTCTTCGGCCTGGTCAACCAGATCGCCCTGATGGCGCTCGCGCTCGCGCTGATCCTGCTGATCGTGTGGGGCTACCGCATGTGGTGGCAGCGCGGCCGCGGCTCCGCCTTCGGCCGGCCCATCCCGCGCGGCGCCTGGCAGCAGGTGCCCCCGCAGATCCTGGTCCCGCTGGTGGCGGCGGTCGCCGTGGTCGGCTACTTCGTACCGTTGCTCGGCATCTCGCTGGCCGCGTTCATCGTCATGGACGTCGTGCTCGGGGAGATCGCCCATCGGCGGGGGAGGCGGACGCCCGCCGAAGTGAAGTAGGGGAGCGCAGGACTGGGGCCCGGTTCCGGGGGGAACCGGGCCCTCCGCATGGCTCAGAGCTGCTCGAAGTCACCCGACAGCGCCGACGCGAGGCGCATGTGCGGCTCTGCCTCCCCGTGCCGCCCCTGCCGCTGCAGTGTGCGGCCCAGCAGCAGCCGGGCGTACTGCTCGACGGGGTCGCGCTCGATGATGATCTGCAACTCGCTCTCCGCGCGCCGCAATTGGGCCGAGTGGTAGTAGGCGCGCGCCAGCAGCAGCCGCGGTCCGGTCTGCTCCGGCACCTCCTCGACCAGCTTGCCGAGGACGCGCGCCGCGGCGGCGTAGTCCTTGGCGTCGAAGAACAACTGCGCGCGCTCCCAGCGCTCGGCCGGCGTTCCGTGGTCGTAGTACGTCGTGTCCACTCGTGACCTCCTTCGCGGCCGTTAACGGCGAAGGGTCGTCCAATATTCCACTACTGGGTCGCGTCGGTCGCGTCGGCCATGGCGGCGAGCTCGGCGTTGGCGCGCCCGGCGATGAGGGTGAGCACCCGTCCGGCGGCGGCCAGATCCTCCTTCGGGATGTCGGCGTAGATGCGGGCGGTGATGGGGGCGGTCGCGGCGGACGCGCTGTCGTACAGCTCCCGGCCGGCGTCCGTGATCCGCAGCGTGGACGGCTCCTGAGGGGTCAGCAGCTGGGCGTCGATCAGCTCGTCGACGACGGAGTGGGCCTCCGCAGCGTCGATCTTCAGCGCGCCCACGACACCGTCGACCAGGCCGTCCCGGTCGACCGGCCCGTCGGCGACGGCGGCGAGGCGGAGGGTGACGGACTGCTGGAAGGTCGCGCCGTGGCGGGCCAGCACCCTCTCCAGCAGTGCGCGACCGGCGTAGTGGGCCAGGGCTATGACTCGGGGGTCGACCAGGGGAGTGGAGGTGGTCATGACTGCTCCTTGTCTGACACTTCGCCTGACTCGTCGTCTGACGCTTCGTCTGGCTCTTCGGGTTTGTCGGACTCGCTGTGCATGACCAGCGGGTCGAGAGGTGCGTCGAGCAGGGTCGTCAACTCACGTGTGAACTCGCGCGTACGCGCGCTGTCCAGGCCGCCGAGCGGTGCCAGCAGCTGCTCCAGAAGCCCTTGGACGACCTGGATCGCCTGCCGGGTCCGCTCCCGGCCCTGCTCGGTCAGCGCCAGCTGCACCGCGCGCGGATCGCGGGGGTCCCGGGTGCGTTCGAGGAGGCCGGCGGATTCCAGGGAGCGCGCCAACTTGGAGACGTAGAGCGGTTCGAGCCCGGTGTGGTCGGCGAGGCGCCGCTGACTGGGCCGTTCCCCTCGGTGCTGCATGCCGTACAGCGAGGCCACCAGTGCGTACTGCGCATGGGTGAGTCCCAGCGGGGCCATGGCCCGGTCGACCGCGACGCGCCATTTCGTGGACAGGCGCCACACCAGGAAACCGGGCGTGGCCTTCTCGGAACCCTTGCTCATGCCAATACGGTACATGGCGACTATATCCATGGCTACTATTTTCTGAACCGCATCGAGACAGCGCCGAGCGACGGACTGACGGCGCGGCCCCGGCGGGGCTAGGTTGGGCGCCATGAGCAATCTTGATCGCGAGGCGGTGCCCGCCATCTGCGGCGGCCGCGGTTTTGTCGTGGCGGAGCCCGTACGCGAACTACTCAGCCCTCGCCGCGTCAAGCTCGGCGAGTCCACCGAAGTCCGTCGTCTGCTGCCCAACCTGGGCCGACGCATGGTCGGTGCCTGGTGTTTCATCGATCACTACGGCCCCGACGACATCGCCGACGAGCCCGGCATGCAGGTGCCGCCGCACCCGCACATGGGTCTGCAGACGGTGAGCTGGCTGCACGAGGGCGAGGTGCTGCACCGTGACTCCACGGGGAGCCTCCAGACCATCCGCCCGCGCGAACTGGGCCTGATGACCTCGGGCCGGGCGATCAGTCACTCCGAGGAGAGCCCCAGGCCACATGCCCGTTTCCTGCACGGCTCCCAGCTCTGGGTCGCCCTCCCGGACGGGCACCGCCACACCGACCCGCGCTTCGAACACCACGCCGAACTGCCGGTCGTCACGGCACCGGGCCTGCGGGCCACGCTGATCCTCGGCGACCTCGACGGCGCGACCTCGCCCGGCACGACGTACACCCCCATCGTCGGCGCGGACCTGGCTCTGACCCGCGGTGCCGACGTACGCCTCCCGCTGGACCCGGACTTCGAGTACGCCGTCCTCTCCATGTCCGGCGAGGCGCACGTCGACGGCGTACCGGTCCTCCCCGGCTCGATGCTCTACCTCGGCTGCGGCCGCACCGAACTCCCGCTGCGCGCGGAGTCGGACGCGGGCCTGATGCTCCTCGGCGGCGAGCCGTTCGAGGAGGAGCTGATCATGTTCTGGAACTGGATCGGGCGGTCGCAGGAAGAGATCGTGCAGGCCCGTCGGGACTGGATGGAAGGCACGCGGTTCGGTGAGGTCAAGGGGTATGACGGCGCCCCGCTACCCGCTCCGGAACTGCCGCCTGTGCCGTTGAAGCCGCGGGGCAGAGTGCGTTGACCTGCAGGAATGCCCGCGTGCCGGTGACCCTGTCGAGTGGGGCGCGGCCGGACAATGCCTCCCGCGGTCGACCGCTTGCGGGAGGGCGGTCGACCGCGTTGCCGTCTCGGGCGCGGGCGGGTGGCGGTTCCACGGTGTGGCCGTCTGTGGGCGGCTGTGGCAGAGCTCTTGCTGACTTTTGCTGACTTTTCTGATACTCCGTCAGGCCAGGCGGTGAGGTTCCTTTCGAAGCCCAGTCGCCAGCGCGGGGCGTCGCGGGTTTGATGGCGGGACGCTGCACGCTGCTCCCGACGCGTGGTTAGGGAGGCGCTGGTACGGATGGACGGGCCTCGCGCTGTCGTCTTGTGGAGAGCTGACAAGGACAGGTGTCGTCCCTGATCGCCTCGCGCCGCATTTTCAGTCCGATGTGGGGTGTGCTGTGCTGTAGGACCGTCAGGAGGTTCTTCATCTGCTGGTGGTACACCCTGCAGGGAGCTGGAGTGTAAATCTAACGGCGGATCCGACGATCATGAGAGAGGCAAGGTATCCGGCGATCGTGAAGCTGTGGTCGGACGCCTGGGCTGAGCTCGTGCCCTTCCTCTC
>NZ_JAQMYP010000091.1 GCF_028369295.1 Streptomyces sp. HD
ACCGGCGGGTGGGACTTCTGACATGAACTCCGCCGACTCGCCCTTCATATCGGCCGCAAGCGTCCTTGTATCGGCCGGAATCGTCCTTCGCCGCGCTCTTGCCGCCATGGTCGTACTCCCTCTCCTCGCGCTCGCCTCCTGCGGCTACGGTTCCCAGGCCGAGGACCACGACGCCGCCAAGATCGCCGTTGGGGCGAAGAAGATCGACGGGCTCGACTCCGTGCGGATCGGCTACTTCGGCAACCTGACCCACGGCACCGCCCTCGTGGGTGTGAACAAGGGCTACTTCCAGAAGAACCTCGGTGCCACCAGGGCCGAGTACCAGCTCTTCAACGCCGGGCCGTCGGAGATCGAGGCGCTCAACTCGGGGTCCATCGACATCGGTTGGATCGGCCCGTCCCCGGCGATCAACGGCTTCACCGCGTCCGGAGGCACCAACCTCCGCATCGTCGGCGGTTCCGCGTCGGGCGGCGTGAAGCTCGTGGTCGACCCGGAGAAGATCAAGTCCCTGGACGACGTCAAGGGCAAGAAGATCGCCACCCCGCAGCTCGGCAACACCCAGGACGTGGCGTTCCTCAACTGGATCTCCGAGCGGGGCTGGAAGGTCGACGCGGAGAGCGGCAAGGGCGATGTCTCCGTGGTCCGCACCGACAACTCGGTCACCCCGGACGCCTACGGATCCGGCTCGATCGACGGCGCCTGGGTGCCCGAGCCGACCGCGTCCAAGCTGGTCGCCGAGGGCGGGAAGGTGCTGCTGGACGAGGCGGACCTGTGGCCCGACAAGAAGTTCGTGATCACGAACGTCATCGTGCGGCAGGACTTCCTCAAGGAGCACCCGAAGGCCGTCGAGGCCGTGCTGAAGGCCTCGGTCGAGACCAACAAGTGGATCAACGCCAACCCGGAGAAGGCGAAAACCGCGGTGAACGCGCAGTTGGAGTCGGACTCGGGCAAGCCGCTGCCGGCCGACGTCATCGACCCGGCCTGGAAATCGATCCGGTTCACCGACGACCCGCTGGCCTCCACCCTCGGCGCCGAGGCCGAACACGCGGTCGAGGCCGGGCTGCTGGAGAAGCCGGACCTGAACGGCATCTATGACCTCACGCTCCTCAACAAGGTCCTGAAGGCCGAGGGCGAGAACACGGTCGACGACGCCGGTCTCCGCAAGAGCTGATCAAGGACCCGATGAGTTCCCAGGAGGTGACGACCATGGCCACGACTCTCCCCAAGGCCGCCGAAGGCATCACCGCGGCCACCCACGCCGCTCGCCTTGAGCATGTCTCGAAGTCCTTCCCGAGACCGGGCGGGCAACAGCTCGTCCTGGACGACATCAGCCTCGATGTCGCGCCGGGCGAGTTCGTCACCCTCCTCGGGGCCTCGGGCTGCGGCAAGTCCACCCTGCTGAACCTGGTCGCCGGACTGGACCGACCGACCGTCGGCTCGATCACGACCGACGGGCGCCCGGCCCTGATGTTCCAGGAGCACGCCCTCTTCCCGTGGCTGACCGCGGGCAAGAACATCGAACTCGCCCTCAAGCTCAGGGGAGTCGCCAAGACGGAGCGGCGCGAGCGCGCCGAGGAACTCCTCGAACTGGTCCGGCTGAAGGGCGCGCACGGCAAGCGGGTGCACGAACTGTCCGGCGGTATGCGCCAGCGGGTGGCGCTGGCCCGGGCGCTCGCCCAGGAGAGCAACCTGCTGCTGATGGACGAGCCGTTCGCGGCCCTCGACGCCATCACCCGGGACGTACTGCACGACGAACTCACCCGGATCTGGGCGGAGACCGGCGTGTCCGTCCTCTTCGTCACGCACAACGTGCGCGAGGCGGTGCGGCTCGCCCAGCGCGTCGTCCTGCTGTCCTCCCGGCCGGGCCGGATCGCACGCGAATGGACCGTCGACATCCCGCAGCCGCGCCGCATCGAGGACGCCCCCGTGGCGGAACTGTCCGTCGAGGTCACCGAAGTCCTGCGTGGGGAGATCCGCCGCCATGGCCAGCACTGACAGGAAGGCAGCAGACCCGGTCGCCCAGGACAGCGCCGGACTGGCCGGCATCGAGGCGGGCCTGGACGCGCTGGAGACCTCGGACCGGGCTCGTACGCCCTTCAGCCAGACCTTCAGGAACAAGATCCTGCCGCCGATCACCGCGATCCTCGTGGTCCTGGTGGCCTGGCAGGCCCTGATCTCCCTGAAGATCGTCGACGACCCGACGCGGCTGCCCTCGCCCGGCGATGTGTGGGCCGAGGCCGAGGACGCGTGGCTCAAGGGCACCCTGCTCGACTACATCTGGACCAGCGTCTCGCGCGGCCTGTCCGGCTTCGCCCTCGCCCTGGTCATCGGCACTCCACTCGGGCTCCTCGTGGCGCGGGTGAGATTCGTGCGCGCCGCGATCGGCCCGATCCTGTCCGGCCTGCAGTCGCTGCCCTCGGTCGCCTGGGTGCCGGCCGCCGTGATCTGGCTGGGGCTGGAGCCCGAGATGATGTACGCGGTGATCCTGCTCGGCGCGGTGCCCTCGATCGCCAACGGTCTGGTGTCCGGCATCGACCAGGTGCCGCCGCTGTTCCTGCGCGCGGGACGGACGCTGGGCGCGACCGGTCTGCGCGGCATCCGGTACATCGTGATGCCCGCGGCGCTGCCCGGCTATGTGGCGGGTCTGAAGCAGGGGTGGGCGTTCTCCTGGCGCTCACTGATGGCCGCGGAGATCATCGCGAAGGCACCGGACCTGGGCGTGGGCCTCGGCCAGCTGCTGGAGGTGGGCCGTACGAACAGCAGCATGGCGACGGTCTTCCTCGCCATCCTCCTCATCCTGTTCGTCGGCATCGCGATCGACCTGCTCGTCTTCAGCCCACTGGAGCGGTGGGTGCTGCGCAGCCGAGGCCTGCTCATGAGGAGTTGAGCAGCCGCAGCACAGGACCCCTAACGCATCCCGAAGTGTTGGCGCGTTCGCGCCAAGAAGGTCAAGAAGATCAAGAAGCCCAACGAGTCTCATGCAAGGAGATCCGTGTTCACCTTCGAAGTCGTCCCGGGCGAGGCAGTGCGCCGGCAGTTGGACCAGCATCGCGACGAGGTCGTGGACGTCGTCGAGCGCACCTACCGGGACCACGAGGCCGGGGAGACCATCAACCCGGACAGTTACTTCCTGCGGTTCCCCGAGAAACCGGACTCCCGCATCATCGCGCTCCCCGCACTGCTGCGGGGCGACGTCCAGCTCGCCGGCATCAAGTGGATAGCCAGCTTTCCCAAGAACGTGGCGGCCGGGCGTCCAAGGGCCTCCGCCGTCCTGATCCTCAACGACTACGAGACCGGCTACCCGATCGCCTGTCTGGAGGCCGCCAACATCAGCGCCGCCCGCACCGCCGCCTCCGCCGCGGTGGCCGCCAGGGCCCTGCGTCCCACGGGGCTCGTCGGCGGACGGATCGCCGTGGTGGGAGGCGGCGTCATCGCCCGCAACATCTGCGAGTACCTCCACGTGGTCGGCTGTCGGCCGGACACCTATCTGGTGCACGACATCCATGAGCCCTCGGGCAAGTCCCTGGTCGAGCACCTGGAGGCGCAGGGCCGGACCGCGCAGTTCACGTCGGCCCTGGACGAGGCCCTGGAGGCGGACGTCGTCGTGTTGGCCACCACGGCCCTGGAGCCTTACGTCACCCGGCAGTTCCGTCCCGGGCAGCTGGTGCTGAACGTCTCGCTGCGCGACCTGGCGCCCGAGACCGTGCTCGGCGCGCACAACATCCTCGACGACGTGGACCACTGCCTGAAGGCCAACACCTCGCCGCATCTGGCGGAACAGCTCAGCGGCAACCGGGACTTCGTCACCGGCACCCTGGCCGGCGTCCTGAACGGCGACGTCATCGTCGACGACAGCAAGCCGGTGATCTTCTCGCCGTTCGGGCTCGGCGTGCTCGACATAGCCGTCGGCGCCCATGCGCTCGTCCGGGCACGGGCAGCGGGGCAGACCACGGACATTCCGGGGTTCTTCGGCGAGACCAGCCGGTGGTGAGCCCGATGTCTCCTTCCGCCGCGGGGGGCCGCTCCGTCCCGAGCATCGCGATCGTCGGCATGGGATCACGCGGACTGGGCATCCTGGAACGACTGGTCAGCAGGTGCTTGGCCGAGCCGTTCGACATCACGGTGCATCTGGTGGACCCACGGCCCCCGGGCCCCGGCCTTCACCGTGCCGACCAGCCGGACTACCTCCTGCTGAACACCGTCTGCTCACAGCTGACGGCGTTCGCCGACCCCGCCATGGTGACGGGCCCGGCCCGGACATCCGGCCCGAGCCTGTACGACTGGTGCCGCGAACGGGACTTACGCCTGCAGGACGACGGCTACACCGTACGCGCCGGCATCGGGCGCGACGTCCGGCCCAACGACTTCCTGCCCCGCCGACTGCTCAGCGACTACCTGGCCTGGGCCGCCGAGCGCATCCTCGACGCCGCTCCCGAACAGCTTCGCCCGGTACGGCACCAGGCGTCGGCCACCGGTCTGGTGCCGCTGGGCGACCGGGAGCAGGTCGTCCTGGACGACGGGACCTCGCTCGTCGTGGACGCGGCATTCTTGACGGTCGGGCACCACACCCTGCACCGGCCGCAGGGCGAGGAGGCCGACCCGACGACCGTCAGCTGCCCGTATCCGCTGCCCGACGCGGTCGAGACGGTGTGCCCCGGAGAACGCGTGGTCGTGCTCGGCATGGGCCTGACCGCCATGGACGTGATCGCGAGCCTCACCCTCGGCCGCGGCGGACGGCATGCGACGGGGGAGGACGGAGAGACGCGGTATCTGTCCAGCGGCAGGGAACCGAAGATCATCCTGGCGTCCCGCAACGGCCTGCCGTACCGCAGCCGTCCCGTCCTCAACCCCGGGCGGATCCGCTGCGAACCGCTGGCCATGACGCCCGCACGCGTGCGGGAGCTGCGCGAGACCCGGCCCGGCGGTCGGCTGAACTTCGCCGAGGACATCGTGCCGCTGGTGGAGGCCGAGATCGACCTCACCTACTACCGGTCCTGTCTCGCCCTGCGCATCGGTGACGCGGACGCGGCGCGGCGGGAGGTCGCGAAACAGGTGCGTGCGCGGGGCGTCGAGACGGTGCTCGCGCAGGCACGTGAGCGTTTCGGGCCGTCTCCGGTGAGCGGCCTGCTCTCCGGGGACGCCTCGGCACCGTCCTCGTGGCCGACGTACCAGGACTACGTCGGATGGTTCGTCGCCCGGGTCGCCGACGATCTCGCGGAGGCCCGGACAGGCCTCGGCCTCAGCTCCGTCAAGGAGGCGCTGGAGGTGCTGCGGGACCATCGGGACGTGCTGCGTGCCGTGGTGGATCCACCGGGTCTCGACGACGAGTCGCTGAACGACTTCTTCGGAGACTTCGTGTCCCTGGTCAACCGCACGGTCATCGGCCCTCAACTGGACCGCTCCACCGAGCTCTTGGCGCTGATCGACGCGGGTGTCGTGAGCCCCGCCCCGGGCGCCCACACCAGGCTGCGCCGCTCGCCGCGAGGTGACGCCGCGTGGGTGCTGGAATCCACGACGCTGGCCGCCGCGCACCGCGTGGAGGCCGACCGTGTCGTCCTGGCCCATGTGCAGGAGCCGGCGGCGGACGAGGTCGAGGGCTCGCTGCTCGGCGGGCTGGTCAAGGCGGGGCGGCTGCGTACCCTGCGGCACCGCGGCACCAACACGCCCGGCCTGGACGTCACCCGCGAGGGCCGGGCGGTGGACGCCACGGGTGCCGTGCAGGAGCGGATCTTCCTTCTGGGGCCCCACACCGAGGGTTCGAGCTACTACAACCACTACGTCCCGTCGCCCGGCGTGCCGAGCCGTGCGCTGCGGGATGCCGAACTGGCCCTGGACGCCGCACTGTCGTCGACCACCGTGCCGTCCTGACGCACCGGCCCTTCGGGGCCGGGCGTGCCGGGCCGCGCCTGCCGCACCCCTTCGCACGAGCCCTCGCTGGAGCAACACATGCTGAACGACGCACTCGCACGTCTGAGGCGGATTAACGAGCTCTCGCCGGCCTTCCGGCTCCTCGTGGCGGCCTCGTTCCTGATTCCGCTGGCCGGTTTCATGGTCATGCCGTTCATGTCCTTCTTCCTGCACAACCGGATGAAGATGGACCTGGAGGTCGTGGGCCTCGTCATCGCGGTGGCGTCGTTCGTGCAGATGTCCGGTGGTGTGGTCGGCGGATATGTCGCCGACCACTTCGGGCTCAAGCGGACGATGGTGCTGGCCCTGATGATCCGCACGGTCAGTTTCCTGCTGTTCGTGGTGTCCATCGCGGTTCCCGCGCTGTCGATTCCGGCGCTGATGCTGTCGGCGGCCGGGGTGGCGCTGTACCTGCCGGCCAACAAGGCCTACGTGGTACGGGACTGCGCCCCGGACCGCCGCCCCCTCTTTCTGTCCCTGAACAACGCCGCGCTCAACAGCGGGATGGCCCTCGGCCCGCTCGTCGCGGGTCTCTTCATCATGCGGGCGCCGATGGCGGTGTTCGCCGTCGCGTCCGGGATCTTCGCCGCCGTCACCCTGATGCATGTCCGGTCGCTGCCCGCCGAGGCCGAGATCCAGCGCCCCGAGGGGCGTCAGGAGCGCGCCGGCGCGGTGAAGCTGCTGTTCATCCCGCCGGTCGTCACCGCGGTCCTCGGCTTCTACGCGTACATGTTCTTTCAGAACTATCTGAGCCTGTACGTCGTGGCGCACTACTCGTCCACCGTCTTCAGCCTTCTGCTCATGGTCAACGGGCTGCTGGTGGTCGTCGTGCAACCCGCGCTGGCCAAGCGGATCAACACACTCGGTTTTCCTGCCGCCGTGGCGGTGTCCTTCGCGCTGTTCGCCGGTGGCCTGCTGCTGATCGGGTGGGCCGACCTCGTCGCCGTCGTCACGGGGGTGGTGCTGATCAGCCTGGGCGAGGTGGTGCTCTTCCTGAAGAACGAGCTGGAGGCGCTCCGTTACTCGCCGGACCGGCCGGGAGCCGTGTTCGGCATCCAGCGGCTGGCCACCGGTATCGGCGCGTTCGCGAGCGCGTGGGCCGGCGGCTGGTTCTACCAGCGGGCCACGGACTCCCCGGACGGAGACAGCCGCTTCTGGTTCTACTGCGCCCTCCAGGCAGCCATCGGCGGACTGATCGCCCTGGCCGTGTCCCTGCTCCTCCGGAGGGACACGATGCCGGCCGCCGAGGAGATTGCCGTCGGCGCCGACGAGGCCGTCGAGGAGGAGGCGACACGATGAGCTTCCGTATGCCGGAGCGTTCCATTCGCTCGATGAATGGGTACCGGCGGGCCGGCCGTGTCCCGCCGCGGCGGGACAAGCGGGGTCGAATTCCGGTCAACGCCGCGGTGGCTTTTTCGGTCGCCGAGCCGACGGCGCTGACCGAAAATCGCCCCCACGCCGGGGCGATGGTACGACGCCCTTCCCGGATCATCGATCTTGCACAGCCGGAACAGCGTCCGTTAGCGTGTCCGGGCTTTCCAATCCGCACCATCCACGGGGGCCGACCATGAAACCATTGATCGGTATCACGTCGAGATTACGCACAGCGATCAACAGTCATTGTCTGCATACGGGATACGTCGATCATGTGGTCCGGGCGGGCGGCATTCCGGTGATCATTCCCTGCGTCGGCGAAAAGCCCGGAGAATCCTATCTCCCGCCTCTCGACGGACTCATGCTCACCGGCGGCGAGGATATCGACCCCGCCCATTGCACGGGTACCGAGCGACAGAGCGACTACCAGTACCAGCCGGCCCGCGACGTATTCGAACTCCGCTTAGCCGAAGCGGCACTGGCGGCCGGGCTTCCCGTACTCGGAATCTGCCGCGGCTGCCAGGTCCTGTACACCACCACCGGTCATCCGCTCATTTCCCACATCCCGGATGTCAACGGCGGCCTCGTCGCCCACCGGACCTCCCTGTCGGAGACCGCGCAGCACCGCGTGACCCTCACCGCGGACAGCACCGTGGCCCAGGCCTACGGCAGGCGCGCCCTCACCGTCACCTCCTACCACCACCAGGGCCTCGGCCCGCAGACGGAGGGCGGTCGCCGATGGCGGGTGACGGCCCGGTCCGACGACCGACTGCCCGAAGCCATCGAGTACGCCGGCGAGGCCTGGGCGGTGGGCGTGATGTGGCACCCGGAACTGCCCGTGGACGGCGGCGAGGGCTTCACCGACCCGCTGATCTCGGCATTCGTGTCCGCGGCGGGTGGGCGCTGATGTTCACTCTGCGACGACTCGGCCCCGCGGACCTCGGGCTGCTCCTGGACCTCCAGGAGCGCATCCGCTCCTCGCTGCCCGACCCGGACGTCTTCCAGACCAGCACGCCCGAGTTCATCTCCTACTGCCTCGCCGACGGCGGGCGTTGCTACGGCGTCTCGCACGAGTCCGCCGCGGTCGCCTACCGGATGGTCTACTTTCCGCGCGACCGGGATTTCAACCTGGCGAAGGACACCGCCCTGCCGCCCTCCGAGTACGCCCTGGTCGCACACTGGGACACCATCGCCGTCCTGCCCGAATGGCGTGGCCACGGACTTGCCCGGCTCCTGAACAGCAGGGCCCTCTCGGATGTGGCGTCCCTGGACGTCCGGCACCTCTATGCGACCAGCTCCCCGAAGAATCCGCACGGAATCGGATCACTGATGCGGGCGGGTTTCCGGCCCGTCCGGCTGGTCCGGAAATTCGGCGGAAAGCTGCGCCTTCTCTTCTACCGCCCCACCCCGGCCCCCTGGACATCGGGCCGAAGCGGAGAGCCGGAACGCTCCGTGCCCCTCTCCGCCATCAACGAGCTGGAAGAAGTACTCCGTGACGGCTGGATCGGTATCCGCCTCACCGATGACGACCGACTCGGTCCGTGTCTTTCTCTGCGACGCCATTCCCTGCCCTTCGTCGACAGGCAGTCCTGAAGTATCTCCGATTGCATTCACCCGACTCTCAGGGAAAACAGTAAGTTGAAGACGATCATCACCACCCCGAGTTCCGACCTGGCGTACTCCGACTTCCTGCACGGCGGAAACGTCGTCCATCTGCCCCACCTCGACACGGCACCCGCGGACGAGGTCCTGCACCACCTGACCGTCCACGCGGCGCGCGGACTGATCACCTCCAGGCGCCCCCCGGAGCACGTTCTGCGGAGCTGGTCCGAGCACATCACCGGCACCACGTTCCTCTCCTACGTGACCGGCACCCCCGGCCGGTCCGGTATCCGCGACCTCGTCGAGTTCACCCAGCCCGACGGCACTCTCCCCGCGCTCGCGGCGGCCCTGAGCGGCTTCGAGCGATGGTTCACCCTCCAGCGCACCGTCCCCTTACCGCCCGCGCCCGGACCGGACGGCAAGGACGTGGTGCTGGTCGGAGCAGGCATCGTCAACCTGATCACGGCCCTGTATCTGTGGCGGGCCGGCCACCGGGTCACGGTCGTCGACGGAGCGCCCGCGCCGGGCGGCGACGACTGGCGCCGGTACGGCTGCACCCACGCCGGCGACGACGCGCGCATGTTCACCTTCACCGAGATGGACAGTTACAACAACCAGGACTTCCACAGCGGCCCACCGCCGTACTTCCGGCTCCCCGTCGACCGGAAGGGCTGGCTCGCCACCGGCGACCGCCCGCTGTCCGCCGAGGAGCGCGGCTGGGTCGAGGAGTTCGAACGTGTGCCGTCCTGGCTCGCCCGCGCCTACAACCAGGACGTCTTCGCCTTCACCGCCGAGGCCTTCCACGAGTGGACCGCACTGCGCCGGGACCACCCCGAGCTCTTCGAGGACGTCGTCCTGACGGACGACGTCCTGCGCCTCTACGCGGATCCGGACCACCGCCGGAGCGCGCTCGCCCGGCATCGTGCTCTCGGCGCCGTCGCCCGCGAGTTCACCCCGGACCAACTGGCCGCGGAATTCCCGGCCCTGGCCCACGCCTTCGAGAACGGGGCACTTGCGGGCGGGTTCCTCGTCCCCGGCTTCACCGTGGGCATCCACCGGTTCACGCACCGGATCGTCTCGTTCCTGCGGGAACGGGGCGTGGTGTTCCACTGGGACACCCCGGTGCGCCGGGTCCGACGCGACGGCTCGGGCACGGTGACCGGCTTCGACTGCGGCGTCCCCATCCCCGACGACGCGCACGTCGTCGCCTCACCAGGTGTCCAGGGCCGCGCCCTGCTCGCCGGGTCGGCGTGCGAGGGCCGGATCCACGGCGTACTGGGCGGCTGGATGCGGATCGGCAACGAGCGCGCGCGGCTGCCGTATTCCCTCAAGGTCGGCCGCAGGCGGCACGTCACCGAGGACGCCAACGTGACCGTCGCCGTGGACGGCGACGGGCGGCCCACCCTGATCGTCGGCTCGGGCTACGGCTACACCGGTGCCGGCACCGACGCCGACGAGGCACAACTGGACGCCATCCGGCTCGGCATCATGGACACGGTCGAGCGGCTCTTCCCGGACCAGTCCCACCCCACCGCATCGTCACGGGCCGGCGACAACTACGACTTCAAGTACTGCGTGCGGCCCTGGACCGCTACGTCACTCGGCATCTACCACGCGGAAACGACCGTGCAAGGGCGCCTGTTCGTCATCAACGGCGGCCACAACACCGGCGGTTTCGCCCAGGCGCCGGCGATCGCCCGGGCCGTGCTCGCCTCGCTCGGCGGACAACCGCACCCCATGCACGCCCTGTACCACCCCGAGCGCTTCACCGCCTTCATGCCGGAGGGGGCACCCGTCGCCACCGCGCCGAGGGCACCCGCGGCGTCCAGCATCTGACCACCCCCCACACCGCCAGGAGGCACGGCACGGTGTCCTCGTACGACCCGCACGAACAGTCCATCCCCCTCGACCCCCCGGACTGGGAGGAGTTCAAGGCCCTGGGGCGGCGCATCGTCGACGACATGGCCGACTACCTCGCCGGAATCCGCGACAGGCCGGTCTGGCAGCCGGTACCGCCCGACGTCCAGGCCCGGCTCGACACCGCCCTGCCGCGGACCGGCGTCCCCGCGCAGGACGTCTACGAGGAGTTCCGTACGACGGTCATGCCGTACCCGCGCGGCAACATCCACCCCCGGTTCTGGGGCTGGGCGAACGGCTCCGGCGTGCCGGTCGCGGCCTACGCCGATCTGCTCGCCTCCGTCGTCAACTGCACGCTCGGCTCCGGTGAGAACGCTGCGATGATGGTCGAGCACCAGGTGATCGCGTGGCTGCGGGAGGCCATGCGCTGGCCCGCCGACGGCTCCGGAGTGCTGACCAGCGGAGCGTCGATGGGCCAGATCATCGCCCTCGCCGCGGCCCGCCAGGCGAAGAGCGGCACGGCGGACCTCCGCGGCCTGGGAGCTGTCGCCGACGGCCGGCAGTTCACCGTCTACGGCTCGACCGAGACCCACCACTCGGTGGAGAAGGCCGTCGAACTCCTCGGCATCGGCGGGCACTTCTTCCGTCGGATACCCGTCGACGCGGACTTCCGGATCGACACCGGCGCCCTGTGCGACGCCATCCGTCGGGACCGTGCCGCGGGGCTGCACCCGATGTGCCTGGTGGGAAACGCCGGCACGGTCAACACCGGAGCCGTGGACCCCCTCGATGAACTCCTCGCCCTGGCCCGGGAGGAGGACCTCTGGTTCCACGTCGACGGCGCGTTCGGCGCCTTCGCCCAACTGCTGCCCACCCACCGGCCCCTGCTGGCGGGGATGAACGAGGCCGACTCGCTCGTCTTCGACCTGCACAAGTGGCTGTACATGCCGTTCGACGTCAGCTGCGTCCTCGTGCGCCGCCCCGACGCGCTGGAGAACACGTTCAGTTCCAGCGCGGACTACATCAGCAGCACCGCGCAGGGACCCGCCGCGTACTCCCTCGCCTTCTCCGACCGCGGCATCGAGCAGTCCCGTCGGTTCAGGGCGCTGAAGGTGTGGTTCGCGCTCAAGGCCCACGGCATCGACACCTTCGCCGCGTCGATCGCGGGCAACATCGACCAGATCGCGTACCTGACGAAACTGGCCGACAGCTGCGACAGACTGGAGGTCGTCTCCCGCAGCGACCTCAACATCGTGTGCTTCCGCTACGTCTGGCCGGATGCCACCCCGGACGACCTGAACCGCGTCAACCAGGACGTCCTCTCCCGGCTGCAGATGGAAGGACTGGCCATGCCGTCCCATACGGTGATCGACGGCAGGTTCGTCATCCGCGTCGCCAACAACAACCACCGGTCGGTCCGCTCCGACTTCGATTTCCTCGTCTCACAGATCCTCACGATCGGCGACGGCCTCGTGGCCGCGTCCCGATGACGCCCCGTACGACGTCGGCCGCCCGGGAAGGGGAGATGCCCATGGAGTCCACCGGCCGGCGGCTCCCCTCGGCTCCGGTGCTCGTCGGGCTGTCGGCGGCGCTCGTCGCGACGGCTCTGTGGGGGTTCACCTTCCTGGGGCCCGTGGCCGTCGACCCCGTGAACATCTACTACCTCGTGCTGGGCCGGTACGCCGTCTTCGGCCTCATGTCGGCCGTGGTGCTGGCCGCGCGCCCCGGCCGGCTGCGCGCCCTGGGGGTGCCCGGGTTCCTCAAGGCACTGCACCTCGGTGTGGTGGGATACATCGGCTTCTATCTGCTGCTGTCGATGGCCGCCTCCGTCGGCGGCGGGGTCCTCGCGTCGACCATGACCGGCCTGATCCCCGTCATGGTGTCGTTGATCTCGAACGGCATCGAGAAGGTCTTCCCCTGGCGCAGCGGGCTGCTGCCCATCGGTGTCATCGCCGGCGGGCTGTTCCTGGTGAACGGCGGTACCTCCTCCCTCGGCACGGCGGGCGACGGCCGGGACCAACTCCTCGGCGCCGCACTGGGGTTCGCCGCCTGCGTGGCCTGGTCCTACTTCGTCATCGCCAACCGGATCATCCTGCGGCGCGCGGCCACCGCCCCGGACAACAGCACCTGGACCGCCTGCATCGGCATCGGGGCCTGCTGCGGCTCGCTGGTGCTGCTGCCGCTGGCCGAGTCCGCCGAGGGCACCTCGCCGTTCGCCGACGCGGGAACCCTGGGACCGTTCCTGGCCTGGTGCGCGGCGCTGGCGGTGCTGGGCTCCTGGTGCGCCACGTGGTTCTGGAACATCGCCTCGAAGCGTCTGCCCGCGACGGTCATGGGGCCGGTCATCGGGATGGAGGCCGTGTTCGGAGCGTTCTTCTACCTGGTGTGGGAGCAACGCATGCCCACCCCCCAGGAGTTCTGGGGGGCCCTGCTGGTCATCGGCGGCGTCTTCTTCAGCTTCTTCGTCTTCGACCGGGCCCGAATCGACCGCTCGACCAGACCGACATCTTCGGGCCAGTCTCGCCGTTGACCTTTGAACGATCTGGACCGGGCCCGAGCCGGATGCCAGACTCCCTCGCGATCAGCGCACCCGCATCTGTCCTTCCCCCACGAGAAAGGGGAAAAGGCTTGGACTACTCGACGACTGCACTGCACACCGAGTCCGAGCACCCGATCATCGGAGCCGCCGTCACCCGACGTACCAGTCTGGTTCTACCGCCGGTCTTTTCCCTGGCCGAGTGGAAACGCGTCGGTAAACACCTCTATTTGATATCGGATTCCTCGTGCTGGTGGCACGGGGACTGGCTCGTCTATGGTCAGGAGAGATATCCGGGAAAGTACCGTCAGGCAATGGAGGAGACGGGACTCGACTACAAGACCCTGCGCAACTACGCCTGGATCGCCAGACGTTTCCCGGCTTCCGAACGGCATCCGCGGCTCAGCTTTCAGCATCACGCCGAGGTGGCCTCGCTGGACTCCGTGCAGCGCCGGACGTGGCTGGAGCGTGCCGCGCGGGAGGGCTGGTCCCGCAACCGGTTCCGGCATGAGCTGCGCAAGGAGCTGGGCGGTTCGCGCGACGAGTGCCGGACCAGGGAGATCCGACTGCAACTGCGTACCACCGAGGAACGGGAGAGCGCCTGGGCCCAGGCCGCGGAGCGGGACGGTCTCGGACTGGTCGAGTGGATCACCTCCAGTCTGGACCGGGCCGCGGGCCTGAACTCCGAAACCGATGACCCAATTCAGATGTGAGAACCGCGTGTCAGCGGTGTTCAAGAGAAACACTCTTGACTGCGCATTCGACGAAGGTAGACTCGGGCCTCGTTCAGAAGGATGTACGGACCACCCTTGAGAGAGTCGTACATGGGCACCTTCGAATTCACGCCGTTGCCGTCTCAGTTCGCCTGGACGTTCGGCGGTGCTGGACCAATTTCACGATTAGGTCCGGGAACCGCCTTGAAACTGTGGACCGAGGACGCCTTCAGCGGTCGGCTGTACAAGAATTCACACCTCCCCGACGAAAGAATCACAGATGGAAGGTTCAATCCGCAGACCGGCCCTTTCCATGTCGAAGGAGCCGAACCGGGCGACACCCTGGTCCTGCACATCGCCGAACTGACCCCTGCCCGAGACTGGGGTGTCTCCACTCTCGTCGCCCACTTCGGCGGGCTCACCGGAACCGGACGCACCGCCACCCTCCAGCCCCCGCTTCCGGAGCGGACCTGGATCTATCAGCTCGACCGGGACGCCGGGACGGTCCGCTTCGAGGCGGCGGCCGGTGACTTCACGGTGGATCTGCCGCTGTGCCCCATGCTCGGCACGGTGGGTGTCGCCCCGTCGGCCGGAGAAGTGCGCTCCTCACTGGCGGCGGGCGGATACGGCGGCAACCTGGACACTCCGGAGATGCGGGCCGGCGCCACGTGCTACCTGGGGGTCAACGTCGAGGGAGCGCTGTTCTCCGTCGGCGACGGCCACTACCGGCAGGGTGAGGGCGAGTCGTGCGGCACCGCCGTCGAGGGCGCGATGAACACGACCCTAGTGGTCGACCTGATCAAGGGCGGTGCGCCCGCGTGGCCGCGCATCGAGAACGACGACTTCCTCATCACCCTCGCCTCCGCCCGTCCGCTTGAGGACGCCTGGCGCATCTCGCAGGTACAGATGGTGGGCTGGCTGAGCGACCGCCACGGCCTCGACCCGCTCGACGCCTACCAGTTGCTCTCCCAGATCTCCCGGACACCGCTGGCCAACGTCGTGAACACGGACTACACGGTCGCCACCAAGGTGCCCAAGGCCCTGCTGCCGGACAGACCCGTCTTCGGTGGCATGCACCGCCGTATGCGAGAGATCGCCGCCCGCCTGTAGCACGCCTCCACAAGACCCATTCCCACCGTGAAGCGATCACCCCGATTCGGAGATTGGTGGCCACCATGGAAATGCGCAGTCTCGACCGCAGTGGGCTGCGGCCGGAGAACGGTTTCTCACAGCCCCTGCTCCCCTGGCCCGCCCTCAACGCCCCCTTCGAAGGCGCCTGGTGCGTCGTCCAGCCCGGTTCCTCGACGACCAAACACGCCCATCCCGACTACGAGATCTTCATCGCCCTGTCCGGTGAGGCCGTACTGGAGTCCCGCGGCGAACGCGTCCCCTTCCGCGAGGGAGACATCGTGCACTTCCCGCCGAACACGGATCACCAGGTGTTCAACGAAGGGACGGAGGACTTCCAGATGTACACGGCGTGGTGGACACCCGACACCGTGGAGGGCTTCCTCGTCCGGCACCACGAAGGGGCCTGAGCGATGGCGCAGACCGCACCGGGCGGCCCGCGGCCCGCCGTCATCATCGACACCTCACCCACCCCCAACGGCGACCTGCACATCGGCCACCTGGCCGGTCCGTTCATGCAGGCCGACATCCACGCCCGGTACCTGCGTGCACGTGGACGTCCCGTCGTCTTCTCGACCGGCACCGACGACAGCCAGACCTACGTCATGGCCGGGGCCCGGCGCGCCGGCACCACCCCCGAGGAACTGGCCGCGACCTCCCACGCGGCGATCGGGCGCACCCTGGAGGCCGCCGGTATCTCGGTGGACGGCTACGCCCCCTACGACGACGCCTACCGGGCGAACGCCCTGCGCTTCGTCACCGACCTCCACGACGCGGGCAAGCTCGAACTGCGCACGGTCACGTTCCCCTGCGACGCGCGCACCGGGGAGATCCTGGTCGAAGGCCTGGTCGCCGGCTACTGCCCGGTCTGTGTCACCGAGAGCCGCGGCGGCGTCTGCGAGATGTGCGGGCATCCCAACAACTTCGACGAGCTCCTCGACCCCTGGTCCACGCTGGACCCCACCGCCCCGGTCGGCAGCCGCGAGGAACAGGTGCTCGTGCTGCCCATGGAGCAGTACCGCAAGCAGCTGACGTCCTTCTACCAGACCCGGGAGTCGGGGCTGCGGCCCCGCACCCTGCGGTTCCTGCGCGAAGCGCTGGCCCGGCCGCTGCCCGACTTCCCGATCACCTACCCGATCTCCTACGGACTGCCTTCCCCCTTTCCCGGCACCGAAGGACAGCGGCTCAACTCCTGGGTGGAGGGCATCCCGGCGGCGATGTTCTGCACCGACCACGCGGCGCGGCGGGTGGACGACCCACGCGTCGTCGGCCGGAACCTGTGGGACCCCGGACACGACCCGGAGATCATCTACTTCATCGGGTCCGACATCGTGTACTTCTGGGGCCTCACCCACCTGGCGCTGCTCATGGCCCACGACGGCCGCTACGCCCTACCCGACTCCATCGTCTCCAACGAGTTCTACGAGCTGGAGAACGACAAGTTCTCCACCACACGAGGACACGTCGTGTACATCGACGAGGCACTCGGCCTCGTCAGCCGCGACGCCCTCCGGTTCCACCTGGCGCTCACCGGCCCGGAGCACCAGCGGACCAACTTCAGCCGGGACGGGCTGGTGAAGGTCACGCAGGTCCGTCTCGTCGAACTCTGGAACGGGATCGCCACCGCCCTCAACACGGCCGCGGCCGACACCACCGGACCGCTGCCCGTGTCCGACGCCGCGAGGACCAGGGCCCGTGCGGTTCTGGAGCGGTTCGTCGACGCCTACGAGATCGTGGGCTACAGCCCGTCCGGTGCGGCCGATCTCGTGGTGGCGCAACTTCAGCGGCTGGGCAGGTCGGTGCCGAGCCTCGTCGAACCCCCGCCCGGCGCACCGGCTCAGGCTCTCGGCGACCTCTTCCTGGAGCTGCGTGTCCTGATCGCCGGAGCGTCCCCCATCCTCATCGATCTGGCGGACGAAGCACGCCGTACCGGCGGTTGGCACGGCAACCTGGACGAAACCCTGACGAACGCTCAGGAGATCACGGCCTTCCCGGTGCCGCTCGTCGCCGACGCCGGTGAGCAGCCGGCGGTATGAGCACCGCGTACGGGACGGACGGGGGCCGGGAACCAAGCGGCGGGCGCACCCTCATCGTGGGCGGCGGGGTCGTCGGACTGCTCACCGCGGTGGAATGCGTCCGGGCGGGCCAACACACCACCGTCATCGAGCGGGGTCCGCTGCCCAACACCCGCTGCTCCTCCCACGACCGGCACCGGGTGATGCGGGCCCTGCACCCGCACGAACCCGGCGCCACCCGCGCCGCCGTCGCCGCGCACCTGCTGTGGCGGGAGCTGGAGTCCCTGCTGGAGGCCCGGCTCCTGCACAGCACCGGCGTCCTGACCGTGCTGCCGACCGCCGACAGCGCCCACGCGGCGGCCGAGCTGACGCGGGCCGGGGCTCGGGCGCGAACCCTCGACCCGGCCCAACTCGCTGGCCAATACCGGCACTTGGCCTTCCCGCCGGGTCTGGGTGCGGTCCTGGAGGACGACATGGGCGTGCTCCTGGCGGACCGCGTGCTCACGGCGGCGGTCCGCTGGCTCGACCGCCGGCCCAGGGCCCGGCTGCGGCCGTACACCACGGTGACCCGGGTGGACCCGGCGGCTCGCTCGGTGACGTTGGAGGGCGGCCGGGTCCTGCGCGGCGACCGGGTGCTGCTGGCGGCCGGCGCCTGGTCGGCCGGCCTGCTGCCGCCCGCCCTCGCCGGACGGCTGGTCGTGCACCGGCAGACCATGGTGTACTGCGCCCTTCCGCCGCAGCAGCGCGAGCAGTGGCGTACGACCCCTGCCGTGCCCGCCCTCGGCACCGCCTGGGGGGCCTGGCTCGTCCCCCCGGTCGACGACACTCCGCTGAAACTGTCCGCCGACGCGTTCTGCCGGGTGGTGGACGAGCCCGGCGGCCCCGAGCCCGACCCGGCGGACGCCGAGGCACTGGCGCTCCGCTTCACCGACCTGATTCCGGGGCTGCGGCCGGACTGGGTCGTGGGCGCACGAGAGTGCCACTACACGACGGACGGCCCCTCGGGCGGTGCCCTGCTCGCCGACCTGGGCGAGGGAGCCGTACTCGCCCACTGCGCCTGCGGTGGCGGCGCGTTCAAGTTCGCCCCGCTGATCGCGCGCACGCTGGCGAGCCGGTTCGCCGGCGTGCCTCCCATTCCGACCGGCCTGCATCAGCTGGACACCCCGACCACCGCTGCGAGGGCGGACGGACCGGGTGACGACACCGAGATCCAGGAGACGACGGATGATCGACTACAACGCCAGAACGTTCCGCAACACCGAGGCGGATCCTGACGGAAGCGCACCCGTGGCCACGTACCACCAGGAGGGCGACCTCGTCTGGGCGGAGGCCGCCGGCGGCGAGGTCCGCAGGTGCGCGCTGGCCGGAACGTGCGACGCCGACGGCGTCATCACCATGGGGTACACCCTGGTCCTGCGCAGCGGCGAGATCGCGATAGGCCGGTGCGTCAGCACTCCCGAACGACTCGACGACGGCCGCATCCTCCTGCGCGAGGAATGGGAGCGCTATCAGCCGACCCCGGCGAAGGGCACCTCCGCCATCGAGGAGATCACGCCCCTCGCCGCCGTGTCTCCGACGCCGCCGGCCGAAACCGCTCCCGAGGGGGGATGAGATGTCCACGGGAACGCTGAACAGGGTCGAGGACCATATGGTGGTCTTCGACGACGCCGTGATGAAAGCCGTACGGGACACGTCGGACCGGGTGCTGAGAGCGGCCGGCGGCCCGGTCGACGGCGCGGACTGGATCGCCGCCGCGGGCGACGCCTGGCACCATCTGCCGGTGGAACTGCGGCAGGTCGTCAGCCGGTTCCGCCGCCACTCCGGCGAGCAGGGTGTGCTGCTGCTGCGCGGACTGCCGTTCGGCGACGACGCCCTGCCCGACACGCCCGCCACGTTGGACTCCGTGCAGTCGGAGCCGTCGGTCTCGGCCGCCGTACTGATGATGATCGCGGGAGGCCTCGGCGATCCGGCCGCCTTCCGTCCCGAGAAGAACGGCGCCCTGGTGCAGAACGTGGTGCCGGTGCCGGGCAACGAGGACGTGCAGGGCAATCCGGGCTCCGTGGAGCTGACCTTCCACACCGAGAACGCCTTCCACGAGCACTGCCCCGACTACGTCCTGCTGATGTGCCTGCGGTCCGACCACGAGGGTGTCGCGGGGCTGCGCACCTCCTGTGTCCGGCAGATCCTGCCGATGCTCAGCTGGGTGGACCGGGAGGCGCTGTCCCGCACCGACTACCTCACCACCCCGCCGCCCTCCTTCGGCGGCGGGAACTCCAGCGCCACCCGGCATTCCGTGCTCGTCGGCGACCTCTTCGACCCGGACCTGAGGGTCGACTTCGCCGCCACCGCACCGCAGAGCGCACAGGCCGAACTCGCCATGGCCGAACTGGAGTCGGCCTGCGAGGCGGCGGCGCTGACGTTCCGGCTGCGGCCCGGAGACCTGGCGATCGTCGACAACCGGGTCACCCTGCACGGCCGTACCGCCTACCGGCCCCGCTACGACGGGCGGGACCGCTGGCTGCAGCGCACCTTCGTGCTGACCGACCTGCGGTGCTCCCGCCGGCACCGGCCCCATGACGGCAATGTCCTCGTCCGATGACCGGCCTACGAGACACGGAGACCGGCACTGTGGATTTCTCTTCGCACTTCGGCTGTGTGGGCGTGGGGGTCGGCCCGGCCAACCTGAGCCTCGCCTGTCTGCTCCATGACCGGCCGGAGGTCGCAAGTCTGTTCTTCGAGCGCCGCGACAGCTTCGGCTGGCACGACGACCAGCAGATCGCCGGAGCCACCCTCCAGGTGTCCCTCTTCAAGGACCTGGTCACTCTGGCCGACCCGACGAACCCGTTCTCGTTCCTCTCCTATCTCCACGAGAAAGGCAGGATCTACCACTTCATCAACGCCCAGTTCGACGCCGTGCCGCGCCGGGAGTTCCGCGACTACCTGGAGTGGGCGAGCCGGAAGAACGAGAACGTCACCTTCGGCGAAGAGGTCCTGTCCGTGGAGTTCGACAAGGTCTTCGTGATCCGGACCAGCGAACGGACACTGACCGCGGATCATGTGTCCCTTGGCATCGGCAGCACCCCCTGGGTGCCCGAGCACGCCCGCGACCTGCTGGGGGAGTCACAGTTCCACGTCAGCGACTTCCTGCGACGGGCCGAACGGCTCGGCGGACGCCGCGTCACCGTGGTGGGCGGCGGCCAGTCCGGGGCGGAGGCGTTCCTCGACCTGATCTCCCGGCCGGCGGCGGACCGCCCCGCCCATGTGTCGTGGATATCCCGGCGCGACAACTTCTTCCCCATCGACGACTCGCCGTTCACCAACGACTACTTCATGCCGTCCTTCTCCGACCACTTCTTCACCCTGGACCCCGCCCGGCGCGAGGCGTTCAACGAACGGCAGGTGCTGGCCACCGACGGAGTGTCCCTGGCCACGCTCAGGGCCATCTACCAGCGCTGCTACACCCGTCGATTCATGGACGGCGAGCAGGGGCTGGTCGCGCTGTACCCCGACCGCACGGTCACCAAGGTCAGTTGGGGCGGCGACGGCTGGGAGATCACCGTCGAGCCGGGCGACCGCCCGCACGCCGTCGAGCGGCTCACCGCGGACGTCATCGTGTGGGCGACCGGATTCCGCCCGGCGCGCCCGGGCCTGCTGGCGCCGCTCGCGCACCGGCTGGAGTGGGAAGAGGAGGAGATCCGCGTCGACCAGGACTTCGCCGCCTGCTGGGACGGGCCGCCCGACCACAGCATCTTCGTGCAGAACGGCGTCCGCAGACAGCGCGGCCTGGCCGATCCCAACCTGAGCCTGATCGCCTGGCGCAGCCGCCGCATCCTCGACCGGATACTGGGCGTCAAGACCGAGGACCCCTGCGACTCCTTCCTGAACTGGTCCACGGAGCCGGGCGTCGACGAGTTTCCGCGGGGAGCGTGATCGCCATGGCGGGAAACCGGATCGCCGTGGTGGGTGCCGGGATCATCGGCTGCCTCGTCGCCCGGGAACTGGCCGCGCGCGAACCGCAGGCCGCGATCACCGTCCTGGACCGGGACGCCATCGGCTGCGGTGCCAGCCGTCGCTCGGCCGGCCTGCATCTGCCGCGGGGCGCCGGCGAGCGCCTGCGGCACATGACGCGCTACAGCCAGGACTACTACGAGGAACTCGGGCGACAGCGGCCGTCCCTGCCGATCCACCCGACAGACGTGTCGGTGGTGTCCGCCACCGCCGACGACCGGGCGATCCGCGCCACGTACCTGGACGGTGCCCGGCCCGTCCGGACGGGGCATCAGGACCTGCCGGACTTCGGCATCCCCCAGGACGCGGCCGTCTGGGGCGTCGACGGCGGGCACCGAACCGATGTGCACGGTCTGGTCCGGGCACTCGCCCGGGACCTGCGGCAGCGGGCCGACTTCCACGAGGGCCTCGGGGTCACCGGCATCGAGCCGCTCGCCGACCGCGTCGTACTGCGGCTGAGCACCGGCGACACCCTCACCGCCGACCGCGTGGTCCTGGCCCCCGGCCCATGGACCGCCGACCCGGCACTGGCACCGTTCGTCCCACCGTCGGGAATCAGGGTGAAGAGGGTGGTCGCCCTGCACATCGAACGCAGCCCGGGGGAGGGGGACGGCACGGTCGTGTTCCAGGACGAGGACGCCTTCCTGCTCCCCCTCCACGAGCGCGGCCACTGGCTGTACAGCTTCACCCGCACCGAGTGGGACGTCGATCCCGGCACCGCGGCCCGGGGCCTGAGCGCGGCGGACGTCGAGGAGGCACATGACAGCCTGCGCCGGTGGGCACCCGAACTGGTCAAGTACCGTGCGTCGGGCCGGGTGTTCTGCGACGCCTACAGCGCGCAGCGCGAACCGGTGGTCCAAGTCGCAGATGATGCGGGGCGGGTGGTGTTCGCCGGCGCCGCGAACGGATGTGGCTACCGGCTCGCCCCGGCCATCGCCCGGGAGGCCGTCGACCTGGTGCTGAACATGGCCGAAGACCATCGCTGACCCTTTCCGGGAATCGCGGCCTTGTTGTGGTCGTATCGGCCCTATAGCAGGATCGGGCAGCCTCGCGAGTCATACACCGCGGGGCTGGTCGGCCTTTCACGCATGACATTCGGATTGAGGTTCTCTGCTGATGGAGTTGGGCGTTCTCGCGATCGTGGCAGTGGCCGGATTGCTCTCCGGCGCCGTCAATTCCATCGCCGGCGGCGGCTCGTTGCTGCTCTTTCCGGCACTGATCGGGGTGGGCCTTCCGACGCAGGCCGCCAATGTCACCAATTCCGTGGCCAATTGGCCCGGATTCGCGGGCCAGGTCTATGGCTTCACGCCGGAGCTGAGGACGCAGTCGCGAGGCCGGCTGGTGCTGCTGTCGGTGCTGACCGGCGTCGGCACGGTGGCCGGCTCGGCGCTGCTGCTGGTCACCAGCAGCAAGAGCTTCGACACGGTCGTCCCGGTCCTCGTGCTGTTCGCGAGCCTGCTGCTCGCCGTGCAGAAGCCGGTGAAGAAGCTGCTGCGGCCGACCGGTGCGGACATCGACGGCAGGCGCCGCGAGAACGTCGTCACCCTCGCGGTGGTGATGACCGCGGCCGGTGTCTACGGCGGCTACTTCGCCGGCGCGCTCGGCGTGATCATGCTGGTGTCGCTGGCCATGACCACGTCCGACAGCTTGCGCCGACTGAACGCGCTCAAGGCGGCGCTCTCCCTGGTCAACTCGACGGTCACGCTGCTGATCTTCGCGCTGTTCGGGCCCGTCGACTGGGCCCTGGTGGCCGTCGCCGCACCGACCGCTCTGGTGGGCGGGTACGTCGGCGCGCGGCTCGCCCGCTGGATGGACGAGGAACTGCTGCGCTGGACGGTGGTGGCGATCGGAGTCACCGTGTCCGTGCTCCTCTTCGCCACCTGACCTGACCTGACCTGACCTGACCTGACCTGGCCTGACGGGAGCCGGGGGGGGCGGGGGGGGG
>NZ_JAQMYP010000092.1 GCF_028369295.1 Streptomyces sp. HD
ATGGGGGACATGCGTCGAGCGTACCGCGAAAAGCTTGAACATCCCAACCTTTGACATCCACCAGCTCTTATTGTCCACACCGGCGACGGCACCGTCGGCCGCATCGTGATGACCGCCGCCGCGAAGAACCTCACCCCCGTCGCCCTCGAACTCGGCCGCAAGTCACCGGTGTTCGTGGACCCGGACGCCGACATCGCCCCGGTTCCATCGAGACCTTCAGCCACCGCAAGGCCGTCCTCGACGTCCCGCCGAGCTGAACCGTCCCGGCTGTTCGGTTCAGTCCGGATACGGCAGGTCGGCCTCCGCGGTGCCGGCGGGCCTGGTGTGCGCCGTTTCGTCCGGGCCGCCGATCCGCAACTGCCATGGGTGCGGGCTGTCGGTGGTCACGTACAGGCGCTCACCGCGGCGGCGCAGGTGGAAACGGGCCGTCTCACCGGGGCCGTCGGCACTCGGGATCACCACGGTGCGCTCGGCGCCGTCGGCGAAGGCGTGCACCCGCAGTTCGACGCCGTCCGCCCAGGCGGAGACCGGATGCTGGTCATCGGCGGCCAGCGGGACGACCGAGTCCGGGCGGGCCAGCAGCGGCAGGGTGTGGAAGCCGTGCTGCTCGCGGACCCAGCGCGGACCGGTGACCTGAGTGCCCGTCAGCACGTTGGTCCACGTGCCTTCGGGGACGTAGTAGTCGACCGTGCCGTCGTCGTTGAAGACCGGGGCGACGAGCAGGTCGGCGCCGAGCATGTACTGCCGGTCGAGCGTGGCGGCGGCTGGGTCGTCGGGGAACTCCAGCACCATGGCGCGCATCACCGGGACACCGGTGGTGTGCGCCTGCTGCGCGGCGCGCTGGAGGTACGGGGCGAGGCGGTGCTTGAGAAGGGTGAACTCGCGGGTGACCTCGACGGCCTCCTCGCCGTAGTCCCACGGCACGCGGTACGACTTGCTGCCGTGCAGGCGGCTGTGCGAGGAGAGCAGTCCGAACTGCACCCAGCGCTTGAACACGGCCGGGGTCGGGGTGCCCTCGAAGCCGCCGATGTCATGGCTCCAGAATCCGAAGCCGGACAGGCCGAGGGAGAGTCCGCCGCGCAGGGACTCGGCCATGGCCTTGAAGTGGGACTCGCAGTCGCCGCCCCAGTGGACCGGGTACTGCTGGCCGCCCGCCGTGGCCGAGCGGGCGAACAGCAGCGCCTCGCCCTCGCCTCGCTCGGCGAGCAGCAGTTCGAAGACGGCCTGGTTGAAGAGGTGGGTGTAGTAGTTGTGCATCCGCTCGGGGTCGGAGCCGTCGTGCCAGACGACGTCGGTGGGGATGCGCTCGCCGAAGTCGGTCTTGAAACAGTCCACGCCCTGGTCGAGCAGCGTCTTCAGCTTGCCGATGTACCAGTCGCGCGCGGCCGGGTTGGTGAAGTCCACCAGGGCCATGCCGGGCTGCCACAGGTCCCACTGCCACACGCTTCCGTCCGGGCGCCGTACCAGATGGCCCTCGCGCATGCCTTCCTCGAACAGTGCCGACTGCTGCGCGATGTACGGGTTGGTCCACGCCGAGATCTTCAGTCCTCGCTCCTTGAGCCTGCTCAGCATGCCGACCGGGTCGGGGAAGGTTTCGTCGTCCCAGTCGAAGTCGCACCACTGGTAGGCGCGCATCCAGAAGCAGTCGAAGTGGAAGACGCTCAGCGGGATGCCGCGCTCGGCCATGCCGTCGACGAAGCGGCCCACGGTGGCCTCGTCGTAATCGGTGGTGAAGGAGGTGGTGAGCCACAGGCCGAGCGCCCAGGCCGGGGGCAGGGCGGGACGCCCGGTCAGCGCGGTGTAGCGCTCCAGGATCTGCTTCGGGGTCGGGCCGTGGACGACGAAGAACTCCAGCGACTGGTCCTCGACGCTGAACTGAACCTGGCCGACGGACTCGGAGCCGACCTCGTAACTGACCTTGCCCGGGTGGTTGACGAAGACGCCGTAGCCGCGGTTGGTCAGGTGGAAGGGGATGTTCTTGTACGCCTGCTCACTGCTGGTGCCGCCGTCGGCCTGCCAGATGTCCACCACCTGTCCGTTCTTGACGAACGGGGTGAACCGCTCCCCCAGCCCGTACACCAACTCACCCACGTCCAAGGAGAGTTGACCGAGCATGAAGTGCCGGCCGTCGGTGTCGGTGACGAAGCCGGTGCCGCGCTCGCCCACGGAGGTCAGCACCCGCCCGCCGGCGGTGAACTCCAGGAGCCACGGCTGGGAGGTGTCCACCCGCAGCGACAGCTCACCGGCACTGAGCTCGACGACCGCACCGTCCCGGTGCACGTTTCCGGCGTTCGGTTGGGCGCCCGGCAGCGCGAACTCCGGCCCGCGCCGCACCGAACCGGCGTGGTGGGTGGCGCGCACGCCGATCACGCCCTCGGCCGGCGACCAGCACTGGACGGTCAGCAGCGGGCTGTTCAGCGTGCCGCCGCGGGTGAGCACATGCTTCACCGGCGCGTAGAGGGTCATCCGGTGTTCGTCGGCCCGGACGCCGGCGACCTCGGTGGCGTAGCGCGCGGTGACGCCCGGACGCATCAGCCAGTAGCCGTCGGTGAACTTCATCGGGTGGATTCCTCCGTCCGCGCGCGGTGCGCGGTGATCAGCCGTCGGTACCAGTGGTAACTGTCCTTGGGCGTTCGGGTCAGGGTGCCGTAGTCGACGTGGACGAGGCCGAAGCGCTGGCTGTATCCGCGCGCCCACTCGTAGTTGTCCAGCAGCGACCAGACGTAGTAGCCGCGCACGTCGACCCCGGCGGCGACGGCTGCGGCCACGGCGGCGAGATGGTCCGTGAGGTAGTCGATCCGCGTGGTGTCGTGGACCTGGCCGTCAGGGCCGACGGTGTCGGCCTCGGCGGAGCCGTTCTCGGTGATCCAGACCGGTGGAAGCCGCGGGTAGCGGGCGTGCAGTCCGCAGAGCAGCTCGGTGAACGCCTCCGGTACGACGGGCCAGCCCATGGTGGTGTGCCGGGTGCCGTACGGGTCCAGCTCGGTGATACCGATGTCCACGGCGGTGCGCAGTTCGAGGTCGGCCGTGCGGTGCGGGGCGGCGGCGACCGTGAGGGGGCGGTAGAAGTTGACGCCCAGGAAGTCCAGCGGGGCGCCGATCAGTTCCAGGTCGCCGGGCAGCCGCCTGGGCCCGGCCGCGAGCCCGGCCCAGGTCTGGTCCTCGTGTGCGGGGTAGCGTCCGGCCAGCAGCGGCTCGGTCCAGACGTCGTTGTGGAGGACCTCGGCCCGGCGCAGGGCGGCCCGGTCCTCGGGGAGCGAGGAGGCGGCGTGAATGCGGTCGAGGTTGAGGGTGATTCCGACCTCCCGGGCGCCCGCGGCGCGCAGCGCCTGTACCGCGAGGCCGTGGGCGACCAGCAGGTGGTGGGCGGCGGCCAGCGCGCCGCGGCCCTCTTCGGCACCGGGTGCGTGCCGCCCCTCGGCGTAGCCGACGAAGGCGGCGCAGTACGGCTCGTTGAGGGTGATCCAGCGCTCCACCCGGTCCCCGTAGCGCTCGGCGGCGAGGGCCGCGTACTCCGCGAACGCCTCGGCGGTCTCCCTGACGCGCCAGCCACCACGGTCCTCCAGGGCCTGGGGCAGGTCCCAGTGGTAGAGCGTGACCGCGGGTGCGACACCGGCGGCCAGTAGTTCGTCGATCAGCCGGTCGTAGAAGTCCAGGCCCTTTGCGTTGACCGGCCCGGTGCCCCGGGGCAGCAGGCGGGGCCACGAGATCGAGAACCGGTAACCGTCGACGCCGAGCCCGCGCAGCAGGGCGATGTCCTCGCGGTAGCGGTGGTAGTGGTCGCAGGCGGTGTCACCGGTGGCGCCGCCGAGGGTGCGACCGGGGGTATGGCTGAAGGTGTCCCAGATGGACGGGCCGCGACCGTCGCGGTCGTGGGCGCCCTCGATCTGGTAGGCGGCGGTCGCTGCTCCGAAGCGAAACCCGGCGGGCAGTTCGGGGAACGGGCGCACGGTGGGCCCGGATGCGGAGGACACGTTGCTCAGAGCTCCGGTGCCAGGCCGCGTTGGTGCAGCCAGGCCAGTTGGGCGGGCGGATTGGAGCCGCAGCCGCCGCCGTGGTCGGCGAACGGCCACACGGTCATGGTGCGGTCCTGGCCCGCGTAGTGGTTGAAGGCGGCGTAGACCGTGGCGGGTGGGCAGGTCGGGTCCATCAGGCCGACGCTGAACAGCGCCGGAGCAGTGGCCCGTTGGGCGAAGTGCACGCCGTCGAAGTAGTCGAGGGTGGCGAAGGTCTCCTCCACCCGATGGCGGCTGTGCCGGCGCAGGTACTTGATGGTCTCCGGGTACGGGCCCTCGCCGCTGAGCTGCACGGCGCGGCGGAAGTGGCACAGGAACGGGAGACCCGGCATCACCGCCGCGACGCGGTCCCCGGTGAGCGCAGCGACGGCGAGTGCCAGGCTGCCCCCCTGGCTGTCGCCGGCCGGCACGATCCGGCGGGTGTCGAGTCCGGGCAGCTGCTCGGTCGCGTCCACAGCGCGCACGCAATCGGTCATCAGCCGCCGGTAGTAGTAGTGGTCGGGCGAGTCGATGCCACGGGTCATGAAGCCCTCGACCCACTGGGTGCCGTCGCCCTCGCCCCGGTCCGGGGTGTCGTGGCCCTGGCCGCGGCTGTCGACAACGAGCTGGGCGTAGCCTGCGGAGGGCCAGAAGAGGTGGTCGGTGGGCAGCCCGCGGCCGCATCCATGGCCGAGGTACGTGACGACGACCGGCAGTGGTCCGGCCGCGTCACGCGGGCGCAGCAGCCAGGCGGCCACCGGCTCACCCCGCCGGCCGGGGAAGCGCACGTCGTCGACCTCGACGGTGCGCAGCAGGTGCTGGGAGGTGACCCGCTCGGCCTTCACCGCCTCGTGGTGCGACCGGGCTTCTGCGAGGGTTCGCTGCCAGAAGGCGTCGAAGTCCTTCGGGGCGGGCGACTCGGGCCGGTAGTCGTCGAGTTCGTCCAGACCGAAGACCGTGAGCGGCATGGGGGCTTCCTCCGGGTGAGCCGGTGTCAGGGTCGTGGTGTGGTGCCGCGCGGTCGGGACGGGCGGCGGGCGGCCGGTCGCGCGGGTGCGGGCGGGGGTGCGGTCTCAGTCGGACGTGACGAGACTGAAGGCGGCCAGCCGGAAACCGCCGTGCAGCGTCAGTGTGAGGTCGTGAACGCCGTCGGGCGGGGTGGCGAGATCGGCCGCGGTGGTCGTCCAGGTGTGGCGGTCGCCGGTGACGGGCACGCCGATCTCGGCCAGCAGGCGGTCGCCGGCCCGCAGTTCCAGCCGGGCCTCACCGGCCCCCGCGTCCCCGCGGGCGGTCTCGGCCTCGACCCGGACGGCACCGCTGAGATCGACGCCGCGGAAGAGCAGCGTCGCGGGCCGGGCCGGGTCGGCCGTGGTCACAGCGTCACCGCTGGTGCGGGTGGCGTCGACGATCTCGATGTCCGTGTGATCGTCGAAGTCGACGGCCGGGGTGCGCCGGTCGAGGACAGTGCGGGGTGCGGGGGCCGGCCCGGTCACGGTGAGTGGCGCGGCGAGGACCGGGTGCTCGGCGGAGCGGGCGACGGTGATCTCGTAGCCGCCGGGGTCGACGGTGAAGGCGCCGGTGACGACGTCCCAGTGGGCGAGCCGTTCGGCCGGCAGCCGGAAGGCCAACTCCCGGCTCTCGCCCGGCTCCAGGCGGAGCTTGCGGAAGTGGGCAAGGCGCTGCCGGGTCGCCTCGTAACGGGCGTCCAGGGCGCGGGCGTAGATCTGGACCAGCTCGCTGCCGGCCCGTGCGCCGGTGTTGGCCAGCGTCAGCGTGATCTCGACCTCGCCGTCCTGGGCGATCGACGAGTCGGAGAGCCGCAGGTCGCGGTGGGTGAAGTCGGTGTAGGACAGCCCGTGGCCGAAGGGGTAGAGCGGTGCGGCCCGGTGGTACTGGTAGGTCCAACCGGCCTTGATGATGTCGTAGTCCAGCGGCTTCGGCAGCGGGTCGTCGCCCCGGTACCAGGTCTGCGGCAGACGGCCGGCGGGCTCGGCATCGCCGAGCAGCACGGCTGCCAGCGCATGGCCCGTCTCCTGCCCGCCGTGGGAGGTCCACACCACGGCGGGCAGGTGCTCATCGGCCCAGTCGACGGCGTACGGGTAGCTGCTCATCACCACCAGCGCCGTCTGCGGGCGGACGGCGAAGACCGTGCGAAGCAACTCCTCCTGCGCCTCGGGCAGGGCGGTGTCCGCGCGGTCCTCGGTCTCGCGGCCGTTGATCAGCGGGTGGTTGCCGAGGACGACGATCGCGGTGTCGGCCTGTTCGGCGGCGGCACTGGCCTCGGCCAAGCCCTCGCGCACCAGCTCACGTCGCCAGTGCTCGGCGGTTGCGGGGCTCTCGGCCGTCACGGTCACCCTGCCGTCGGCGGGATCGACGGCGGCATAGCGGCCCGTGTGCCGGTTGCGCAGCAGCACGGTGTCCGGATCGCCGCCGGGCACGGACTCCAGCGAGAAGGTCTCGTGCACGAACCAGCTCTTGATCCGTTCTTGGTCCGCCGCGAGTGAGCCGTCCTCCCTGAGGCTGAGGTAGCGGCCGGTGTCGGCGTCCCGGAGGGTGAGCGCGTCGCCGCCCCAGTCGGCCACGTCGAAGTAAGTCCCGCACAGCAGACGGCCGTTGGTGCGCGAGTGCAGTCCGATACGGTCGGCGCCCTCGACGCACACCACCTCGCCGCCGTGCTCCGCCAGAGCTGCGCGCAACCCGGCCGCGACGGTGACGCCGTAGGGGAAGGTGCCGCTGTACCAGTCCTCGCAGAGCATGTCGGCGAGGGGGCCGATGACCGCGACGCGGGGTGCGCCCCGCGCGGCCAAGGGCAGCAGGCCCTCGTTCTTGAGCAGCACCACCGACTCGGTCGCCGCGCGCCGCGCGAGGGCGCGGTGCTCGGGGCTGTCGATCACCTCGGCGCCGATGTTCGCATAGGGGTCGAGGTCGGCGTCGAACTCGCCGAGCCGGAAGCGCAGCAGCAGTTGGCGCCGGGCGGCGCGGTCGATGTCACCTTCGTCGATCAGGCCGCGGTCCAGTGCCTCGCGCAGCCGGCCGATCACGGTCGCGCTGTCCTCGTTCTGGTCGGTGAAGCTGTCGATCCCGGCCTTCAGTGCGGCGGCGTGGCCCGCGGCGTGGTCGTCGAAGTAGTGCTCCGGGTCGACCAGGTTGGAGGGTGCCTCGGCGTCGCTGACCACGAACAGCTCGTGGCCGGTCGGCTGCGCCCAGCGCCGCAGCTCCGTCTCGATGAGCGGGCTGACATGGCAGGGGCGGCCGTTGACGAGGTTGTACGCCGCCATCGCGCCGGTGGCCGCGCCGTCGACGACGGCCGGGCGGAACGCCGCCAGGTCGTACTCCTGCAGCACGCGGGGCCGGACGCCGGAGGAGGTGACGCAGCGGTCGTCCTCGTTGTTGTAGGCGAGGAAGTGCTTGAGGACGGGGGCGGCGCGCAGATAGTCCGGGTGGTTCCCGGCCAGGCCCCGGCAGTAGGCCGTCGCCAGCCGCCCGGTGTGCAACGGGTCCTCGGAGTAGCCCTCCTCGTTGCGGCCCCAGCGCGGATCGCGCAACAGGTTCACGACGGGCGCCCATGCCTGAAGGCTGTTGGTGCCGACGCCTGTCGCCGTCGGGCGGTGCCTGTGGAAGGCGCGCATCTCAACTGACACGGCCGTGGCGACCTCGTGCACGAGGTCCTCGTCCCAGGTGGCGCCGAGGCCCACCGCTTGCGGGAAGACGGTGGCCTCGCCGAGCCAGGCCACGCCGTGCAGTGCCTCCGTGCCGGTGCGGAAGGAGGCGACGTCCAGGCGCTCGACGGACGGCGCGTACTGGTGCAGCAGCGCGATCCGCTCGTCGAGCGTGAGGCGTTGCAACAGGTCGTCGACGCGCTTGTCCAACGGGAGCGCGGGATCGCGGAACGGCGGCCGGTCGGCTTCGGACGGGGAGGCAGAGCCCATGGACGGAACCCCTCGACGAACGGGAGAGACAACCAGTTGGTGAAGCGCTTCGACGCTGTCATCGCTTCCGATCAGGTGTCAATGCCCGAATTGAAGAAAGTTTCCTTTACCTGAAGCACTTGTTTCGCTGGAAACATCTCATTACCTTGCGTTTGAGGTGAAGCGCTTCGACGCTCCGTCGAGCGACAGGAAGGAAGCCGAGACGCCACCATGGTGACCATCGCGGACGTGGCCCGGCGCGCGGGCGTCTCGCCGAGCACGGTCAGCTACGTACTCAACGGCCGGGCCTCGGTGTCCGAGGCGACCCGGCGCCGCGTACAGCGCTCCGTGGCCAAGCTCGGCTACCACCCCCACGCCGGCGCCAGGGCGCTGGCCGGCCGCCGCTCGCACATCATCACGCTGGTCATGCCGCTGCGCACCAACATGTTCGTCCCGGTCATGATGGAGATCGCCGTCTCCGTCACCACGACCGCCCGCCGTCACGGGTACGACGTCCTGCTGATCACGAGCGACGAAGGCCCTGAGGGCGTGCGGCGCGTCGCGGCGAGCGGTCTCGCGGACGGCGTGATCCTCATGGACGTCGAGGTCGACGACCCGCGCATCCCGGTGCTGCGGGAGCAGGGTACGCAGGCCGCGCTCATCGGCCTGCCCGACGAGGCGCACCAACTGTCCTGCGTGGACCACGACTTCGCGACCGCCGGGGCCCTGTGCGCGGACCATCTCGCCGGTCTCGGCCATCGGGACGTCGCCTTCATCGGCTACGGCTCCCGGACCTACGAACGGCACGCCGGGTACGCCGAACGCACCCTCGCGGGGTTCGTCGAACGGGCCGGCGAACGCGGCCTGAGCTTCCTGCACCGCCCGTGCGAGGGCACGTACGCGGGCGCCGCCCAGGTGCTCGACCGCGTCTTCGCCGAGCGGCCGGGGACCACCGGGTTCGTCGTGCAGAACGAGGGGGCGATCGGCCCGCTGCTCACTCTGCTGCGCACCGGCGGGCGGGCGGTCCCCCGGAACGCCTCGGTGGTCGCCCTCTGCCCGGAGCAGCTCGCCGAGCAGCAGACGCCCGCCCTCACCTCGGTGTCCGGACCGGCCGCGGAACTGGGCCGGGTGGCGGTCGAGCAGGTGCTGCGCCGCTTGGCCGCCGCTGCACAGGACACCGCACCGGAGGACGAACGCGTACTGCTGGCCCCGACTTTGACGGTACGTCAGAGCACAGGCCCGGCAGAGCTTTCGTAGGCCTCCATTCCGCCCGCCACCACCTCCCCGTCCCGGCGGTCGGGATCCCCCATCGGGTTCCGACCGCCGGGCCCCATCCGTCTCCTCAAGGACTCCGCATGACCCATCTGCCGGCACGCGTCCTGTTCGGCGCCGCCTACTACCACGAGTACCAGCCGTACGAGCGGCTCAAGACCGACCTCGATCTCATGGCGGAGGCCAAGTTCACCGTCATCCGCGTCGGCGAGTCGGTGTGGTCGACCTGGGAGCCGGAGAACGGCCGCTTCGAGCTCGGCTGGCTGCAACCCGTCCTCGACGGCGCCCACGAGCGCGGCATCTCGGTCGTCCTCGGCACTCCCACCTACGCGGTGCCGCCGTGGCTGGCCCGGCAGTACCCGGAGATCGCCGCCGAGGACGCCACCGGACGCCGCGCCGCATGGGGCGCCCGGCAGGAAGTCGACTTCACGCACCCCACGTTCCGTTTCCACGCGGAGCGGGTGATCCGCGCGATCACGGCCCGCTACGCCGCCCACCCCGCGGTCATCGGCTTCCAGGTCGACAACGAGCCGGGCCCACGACTGCCGCACAACCACCATGTCTTCCAGCGGTTCGTCGACGACCTGCGGCAGCGATACGGCGACGTGGAGACCCTCAACCGCGAGTGGGGGCTGGTGTACTGGTCGCACCGGCTGTCCAGCTGGGCCGACCTGTGGAAGCCGGAGGGCAACGCGCAGCCGCAGTACGACCTGGCCTGGCAGGCGTTCCAGGCGCGCCAGACCACGGAGTTCATCGCCTGGCAGGCCGGCATCGTGCGCGAGTACGCGCGGCCCGGTCAGTTCGTCACCACGTGCCTGTCCTACGGCCATCCCGGTCTGGAGGACGACGAGCTGACCGACAGTCTGGACATCACCGCGGGCAACCCGTACTACGACATGCAGGACAGCCTGACCATGCCCGAGCCGCCGCGCGAGAAGCTGCCGCAGCAGTGGATGGCGTACGGGGTGTGGGCGCTGCACCAGAGCGCCGACCGGATCTACTCCTCGCGCCAGGAGCCGTTCCTGATCACGGAGACCAACGCCCAGGCCATCGGCGGCACCGCGGACAACCGGCCCGCCTTCGACGGGCAGTGGCGGCAGGCCGCGTGGGCGCTGGTCGCGCGCGGGGCCCGCATGATCGAGTACTGGCACTGGCACACGCTGCACTTCGGCGCCGAGACGTACTGGGGCGGGATCCTCCCGCACAGCGGCCGACCGGGACGCGTCTACGGGGAACTCGCTCGGCTGGGCGCGGAGTTCGAGCGCGCCGGAGACCTGGTCGCCGGGATCACACCGGACGCGGACATCGCGATGGTGTACTCGGCGCCGAGCAAGTGGCTGATGCGCAAGTACCCACCGCTCGCCGGTCCTGACGGCGGTCCGGACGGGGGTGCGTACGAGGGCTTCTTCGACCCGTTCTACCGGGGAGCGTTCGAGGCGGGGCGCCAGGTACGGATCCTGCACGCCCGCCAGTTGCACGATCCGCGCGGCGAACGCGAGGGACTGGCCCCGGAGTCGGCGGCCGAACTGCATCCCGTACTCATCGCCCCAGCGCTGTACGTTGCGGACGACGGGATGCTCGACTGGCTCGGCGCCTACGCGGAAGCGGGCGGCCACCTCGTCCTCGGCCCCCGCACCGGTTACGGCGACCACGAGGCGCGGGCCCGCCACGAGGTGACACCGGCGCGGCTGGTTCAGGCCACGGGCGTCCGGTACGACGAGTTCAGCAACCTCCACGCCGACCTGCCGCTGCGCACCACGCCGGACAGCCCGCTCCAGCTCCCGGACGGCGCCGTGGCCACCCGCTGGGTGGAGGGCCTGGCCGTCGAGGACGCCGACGTCCTGGCCGAGTACGACCACCCGCACTTCGGGCGCTGGCCCGCCGTCACCACCCGTCGCCACGGCGCGGGGCGCATCACCTGTGTCGGCACCGTACCCGGCCGCGACCTGGCCCGCGCGCTCGCCACATGGCTCGCGCCCTCCCCGTGCAGCGGCTGGGAGGGCCTGCCCGACTCGGTCACCGTCGCCACCGGCACCGCCCCCGACGGCCGCCACGTCAATGTCGTCCACAACTGGAGTTGGGAGCCGGCCGCCGCCCAGGCCCCGGTGGACCTGACCGACGCCCTGGACGGCAGCGTGGTCCCGGCCGGTACGCCCGTGCGGCTCGGCGCCTGGGACGTCCGCGTCCTCGCCGCCGCACCGGAGTCCCCGGCGAAGGAGCGCTGACACCGGCCACCGTACGGGCGCGGCCTCAGTGGAGTACCCGGCAGCGACCTTCCGCCGCCACGGCTCGGGGGCTCCACACCATGGTGGGTGTCCCGACCCCGTCACTGCCGCGCCCCAGCACGGCGTCGCGGCACCCATCAAGGGCGCTGCGTCCAGCCCCCGCCGCGGCGCCCCCCGCTCGGCCGCCCGAGCCATGCACGGCCGCGATCACCTTCCCTGTCAGCCGTCCCCGTATCATCGATGCCACTCTGGGATGAGGGATCAGGAGCTGGTCAGGCGCAACGAGGAACGACACCCTTCGGCACGTGCCGAAAGGTGTTCCGGAACGACCGTCGCACCCAGGATTCGAACGGGCCGGATGGACCCACGCCGAACAGCGCGGAGCACACTCCGGAGACGGAAGAGGTGGGCGTTGTCCCTGACGGACAAGGCGATCGAGCAGATCCGCGAGCTGATCCGCACCGGGGCGCTGCCGGCGGGCTCGAAGTTGCCGCCGGAGCAGGAGCTGGCGGTTCAGCTGGGCCTGTCCCGCAACCTGGCCCGCGAGGCGGTCAAGGCACTCGCCGTCGCCCGCGTTCTGGAAGTCCGACGAGGTGACGGCACCTATGTGACCAGCCTCCAGCCGAGCGTGCTGCTGGAAGGCCTCGGCGGCGCGGTGGAGCTGCTGCAGAGCGACTCGGCGGCGCTTCTGGACCTGATGGAGGTGCGACGGCTCCTCGAACCGGTCGCCACCGCGCTCGCCGCCACCCGGATCTCCGACGACCAGCTGGCAGAGGTGAAGCAGCACCTGGATGCCATGCGGGATGCGCGCGACGACGTCGAACGGCTCAACGCGCACGATGCGGCCTTCCACCGCGCCGTGGTCTCGGCCACGGGCAACGAAACGCTGCTCACGCTGCTGGAAGGCATTTCGGGCCGCACCCTGGGCGCCCGGATCTGGCGCGGCCTCGTCGACGACCAGGCCGCGGAGAGGACTCTCGCGGACCACGAGGCGATCTTCCAGGCCCTGTCCGCCCGTGACGCCGTCCTGAGCCAGGCCGCCGCTCTGATGCACGTGAACCACACCGAGCAGGGGCTGCGCGAGCATCTGCGGAACACCGCCCTGCGGCACGGCACTCCACCCGCAACCGGTGCACACGCTTGACCTGAGGACCGCGCTCGTCCCGTCTCTTCGGGGTCGAGTCCTGGCTGATCCATCACGACTGGGAGTCGTTCCTGGGCCAGTCGCGATGCGAAACCGGCACCCAGACATGGGATGTCAACGGGTCGGCACCGGAGAGGGAAGGAACCGCGAACACGCCACTGGAGCAGGGGCGTCGGGACGAAACGAGGCAGAACTCGCCTCCGTGGCTCTCGTCGCAAAATTCTGGCATCCATGGGATGTCCAGGCGTAGATCTGCGTGATATCTGTACGAAGGCGCTCGACGGGGCGGCCAGTGCGCCGAGCCCGCTCGGCAGCGCACGCTCACAGCGCAAGAGGCTCCCCGCCCACGCCCTTCCGTTCTGCCAGTACGTCAAGCGGCCGCCGACGCCTACGGGACGGCAGGGCGGCCGAGTTGCTGACACGAACGGCGCTCGGTCCCGCCGACTCAGCACTCACTCACCGAAGAGGACACCTGCATGAGAAGGTCCTGGATTCTCCCCCTGGTCACGCTTGTCACCACCGCACTCGGAGTGACGGCGACAGGTGCCACGCCTGCCTCCGCCGCCCCCAACACCCCTTTGCGAGTCATACCGTTGGGCGACTCGATCACCTGGGGGGTGGGAAGCAGCACGGGCAACGGCTACCGGGGTCCGTTGTGGAACGGGCTTGCCGCGGAAGGCCATCCGCTGGACTTCGTCGGCACGTTGCGAGGCGGTTCGATGTCCGACCCCGACAACGAAGGCCACTCCGGATACAAGATCCACCAGGTCGCCGCGCTCACCGACGCTTCACTGACCCGTTACCGGCCCAACGTCGTGACGCTGCATCTCGGCACCAACGACCTCAACGAGAGCTACCAGGTCTCCACCGCCACCGAGCGACTGAAGTCGCTGGTCAACCAGATCACCGCCGCGGCCCCCGACGCAACCGTCCTCGTGGCCTCCCTGGTCGTGTCCACCAGCGGCTCGGAGGAGCAGTACCGGGCCGCGTACAACCAGGCCGTCCCCCGGATCGTGAGCGACGCGCAGGCGGCGGGCAAGAAGGTCGCCTATGTGGACATGAGCAGCCTGACCACGGCCGATTTGGCCGACGCCCTGCATCCCAACGACTCGGGCTACCAGAAGATGGCCGACGCCTTCCACCGCGGCGTCCAGGCCGCGGACCGCGCCGGCTGGCTGAAGAACCCCGCACCCGCCGCCGCGCGCGTGCAGTCCGGCATCGCAGGCAAGTGCCTGGATGTCAACGGCGCGAGCACCGCCGACGGGACCGCCGCCCAGACCTGGAGCTGCGGTGGCGGTGCCAACCAGCTGTGGTCCGCCTACACCGACGGAACCCTGCGCTCCCTGGGCAAGTGCCTCGACGCCGCCGGCGGGGCCACCGCCAACGGCACCAAGGTGCAGCTCTGGGCCTGCCACGGCGGCGCCAACCAGGTCTGGCAGCCCTACAACGGCGGCTACCGCAACCCCGCCTCCGGCCGCTGCCTCGACGTTCCGGGCTCCTCCACGACCGACGGCACACAGCTCGTGCTGTGGGACTGCAACGGCGGCTCCAACCAGAAGTGGACCACCCTGACCGCCGGATGACCTTCGCTCCCGGGACCTGATCCCATGGACGGTCACCTCTGAAGCACGAGTGTCGAAGCGCTTCGACGGTCCCATTTGCCGCAATGGGCTGTCAATGCACCAGCAGAAGAAAGTTTCTTGCTCGCTAGGACCCTTGTTTCTCGCGAAACATGTCCGTTAACTTTCGCCTGCCAAGCGAAGCGCTTCGACAGTCCGCCGTTGAGGAGGCCACCGCCATGGTGACCAAGGAACAAGAGAGCTTCCGCTGGGGGCACGAGGCCCTGCAGCTCAGGATCGTCCTCGATGACGACGGCAGTCCCCGCCTGACGCACCTCGGGCTGCCCGGCGCGGTGCCAGGAATCCCCGGTGCGTCTGTGCCCCTGGTGGAGGTGACCGCCGCGGGCCACGGCCGCGGTTGGTCGGGCAACCGCCTCGTCGGCACCGATCTCGGCGGGCGTCTGCGCCACCGGACCCACCGTGCGACCCGGGACGGCGACTGGCACTCGCTGACCGTGGACCTCCACGACCCGCAAACCGGGCTGGTCGCGGAGGTGACGTACCGATCGCCGGACGGCATCCCCGTGCTCCGCAGCGAGGTGACCCTGCGCAACGAGGGGCGGACCACGCTGCACCTGGAGTCGGTCAGCTCGCTCGCGGTGGGCTGCCTCACCCCGCGGACCTCGGCGGCCATCGACGGCGCGGACCTGCTGTGGGCGGAGAACGACTGGCTCGCGGAATGCCGCTGGCAGCGACAGCCGATGCGCCTGACCACACCGGCCCACGGCGGACGCGTGAGCAACGCGCACGGCAAATCCGGCTTCGCCGTGAACGGACAGGGCACCTGGTCCAGTTGCGGACGCCTCCCGATGGGCGGCCTGACCGACCGGCGCACCGGCCGCACCTGGGTGTGGCAGATCGAGCACAACGGCGGGGGCTGGCGCTGGGAGTGCGGTGAGCGCGACAGGGCGGCCTACGCGGCGCTGTTCGGACCCACCGACACCCACCACGGCTGGCGGCACTCCCTTGAACCCGGCACCGACTTTCGCACCGTACCCGCCGCCCTGTCCTTCAGCGCCGACGGCGGCCCCGACGCCGCGTTCGCCGCGCTGACCCGCTACCGCCGCGCCCAACGCCGCCCGCACGCCGACCACCAGCGCCTGCCCGTCGTCTTCAACGACTACATGAACTGCCTGATGGGCGACCCCACGACCGAGAAGCTGCTGCCGCACATCGACGCGGCGGCCGACGCGGGCGCCGAGTACTTCGTGATCGACGCCGGCTGGTACGACGGCGACGACGGCGGCTGGTGGGACAGCGTCGGCGCCTGGGAACCCGCCGCCTCCCGGTTCCCCGGGGAGCGCGGGATCCACGAGGTGCTGGACCGCATCCGGGAGCGCGGCATGGTGCCCGGCCTGTGGCTGGAGCCGGAGGTGATCGGCGTCCGCAGCCCCATGGCCAAGTCGCTGCCCGACGAGGCGTTCTTCCGCCGCGACGGCGTCCGTGTCACGGAGACCGGCCGGCACCACCTGGATCTGCGACACCCGGCCGCCCGCGCCCACCTGGACCAGGTCGTGGACCGTCTGGTCGGCGAGTGGGGCGTCGGCTATCTCAAACTCGACCACAACATCGACCCCGGCTCCGGCACCAGCGCGCACCCCGGCGAGACCCCGGGCGCCGGCCTGCTCGGCCACAACCGGGCGCACCTCGACTGGCTCGACGGCGTCCTCGACCGGCACCCGCACCTGGTGCTGGAGAACTGTTCCTCCGGCGGCATGCGCTGGGACCACGCCCTGCTGTCCCGGATGCAGCTGCAGTCCACCAGCGACCAGCAGAACCTCCACCGCTACGCGCCCATCGCGGCTTCCGCGCCCACCGCCGTCACCCCCGAACAGGGTGCCGTCTGGGCCTACCCCCAGCCCGAGGACTCCCTCGACGAGGTGGCCTTCACCATGGCCAACGCGCTCCTCGGCCGGATCCATCTCTCCGGCCGCATTCCCGAACTCGCGCCGGAGGCCCGCGCCCTGGTCCACGAGGCGGTGGCGACGTACAAGGCCATCCGCGCCGAGCTGCCGCAGGCAGTGCCGTCCTGGCCGCTGGGCCTTCCCGCCTGGGACGACCCCTGGATCGCCCTGGCCCTGCGCACGCCCGCCGCCACCTACCTCACGGCCTGGCGCCGCTCCGGAAGCGACGCCACGGCGCGTCTTCACCTGCCCCACCTGCGGGACACCGCCGCACGTGTCGGCCTGCTCTACCCCTCGGCCGGCCGTGCCGATTCCGCCTGGACGCCCGACACGGCCGAGCTGAGCCTGACCCTGCCCACCGCGCCGTCCGCCGTTCTGCTCCGCATCACCCCCACGGACTCCGACGCTCCCTGAACCACCGCGCGCCTGCCCCACGAACCGACGAGAGGACCTATCAGGTGCCCCCTCTGCACCAGCCGGACGGACGTCCCACCAACCCCGTGATCCCCGGCTTCCACCCCGACCCCAGCGTCTGCCGCGTCGGCGACGACTACTACCTGGCCTGCTCCAGCTTCGAGTACTTCCCCGGCGTGCCGTTGTTCCACAGCCGCGACCTGGTGAACTGGACCCAGATCGGCAACGCCCTGGACCGGCCGAGCCAGTTGCGGCTGCCGGCCGACATGCCGTCCTCCGCCGGGATCTACGCCCCCACCCTGCGCCACCACGACGGGCGCTTCTGGCTGATCGTCACCAACTGCAGCGAGGGCGGCGGCAATCTGATCGTCACGGCGACCGACCCCGCCGGACCGTGGTCGGATCCCATCCGGGCACCGGGCGTGCCCGGCATCGATCCCGACCTGGTCTGGGACGAGGACGGCGCCTGCTGGTGCACGGTCGCCGGGGTCTCGCAGCTCCGTATCGACCCGTCCACCGGGCAGACGCACGGGACTCCGCACAAGCTCTGGTCGGGCGGGCCCGGCGCCAAGGCCCCGGAGGCGCCCCACCTGTACCGGATCGGCGACTACTGGTATCTGCTCATCGCCGAGGGCGGCACCGAGCGCGGCCACGGTGTGTCGATCGCACGCGGCCTTTCGCCCAGCGGCCCCTTCGAGCCGTGCCCGGCCAACCCGATCCTCACCCACCGCGGCACCGACCACGCCGTCCAGAACACCGGGCACGCGGACCTGGTGCAGGCGCCGGACGACTCGTGGTGGATGGTGTTCCTCGGGGTACGGCCGGGCGGCGGCACTCCCGGCTGGCACGTCCTCGGCCGGGAGACCTTCCTCGCGCCCGTGACCTGGGTGGACGACTGGCCGGTCGTCGGCGAAGTCGCCCTGGACCTGCCCGAGTTGCCGTGGCCGCTCTCCCCGGGCCCCGTCGAGGAACGCCGGGACGACTTCGAGCTCGCCGATCTGCGACCGTACTGGATCTCCCTGCGTGACCGGCTCGCCGAGCACTGCACCACCAAGGAGCGCCCGGGATGGCTGACGCTCCGTGCGCGGGGCGGCTCCCTGGACGAGCCCGACGTGGTGTTCACCGGCCGGCGCCAGCGGCATCTGTCGTGCCGGGCGCGCACTCTGGTCGACGCCGCGGAGGGAAGCGGCGGCCTCGCCGTCCGGCTCGACGAGCGGCACCACTACGGGATCGAGACGGACGGCACCCAGGTGCGGGTGGTCTCCCGCATCGGCTCGGTGCGCGCCGTCGTGACCACCCAGGAGGTCCCGGCGGGCCCGATCGTCCTCGGCGTGCGGATCACCGAGCCGCCCGGGCCGTACGAGGCGCGCACCGGACCCGATGTCGTCTCCCTCGGGATCGAGCTGCCGGACGGCACCTTCGCCTCGCTCGCGATCCTCGACGGCCGATACCTGTCGACGGAGGTCGCCGGCGGCTTCACCGGCCGGGTCATCGGCATGTACGCCACGGCAGGCACCGTCCACTTCGACTGGTTCGACTACGAGCCTCTCGGCGGCCCCCAACCCGCCTCCCCCTGACCACCGAACCGGGGCCTTCCCCGACCACAGCGGGAACCAACCGGCACCGTCGGCGGAAAGGCACGACCGACCGAAAGGCATGCCACATGAAGGAGATACGGCAACCCGCACACCACCGCAGACTCGGCCCCGGACGCCTGGCCGGCCTGCTGATGGTGCTGCTCGTCATCCTGGGCCTGGCCGGCAGCACCGCACTCGCCGCGCCCCGCGACACGGCACAGCAGGCACACCGCACAGTCAAGGTTCCGGCCCGCGCCATGGACGCCGTGAACGCGATGCAGCCCAGCTGGAATCTAGGCAACACCCTGGACGCCTTCCCGCAGGAGACGTCCTGGGGCAACAAGGCCACCAGGGAACTGTTCACCACCATCCGCGCGGAGGGTTTCCGCAGCGTCCGGATCCCGGTGACGTGGACCGACCACCAGTCCACCACCGCCCCCTACACCGTCGACGCCGCGTACATGAGCCGCGTCAAGGAGGTCGTCGACTGGGCGCTCGACGAGGGCCTGTACGTCGTGCTCAACGTGCACCACGACTCGTGGCAGTGGATCGACGACATCGCCGCCGACCACGACGGAGTGACGGCCCGCTTCAACGCCACCTGGACCCAGATCTCCACGACGTTCCGCGACAAGCCGCGCACCCTGGTCTTCGAGAGCGTCAACGAGCCGGTCTTCGAGAAGGCCACGGCCGAGCAGAAGACCAAGCTCCTGCGTGAGCTGAACACCTCCTTCCACAAGATCGTCCGCTCCTCGGGCGGCGGGAACACCGACCGACTGCTCATGCTGCCCACGGAGGCGTGCACGCCCTCCCAGAACCTCATGGACGACCTGTACACGACGATCAAGTCGCTGAACGACCGTCAGCTGATCGCCACCGTGCACTACTACAGCTACTACCCGTTCAGCGTGAACGTCGCAGGCGGTACCCACTACGACGACATCGCCCAGAGCGACCTCAACGACGCCTTCGCCCGCATGCGCGACACCTTCGTCGCCCGGGGCATCCCCGTCTACCTCGGCGAGTACGGGCTGCTCGGCTACCCCGACCACAACCACCCCTCCCGTGTCGAGCGGGGCGAAGCGCTCAAGTACTACGAGCACTTCGGACATGCCGCGCGCCTCGCCGGAGTCACCACCGCGCTGTGGGACCCCGGAACGTGGGCCTACCTGAACCGGGTCACCCTGGAGTGGACCGACCCCACCCTGATGGCCTGGATCAAGTCCGGCTGGACGACCCGTTCGGCAACGGCCTCCTTCGACAAGGTCTTCTTGGAGAAGAAGGAGCCGATCACGGCCAAGGGGGTCACCCTGAATCTGAACGGGGCCCAGTTCCGGGGCCTGTGGCACGGCAAGACCAAGCTCGTCGAGGGACGGGACTACACCCTGTGGGACAGGACGCGGCTCGTCATCACGAAGGGTGCGCTGACCCGGTTGAGCGGCGACCGGGATTACGGGGTGAACGCCACGCTCCAGGCCCGGTTCTCCCGCGGGCTGCCCTGGCAGATCGAGGTGGTCACCTACGACGAGGCGGTGATGTCCGACGCCACGGGCAAGACCAACGGCTTCACCATCCCCACGCGGTACAAGGGTGACGTGCTGTCGGCCATGGAGGCCAGGTACGGCGACGGAGGCTACGCCGGCACGAAGAACTGGACTCCGTACCAGGAGTTCAACGAGTCCTTCTCGCCGGACTACGCGAACGGCACGATCATCCTGAAGCCCGAGTTCCTGGACTCGCTGCGCGACGGCGAACTGGTGACGCTGACCTTCAACTTCTACAGCGGCAAGAAGGTCATGTATCACGTCAAGAAGTCCGGAGACTCGGTCACCGGCACTCACGTCCCACCCATCTCCTGACCGACTCGCCCCTCGCCCTGGTTGCCACCTCCCAGGCAACCGGGGCACGCGTGTCCGCGGGCCCCTGTCACTCCTCCTTCGGCGGAGCCGTGCTCTCCCGGACGGTCAAAGTGGTGGCGATCTCCAGTCCCACCTGCGGCACCTGCTCACCCCGGCCGAGCGCCAGGGCCAGCTCGGTGGCGGCTGCCGCCATCTCGGCCAACGGCTGATGGACGGTGGTCAGGGGCGGATCCATCCAGGCCACGGCCGGTACGTCGTCGAAGCCCACGACGCTGAGCTCGTGCGGGATACGCAGGCCCAGCTCGCGCGCGGCCCGGTAAACACCGAGCGCCTGCATGTCGTTGGCCGTGAACACGGCGGTGGGGCGATCGGGGCGGGACAGCAGCTCCCGCGCCGCGGCGTACCCGTGCTCGCTGCCGCGGCCATTGTCGCACCCCGGCGGAAGCCGGCCTCGCTGCCGAATCACCGTCACCACAGGGTTGTCAGGGGCATGGCCACCTCCTACAGTCCGAAACAGAACGATGCATGGGAGCGCTCCCAACCCTGGGGAGCAGGGAGCGCCCGCACGACCCTCGACCAAGGCCGTACCTCGGGAAAGAGGCCCACATGCGACCCCTACCGTGCCTTCCCCGTACTCCCCGCGGCGCGTTGGGCGCCGTCGTCAGCGCGCTCGCCGTCATCGCGGCACTCTTCGGCGCCACGCCCCCGGCCCAGGCCGACACGACTGTCTGCGAACAGTTCGGCTGGACCGTCGCCCAGGGGCGCTACGTCGTCCAGAACAACCGCTGGGGCACCAACGACCCCCAGTGCGTCACCGCCACCGACACCGGCTTCCGGCTCACCCGCGCCGACGGTTCCGTACCCACGACCGGCGCCCCGAAGTCGTATCCGTCCCTCTTCAACGGCTGCCACTACACCAACTGCTCGCCGGGCACCAACCTCCCCGCGCAACTCGCCCGCATCTCCAGCGCGCCGAGCAGCATCTCGTACGGCTACGTCGGCGACGCCGTCTACAACGCCTCGTACGACATCTGGCTGGACCCGACGCCACGCACCGACGGTGTGAACCGGACCGAGATCATGATCTGGCTCAACAAGGTGGGCCCGATCCAGCCCATCGGCTCGCAGGTCGGCACGGCGACCGTCGGCGGACGGGCCTGGCAGGTGTGGTCGGGGGGCAACGGCACCAACGACGTGCTCTCCTTCGTCGCCCCGTCGGCGATCGGCAGCTGGAGCTTCGACGTGATGGACTTCGTCCGGCAGGCCGTGGCCCGCGGGCTGGCACGGAACGACTGGTATCTGACCAGCGTCCAGGCCGGCTTCGAACCCTGGCAGAACGGCGCGGGGCTGACCGTGAACTCCTTCTCCTCGGCCGTCAACACGGGTGGTGGACCGGGCGGCCCGGGCGGGGGCACCACCTGCCGGGTGTCTTACGCGACGAACCTGTGGCAGGGGGGCTTCACCGCGAACGTCACCGTCGCCAACACCGGTTCGGCGCCCGTCGACGGCTGGCGCCTCGGCTTCACCCTGCCCTCCGGCCAGAGCATCACCAGCACATGGAATGCCTCCCTCTCCTCGTCCTCGGGATCCGTGACGGCGAGCGGTCTGGCGCACAACGCGAGCATCGCCCCCGGCGGCAGCCAGACCTTCGGTTTCCAGGGCACCTACAGCGGCACCTTCGCCGCGCCGGGCGGATTCAGTCTCAACGGCATCGCCTGCGGCCAGGGCTGACAGGACCGGCGCCGGGCACTCGCAGGCCGCCGGCGCCGATACGGCCATCCCGTACGTCTTGTCCGAACAGACCGCGGTACGCCCCGGCCGGAGACATCCGAGCCGGGGTGTACCGCGTCCCAAGTGGCGGCCTCGGACGTCGACTCCGAGCGCGGCCGACCCGCCTGATGACTCCGGTCAACTCCCCCGGACAGCACAGGCGGTGCCGTTGCGGGTGTAGGAGCCCGGCGCGGCCGTACCGCCGGTGTTCCGGGTGCCGGCGGTGTCGGTGCCCCGGCAAGTCGCGCTCCCCTGAGACAAGTTGGAGGTCTGGAACTGCGTGAAGAACCTCCACACCTCTCCCGGCAGCCACGTCCTGGAGCCGCTGTCACCGGGGGCCCCGTCCTGCGGGGCGGCGATGTGTCCTTCGTCGAACGCGGCCCAGGCGACCGGATGTCCGGCCGAGCAGCCCGAGTACGTGGTGACCCGGTGCATCAGGCTGCCCTGCCCGGGCTCGGGCGGGTTCTGGGGGGTGCAGCCGTTGTTCCTGACGAACCTGTCCCGCATCGACCGTCCGCCGGAGATGCCGAGGACGCTGTCCCTGAGGCCGTGCACTCCGAGGTAGGCGACTGGCTGGGTTCCGCCGCTGCATCCGCTGAGCTGTCCGCCGCTCTGGACGGCGACGGCACGGAAGACGGTCGCTCGGGAACACGCGAGGGCGTACGACATGGCGGCGCCGTAGCTGAAACCGAGGGCGAAGCGCTGGGTCGTGTCGACGCACAGGTCCGCCTCGATCCACCGGATCATGTCGTCCACGAAGGTGACGTCCTCCCCGCCGGAGTTGGCCCAGCCGTTGTCGAGGCCCTGGGGCGCCACGAAGATGGCGCTGTTGTTCGCCAGGCGCTGGAGCCCGTAGTAGGCCCAGGTGCCCGTCTCCACGGTGCGGCCCGTGGCCACGTCGGTGGAGGTGCCGCCCCACCAGTGGAACCCGAAGACCAGCCGGTAGGCGCGGTTGCGGTCGTAACCGTCCGGAATCCGCAGGATGAGGCTCCGGTTCTTGCCGTTGCTCCGGATCGTGTGCGTACCGCTCGTCAGGGTGGGGGCCTTGCCGCAGCCGGGGCTCGCGGCAGCGGTGCTGACGGTCGCGGCGACCGGGCCGGACACCGCGCGTGGCGTGTTCTCGCCATGGCCCGCTCCCAGCGCCGTGCCGCCCATGCTCAGGACGACCAGCGCCGCGACCACGGCGGTCCATAAGAGGGATCCTGTCCTTGTCCTCATGCAACTCCCTTTCTCAGAGTCGCGGATACGTTCCTGGCGGCGACGTCCTCACCCGCGGGCCCACTTCTGGCCCGCCTGT
>NZ_JAQMYP010000093.1 GCF_028369295.1 Streptomyces sp. HD
CCCCCCCCCCCCCCCCCCCCCCCCCCCCCCGGGGAGCCACGGCCTCCCCGCGCCGGGGAGGCCACCTTCTGGCGGTGTGGTCGGTTACTGCATGACCGCCCGGGCGAGCGCACGGCGGGCGCGCATCGAGGCTCGCTCGGCGCGGCGCTGCATACGGCGCGCGGTCGCCAGCTCCACGGCCTGGCGTTCCCGCGCGGCCGCGTGCCGGCGCTCTTGCATATGCGCACGTGCCAGGGCTTCTTGGATGAGTTGCATCTCTCGGTTCCTGTTCTGACGCGAGTCGTTCGCGCCACTGGTGGTGAAGTCTTCAGGCGCGGAGCCTGCAAGTTCGTGGGTGGACGGCTTCATCGGGGCCTGCTTCTGGGGGTCGTGCGTGAAGGGACGGTCGATCGTTCCTGCGGTGTTCATGCCGTGACCGGGTTCTTGCGCGGGCGACCACGCGGCCGCTTCCGGGCGACGACGACACCCTGGACGAACAGCTCGCCACCCCAGACGCCCCAGGGCTCACGCCGCTCCTTGGCGCCGGCGAGGCAGGCCTCGATCAGCGGGCAGGTGCGGCAGAGGGACTTGGCGTACTCGACATCCGCCGGCGACTCGGCGAAGAAGACCTCCGGGTCGTAGGAGCGGCAGGGGACGGGCACGCCGAGGTTCTCGATGGCGTCGTCGAGCGCGGTGAGCGCAGTGAGCGGGGTCAAGGTGGAGTCCTCCGTGAGGCCGGGCTTGGGGATCGCGTCTGAAGGCGGTACGGACGGGGCGTGCGCTTCGAGTTGCACGGTTGTTTTTCCTCGTCTGTTCGTTCCGGTCCTGTAGGACCGGGTGGCGGCTGGTACCGGGTTCTTTTCTTGTCCCGAGGCCCCTTCGCTCCGTCGTCCCCGTTGGAGGACAAACAGAAGGGCCGCGGATCCCGGATGGGGTTCCGCGGCCCTGAAGGCGCCGGCCTGATCGACTGTCAGGCTGGATCACTCCAGGGTTCTGGCCCACGGAAGGCCCACATCTGGTGGTGCTGCGTCGTCTGCTTCCGGAATCCGGCACCGGTCGCCGTAGAGGCATAGGCCTGCGCCTTCGCCTCTACTGCCGCTTCCAGTGCCTTGGTCGGTCGCTCATTGCGCTCACTGACGGGAAGACCCGCCAGAGACACGGAGGACGCCGGACGGACGGCACGAATGCCGGACAGACCGGTGCCCTGGTTCGAGGCGCCGAGCATGCACAGGGAGGCGACGACCGAGCGATCGGTCATTTTGGCGGTGCTGATGGAGCTGCTGTAGATGCTGATCACTGGACTCGCCTCCTCTCGGCGTCTCGGGGGACTGGGATGAACCAGTCCGACGGGTATGCAAGTAGAACACGGAATTGGGGCCTCCGAGAAGGCCTCCGTTCCCGTGGCTAAGAACCTATGGGGATTGCTGGGGCATGCGCAAACTATTTTTTCGACGAGTTCGCATCATTCCCCGTCGACGTCTCCCCCAGGCTCCTGGCCTGCGCAGATGGCCAGGACATCGGCTCCGTAGCGGTCGAGCTTCCGCTTGAGGACACCAGAGATGCGGGACAACTCAACCGGACTGCTCGGCTCCGCCTCAGCGATGGCCATCAGGGTTCTGTCCGTGAAGATGCAGAAGTCCGGCTGACCGCTGAGCCGTGCCTGGACACCGCGCCATTCACGGAGCCGTTCGTAGAGGCCCTCGTCCATGTCGGAGGGACAGTCCTCGCAGCGCATCAGCTTCATCTCACCGGCGTCCGTGAGGGTGCGCCCGCAGACGCGGCAGCGGGCCGGAGTGCGCTGGGCGCGTCGCGGGACGGCGTCCGGTCTGCTCGTGAAGCCCCGCTCGACGCCTCCGGAACCTCCCATGGCGGTGCGCCCGACCGTGGCGGTCGAGCCGGGGCGCAGTCCGTCGAGGAAGCGGCTGGGGCGGCGGTTGGGGCGACCGCCGGGGGCGCGGGTGAGCGCCCAGGAGACATGGAGGTGCCGACGGGCGCGGGTGACGCCGACATAGAGGAGGCGGCGCTCCTCCTCGATCTGCTCGTCGGTCTTTGCGTAGGTGATCGGCATCATGCCCTCGGCGACGCCGACCAGGAAGACGACGTCCCACTCCAGGCCCTTGGCCGAGTGCAGGGAGGCGAGGGTGACGCCCTGGACGGTCGGGGCGTGCTGGGCGTTCGCCCGTTCGTCGAGCTCCGCGACGAGGTCGGCGAGGGTGGCGCCGGGCTTGGCGGCGGCGAAGTCCTGGGCGAGGTTCACCAGGGCGGCCAGCGACTCCCAGCGCTCTCTGACGGCGCCGGAGCCGGCGGGGGGCTCGGTCGTCCAGCCCTCCCCCGACAGCACGGCACGCACCTGCGAGGGCAGGTCGACTGCGTCGTCCAGGAGTGCGTCGTTGCCCCCGAAGCGGGCCGCTCCGCGCAGGGCGATGCCCGCCTTGCGCACCTCGGGCCGGTCGAAGAAGCGCTCGGCGCCCCGCAGCTGGTAGGGCACGCCCGCGTCGGCGAGGGCCTGCTCGTAGGCCTCGGACTGGGAGTTCGTGCGGAACAGGATGGCGATCTCGCTGGCCGGGACGCCCGCATCCATGAGTTCCCGGATGCGGCGGGCGGCGCCCTCGGCCTCGGCGGGCTCGTCGGTGTACTCGGTGTAGACGGGTTCGGGGCCCGGGTCGCGCTGGGAGATCAGCTCCAGGCGGTGGTCGGCGGCGCGGCCCCGGGCCTGAGCGAGCAGACCGTTGGCGAGATGGACGACCTGGGGGGTCGAGCGGTAGTCGCGGACCAGCTTGACGACGGTGGCGCCGGGGTGACGGGTGCGGAAGTCCAGCAGATGGTCGGGAGTTGCTCCTGTGAACGAGTAGATCGTCTGGCTGGCGTCACCGACCACGCACAGGTTGTCCCGGTTGCCGAGCCAGAGCTCCAGCAGGCGCTGCTGGAGCGGGCTGACGTCCTGGTACTCGTCGACGACGAAGTGCTGGTACTGGGAGCGGACCTGGTCGGCGATGTCGTGACGGTCCTGGAGGATGCCGACGGTGAGCAGCAGGACGTCCTCGAAGTCGATGACGGAGCGGTCCCGCTTGAGGTCCTCGTAGACGTTGTAGATCTGGGCGGTCTCGGCCGGGTCGCGGGGGGTGTCACGGCCGGCCTTGGCGGTGGCGAGCGCGTAGTCGGCGGGCACTGTCTGGGTGACCTTGGACCACTCGATCTCGGCGGTGACGTCCCGCAGCTCGTTCCGGTCGAGGCGGATGTGGCAGGCGGCGGCCGCGTCGGCGACGAGCTGGATCTTGCGGTCGACGAGCCGGGGCATGGAGCCGCCGATCGCTTTCGGCCAGAAGTACTGGAGCTGACGCAGGGCGGCGGAGTGGAAGGTGCGGGCCTGCACTCCGGCGGCGCCCAGCTGGCGCAGCCGGCCGCGCATCTCTCCGGCGGCGCGGTTGGTGAAGGTGACTGCGAGCACGCTGGACGGCTGGAGGATGCCGGCACGCACCCCGTAGGCGATGCGGTGGGTGATCGCCCGGGTCTTGCCCGTACCGGCGCCCGCGAGCACGCACACCGGCCCGTGCAGGGCGGTGGCCACCTCGCGCTGCTCGGGGTCGAGCCCTTCGAGCACCGCGTCGGCAGAGTCCGGTGCCTGCGGGAAGAGGGTGGAGTGCGTTGCTGCTGTCACACGGCCATGCTGCCAGGTCGCCGGAGACGGCTGTGCCGATTGTCCACAGGCAGGCGCCGATAGTCGTACTAATGCGGCAGGCGTCACGTGCCGGGCATACCCCGGGTGGGAATGGCGGCGGGATCGCGTACGTTCCCTCATCGAACGATCCGATCCCCCGAGCCATCCAAGGAGCGCGCGAGACATGCAGGGCACTGTGACGATGTACAGCACGACGTGGTGCGGTTACTGCCAGCGGCTGAAGAAGCAGCTGGAGCGCGAGGGCATCGCGTACACCGAGATCAACATCGAGCAGGACCCGGAGTCCGCGGCGTTCGTCGAGAAGGCGAATGGCGGAAACCAGACGGTCCCGACGGTGCTCTTCGGTGACGGTTCAACGCTGACGAACCCGTCGCTGGCTCAGGTGAAGCAGAAGATCGGCGTGTGATCGACGCGTAAAGAGGGAGGGTGGCCGCCCCGAGCCGGGGCAGCCACCCTCCCTTTTTGCGCTCGGCTGCTTCCTTCAGTGGTCAGACGCTGCGCGTCGGCAGCGGCTTGCCGTACCAGAGCTCGATCAGGCGGGCCGCGATCGAGATGCCGTAGGGCGGCAGGACCTCGCCGGATTCGAAGGCGGTGCCCAGTTCCTCACGGGAGAACCAGCGAGCCTCGTGGATCTCGTCACCGTCGACCTCGACCTCGGTGGAGGTGGCACGGGCCATGAAGCCCAGCATGAGGCTGGACGGGAACGGCCAGGGCTGGCTGGCGACGTACTCGACCTCGCCGACGGTGACACCAGCCTCCTCGAAGACCTCGCGGCGCACCGCCTGCTCAATGGACTCGCCGGGCTCGACGAAGCCCGCGAGCGTCGAGAAGCGGCCCTCGGGCCAGTGGACCTGGCGGCCCAGGAGGATGCGGTCGTCCTCGTCGGTGACGGCCATGATCACGGCGGGGTCGGTACGCGGGTAGTGCTCGGCGCCGCAGGCGGGACAGCGGCGGATGTGGCCGGCCGCGGCGATCACGGTGCGCTCACCGCAGCGGGAGCAGAAGCGGTGGGTGCGCTGCCAGTTCTCCAGGCCGACGGCGTGCACCATCAGGCCCACGTCGCGCGCCGACAGCAGCAGGCCCGCCTCGCGCAGGCCGGCCGCGCGCGCCGACTGGTCGATACGGCCGGGCAGCGCGTCCTTCTGGAGGGCGAAGTAGCTGACGCCTTCCTCGTCGATGCCGAGGAAGTAACGGTGCGCCTCGGTGAGAGGGGCCTCGAAGGAGGGGGTCATGACGAGTTCGGTGCGCCCGTCCGCCGTCTCGTCGATGAGGACCTGGCCGCCGGAGACAACGAAGCAGCGGGTCGTGGGGTGGCTCCACGCCGCCGCGAGCCAGGCCTCGTCGAGCCGGTGGTGGGCGGCGCGGTCGATGCCGCTGGGGGCGGTGAGCGAGATGGGTCGGTCGGCGGTGTGGTCGGTCCAGGTGGTCACGGGTGCTTCCAACTCCCCCAGTGGAACGGTGTGCTTCGGCGGGCGGATCGGCGGGACGTGGGACGGGAGGCGACCGGGTGCGGCAGGACTCGTCGGTGCGGGGCGGCCTTCACAGTGTGCCCCGCGCGCGGTACCGCTCCGGACGGCCCTGCTCGCTCAGGGCGCATGGCGCCAGCTCGCGGCGAGGTCGCCCCACAGGTATGCGGTGGTCTCGACGCCTTTGAGGAGCAGGTCGAGCTCGACCTTCTCGTTCGGGGCGTGCCAGCCGTCGGAGGGGACGGAGATGCCGAGGAAGAGCACGGGTGCGCCGAGGACGTCCTGGAGGTCGGCCGCGGGTCCCGAGCCGCCCTCGCGCGTGAAACGGACGGGGCCCTCGAAGGCGCGGCCCATGGCGCGTACGACGGACTGCAGGGCCGGGTGGTCCAGCGGGGTCAGGCACGGGCGCGTACCGGCCGAGAACGTGATCTCCCAGCGGATGCCGGCGGGCACCTGTTCGGCCGCCCAGGCGTGGACCACCTTCTCGATGTGGTCGAGTTCCTGTCCCGCCACCAGGCGGAACGAGAGCTTCACCATGGCGGAGGACGGGATGATCGTCTTGCTGCCGGGTCCCTGGTAGCCGCCTCCGATGCCGTTGACCTCGGCGGTCGGGCGGGCCCAGACGCGCTCCAGGGTGGTGCGGCCGGCCTCGCCCTGGGTGGCGTACGACTTGGCGGTGCGCAGCCACTTCTGCTCGTCGAAGGGCAGCTCGGCGAAGAGCTCGCGCTCGCGGTCGGTCAGCTCCACGATGCCGTCGTAGAAGCCGGGGATCGCCACGCGCGCGTGCTCGTCGTGCAGGGCGGCGACCAGGCGGGCGGCGGCGGTCGCCGGGTTGGGGACGGCACCGCCGAAGGAGCCGGAGTGGATGTCCTGGTCGGGGCCGGACAGCCGGATCTCGCACTCGGCGAGGCCGCGCATGCCAGTGCAGACGGTGGGGGTGTCCTCGGACCACATGCCGGTGTCGGACACGATCACGGCGTCGGCCGCGAGCCGCGCGGCGTGCTCCTCGACAAGGGCGCGGAAGTGCGGGGAGCCGGACTCCTCCTCACCTTCGATGAGCAGCTTCAGGTTGACGGCCGGGGTGCTGCGGCCCGTGGTGGCGAGGTGGGCGCGGACGCCGAGTGTGTGGAAGAACACCTGGCCCTTGTCGTCGGCCGCCCCGCGCGCGTAGAGGCGCCCATCGCGGACGACGGGCTCGAAGGGCTCGCTGTCCCAGCCGTCCTCGCGGGCGGCGGGCTGCACATCATGGTGGCCGTAGACGAGGACCGTGGGCGCCTGCGGGTCCTCGGAGGGCCACTCCGCGAAGACGGCGGGGGCGCCCGGGGTGGGCCAGACCTCGGCGGCCGGGAACCCGGTCTCCTTGAGCTTGGCGGCGAGCCAGTCGGCGCTGCGGCGTACGTCGGGCGCGTGGTCGGGCTGGGCCGACACGGAGGGGATGCGAAGCCACTCGGCGAGCTCGTCGAGGAAGGCGGCGCAATGCTGCTCGATGTACGTGCGGACGGCGCTGACCTCACTGTCAACGGGATGGCTCATGGTCACGAGCCTATCGGCCCGCACCGACATCCTGGTTGGGCGGTTGCTCACAGTTCGCCTCGGCGAGCGGCTCCTCGGTGAGCAGCCGCTCCAGTGCCGCCCGGTCCGGCAGCTCGTCCGGGCGTACGACCTCGCCGCTGCGGACGTACAGGAACACGGCGTCGACCGACTCCAGGGGCACGCCCTGCTGCTCGGCCCAGGCGAGCCGGTACAGGGCGAGCTGGAGCGGGTCGGCGGTGCGGGTGCGGTTGGTCTTCCAGTCGACGATCTCGTACGTCACCCCGTCGCCGTCGCCTACTCCCTCTTCCCCGTCTTCCCTCTCCCCCCGGTCTTCCCTGTAGACGGCGTCGATACGGCCCCGTACGACGCGGCCGGCGATCGCGAGCTGGAACGGGGCCTCGACCCGGTACGGCGTGCGGTGCGCGTACTCGGTGCGCTCGAAGGCGTCCTTGAGGGCCTCCAGATCGCGTTCGTCGGCGATCTCGGTCTCGCTGCCGGGCAGGTCGTCCGGCTCCAGCATGGGCAGCGTCAGCTCTTCGAAGCGGGCCTCTACCCAGGCGTGGAATCGGGTGCCTCGACGTGCGGCGGGTTGTGGGGGGCGCGGCATGGGGCGCGCGAGTTCCTGTGCGAACCCGTCCGGGTCGGCGGCCAGCCGCAGCAGCTGGGACGCGGTGAGCGACGCCGGCAGGGGGACGTCCGTGACGCTTGCACGGGCGCGCAGGAGCTCTCCGGTGAGGGCGTCGAGGTCGCGGTCCCAGGAGGCGATGGTGCGGGCCTCCTCCGGGGTGAGGGGGTCCGGGTCCGTGGGGTGGTGGCGTGCGGGGGGATCGGCGAGGGGTTCCGGGGACGTCGCCTGGTGCGGGATGGCCGGGCGGTCGGGGCGGTCGGTGGTCCAGGAGTCCCAGTCGCCGGGGTCCGCCTCGGTGAGTTCGCCGGTGAGCTCGTCGGTGAACGCGTCGTCGTCCGGTGGCGGTGGCCAGTCCGGGTCGTCGTACGTGTCCGGGTCGTGCGTCGCGGCGGGGTGGCCGTCCTCGTCGGGGGTGAGGTTCTCCAGGTGGGCCAGGACCGTCTCGGCGGCCGCGCGGCGTCGGGTCAGGGCGGCCTCGTCCAGGGGCAGGGGCCACACCTGGTCGGCGTTCTCCCGGTGCAGGGCCGGGTTCTCCTCGTCCTCGGCCGGCTCGTCGGCCCACGCCTCGATCTCGCCGTAGCCGGCCGCGCAGTGGTCGTACAGGGCCTGAAGGAAGTCGGAGGGTCCGCGAGGCTTCTTCTGGGAGGGGCCCCACCAGTGGCCGGAGCCGAGGAGCAGGGAGCGGGGGCGGGTGAAGGTGACGTAGCCGAGGCGGAGCTCCTCGGTGTGCTGGTGGTCCTTCATGGCCTCCTGGAAGGCCTTCAGGCCGCGGGCGTCCCAGGAGACGATGTCGGGGAGCGTGTCGGTGTCGCCACGCAGTTCGTGCGGGAGCACCTTGCCCTGCGCGGTCCACTTCTCGCGGCCCTTGGTACTGGGGAAGGTGCCGGTGACCAGGCCGGGGACCGCGACGACGTCCCACTCCAGGCCCTTGGACTTGTGCGCGGTGAGCACCTTCACGGTGTTCTCGCCGCCGGGGAGGGCATTGTCGAGGCCCTTCTCGTACTGGGCGGCGGTGCGCAGGAAGGCCAGGAAGGCGAGCAGGGTCGCCTCGTTGTCGCCGGCCGCGAACGAGGCGGCGATGTCGAGGAAGTTGGACAGGGTCTCGCGGCGACGCGCGGCCAGGGCGTGCGGGGAGGCCGACAGCTCGACTTCCAGGCCGGTAACGGCGAGGACGCGGTGCAGGACGTCCATCAGCGGGTCGGACAGGGAGCGTCGCAGGTCGCGCAGTTCGGCGGCCAGGCGGGCGAACCGCACCCGCGCGTCCGGGGAGAAGGGCAGGTGGTCGTCGTCCCCGTCGCCGTCGAGCGGCGTCTCCAGGAACGTGTCCAGGGCGTCCGCCAGGGAGATCACCTCGGCGGGGTCGACCCCCTCGACGGCCTCGGCGAGCCTGCGGTCCGGGTCGTCGTCGCCGTCCACGCGCGCGTGGGACACCAGCAGCCGTGCGCGCCGCCCCAGCAGGGCGAGATCGCGCGGGCCGATGCGCCAGCGCGGGCCGGTGAGCAGGCGGACCAGGGAGGCGTTGGCGCCGGGGTCCTGGAGGACCTCGCAGACGGCGACCAGGTCGGCGATCTCGGGCAGGTGGAGCAGCCCGGACAGGCCGACCACCTCGACGGGGACGTCCCGGGCGACGAGCGCGCCCTGGATCTCGGCGAAGTCGGTCGCCGTACGGCACAGGACGGCGATCTCGCCCGGTGCCTTGCCGGTGTTCACGAGATGGGCGATGGAGTCGGCGATCCAGTCCATCTCCTCGGCATGGGTGGGCAGCAGCGCGCAGCGGACCGTGCCGTCGCGCTCGGCCCCCGGGGCCGGGCGGAGGGCCTCCACGCCCGTGTGCATGGCGCGCAGGGGCTCCGCGAGGCCGTTGGCGAGGTCGAGGAGGCGGCCGCCGCTGCGGCGGTTCTCGCTGAGCGCCTGGCGGGCGGCGAGGCGCCCGTCGGCGTGGGCGAAGTGCTCGGGGAAGTCGTCGAGGTTGGCGACGGAGGCGCCGCGCCAGCCGTAGATGGCCTGGCAGGGGTCGCCCACGGCGGTCACGGGGTGGCCGGTGCCGCCCCCGAACAGGCCCGCCAGCAGGACGCGTTGGGCGACGGATGTGTCCTGGTACTCGTCCAGGAGGACCACCCGGAACTCGTCTCGCAGGACGCGGCCCACTTCGGGGATCCCGGCGAGCTGCGCCGAGAGCGCGATCTGGTCGCCGAAGTCCAGGAGGTCGCGTTCGCGCTTGGCGGCCCGATAGCGGACCACCAGCTCTGCGAGTTCGCGGCGGGCCGCGGCCGTCTCGGGCACCTTGCGCAGATCGGCGTTGCTGAGCTTGGCACCCTGCAGAGTGAGCAGCAGCTCGGCGTCGTACGCGCGCAGGGCCTCGGGGCGTACGAGGTGCTCGGCGAGTTCGGCGTCGAGGGCGAGGAGGTCGCTGACCAGGTCGGCGAAGGAGCGGGTGAGGGCCGGGTACGGTCCAGGGGCCTCGCGCAACACGCGTGCGGCGAGCTGGTACCGGGTGGCGTCGGCGAGCAGACGGGAGGTCGGTTCGAGGCCGATGCGCAGGCCGTGGTCGGTCAGCAGACGGCCGGCGAAGGCGTGGTACGTCGAGATCACCGGCTCGCCCAGCGGGTTGTCCGGGTCGATGACCTCGGGGTCGGTGACACCGGCCTTGACGAGCGCCTTGCGGACGCGCTCGGCGAGCTCACCGGCGGCCTTGTTGGTGAAGGTCAGGCCGAGGACCTGTTCGGGGGCGACCTGGCCGGTGCCGACCAGCCACACCACGCGTGCCGCCATCACCGTCGTCTTGCCCGATCCGGCTCCGGCCACGATCACCTGCGGGGCGGGCGGCGCGATGATGCAGGCCGTCTGCTCCGGAGTGAACGGGATGCCGAGGAGCTCCTTGAGCTGCTCGGGATCGGTGATACGGGCGGACACCTCAGAGAGGCTAGCGGCGGGCACTGACACTAGGTGCCGGATCGGCCGTCGGGCCGGGAGAAGCCCAGGTCAGCACGCGTGGTGCGATCGATCACTCCAGTTGCTCGGCCACCCGCGCCCCGATCGACTCGCCCCTGTATGAGGGCATTTACTCGACCACGTGCCGTCCCTCGGGTCGCGCGCTGCACGACGCCCGGAAAGCGCAGTGTGTGCAGTGTTGTCCCGTGCTGGGGGTGAACCGCTCGTCGAGGACCTTGCCCGCCGCCGTGGCCAGCAGTTCGCCGACCCACTCCCCCTCCGGGCCTTCCAGTGGCTCCTGCCCCTGCACCTTGGGCAGCGTCTCGCCGCCGTCCCGCTTGGCGGCGCCCTGGCGCAGCTGGACCAGTTCGGCGCCGCCGGACTCCGGGCGCACTCCGTCGAAGGCCTCGTCCACGGCGCCCTCGCGGACGGCGAGCTGATAGACGGCGAGCTGCGGGTGCCGAGCCACCTCGGCCGCGCTGGGTGCCTGCTTGCCCGTCTTGAAGTCGACGACGTAGGCGCGCCCTTCGCCGTCGGCCTCGACTCGGTCCATCTGGCCGCGGATGCGCACCTCGAACTCGCCGGCCTCCAGGGTCACGTCGAAGTCGTGCTCGCTCGCCACCGGCGTACGCCCAGCACGGTCCATCACATGCCACTTGAGGAAGCGTTCGAGCGCCACGCGCGCGTTGTCCTTCTCCTGGGCCGACTTCCACGGCGCGTCGAAGGCCAGCGCGTTCCACACCGAGTCGAGGCGCTCCATGAGGACCACGAGATCGGCCGGGGTGTGCCCGGAGGCCACCTCGTCGGCGAGGACGTGCACGACGTTGCCGAAGCCCTGAGCGGCGGTCGCGGGCGCGTCGGCCTTCACCTCTCGGCCCAGGAACCACTGCAGAGAGCAGGTGTTGGCGAGCTGATCAAGAGCGCTTCCGGACAGCACGACGGGCTGGTCGCGGTTGCGCAGCGGCACCTTGGACTCGGTCGGCTCGAACATGCCCCACCAGCGGTAGGGGTGTGCGGACGGGACCAGCGGGCGGCCGTCCTCGTCGGCGAGCGCGGCGAGCCTGGCCAGCCGGCGGGCGGCGGCCTGCCTGAGGGTGTCCGACGCGCGCGGGTCGACCGTCGTCGCCCGGAGTTCGGCGACGAGCGCGGCGACGGCCAGCGGGCGGCGCGGGCGGCCCGTCACGTCCTTCGGCTCGACGCCGAGCTCGGTCAGGAAACGGGAGGGCTGGTCGCCGTCGTCCGCCGGGGCCTTCACCGCGGTGACGACGAGGCGTTCACGCGCGCGTGTGGCGGCGACGTAGAACAGGCGGCGCTCCTCCGCCAGCAGCGCCCCCGGGGTGAGCGGTTCGGCGAGTCCGTCGCGGCCGATGCGGTCGGCCTCCAGGAGGGAGCCGCGGCGGCGCAGGTCCGGCCACAGGCCCTCCTGGACGCCGGCGACGACGACCAGGCGCCACTCAAGGCCCTTGGCGCGGTGCGCGGTCATCAGGCGCACGGCGTCGGGGCGTACCGCACGCCGCGTGAGGGTGTCGGCGGCGATGTCCTCGGCGTCGATCTCCTCCAGGAAGTTCAGGGCGCCCCGGCCGCCGGTGCGCTCCTCCGCTCGGGCCGCCGTCGCGAACAGCGCGCATACGGCGTCCAGGTCACGGTCGGCGTTGCGTCCTGCCGCACCGCCCCGGCGGGCGGTCCGCTCCAGGCGCGCCGGCCAAGGCGTGCCCTCCCACAGGTCCCACAGCGCCTGCTCGGCAGTACCGCCGCCCGCGAGGCGCTCACGGGCCGTGCGGAGCAGCGCGCCGAGACGCTGGGCGCCACGCGCGTACGCGGGGTCGTGCACCGCCAGCCGCTCCGGCTCGGCCAGCGCCCGCGCGAGCAGCTCGTCCGAGGGCGGCGGCAGGGGGTTGCCCGCGGCCCGCTCCTCGTCGCGCAGGGCACGGCCGAGGCGGCGCAGGTCGGCGGCGTCCATGCCGGCGAGGGGGGAGGCGAGCAGGGTCAGGGCGGTTTCGGTGTCGAGCCAGGGGGCACCGGGGTCGGTCCGGTCTGCTGAGGAGTCGTCCTCGGGACGACCGGGCCGATCCGTCGATGCGTCGTCCTCGGATCCGAACCGATCCGTCGAGACGTCGCCTTCGGCTTCCCGCCGGTCGGCCAGGGCGTCGCCCTCGGCTGCGGCTGCCTCCGCGGAACGCACGTCATGCGCACCGCGACTGAGCTGCGCGTCCCTGTCGCCGCGGTCGGTACGCACACCGCCTCCCTCGGCACGCACACCGCCTTCCTCGGCACGGACGCCGCCTTCCGCGGCACGCAGGTCACCGTGGCCCCGGCCGGACTGCGCCACCGCCACTGCCACCGCCCGCAATGCCGTAAGCAGGGGTGCGACCGCCGGCTCGTGCCGTAGTGGCAGATCGTCGCCGTCGATGTCCAAGGGCACCCCGGCGGCCGTGAGCGCGCGGCGCACCGTAGGGATCGTGCGTGACCCCGCGCGTACCAGGACGGCCATCTCGCCCCAGGGCACGCCGTCCTCCAGATGGGCCCGGCGCAGGATGTCGGCGATGTTGTCCAGTTCGGTGCCAGGCGTCGGATATGTGAAGACCTCGACGCGGCCGCCCTCGCTGACCGGGGCCAGTTCCCGGTGGGCGCGTACCTTCTCCGCCGGGAGCCGGGTGAGCGGCATGCGCTGGGTCAGCAGCCGGGTCGCGGCCAGTAGGTCGGCACCGGAGCGGCGGGAGGTGCGCAGTACCTCGACGGGCGCGGGGCGGCCGTCCGCGCGCGGGAAGGCCTGGGGGAACTCCAGGATGCCGTTCACGTCGGCGCCCCGGAACGTGTAGATCGACTGGTCGGGGTCACCGAAGGCGACCAGGCTGCGGCCGCCGCCGGCCAGGGCGTGCAGCAGCCGTACCTGGGCCGGATCGGTGTCCTGGTACTCGTCGACGTACACGGCGTCGTACTGCTCGGCGAGCCGCTGGGCGGTCTCGGGGCGGCGGGCGAGGAGCACCGCGCGGTGGACCAGTTCGGCGTAGTCGAGCACGCCCTGCATGTCGAGCACGTCGAGGTACTCGGCGAGGAAGGCGGCCGCGGCGCGCCAGTCGGGGCGGCCGATGCGGCGCGCGAAGGCGTCCAGGGCGTTGGGCCCGAGGCCCAGCTCACGGCTGCGGGCGAGGACCGCGCGGACCTCGTCGGCGAAGCCGCGGGTGGTCAGACAGGCGCGCAGTTCGTCCGGCCAGCGCACATGGGCGAGCCCGAGCCGCTCCAGGTCGGGCTGGCCCGCGAGCAGCTCCCGTACGGTCACGTCCTGCTCGGGGCCGGACAGCAGACGCAGCGGCTCCACGAACAGGTCGCTGTCCTGGTGGGAGCGGACGAGGGCGTAGCAGAACGAGTGGAACGTGGTCGCCTGGGGCGCGTGTGGCGCCCCGATGCGCAGCGCCATGCGGTCACGCAGTTCCACGGCGGCCTTGCGGCTGAAGGTCAGCACCAGGATGCGCTCGGGGTCACCGCCACGGGCGATGCGCTCGGCCACGGACTCGACGAGTGTGGTGGTCTTTCCGGTGCCCGGACCAGCGAGAACGAGCAATGGGCCGGCGGTGTGGTCAACCACCGCGCGTTGTGCGGCGTCAAGACGAGGGGGAGCCACTTGCACGACAGGGGTACGCACCAGCCGGTAAGCGCCACGGGTCCCCTGTCGCACCTGAGGGTGCGGCAGGCGCCTGGTGGAGGAAGAGGAGCTCACGTGGTTCGCCGGTCCTGGTGGGTGTGCTGGTGGGGCGCCCCTCGCGCGTGGTGGGCGGTGGCCGCGGGATGAGGGGGACACGCGCAGTTGACGCTACGCCGACGAATGGTGCGGAAGCAGGGCTTCCGATTCATCCCTCGGGGCACTCGTGCCACGTGCGTCCCTCGTCCCACGAACGTACGTCATGCCACGGATGTGCCCCGTTTCCCCCGTACGGATCACAGGTCACACCGAGGGCGGTCCGATGGCGGAAGCTGTCAGGTGTGACCCTGTGCGCGTTCGCCGCCGTCCCACCGCGCCCGCCTCATGTCGAGGCGGGGCAGGTGGCCCTCTGCGGCCCTGCTCGCCTCCTTCAGGGGCGTGCTCTCCGCGCGGTACTGCTCCAGTGCTCTCAGCTCGTGGCCGGGCAGCAGGATCCCGTCCGCGCGGACCACACGCCACCACGGCACGGCTCCCCCGTAGAGGGCCATCACCCTGCCGACCTGGCGGGGCCCGCCCTCCTCCAGCCATTCCGCGACATCCCCGTACGTCATGACGCGACCCGGCGGGATCAGTTCGGCGACCTCAAGAACCCGCTCGGCGTACTCGGGCAGCGCGTCCGCGTGCTCCTCGGGGGCGTCGTCGTACGCCGGGCGGGCGTCGTCCGGAAGGCTCTCCTCGCTCATCCGCCCCATCCTGCCCCACCCCACCGACAATGTGACGCGCTCACCACCGTGCGTATCCCTCGCCCCGGGGCGAGGGTTCGGGCAGACTGTGCGACCCCGCATTTGCACCCTGATGCCCCCGTGTGTCGCTGGGTCATGCCACCATCATGCGGGCGGTGACTGGTGATACGAGATCAAGAAGAGACGATGAAGCAGCAGGGTGCGCACCCGGAGGGCACGCAGAGCACCTCTGACGCTTCGTCGCGCCCGGGCACCGCTGACGCCGACATGAAGGCCATCGGTGACAGGGGCGACGGCGAGCAGGACGAGGCCGCGAAGGACGAGCCCAGGAAGGGCGCCGACACGAGCGACACCGGCCGCAAGGCCGTCGAGGGGAAGGCGTACGACCTGGACGAGGCGCACGTCGACGAGGTCGAGGGCGACGAACCGCTCCTCCCCGCGCGCGTGCACCGTCCGTCCGACCTGATGCGACTGCTGGTGGGTGTGCTGGGCATCGCCCTGCTGCTCGCCATCGCCGCGTTCGCGCACGGCACCACCTCGGGTCTCGAACAGGACATCAACAAGGGCACCGGTCAGGCGCCCGACGTGTTCAGCAAGATGGCCGGGCTGGTGTCCAGCATCGCGATCCTGCTGGTGCCCGTCGCCTTCGCGATCGAGCGGCTGATCAAGCGGGACGGACTGCGCATCGCCGACGGCGTCCTCGCGGCCGTCCTCGCGCACGGAGTGACGCTCGCCACCGACCTGTGGGTCGCGCGGGCCGCCCCCGAGTCCATCCGGGACGCGCTGACCCAGCCCTCACCCGGTGACCTCGGCTCCCTGACCGACCCGGTGCACGGCTATCTCGCGCCGGTCATCGCGTACATGACGGCCGTGGGCATGTCCCGCAGGCCCCGCTGGCGTGCGGTCCTGTGGGCGGTTCTGGTCCTGTACGCCTTCTCCATGCTGGTCACCGGCTACACCACGCCGTTCTCGATCATCCTGACGCTGCTGATCGGCTGGACCGTCGCCTACGGCACGCTGTACGCGGTCGGCTCGCCCAATGTCCGTCCCACCGGACGGACCCTGATGGCGGGCCTGCGGCACGTCGGCTTCCGCCCTGTGAGCGCCGCCCGCGAGGAGATCTCCGACACACAGGAGACCGGAGACCGGGGCCGGCGCTACTTCGTCACCCTGGAGGACGGTCCGCCGCTGGATGTCACAGTGGTCGACCGTGAGCAGCAGGCGCAGGGGTTCTTCTATCGCGCGTGGCGCAATCTCACCCTGCGTGGCTTCGCGACCCGCAGCAGCCTTCAGTCGCTGCGCCAGGCCCTGGAGCAAGAGGCGCTGCTCGCCTACGCGGCCATCGCGGCCGGCGCCAACGCGCCCAAGCTGATCGCCACCTCCGAGCTCGGCCCGGACGCCGTGATGCTGGTCTACGAGCACTCCGGCGGGCACACCCTGGACTCGCTGTCCGACAAGGAGATCACCGACGATCTGCTGCGCGGCGCCTGGCTCCAGGTCAAGGCGTTGCAGTCCCGGCGGATCGCGCACCGCAGGCTGGTCGGTGACGCGATTTTGGTGGATCGTTCCGGCAAGGTGATCATCTCCGACCTGCGCATCGGCGAGATCGCGGCCAACAATCTGCTGCTGCGGATGGACATCTCCCAGCTGCTGGTGACCCTCGGCCTCCGGGTGGGCGCCGAGCGCGCGGTGGCCTCTGCGGTGAGCGTGCTCGGCCCCGACGCCGTGGCCGACTGTCTGCCGATGCTCCAGCCCATCGCACTGAGCCGCTCCACGCGCGCGACACTGCGCAAACTCGCCCGGGAACGGGCCCAGCGCGAGCGCGAGGCGGTACTGGAGGCGTCCCGGCACGCCAAGCAGGCCCGCACCGAGGAGGCACCGGACGACTCCGGGGTCGTACTCGACAAGCCGGACAAGAAGACCGCACGGGCGCAGGCGCGGGCCGAGAAGCGGGCCATCGACGAAGCCATCGACGAAGCCCTGCAGGAGGCGCGCGAGGAGGACCTGCTCACGCAGATCCGCCATGAGGTGCTGCTGATCAGGCCGCAGGCGCCGGTCGAGCCGGCCCGCCTGGAGCGGGTGCGGCCGCGGACGCTGATCAGCTTCATCGCCGGTGCCATCGGTGCGTACTTCCTGCTGACGCAGCTGACGCACATCGAGTTCGGGCCGCTCATCTCCAACGCCCAGTGGGGCTGGGTGGCCGCGGCCGCGCTTTTCTCGGCGGCCAGCTACTTCGCGGCGGCGATGGCTCTGTTGGGGTTCGTGCCCGAGCGGGTGCCGTTCCGGCGGACCGTGGCGGCGCAGGTCGCCGGGTCGTTCGTGAAGATCGTCGCGCCGGCCGCGGTCGGCGGGGTGGCCCTCAACACACGCTTCCTGCAGCGTGCGGGAGTGCGGCCGGGGCTCGCGGTGGCGAGTGTCGGTGCGTCGCAGCTGTTCGGGCTCGGCTGCCACATCCTGATGCTGCTGGCCTTCGGCTATCTGACCGGTACCGAGAAGACGCCGTCGCTGTCGCCGTCCCGGACCGTGATCGCGGGTCTGCTGACGGTGGCGGTGCTGGTGCTGGTAGTGACCTCGGTGCCGTTCCTGCGGAAATTCGTCGTCACGCGCGTGAGGTCGCTGTTCGCGGGTGTCGTGCCGCGCATGCTCGACGTGCTGCAGCGGCCGCAGAAGCTGGTCACCGGCATCGGCGGCATGCTGCTGCTGACCGCCTGCTTCGTGATGTGCCTGGACGCGTCGATCCGGGCCTTCGGCAGCCAGGGCACCTCGATCAGCCTGACCAGCGTGGCCGTCGTCTTCCTGGCGGGCAACGCACTCGGCTCGGCGGCCCCGACCCCGGGCGGCGTGGGCGCCGTGGACGTGACCCTGACCGTCGGTCTGATCGCCGTCGGTCTGCCCAGCGAGGTCGCGGCGCCCTCGGTGCTGCTCTTCCGGATGCTGACACTGTGGCTGCCGGTGCTGCCGGGCTGGCTGGCCTTCAACCACCTGACCCGCAAGGGCGCGCTGTAGCGCAGGCGCCGTACGTTGTAGGGGCACCGAACAGGTGAGGCGTCGTGGTACCTCGTACGGCCCGTGCCCCGAGCGCCCCACCACGTACGACCGCAGGATGGGACCATGCCGAACCCGCCCCGGATGCGCGCAGCCGCCCTGACCGCCACCGCCCTGCTGCTGTCCTCCCTGCTGGCAGGCTGCAGCGACGACGACTCCGGGGACGAGGACCTGACGGCTCAGGAGCTGAGCTGGAAGGACTGCCCGGCGCCCTCGCAGGCGCAGGGCGGCGAGGGCAGCCCGTCGCCGTTGCCGGACGGCGACACCTGGCAGTGCGCCACGATGAAGGCGCCCCGGGACTGGGACGAACCCAAGGGCGACACGATCGACATCGAGCTGATCCGGGCGAAGGCCAGCGGGGACGAGAACCGGCGCATCGGCTCGCTGATCTTCAACTTCGGCGGCCCCGGCGGCTCCGGCGTCACCACGCTGCCCTCCTTCGGCGACAGGTACGAGAAGTTGCGCACCCGCTACGACCTGGTGAGCTTCGACCCGCGCGGGGTGGGCCGCAGCGAGCCCGTGCGGTGCGAGAACGACCAGCAGCTCGACGCCTACTTCCAGCAGGACTCGTCGCCGGACGACGCCGCCGAGCGGACGGAACTGCTGGACAGCACCAAGGGGTTCAACAAGGCGTGCGAAAAGAACTCCGACGGGATGCTGCCTTACGTGGCCACCACCGACGCGGCCCGCGACATGGACCTGATGCGCCAGGTCCTGGGCGACGACAAGCTGTACTACTTCGGCATCTCCTACGGCACCGAACTCGGCGGCGTCTACGCCCACTTGTTCCCGAAGAGGGTGGGGCGTGCCGTCTTCGACGCGGTGGTCGACCCCACGCAGAACACGGAAGAGGCGACACTCGGGCAGGTCAAGGGCTTCCAGCTCGCACTCGGCAACTTCGCCGCGGACTGCACCTCCAAGGCCGGGGGCTGCCCGATCGGCGACACCCCCCAGGACGTCGAGGACCGCATCGCCAAGCTGCTCAAGGACCTCGACAGCAAGCCGATCGAGGGCGTCTTCCCGCGGCAGCTGACCCAGAGCGCCGCGACCAGCGGCATCGCGCAGGCGTTGTACTCGCAGGAATTCTGGCCGTACCTCACCCAGGGCCTGGAGCAGGCGTACGGCGGTGACGGCTCGACCCTGATGCTGCTGTCCGACTCGTTGAACGGGCGCAACAAGAACGGCGAGTACAGCAACATCACCGCCGCCAACATCTCGATCAACTGCGCCGACAGCAGGTCGCGGTACACCCCCGAGTACGTGGAGCAGCAACTGCCCGAATTCCGGTCCGCCTCAAGCCTGTTCGGCGACTCATTCGCCTGGTCGCTGCTCAACTGCGCCGACTGGCCGGTGGCGGGTGCCGCAGAGCACCCCGATGTCAGCGCGCCCGGTTCGGCCCCGATCCTCGTCGTGGGCAACACGGGCGACCCGGCCACACCGTACGAGGGCGCTCGGCGGATGGCGGAGGCGCTGGGCAAGGGGGTGGGCGTCGAGCTGACGTACCGGGGGCAGGGGCACGGGGCGTACAACAGCAAGGACCGGTGCGTGCAGGCCGCGGTGAACGGCTATCTGCTGGACGGGAAGGTGCCGGCGGCCGGAACCGTCTGCGGCTGAGACCGGGTCGGGTCGAGGCCCCGGCGCGGACCTCCACCCCCGCCCCTGAGCGGAAACCTGCGCCGAAGCCCGAGCCGAAGCCCGAGCTGAAACTCGGCAAAGTGGCAGGTCAGAGAGTTATCCACAGGCCGTCACGGCATTTTCGTGATCTGCCTACTATGGCCTGACCGCCATCCGCGGCACAGAGCGGACGGCCTGCGAGGGGGGAAGCGCCATGCCGCGTTTCGTACGGTGGACGGCCCTGACGGCCGCCGCCGCGCTGCTGGTGACGGGCTGCAGCGGCGGCTCGTCCGACGGCGGCGAGGCCGGGCGGGAGACGAGCACGCCGAATTCGTCGGCGGCATCCGGCTCGGGGGCACCGCTGCCGTCGTCGCTGACCTCGCAGAAACTCGACTGGGGGCGCTGCAAGGCCACCGGGGGCTTCCCCGCGCCGGGCGACGAGTGGCAGTGCGCGACGCTCAAGACGCCGCTGGACTGGAAGAAGCCGGACGGCGAGACGATCGGCCTTGCGCTGATCCGTGCCAAGGCCAGTGGCGACGACCGCATCGGCTCGCTCCTGTTCAACTTCGGCGGACCCGGCGCCTCGGGGCGGTCGACCCTGCCGTGGTACGCCTCCAACGCGTCCGAACTGGGCGAGCGTTACGACCTGGTGAGCTGGGACCCGCGCGGAGTGGGCGCCAGCGAAGGCATCCGTTGCCGCAGTGACAAGGAGATCGAGGCCTCCGAGTCCGTGGACATCACGCCGGACACCCCGGCCGAGGAGAAGGCGTACTTCCGCGACGCCGCTGCCTTCGGCAAGGGCTGCCAGAAGTCCGCGGGCACGCTGATGGCGCATGTGTCGACCACCGACACCGCCCGCGACATGGACCTGATGCGCCAGGTCCTCGGCGACCGGAAGCTGCACTACTTCGGCATCTCCTACGGCACCGAACTCGGCGGCGTCTACGCCCACTTGTTCCCCGGGAACGTGGGGCGCCTGATCCTGGACGCGGTCTCCGACCCGAGCGCCGACGCGGAGGGACACGTCGAGAACCAGGCCAGGGGCTTCCAGCGCGCACTGAACAACTACCTCAAGTCCACCGGCCAGGGCGCCGAGGACGGCACGCGGAAGATCGTGGACCTGTTGAAGCGGATCGACGCGAGCCCACTGCCGACGTCCTCCGGGCGCAGGCTCACGGAGCCACTCGCGCTCACCGGCCTCGTCAGGCCGCTCTACAGCGAGGCGAGCTGGCCGACGCTGACCAGCGCCCTGGAGACGGCCCAGCAGGGTGACGGCTCGGAACTCCTGGCGCTCGCCGACGACTACAACGACCGCGACCCGTCGGGGCACTACGTCACAGGAAACCACTCACAACGGGTCATATCGTGCTTGGACGACAGGCAGCGACCGACGGCCGAGGAGGCGAAGAAACTGCTGCCGCGGTTCGAGAAGGTCTCGCCGGTGTTCGGCCCCATGCTGGGCTGGGACACGGCCGGCTGGTGCCACGACTGGCCGGTGGCCGGGCAGTACGACACCCCGGAGGTGAGCGCGCCGGGCGCGGCACCGATCCTACTGGTCGGCAACACCGGCGACCCGGCGACGCCCTACGAGGGCACCCGGAGGATGGCGGACGAGCTGGGCAAGGGCGTCGGCGTGATGATCACCTGGAAGGGCGAGGGTCATGCCGCGTACGGGAAGGGCAACGACTGCGTCGACTCCACGGTGAACGCGTATCTGCTCCAGGGGACGGTCCCGAAGGACGGCAAGGTCTGCTCATGACGACGGCGGGGGGGGGGGGGGGGGGGGGGGGGGGGGGGGGGGGGGGGGGGGGGGGGGG
>NZ_JAQMYP010000094.1 GCF_028369295.1 Streptomyces sp. HD
GGGGCCCCGCCCCCCCCCCCCCGCCGCGGGCGGGCCCCGGTCAGCCGCAGCCGCAGGACGCGAGCGCCGTTGCCGCTGCGTCCAGGGCCGACTGCGCCGCCCCGGGGTTCGTCGTGTTCGACGCCAGGAACGCGAAGGCCAGGAGGCGGCCGTCCTGGTCGACGGCCGTGCCGGCCAGCGTGTTCACGCCGGTCAGGGTGCCGGTCTTGGCTCGGACGATGCCTGCCGCACCGTCGGTGTAGCGGCTGGTCAGGGTCCCGGTGAAGCCGGCTACCGGGAGGCCGGTGAGGGTGGGGCGCAGTTCGGGGTGGTCGGGGTCGGCGGCCTTGGCGAGGAGGGCGGTGAGGAGGTCGGCCGTCAGTTTGTCGGCGCGGTCGAGGCCGCTGCCGTCCTTGAAGGCGGAGCCGGACACCGGGAGTCCGAGCCTCTTCAGCCGGTCCCGGATCGCGGCGTCGGCGCCGTCGAAGTCGGCGCGTCGGCCGCCGGCCACTGCGGTGTGGCGGGCCAGGGCCTCGGCGATGTCGTTGTCGCTGTTGGTGAGCATGCGTTCGACCAGGGCGGACAGCGGGGGCGAGGCGGCCTCGGCGAGCGACTCGGCCCGGTTGGTGGCCTTGGAGGGGCCGGGGGAGGTGGTCTTGATGCCGCGGTCGGCGAGGAAGGACGCGAACTTGGTCGCCGCGTCCTTCGCCGGATCCGCCACCCGGGGTACCGGTCCCCTGGTGGAGTCGTCGGTGCGGGCCTCGTCGGCCATCAGGGCGGTGACCCGGGCGAGGTTGTCGTTGACCCCGATGCGGTGCAGTTCGGGGCCGGCGTAGAGGGTCGTGTCGTAGGAGAGGGTGACCTCGCGCAGGTCCTGCTTCTTCAGCTTCTTGGCGGTGGCGGCGGCGAGTTCGCGCAGGCTCGCCCAGCCGCCGGAGTCCTCGCGGGCCGTCAGCGTGGGGTCGCCGCCGCCGACCAGGACGAGTTCCTTGGTGCCGGGTTCCAGGGCGGTGCGGGTGGTGAGGCGGTGGTCGGGGCCGAGGGCGGCGAGGGCGGCCGCGGCGGTGGCGATCTTCGTCGTGGAGGCCGGGGTGAGGGCCTGACCGGCTCCGTCGCCGTAGAGGCGCCTGCCGCTCGCCACGTCCACGACGGCTGCCGTCCGGCTGCCGAGTTCGGGGGCGTCCAGGAGCGGGCCCAGGACGCCGGCCAGGGCCTTGCCGTTCGGGGCCGACTTCACGGTGCTGGTGCCGCCGAGTCCGGTGAGGACGGAGGCCGCGCTGGGGGCGGGAAGGGGGGCCGCCGTCACCGTATCGGACGTATCGGTACTACGGCCGTGATCTGCGCCACCTGCACGCTCCTGGGCGACCGCCCGGTCCCGCTCGGCCGTACGCTGACCGGTGGAGTCCCAGGGACCGGCGGTGGTCACCACTCCGGCGGCCAGTGCCAGTCCGGCGGTGGCGGCGCCCGCGGTGTACTGCCAGGTCTTCGGCCCCGTGATCCGCGCGGCCTGCGGGGAGACGGCTCGTGCGAGCCGTGCCACCCGTGGTTTCGCGGCCGTCGCGGCGCGTGCGAGACGAGGGCGTACGGCCTCCGCGGCCCGTGCCAGACGCGGTCGTACGGCGTCCGCGATCCGCGCCACATGCGGTCTCTCGGCTCGCCACGGCCTCAGTTCTGGCACGATCACCAGCCCCTTTCGCGATCACACACCTGCGTGAGGGACACTTAACCACCAGAACTATGTGCTGATCATGGAGGAGCCACCGGTGGAGTTCGACGTCACGATCGAGATTCCGAAGGGTTCGCGGAACAAGTACGAGGTGGACCACGAGACCGGTCGGATCCGCCTGGACCGTCGACTCTTCACCTCGACCGCCTACCCGACCGACTACGGCTTCGTCGAGAACACCCTCGGCGAGGACGGCGACCCGCTGGACGCGCTCGTCATCCTGGACGAGCCGACGTTCCCGGGCTGCCTCATCAAGTGCCGCGCGATCGGCATGTTCCGGATGACGGACGAGGCCGGCGGCGACGACAAGCTGCTGTGCGTCCCGGCGACGGACCCGCGCCAGGAGCACCTGCGCGACATCCACCACGTGTCGGAGTTCGACCGCCTGGAGATCCAGCACTTCTTCGAGGTGTACAAGGACCTGGAGCCCGGCAAGTCCGTCGAGGGCGCCGACTGGGTGGGCCGCACCGAGGCCGAGGCCGAGATCGAGCGGTCCTACAAGCGCTTCAAGGACCAGGGCGGCCACTGAGACCCCCCTGGCTTTTGGCCATCCGAACGGGCTGTACGCGTGCGCGTGCAGCCCGTTCGTGTGTCTGTGCGCATACTGAGTGACGGCAGGAGGTGTCGTACAAGGAGTGCTACGCAGGTGACGGACGCGGAGGACCGCAAGCCGCAGTCGGACGAGGCGAGGATGGCCTTCGCGCCGCCCGCCGGCGTCGAGGTGGGGGACAGCGAGTCGGAGACCACGTCCGAGTTCGCGCTGCCCAAGGGGCTGGACGTGCCGCAGGCGCCGGTCCAGGAGCACGAGGGATCGGCGTTCAGCACGCCGAGCGGCTACAGCATCGAGGACGCCCCGACCGCGTTCACACCCGCCACCGGCATCCCGAAGATAAGCCTGACCAAGGACCTGCCCTGGCAGGACCGGATGCGGACGATGCTGCGCATGCCGGTGGCCGAACGGCCCGCGCCGGAGCGGATGCCGAAGGCGGAGGAAGAGGGTCCGGCCGTCCCGCGCGTGCTCGACCTGACCCTGCGTATCGGCGAGCTGCTGCTGGCGGGCGGTGAGGGCGCGGAGGACGTGGAGGCCGCGATGTTCGCGGTCTGCCGCTCCTACGGCCTGGACCGGTGCGAGCCGAACGTCACCTTCACGCTGCTGTCGGTCTCGTACCAGCCGTCGCTGGTGGACGACCCGGTGTCGGCGTCGCGTACGGTGCGGCGGCGCGGCACCGACTACACGCGTCTGGCGGCCGTGTTCCAGCTCGTGGACGACCTCAGCGACCCGGAGACCCACATCTCCCTGGAGGAGGCCTACGGGCGGCTCGCGGAGATCCGCCGCAACCGGCACCCGTATCCGACCTGGGTGCTGACCGGGGCGAGCGGACTGCTCGCGGGCGCGGCCTCCGTGCTGGTCGGCGGTGATCTGATCGTGTTCATCGCGGCCATGCTGGGCGCGATGCTCGGCGACCGCCTGGCGTGGCTGTGCGCGGGGCGCGGGCTGCCGGAGTTCTACCAGTTCACGGTGGCCGCGATGCCGCCGGCCGCGATCGGGGTCGCGCTGACACTGGCGCACGTCGACGTGAAGGCGTCCGCGGTCATCACCGGTGGGCTGTTCGCGCTGCTGCCCGGGCGGGCGCTGGTGGCGGGCGTGCAGGACGGGCTGACCGGCTTCTACATCACCGCCTCCGCGCGACTGCTTGAGGTCATGTACTTCTTCGTCGGCATCGTCATCGGGGTGCTGGTGATCCTCTACTTCGGCGTGAACCTGGGCGCCAGGCTCACCCCGGACGAGGCACTGCATGCCCCCGAGCGGCCGTACTGGCAGATCGCCGCGTCGATGCTGTTGTCCCTGACCTTCGCGGTGCTGCTCCAGCAGGAACGGTCCACCGTGCTCGCCGTGACGCTCAACGGGGGTGTCGCGTGGGTGGTGTACGGCGCGATGTACTACGTCGGGGAGTTCTCCGCCGTTGCCTCCACGGCTGCCGCCGCGGGGCTGGTGGGGTTGTTCGGGCAGTTGCTGTCCCGGTACCGATTCGCTTCCGCCCTGCCCTATACGACCGCTGCGATCGGGCCCCTGCTGCCAGGCTCCGCCACGTATTTCGGGCTGCTGTGGATCGCCCAGAACGATGTCAACCAGGGCCTCGTCTCGCTGGCCACGGCCGCCTCCTTGGCCATGGCCATCGCGATCGGAGTGAACCTGGGGTCGGAGATCTCCCGGCTCTTCCTGCGGTCCCCGGGCGCGGCCACGGCCGCGAGCCGTCGCGCGGCCAAGCGGACACGAGGCTTCTGAGACCGGCCTCTGCTCTCCCGGCACACGCCGCAAGATCATTCAGTGATGGATGTCACATACATCGGACACCGTGGACGGCCGGTAGTCACGGCGCCCCCGATGCGGGGATTCAATACACAGACATATCGCTTTTACCTGATGTGGAAAACCGCCCTCCGTTTACCCTCCGTCACCCCGCCCGATATCCGCCCGGACATAAGCCCTGCCTCGCCGCCAGACCATCCCCTAGCCTCCGTCAGGACCACACAAGACCGTTTTTCAATTCGGGGATGAAACGTGAAAACTGCAATGCCACGAGTCACCAGGAAGGCATTCGCCACGGTCGCGGCGCTCGCCGGCGCCCTCGCGCTGTTCGGGCCTGCCGCGGCCGCCGAAGCGGCTCCCGTGAAGGCGGACCGGGCGTCCAAGTGCGGCTCGCTCGACAACGGCGAGCTGTGCCTCTACGGCCCGGAGTCGGTCTCCGGTGACTACACCACCGAGTACTGCAGGACCGGTGGGTCGGGCACGATCAACGTGCAGTTCGGCTACCAGATCGACGGCGGAAGCCGTGTCTGGGACGGCTGGGACAACCAGTTCATCGCGGCCGGGAATTGCGGTTCCTACAAGAGGCACCTCAGCAACCTGGGTTCTGACGACCGTATCCGCGGCATCATGATGACCGACGGAAAGGTCTATGTGACCAGGTGGATGTTCGTCGGCTGAGCCGACGTCTGCGGGACCGGCCTTGGTGCCGGTCCCGCATTTTTTCGTGGCCTGTCAAAGGCCCTCGTCGTATCAGTAGCCCTCGTTGTAGGGGTACGGCTGGTTCTGCTGGTTCTGCTGGGCGCCGTGCGGCTGCTGCTGGCCGTATCCCTGCGGGTACTGCTGGGCGTACGGCTGCTGCGGGGGCTGGGGGTCGTAGTACTGCTGGTCGTAGCCGTACTGCTGCCCGCCCTGGTTGCCGTACTGCTGCCCGCCCTGGTCGCCGTACTGCTGGTGGCCCGAATTCCCGTACGGCTGCTGGGGCTGGTCGTTGGACGGGATGCGGCGCAGCTGGGTGGTCGCGTCGTCCATCTGCGGGGGCTGGTGCTGGGCGGGGGCCGGGGTCTCGGCCGCCGCGCGCTTCTTCTTGGCGCGCTCGCGCAGGTACTCGATGATGATCGGGACCACGGAGACGAGGACGATCAGGACGAGGATCGCCTCGACGTTCTTGTTGATGAACTCGATCTGGCCGAGCCAGTAGCCGGCGAGGGTGACGCCGGTGCCCCAGGCGACGCCGCCGATGACGTTGTACGTGAGGAACGTGCGGTACCGCATGCGGCCGGCGCCCGCCACGATGGGGGCGAAGGTGCGCACGATCGGCACGAAGCGGGCGAGGACGATCGCCTTGGGGCCGTACTTCTCCATGAACTCGTGCGCCTTGTCCAGGTTCTCCTGCTTGAAGAGCTTGGAGTTGGGGCGGTTGAAGAGCTTCGGCCCGAAGAACTTGCCGATCATGTAGCCGACCTGGTCGCCGATGACGGCGGCCAGCACGATGAGCGTGCAGACCAGCCACAGAGGCTGGCTGATGTAGTTGCCCTCCGCCACGAACAGGCCCGCCGTGAAAAGCAGGGAGTCACCGGGCAGGAACGCGAAGAGGCCGGACTCGGCGAAGACGATCAGCAGGATGCCGGGCAGGCTGAAGGTCTGGATCAGATAGTCCGGGCTGAGCCACTCGGGGCCGAGCGCAAGCGTGGTCACGGGAATGTGGCTCCTGCTGGGTGGGGACGGGCGGGCTGTGGCTGACAGCTCAACGTACCAACGTGGCACTGGCCGCCCAGGTTCCATGGACCCCCTCAGGATGCACTGTGGCCCTGCTGGGACAAAGCTGTCAGTCATGGGCATCGACGAATACGGCGGCGGGCAGGGGCCCCAGCCAGACGTTCTGGTAGTGACCACGAACGACATTCCCGGCTACCGGGTCACCCAGGTGATCGGCGAGGTCTTCGGGCTGACCGTGCGTTCGCGGCACCTCGGCTCACAGATCGGCGCCGGACTGAAGTCACTGGTCGGCGGTGAGCTCAGGGGGCTCACCAAGACCCTGGTGGAGACCCGCAACCAGGCCATGGAGCGACTCGTCGAACAGGCACGCGCGCGTGGCGCCAACGGCGTGCTGGCGTTCCGGTTCGACGTGACCGAGGCGGCCGACGTGGGCACCGAGGTGTGCGCCTACGGGACGGCGGTGGTCCTGGCCCGGGAGTGACCCGTACGGGGTCCCGGGCCAGGGGTCACGAGGTCTGGCGGGCGGCGTTCGCCAGGATCGCGTCGTGCAGGTACGCCGCGAGGCCGGTGCGGATGTTGTCGTACATCGCGGTGAAGCGCGGGTCGGCGACGTACATCTCGCCCAGGCAGGTGTGCATCTGGTGCGAGCAGTCGTAGTACGTGCCGGTGATGAAGCGGCGGTGCTCCTCCGCCGCGTCCATCGCCGCCGCGGAGTCGGCCGGTGTGCCGTCCGCCATCAGGTCGGCCATGCGCCGGTGGATGGCGTCCATCTTCTCGTTGATGCGCTTCCAGTCCTCCTTGGTGTACGAGGCCGTGCGCTGCTGTGACTGCCGGTAGGCGTCGGTGTGCCCCCAGCGCTCGCGCACCTCGTCCTCGTACTGGTCGGGGTCGTGGTCCCCGAACACCTCGAACTTCTCCTCGGGCGTGAGGTTGAGTCCCATCTTGCGTGCCTCCATGGCGTGCTCCACGGCCGCCGCCATCTTCTGCAGCTTCTCGATCCGGGCGGTCAGCAGCTCGTGCTGGCGGCGCAGGTGTGCGCGCGGGTCCGCTTCCGGGTCGTCCAGCAGGGCGGCGACCTCTTCGAGCGGGAAGCCGAGCTCGCGGTAGAACAGGATCTGCTGCAGCCGGTCGAGGTCGACGTCGCTGTAGCGCCGGTGGCCCGCGTGGCTGCGCTCGCTGGGCGCGAGCAGGCCGATGTCGTCGTAGTGGTGCAGGGTGCGCACCGTCACTCCGGCGAATCCGGCGACCTGTCCTACGGAGTAGCTCACTTCCGCTCCCTTCTCGGTACGCACTTAACGGTGCGTCCTCACGCGGCGTGAGGTGCAAGCCCGGCGGCACGGTTCTACCGTCGATTACATGCCACTGCATCGAGGGGACAGCACAGCACCTGACGACAAGGGCGACGGGCGCAGGCTCGCCGTCAACCCGTTCTACGGCGAGGCGAACCCGGCCGGCGGCATGACCCAGGCGCCGCCCAGGCATCGCCTGCCCGACACTCCCCTGCCGCCGTCCACGGCGTATCAGCTGGTCCATGACGAGCTGATGCTGGACGGCAACTCCCGGCTCAACCTGGCCACCTTCGTCACCACGTGGATGGAGCCGCAGGCCGGGATCCTGATGGGCGAGTGCCGCGACAAGAACATGATCGACAAGGACGAGTACCCGCGCACAGCCGAGCTGGAACGGCGCTGTGTGGCGATGCTCGCGGACCTGTGGCACGCGCCCGACCCGGCGGCCGCCGTCGGCTGTTCGACGACCGGGTCGAGCGAGGCGTGCATGCTCGCCGGGATGGCGCTGAAACGGCGCTGGGCGCGGCGCAACGCCGACCGGTACCCCAGTGCCCGGCCCAACCTGGTGATGGGTGTCAACGTCCAGGTCTGCTGGGACAAGTTCTGCAACTTCTGGGAGGTGGAGCCCCGTCTGGTCCCGATGGAGGGCGAGCGGTTCCATCTGGATCCGCAGGCGGCGGCCGAGCTGTGCGACGAGAACACCATCGGTGTCGTCGGCATCCTGGGCTCGACCTTCGACGGGTCGTACGAGCCGATCTCGGAGCTGTGCGCGGCCCTGGACGCCCTCCAGGAGCGGACCGGGACCGACGTCCCCGTGCATGTCGACGGCGCGTCCGGCGCCATGGTCGCGCCGTTCCTGGACGAGGACCTGATCTGGGACTTCCGGCTGCCGAGGGTCGCCTCGATCAACACCTCGGGGCACAAGTACGGGCTCGTCTACCCGGGTGTCGGCTGGGCTCTGTGGCGGGACCGGGAGGCGCTGCCCGAGGAGCTCGTCTTCCGCGTCAACTACCTGGGCGGCGACATGCCGACCTTCGCGCTCAACTTCTCCCGGCCGGGCGCCCAGGTCGTGGCCCAGTACTACTCGTTCCTGCGGCTGGGCCGCGACGGGTACCGGGCGGTGCAGCAGGCCTCGCGGGACGTGGCCGCAAAGGTCGCCGACGCCGTGCAGCAGCTGGGCGACTTCCGGCTGCTGACCAGGGGCGACGAGCTGCCGGTGTTCGCCTTCACAACGGCCCCGGAGGTGACGGCGTACGACGTGTTCGACGTCTCCCGGCGGCTGCGCGAGAAGGGCTGGCTGGTCCCGGCGTACACCTTCCCGCCGAACCGCGAGGACCTGTCCGTCCTGCGGGTCGTCTGCCGCAACGGCTTCTCCGAGGACCTCGCCGAACTGTTCGTGGAGGACCTGACCCTGCTGCTGCCGGAGCTGCGCCGACAGCCGCACCCCCTGACCCGGGACAAGGGGGCGGCCACCGGCTTCCACCACTGAGGCGCGTCCGGCGAGCTACCGGTTCTGGCGGGCTATCAGTTCTGGCGGGCTATCGGCTCTGGCGGGCGAACCGGCGTACGGCGAGAGGGAAGAACACGGCCAGGAGCAGCAGCGGCCATACGGTCGCCGCCGCGACATGCTCCGTACCCGTGCCGCGGAACAGGTCCCGTGCGGCGCTGGCCGTGTGGGACATCGGGTTCCACTCGACGACCGTGCCCAGCCAGCCGGGCATGGTCCCGGGCAGGGCGAGCGCGTTGGACAGGAAGCCGACCGGCCAGACGAGGATCTGCACCGCCTGCACCAGCTCCGGCTTCCCGGCCACCATCGCCAGGTGGATGCCGATCCACAGCATGGCGAACCGGAACAGCAGGAGCAGTCCCATGGCGCCCAGGACGGCCCCGGGGCCGCCGTCCGCGCGCCAGCCGAGCGCGAGGCCGACGCCCATGAGGACGAGCATGGCCAGCGTCGACTGGAGCATGTCGGCCACCGAACGGCCCACCAGGACCGCCCCGTTGGCCATCGGCATGGACCGGAAGCGGTCGATCACGCCCTTGTTGAGGTCCTGGGTGACCGCGATCATCGTGCCCTCCAGCCCGAAGGCCATGGTGAGCGCGAGCATGCCGGGCAGCAGATAGTCGAGGTAGTCGCCCTGGACGTCCCGGCCGCCGCCGATGAGGTAGCCGAACATCAGCAGCAGCATCACCGGGAAGACCAGGTTGACCACGACCTGCACGGGTTGCCGCGCCCAGTGGGCGAGTTCGCGGCGGGTCATCGTCCAGGAGTCGGTCAGTGCGTAGGCGTGGGTGCTCACGCGGCCTCCTTGACCCGGTGGTCGCCCCCGGTGAGGTGCAGGAACACCTCGTCCAGCGTCGGCCTGCGCAGCGCGACGTCCACCGCCTCGATTCCGGCCTCCTCCAAGGCGTGCACGACGCCGGAGAGCGCCGCCATCCGGTCGGTGACCGGGGCGCTGAGCAGACGTCGGTCGGGGTCGACGCGCACGTCGTCCTTCGGTACGGGCAGCAGGGCCACGGCGGCGCCCAGTTGACCGGCGTCGCGCAGGACGACGTCGATGCGGTCGCCGCCGGTCAGCGCCTTCAGCTCGTCGGCGGTGCCGTCGGCGATGACCCGGCCGGCGTCGACGACCGAGATGCGGTGGGCGAGTTGGTCGGCCTCCTCCAGGTACTGCGTGGTCAGCAGGACGGTCGTGCCGCCGCCGACCAGGGAGCGGACCGCGGACCAGACCTCGGCGCGGCCGCGCGGGTCGAGTCCGGTGGTGGGTTCGTCCAGGAAGAGCACCTCCGGGTCGGTGATGAGTGAGGCGGCCAGGTCCAGGCGCCGGCGCATGCCGCCGCTGTACTGCCTGACCGGCTTGCGGCCGGTGTCGGCGAGGCCGAAGCGCTCCAGGAGCTCGTCGGCCCGCACGCGCGCGTGGCGGGCACCCAAGTGGTAGAGGCGGCCGAACATCTCCAGGTTCTGGTGACCGCCCAACTCCTCGTCGAGGGCGGCGTGCTGGCCGAGCAGGCCGATGCGCAGACGCACCTCGTACGCCTGGCGCAGCACGTCGTGCCCGGCCACCTCGACGCGTCCGGCGTCCGGCCACAGCAGGGTGGACAGGATCCGGACGAGTGTTGTCTTGCCCGCGCCGTTCGGCCCGAGCACTCCGTGCACCGTGCCGCGCGCGACCGTGAGGTCGAGCCCGTCCAGTGCGTTCTTGCCGGCTTTGCCGCCGTACTTCTTGCGTGCCCCTTCGACGGTGATCGCCGCGTCGGCCACTGAGAGACCCCCTCGCTAGTCAAACTTGACTACCAGATCGAAGGTAAACCCGACTCGCAGAGTTAGTCAAACTTGATTAGAGGGCGTCCCCGGGATGGGGCTCCCCCGTCGCGTACGGGTTCTCCTCACCCTCGGCCAGCACGCCGACGAACGGGTCGCCCTCGTCGGCGAAGGTGTACGCGCCCCGTTCGAGCCGCTCGATCAGCCCGACGGTCCAGTCCCTCTCGGAGTCCGCCGTGTGGACCCACATATTCATGATCTCGCCGATGTGGCCGAGCTGCTCGGGCCCGTCCTCGGGCACGTAGTGGGCCACGACGGAGGCCCGCCACTCCTCGATCCGCCGGGTCCGCTCCTTCAGCAGGGTCACGGTCTCGGCCCTCGGCAGGTCGACCATGAAGCCGAGGGCCGCCGTCTTCACGTCGCCCCGCTGGTCGTACGTGACCAGCGCGTCGCGCAGCAGCGTGAGGTACTCCTCGGTGCCCTTGTCCGTGAGTTCGTACTCCGTGCGCGGCGGCCCGCCGGCCGTGGACGGTGCGATCTCGTGCGCGTGCAGCAGCCCTTGCTTCGCCATCTGCTTCAGGGCGTGATAGATCGAGCCGGGCTTGGCGTGGGACCACTCGTGCGCGCCCCAGTACTCCAGGTCGTTGCGCACCTGATAGCCGTGGGCACGGCCGTGCATACGGACCGCACCGAGCACGAGGAGACGGATCGCTGACATACGGTCCAGGTTAGGGCCGCGGCGGCCAGGGACCGAGGTCAGCCCCGGGGAGCGCGGCCCGAACCGCTCAGAAGGGGAAGCCGCTCCGGCCGTGCTGAACCGAGATCCACTTGATCGTGGTGAACGCGTCCAGCATCGTGTCGCCGTTCAGCCGGCCGAGGCCGGAGTGCTTCTCGCCGCCGAAGGGCACGATCGGCTCGTCGTGGACGGTGCCGTCGTTGACGTGGAACATGCCGGTGTCGATCTGCTTGGCGAAGGAGACGCCGCGCTCGATGTCACCGGTGTGGACGGCGCCGCTCAGGCCGTACGGGGTGTCGTTGACGAGGCGTACGGCCTCCTCCTCGCCGTCGAAGGTGACGAGGAAGGCGACCGGGCCGAAGATCTCCTGGTGGAGGAGCGGCGAGTCGGCGGGGAGGCCGGTCAGGACCGACGGCTCGACCAGGTTGTCCGTCGTCGTGCCGCGCACCAGGGCCGTCGCGCCCTCGGCGATGGCCTGCTCGACCACGGCCGAGATGGAGTCCGCCTGGGAGGAGTTGATGACCGGGCCGATCACCGTCTCGGGGTCGCGCGGGTCGCCGGCCTTGAGGGACTTCACCTTGGCGACGAACTTCTCGGTGAACTCGTCGGCGATCGAGCGGTCGACCAGGACACGGTTCGCGGCCATGCAGACCTGGCCCTGGTGGACGTACCGGCTGAAGACCGCCGCGTCGACCGCGTAGTCGATGTCGGCGTCGTCCAGGACCACCAGCGCGCTGTTGCCGCCGAGTTCGAGGACCGAGCGCTTGAAGTGCGAGGCGCAGACGGTGGCGACGTGGCGGCCCACCTTGTCGGAGCCGGTGAAGGAGATGACCTTCGGGACCGGGTGCTCGATGAAGGTGTCGCCTATCTCGGCGATGTCCGTGATGACGACGTTGAGGAGACCGGCGGGCAGGCCCGCGTCCTCGAAGATCTTCGCGACCAGGGAGCCACCGCAGATCGGTGTGTTCTGGTGCGGCTTCAGCACCACGCCGTTGCCGAGCGCGAGCGCCGGGGCGACCGACTTGAGGGAGAGCAGGAAGGGGAAGTTGAAGGGGCTGATGACACCCACGACGCCGACCGGGACACGGTAGACGCGGTTCTCCTTGCCGTCCGTCGGGGACGGGATGATCCTGCCCTCGGGACGCAGCGCCAGGTGGACCGCCTCGCGCAGGAACTCCTTGGCGAGGTGGAGTTCGAAGCCCGCCTTCAGCCGGGTACCGCCGAGCTCGGCGATGATCGCCTCGGCGATCTCCTGCTCACGGTCCTCGATCAGCCGCAGCGCCTTCTCGAAGACGGCACGGCGGGCGTACGGATTGGTGGCGGCCCACTGCTTCTGGGCGCGGGCGGCCGCCTTGTAGGCGTCGTCGACCTCGTCGACCGTGGCTATGGTGATCGACGCCAGCTTCTCACCGTCGTACGGATTGAAGTCGATGATGTCCCAGGAACCTGTGCCCGGGCGCCACTCACCGTCGATGTACTGCTGAGCCAGGTCGGTGAAGTAGGACGACATGTGATCCCTCAATCCCTAGCGGACACCCGAGCAGACACCCGATCGGCGTCGGCGCCATCGCGATCGTCTTCACGGTCTGATCACACGTCATCGTACTTGCGATTCAGGCGAGTTGAAGGAGTCCACTCAAGACAGTTGAAGCAGTCCACGCAGCAGGTCCCGGCTCTCGTCCGGACCCGGGCTGTCCTGCTGGAGCTCCTTCAGCGCCTTCTCGTACTGGGCGACGTCCTCGTGCTTGTCGAGGTAGAGCGCGCTGGTGAGCTGTTCCAGGTACACGACGTCGGAGAGGTCCGACTCCGGGAAGCTGAGGATGGTGAAGGCACCGGACTCGCCGGAGTGGCCGCCGAAGCTGAACGGCATGACCTGCAGCCGTACGTTCGGGTGCTCGGAGACCTCGATCAGGTGCTGGAGCTGACCGCGCATCACCTCGCGGTCGCCGTAGGGGCGGCGCAGGGCGGCCTCGTCCAGGACGATGTGGAACTCGGGGGCGTTCTCGGAGACGAGGTACTTCTGCCGTTCCAGGCGCAGCGCCACCCGCTTTTCGATGTCGGACCTGCTCGCGCCCTTCATCCCGCGCTCGACGACCGCGCGCGCGTACGCCTCGGTCTGCAGCAGGCCGTGCACGAACTGCACCTCGTACACGCGGATCAGGCTGGCCGCGCCCTCCAGGCCGACGTAGGTGGGGAACCAGCTGGGCAGGACGTCCGAGTAACTGTGCCACCAGCCCGCGACGTTGGCCTCGCGGGCGAGGGAGAGGAGCGAGTTGCGCTCCGCGTCGTCCGAGATGCCGTACAGCGTCAGCAGATCCTCGACGTCACGTGTCTTGAAGCTCACCCGGCCCAGCTCCATCCGGCTGATCTTCGACTCGGAGGCTCGGATCGAGTAACCCGCAGCCTCGCGCGTGATCCCGCGTGCTTCCCGCAGTCGCCTCAGTTGCGAGCCGAGCAGCATGCGCCGCACCACCGATCCGGGCTCTCCCGCGCTCACGTTCGCCAGCCTCCCCAACCGTCTTCAGGGCCCGCAGTCTGCCACTAAATCACTTCGAGCAGTACTCGTCCGATTACAGAGATGGAAAGAAGACAAAGATTCCTCTCAGGAGAGGGTGGCGGACAGGCAAGGAGAGGGCGAGAAGTTGGCGGAAAAAATGGCCAACAAGCGGTACGGGAACGTCCAATTCGGTCACGTGCACGTGCATCTGCCCTTGCATCTGCTCTGCGCATCAGAAACCATGGTCCCGCGCAACCGCTGCATCGCAACGACCGCGAATTCCCGGGAGTGCCTCGCATGGGGACGAATGGATCGACCATGCTCAAGCCGTTACGGCAGGGCCTTCCGCCGCTGGATCCCGCAGCCGTGTCCAACGCCGCCTCCTGCGCTCTGCCCGCCCGCTACGAAGCGGTGCGTGAGGCCCGGAAGTTCACTCGGCGCACCCTTGACCAGTGGGAACTGGGATACCACTTCGACGACGTCTGCCTCGTGGTCTCGGAGCTGGTGACCAACGCGCTGCGACACGCGCTGCCGGCGAACGCGCCGCGGATGGCCGACCAGCCGCCACCGGTGCGGCTGCATCTGATGCGCTGGACGGAGCGGCTGGTGTGCGCGGTGCGCGATCCCAGTCACGACAGTCCGGTCGCGCGCGACTCCGACGACTTCTCCGCGGAGTCGGGGCGGGGGCTGTTCCTCGTCGACTCCTTCAGCGACAGCTGGGGGTGGCATCCGATGGCGGGGACGCTGAGCGGCAAGGTGGTCTGGGCGCTGTTCCGGCTACAGGGCCCGTCGGCCACCGCCTCGGCCCCGGCTCCAACGGAATGACGAACCGCGGCGCTTGTCCACGCCGCGGTTCTACGCGCGTTACGGTGGGCGATGAGGGCGTTACGGCGCGGAAGGTGCCGTTTGCCCGGGGAGCCGCCCCGGCTTGTCAGCCTGCGACCAGGTGGTCGAACTCGCCGTCCTTGATGCCCAGGAGCATGGCCTCGATCTCGGCCCGGGTGTAGACGAGGGCCGGGCCGTCCGGGAAACGCGAGTTGCGTACGGCCACCTCACCCCCGGGGAGCCGGGCGAACTCCACGCAGGAGCCCTGGGAGTTGCTGTGCCTGCTCTTCTGCCAGGCCACCCCGGTCAGAGCCGTGGCTGCCATGCCGTTGTACACGTCGTGGTCCACAGGTCGCTCCCCGGTGGTGCGGTGACTCGAAGGCCATTGATGCGAGAGGTGATGCAGTGGTCGTGCAGAGGTCAACTGCTCCCGGATCATAGCTCTGTTTCACGTGCACCTGCATGAGCAGATGCACGTGCACGCGGGGTGTTCCTGCGGTTACTCCTGTGACGTACGCGGCCCTATATGCGTTCCAGCGCATGCCCCAGGGATCGCATCACATACGTGCGGCCAGCCGCGCGTGGATGGATTCCCTCGTGCACTAGGAAGAGACGCGTTCCGCGCCTTTGTTGTTCCAAACTCCAAGTACCGTTCCGCTTGGCGGAGTTGGCCAGTGCAGCGCCGGGCATGCGCCGGGGTCAGCGGCTCGCGTACGGCAGCAGGGCCATTTCGCGGGCGTTCTTGATCGCATTTGCCAGTTGGCGTTGCTGCTGGGCCGTCACTCGGGTGACCCGGCGGCTGCGGATCTTGCCGCGGTCGGAGAGGAAGCGGCGCAGGAGGTCGGTGTCCTTGTAGTCGATGTACGTGATGCCGGCCTGGTCCAGGGGGTTGGGGCGGGACTTGACCGGCTTGCGGGTGGGGGTGCGGGGCACTGTCAGACCTCCAGGAGGGTGTCGAAGGCGGGCGGGAGTCGTTTCCAGGCGGCGCGGCCCGCGGCGTACTCGGCGTCGGTGAGGAGGCAGGACTCCAGCAGGTGGCACAGGCCGTCCCGGTCGAGGCCGGGGGACGTGAAGACCAGGTGCTGGCAGCAGTCCCCGTGCTCGGGGTGCCAGTCCAGCGCGGCGGCGGCCCGGCGGACCGGCGGGACCATGTCCCAGGCCGCGTCGGGGAGCGAGGCGAGCCAGGGGCCCGCGCTCTCCACGCAGAGCGCACCGCCGGCCGCGTCCCAGTGGAGCAGGACGTCGGGCTTGTCGGCGAGCCAGAAGCGGCCCCGGCTGCGGGCCGCGGCGCAGGTGATGTCCTCCAGGGCGTCGTACAGCCGCTCGGGATGGAAGGGCCGGTCGCGGTGCCAGACCAGGGTGGACACACCGTGCGCGTCCGCCTCGGCGGGGAGCAGGGCGCATGCCGGGTGCTGGGCCGCGGCGGCCGATTCGACGTCGAAGCCCGCGAGGGCCGCCTGGGCGAGCGAGGAGAGGGAGCGGCGGCGCGGGGCGGGCACCGTCAGGTCATCGGCGAGTGCGGCCGTGGGGACGGTGTGGGTGATCGGGACCTGGCGGGCCGTGGGGTGGAGCTGGGCCAGCAGTTCGCGGTCCTCGTCGTCGGCCTCCGGGGAGTCGGCGACGGCGAGGACGGGGGCGTATTCGAGCTGGCGGGCGAAGGTGTCGGCGACCGTGCGCTGATCCGTCGCCGCGGCGGCCAGGCCCCGTTCGGCCAGGTCGTCGCCGTTGCCCAGATAGGGAAGGACCAGCGCCGGGTCCACCGCGGTGATCACGCCGGTGAGCGTGAGGCCGCCCGCCGTGACCACCTCGGCCATCGCCTTGGGCTCCACCGATTCCCACAGCTCGACGATCGCCATCCGGGTGGTGCCCGCGTCCCGGATGCTGCGCAGCTCCGGCACCAGGTCCTCGCGCAGGGCGCAGCAGGCGCAGTCGTTGACCAGGGGCGCCTCTCCCGCGCTGATGACGCCGGCGGCGTCCCGGATCGTCCGTACGACCGTGCCGGCCGCCGCCGACGCCAGGTCGTGGTGGAGTACGACGCTGTCGGGGACGTCGGCGAGCAGCCGGTCCACGGCCGCCCTGCGGGCGTCGGCGTGCAGTCCGCCGACGATCACGACGGAGAGCTCGGGCACGTCGTCAGCCCTGCTTTCCGTAGCGGCGCTCGAAGCGCTCGACGCGGCCGGCCGTGTCCAGGACGCGGGCCGTGCCGGTGTAGAAGGGGTGACTGACGTTCGAGATCTCGACGTCGACGACCGGGTAGGTGTTGCCGTCCTCCCACTCGATCGTCTTCCCGGCCGGTGCGCCGGCCAGCGTCGAGCGGGTCAGGAAAGCGTGGTTCGCGGCGCGGTCGCGGAAGACGACGGGGCCGTAGGCGGGGTGGATTCCCTTGCGCATGGCGGTGCTCAGCGCTCCTCTCGGAAGTCGACGTGGCGGCCGGCGACGGGGTCGTACTTGCGCAGGGTCATACGGTCCGGGTCGTTGCGGCGGTTCTTGCGGGTCACGTAGGTGTAGCCGGTGCCGGCGGTGGACCGGAGCTTGATGACCGGGCGGAGTTCGTTGCGTGCCATGCTGCTATCTTACTGAAAATGAATTCCATTAACAGTAGCCAGCGAGGAGAGGTTCGTCACCTGTGTCCGCCCACTGCATGCTGACCGGCGCCCGCCCCGGGTTCGGCAAGTCCATTTCCCACTCGCATCGGCGGACCTCCCGCCGCTTCGACCCCAACATCCAGTCCAAGCGCTACTGGCTGCCCGGCGAGGGCCGGTATGTGCGACTGCGGCTGAGCGCCAAGGGGATCAAGACCGTTGACGCGATCGGCGTCGAGGCCGCCGTCGCCCGTATCCGCGCCCGGGGAGTGAAGGTCTGATGGCCAAGAAGAGCAAGATCGCGAAGAACCAGCAGCGACAGGAGGTCGTCGCCCGGTACGCCGCGCGGCGCGCCGAGCTGAAGGAGATCATCCGCAGGCCGTCCTCCAGTGACGCCGAACGGCTCGCCGCCCAGCGCGAGTTGCGCGGGCAGCCGAGGGACGCGAGCGCCACGCGCGTACGCAACCGGGACCAGGTGGACGGGCGGCCCCGCGGGTACTTCCGCGCCTTCGGGCTGTCCCGGGTGTCGCTGCGGGGGCAGGCGCACGCCGGGTATCTGCCGGGAGTGCGCAAGGCGTCCTGGTAGGCGGGCAGATCCTGGGCGGGCAGGTCCTGGGGTCCGGACCGGACTCCCTGGTAACTTGCTGCGGTCGTTTCGGTCCCGGTGGCCGGATCGGCCCGTATGCCGACCGCTACAGCTTGGGAGCTTCCAGTGACCTCGGCGACTTTCTCGCGCACGCGCACGATGTCGGGCCGGCGGATGCGGGGTGCGGCCGTGGCCGTGTCCCTGGCGGGCGCGCTCGTCCTCACCGCGTGCAGCGGTGACGGCGGCTCCGACTCGGACTCCGGCGCCAAGGACGACTCGACCGGTGCCAGTGCCTCCGCCGGTGCCTCCGCCGGTGCCGACACGGGCGGTGGCAGCGGAGGGTCCGGGTCCAGCGCCGCCGGCCTGGAGGGCAGCTGGCTCGCCACAGCCGACGGCAAGGCCGTTGTGCTCATGATCCACGGCAAGGAGGCCGCGCTCTTCGCGACCGGCGGGACCGTGTGCAACGGGACCGCCGGTGAGGAGGGCGGGATGCAAATGATCCGCCTCAAGTGCCCCGACGGCAGCAAGGACCGCACGTCGGGGATGGTCGACTCCGTCGGCAAGACGTCACTGAAGGTGACCTGGGAGGGCGGCGTCGGCGCCGAGTCCTATGTCAAGGGTGACGGCGCGAAGCTGCCTACGGGGCTGCCCACGGCCGGTCTGGGATCGTGATGTCCGATCGGTGCCACTCCGGTCACCGACGTCACCTCCAGAGGACCCCATGCGCACCACTTCCGTCCCCGCCGCCGCCCTCGCCACCCTCGCCGCGGCCCTTCTCCTGACTTCCTGCGGCGACGGCGGGGAGGGTGGGGCCGGGGACAACCGCCAGGACAGCAAGGCCGGTTCCGCCTGCCGGATCAGCGAGATGGCCGTGCAGGTCGGACCCGCCAACGCCGCCCCGGCCGCCGGGGACACCGGCAACCTGCCCGTCACCCTCACCAACCGCAGCGGCGCCGAGTGCACGCTGGACGGGCTGCCCACCGTCGAGTTCCACGCCCGCGGCGCCTCGACCGCCGTCAAGCCCCACGAGGCCGCCGACGCGAGGAAGACGACCCTCGCGAAGGAGGGCGTCACGTCCTTCACCCTGACCTATGTCCGGGGCGAGGGGGGCGGCACCAAGAGCCTCCCCGTGGGCATGGCGAGGCTCTACCTGCCCGGGTCCACCGAGGCACACGGCTTCAAGTGGTCGTACGGCGATGTCGCGCTGAAGAGCGACGGGCGGACGCCGGACGCCTCGGTGACCGGGTTCCAGCAGGCCGGCGACTGACGGACCGGTCCGCGGTTGTCAGCGCAGCGGCCGGCGGGGGTGGACCTGGGCCCGGTCGGCCGCCTCGGCACCTTCCACCCAGCCGGCCTCGTCGCTGACGCCGCGCAGGCGGGTCGTGGTCGTCTCGGGGAACATGCGGTCCAGGCGGTCGGTGACCGCAACCTCTCGGGTGGCGAGGACCGGGAGCAGGTCCTGGGTCACCTGAGTCCGGGCCGCCGCCGTCAGGTTGGTGCCGATGCGATGGGCGTAGGCCGCCAGGAACGACTGCCGGAAGGTCTTGGTCCGCTTGCGGCCGCCCGCGCGCTGTGCCGCCTCCGCCCTGGTCATCGCGGTCTGCGCCTGCACCAGGAGTGAGGTGTAGAGAAGCTCGACCACCTCCAGGTCGGCCTCGAAACCGACGACCGTGGAGAAGCCGAACGCCTCGTTCCACACGGCACGGCAGTGGTTGGCGCTCGCGACCGCGTCCAGCAGGACGGCCTTCGCCTGCTCGTACGGCGGTTCCACCCCGATCCGGCAGGCGCCGGGGGTGTCGTGCGACGGTGACTGCGCGTCCAGCAGCGCCTCGTCGACGCTGTGCCGGGCCATCAGCTCCTGCGCCTTGGCCGTGAGCGCCTCCGCCTCCTCGGGGAAGCCGGTCGCCTCCGCCTTCGCCAGCAGCGCACGGATGCGGGTGAGCATGCGGGACTCGGGCCTGGAGGACCTGGCGCCGGAGGACTTGGCGGTCGGTTCCGCCGCCTCTTCCAGGGGTTCCAGCGCCGGCAGACGGAGCAGGAGGCGGTAGAGCTCCAGGACTGCGGTCGCGTGCGAGAAGCGGTCCGTGCGGGGCGCGGGCTCGGCGGGCAGGTCGGCGAGCTGGGCCTGCCAGCGCGGGCCGCGGGGGCGGTCGTGCGGCCGCTCGTCGCGGATCAGCGCCGCGAGCAGTCGTACGTGTACGTCGTCCAGGTCCCGGCGTGCGAGCCGCATGACGTCCGCCGGCTGCCAGCCACGTCGCCAGGCGGCCGCCACGAACTCCCGGCCGCGCCGGGCCAGTTCGGCGTCCGAGCCGGGGTCGGCGGCGAGGAGGGAGGCGCCGGTGTCGAGGGCGGTGTGGCCGGTGTCGTAGAGGGCGGCCCCGAAGGCGCGGTCGACTGTGCTGGGCGTACTCACCAAGGGATCGTAATCGCCCCCACCTGATGTCAACCACGGGTTGACACCCCATGAGCGTCAACCTACGGTTGACACATGTCGACGAACCCGAGCACCACGTCATCCGTACGACTCGACGAACTCATCGAGGCCATCAAGAAGGTCCACGACGAGCCCCTCGACCAGCTCCAGGACGCGGGGGGGGGGGGGGGGGGGCGGGGGGGGGGGGGGGGGGGGGGGGGGGGGGGGG
>NZ_JAQMYP010000095.1 GCF_028369295.1 Streptomyces sp. HD
GATCTCCAACGGCGGCACCCTGTACGACCCGACCGTCGGCAAGGCCGTCATCAGCGCCGACGGCAAGAACGTCCAGGAGATCAAGCCCAAGTCCCACGGCAAACTGCCCATAAGCAAGAAGACGCTGGCCGAGATGGACGACGCCCTCGCCGGCGTCGCCACCCGAGGCACCGCGGCCTGGCGGTTCGCGGATGTCGGCTGGCCGCAGGACAAGATCCCGATGCACGCCAAGACCGGTACCGCGGAGGTCTACGGCAAGCAGACGACCTCCTGGTTCACCACGTACACCAAGGACTACTCGGTCGTCATGACCATCTCCCAGGGTGGTACCGGATCCGGCGCCTCGGGACCGGCCGTCCGCAACATCTACGACGCGCTCTACGGCGTCTCCGACGACGGCACGATCAACAAGAAGAACGCGCTGCTGCCGAAGCCGCAGGCCAGCCTGCCGAAGGTCCGCACGGACGGCACCATCACCTCGCCGAAGGTCTCCAAGGACCCGGCGAAGGAGCAGCAGGCCAGCCAGAAGGGCGCGGACGAACCCGACGAGCAACAGCTCGCCGGCACGGTGCCGACGCCGTCGGCCGAGAACCGGGACACCCGGCGCAGGCGCCGCCGGAGCCGTGGGCGGGGAAGCCGGAGGATGCTCACATGACCGGCGCCAACAGCTTCCAGGTCTCCGGGTACGGGCCCGAACGGGCGGGTTGGACCCGCCTGTTCGCCCGCGACTCGCTGGCCCGTCGGCTCGACTGGACGATGCTGCTGTCGGCGATCGCCCTGTCGCTGATCGGTTCGCTCCTCGTCTACTCGGCGACCCGCAACCGCACCGAGCTCAACCAGGACGACCCGTACTACTTCCTGGTCCGGCACCTGCTGAACACCGGCATCGGCTTCGCCCTGATGATCGGCACGGTCTGGCTCGGCCACCGCACCCTGCGCACGGCCGTGCCGATCCTGTACGGCGTCTCGGTCTTCCTGATCCTGTTGGTGCTCACCCCGCTGGGCTCGACCATCAACGGCGCCCACTCCTGGATCAAGCTCCCCGGCGGCTTCTCGCTGCAGCCCTCGGAGTTCGTGAAGATCACGATCATCCTGGGCATGGCGATGTTGCTGGCCACGAGAGTGGACGCGGGGGACAAGCAGTACCCCGACCACCGCACGGTTGTGCAGGCACTGGGCCTGGCCGCCGTACCGATGCTGATCGTGATGCTCATGCCCGACCTCGGCTCGGTCATGGTCATGGTGGTGATCGTGCTGGGCGTGCTGCTCGCGTCCGGTGCCTCCAACCGCTGGGTCTTCGGGCTGATCGGCACGGGGACGATGGGCGCGATCGCGGTCTGGCAGCTCGGCGTCCTGGACGACTACCAGATCGCCCGTTTCGCGGCCTTCGCCAACCCCGAGCTCGACCCGGCGGGCGTCGGCTACAACACCAACCAGGCACGTATCGCGATCGGTTCGGGCGGACTGACCGGCTCGGGGCTGTTCCACGGCTCGCAGACCACCGGCCAGTTCGTGCCGGAGCAGCAGACCGACTTCGTCTTCACGGTGGCGGGGGAGGAGCTGGGCTTCATCGGCGGCGGGCTGATCATCGTGCTCCTCGGCGTGATCCTGTGGCGGGCCTGCCGGATCGCGCGTGAGACGACCGAGCTGTACGGGACGATCGTCGCGGCGGGGATCGTGGCGTGGTTCGCCTTCCAGGCGTTCGAGAACATCGGGATGACGCTCGGGATCATGCCGGTGACCGGTCTGCCGCTGCCGTTCGTGTCGTACGGCGGGTCCTCGATGTTCGCGGTGTGGGTGGCGGTGGGGTTGCTGCAGTCGATCAGAGTGCAGCGTCCGATGTCCGCGTGACCGCTGCGGCGGGGCCGGGTGCCACCGGGCCTGGCCAGGGTTCGGCCGGGGCCTGCCCGGGCCTCGGCTTGGCCGGGGCCTGCCCGGCGGATTGGCGTCGTGGCGGGGTCCGCGGCGCCCGGTCCCACGGGTAGCCTGCGCCCCGCCACTGGACACGCCCGACGCCCGACCGTTTTCCCTGCCGCAGTCACCAGTTCCCCTGTGGTTCATGCCGAGTGGGCCCTGTCGTCGCGCCGTGACTCCTATTAGATTCGGGTCATGGCGGACACAAAGCGTGAGATCGAGCGGAAGTACGAGTCCGATCACAGCGGCCTGCCCGACCTGACCGGCGTCGCCGGTGTCGCGGCCGTCATCGACAAGGGTGTCACGCAGTTGGACGCCACCTACTACGACACCGAGGACGAGCGACTCGCCGCGTCGTCCATCACCCTGCGGCGCAGAACGGGTGGCTCCGACGCGGGATGGCATCTGAAGTTCCCCGTCTCCCCGGGGGTGCGGGACGAGATCCAGGCCCCGTTGTCCGACCGTCTGCCCCGCACCCTCGCGGGCCTCGTCCGCTCCCGGGTGCGGGACACCGAGTTGCTGCCCGTGATGCGGCTGCGTTCCGACCGGGATGTGCGCGACCTCGTCGACGGCGACGGCCGGGTGCTGGCCGAGGTCAGTGTGGACGCCGTACAGGCCGAGCGGTTCGGCGGTGACGGGGGTACCGCGCAGTGGACCGAGATCGAGGTGGAGCTGGCCGACGGCATCGACCAGGGGTTCCTCGACAAGGTCGAGAAGCGGCTGAAGAAGGCGGGCGTACGGCCCTCGTCGTCGGCGTCGAAGCTGCAGCGGGCGCTGGACGAGACGGGGCCGAAGAAGAAGCGGGGCAAGAAGGCCCGGGTGGCCCGGGAACTGGTCACCGCGGGCGATCATGTGCTCCTCTACGTCCGCACCCAGCGGAACGCCATCGTCGAGCTCGACCCGGCCGTGCGGCGGGACGTGTACGACTCCGTGCACAAGATGAGGGTCGCGACCCGGCGGATGCGTAGCGCCTTCAAGTCGTACGGAAAGGTCCTGGACCGGGCCGTGACCGACCCGATCGGCGAGGAACTGAAGTGGCTCGCCGGGGAACTGGGCGTCGACCGGGACCAGGAGGTGCTGACCGAGCGGCTGACGGCCGCCCTCGACGAGCTGCCGCGGACCTTGCTGACCGGTCCCGTCCGCACCCGGCTGCGCACCTGGTCGCACGCTCGTAGCGGAGGATCGCGGCGGCGGCTGATCAACGTGCTCGACGGCAAGAGGTATCTGGATCTGCTGGAGACCCTCGACGCCCTGATCGCCGATCCGCCGCTGCTGGAGGCGGCCGGCGGCAAGCCGGAGAAGGTGATCCGCAAGGCCGTACGGAAGGACTTCTCGAAGGTGTCCGGGCTGGTCGAGCAGGCGTTGGAGCTGGAGCCCGGGCACGAGCGGGATCTGGGGCTGCACGAGGCGCGCAAGAAGGCCAAGCGGGCGCGGTACTCGGCGGAGTCGGCGGTTCGGGCGCTCGGTGACCCGGCTTCCGGGCTGGTGAAGTCGATGAAGAGCCTGCAGAACCTGCTCGGCGACCACCAGGACAGCGTGATGACCCGGGAGGCGCTGCGCGACCTTGCGCGGCAGGCGCACGGGGCCGGGGAGCCGTCGTTCACCTACGGGCTGCTGTACGGGCGCGAGGAACGGCGCGCGGCCGAGGACGAGGCCGAGCTTCCCGGGCTCTGGAGGGACATCAAGGGCGGGGCGGGCTTCTGACGTAGGGAGTGCTGCTGACCTGCAGCGGGTCTCTGGCGTGCCGCAGCTCCGGGCGTATGGCTGGCTCCGGACGTACGGGTGGCACCGGGCGTACGGATGGCACCGGGCGTATGGCCGGCTCCGGACGTACGGTGGGCTGCTGACGTTCGGCGGGCCGCTTACGTGCTGTTCTCCGGCGTGTACGGGAGCAGTGACGTACGGGGGACAGCGGCGTTCCTGGCGGTGGCGTTTGTGTGCCGACGGGGGTCGTGGCGATGCTGGGCGTGCGGGATGCTGTCGCGGTCGCGTTAGGCTAGATGGTCACCCCTGTCCGTTCAGTCCAGCTCACGAAGGTTCGCGAGATGTCTGCCGAAGCCGCTGCGGCCGCCGAGTCCGTGTTCCCGCAGCTCGAAGCTCTGCTCCCGCATGTGCAGAAGCCGATCCAGTACGTCGGCGGAGAACTCAACTCCACGGTCAAGCCGTGGGAGTCCTGTGACGTCCGCTGGGCGCTGATGTACCCGGACGCGTACGAGGTCGGGCTGCCCAACCAGGGCGTCATGATCCTCTACGAGGTACTGAACGAGCAGGAAGGCGTCCTCGCCGAGCGCACGTACAGCGTGTGGCCGGACCTGGAGGCGCTGATGCGGGAGCGTGGCGTCCCGCAGTTCACGGTGGACAGCCACCGGCCGGTTGGTGCCTTCGACGTGTTCGGGCTCAGCTTCTCCACCGAGCTGGGCTACACGAACATGCTCACCGCCCTGGACCTGGCCGGGATCCCGCTGGAGTCCAAGGACCGCACGATCGACGACCCGATCGTCCTCGCGGGCGGCCACGCGGCCTTCAACCCCGAGCCGATCGCGGACTTCATCGACGCGGCGATCATCGGCGACGGCGAGCAGGCCGTCCTCGACATGACGAAGATCATCCGTGAGTGGAAGGCGGAGGGCTGCCCCGGCGGCCGCGAAGAGGTCCTCTTCCGCCTCGCGAAGACGGGCTCGGTGTACATCCCGGCGTTCTACGACGTCGAGTACCTCCCGGACGGCCGTATCGCCCGTGTCGTACCGAACAAGAGCGGTGTCCCGTGGCGTGTGTCCAAGCACACGGTCATGGACCTGGACGAGTGGCCGTACCCCAAGCAGCCGCTGGTCCCGCTCGCCGAGACGGTCCATGAGCGCATGTCCGTGGAGATCTTCCGCGGCTGCACGCGCGGCTGCCGTTTCTGCCAGGCCGGCATGATCACCCGTCCGGTCCGGGAGCGTTCGATCACCGGCATCGGTGACATGGTCGACAAGGGCCTGAAGGCGACGGGCTTCGAGGAGGTCGGTCTGCTGTCCCTGTCGTCGGCGGACCACTCGGAGATCGGCGACATCGCCAAGGGCCTGGCCGACCGCTACGAGGAAGACAAGATCGGCCTGTCGCTCCCGTCCACCCGGGTGGACGCGTTCAACGTCGACCTGGCGAACGAGCTGACGCGCAACGGCCGCCGCTCCGGCCTGACCTTCGCCCCCGAGGGCGGCAGCGAGCGCATGCGCAAGGTCATCAACAAGATGGTGAGCGAGGAAGACCTCATCCGGACGGTCGCCACCGCGTACGGCAACGGCTGGCGTCAGGTGAAGCTGTACTTCATGTGCGGCCTGCCGACGGAGACCGACGACGACGTCCTCCAGATCGCCGACATGGCGATGAACGTCATCGCCAAGGGCCGCGAGGTGTCGAGGTCCAACGACATCCGCTGCACGGTCTCGATCGGCGGCTTCGTCCCCAAGCCCCACACCCCCTTCCAGTGGGCCCCGCAGCTCTCCGCCGAGGAGACGGACGCCCGCCTGGAGAAGCTCCGCGACAAGATCCGCGGCGACAAGAAGTACGGCCGCTCCATCGGATTCCGCTACCACGACGGCAAGCCCGGCATCGTCGAGGGCCTCCTCTCCCGCGGCGACCGCCGTATCGGCGCCGTCATCCGCGCGGTCTACGACGACGGCGGCCGCTTCGACGGCTGGCGCGAGCACTTCTCCTACGACCGCTGGATGAGCTGCGCGGACAAGGCGCTGGAGCCGTTCGGCGTGGACGTCGACTGGTACACGACCCGCGAGCGGACGTACGAGGAGGTCCTCCCCTGGGACCACCTGGACTCCGGCCTCGACAAGGACTGGCTCTGGGAGGACTGGCAGGACGCCCTCGACGAGACCGAGGTCGAGGACTGCCGGTGGACGCCGTGCTTCGACTGCGGGGTGTGCCCGCAGATGGACACCCACATCCAGATCGGCCCGACGGGGAAGAAGCTGCTGCCTCTTACGGTCAAGAACGCTGCGCCGGCGCCTAGCGGTCACTCTCACTGAGGTGGGCGAGGCGCTCGATCGGGTGATTGCGGCCCTGGCTGAGGTGAGCGAGGAAGAGGTGGCCGCTGCGCTGGCTGCTGTCGGGGCTTCTGGCCTTCGACGGTCAGGGCCGCGGCGCGCGCCCGTTACACCGCTGCCGGGCCCCGCAGATCCCTCGGGCATCCGTTCAGAGGTCGAGTGGGTCTGAGTGCTCAGACCTCGGTGAGGCCCCGTACGGCGATGTTGAGCCCCCTCTCAATGCAGAGGGGGCTCAATGCTGTCCGACGCCGGTGAGCTGCCTGAACGGTCGGCTCAGCTTGCCTTTGGCAAGTTGATATCCAGGATGATGATTACTGGATAAAGTCGGATTGTTACTACTGGTTGCGGGGGCAACCAGGTTTGGTCGGCGGTGCCGACGTCCCTGGGGAGGGCAGGTAGCGCATGAGTCGTCGCTCTGCTGGTTTGGTCGGCGTCTGGGCTGAGATGCAGCGTCAGCAACAGCGCCAGATGGAAGCTGAGGCGAGACAGCGCAGGGAGGAGGCTCGGCAGGCGCGGGCTTATCAGCGGCTCGCTGCTCAGGGGCATCGAGAGTTTCGGCAGGCGGAGGCCAGGCGGCGTACGGAGGAGATCGAAGCCCAGGTCGCGTCCTTACAAGGACTGCTGGTCGCTGGTTGCCATGCCCCGGTCTTCAGAGCGTCGTCCCTGATGCGCCCGGAAGAGATTGCACCGTTCGATCCAGGGCCGCTTGCGTGGCCTGTGCGTATGCCGGATCAGAGCCAGTACCAGGCGCAGGGAGGCTGGACCGCAAGTCGGCGTGCACAAGCTCAAGCCGAGGCGCGGGCTCATTTCGAACGTGACTGGCACGCGGCGCAGGCTGCCGAAGCGCAGCGGCAGCAGCAGTTAGCGGCCGCACAGCAGGAGTATGCGCGAGGGGCGGAGGCTCAGCGGTCGGAGATACGTCGGCACAACGGCGGCATTGTCGAGGTGACCGCGGGGGTGAGGCGAGGCGAGCCGGACTCCGTGATCGAGTACTTCTCGGCCGCGCTCTACTCGTCGACTGCCTGGCCTGATGGGTTCCCGCGGCAGGTTGCGGCAGCCTTTGACCCAGCGGCCCGACAACTCGTCCTGGACTGGGAGATGCCCACGTACGACGTCGTGCCTGAGGCGAAGTCGGTGAGGTACGTCCCCTCTCAGGACCAGGACAAGGAGACCGCTCGTCCGGTGACCCAGCGTCGGGCGTTGTACCGAGAGGTGCTGGCGCAGAGCATGCTGCTGGTGTTGCACCAGCTATTCGCCGCGGATGAGTACGGCATCCTCGACTCGGTCGCCTTGAACGGCTTCGTGGACGCGCCGGACCCGGCGACGGGAAGGCAGTCGCACATTTTTCTGGCGACCGTTATGGCTGGACGGTCGGGCTTCACCGAGCTGCATCTGGAGCAGGTGGATCCCGTCAGTTGTCTGACCGACGCTTTGCGCGGACAGCTCGCCACTCGCCCCGATCAGCTCACCTCGGTGCGGCCGAGCCGTCAGCCTCGGGACGTCGGCAATCACGTCGTCACGCATGGCGGGGATGAGGAACCGGATCTGTACGACATGGATCCGATCGCCTTCGAGTCGCTGGTCGCGGAGCTGTTCCGTGCGATGGGGATGCAGGCGGTGACGACTGAGCGCTCGAACGACGGAGGCGTTGATGTCGACGCCCTGGACCCGACTCCCATCCGGGGCGGCAAGATCGTCGTACAGGTGAAGCGCTACCGAGCAACGGTGCCGCCTACTGCTGTGCGTGACTTGTACGGCACGGTCCAGGACCGTGGCGCCAACAAGGGCGTTCTGGTGACCACCTCGGCTTTCGGACCCGGTTCGCACACGTTCGCCCGCGGTAAGCCTCTGGAGCTCATCTCTGGTAGTGAGCTTGTCGATCTGCTGCACAGGCACGGGCTACGTGGTCGTCTGGGGGAGGGAGGGCGAGCGGCTCCCACGCAAACGGCGCCGTCCGGGTCAGCAACCCCGACTGACGACTACAACGTGTTGGGTATGACGTGGTCGGGGAATGTCGCTTTGGATGTGTGCGCGCTCGTATGTCGCGGTAGCCGGGTTCTGAGCGAAGAGCACTTCGTGTTCTTCAACAACCCCCAGACTCCGGATGGTTCGGTGCGAGCAGTGCCGGCGCGGGCGCCGGACAAGGCAGCTATTCGTGTTTCCTTTGACGCGCTCCCCCAGGAAGCTGATCGGTTCGTGGTCGTGGCTGCTGTTGACCCAGAGGTGAACCCGGACGCGGACCTGTCAGGCTTCACCGACGCTTGTATCAGGCTGCTGGATCCGGCAAGGGTGGAGCTCGGCCGACTTGACGTCTCCGATGGCCGCTCCGGGGAGACAGCTCTGGTGCTGGGCTCCTTCCGGCACCGGCCGAGCGGTGACTGGGACTTCGTCCTCGGTGGAAAGGGCTACCCGCGGGGTCTGGAACAGCTCCTCCAGGACTACGGCATCGAGGTGGAGTAGCACCACCCACGCTCTGCGTAGTTCAGGGCGTGCCCGGCCATGGACACGCATATTTAGGTCGACCAGACCGGGAAGAAGGTGTTGCCGTTGACGATGAAGGCTCCCACGCCAAGGCATAGCCGTCCGTCAGGTGAAACATGATCTCCGACGGCCTCGAAGTGGTGGACCCTGCCCTGGGGGGTGATCCTTCACTTTGGCCCCAGTCGTGCATTCAACGGCCATGGTCGGCCTCGGAGTTCTATGCTGAAGCATCATGGAACCGGTGAGCATTGGGGCTCGACTCGCATCGAGCATCGTTGTCCCGTTGGTGAAGAAGCTGTTTGTGGTGGACGGGTCCGGTGCAGGTCTGGTAGACCGCCCAGTGCGCGTCTCCCAACTAGTTTCATTTCGCGGAGAGAAACGGACCCTCTCGGACTCTGATCTCCGCAAGGTCGCAGAGGAGTTGGTGGATCGCGCAGCGCAGTCCACCGGAGTGTCGGAGCGCCTTGCTGGTTACGAGCAACGTGCAGTGGTGAACGCGGTCGCACACTCACTCAGCTCCCTGGGACATATCGAAATGGACGATGTACAAGCCGTCCGGCTCGGCTATCTGGAACTGTCTCGACTCCTGCGGTCGAGAAACCAGGCAGCCACACTTGGTCTCTCGAGCGATGCAGTGTTATTGCATGCAAGCGTCGTAGATACGGCCTGTTTGCACATCCTGCACTTCTTCACCACGAGATCTACCTTCGTGCCGCGCACGCTAGTTGAGCAAAGTCGCAGGATCGAAGAACTCTCTTCGAAGATCGATGTACTTATTCGGCGGAGCCCTTCCCCGGCGGACGGCGGTTTCGAGGAACGGTATGCGCGCTACATATCCAAAAAACATGGCAAGTTGACAATTTTCGGCCTTGATCTGTCCGAATCTTCGGCTTCTTGGCCTCTCGATGCGGCCTATTTGAGCTTAGAAGCGACCGAGACCGCGGTTGGCGAGGTCCCGCTGGTGCTCCCCGCCGAAAAAGTCCTTGCCGGGCGTGATCGGGTGCTCTTGCGAGGAGTGGCAGGTTCCGGAAAAACCACTCTGGTGCAGTGGTTGGCGGTCAGTGCCGTTCGTAACGACCTCGATGAGCGGCTCCTATACCTGCATGGCTTGGTGCCGTTCGTACTGCCTCTGCGGTCACTGACCCGAGCCGGGCCAAGGCTGCCCGCCCCGGACGAGTTCCTTGCTGCCGTTGGGTGCCCGATCGCCCATGCCCAGCCCACAGGCTGGTACGACCGTGTTCTTACTGCAGGGCGTGGGTTGATGTTGGTCGACGGCATCGACGAGATGCCCGAGGGGGAACGCGAGGAAGCCCGCAACTGGTTGAAGGATCTCATCGATTCCTACCCCCAGAATCATTGGCTTGTGACTTCACGTCCCTCGGCCGTGCGAGAACACTGGCTAGCAGACGAGGGGTTCTCGGAGCTGGATCTGTCGCCCATGAGCCGCGACGATGTCGCCGCGTTCATCGAACGTTGGCACAAAGCGGCCGGAAGCGCGGATGCATATGGTAAGGAACTACTCTACGCAATACGTGCCAAGCAAGAACTTGCCCGGCTTGCCACCAACCCACTCATGTGCGCACTAATTTGCGCGCTGCATCGTGATCGTAGGGGCTACCTTCCCGATGGACGTAAAGAACTCTATGACGCGGCTCTGTCCATGCTGCTGTCCAGGCGAGACCGGGAGCGCGGTGTCTACAAAGCGGGCGACATGCGCATCGGCGAAACCCACCAGGTTCAGCTGATCCAGAAGCTGGCATATTGGTTGATCCGCAACGGTCGTTCGGAGATGGATAAACGTGATGTGCTGGACTTGCTATCTCAAGCGCTGACGGCGATGCCGCGTGTCGCTGAGCAGGGCACGGTGAAGCAGATCTACCAGCACCTTCTAGTTCGAAGTGGCCTGCTTATAGAGCCTATTGAAGGCACTATGCAGTTCATTCACAGAACATTTCAAGACTACCTCGGAGCGAGAGCGGCCGTGGAGAGCCTCGATTTCGACTTCCTAGGTGGTAGCGCCCACCTTGACCAGTGGGAGGACGTCATCCGAATGGCCGTAGCTCACGCGCGCCCGGCAGAACGTACCCGATTACTCACCAGTCTGATCGAACGCGGCGACTCTTCCGCAGGTTTTCGCCACCGCCTCCATCTGTTGGCTGCGGCGTGCTTGGACGACGCCACAGAGCTTGATCCTTCTGTGCGAACCGAAGTTCAGCAGCGTGCCGAGCAGCTCATTCCTCCGCGTTCCCTCGCCCAAGCTCGCGGCCTCGCAGATGTCGGCCCGGTTGTACTCGAACTGCTGCAAGGTCCGGAGGGTCTCACTTCAGACGAAGCCTACTTCACCGTCTTGGCCGCTGTTCGGGTCGGGACCGATGCGGCTATTTCCGTGTTGACCCGTTTCCGGGCCGTAGATGACTTACGGGTGCGTGCTGAACTAGCCCTAGCGTGGAGTCGATTCGACACTGACCGCTACGCTGAAGAAGTGATCGCCCACCTACAGGAGGGCGACTTCTATTTCGTAGTTACGAGCAGTCGAGAACTTCAGGCCCTGCGCAGATTCGGTGGAAGATCACTATTGAAGATAGCATCGCCTATCAGTCCCGAGGAGATCAAACGCTATTGTGTGGCTGATCGCCTCGTAGGACTGTGCATCGCGGCGGATCTGCGTTGTTCTTGGGAGTGGCTCGGCGACTTTTCCCGTCTTACGCAGTTGACATTGGAGACTTCCCTGCCCGACATCGATGTGACTTCGTTGCGGCAAGTCTTTTCCCTCCGCACTCTTCAGTTACCCGCCGGAACGAGGGTGGTTGGAGCTGAACGGTTGTCTCCAGGCCTGGAGATCATTGTCGGTGCTGGTTGAACGGCTCCCACGGGTCGAAGAACTCGTTGCTGCTGGCCTGCCGCCCGACGCGGGGGCGAGATTGGGACGTAAGGTCCGCGTAAAAATGAATTTCAGAAAGCCTCGGCGAAGTCGTCTTCCTTGAGTATCAAGCGGTCCCGCACGTCCTTGGGGATCATGAGCTTCATGTGGATGTGCGGTGCGCGTACGCCCAGCGCCTGCTGCGTGGCTGCTGTCGGCGTTTCGCGCCGAACCGCAGTCGGGTGAAGCGGTGGCAATTTTGGCACCCCTGCTCGAAGCGGCCCCGGTCTCGCTCGCGGTGGTTCGGTGACCTGAGCGAAGAGCACTTCGTCTTCTTCAACACCCCACGGACTCCGGACGGTTCGGTCTGTGCAGCGTCGGCTCAGTCGCCGGACAAAGCGGCGATTCGCGTCTCCTTCGATGCACTGCCGCAGGAGGCTGACCGGTTCGTGCTCGTGGCGGCCGTCGATCCGGAGGCGAACCCGGACGCTGACCTGTCGGGATTCACCGACGCCTGCATCCGACTGCTCGACCCGGCCAGGAACGAACCGGGTCGGCTCGACGTCTCGGACGGCCGCTCGGGCGAAGCTCTGGTGCTGGGCTCGTTCCGCTGCAGGCCGAATGGTGACTTGACTGGGATTTCGTCCTTGGAGGGAAGGGCTACACGGAGGGTCTTGTACAACTCCTTCAGGAGTACGGCATCGAAGTGGAGTAGAACTCCGGAGGAGCTGGTACAGGCATGGCGGTTGACGTGGAGACGGGCGAGGTCGACGCGCTGATCATCACGGCGCTGGAGGAGGAGTACGAGGCGGCTCGCTCCGTCGGCTTGGCCGGGTACGCGGGGCACCCCGGTGTCGCGACCTGGGAGGAACGGGAGTTGGAGTCCTTGACTCCCTTTCTCCTCGGAACGTACGTCCTGGCCGACGGTTCGCGCATGACCGTGGCGCTGGCACGGCCCACCAGGATGGGTGCCACCGCGACCGCGCCGGTGGTGTCGACGCTCGTGGAACGCCTGCGGCCTCGTTGCCTCGCCATGTGCGGGGTGTGCGCCGGCAACCCGGCCGATGTGGCCCTCGGTGACGTGGTGGTGGCGGAGTTGGCGTACGCCTACGACGAGGGGAAGCGTACGCAGGGCGGTTTTGAGGGAGATCATCGCCAGATTCCCGCGCCCGATGGGTGGGTGCGCGCCGCGCAGGACATGGACACGACGGATCTGCCCAGTTTCGGCGAGGCATCCCCGTATGCGGCACGGATCTGGCTGATGGAGCGCCTCTACGCCGGCGAGGATCCCAGACGGCATCCGGCACGCAGTCGTTTTCTGTCCCAGGCATCGTGGATCGAGCAGATCCAGAGCCTGCAGGAGGACGGCCTGGTGGTCCGGGAAGGCGCGGCACTCTCGCTGACGGACGCGGGGTTCGCGCACATCGAACAACTCGTCTATGACGATCTGGACGGTCCCCGGGAGTTACCGTTCGCCGTCGTGGTCGGGCCCATGGCCAGTGGCAACGTCGTGGTGAAGGACGGGCTCACCTGGGACCGGCTGAAGCGATGGGGAGTGCGCTCGGTCGCCGGTCTGGAGATGGAGTCCGCCACCATTGCCCAGGTCGCACATCGGCTGGGGCTGTCCGACTGGGTGGTGGCCAAAGGCGTTATGGACCACGCCGATCCGCGCAAGGACGACCGGTACAAGAAGTTCGCGGCGCGCTCCTCCGCAGAGGTTCTGTTCAAATTGCTGGGGCGGCGCCTGGCTTCTCCGCATACGTCCGCGCAGAAGGGGCTCACGTCAAGGATCAGGTCCGTTTACGTCATCGGTGGCGTCACGGGTGAAACGAACTATCCCGATTACGAGACGCCCGAGCTCACACACGTCTGCGAGCAACTCGGGCAAGCCGTGGCGAAGGCCGGTGCTGAACTCGTCGTATGCAGCCCTTTTCCCGATTCGGCCGACCTCCATACGGTGATTGGCTACGTCCGGTCCGGCGTGGGCCGCATCGTCCATCTCCACAGCCCTCGGCATCCGGAGGTCGCCGAGAAGCAGGCGAGGATGCTTGAGATGCTGGGGCGCGGTCACGATACGGAGATCAGGAACTGGTATTACCCGGGGCCGGAAGACGATGACTCCAAGGAACAGGCGTGGCTGCTGTGCCAGATCCAGGCCCTCGAAGAAGCCGATGTGGTGATTGCGATCGGAGGCCGCGTCTCGAAAACCGCGAACACGGTGCTCCACCTCGCGGAGGCACGCAGGAAGCCGATCGTGCCGTTCGCATTTCTCGGCGGTGCGTCCCGGCGTGCATATGAAAGGCGGGACTGGGCGCGCATCTATCCCGCACTCGACCATCGTCGGCTCATGGAAAGAGATGCGGTGGCCGACGCCATGAAGATCGCGGATCAGATGCTGACCGCCCGGTTGCGGACACACCACAACTACGACTGGCCGCCTCGCCGCGTATTCATCAGCCGGGCGAGGCCCGATGCTCACTTCGCGCAGGCCCTTGAGGCCCACCTCTCCGGCGCGGGTATCCATGCCCTGATCGGCGAAAGGGAACTGCGGCCGGACCGCATGGTCAACCCCACGATCGAGGACGCGGTTCTCTCCGCGGACCTGTTCGTCGTCCTCTGGAGCAGGTCGTACGCACTGAGCAGATTCTGCTACGACGAGATCGAGTTGGCCCTGCGGCGGCACAAGGTCGGCGAACTCCAACTCTGGATCATCAACCTCGACGGTTCGGACATCGTGCCGCCCCAGGCTCGTGCTCTGCCGCAGGCCTTGGCGAGAACGCCGCACGCCCTCGTAGCCCTCGTCCGTGAACTGCTGGAGCACGCTGAACCGGCGCCTGCGGCCCCCCGGGAGTGAACGCCGCGCGGCGCCGCCGAGCGGGCACATGCACTGCGCCCCCCCATCCGGGCCCTTCGGCCACACCGGCGAAGCCCTGGCTGTCAAATTCGCCCCGGGATTCCGTGGGCTGGACGGATGAATGCGGTCTGCTCCATAAGGAGTGCCGCGAGCGGCTGTTGGGCGCTGCGGGAGGCCGCTCCTCGATCATCTTCGCGTCGGCGCTCGGCCGGCATCGAGACGAGGAGTGGCCCGATGACGGATCGCAGTGTTTCCCGGGGACGGTCGAACCGGCGGCGCACGAGGTGGGCCGCCGCCTGCGCGGGGCTCGCTCTGTCGCTGACCGGGGCGCTGCAGGGGCAGGCGACGGCGGCCGTACCCGACGCGCCGACGCCGCCGCGGCCACCGGGGCGGATCCTCGACGTCCCCCTGGCGGCGACCGGGGGGCTCCTCGACCCGGAAGCGTCGCCGGCCGGGGCCAACGACTGGAGCTGCCGCCCCACCCGCAAGCACCCGCGCCCGGTCGTACTGCTCCACGGCTCCGCGGCGAACGCCTTCAACAACTGGAGCATGCTGTCCCCGTGGCTGAAGCAGCAGGGCTACTGCGTCTTCGCCCCCAACTACGGCGGGACGCCCGGCAGTCCGTTCCAGGCGACCGGCCCCATCGCGAAGTCCGCCCGTGAGGTCGCCACTTACGTCGACCGCGTACTGAAGGCCACCGGCGCCCGCCAGGTCGACCTCGTCGGACACTCGCAGGGCGGCGGGCCCACGCCCCGCTGGTATCTGCGGTTCGAGGGCGGCACGAATCCCGCGCATCCGAAACGGAACAAGGTGCGCAGCCTCATCGCCCTGGCCCCCTCCAACCACGGCGGGAGCGTCTCCGGCATCGGCACGCTGACCACCAAACTGGGGCTCAACCCGACCATGTCCGCCCTCGTCGGCCAGGCCTGGTCGGACCAGATGCCGGGCTCCGAGATGAACCAGAAGCTCGACCGCGACGGGGACACCCAGCCGGGCGTCCGCTACACCGTCATCGCCACCCGGTTCGACGAGTTCGCCACCCCTTACACGAACAACTTCCTGACCCCGGGACCGGGCGCGACCGTCCGGAACATCCTGATCCAGGACATCTGCCCGCAGGACATCTCCGAGCATCTCTCGCTCGCGTACGACACCAACGCCGCCCAACTCGTGCGCAACGCCCTCGATCCCGCCCACGCCCAGCCCGTCCGCTGCGGCCTCTCCCTGCCCGTACTCGGCGGCTGAGCCGAGGCGACGGCAGGCACCTTGCCCGGCCTGCGACGGCGACAGGGCGCACGGGCGGGAGGCGGCATGGCATGGACGGCCCGGCTCAAACGCCTGCACCTCCGGGCCGAGCAGCGCTTTCCCGTGCTCACCGAGCTGACGGACCGACTGCTGTCCGCGAACCTCCTGGACGCGGCCACCAGACTCGCCGCCCAGGCGTTTCTGGCGGCCGTTCCCCTGCTCTTCGCCGTCGCGGCGTTCACCCCCGACAGCGTGCGCGACCAGCTCCTGGACTCGCTGCGCTCCATGTTCGGACTGTCCGGCGCGGCGGACCGGCAACTGCGGCAGGTGCTAACCGACTCCGCCGACGAGACCGCGCGGCAGACCAGCGGCGCCGTCGGACTGGCGCTGGCGCTGATCTCCGCGACCAGCTTCAGCCGCGCCATGGCCCGAGTCTGCGAACGGGCCTGGCGGCTGCCCAGGGCGGCCACCCGGATCGCCGCCTGGCGCTGGGTGGCCTGGCTGCTCGCCCTGGTCCTGGTGGTCCTGCTGCAAGGCCCGATCCGTGAGGGCTTCGGCGTCGGCCTCTGGCTCGGCACCCCGCTCCTCTTCCTGATCGGCACCGCCGTCTGGCTCTGGACCCAGCACCTGCTGCTCGCCGGCCGCGTCCCCTGGCTGCCCCTGCTCCCCGGCGCGGTCCTGGTCTCGGCCGCGACCAGCACCCTCGGCCTCACGGCCCGCCTCTACGTCCCCAACGCCCTCAACCGTGCCATCGAGAACTACGGCGCCCTGGGCCTGGTCCTCGTCCTGCTGTCCTGGCTGATCGTGCTGTGCGCCGCCATCACCTTCGGCGTGACCATCGGCGCCGTACTCGCGCAGGGACCGCCGCTGAACCGGTACCTGAGGACGGAACGCACTCCCTGACGGCCGGATCCCTGACGGCCGGATCCCTGACCGCCGGATCCCTGACGGCCGGATCCCGGACAACTGCATCCGGCCAAGCCGTTCCGGCGTCTACGACGGTATGGATCTCGAAAAAGCGCCGCCGCGCCGCCAGGAACCGGAGGGGTGTCTGGTCGTCGCGATCCGCATTCCGGTGCGGATCGTCGTGCTCGTGCTGGTCGTGCCGGTGCGGATGGCGTGGGACGCGCTCGTCGTCGCCGGGCGGTTCCTGAACGACACGGTGCTCCGGCCGGTGGGCCGGGCGCTGCTGTGGCTCGGGCGGGCGGTGTTCGTGTGGCCGTTCGTGGGGCTGTGGCGATACGTCGTCGTACCCGTCGCGAAGGGGCTCGCCTGGCTGGGCAACGTGCTCCTCGTCATACCGACGGTGTGGCTGTACCGGCATGTGCTGACTCCGGTGGGGCACGCGTGCGCGTGGCTGGCACGAGGGATCGGCGCCGGGCTCGGGTGGCTCCACGCGCGCGTGCTCACTCCGATCGGGCACGCGGTGACGTGGGTCCTCAGGGGGATCGGCGCGGTACTCGCCGCGATCGGACTCGGCGTGTTCGGCGCCGTGGCGTGGCTGGCGCGGTATCTCGTCGTGGTCCCCGCCCTGTGGGTGTACGAGTGGATCCTCACGCCGGTCGGACAGGCGATCGCCTGGTGCGCGAGGGGCCTGGCGTGGCTCGTGAGCACCGTCTTCACCGGGATCGGGATCGCGCTGTACTGGACCGTCCGCGTCCTGTTCGTGCTGCCGGCGCTGGGCCTGTACCGGTGGGTGCTCGCGCCCGTCGGCCGGGTGCTCGCCGTCGTCGGCCGGGAGATCCGGGACGCCCTCGGGCACGCGTGGCGGGTCGCCGGGCGGATCTCCCTCGCCGTCGGCCGCTTCCTCGCGAACCTCTTCCGCTGGGTCTTCGTCGAGCCGGTGCGATGGGTGTACCGCACGGTGCTCACGCCCATCGGGCACGTCGTCCGCGACGCGGTACTGCGGCCCGTCGCCGAGGCCGCCCGCAGCGTGGGCCGGGCCACCCGGCAGGCCCTCACCGCCGCCCGCGAGTCCGTACGACAGGCGCGTGCCGACTTCCGGCGGATGCTGTTCGGGGAGCCGAAGCAGCGGGAAGGAGTGGACCGGCGGGAACCTCGGGGCCGCGAGACACGTACTCTTGGTAGCAGTACGACCGCTCTCACGAAGGACTGAACGACACTGGGCAAGCGACAGCCCGAAGGCCCGCCGCCCGCACCCGCGGTGCAGCGCATCCGACTGCGTTACACCAAGCGCGGCCGCCTCCGGTTCACCAGCCACCGTGACTTCCAGCGCGCCTTCGAGCGTGCGCTGCGCCGTGCCGAGGTGCCGATGGCGTACTCGGCGGGGTTCACGCCGCATCCGAAGGTGTCGTACGCCAATGCCGCACCCACCGGCACGGGCAGTGAGGCGGAGTACCTGGAGATCGCGCTCACCGAAGCGCGCGATCCGGAACAGCTGAGAGCGCTTCTCGACGAGTCGCTGCCCGCCGGGCTCGACGTCATCGAGGCGGTCGAATCGCGGACCTCCGGGCTCGCCGACCGGCTCACGGCGTCCGTCTGGGAGCTGCGGCTCGACGGCGTGGACCCGGCCGACGCCGAGCGCGCGGTCGCGTCCTTCAACGCCGCCGACGCCGTCGAGGTCCAGCGCATGACCAAGAACGGCGTGCGCGTCTTCGACGCCCGCCCGGCGGTCGTGAACCTCGTAAGCACCGACGGAACGGAAACGCACAGTTCGGCAGCTGATAGGCCGACCGACCAGCCCTGTGCGATACTGCGGCTGGTTGTTCGGCACGTGACGCCTGCCGTACGACCCGACGACGTCCTGTCCGGTCTCCGCGCCGTGGCCGACCTGGCGCCGCCGGTCCCCGCAGCGGTGACCAGGCTGGCGCAGGGGCTGTTCGATGAAGAGACCGGCACGGTGACCGACCCGCTCGCGCCCGACCGCGAGGCAGCGACGGCCCCACCCATGGCCGAGACCGCTGCCGCCGCGACGGCGCCGGCGTAAGGAAGGTTCCGTAGGGACGGACGTCGAAAGCGCCGCCCTCGTACTCGGGAGCCACCTGGGTCGGGCAGCGCACCGACCAGAAGACTTTCGCCAGGCCGTACGCATGAGGCGTACGGAACCGGCGAGACAGGACACAGAGAGCTCCCGTGCGGCGCCCGCGCCCCGGACGGCGGCAGTCGCGCATCGCGCGAGCCGCGGACGTCACCGGCATACCGCCGGACCAGGCGCGGCGCCCGGGAGCCTGACGGGAGAAACGCCCGCATGCTCGAACCGACCGAACCCACCCAGGGTTCCGAAGAACCGAACACCCCCAGCGACACCCTGCCGCCGCGCCGGCGGCGGCGTGCCGCGTCCCGCCCGGCGGGCCCGCCCGTGGCCGGCGCCGAGGCGCAGCCCGCAGAGGTGGTCGAGCCGGCCATACCGGTCGCCGATGTCGCCGATGTCACGGCGGTGACCGAAGAGGCCGACGAGAGCGTCGAGGCCGAGGTGACTCCTGAGGCTGCGGAAGCCGAGGAGACCGAAGCGGCCGAGAAGCCCGATGAGGCGGTGGCCGCCGAGGAGGCCGCACCCGCCCGTCGTTCGCGTCGGCGCGCGGTGCGCCGTGCGTCCGCGCCTGCCGGTGCGCCCGAGACTGCCGAGGCCGCCGAGACCGTGGTGCCTGCCGTTGCTGCCGCGCCGGTCGCCGAGGAGGCGAGCCCGGCCGTCACGGCGGCGCCCGCCGCTGAGGAGGCCACCGAGGAGGCGGCGCCCGCCCGTACGCGTCGGCGTGCGGTGCGTCGCGCCTCCGCGCCCGTCGGTGCTCCGGCCGCCGCCGAGGCCGCTGAGACCGTCGTCTCCGGTTCCGCCGCCGCTGAGGCCGTTGAGGAAGCCGACAGCTCTGCCGCCGCCGAGGCGCCCGCCGCCGACGAGGAGGCCGCACCCGCCCGTCGTTCGCGTCGGCGTGCCGTGCGCCGTGCCTCCGCGCCCTCCGGTGCTCGGGCCGAGGCCGCCGAGGTCGCCGAGGCCCCCGAGGAGACGGAGAAGCCCGCCGAGTCGGGCGAGGCCACTGAGACTGCTGAGGTCGCCGAGTCCGCCGAAGCCGCTCCGCGTCGTACGCGTCGTCGTGCCACGCGGCGGGTTTCCGCCCCCGCCGACGAGGCGCCCGCTGCCGAGGCTCCCGCCGGGACGCCGGTGACCGCGGAGACCCCCGTGACCACCGGTGACGAGGCGGAGGCCGCCGCGGTGACCGGTACCGAAGCGCCTGCCGAGGCCGCCGAGGAAGCCGCCCCGCGCCGGCGCCGTCGGGTGGCGAGGAGTGCCGCAACCGGGTTCGCCGAGCCCGCTCGGTCCGCCGCCGACGAGTCCGCCGAGGCGCCGCGTCCGGCGCGGCCCGCGATGGCCGTGTTCCAGGCGCCCGTGTTCACCGAGCCGCAGTTCCAGACGCCCGAGTCGGGGGGGGGGGGGGGGGGGGGCGCGGGCGGGGGGGGGTGGGGGGGGGGGGGGGTGGGGGCGG
>NZ_JAQMYP010000096.1 GCF_028369295.1 Streptomyces sp. HD
ACGCATCAGCGTGAACCGCGCGACCTGCTCGTCCCGGGTGCCGCTGGAGGAGCACCAGTCGTACTTGAGGTAGTCGTCGACGCCCCATGAGGCGAACGTGGCGGCGTCCTGGGCCTCGTGGCCCTTGCTGCTGATGCGGCGCGGCGATGGGGACGCCCCTTGCCCGAGCGTGCAAGGCCCCTTTCAGGGGCCCTGGTTGGTGACGCGGTGGAAGGTCCAGCGCTGGTTGGAGCTGCCGAAGTCGCGGTACTGGATCAGCGCGACACCGTCGGCCGTGCTGCCTCCCTTGACGTCGAGCACCTTGCCGCTGTTGCGATTGACCAGGACGAACTCGCCGCCGGTCTGCGGGCGCAGCTGCCACTGCTGGCTCGTGCGGCCGTCGGCGGTCATCTGCACGACCGCCGCGCCGTCCGCCGTGGAGGACCCCGCCACGTCGAGCACCTTGCCGCTGCGGACGCAGGTGATGGTGTGGTAGCCGTCCCCGGTGGACTGGAAGGCCCAGTGCTGGTTCGACGAGTCGGTGTCGGGCCACTGGATCACGGCGGCGCCGTCCGCGTTCGACGCACGGTAGACGTCGGCGACCTTGCCGCTGCGCACGCTGACGCACTTGTAGGCCCTGGTGGGCGCGATGGTGTACTGCACCGAGTCGACGTCGACGTGGCCGGTGCCGTCGGGGTTGTAGGTGTAGAGGCCGACCCGGTCGCCGCGGTATCCGCCCCAGGTGAGCTGGTAGGTGCCGCCGACCTGGGCGAACGTGCTCCCGTCGAGGCTGTAGGAGAACCGGCTGACCCCGTTGACGTCCCAGGTGGTGCGCAGCCACACGGCGTTCTGCGTGATCACCGGACCGTAGGTCAGGGTGCCGCCGGCGTTGTGCGCGATCGTGGTGGCGGTCCCCGAGCGCCGGACGCCCAACCCCGCGTAGGTGGCGGCGTAGTGGCACAGCCCGGCGTGCTGGCCGTCGGCGAGGCCGGCCAGTTCGAGGCGGACGGTCATTGTCGCGCCGCCGGCCGTGCGCAGCACCCGCTGGGTGAGGGTGTTCCCCACCTTGGTCAGGTTGTTCGCCACCAGCGGGGCGAACGCCTTCAGCCGCAGGCAGCCGGGGCGTTCGGTCAGCGACCAGTGGTCCGCGCGCGGCTGGTAGTGCCACTCCCACTGCGGCTTGAGGCGGGTGTCGGTGAACAGGTCGCTGGTCACCACAGGGGGCAGCGCGTCGACCGGCATACCGGGCGTGCCGCCGGCGGGCACCCGGCCCGTCCACACCATGCTGCCGATGCCGTCCGCGCCCACCTCGCCCAGGATCGGCCAGCCGTCCACCCAGGTCACCGGCAGCAGGGACAGTACGCGCCCCTCCCAGTCGCCGTGGCCGTGGTGGGTCACGAAGTACCAGGCGCCGTCCGGAGTCTGCACCAGCCCGCCCTGGTTGGGCTCGCGGTCCACCGAGGCGTCGACGTGCTCCAGTTGCCGAGTCTCGAACGGGCCGTAGAGGCTGGAGCCGCGGTTCATCATCAGCACCCGGCCCTCGGACTTCACCTCGCTGAACAGGTGGTAGTAGACACCGTTGAACTTGTACAGCTTGCTGGCCTCGCTGCGCGACGACTGGTGGATGACCGTGGACGGGCCGACCAGCGACTTGCCGTCCGCGGACAGCTTGAACAAATGGATTTTGTAGCCGTCCGCGTAGTGCGTGGCGACCAGGTAGCCCTGCCCGTCGTCGTCCCAGAACGGACACGGGTCGTCCCAGCCGGAGGTCCGCCACACCGCCGTCAACGGCTCCCACGGCCCGGCCGGCGACGGGGCCGATGTCATGAAGAAGCCCTCGTCGGGGGTGTTGAAGTACACCCAGTACCGCCCCGCGTGGTGGCGGATGGCCCCGGCCCACACACCACGGCCGTAGCGGTTCATCCGGTCCCAGTTCAACTCCGGCCCGATACGGATGACATCGTCGACCGAGCCGCCGAGCGTGCGCCAGTTGACCAGGTCCTTGGAGTGCAGGACGGCCATGCCGGGCGAGTACCCGAACGTGCTGGTGATGCCGTAATAGTCGGAACCGACCCGGATACAGTCCCAGTCGCTGAAGTCGCCCGGGACGATCGGGTTGATGTAAGTCCCGTCACCCTGATCGCCCCACGTGCCGACCGCCGGTACGGCCGCCGCCGCCCCGCTCGCCGGCAGCAGGCCCGGCAACACGAGGGCCCCAGCGCCGACCGCGGCGAGCCGGCCGAGCTGTCGTCTGGTGATGTCCACGATCTGTCCTTTGTTCAGAGGGCGTCGCATGGATAGGCGGCTCTTCGACGCGAAACACGGCCTCGCACGGACACCGGTACGGCCCGGAAGACGCCGTCATCTCCTGTGCAGGCGATCCGGGACGCTGCCTGGAAAGCGCGCGGTTCGGGGCATGGGGGGGGATTCCTTCCAGAGGCGGGACCGCTCTCGCACCGCGATGACCGATATTCCGAACGTGGGTCGAATTGCCGGACGGGATCGGCGCCGAACGTAAAGGGCGCCCCGTACGGAAGTCAACGTGCGCGACAGTACGGCTTCTTCGTTATCCGGGCGGCGCGAAATGCGTAGCAACGGTACTCGTCGGAAACGTTGACGTAACCACGACTCAAATCTATCTTCTGCTCGAAGTTCCGCACAGTGGTCGTTATTTCGAACAGTGGCATCCCTTGTCACGGCGATCGGCCAAGCGGACTGGCCGAGCCCGGAGGAAGAGTTGAACAGAACCGTAAGAACACTGCTCGCCCTGCTGGGCCCACTACTGCTGGTCCTACTGGGTGGCGCCGTCCTCCAGGGCACCGCCTCCGCCGCCGCCCCACCGGCCGGGCAGGCCACGCGGTACACGATGACGGCGTTCACCAACAGCAGTGAGTCGAACCTGTACGTGTACGACTCGCCGGACGCCACCGGATTCACCCTGCAGAAAGGCCCCGCCTACACCCCGCCGTCCGGACTGATCCGGGACCCCAGCATCTTCAAGCACACCGATGGCTTCTACTACCTCACTTACACCACCAACTGGACCGGGAACACGATCGGTTTCGCCCGGAGCACCGACCGGGTGAACTGGACGTTCCTGTACAACTACACGATCCCGATCAGCGGGCTGACCCGCACCTGGGCGCCCGAGTGGTTCATCGACACCGACGGCAGCGTCAACATCATCGTGTCCCTGACGGCGGCGAGCACCGCCACCCACTTCACCGCCTACAAGATCACGGCGACCAACTCTGCTCTGACCACCTGGTCCGCGCCCACCCAGCTGTCCGGCATCGGTCCGAACAACATCGACACCTTCATCGTCAAGGCCGGCTCCACCTACCACGCGTTCACCAAGAACGAGACGACGAAGTACATCGAGTACGCCACCGCCTCCAGCCTCACCGGCCCCTACACCATCCGGAAGACGGGCGACTGGGCCGGATTCGGCAGCTGGGTCGAGGGCCCGGCCCTGGTCCAGCTCGACAACGGCGGCTGGCGCATCTACTACGACGGCTACCGCGCCGGGAAGTACTGGTACAGCGACAGCTACGACAACTTCGCCACCTGGTCCACGCCCACCGAGGTGCCCGGGCTGTCCGGCTTCATCCGCCACGCCACCGTGCTGAAGGAGACGGTCTCCGGCGGTGTCACCCTGCCCACCAACGCCACCAGGTCGCTGCGGTCGGTCAACTACCCCGACCGGTACGCCGTGGTGCGCTCCGACAGCCTCGGCTACGTCGACCCGGTGAGCGCCTCCAGCAGCACCGCCGTCAAGCAGAGCGCCACTTTCACCGTCGTACCCGGCCTCGCCGACGCCAACTGCTACTCCTTCCGCGACTCCTCCGGCCGCTATATGCGCCACTGGGACTTCCGGATCCGCTTCGACAGCAGCAACGGCACCGACACCTTCAAGAAGGACGCCACCTACTGCGCCCGCCCGGGCACGGCCTCCGGTTCCGCCCGCCTGGAGTCGTACAACTACCCCGGCCGCTATATCCGTCACTACAACTACGCACTGCGCGTGGACCCTTACCAGGACACCGACACGTTCCGCGCCGACAGCTCCTTCACGGTGGTCAGCCCCTGGAACTGACCTGTCCGCCCCACTCCCTTGCATGTTCTCCCGGGATCTGAGCCAGGAGAGGCCCAGATCCCGGGAGTCGGTGTCATCCGGCGGTCAGGGTGGTCCACTTCTGGTTGGAGCCGCCGTTGCAGTCCCACAGCACGAGCTGCGTGCCGTCGGTCGTGGAGGAGCCCGGAACATCGAGGCAGCGGCCGGAGGCGGCGTTGCGGTAACCGCCGTCGTAGGGCTGCCAGACCTGGTTGGCGCCGCCGTGGCAGGCCCACATCTGCACCTTGGTGCCGTTGGCGGTGGCCCCGCCGGCGGCGTCCAGGCACTTGCCCATAGAGCGCAGGGTGCCGTCGGTGTAGGCGGACCAGTACTGGTTGGCGCTGTCGCCGCAGCTCCACGTCTGGGCGGCGGTCCCGTCGGCGGTGCTCGCGCCGTTGACGTCCATGCACTTGCCGGCCACGCCGGACTGCACGCGGGCGGGCGCGGGGGCGGGGTTCTTCAGCCACCCGGCGCTGTCCGCGGACTGGACACCACGGCGGAAGGCGTCGGCCATCTTCTGGTAGCCCGAGTCGTTGGGATGCAGGGGGTCGGCCAGGTCGGCCGTGGTCAGACTGCTCATGTCGACGAATGCGACGCGCTTGCCCGCGGCCTGTGCGTCGCTGACGATTTGCCGGGTTGCCTGGTTGTACGTGCCCCGGAACCGCTCCTCCGAGCTGCTGGTGGACACGACCAGGGAGGCCACGAGGACGGTGGCGTCGGGGACGTCGACGGTGATCTGGTTGACCAGCGACCTCAGCCGGGCGATGGCGCTGTCGACCTCGGAGGCTCCTTGGAGGTCGTTGGTGCCGATGTGCAGCGTCACGACGTTGGGCCGGTAGCGGGTCAGCGAGGCGTCGGCGAGTGCGGCGATCTGGTCGATGCGGTACCCGGAGTGGCCTTCGTTGTCGGGATCGGACATCGGACCGTTCCGCACCGTGCCCACGAAATCCAGCGGATGGCCGTCCGCCGCGAGCTGGTTCCACAGCGGCCCCCGGTAGCCGTTGCCCGTGCTGCTTCCCACGCCCCAGGTTATGGAGTCGCCCAACGGCATGACCCGCAAGGGCGTGGTGGGGGCGGCGGAGGCAGGGGTCACACCTGCCGCCGTCACCCCGAGCGCGACAGCGGCAAGTGTGATCAGGGGCTGAGCCCAAGGCTTTCTCATGCAGCGTCCTCTTCTGCGAGTGATTGCTGAATCAGCGGGGTGATCGCCGTTCGTGTCAGCAGCTCGGCCGCAACGCCTTCCCTTCGGCGTCGGCGGCCGCCTGACGTACTGGCAGAACGGGTTGGGGAGCGGGGGGAGCGCATACCGAGCGGGTCGGCCCTAACCCGCCTCACAAGCGCACCCGTATAGATACCACGATCCCGACCGGAACATCCCATGAATGCAGAGAAATCTGGGATCGGTGAGTGGGGCGAGTGCCGCACGATTTGGTGCCAAGAGTCCCTCTGTCGCGGCTTGTTCACCGGTCTACCCTTGCCGGCGTCGGCTTGTGAACATCCCATGTATGGTTGCTGGTGTGGAGTCAGTCGATCGCACCCCACCGAGCCGGGCCCCACGAAGAACGGTCACGGCATGTGTGCCTCAACAGCCCTGCGACGGCTTGTGGTTACTGACTTCGGCTCGGCAGGGTGACCTGTTGAAGTCCCGTATACCTCTGCGGCGTTGGTTGTATCCAGTGGTGTGAGGTATGCGGATGGGGGCCCAAAGGACGCACCTGGGGCCGACGCGGCCACACGCCGCAGGTGACGGTGAGCGGGCGGCGCTCGGGACGCCTGTCGGTGGCCGGGCTGATCGCGATGCGGCCCGGCTCGCGCACCCGGCTGTGCCACCGCCTGCGCACTCACCCCGCGGGCAAGGGGAAGCGCCGCAGCCCTGACCAGCCGAGATCAGATAATGCTGTGCAGTCCCGCCGGATGGCAGGAGACGCTGATGCAGTGAATCAGGTTCAGGAGATCGTGGGGCTGGTCGGCGGTGTGCTGGGCCGAGATGTCATCGGCACCTACCTCCACGGCTCCTCCGTACTCGGCGGCCTCAGGCCGGCCAGCGATGTGGACGTGCTGGTCGTCTCCCGGCGGCGAATGGACGAGCAGGATCGACGGACACTCCTCGGTGGGCTGCTCCGGATCTCCGGCGACCGAAACAAGGCCCGCCCGGTCGAAGTCACCGTGGTCGTACAGTCCGAGGTGCGGCCGTGGCGGTACCCGCCGACCGGTGACTTCCTCTACGGCGAGTGGCTGCGTGCCGAGTACGAGGCCGGGGAGGTCCCCCGGCCGGAGCCGATGCCCGATCTGGCCCTGCTGATCACCATGGCGCTGACCGGCGACCATCCCCTCACCGGGCCGCGCCCGGCGCAGGTCCTCGATCCGGTCCCGCAGGCCGACCTGGTCCGGGCGAGCGTGGTGGGTATCCCCGGCCTGCTCGACGACCTGGACAGCGACACCCGCAACGTCCTGCTGACCTTCGCCCGCATCTGGACCACGCTCGCCACCGGCCAGCTCAAGTCGAAGGACGCCGCCGCCGACTGGGCCCTCGCTCAGCTCCCGCCCGAGCACCGCGCCGCCCTCGAACACGCCAGGCAGCTCTATCTCAACTGCCCCTACTCCGAGGAGAGCTGGAGCGATGCATTGCAGGCGCGGGTGCGTCCGCATGTTGACCGCGTGCTCGCTGAGATCGACCGGCTGCGCACCCGAACCCGCGGATGTGAGGGCCGCTGTCTCAAGTCCCGGGTGTCAAACCTGACGGTGGTCCACCTGCGCCCTGCCGAGCCCTCCAGCAGGGAGTGAGCAGCCCGGCGGCGACGACGTTGCCCACCGCACGCGACCAGGCTGGTCCAGTGCCCGTCGCAAGGCGCACCTCGGCCCAGCCCTCGGCCAGGTCATGGCGGAGTGAACGCCGCGCCACGGGCGTCTCCCTCGGCCCACCATCGTCACCCTGAAGCGGCGAACTCAGTACCGCCTCAATCACTCGACCTGTCGATGCCGTGCACCGGGCCGCCGATACCGACGGCCGCCGGATGAGGTACTGATACATCGAGGAAGGCTCGCGCGGGCTCCAGGGCGTCATCACCTGCGACGACCCGGCGACCCGATTCGTCCTCGACGGAACTCGCCCGCACATCATCCGGCCCCGCCGGGCCCATGCGCTCAGCTTCGAGGTCGACGGCCGCCTCGTGTAGGCGGCGAACCCGCCCCCACCGCCGCCCACTGGATCGGCCGCAGCCGCTCCTTCAGCAACAGCACGCCCATCGCGATAGCGACGAGCGGACAGCGGTGGCGGGGCCCGTAAGTCGTCCTGCTCTGCATCGCAGGGCGGTCTCGTAGTGCAACACCCCTGGAACCCATCGTGGGGGTTCGATCGGGAGCCGGGACCGCGCCGCTTCTTCTGCGACTCCGCCACCTCTGGCGAAGCGTCGGTCACGCTCGCGTCATTCCTGCTTTGAGCAAGAGTTGTCTGCAAACGGCCTTTTAGTTTTGGTCGTTCCGGACGGGAGGCTTGCTCACCTCGTTTATCAACAGGGCGTAGGCGCCGCCCAGAACGAATGTGACGACGTATTGAGCCCATTCAGTTCCGGTCAGCAGTTTGTTCGCTCCGACGAGCACGACGGCCCAGGCGAGCGTGGCGAGGATCTTGGCCGTCATTGGTGCGCTCCCAGTGTTTACGAGAAGGACGAGGCGCAGGCAGTCTTGCCGTGGTAGACGGTGCACATCGACCGTTGTTCTTCGATCGACCAGCCATAATGTGCCGCCGGAGCCTTGGCGGCGGGCTGCGACTGCGCTGCGGCTGACGGGGCGCCCGTGCCCAGCATGAGGGCGCGCTGAGGAGGGCGGCGGGCAGCGTGCTCGATATAACGCGCTTGATGCTGGAGAATCCCCGATTCTTTTGGCTTGGGCAGGCGGACTCTGGTCCGTAATCTCGCCTCCCGGGCATGCAGGACCCTACGTCCAAGATCACGCGATCCAGAAGGGTTTTGAGGAGGATCTGATCCTTTCTTTGCCTTTGCAAGGGTGACAGTGATGTCGCCGCGGCCTTTGCGGCGGGCGACGGAAGTCGGGCCGACGCGGGGCGGGTCGCACGGTTGCGACAGGGCCGAGCCGGGTGAGCCCGGTCGGCTCGCACGACTCCCGGGCAGCATCCCCCCGGCGAATCAGCCAGCGCACCGAGCGCCTCGCCTCGCGAAGATCGCGGAGAAGGAAGCGCAAGGGGCCATTGGCAACCACGTCTCGTGGAAGGTGCAGGACGGGCCACGCGGCCTGGAGGGCGTCATCGTCTGCGACCACCCCGCGGTCCGCTTCGTCCTGGACGGTACGAGGCCACAACTCATAAGGCCACTCGGAGCAAGGGCGTTGAGGTTCCAGATCGATGGCCGAGTGGCTTTCGACGCCTACGCCGGACATCCGGGCACGAGGCCCATTCCTTCATCGGGCCTTGCGGCTAGGTCCTGACCAGGCCGTTCGGCTCAATTCCGAGAATCAATTGGATAGTTCTGCCAGGCGGGAGAGCTTCCGGGAAACGGCTGGTCACAGTGCCGCTCCGGCACGGTCGGACTCGCTGCGCAGGACACAGAACTCATTGCCCTCGGGATCGGCGAGGACGGCCCAGCCCGCGCCGTCGGGCTCCCGGCGGTCAGCGACCAGGGTGGCTCCGAGATTCAGCAGCCGCTCGATCTCTTCCTCGCGCGAGGTCGTCGGGCGCAGGCACAGGTGGATCCGGTTCTTGACCGTCTTCGCTTCCGGCACCTCGTTGAAGTACAGGAGCGGGCCCTCCGGAAGCATCACCTGCGTCTCCCGGTCGCCCGAGCTGGCCTGCGGATCCAGCGGACAACCGGTCACACCACTCCAGAACCGCGCCAGTTCATAGGCGTCCGAGCAGTCGATCGCCACGTTCTGCACTACCGAGATCATGGAATGGATCCTGCCTGAGGACCAATCGGTCCGCTACCGGATTGCCGCCAGGCTCGACCCGGGGCTTGATGACCTCGTGCGCCGGGTATCGCAGGCCCATGCGGGCATGGGGAGAAGCCGTGTGCACGGGGCCCCGGTTCGAGACTTTTCTGCGGGGCGTGGTCAGGCGGGCGCTGGCGGGAGATGAGCCGCAGCCGTGGTGGATGCCCCGACGTGTGCTGACCGTGGTCTCGGCGGATGTCGACGACATCGCTGGTGTCGGGGCGATCTGGATCGTGTGGCGTCCCAAGTCGCAGGGGATGCGTGAGCATATTGCGCTCATGGAGTGGTACGGCGAGCAATGGCGGTATGGCGGAAGCATGGGCCAGCAGTCCAGCAGTTGTCGTCCGCAAAATCAGTGGAAAAATCAGGGGCAGAATCAGGGCCCCGTCCCCGAGAGCCGGGAACGGGGCCGTTCAAGCGATGGGTCAGAGTGCCGTCGCCGCGGTGTGGAGGTTCTCGGCGGCCTGGGCGAGGCCTCGGTCGAACTCGGTCGCACCGAGCCCCGCGAGGTGGTCCTCACTCCGGAGCTCGTCGTGCGCGGGAGCATCGCCGCGCCGCGCTGATCTGCCGGTCTCCCGCCTCACCGAACGCGATGGCCGCGCTCCTGTCTCAGGAGGGCGGCCATTTCCTCAGTCCGGTGGCGCGGACACGGCCCGGGACTCAGGTGCGGTGGCCCGGACGGACCCCGGCCAGTGCCGTCCCGAGAAGGAGGTATGCGACGAGGGCCAGGATCGGTATGTGCCCGCCCGCCCGGTCGATGTCGTCGGTGAAGTACCCGGAAATCCCCAACCAGACCAACCCACCGACGGCCACCAGCACGGTGTTGCCGGCCTCTCCCATCATCCGCATGCCGGCCCACAGCAGAAGGGGCATCAGAATCCAGGAAGCGGCTGTGGTGAGCAGGAACTCGAAGGCGCCGGAGAACGTAGAGTCTCCGCTCTCGTCCGCGCTGTCGCGCGCCCACGCGAAGCCGGCGGACATGAGGGTGTGGCAGACCGCGGTGGCGGCGGCGACGGTGACGGCGCCTTTCACGAATCGTACGTACCGCATGGGGGGAATCCTCGCTCTTCGCAGGCCGATGGGTCCCAACACGGGTGTGTTGGGACCCACGGATGTGTGCGGACTCAGACCATGAGTGGTCCGTCCTTCAGGTGCTACAGGGAGCGCTCCAGGGCGTTGGCGTAGAGCCGGGCGCCGGAGATCTTCGGGTGGAACGACTTCATCGACGGTTCGGGCGCATCGGCGTCCGCCTCGGACCGGCCGGTCATGACGATACCGTTGATGTTTTCGGGGTCACCGCAGATCGCCTTGTCCTTGAAGTCGGACGCGGGGTCCACGAACGTGGCTCCCACCGACGTCGCGGCGGCCTTCATCTCCTGGGCCAGCTTCGGAGCGACCTGGTCGTTCAGCCAGGGCGCCTCCTCGGTTCCGATACCCGGGATGCACTGACCGTTCCCGGACAGCAGAGGCGGATAGCCCACGAGGTAGATCTTGGCCTGCGGCGCACGGGCTTTGATCTCGTTGAGCACCTTGACGATCCTCGGCTTGACCTGGTTGGTGATCCAACCCGGCATGAAGTCCTTGAGCGGACCGCTCATCTCGCCGGTCTTGTCGCCCGTGTCCGGGTTGCGCTTCTCGATCTCGGCGTCCTGGCAGAGCTTCAGTCCGGCCGCCCAGACGCATTCGTTGAACACGTCCGTGAACAGGGAGTCGTTACCGCCGATGGCGATGGTCACGATGTCCGTGTTCTGGTCGAGGTAGCCGAGGTCCATCTGCGGCAGCGAGTTCTGCTGCCCCTTGCCGCCCGCCCAGACGTTGTAGGTGCGGGCGCCGGAGCAGGCGATGAAGCTCAGGTCGACATTGCCGTAGTCGTCGGAGATCTTGCCGATGGACTGGGTCCTGCCGGGCAGGGTCGCCTGCCGGATCCAGGCCTGCTTGGAGCGGTGGCACTTGTTGACGACCTCGCTGTTGCCGAGGCTCTCCTTGTAGTCCGTCTCCCGGAAGTAGTCCTTGCCGCCCTCGGTGTCGGCGCCCTCGCCGGAGGCGAAGGAGTCGCCCATGCCGACCACGTGCGTGGGGTTGGCACCGAGCGTCTGGAAGGCGACGGCGTCCCAGGCGATGTCGACACCCGGAGCCTCGTCGGTGGTGTTGGACAGGGCCACCGACGGGGTTCCGGTGAAGTTGAAGACACCGAGCGAACGCCACTCGTTGCTGCGGATGCGCTGCGGGGCGACACGGAACGGGGACTTGGAGTCGGTGCCCGACACCTGGTACCTCGCCTGCTGGGACCGTGCGGCCACGTTCGGCATGTGGACCAGGACCCGGGTCCAGCCCTTGACGGCGCTGGGGCCGGTCCAGGTGCCGGTGACCTTCAGCCGCTGGTCCTCTCCCGGAGAAGCGGCCTTACGCGTGGTGGAGAACCAGATGTGGTTCCCGTACCCCACACCGAGCTGATGGGTGTCCATCTTCGCCGAGGGCGTGGAGAAGTCGAACTTGAACGATCCGGCCGACTGGCCGGTGTCGAAGCAGCGTCTGCCGTCCTTGCCCGCGATCCGCTGACCGGAGTTCACGTTGTCGACGATGTACGTGCCGCTCGGGAGACCGGAATCGCAGCGAGGCGGGTGGGAGTTGCCGTCCGCCTCCTCCGGGTAGGTGTTGTTGAAGCGGAAGATCTCGTTGCCGCAGTCACCGGCTGCGCAGTTCTTCCACTCGACCTTCTTGTTCCACCAGCACCGGAAGTCCGTACGCTGGCAGGGACCCGTCGCGGGCGAGTCGTTCGACGCGCCTTCCTTGATCTTGCTCGGGTCGCACTCGTTGGAGCCGTCACAGAACAGTGAGACCCGCGGCTTGGCCAGGGTGCGGAACGCGGGCTCGGTCCACCAGGCAGGCCGGAAACCGTGGACGAGGGTGCCCGGCGCCTCCAGCGCCTCCAGCGGGCGCGCGGCCCAGCCGATGACCTTCTCCGGGTACGGCCAGAACTGCGGCTTGGCGGCGTGGGAGTAGTCGTCGCCGCCGTTCTCGTTCTCCAGGAACGGGGTCCGGTTCGGCTTGTAGCTGGGGTTGGCCGGGTTGTTGGCCCAGCCCACGCCCCACTTGCCCCCGTTCTTGCCCGCGTCCGCCTGCGGGTAGAAGCCGGAGTTGTAGGCCCACAGGGCGAAGAACCAGTTCTCGATGGCCTTCGGGTCACCGTTGTTCACGGTGAGGCCGGCGTTTCGGGTCTGGTTCCACTTCTCGGCGAGGATGTTGACGCCGGCCGCGACGTTCGCGGTGTAGTCCAGCGCGACGGCATCCTGGTAGGCGCGCGGCTTGGACGGCCGGACCTCACCGTTCTCGTACGGCTTGCCGGGCAGCCGCATGCCGTCGGTGACCTGCGTGATGCCGTAACCGCAGTCCGCGGCAGGCCAGTTGATGGCCCAGGGGTCGTTGACCTGGCCGTGCTCGTCGCGGACGAGACCGTAGTAGTTGCCGATGAGGCTGTTGGCGGTGGTGCCCGGCGCGGCGAAGCGGGTGGCCTGCCACATGTTGGACTCCTGGGCGGTGATGCCGAGGAACACCTGGGCAGGGATGCGCCCGCCGCCGGACAGCGGGGTGAGACCGCCGATGAGGGCCTGCGGCGAGTAGGCGCCCATGCCCATGTTCTTCCAGTTGGCGGCCCGCTTCACGTGCTGGTCCATCGTGCCTTCGATGGCACGGTCGACAGCCCACTCGATCTGGCGCGGCTTCGGCTGGAAGGCCTGCTTCTGCGGGTTGCCCCGCTCCACGGCGCAGGTGCGCTCCGACTCCGGTTCGGCGATGTTCAGCCGGGACGCCTTGCCGCCCACGGTGCCACCGCTCTTGGCGGGGGCGGTGCCGAGGGCCGGAGAGCGGTTCGCGCCCTCGGCCGGGTCCGGAGACACCGGGGACGCGGTCGGGTTGGACTCGAACACCGGCTTGCTGCCGGTGGGCAGGTGGTTCATCTCGATGCGGGCCGTGCGCGCCGTGTCGTACTCGGAGGGGCGGACACGGGTGTCCTTGCCGTCGGCCCACGCGGAGTTCACGAGAGCGCGGGCCTTGGTGGAGGCCGTGGCGTCCTTGTCGATCCCGCCCGGGTTCCGCACGTCCTTGGGCAGGGTGCCGACGTTCTTCGCCGCGCCGGTGACGATCGCGGTGCCGTCGGCGGCGCGGGTGAGGTCCATGCCGGTCAGGTGGCCCTCGGCGACCGTCCGGGCCTTGACAGCCTTGACGGCCTTGCCCTTGAGCTGCTGGCCGGTCAGGTACTTGACCTCGGAGGTGTTGCCGGCGGACGCGGCCTCGACGGGCTTGACGTCGGCGGCGCGGGCCCGCACGTCCTTCGCGGCCCGGGCGTTGTACGTACGGTCCAGGAAGGCGAGGCCGCCGTCCTTGGTGACGGACAGGCTGAAGGGCGTGCTGTCCGTGCGTGTGACCAGCTCGGACTTCCCGCTCCCGGTGATCCGGACGATGGCGTTGCCCTGCGCGGCGACGATGCCGTCGCGGGTCGGGACCGCGGAGGTGACCTGGCCCTGCACCGTGATCTTCTTCTGCGTCCTGCCCGTACGGGCATCGACGGTGATCAGGCGGGTCTCGTTCCTGTCCGACGTGTTCTCGTCGGTGAACTGCGACAGCACCGCCTGCTCGCCGTCGCCGCAGCCCGGCGAGAAGTAGGCGAGGCTTGCCTGGAACGGCAGCTTCGTGACCTCTCCCGAGTTCAGATCCACGGCGGCTGCGAACGCGCCCCGGGCCATGAGGCTGGGCTTGTTGGTGAAGGTGCGCGGCGCGTAGGCGACCAGGGCACGATCACCGGAGGCGGTGACACAGGCGTTGCCGATCCAGGTGTCGGTGTCGGAGAACCCGGGTTCGACGAGGGTCGCCGCGGTCTTCCAGCGGTAGCCGTCGGCCTCATCGGCGGTCATGAAGTGGAAGCCGGTGGCGTCACCGATGGTGGTCCACGCGGTGTCGGAGGACTTGGTGTAGCCCTTGCCGAGTACCTTGCTGCGCTTCTCGGCGGGAACGCGGTCCTTGTTGCCGTCCTGGTCCGCCTTCACACCGGGCGCGGCGGGGTCGGACCATCCTTCCGCGGCGTTCGGGGGCGGCGTCGGTGCCTGCGGGGCGGATTGCGCCTGGATCGCGGTTCCGAACGCTATCGCCGTGGCGATGGCGCAGCTTATGGGAACACGCGCGTACGTGCGTCTGCGTACACGTCTCAAAGCGTTGGTCTCCTTGAGTAAGCGGTGAGGAAGGGCTCGTGCGGCAGCACAGCGGAGCCTCTGCACGAGGGGGGATGCGTCGATGGGGCGGATGGGAGCGCTCCCGAAGGCAAGGCCGGCCGGTCATTCGCACATGTCGATGCCGGTGCGGTCTCTGCGTCAGGGACTGGGTCAGCGACGGTTGTTCTGCTCTGCCGGAAGACCGGTGAGGCTGTCTTCGGGCTGCTTCCGAGCAGCAGTGGGTGGAATTCCTACGTTGTCGCCGTGATCCGGCCGACGATGGTCCTCAGGCTCCGCTATGCGGAACAGCATCGGCTCGGCGTGACGCGCGGCGGGCTCGGTGGCCCAAATGGCCCAGGCCGCAGCGCAGATACCTTCGGCAGGTGTCCCATTTCCGTCTCTCCCCCGTCTCGACGCAGCGGGAGGAACACGGTCGTATGTGGCGTTGCGTCAGCAACGCTCGCTCCCCCCGGGCGACACACAGGGACCGGGCTGGTGAGACCAGGTCCCCTGAGTGCGAGGTCACTGTAGACGCGTGGTACCGATGGTTAAAAGCACTGGTCGAGGCGTGGCAAAAAGAAGGTCATGTTGTCGAAGTGTCCGGACATGGCGTGTCCTGACTCCTGATCAGTGGTTTTCCCTTGAAGTAGAACCGGGCGGGCCGGGCGGCACGCTTCGGTACGTTGGCTGATTCCGGCCCCTTGATCCGCTCACCGCTCCAACGGCCGGTGAGCGGTCTCGGGGAGCCGCAGATACACCAGCGACGAGCCGAGGCAGAGTGCGGCGACGTACCACGGGAACAGGTCCGCCTGACCCAGCTCCTTGAACAGCGTGCCGACGTACGGCGCCGTACCGCCGAACATCGCGACCGTCAGCGAGTACGGGAACCCGATGCCCGCCGCCCGCACCCGGGGCGGGAACACCTCGGCGTTCACGGCCGCGCTGATCGACGTGAACCCGGTCAGCAGCACCATGCCCGCGCACTGCACGAGCAGCAGCACCGCGAACGAGTCGTGCAGCGCGTGCAGCAGGGGGACGGTGAGCAGGGTGAAGCCCAGGCCGAAGAAGAGCAGCAGGGGGCGGCGTCCGAAGCGGTCCGAGAGCAGGCCGCCCAGGGGCTGGAGCAGAGCGAAGAAGGCCAGCGAGATCGTGCCCGCGAGCAGCGCGTCCGACTTCTCGATGCCCGCGTTGAGTTCGGCGTACGTCGGCAGGTACGACGTCCAGGTGTAGTAGGCGATGGTGCCGCCGGCGGTGATGCCGCAGATCAGCAGCGACTGGCGGGGATGGCGGCGCAGCGCCTCCAACAGGGCGGGGCGCGGCGCCTGTTGCTGCTCGGCGCTCCTGGTCTCCTCGGCGCCCTGCCGGATCCAGAAGCCGACCAGGCTGAGTACGGCACCGAGGACGAACGGCACCCGCCAGCCCCAGCCGTTCATCTGCCCGTCGCTCAACGTGTCCACGAGCAGCGTCGCGATACCGGACGCGACGAGCTGCCCGAGGGTCGTCGACACGTACTGGAAGCTGGAGAACAGCCCGCGCCGCCCCGGTCCCGCCGACTCCACCAGAAAGGTGGTCGACGCCGCGAACTCGCCGCCCACGGACAGGCCTTGGAGGAGCCGGGCCAGGACCAGGATCACCGGGGCGAGCACCCCGACCGTGGCGTACGTCGGGGTCAGTCCGACCAGCAGACTGCTGCCGCCCATCAGCAGGATGGTGACCGTCAGCGCGGCGCGCCGGCCGCGGCGGTCCGCGATCGCGCCCATGAGCAGCCCGCCCACCGGACGCATGAAGAAGCCCACCGCGAAGACGGCGAACGTGGACAGCAGCGGCACCAGCGAGTTGTCCGCGCTCTTCGGGAACACCTCAGCCGCGATATAGGTGGCGAGGAAGGTGTATGCGTACCAGTCGTACCACTCCACGGCGTTGCCGACCGAAGCGGCGAGGAGCTGGCGTACGGGCCGGGAGGCCGGCGGGGAGTCCGTGCGCGTCGTCTCTGTCATGATCGCGACCATCCCCGAACCCCGGCCCCGGCACACCTCACGTACCCCCGACTTTCACACGAGCGCCACCGGACCCTTCCCTGACGTTTGGTGCTCCTGGAACACTCCTTCCGCGCGCATTCCGTCACATGCCGTTCGGTCAAATCACCCTCAATGGGAAGAGGTCCCTCACTCATGCCCGAAGTCAATCGCCGCAGATTCCTTCAACTCGCGGGCGCGACCACGGCGTTCACGGCTCTGTCGAGCAGCATCCAGCGGGCCGCCGCGATCCCCGCGAACCACCGCACCGGGTCGATCGAGGACATCGAGCACATCGTCGTCCTTATGCAGGAGAACCGTTCCTTCGACCACTATTTCGGCAAGCTGCGCGGCGTCCGCGGGTTCGGGGACCCGCGCCCGGTGAAGCTGGACAACGGCAAGTCGAACTGGCACCAGTCGAACGGCACCAAGGACATCCTGCCGTTCCACCCGGACGCCGACGACCTCGGTATGCAGTTCCTGGAGGGCCTCCCGCACGGCTGGACCGACGGCCAGCAGGCGTACAACGGCGGCAAGTACGACAAGTGGGTCCCCGCCAAGGGCACCACGACCATGGCGTACCTGACCCGCGAGGACATCCCCTTCCACTACGCCCTCGCCGATGCCTTCACGGTCTGCGACGCCTACCACTGCTCGTTCATCGGCTCCACCGACCCGAACCGCTACTACATGTGGACGGGCTACACCGGCAACGACGGCACCGGCGGCGGACCGGTCCTCGGCAACGACGAGCTCGGCTACGGCTGGACGACCTACCCGGAGCGCCTGGAGCAGGCGGGCATCTCCTGGAAGATCTACCAGGACATCGGCAACGGTCTGGACGCGGCCGGCTCCTGGGGCTGGATAGAGGACGCCTACCGGGGCAACTACGGCGACAACTCGCTGCTGTACTTCAACAAGTACCGCGAGGCCAAGCCCGGCGACCCCTGGTACGACAAGGCCCGCACCGGCACCGACGCCAAGAGCGGCGACGGCTACTTCGACCTGCTGAAGGCCGACGTGAAGGCCGGGAAGCTGCCGCAGATCTCCTGGATCGCCGCACCCGAGGCCTTCTCCGAGCACTCCAACTGGCCGTCCAACTACGGCGCCTGGTACATCGCACAGGTCCTGGACGCCCTCACCGCCAACCCGGAGGTCTGGTCGAAGACCGCCCTGTTCATCACCTACGACGAGAACGACGGCTTCTTCGACCACGTCGTGCCGCCGCTGCCGCCGAAGGACGCCTCGCGGGGCAAGTCCACGGTCGATGTCTCCCTCGACCTCTACCCGGGCGACAGCAAGCGCCCGGCCGGCCCCTACGGCCTCGGTCCGCGGGTGCCGATGCTGGTCGTCTCGCCGTGGAGCAAGGGCGGTTACGTCTGCTCCGAGACGCTCGACCACACCTCGATCCTGCGGTTCATGGAGCGCCGCTTCGGCGTCAAGGAGACCAACATCTCCCCCTGGCGCCGGGCCATCAGTGGCGACCTGACCTCGGCCTTCGACTTCTCGCGCAACGACAGCCGCCCGGCCGCGCTGCCGGACACGGACGACTACGAGCCGCCGGACCGCGTGCGTCACCCCGACTACAAGCCGACGCCGCCCGCCGACCCGGACATGCCGAAGCAGGAGCGCGGTCTGCGCCCCTCGCGCCCGCTGAAGTACGCCCCGTACGTGGACGGTTCGGTGGACGCGGCGGCCGGCAGGTTCACGCTGGCCCTCGCCTCCGGCGCCAAGGCCGGTGCCGCCTTCCACATCACGTCCGGCAACCGCACCGACGGCCCCTGGATGTACACCACCGAGGCCGGCAAGTCCCTCACGGACACCTGGAACTCGGCGTACTCGAACGGCTCGTACGACCTGACCGTGCACGGCCCGGCCGGCTTCGTGCGCTACTTCAAGGGCTCGAACAAGACGGCCGGTCCCGAGGTCACCGCCCGGCACAAGGGCGACGACATCGAGCTGACGTTCACCAACAAGGGGACGGCGAGCGTCAGCCTGAAGGTGGCCAACGGGTATGGCGGTCGTGCCACGACGGTGACGGTCGCGCCCGGCGCCACGGTGCGCCGGTGCATCGACCTCCTGGCCAGCCGCCGCTGGTACGACCTGACCGTCACCGCCGACGGCGACCCGGCGTTCCTGCGGCGGTTCGCCGGGCGCGTCGAGAACGGGCGGCCGGGTGTGAGCGACCCGGCGATCATCACGGAGTAGCCCGGAGCGCAGGGCTGTTCACAGCGGTGTGAGGTGCCCCGGCCCCGGCTGCCGGGGCACCAACGCCGGTCCGGGCGTGGCCGACCCGGGCAGCAGTACTCGTTCCTGCGACGCCGACGCGGGCTCCAGCGCCAGTACGGCGGCCACGGGGTGCTCGTCGTCCTCGGCGGGGTCGGCCTGGGTGAGTGCGGGTGCGGGGGCGGGGGCGGCTGAGGTCGGTTCGGGGGTCGCGCGGCTGAGCAGCACCACACCCCAGGACGCCAGGCCCGCCCCGGCCAGCGCGAGGAGGACGCCCGTCGCGCCGCCCTGCAGCCGCTCGCCGAGCAGGACCAGCCCGATCACCACGGCCGCCAACGGGTTCGCCAGCGTCACCATCGCGAGCGGGGCGCCGAGCCCGCCCCGGTAGGCGGTCTGCGACAGCAGCAGTCCGCTCGCCGCGAGGGCCGCGACCAGCAACGCCACCCCGACGACCTGCGGGCTGAGCAGCGGGGCCGAGTGGTCCGTCGCGGCGACCGTCACCGTCTGCGTGAGCGCCGAGGCGACCCCGGAGGCGAAACCGGACGCGGTCGCGTGCCGCAGCCCCGGGGGGGGGGGGGGGGGGGGGCGCGGCGCGGGCGGCGCCCCCCCCACCCCCCCCCCCCCCCC
>NZ_JAQMYP010000097.1 GCF_028369295.1 Streptomyces sp. HD
GGGGGGGGGGGGGGCGCGGGCGCCCGCCCCCCCCCCCCCCCCCCCCCCCCCCCCCCCCACGTTTCCGCGGCCCTCGCCCCCTGCCGTCGACGAGACCCGAAGGTCCCGATGTTTTCCGCCGCTCCCGAGCAGGCCCCGCCGTCCCGTCCCCACCGCACGTCAGAGCCCGGAGCACGACACACTGCCCGACGCCGCGCACCGGGCGGACTCTTCGAACCCGCCCAGCTCGTACGGTCCGTCCCCGAGGCGCTGCGCATACTGCACCCCCGGTTCATGGTGCGCAAGCCGGTGCTGTTCTTGGTGTCCGTCGGAGCGGGCCTGACCCCGTGATCATCTTCAACGCCCTGATCATCGTGACCTTGATCCAGCTCGCCCTGCGCGGCGTCCGCTACACCCTCGTCCGCACACCACCTGCTGCGCCGCAACCTCCTCCTGTACGGCCTCGGCGGCCTGGTGCTGCCGTTCATGGGGATCAAGCTCATCGACCTGCTGATCTCCGGAGTACCGGGCCTCGGCTGACGGCGCGCGATGTGTCCGTAGGCCACAGTGGAGCTGCCCTGTGCCATGCGAGAAGCACCCGCACCGTCACGCTGGGTACCCGCTTCCGCCGTCCGCTCTCACGTCCCCCATACAGCCCAACGGCCACCCATACACCCCCGGAGCTCGACGATTGACGTGCGACCAACGCTCACGCGCCCAGTCTTAACGGAAGCTTGACGCCCACGGCCCCTCCATCCGTGGGCCCAGACGTAACTCTCCGCTTACGCTGGTGCCGCCGTCCGCGTGATGGCCGGAATTCCACGCCGTCCCGCACCTCAGGAGCACGTCGATGGCCACAACCGAACATCCTCCGCCCAGTCGCCTGCGCGCCTGGATGCTGGAGGGCCTGTCCGACATGGGCAAGGGCCAGGCCCGGCGGCCGGAGCAGACCGAGCCCAAGCCGGAGCTCAAGGGCCAGCGCTGGTACCGGGTCATGTGCCTGACCGGCGTCGACTACTTCTCGACCCTCGGCTACCAGCCGGGCATCGCGGCCCTCGCGGCCGGCCTGCTGTCGCCCATCGCCACCATCGTGCTCGTGATCGTCACCCTGGCGGGCGCCCTGCCCGTGTACCGGCGAGTGGCCGAGGAGAGCCCCCACGGCCAGGGCTCGATCGCGATGCTGGAGCGGCTGCTGACCTTCTGGAAGGGCAAGCTGTTCGTCCTCACCCTGCTGGGCTTCGCCGCCACCGACTTCCTGATCACCATCACCCTGTCCGCGGCGGACGCCTCGACCCACCTGGTCGAGAACCCGCACCTGGAAAGCGCCCTGCACGACAAGCAGATGGTGATCACCCTCATCCTGGTGGCGCTGCTCGGCGCGGTGTTCCTCAAGGGCTTCCTGGAGGCGATCGGCGTCGCCGTCGCGCTGGTCGCGAGCTATCTCGCGCTGAACGCCGTCGTGGTGGTCGTCGGCCTGTACCACGTCGTCACCGAGGGCCACGTGGTCGCCGACTGGTCCAACGCCCTCACCGCCGAGCACGGCAACGTCTTCGTGATGATCGGCGTCGCCCTGATCGTCTTCCCCAAGCTCGCCCTCGGCCTCTCCGGCTTCGAGACCGGCGTCGCGGTGATGCCGCACGTCAAGGGCGACCCGGGCGACACCGAGGAGAACCCCAAGGGCCGCATCCGGGACACCAAGAAGCTGCTCACCACCGCCGCCGTGATCATGAGCTGCTTCCTGATCACGACGAGCTTCATCACCACCCTGCTGATCCCGGAAAAGGAGTTCGAGTCGGGCGGCGAGGCCAACGGCCGCGCGCTCGCCTACCTCGCGCACGAGTACCTCGGCGGTGCCTTCGGCACGGTGTACGACGTCTCGACGATCGCCATCCTGTGGTTCGCCGGCGCCTCCGCCATGGCCGGCCTGCTCAACCTGATGCCGCGCTATCTGCCCCGCTACGGCATGGCCCCGCACTGGGCACGCGCGGTGCGCCCGATGGTCATCGTCTTCACTCTGGTCGCCTTCCTGGTGACCTGGATCTTCGACGCCGACGTCGACGCCCAGGGCGGCGCCTACGCCACCGGTGTGCTGGTGCTCATCAGCTCCGCCGCGATCGCCGTGACCATCGCGGCCCGCGAGGCCGGTCAGCGCAAGTGGTTCATCGGCTTCGCCGTCATCTCGGCGGTGTTCCTCTACACGACCGTCGTGAACGTCATCGAGCGCCCCGACGGTGTGAAGATCGGCGCCTGCTTCATCGCCGGCATCATCCTCGTCTCCCTGCTCTCACGGCTGCTGCGCGCCTTCGAGCTCCGTGTGACCAGCGTGACGCTCGATGACATGGCGGAACGTTTCGTCCGGGATATCGCCAGCCGCAAGATCCGGCTCATCGCCAACGAGCCGGACAGCCGCGACAAGGCCGAGTACCGCGACAAGATCGAGCAGATCCGGCACGACAACGACCTGCCCGAGCAGGAGGACTTCGTCTTCGTCGAGGTGACGGTCACCGACCCGTCCGAGTTCGAGGCGGGCCTGACCGTACGCGGCCAGGTCATGCACAACCGCTACCGCGTCCTGACCCTGGAGTCCTCCTCCATCCCCAACGCCCTGGCCGCGCTGCTCCTGCACGTCCGCGACAGCACCGGCTGCATCCCGCACATGTACTTCGAGTGGACCGAGGGCAGCCCCTTCGCCAACTTCCTGCGCTTCTTCCTCTTCGGCCAGGGCGAGGTCGCCCCGGTCACCCGCGAGGTGCTGCGCGAAGCGGAACCGGACCGCGAGCGCAGGCCACGGGTGCACACCGGCTGAACGCGGGTGCACAAGGGCTGAACACGGAGGCACACGGGCTGAAACAGCCTTGGGCATCAGGATCGCGTCAAGGTTGAACGGTAAGGCGTCAGAGCGCCGTCACGGGCGGTCAGTCCGACGCCGTAGGCCCTTACCGTCTGCACTGTGCAGGGAAGCAGACGGCGACGGCATGCGACCCCGACCGGCGACCGCCACTGGCGTGGCAGCGCCCGGTTCGCCGCGGGCTGTGCCGTGACCTTCTTCGGCATGACCCTGCTGGTCGACTGGGACGCCCACACCCTGACCCCGACCCGCACCCTGCTGTGGCTGGCGATGACCGCCGTGCTGCTCACGATCCTGCTCCCACAGCGCGTCACCGCGGGCCCGGGCTGGCTCGCGGTACGTGGCCTCGTACGACATCAGGTGGTGCGTACGGACGCCCTGGTGGCCGTACGGCAGCACGGCGACGTCTCCGCGTACCTGACCCTGCGCGACACGGACGGCCGCCGCCTGGATCTGGACCCGCGGATCCTCCTCACCAACCCTCTGCTCTGGCACGAGCTGGACACCGGGGTACGCCGCTCACGCGCCGGCGGAACACTGCTGGAAGGCACGGACGTACTGGAGCGGCTGCGGCACCAGATCGACGACGCGACAGCGCGGGCGGTGCTGAGGGCGTCGGGCATCTACTGAGCGCGACGCGCCGGGCAGGACGTACACCGGCCTCCGGCCAGCCCTCCACGGGCGGTTCCCGACGCTGCCCCTATCGTGACGGCCATGCACTCCTACACGATCGGCCAGGCGGCGCGGCTGCTGGGCGTGAGCCCCGACACCGCCCGCCGCTGGGCGGACGCGGGCCGGGTGGCGACCCACCGCGACGAGACCGGGCGGCGTCTCATCGACGGCAAGGACCTCGCCGCGTTCTCGGTCGAACTCGCCAGGTCCGGCAGCGGCGAGGAGGAGACCTCGTACACCTCGGTCCGCAACGCGTTCCCCGGCATCGTCACCGCCATCAAGCTCGGCGACGTCGCGGCCCAGGTCGAGATCCAGGCCGGGCCGCACCGCCTGGTCTCCCTCCTGACCCGCGAGGCGGTCGAGGAACTGAGCCTGGAGGTGGGCATGGAGGCCACCGCCCGGGTGAAGTCGACGAACGTCCACATCGACCGCGCGTAACCGGCGCAACACACCCGGCGCACTACGGTAGGGACCAGTAGCCACAAACCACCCTCAAACGCCCACCGTCTGCGAGGCGCCCCATGAGCCTGAGCATCCGCAACCAGCTCCCCGGCACGATCACCGCCATCAACTCCGGCGAGGTCATGGCGACCGTCAAGGTCCGCCTCGCCGGGGGCCAGGAACTCACCGCGGCCATCACCCTGGAGGCCGTCGAACACCTCGGCCTGACCACCGGCACCCCCGTGAACGCGCTGGTGAAGGCGACGGAGATCTCCCTCGCCACCGCCCCGGTCAAGGGCCTGTCCATCCGCAACCAGCTGCCGGGCACGGTCACCGGCATCGCCACGGGCGGCGCGATGGCATCGGTGAAGATCGCCGTGGAGAGCGCCGATCTCACGGCGGCCATCACCAGGGACGCCACCGACGACCTGGCCCTCTCCCCCGGAGCTCCCGTGGTCGCGCTGGTCAAGGCGACAGAGGTGGCACTGACGACGGTGTGAAGGTGTCACGGTGTGACGCACAAGGGCGCCGCCCGGCCACTTACGGCCGGGCGGCGCCCTCCGATCAGCTGTCCCGTGACCGTCAGCCCTCGTAGGCGTCCATCGGCGGGCAGGAGCACACCAGGTTCCGGTCACCGAAGGCCTGGTCGATCCGGCGCACCGGCGGCCAGTACTTGTCGGCGGCCGACACTCCGGCCGGGAACACGGCGTCCTCACGGCTGTACGCGTGCTCCCACTCCCCGCCCAGCGCGCCGGCGGTGTGCGGGGCGTTGCGCAGCGGGTTGTCGTCGGCCGGCCACTGACCCGCCGCGACCTTCTCGATCTCCGCGCGGATGGCGATCATCGCGTCGCAGAACCGGTCGAGTTCGGCCAGGTCCTCGGACTCGGTCGGCTCGATCATCAGTGTCCCGGCCACCGGGAACGACATCGTCGGGGCGTGGAAGCCGTAGTCGATGAGCCGCTTGGCCACGTCGTCGACGCTCACTCCGGTCGCCTTGGTCAGCGGCCGCAGATCGATGATGCACTCGTGCGCGACGAGCCCGCCCGGCCCGTTGTAGAGCACCGGGAAGTGCGGCTCCAGCCGCTTGGCGACGTAGTTGGCGGACAGCACGGCCACCTGCGTCGCCCGCTTGAGCCCCTCGCCGCCCATGAGCCGGACGTACGCCCACGAGATCGGCAGGATCCCGGCGGAACCCCAGGGCGCGGCCGAGATCGGACCGACGCCCGTCTCGGGCCCGGCGGCGGGCTGCAGCGGGTGGTTCGGCAGATACGGCGCCAGGTGCGCCCGCACACCCACCGGGCCCACCCCCGGACCGCCACCGCCGTGCGGGATGCAGAAGGTCTTGTGCAGGTTCAGATGCGAGACGTCACCGCCGAAGTGCCCCGGCTTGGCAAGTCCCACAAGGGCGTTGAGGTTGGCGCCGTCGACGTACACCTGGCCACCGGCCTCGTGGACCTGCGCGCAGATGTCGGCGACGTGCTCCTCGAACACACCGTGCGTCGACGGGTACGTGATCATCAGCACCGACAGCTCGTCACGGTACTGCTCGATCTTGGCCCGCAGATCGTCGGCGTCGATCTCGCCGTCCCCTGCGGTCTTCACGACGACGACCTTCATGCCGGCCATCACGGCGCTGGCGGCATTGGTGCCGTGCGCGGAGGACGGGATGAGGCACACGGTCCGCTGCTCGTCGCCGTTGGCCCGGTGGTACCCGCGCACCGCGAGCAGCCCGGCCAGCTCGCCCTGCGACCCGGCGTTCGGCTGCAGCGACACCTTGTCGTAGCCGGTGACCTCGGCGAGACGTTCCTCCAGCTCACGGATGAGCGTCAGATAGCCCTGCGCCTGCTCGGCGGGCGCGAAGGGGTGCAGCTGCCCGAACTCCGGCCAGGTGACCGGCTCCATCTCGGTGGTCGCGTTGAGCTTCATCGTGCAGGACCCCAGCGGGATCATGCCGCGGTCGAGCGCGTAGTCCCGGTCGGCCAGCGCGCGCAGGTAGCGCAGCATCGCCGTCTCGGAGCGGTACTGGTGGAAGACGGGGTGCGTCAGATACTCGTCGCCGCGCAGCAGCCCACCCGGAAGCGCGTCCTCGGCCTCCGCGTCCAGCGCCTCGATGTCCCCCTCGACCCCGAACGCCGTCCATACGGCGCCCAGCCGGGCCCGCGTGGTGGTCTCGTCGCAGGCGATGGACACGTGGTCGGCGTCGACGAGACGCAGGTTCACACCGTTCTGCCGGGCGGCGGACACGATGTCGGCGGCCTTCGAGGGCACCCGCACGGTGAGCGTGTCGAAGTAGGAACCGTGCACGACCTCGACGCCGCCGGCCGTGAGCCCCGCGGCGAGGATCGAGGCGTACCGGTGGGTCCGCCGGGCGATGCCCCTGAGCCCCTCGGGCCCGTGGTACACGGCGTACATCCCGGCCATCACGGCGAGCAGCACCTGAGCGGTACAGATGTTGCTGGTCGCCTTCTCGCGCCGGATGTGCTGCTCACGCGTCTGCAGGGCCAGCCGGTACGCCTTGTTCCCGTCGGCGTCCACCGACACACCCACGAGCCGCCCGGGCAGGCTGCGCGCGAACTTCTCCTGCACGGCCATGTAGCCGGCGTGCGGCCCGCCGAAGCCCATCGGCACACCGAACCGCTGCGTCGTCCCGACCGCGATGTCCGCCCCGAGCTCACCGGGCGACTTCAGCAGCGTGAGCGCGAGCAGATCGGCGGCGACGGTCACCAGGGCACCGAGCTCATGGGCCTGGTCGATGACGGCCTTGATATCCCGTACGACGCCGGAGGCGCCCGGGTACTGGAGGAGCACCCCGTTGATCTCGCGCGATGCGACCTCGGCCGGAATGCCGTCGCTGAGGTCGGCGACGACGACCTCCACGCCGGTCGGCTCGGCGCGGGTCTCGATCACGGCGATGGTCTGCGGAAGCACGTCCTGGTCGACCAGGAACAGCCCCTTCTTGTTCTTGCCCATACGCCGGGACAGGGCCATGGCCTCGGCGGCGGCGGTCCCCTCGTCGAGCAGCGAGGCCCCGGAGGTCGGCAGCCCGGTGAGGTCGGCGACCACGGTCTGGAAGTTCAGCAGGGCCTCAAGCCGCCCCTGCGAGATCTCGGGCTGGTACGGCGTGTAGGCGGTGTACCAGGCAGGGTTCTCCATGACATTGCGCAGGATGACCGGCGGCGTGAAGGTCCCGTAGTACCCGAGACCGATCATCGAGTCCAGCACCTGGTTGCGATCGGCGAGCGACCTCAGCTCGGCCAGCACCTCGGCCTCGGTACGCGCCCCCGGCAGACCAAGAGAGTCGGCGTTCTTGATCACATCCGGCACCGCGGCGGCCGTGAGCTCGTCCAGCGAGCCGTATCCGACGTGCGCGAGCATCTTGGCCCGAGCCTCATGATCAGGACCAATATGACGCTGCTCGAAGGGGATCCCCTGTTCGAGCTCGGAAAGCGGAATGCGATGGGCGGTCATTACGGAGGCCTCCTGGTCTGACACGACCTTCGAGGGGCACCACGGTGCGGGTACCCGTACGGCCTCCCCCTCTGTCATCTCAACCTGAGAGCTTCACCGGGCCCGCCCGAGGGCGCCCGGCTTTCACCGTCGGTGAGAGCGGAAGCCGTCGACACCCGCCCTGCTTTCCAGAGTGACCTCGTCCGTGCGGTACGTGAGCCTGAGAGATTCCGGGGAGGATTTGCTCCTTCGGCGCCTCCGATGATGTCCGGAGGACTCTCCCGCACGGGGTCAGCAGCCGCTAGAAAGCCTACCAGCGAGGTCAACGCACGGACCTTCGAGTGGCCGCTCTCACCAATCTGCCCTTTCGTTGTGCTTACGGATGAGTTGCGACCAAGTGGAGGGCCCGTGCAGACCGACATCGATCCGCGCAATCTGATCGGCCGCAAGGCCTTCGACCGCAACGGCACCAAGATCGGCACCATCGACGAGGTCTACCTCGACGACGCGACCGGAGTGCCGGAGTGGGCGGCCATACGCACCGGCCTGTTCTCCCGGGACGCCTTCGTCCCCCTGGAGCCCAGCGAACTGGTGGAGGGCACCCTCCACGTCCCCTTCGAACGCGCCCTGATCAAGGACGCCCCCGACTTCGGCGTAGGCCGCCACCTCTCCCCCGAGCAAGAACTCCAGCTCTACCACCACTACGGCCTGGACGTGATGGCCCCGCCCCCACCCCCCGACCGAGACTTCGGCAAGCTGGCAGGCCCCGAATCCCCGGACAACAACAACCCCACAACCCCCCACCGCTAAGCCCCCCCACACCTGGAGCTCCCGCCCGTCACAGCCGACACACCTGGAGCTCCCGCCCCTCCCAGCCGACAATCCCGCCCAACCACCCTCACCCCCAGCGGTCAATCCCGCCCAACCATCCCCACCCCCAACGGTCAATCCCGCCAACCCCTAGCCGACAATCCCGCCCAAACAGCCACATCCCCGAGCCGACGCCACCCACCGCCGCCCCACCCACCGGGCCACGCCACTGAGTCACCCCCGAAGCCGGCCCCGCCTCTCAGCGGGCACTCACCCACCGGGGGTGGCCCCCCTGCCACCAGGGGTGGCCTCCCCTACACCGCATCGGCGACCAGCCCGGCTGCCAAGCACCAGCCAACCCAGCTGCGGGCAGTCGTGCCGCTGGGGCGGCACGGGTGGGCGCAGCGGCACCCCGCAAGCGCGGGCGAGCGTCCCACCCCCCTCGGCAACCCGAACGCCGGGCGAGCCACGACCGACCCCACGCCCACCAAGCCCCCACCCCCACGCGCCTACCCGGACACCGCAGGCGCCTCCCCCACGCCCTCCCCATCCGCTCCCGCACTCACAACCCCACCAGCCCCAGAACCCCCCGGTCTCCCAGATCTCCCCGCCGTTCCAGGCCCCCCGGACCTCGCCTCCACCAACGGCAACGGATCCGCCGCCTCCAACCCGGAGTCATCAACCCGAAACGTCCGCACCCGCCCCGGCTCGGACCCCGGCGTCTCAAACCGCACAGTCACCCGCCCCAGCCCACTCCCCTGCACCCACCCATGCCCGTACTCGGCATGCCGCACATCGTGCCCCGCGACCCACCGCCGCTCGACGGGCACAACCTCCCGCTCCTCCGCAGGCTCCTCGTGCTCCCCCTCCCGCTCCCCCTCCGCCGCATGCTGCTCCCGCTCCCCAGCCGCCTGCGCGAACAGATCCTCCTGCGTGTAGTCGGCCAGCCCGCTCACCCCGACCCCCAGCAGCCGCACACCCCCTGTCGTGTCCACGGAATCGAGCAGCCGAGCGGCAGCCTCCCGCACGACAGCCGGATCATCCGTGGGCCCCCGCAACGTCTCGGACCGAGTCAACGTCGAGAAGTCGTACCGCCGCACCTTCAGCACAATGGTCCGCCCGGACAACCCCGCCCCCCGCAACCGCCCCACACAACGATCGGCGAGCCGCTGCACCTCCATCCCCACCCGGATCCGATCGTGAATGTCCACGTCATACGTGTCCTCGACCGACACCGACTTGGCCTCCCGCTCGGCCACCACGGGCCGATCGTCATGGGCCAGCGCCATGGCGTACAGCGCATGCCCATGCGCCTTCCCCAGCAGCCGTACGAGCTCGTCCTCCCCCGCCTCGGCGATCTCCTCGACCGTATGGATCCCCGCCCGCCGCAGATGGTCCCCCGTCGCCGGCCCCACCCCTGGCAAGGTCCGCACGGACATCGGCCCGAGCAAGGCCCGCTCGGTCCCCGGCTCGATCAGCACCAGCCCATCCGGCTTGGCCTCCTCCGAGGCGATCTTCGCGAGCATCTTGGACGCGGCCAGCCCCACCGACCCCGCAAGCCCCGTAGCCGCGCGTATGTCGGCACGCAGCTTGACCCCCACCAGCCGCGCGGACCGCTCGTCCCAGGCCGCGTCCCCGGCCTCCAGATCCACGAACGCCTCGTCCAGGCTCAGCGGCTCCACCAGTGGCGACAGCTCCCGCAGCAGCCCCATGACCTGTTCGCTGATGTCACGGTAGATCCCGAAGCGCGGCACGAGATACGCGGCATTCGGCGCCAGCCGACGCGCCTGCCCCATGGGCATCGCCGAGTGGACCCCGAAGACCCGGGCCTCGTAGGACGCGGTGGCGACGACTCCACGAGGTCCGAGCCCGCCCACGATCACGGCCTTCCCGCGCAGGCTCGGCTTGGATGCCTGCTCCACCGAGGCGTAGAAGGCATCCATGTCGAGATGCAGGATCGTGGGCGCGTTTCTCACATCTCCGATGCTGCCTCACGCCACTGACAATGCCCTGCTACGACTGTCTGGCCGACGGTCCGCCGTCCTCCGGGATCGCCGGCACCCTCACCCCGCCCACCTACGGCGAGGCACCTCAGCGAAGCCGGCTCAGCCCGCCCGGTTGCGCCGCCGAGCCAGCTCGTCCGCCGGATTGTGCCCGACCAGCGTCTCCCCGGTGTCGATCCGCTCCCCGTGGAGCTGCGACAACGCACTCTCGACGTCCCGCCACACCACACCCACGGCGATCCCGAAGATCCCCTGCCCACCCTGGAGAAGCGCGTGCACCTCATCCGGCGAGGTGCACTCGTACACCGTCGCACCGTCGCTCATCAGCGTCATGCGCTCCAGATCACGAAAACCCCGCTCCCGCAGGTGCTGCACGGCGGTACGGATGTTCTGCAGCGACACACCGGTGTCGAGGAACCGCTTGACGATCTTCAGGACGACGACGTCCCGGAAGCTGTACAGCCGTTGTGTCCCCGACCCGTACGCGGGCCGCACACTCGGCTCGACGAGTCCGGTGCGCGCCCAGTAGTCCAGTTGCCGATAGGTGATGCCGGCGGCCGCACAAGCCGTCGGACCGCGATAGCCGATCTCCTCGGTCGCCATGGACGCCGCCCCTCCGCCGCTACTCGGCACGGCCGTCGGTCGCTGCGGGGCGTGATCGGCCGCGTTGCCCGGCTGGGGGTATCCCCTGCTCGAACGCAGTTGAGAGCTCGGGGGAGGGTACGGCCCGCCCGCCCCGAGACTGCGCCCGGGGACACCCCCACCCGTACCGTCGCCGCTGCTTCTCACGCCGACCTCCGTCCTTGACCTGCCTTCTCGACGGTAGGCAGTCACCAGGGGTGCGTCAACGATCGCCACACTCGGCACGCCGAGTGATAATCACCCTGAGAGTGGTTTCCCGTACCCCACCGCGGGGAAAGGCTAGCCGAATGTGCTCGGAGCAGGCTTCAGGACGCTCTCACTCGCCGCTGGCAAATGCCGGCATTTGAGTCGCAACCGGCTGTGGACCGCCCGGTCACGCATCGCGAGTCCGTCGGGCCGCCCATGCCGGCTCACTGACTGCTGGTGCCGAAGTCCTCGGGCGAGATCTGGTCGAGGAACTCGCGGAACTTCTCCACCTCGTCCTCCTGCTCGTCCGGAATCGCGATGCCCGCGTCGTCGAGCACCCCGTCGCTGCCGTAGATAGGCGTTCCGGTGCGCAGGGCCAGCGCTATGGCATCGGACGGACGGGCGCTCACCTCGACCCCGCTGGCGAACACCAGCTCGGCGTAGAAGACGCCCTCACGCAGGTCCGTGATGCGTACTTCGGTGAGCTCCTGGCCGACGGCCTCCAGCACGTCCTTGAACAGATCGTGGGTCAGCGGTCGCGCGGGGGCCATGCCCTGCTGGGCGAAGGCGATCGCCGTCGCCTCCCCCGGCCCGATCCAGATGGGGAGGTAACGGTCGCCTCCCACTTCGCGCAGGAGCACGATCGGTTGGTTGGAGGGCATTTCGACCCGGACACCTACGACATCGAGCTCGTTCACACAGCAACCCTAGGCCGTGCTCGGGATGTTTGGGTAGTCGGGCCGAGAACGGGTGGCCGATCCGGGCTCCCTGTGCATAACCGGCTCAGGGCAGCCGCACCCCGAGAGCGGTCTGCACGAGCGCGGCGTGCAACTTCACGGTGAGCCCCGCCAGCTCCTTCGCCCGGGCCTCGGCATGGGCCCTGGTCTGCGGATTGCGGTGCCTCTTCAGCGGTGCCACGACCTGGTCCACGAGCCCGGCCTCCCGCTCGGCGGCGGCCTTCATCACCCGAAGATGCCTTGGCTCGATCCCGAACCGCCCCAGCTCGGCGACGAGCGAGGCCACGGTCGCCGCCTCCGCGTCGTACACGCCCTCCGACAGCGCGGTGATCAGGCCGTACGACTCCCACTCCTTGAGCTCCTGCTCACCGATCCCCGCGGCGACAAGCAGCTCGGCCCGTCGTATCCGGGCCGGCGCGGGCTCCTCGACGGGCTCCAGGACGGTTTCGCCGTCCCGCTGACGGCACACGGTGGGCAGCGGGGCGGCCTCGCCGCGCTCCATGGCGTCCAGGTGCTCGCGGATGACCTTGAGCGGCAGATAGTGGTCCCGCTGCATCCGCAGTACGTGTCCGAGCCGCTCGATGTCCTGCGCGCTGAACTTGCGGTACCCCGAGGGGGTCCGCTGCGGCTCGACGAGGCCCTCCGACTCCAGAAAGCGGATCTTGGAAATGGTGATGTCAGGGAACTCGTCGCGCAGCTCGTTCAGGACCGTGCCGATGCTCATCAGCCGACTGTCCGTGGCGGCGGCGCCGTGCCCGGCACCGCCGCTCGGTGTTTTCAGCATGGACCTTCCCTGGGTCTCCCCGGACGGGCTCCGGGGGAGGGTCAGTAGCCCCGCTGGCTTGCGTAGAAGACCAGCCGGTACTTGCCGATCTGCACCTCGTCACCGTTGTTCAGAGCGACCTGATCGATCCGCTCGCGGTTGACGTACGTGCCGTTCAGACTGCCGACGTCGGCCACCGTGAACGAGCCGTCCTGAGCGCGACGGAACTCCACGTGCCGACGCGAGACCGTCACGTCGTCCAGGAAGATGTCGCTCTGCGGGTGGCGACCGGCTGTGGTCAGGTCACCGTCCAGGAGGAAGCGGCTGCCCGAATTCGGCCCGCGGCGCACCACGAGCAGCGCGGAGCCCAGCGGCAGCGCGTCGACGGCCGCCTGGGCCTCGGGAGACAGCGCCGGGATCGGCGTCTGACCGGTGGCCTCGGCGTCGTAGGCCTCAAGACCGGAGATGGAGATCGTGGAGGTCGTCTCGGATGGACGCTCGGGCACACCACCGGCCCGCAGCGGCGCTCCACAGTTGGAACAGAAGCGGCTGTTCTCCGCGTTGCGGTTACCGCACCTCGTACACACCAGGGCCGACATCGGGGAAAACCCTCCACCCGTACTTGAGGTTGACGGTTGCCCGAAACCTATGCCTCCGGACTGACCAGGGTCAACCGACGGCGCGCCCTGACCTCCGGAAATGTCGCCGCCCGGACCAGCGACCTGGTCCCTGAACAGCGGGCGCTGGCCCTCCTCGTCCCCCTGTGCACGATGACGAGCGGTCGCGTTGTCGCTGCCCTCTCGCGCGCTCTTGCCGAACAACTTCGCAAACAACTTCACGGGCGATTCCCCTTGACCGAAACAGACCCGCCCGTGGGGCAGGACGAACCCTGACTGCACTCTCTGACCGACCCGGACATCTTCACAACGTCCGTCTCCACCAGACAGTTTCCACCACGCACCACCCATTCGGTGCGCCGACCCCCCGCAACCTCATGCCCTGGCCGGACGCCCCCCATGCACCGCCGGTTCACTGGGAGGACGACCGAGCGTAGTCAGGCCGCTTCGCCGCTCGCAAGGCGTCCACAACGATCTTGTCCGACCGCTCGATGGTCACGGTGGCCTGCTCCTTCTCAAGAGTCTGCACCACGCCTCCCGGGATGTTGAGCGCCGGTTCGAGGTCCTGCGGCTTGCCGATGACCTTGAAACGATAGGGGGCGTTGATCTTGTTCCCGTCGACACTCACGCCGTTGCCGGAATCCGTCAGATAGGTGCCGGCGACGACGCGTACGTCGTTCACCTGGATCGCCTCCGCGCCGGCCGCGCGCAGCTCCTGGATCGCGTCGAGCAGCATGTCCGCCTCGACCGTCCCCTTCGTGTCGTCGATGGTCATCGTGACGCCAGGTCCCTGCGCAGCCACGGTGCCCGCCAGAATGCCGAGTTGTCTCTCCTTCTCGACCGTCTGCTTGCGGGCCTCCTCGGCCTGGTTCGAGCTGTTCTGCAGCTCCTCGCGCTGCTTCTCAAGACCTTGCTTCTCGTCCTCAAGACGCTGAGTACGGTCATCCAGTTCATCGAGGATGCGAACGAGATCTTCCTGACGTGCGCCACGCAGCGCGCTGTCACCGTCGCTGTTCGACGCGACCTGGACGGCCAGGCCGAAACCGAGGCCGAACAACAGCAGGGCGACGATGAGTTGAGCCCGCGTGGCCCTCGGCGGCCACAGCCCCTGCGCGAGCCGCTGCCGCCCGGTCAGCCCGGTCAGCCCGGTCCCCTGCTCCTCCGGAGCCTTCGCAGGCTCGGCAGCGGCGGCCGACACCTCCTCGGGCAGCTCCTTGCGCAGCCTGTTCTCTCGTGTCTCGTCCTGGGGCGTCTCGTCCTGGTTGCTCATCGGCCTCACGCCCGGAACACGTGCCGGCGAATCGCCGCGGCGTTGGAGAAGATGCGGATGCCGAGTACCACGACCACGCCGGTGGACAGCTGGGCGCCGACGCCCAACTTGTCGCCCAGGAACACGATCAGCGCGGCCACGACCACGTTGGACAGAAACGACACGACGAAGACCTTGTCGTCGAAGATGCCGTCGAGCATGGCCCGCAGACCTCCGAAGACGGCGTCGAGAGCCGCCACGACGGCGATCGGCAGGTAAGGCTCGACGACCGCCGGAACCTCAGGCCGGACCAAAAGTCCGGCCACGACTCCCACGACGAGGCCCAGTACGGCGATCACGATGTGCCCTTCTCGGTTTTCTCGGTGTTCGGCTGTGCTGTACGTACGATCACGCTCGGGGCGGCGGGGAGCCGGAGGTCGTCCTGCGCGGAAATGCTGGTCCTGATCCCGAAGTTCTCCTGCAGGGCGTGCAGATACAGCCCGTCGGCGCTGTCCTGGAATCTGGCGCTCAGCTGCTCCCCGTCCCCCACCGCGAGCACCGTGTACGGCGGAACCAGCGGCTTGTTGTCGACCAGTATCGCGTCACCCGCGGCTCTGATCGCGGACAGTGCGGTAAGCCGCTGCCCGTTGATCGAGATCGCCTCGGCGCCCGACTCCCACAGCCCGTTGACCACACGCTGCATGTCACGGTCACGGACCCGCCCGGTGTCGGAGAACCCGGATGTGCCGCGGGGGTCGCCGTCACTGCCCGTGGAGGCTTCCTTGGCGTCGTTCACGACCAGCTTCACTCCGGGCCCGTGCACCTCGACCGCACCCGACAAGATGCCCACCAGCTCCGCCTGATCACTGTGGCCGGCCGTCTTCAGCGCCTCTCGCTGCCGCGCGCTCACATCGTCGCGTAGCTGGTCCACGGTCTCTTCCAGCTGGTCCGCCGCCGTGGTCTCACGGTCGATGCGGTCGACCAGCTCCTCGCGTTCCTTGGCCATGGCCGGCGCCGCGACCCTCGCCTGCGCGGCTCCCACGGTCACCACGAGCGCCGCGAGCACCAGACCGGCCGCGAGCCCGAGCTTCGCCCTCAGAGTCTTGGGCAGTCCCCCGTCACCCGCGGCTCTCTTCCGCTCGGCGGCCTCGGCGTACCCGTCGTCGAGGCTGTGGTCCATGACGTTGGTGAGCAGCGACATGGACGCGTCCGGACGCGCGGGGGGCGTAGATGTGCTCCGAACGGGGGGCTGCGGCATGCCGCACATCGTCGCACGTTGCGACCACTACCTCCGAATGGCCCCACCGGCGTGCCGAACAGGCCCCCTGGCGGGACACCTGTCCGGCACGCGGCGTACTTGTTCTCTCAGCGCCCGGCGCTGTCCACGACCGCCGCCCACTCGTCGAGCAGGGCCTGCGCGGACGCGTCGTCGGGCCCCTCGGCCCACAGATGGGTGACGGCCTCGGCAGGGTCGGGCAGCACCATCACCCAGCGCCCGTCCGTCTCCACGACCCGCACACCATCAGTGGTGTCGACAAAGCGATCTCCGGCCGCCTCGACGACTCGCCGCATCACCAGACCCTTGACGGCCCAGGGAGTCGCGAGATCCCGCTTGATGACATGCGCCCGCGGAATCCGCGCGTCGATCTGGCTTAGCGTGAGCTGTGTACGCGCCACCAGACCGATCAACCGTACGAAGGCCGCCGTACCGTCGAAGACACTGCTGAACTCCGGGACGATGAACCCGCCCTTGCCGTCACCACCGAAGATCGTCGTGTCATCGCGACCGACCCTGGTCAGATCGTCGGGCGAGGTCGTCGTCCACTCCACTTGTGTCCCGTGATACGCCGCCACCTGCTCGGCGATCCTCGTGGTGGTCACCGGCAAGGCCACCCGCCCGCTACGCCGCTCCGCGGCCACCAGGTCGAGCATGACCAGCAGGGCCCGGTCGTCCTCGACGATCCGCCCCTTCTCGTCCACCAGCGACAGCCGCTCACCGACCGGGTCGAACCGCACCCCGAACGCCGCCCGCGCCGACGCCACGATCTCGCCGAGCCGCACCAGCCCCGACCGCCGCGCATCCGCCGACTCCGTGGGCCTGGACTCGTCGAGACCGGGATTGATGGTCAGCGAATCCACCCCGAGCTTGCCGAGCAGGCTGGGCAGCACAAGCCCGGCACTTCCGTTCGAGGCATCGACGACGACCTTCAGCCCGGAATCCGAAATCCCGGTCGTATCGACATTCCGCAGCAACGACCCGGTGTACGAGTCGAAGACACTGGCCGGAAAATACAGATCCCCGATCTCTCCGGGGAACGCCCGCCGGTACTCCTGCCGCGCGAACACCCGATCCAACTTCCGCTGACTGGCCTGCGACAGGTCAGCCCCCTGCCCGTCGAAGAACATGATGTCCACGGAATCCGGCACCCCGGGCGTGGTCCGGATCATGATCCCGCCGGCGCTACCCCGCGCGGTCTGCTGCCGCGCCACGGGTAGCGGTACGTTCTCCAGGTCGCGTACGTCGATGGCGCTGGCCTGCAGCGCGGAGATGACCGCCCGCTTCAGCGCCCGAGCGCCACGGGAGTGGTCACGCGCCGTGGTGACGGTCGAGCCCTTCTTCAGGGTCGTCGCATAGGCGCCTGCGAGGCGTACTGCGAGCTCCGGCGTGATCTCCACGTTCAGGATTCCGGAGACGCCACGGGCGCCGAAGAGATGCGCCTGGCCTCTCGACTCCCAGATCACCGAGGTGTTGACGAAGGCGCCGGCCTCGATGGTCTTGAACGGGTAGACCCGCACATTGCCCTGCACGATCGATTCTTCACCGATCAGGCACTCATCCCCGATGACCGCCCCGTCCTCGATCCGGGCCGCACGCATGATGTCGGTGTTCTTACCGACGACACAACCGCGCAGATTGCTGTGCTGCCCGACATACACGTTGTCGTGCACGACAGCCTTGTGCAGGAAGGCTCCGCTCTTCACCACGACGTTCGAGCCGACGATCGTGTGCTCCCGGATTTCCGCTCCGGACTCCACCTTCGCGTAGTCCCCGATGTAGAGAGGCCCGCGGAGAACGGCATCGGGATGCACCTCGGCGCCTTCCGCCACCCACACCCCCGGGGAGATCTCGAAGCCGTCGATCTCGACGTCGACCTTGCCCTCCAGGACGTCGGCCTGCGCCTTCACGTAGCTCTCGTGGGTACCGACATCCTCCCAATAGCCCTCGGCGACAAACCCGTAGACCGGCTTGCCCTCCTTCATCAGCTGCGGGAAGACATCGCCGGACCAGTCCACGGGCACATCGGGCTCGACGTAGTCGAAGACCTCGGGTTCCATGACATAGATGCCGGTGTTCACGGTGTCCGAGAAGACCTGACCCCATGTCGGCTTCTCAAGGAAGCGCTCGACCCGTCCTTCCTCATCGACGATGGTGATGCCGAATTCCAGTGGATTGGGCACACGCGTCAGGCAGACCGTGACCAGCGCACCCTTCTCCTTGTGGAAATTGATCAGCTCGGTGAGGTCGAAGTCGGTCAGCGCATCACCGGAGATGACGAGGAAAGCATCGTCCTTCAACGCCTCCTCGGCGTTCTTGACACTTCCAGCGGTTCCGAGTGGCTTCTCCTCGTTGGCATAGCTGAGCTCCATTCCGAGCTCTTCACCGTCACCGAAGTAGTTCTTGACCAGTGAGGCCAGGAACTGAACAGTAACGACGGTTTCACTCAGGCCATGCCTTTTGAGCAGCCGCAGAACGTGCTCCATGATCGGCCGGTTGGCCACCGGCAGGAGCGGCTTGGGCATGCTTGAGGTCATGGGGCGCAGGCGTGTGCCTTCGCCCCCGGCCATCACAACGGCCTTCATGTCGGAAGCGTCCTCCTCGAAGAGACGACGGTCTAGCCGACTTCACCCGTCCAGATTGTCCCGCACTTTTCCGCCGCGGGCCATCGAGCCGCTACGCCCGTTTCAATCCGCGAGTTCAATCGGCCATGGCGTCCGCACGGACCAGGCGGCGGACTTGTACCACGTAGAGGACTCCTGCCCACCAGTACAGCGTCGTACCCCATCCGGCGAACGCCCATCCGAAAATAGCAGCGAGTGACGGGATCCAACCAGTTCCGTCACTGAGCAGCAGCAACGGGAAGGCATACATCAGGTTGAAGGTGGCGGCCTTCCCGAGGAAGTTCACCTGCGGCGGTGGATAGCCGTGGCGCCTGAGGATGCCCACCATCACCAGCAGAACCAGCTCTCGCGCCAAAAGTACAGCAGTCAACCAGAGAGGCAGAATCTCGCGCCAGGTGAGGCCGACCAAAGTCGAGAGAATGTAGAGCCGGTCGGCCGCGGGATCGAGCAGCCGGCCAAGACTGCTGATCTGGTTCCATCGCCGGGCGAGCTTGCCGTCCAGGTAGTCACTGACGCCGCTCAGAGCCAGCACCAGAAACGCCCAGCGGTCACTATCCGGCCCGCCGAACTCGGGCCTGAGAATCAGCCACAGGAACAGCGGCACGCCAAGCAGCCGCGCCATGCTGAGGATGTTGGGGATCGTGAGGACCCGGTCCGTCTGGACACGAGTCTCCTGGACCTCCACCCGGGGCCTCCTGTGGGAAACGTACCTACGATGCTCCCTGACCCTACCTCAACGCAAAAAAGCTCTGGCTCTTGGGCTGTATGCCCAAGAGCCAGAG
>NZ_JAQMYP010000098.1 GCF_028369295.1 Streptomyces sp. HD
GGGGCACCCTCCCGGCCACGCAGCACATCCTCGACCGACCAGTCGACGTACTCCTCCACAGCCGCCGCACACGCGGCAAAGTGCCCACCGAACTCCGGATCGGTGTCGAGGAGTTCAGTGGCCATACCCGGCCACTGCGGACCCTGCCCCGGAAAGACGAACACGGTACGGCCATCCACATCGGCCACACCCTGCACCAGCCCAGCCGCCGGAGCACCCGCCACCAGCGACTCCAGACCCCGCAGCAACTCCGTGCCGTCGTCGGCGAGAAGCACCGCGCGGTGTTCGAAGCGGGTCCTGGTCTCGGCGAGCGAGTAGGCGATGTCGGCAGGGGCGAGGCCGGGGTCGGCGTCGAGGTGGGACAGCAGGCGCTCGGCCTGGGCCCGTAGGGCTTTCGGGGTGCGGGCGGACAGGATCCACGGCAGCGGGCTGCGGTCGGCGCGCGGTGCGGGACCGTCGGCCGAAGCATGGCCGGCGACGGGGGCGGCCGCTGGGCTGCCGGCGAGGTCGGCCGGGTCGGTGGCCGGGGCCGTCCATTCGGCCAGCACCACATGGCAGTTGGTGCCGCCCATGCCGAAGGAGCTGACGCCGGCCAGCCGTGGCCGGTCGTCGGCAGGCCAGGGTTGGGCAGCGGTGGGGACCCGCAGGTTGAGGGTGTCCAGAGGGATCGCGGGGTGGGGGGTCTCGAAGTTGAGGCCTGGGGGGATCTGCCGGTGGCTGAGGGACAGAACCGTCTTGAGGAGACCGGCGATTCCGGCCGCGCCTTCCAGGTGGCCGATGTTGGTTTTGACCGAGCCGACGAGCAGAGGTGAGCCGTCGGGGCGGGTGCGGCCGACGACTGTTCCGAGGGCGGCGGCCTCGATGGGGTCGCCTAGCTTGGTGCCGGTGCCGTGCAGCTCGACGTACTGGACGTCGGCGGGGTTCACGCCGGCCTCGTGGTAGGCCAGGCGCAGGACTTCCTCCTGGCCTTCGCGCAGGGGTGCCGTCAGGCCGTCGCCGCCGCCGTCGTTGTTCATGGCGCTGCCGCGGATCACGCAGTGGATCCGGTCGCCGTCGGCCAGTGCACGGGCCAGCGGCTTGAGGACGACGAGTCCGCCGCCCTCGCCTCGTACGTAACCGTTGGCGCGGGCGTCGAAGGTGTGGCAGCGGCCGTCCGGGGAGAGGGCGCCGAGCCCGGCGGAGGCGCGGGCGCTGTCGGGGGCGAGGACGAGGTTGACGCCGCCGGCCAGGGCGATTTCGGATTCTCCGCGGCGCAGGCTTTCGCACGCCATGTGTACGGCGACCAAGGATGAGGACTGGCCGGTGTCCACGGTGAGGCTGGGTCCGCGCAGGCCGAGGACGTAGGAGAGACGGTTGGCGATGATGCCGCGGTTGAGTCCGCTGAGGGTGTGCCGGCCGACGGCCTCGGCGCCGAGGCGGCGGACCAGGGAGGCGTAGTCGTCCCAGATGGCGCCGACGAAGACACCGGTGCGGCTGCCGTGCAGCCGGGCGGGGACGATGGCTGCCTGTTCCAGGGCCTCCCAGCCGAGTTCGAGGACCAGGCGCTGCTGGGGGTCCATGGCCGCGGCCTCACGGGGTGAGATGCCGAAGAAGCCGGGATCGAAGCGATCGACGTGGTCGAGGTAGCCGCCGCGGCCGATGGTGCCACCAGTGGCCGGGCCGGCGTCGGCGAGGGTGTCCCGGCGGTCCTCGGGGGTTTCCGTGACGGCTTCTTCGCCCTGGATCAGCAGGCGCCAGAAAGCGGCGGGGTCGGGGGCCTGCGGAAAGCGGCAGGAAATTCCCACGACCGCTATCGCATTCCCGGCCGTCGGCTCGTGTGCCACGTTCCCGGCCGCCGTCGCGTTTTCCGCATTCCCAGCCGCCGTCGCGTTTTCCTCGTACGACGGAAGGAATTCCGGCGCGTTTTCCCGTGCCTGTGCGTCTTCTGGCAACACGGCCACTGCCTCCGCCCTACGGATCCAGCTCATTTTCTGGCCGCGCGTTCCGGCCGGATCCGACTGCCGCGCGATGTTTTCATACTGACGGCTGCCTGCGGGCCAGTCCCGCAGGCAGCTCGTGGTCTAGGGAGACTTCTACTTGTTCGGCCCTGGTCAGGGGACCGTCAGCGCCTGCGGTGCGCGACCATGTCGATGCCGCCGCGGGGCTGGAGGGTGAAGTCGCTGGTGACCCGGGTCGGCGGATCGCCGACCGGTTCGAACTCCCAGTGCCGGCTGAGGGTGGCCAGGGCCATGACGCCTTCCATCTGTGCGAAGACGTTGCCGATGCACTGGCGGGGTCCGGCGCCGAAGGGGAGGTAGGCCAGTTTGGGGCGGCCGGGGGCCTTGGCGTGACCGGCGAGCGGGTCGGACGGGTCGGGCTCCGGCAGAAAGCGCTGGGGGGCGAACCGTTCCGGCTCGGGCCACCAGGTGGCGTCGCGGTGCAGGACGTACGGGCTGACCATGAGGACGCTGTTGCGCGGGATGTGGTACCCGTTGGCGGTGTAGTCCTCCAGCGCGCGCCGGACGAGGACCCAGGCCGGTGGGTAGAGGCGCAGCGCCTCGGAGTACACGGCGTCGGTGAACTTCAGGCGGGGCAGGTCCTCGACGGTGGGCAGCCGGTCCCCGAGGACCTCGTCGATCTCGGCGTGCAGCCTCTCGCGGACCTCGGGATGGGTGCCGAGCAGGTAGTACGCCCAGGTCAGCGAGCCGGAGGAGGTTTCGTGGCCGGCCATCAGCAAGGTCATGGCCTCGTCGCGCAGTTCCAGGTCGGTGAGGTGTTCACCGGTGTCCGCGTCGGTGACGGTGAGCAGCACCGAGAGCAGGTCGTCGCCGTCGCCGGAGCCCTTGCGCCGCTCGTCGATCATGCCGTAGACGATGTCGTCGACGGCTTTCAGGCCTCGCTTGAACTGGCGGTTGGCGGGCAGCGGCAGGCGCAGCAGGATCTTCCCGAACGGACTCAGTTCCCAGCGCAGCGGGCCGCCTTCGCGCGGGAAGGCGGTGCGGATGCGGTCCGCGGCCTCGCTTTCGAGGGAGACGTCGAAGAGGGTGCGGGTGACCATGCCGAGGGCCAGCTCGTACATGGCCTCGTGGAAGTTGAACCGCTCGCCCTCGTTGAAGTTCGACGAGGCCTCGTCGGCGATGGAGGCGAACGCGGAGCCGTATCCGGCGATGCGCCGGCGGTGGAAGACGGGCTGGATGAGCCGGCGCTGTCGGCGGTGGTAGGTGCCGACGCTGGTCACCAGGCCCTTGCCCAGGATGCGTTCGAGGCTGGAGCCCCAGTCGTCGGGGCCGGGGCCGGTCTTCTGGGCGTCCTTGTCGAAGCGACGACTGGAGGCGATGATGACGTCCTGTACGACGTCGAAATCAGCGATGAGGAAAGCGGATGTCTTTCCCATGGGGACACGGACCAACGGCCCGTGTTTGTCTCGGAGTCCGGACAGATAACGCGGGACGTTCCTGATGACCTCGCGCATCTCCTTGAGTCGCAGGGGACCCGGAGTGGGTATGGATTCGGTCGGCGCAGGCGACTCGGGGATTGTCTGAACGTCGGTCACAGATGTCTCCTGTGTCTCCTGGATCAGCGGAGGTTGACTGACTGGCGGCCGACGCTAGCACCGAGCGGGCGGCGGGCAGTGAACCGTCGTCGAGTTCTAGGGAATTCCAAAGTGTTGGGCCGATGCGCTCCCCCGCCCCGCGTCCGCGGGCGGGGGCGCACGTAGGCTGGCGCCTGGCGGCCCGCCCTGACGTTCACCGGTTGACGTGGGGGTGACCGGGCAATCGTTCCGTACGGCCCCCCACGGACGGAGTACGCATGACCAGCGGCGAAAGCACCTTGCCGGACCAGCCCTCCAACAGCCCTGTGCGCGGCCCTGACGGAGAGGGACGGGCCGCCCGCGACTCCCCCCGCTCCGATTCCGGGCCGCCCTTCCTGTTGACCGTGCTGATCGACTTCGGCATCCCGATCGGCCTGTACTACGGGCTGACGGCGGCCGGGGTGAGCGATGTGATCGCGTTGACGGCCGGGGCCGTGGTTCCCGCTGTGGCGACGCTGGTGCGGTTCGCCAGGACGCGGCGGCTGGATGTGCTGGGCGTCTTCGTGACGACGATGATGGTGCTCAGCATCGTCGTCACAGTGGTCGGAGGCAGTGCGCGGCTGCTGCTGGTGCGGGACGGCTGGCTGACGGCCGTGGCCGGGCTGGGCTTCCTGGTGTCGCTGCGCGGCAGGCGTCCGCTGGCGTTCGGTTTCTCACGGAAGCTTCTGGAGCGGCGTGCCGCGGGCGGCCGGGACTGGGACGAGCTGTGGGAGGAGGTTCCGCGCTTCCGGCGGATCTGGCAGGTCACCACGGTGATCTGGGGCATCGGACTGCTGGTGGACTCGGGGATCCGGACGCTGATGGCGTACACGCTGCCGGTGCATGTGGTACCGGCGCTCAACGGCGCCCAGTACGGCGTCTTCACGCTGCTGATGCTGGTGATCGTCAACATCTACCACTCGCGCGCCGGCCTCTGGCCGATCCTCATGCCGGAGCTGAACGGTCCGGTGTCCGGCGGCGATGAGGATGCCGGTTCCGAGCGCGACCGCGGCTGAGCCCGCTGACGCCGGGCCGCCGCCGGCCCGCGCTTCACACTTCGAACACGCTGGCCGCCACAGCCGGCTCCGGCCGATCCGTCCACGCCGCCCCGCTCTCCACCAGCGGCCTCAACTGCTGAGCGGTGCCAGGCAGGTTGACGGCGACAGCACCGCACATAGCGGCTACATCGGCGCCGCTGCCCACGCTTCACGCCTCAACCACGCCGCCCGCCACAACCCGCCCCGGCCGATCTGCCCACGCCGCCCCGCTCTCCACCAACGGCCTCAACTGCTGGGCGGCGCGGGGGAGGTTGACGGCGACGGCGCCGTGGATGCGGTCCTCGGTGCCGTAGACGGCGGTGAACTTTCGTTCGGCGGGGCTGCCTTCGACGATGTGGTACCGGTCGGCTCCGCCGACCTCCCCGAATACCTGGATCCTCAGGTCGTGCTGGTCCGTCCAGAAGTACGGGAGCGGGGTGAAGGGACGGGCACCGGTGCCGGCGAGCAGGTTACGGGCGGCGGCGACGGCCTGTTCGGTGGCGTGCGTGCGGTGTTCCAGCCGACGCAGTCGCCCTGTGTGCGCGTCGGGTCGGCGCGCTACATCGCCTACGGCCCATACACCGGGCCGGGCCGCGCACAGCACATCGCAGACCACGCCGTCGTCGAGGCGGACGTCACTGCCGTGCAACCACTCGGTGTTGGTGAGCGAACCGGCCGCGACCAGCACCACGTCGGCGGGCAGCAACGTCCCGTCGGCCAGTCGTACGCCGGTGACAGCGCCGCCCGCGCTCTCGACGCCACTCGCCCGGCCCTGTCTGAGGCGCAGCCCGAGATCGCGGTGGACGGCGGCGACCAGCCCGGCCGCCTGCGGCCCGATGAGGTCGAGGAGCGGTACGGGCCGGGTGCCGACCAGAGTGACGTCGGCGCCCAGGCCGCGGGCGGCGACGGCCGCCTCGGTGCCGAGCAGCCCGGCCCCGGCCACGACCAGCCGCGGTCCCTGGGTCAGGGCCTCGCGCAGGGCGAGGGCGTCATCGAGGGTGCGCAACACATGGACGCCGCGCAGGCCGTCGGCGCCGGGCAGCAGCCGGGGCCGTACACCGGTCGCGATGACGACGGCGTCGGCGTGCAGCCGGGTGCCGTCGGCGAGTTCGACGGCGCGGGCGGTGCGGTCCAGCCGGGCGGCGGGGGTGCCCAGGCGCAGGTCGATGCGGAGGCGTTCGTAGGCGTCGGGCCCGCGCAGCCTGATCCGCTCCGGCTCCCAGTGGCCGGAGAGGATCTGCTTGGACAGGGGCGGCCGGTCGTAGGGCGGGTGCCGTTCGGCGCCGACCAGGGTGAGGCGGCCCTCGTATCCCTGTCTGCGGAGGGTCTCCGCGGTGGTGACGCCGGCGGCGCCCGCGCCGACGACGACGATCTCGTTCAGGCTGGTCAACGAGTCACCTCTGCGGTCTGTTTCAGCGGCTCCCACCAGGCCCGGTGCTCCCGGTACCAGGCGACGGTCTCGGCCAGGCCGGTGGCGAAGTCCTTGCTCGGCCGGTAGCCGAGCTCGTCGCGGATCTTGGACCAGTCGACGCAGTAGCGGCGGTCGTGGCCCTTGCGGTCCGCGACGTACTCGATACGGTCCGGACCGGCGCCGCAGGCTTCGAGCAGCAGGTCGGTGAGGTCGCGGTTGGTCAGTTCCGTGCCGCCGCCGATGTTGTAGACCTCGCCGGGGCGGCCGCCGGTGCGGACCAGTTCGATGCCCTGTACATGGTCGTCGATGTGCAGCCAGTCCCGGACGTTGCCGCCGTCCCCGTACAGCGGGACCCTGCCGCCGTCGAGGAGGTTGGTGACGAACAGCGGGATGACCTTCTCCGGGTACTGGTGGTGGCCGTAGTTGTTGGAGCACCGGGTCACCCGTACGTCCAGGCCGTGGGTGCGGTGGTAGGCCAGGGCCAGCAGGTCGGAGGAGGCCTTGGAGGCGGAGTAGGGGGAGTTGGGGTTCGGCGGGCACTCCTCCGTCCAGGCTCCGGTGTCGATGGAGCCGTACACCTCGTCGGTGGAGACATGCACGAAGGTGCGGATGCCGTGGCGCAGGGCCGCGTCGAGGAGGGTCTGGGTGCCCAGGACGTTGGTGCGGACGAACTCGGCGGAGCTGAGGATCGAGCGGTCCACGTGGGACTCGGCGGCGAAGTGCACCACCTCGTCGTGGCGGGCCATGAGGTCGTCGACGAGTTCCTGGTCGCAGATGTCGCCCTTGACGAAGGCGCATGCGGGATGGTCGCGGACCTCGTCCAGGTTGGCCGGGTTGCCGGCGTAGGTGAGGCTGTCCAGGACAGTGACAGTCACTCCGGCCGGACCGCCGGGGCCGAGGAGGGTCCGCACGTGGTGGGAGCCGATGAAACCGGCGCCACCGGTCACCAGGATGCGGGCGGCATCGGCGGCGGGGGTCGGGTGGATCATGAGGAGAACTCCACGCGGCCGTGGTCGCCGATCACCAGCCGGTGTGCGACGGGCACCCGGGGGCCGACGGAGACACGTACGTTGCGGCCGACGAGCGAGCGCTCCACCCGGCGGACGCCGTGGAAGGCGGACTCCCTCAGGATGATGGAGAACTCGATCTCGCTGTTGCGGATGACGCAGTCCTGCGCGATGGACGTCGACGGCCCGATGTAGGAGTCCTCGACGAGGGTGCCGGGGCCTATGATCGCGGGCCCGACGATGCGTGAGCCGCGGATGACGGCTCCGGCGTCGATGTGCACCCTGCCGACGATCTCGCTGTTCTCGTCGACGTCGCCGTCGACCCGGTACTCGATCAGGTCCAGCACTCTGCGGTTGACGTCGAGGATGTCGGCGGCGTTGCCGGTGTCCTTCCAGTATCCGGTGATCACCGTGGTGCGTACGTCCCGGTCCCGCTCCAGCAGCCACTGGAGGGCGTCGGTGATCTCCAGCTCGCCGCGCGGGGAGGGGCCGATGGCGCGCACCGCCTCGTGGATCGCCGGGCTGAAGAGGTACACGCCGGCCATCGCCAGGTCGCTGCGGGGCTGCTCGGGTTTCTCCTCCAGCCGCAACAGCCGCCCCATGTCGTCGAGTTCGGCGATGCCGAAGACGGACGGGTTGGCCACCCGGGTGAGGAGCAGCTGGGCGTCCGGGCGCTCCTTGCGGAACTCGTCGACGGAGTCGCTGATGCCGCCGAAGACGAAGATGTCCCCCAGGAACATCACGAAGTCGTCGTCGCCGAGGAAGTCCCGGGCGATGAGCACGGCGTGGGCCAGCCCCAGCGGGGCCTCCTGACGGAGGTAGGTGACGTCGAGCCCGAAGCCGGAGCCGTCACCGACGGCCTGCCGGATCTCGTTCTCCGTGTCGCCGACCACGATCGCGACATCGGTGATGCCCGCGTCGGCGATCGCCTCCAGGCCGTAGAAGAGGATGGGCTTGTTGGCGACTGGCACCAACTGCTTCGCCGAGGTGTGGGTGATCGGCCGCAGCCGGGTTCCCGCACCTCCCGAGAGCACAAGAGCCTTCACGGTTTCCATCCCGCCTAACTGGTGTCGTCGGTGAGCAGGCCGGCCGTCAGGACTGGATCTCGATGGCGCCGGAGGGGCAGATCAACTCCGCCTCGCTCACACTGGCTCGCAGGTTCTCGGGCGGCTCGGGCTGAAGCAGTTCCACGAGGCCGTCCTCGTGGTTCTGCTCGAAGACGTCGGCGGCGGCCAGCACGCACTGACCGGCTCCGACACAGCGCTCGCGATCCACGTTGATCTTCATGGGTGTTGTCCTGTTCCTGTGGTGAGCTGGTGTCAGGGATGGATGTCGGGGATGGATGTCAGGGGATGGAGGGTCGGGGATGGATGTCGGGGTCGGGATGTCAGGGCTCGGGGCGGTCAGCTGACCTCCGCCAGTCGCTCCAGGGACCGCACCACGTCCTGCGGGCTCGGCATCGCCTCGCACTCGGAGCGCACCCGCCGGGCCGCCTCGCCGAACTCCGGCTGCCCGGTGAGTCGCCGGATGTGGTCACGGACCGTCTCCCCGGTCGCGTCCCGGTGGTGCATATGGACGCCCGCACCCGCGCGTTCGAGCGCCTGCCCGCGCAGTTCGTGGTCCGAGACCAGGGTGGAGAGCACCAGTTGGGGCACTCCGGCGGCCATGGCGGTGGCGAAGCTGCCGTAGCCGCCGTGGTGGATGACGGCCGAGCAGCTCGGCAGCAGCGTGTGCAGCGCCACCGAGTCCACGGCTCGGACGTTGTCGGGGACGGCCGTGAGCTTCTCCCGCTGCGCGGGCAGCAAAGCGGCCACCACCTCCAGGTCCTCGTCGGCCAGGGCGTCGAGGATCTCCGGCACGGAGACGTAGTCGCCGCCGTAGTCCTCGGTGTTGGAGGCGCCCAGGCTGAGGCAGACCCGCGGCCGCTTCGGCGTCTCGCGCAGCCAGTCCCACACCACGGCACGGCCGTTGTACGGGACGTGCCGCATCGGCAGTTCGGGCGAGGCCGTGGGGACCGACAGGGACGCGGGCAGGGTGCTGATGGTGGCCTGGCCGTGCAGCATCTCCTCGTCGCAGGAGAAACCGAACGGTTCCGACCTGGCGGCCAGCCATGCGGCGAGCGGGTCCACCCGCTCGGCCTCGGGCTGCTCCCGCATCAGCGCCAGATACGTCTGCCGGGTCCGGCCCCACACGTCGGCGCACCACATCAGGCGTACGTGGGCGGCCCCGCTGACACGGGCGGCGACGGCACCGGCGTACGCCAGCGGGTCCCGGACCACCAGATCGGGCTGCCAGCTCTGCGCGAAGGACGCGAGGTCGTCGATCATGGAGTCGTTGTAGACGGCGAACGCGTAGGGGACGCTCAGCTCGTAGCGCTCCTTCAGCTCCGCCCAGTCCACGTCGGCGCGTTCGCAGCGGCTCCAGTTGGCGGTCCGGTAGTCCTGCGACTCCCGGTAGGCGGCCATGTCGCGGTGGATGGCGTGGTCGCTGCCGACGGGGACGGCGGTGAGCCCGGCGCGGGTGATCGTCTCGGTCGCCATCGGCTGGCTCGCCACGCGGACGTCGTGGCCGGCCGCGGTGAGCGCCCACGCCAGCGGGGCCATCAGGTAGAGATGGGATTTCTCGGACAGGGATACGAACAGGACCCGCATCATGCTCCCTCGGTTCGGTCGGTCGGCTGCCGGCCGGCGGTGTGCGGCGGCAGGGCCGCGTCGATCCAGGTGGTGAGGGCGCCCGCGGTGGTGGCGGCGTGGGACTCCATCATCGTGAAGTGGTTGCCGGGCACATCGACCACGCTGCCCGCGCCGTCCCAGGAGCTCTGCCACTCCCCCGGCTCCAGCGGTCCCTCCTCGGCCACGGTGACCGGCGGCTCGCTGGGCCGCACCAGCAGCACGGGCGCGGACAACTCGCCCGGATCCCATGCGCCGATCATGCGGATGTACCAGCTCATCGCGGACAGCCGGTCGGCGTCCATGTGCGCGAACATCGACTCCCGGTCGAACATCCCGCCCAGCATCTCGGCCGAGAAGCGGGTGAACGGCGAGTCCTCGCGCGGCATGTAGGTGTCGAGCAGCGCCACGCCGAGCGGCGGATGCCCGGACTTCTCCAGATGCCGGGCGGCGGCGAGGGCCAGAATGCCGCCGGAGGAGGACCCGGTGAGGACGAACGGCCTGCCGTCCGCGCACCGCAGCACCCACTCGGCCTGTGTCCTGGCCACCGCGTCCAGCGAGGCGGGCAACGGCTCACCGCGCCCGAAGCCGGGTGTGGGCAGCGCCCATACGTCCCGCCGGCCGCGGAAGGCGGAGGCGAACCGCGCGTACTGGTGCACACCGGCCAGCGCCACATACGAGCTGAAGCAGATCAGCGGGGCTCCCTCGGTCCCGGCGGCCAGCCGCAGCCCGGCCGGGCCGGTCACCTCGCCCGGGGTCTCGAACACCGGCCGCAGCTCGGCGACCGCCTGGAGCAGGGCGAAGCCTTCGTCGATACGGCCCTGTTCGCAGGCGGTGCGGAACAGGGCGCCCACGCTGTCCTCCGGGCGGGCGGCCGGCCGCGCCGACTCGTCGCCGGGCCCGGCGGCGCCCGGAGCGTCCGTACCCGCCGAACCGTCCCCGGCGAACCGCTCGGCCAGATCGGCGGCGAGCTCCTGCGGGGTGTCACGGTCGAAGACGAGCGTCGCGGGCAGTCGCAGGCCGGTCAGGGAACCGAGCCGGTTGCGCAGTTCCACCGCGGTCAGCGAGTCGAAGCCGAGTTCCGCGAAGTGCCGGTCGGGCAGGACCTCGTCGGCCGAGTCGTGGCCGAGGACGGCGGCGACCTGGTCACGGACCGCCGCCAGCAGCACCGCGAGCCGTTCCGCCCCACCGAGTCCCGCCAGCTGTCGGGCCAGTGACCGCCCGCCGTCGGCCGGCGCGCCCGCGGCCACCGCCCGCCGCGTCGCGGTGCGCGAGGGGGCGGCCGGGGACTGCCGGGCGACGGCGACCACAGCCGCCTCGGGCGCGCCGAGAGCCGCGTCGAACAGGGCGAGGCCCGCTTCGGTGGTCAGCGGCAGCATGCCGCCACGGGCCATCCGCTCCCGGTCGGTGGCGGTGAGCCCGGCGGTCATGCCGCTCGCGGCCGCCCACAGTCCCCAGGCGATCGAGGTGGCCGCCAGACCGCGTGCCCGGCGGTGGTGGGCCAGCCCGTCGAGGAAGGCGTTGGCCGCCGCGTAGGCGCCCTGGCCGGCCGCGCCGAAGGTGCCCGCGGCCGAGGAGAACAGGACGAACGCCGACAGGTCCTGACCCTGCGTCAGCCGGTGCAGATGCCAGGCGGCGTCCGCCTTCGGTCGCAGTACGCCGTCGATCTGGGCGTCGGTCAGCGAGGTCAGCGTCGCATCGTCGACGACCCCGGCGACATGCACGACGCCGGTCAGCGGATGCTCCCCGGGTACGTCGGCGAGCAGCTCCTTCAGCTGGTCCGGGTCGGCGACGTCGCAGGCGACGAGCGTCACCTCGGCACCGTGCGCGGCCAACTCGGCGACCAGGGCGTCGGCTCCCGGCGCGTCCCCGCCCCGCCGGGACGCCAGCAGCAGTCGGCGCGCCCCGTGCGAGGTGACCAGGTGGCGGGCCACGAGGGTGCCGAGGGCTCCGGTGGCGCCGGTGACGAGGACGGTGCGGTCGGGGTCGAAGGAGACCGCGGGAGCCGGATCCTGTGCCGCGAGGTGGGGCACCAGCAGTGCGCCGTCACGAACGGCGGCCTGTGGGTGGGCGGCGGCGACCGCGGCCGGGACGGCGCGCAGGGCGCCGTCGTCACCGGACGCGGTGGCCCCGTCGAGGTCGAGGAGCTGTACACGGCCGGGGTGTTCGGCCTGGGCGGACCGGGCGAGCCCCCACAGCGCGGCGGCGGCGAGGTCGTTCACGTCCTCCGCTTCGGCGGCGGCGAGCGCTCCACGGGTGACCAGGACCAGCCGTGAGTCGGCGAACCGGTCGTCGCCGACCCAGTGCCGAAGCAGGTTCACGCCCGTGGCCAGCAGCTCCCTGGTGGCCACGGGGGCGGGCATGCCAGGGGCGGCGCAGGTCGTGAGGACGACCTTGGGTGCGGCGGTGCCGGTGTCGACGGCCGCCGCGAGCGAGGCGAGATCGGCGTAGCACTCCAGGTGCACACCGGCCGCGTCCAGTGCCTCGGCGAAGCCTCCGTCGCCCTCCCCGATCAGCGCCCAGCGCACGGTTTCGGGGGCCAGGGCGGCGGGCTGCGGCTCGGCACGCCGCCAGCGCTGGACCAGCAGGGACGGCGGAGCGTCCGCCGCTTCAGCCTCCGGCGAGTCGGGGATCTGCCCGGCGGCCACCCTGCGCAGCACCAGACCGTCCGCCGTCGCCACCGGACGGCCGTCGGGGTCGGCGACGGACACCGTGTACTCGTCCGGGCGTCCGGTGGGTGCCAGGTGGACGCGCAGCGCGCTCGCCCCGGTCGCGTGGAGGGAGACGCCGTTCCAGGCGAAGGGGAGGGTCGCCGTGGCCGCTTCGTCCTCCCCGGCCCCCAAGGCCCGGACGAGCAGGGTCTGCACGGCGGCGTCCAGCAGGGCGGGGTGCAGCCCGTAGAGGGCCGCCTCGGCACGGTGGTGTTCCGGCAGCTCCACCTCCGCGAACAGGTCCCGGTCCCGCCGCCAGACGCGGCCGAGTCCCCGGAACGCCGGCCCGTAGGTGAACCCTCCGGCGGCGAACCGCTCGTACCAGTCGTCCTCCTCCCCCGCCGCGCCGGGTACGACCGGCACGGCACCCGGGGGCGGCCAGGCACCCGCGTCCGGCGGCACAGTTTCCGGCTCCTCGGCGAGCAGCCCCTGCGCATGGCGGGTCCAGGGCCGGTCGGCAGCGGCGTCGGCGGCCCGCGAGTGCACGCCGAACGGCCGCCGCCCGGCCTCGTCCGGCCCGCCGAGGGACAGTTGAAGCTGCACGGCGGCGCGCTCGGGCAGCACCAGCGGGGTCTCCAGGGTCAGCTCGGCGACGTGGCCGAGGCCGACCTGGTCACCGGCGTACACGGCCAGTTCCAGGTAGGCGGTGGCGGGCAGGATGGTCCGGCCCAGCACACGGTGATCGGCGAGCCATGGATGGGTGCGCGTCGACAGCCGCCCGCTGAGCACCAGCCCGCCGGTGTCGGCGACCCGCACGGCCGCCGACAGCAGCGGGTGCTCGGCACGCTCCAGTCCGGCGGCCGTCACATCACCTGGCTGCGCGGAGGCGTCCAGCCAGTAACGACGTCGCTGGAAGGCGTAGGTGGGCAGCAACACCGGTGCGGTACCGGGAAGTTGCGCCGTCCAGTCGACGGGAACTCCGTCGACGTGCAGCCGGGCCACCGCGGCGAGGAGAGCGGGTGCCTCGGGGCGGTCCTTGCGCAGGGCCGGTACGAGCAGCGCCTCGTCGGCGTCGTCGAGTGAGGCCTGGGCGAGGGCGGTGAGGGTGGTGTCGGGGCCGAGTTCGAGACAGCGGCCGATGCCCTGTTCGGCGAGGGTGCGAACGGCGTCGCCGTAGCGGACCGGCTGGCGCACGTGGCTGACCCAGTAGTCCGGGGACATCAGCTCGTCGGCGGTGGCGGTCTTCCCGGTCACCGTGGAGACGACGTGCAGCTTCGGACGGTTGTACGTCAGGCTCTCGGCGACCTTGCGGAAGTCCGCGAGCATCGGCTCCATCAGCGGGGAGTGGAAGGCATGGCTGACCCGGAGAGATGTGGACTTGCGGCCCTCAGCGCGGAAGTGCGCGGCCACCTCCTCCACGGCGTCCGCGGTGCCCGCGATCACGACCGCCTGCGGGCCGTTGATCGCGGCGATTCCCATCTCATCGGTGAGGAGCGGCAGGACCTCGTCCTCCGTCGCCTGTACGGCGACCATCGCGCCGCCGGCCGGAAGCGCCTGCATCAACCGGCCCCGCGCCACCACCAGACGGCACGCGTCCGCCAGCGACCACACCCCCGCCACATGCGCCGCAGCGATCTCACCGATCGAGTGCCCGGCCAGCACGTCGGGGCGCACACCCCAGGACTCCAGCAGCCGGAACAGCGCCACTTCCAGGGCGAACAGGGCGGGCTGGGCGTACTCGGTTTGGTTCAGGCGCTCGGCGTCCGCACCGAAGACGACCTCCCGCAGGCTGAACGGGAGTTCCGCGTCCACCGCGTCGAAGGCGGCCGCAAAGACCGGGTACGTCTCGTACAACTCCCGGCCCATGCCCAGCCGTTGAGACCCCTGTCCCGCGAACAGGAACCCCGTGCGCGCATCACGCCGGGCCGTCCCCGTCGCGGCGTTCACCGCCTCCTCACCGGAAGCGACCGCCTCAAGACCGCGCAGCAACTCCGTACGGTCCGTGCCCCAGACCACGGCCCGGTGCTCGAACAGCGACCGCGACCGCACCAGCGACCGGCCGATCTCCGCGACGCCGAGTGCCTCGTCGCCGGTCACGAAGTCCGCCAGCCGACCGGCCTGGGCCCGCAGCGCCGCGGCCGTACGACCGGACACCACCCACGGCACCACACCACCGTCGGCCGGAGCGCTCACCGGCTCGGACTCCGCCTCGACCGGCGGCTCCTCCAGCACCACATGCGCGTTCGTGCCACTGATACCGAACGACGACACACCGGCCCGACGGACATGTCCTTCGGCCCGCGGCCAGTCGGCGCTGTCCGTCAGCAGCTCCACGGCACCGGCCGTCCAGTCGACGTGCGACGAGGGCTCGTCGGCGTGGAGGGTGCGCGGCAGCACTCCGTGCTGCAAGGCCAGCACCATCTTGATCACACCGGCGGCACCTGCGGCGGCCTGCGTGTGCCCGATGTTGGACTTCACGGCGCCCAGCAGCAGCGAGCGTTCACGGTCCTGGCCGTAGGTGGCGAGGATCGCCTGCGCCTCGATCGGGTCACCTAGCGTCGTACCCGTGCCATGCGCCTCCACCACGTCCACATCGGCGGGCCTGAGCCCAGCACCGGCCAGCGCCTGCCGGATCACCCGCTGCTGCGACGGACCATTCGGCGCTGTCAGACCGTTGCTGGCACCGTCCTGGTTCACCGCCGACCCGGCCACCACGGCCAACACCCGGTGCCCCTTGCGCCGGGCATCCGACAGCCGCTCCACCAGCACCAATCCCGCGCCCTCGGAGAACCCGGCCCCGTCCGCCGCGTCCGAGAACGCCTTGCACCGGCCATCAGACGCGAGCCCGCGCTGCCGACTGAAGTCCAGGAACAGCCCCGGCGTCGACATCACCGTCACACCACCAGCCAGCGCCAGATCGCACTCCCCCGCCCGCAGCGCCTGCACCGCCAGATGCAACGCCACCAGGGCCGACGAACACGCCGTGTCCACCGTCACCGCGGGGCCTTCCAGGCCGAGGGTGTAGGACACGCGGCCTGACATCACGCTTGCGGAGTTGCCCGTGCCGAGGTGGCCTGCGACCTCGTCGGCCGTGGCGGGGTCGAGGGGGCGGGAGGCGTAGTCCTGGTAGTTGGTCCCGGCGAAGACGCCGGTACGGGAGCCGCGCAGGGTCGTCGGGGCGATCCCGGCCCGCTCGAACGCCTCCCACGCCAGCTCCAGCAGCAGCCGCTGCTGCGGGTCCATCGCCAGCGCCTCACGCGGCGATATCCCGAAGAAGCCGGGGTCGAAGTCGGCGGCGTGGTCGAGGAATCCGCCGCCGCGGGTGCTGGCGCGGCCCGCCACGCCGGGCTCGGGGTCGTAGAGGGCGTCGATGTCCCAGCCGCGGTCGTCGGGCCACTCGGTGATGGCGTCGGTGCCGTCCGCGAGCAGGTGCCAGAACTCCTCGGGGGTGTTGGCCCCGCCGGGGAAGCGGCAGCTCATCGCGGTGATGACGATCGGGTCGTCGTCGATGGCGCGGGGCGCGGGAAGGGGGGCGGCCGGGGTGTTGCCGGGGGTCGGGGCGAGGGCGGTGCGGAGGTGTTCGGCGAGGGCGGTCGGGGTGGGGTAGTCGAAGACGAGGGTGGCGGGCAGGGGGCGGCCGAGGGCTCCGCTGAGGGCGTTGCGGAGTTCCACGGCGGTGAGGGAGTCGAAGCCGAGCTCGCGGAAGGAGCGGGCGGGCTCCACGTCCTGCGGGCCGCTGTGGTCGAGGACGACGGCGACGTGGGCGCGGACGAGTTCCTCGAAGGCGGCCCGCTGTTCGGGTTCGGCGAGCGCGGCGAGTTGCCGGGTGAGGTCGCCGGTGTCGGGGTCGTCGTCAGCTGTATGACGGGGGCCGTGGTCCGGGGTGCGGCGGGCGGTGAGGGCGTGCCGGGCGTCGGGCAGGTCGTCGAGGAAGGGACGGGGCCGGGCGGTGGTGTAGGCGTGGGCGAACAGGTCCCAGTCGATGTCGGTGACGGCGAGGGTGGTGTCGTCGTGGTCGAGGGCCTGTTGCAGGGCACCGAGGGCGAGGTCGGGGTTCATGGGGCGCACGCCGTGCCGCTGGAGGCGTTCGCCGACGGAGCCTTCCGCCATGCCGCCGTCGGCCCAGGGTCCCCAGGCGATGGCGGTGGCGGGCAGGCCGTGGGAGCGGCGCTGCTGGGCGAGGGCGTCGAGGAGGGCGTTGCCGGGGGCGTAGTTGGCGTGGCCGGGGGCGCCGATCGTGCCGGCCGTTGAGGAGAACAGGACGAACGCGGACAGGTCGAGGCCGGCGGTGAGGGCGTCGAGGTTGCGGGCGCCGCCGACCTTGACCCGCAGGACTTCGGCGAGTTGCTCGGGCGTGAGGGTGGTGATGACGCCGTCGCGCAGGACGGCGGCGGTGTGGAAGACGGCGGTGAGCGGCCGTTCGGCGGGGATGGCGGCCAGCAGGGCGGCGAGCTGGTCGCGGTCGGCGATGTCGCAGGCGGCGATCTCGACGTGTCCGGCCCCGAGTTCGGTGAGTTCGGCGCGGAGTTCGGCCGCGCCGGGGGCGTCGGCGCCGGTACGGCTGACCAGGAGCAGGCCGGGGGCGCCCTGGCGGGCGAGGCTGCGGGCGACCTGGCGGCCGAGGGCGCCGGTGCCGCCGGTGACCAGGACCGTGCCGGTGGGGGTCCAGTCGCGGCGTGCGCCCAGGCCTCCCGTCGCGGCCCGGTTGAGGCGGCGGGCGAGCAGGCCGGTGTCGCGGACGGCGAGCTGGTCCTCCTGGCCGACCCCGGCGAGGGCGGCGGTGAGCCGTTCGGCGGCGGAGCGGTCGAGCGTGGCGGGCAGGTCGAGGAGGCCGCCCCAGCGCTGGGGCTGTTCCAGGGCGACGACCCGGCCGAAGCCCCAGGCAAGGGCTTGTTGGGGGGAGTCGACGGTCTCGGTCGGGCCGGTGGCGACGGCGCCCCGGGTGGCGAACCAGACGGGTGCCTCCTGGCCGACGTCGTCGAGGGCCTGGACGAGGGAGACGGTGGCGGCGAAGCCGCGGGGCAGGCCGGGCAGGCCGTCGTACTCCTCCTCGTCGAGGGCGAGCAGCGACAGGACGGCCTGCGGGCGGTCCTGCCCGGTGGCGCGGAGGAGTTCGGCGATGCGCTCGCGGCCGTCGTGCGGGGCGACCGCGACGGTGACGGGGTCGGCTCCCGCGCGGGCGAGGGCATCGACGACGGCGGCGGTGTGGGCGTGGCCGGGGTGGTCCGGGTCCTGGTGGGCGGCGGGCAGGGCGACGAGCCAGCTGCCGCGCAGTACGGGCGCGGGGGTGGCGGGCAGGGGTTTCCAGGTGACGCGGTAACGCCAGGCGTCCACGGTGGCGGTCTCGCGGCTGCGCCTGCGGTAGTCGCTCAGGGCGGGCAGGACCGTGGAGAGGGTGTCCTGGTCGAGGTGGAGGGCGGCGGCCAGCGGGGCGGTCTCGCCCTTCTCGACGGACTCCCAGAAGCGGGCGTCGAGATCGCTGCCGACGGCCGTCGCGGGACCGGTGAGCTGGGCGGGCGTGGGCCAGTAGGTACGGCGCTGGAAGGCGTAGGTGGGCAGGTCGACCCGGGTTCCGGCGCCGATCAGGGCCGTCCGGTCGATGGGGGCGGCGCCGCGTACGCTCAGTTCGGCCAGGGAGGCGAGGAAGCGGCGCGGTCCGCCTTCGCCGCGGCGCAGCGTGCCGGTGACGACAGTGCCGGTACGGCCGTCCTCGTCGAGGGTGTCGCGGACAGCCGCGGTGAGCACGGGGTGCGGGCTGGACTCGACGAAGGCGCGGAAGTCCTGGGCGGCCAGGGCGTGTACGGCCTCGGCGAAACGGACGGTACGCCGCAGGTTGTCGTACCAGTACCCCGCGTCGAGGTTCTCGGTGTCCAGCCAGTCACAAGTGACGGTGGAGAAGAACGGCACCTCCGCGGTGCGCGGCCGCACGGGGGCCAGATCGGTCAGGAGCCGGTCACGGATCTCCTCGACCTGCGCGGAGTGCGAGGCGTAGTCGACGGGTATCTGGCGGGCCTGGGCGCCTGCGGCGGACAGCTCGGCCACCAGCTCGCGTACGGCCTCGGCATCACCGGAAACAACCACGGAAGCAGGCCCGTTGACCGCGGCGACCGAGAGCCGTCCCTCCCAGGGGGCCAGCCGCTCCTCCACCTCGGCCACCGGCAACAGTACGGAGGCCATGCCGCCCTGTCCGGCGAGCGCGATGATGGCCCGGCTGCGCAGCACGACCACACGCGCCGCATCCTCCAGCGACAGACCCCCGGCCACACACGCAGCGGCGATCTCGCCCTGACTGTGCCCGACCACCGCGTCCGGGCGCACACCCCGGGACCGCCACAACCAGGCCAGCGACACCATCGTCACGAACAACAGCGGCTGCACCACATCCACCCGGTCGAGCGTC
>NZ_JAQMYP010000099.1 GCF_028369295.1 Streptomyces sp. HD
GGGCCGGGTCGGGCCGCTCCCCGGCGAAACGCCCCTCACCCCGGACCGGTCCGTCCCCACCCCGCGCCAAACCCCACTCACCCCTCATCGGTCCGTACCCACCCCGTGCAAAGCCACCGTCACCCCTCATCGACATCGGTCCGTCCCCACCAGCGCGGACGACCCGCCGCCCCGCGCTGCGGCACCCCCACCCCGCACCGTCCGCGGCGGCAATACCGGTGACGGCGGTGACGGTCCGCACAGCGACTCGTACCCGGCAGGTCGCGCCCTGTCTTGCTCCACTGCACCAACCTAGGTCGGTTTATGTGGTGAATGGGCCCTCAGACACGCCTTGGCTCGGACCTTGGCCACGTGTTCGACGGGGCGCAGGGGCCGGGCCCGGCACGCCGTAGACTGGTGGATCGGCCCGTGCATCTGCGTCGAAGATCGATCGGCATCGAAGATCGAAGAAGGACCGGGCCCCAGCCCAGCCCCTGAAGTCCTCTCACGTACGGGAAGTCGCAACGTGTCGCTCACGATCGGAATCGTCGGTCTGCCGAATGTCGGCAAGTCGACCCTGTTCAACGCCCTGACCAAGAACGACGTGCTGGCGGCCAACTACCCGTTCGCCACGATCGAGCCGAACGTCGGTGTCGTGGGCGTCCCGGACGCACGCCTGACCAAGTTGGCCGAGATCTTCTCCTCGCAGCGCATCCTCCCGGCGACCGTCGACTTCGTGGACATCGCGGGCATCGTGCGCGGCGCCTCCGAGGGCGAGGGCCTGGGCAACAAGTTCCTGGCGAACATCCGTGAGTCCGACGCGATCTGCCAGGTCATCCGCGCCTTCAAGGACGAGAACGTCGTCCACGTCGACGGCAAGGTCTCGCCCAAGGACGACATCGAGACGATCAACACCGAGCTGATCCTCGCCGACCTCCAGACGATCGAGAAGGTCCTGCCCCGGCTCCAGAAGGAGTCGCGGATCAAGAAGGACATCGCGCCCAAGGTCAAGGCCGTCGAGGAGGCCCAGGCGATCCTGGAGAAGGGCGACACGCTGTTCTCCGCGGGCATCGTCCAGGGCTCCGGCAACGAGGAGCTCCTGCACGACCTGCACCTCCTGACGACCAAGCCCTTCCTCTACGTCTTCAACGTCGACGAGGACGAGCTGGTCGACGAGGACTTCAAGGCCGAGCAGCGTGCCCTGGTCGCCCCCGCCGAGGCGATCTTCCTGAACGCCAAGCTGGAGGCGGACCTCGCCGAGCTGGACGAGGAGGACGCGATGGAGCTGCTGGAGTCCGTCGGCGCAGAGGAGCCCGGCCTCGCCACCCTCGCCCGCGTCGGCTTCAACACCCTCGGCCTGCAGACCTACCTCACGGCCGGCCCCAAGGAATCCCGCGCCTGGACCATCAAGAAGGGCGCCACCGCCCCCGAGGCCGCCGGCGTCATCCACACCGACTTCCAGAAGGGCTTCATCAAGGCCGAGGTCATCTCCTTCGCCGACCTGGTGGAGACCGGCTCGGTCGCGGAGGCCCGCGCCAAGGGGAAGGCGCGCATGGAGGGCAAGGACTACGTGATGCAGGACGGGGACGTCGTGGAGTTCCGCTTCAACGTCTAGCGGGTGACCCGCCACCACATCGCTGATCTGGCAAACATGCAGGTCATAGAGGGCTCGGCTCTTCGGAGTCGGGCCCTTGATGCATTTCCGGACTCTGGTAACTTCGATGTTACTAACATTTCTGTTAGTGCCATGGGAGGTCGGCGGACATGGTGGACTTCGTAGGTCGTCGGCAGGAGCTGGCGACGCTGGAGCGGGAGCTTCAGAAGGTGGCGGCAGGGGTGGGCGGGGAGCGGCCCGGGCGGTGTGTGATGTTGCGCGGGCGGCGGCGGGTGGGCAAGTCGCGACTGGTCGAGCGGTTTGCGGAGCGCTCCGGTGCGCCGTTCTTGTTCTACGCGGCGACCGGTGCGTCCCCCAGGGATGATCTGGCGCGGCTGGCCCGGGACGCCCAGGCGTCCACGCTGCCGTTGGCGGGGCTGGTGGCCGCCGCGCGGCCGGAGGGCTGGGACGCGGCGTTCGATGTGCTGGCCGCGGCGTTGCCCGCCGACCGGGCGAGTGTGCTGGTCATCGATGAGGTGCCGTACCTGATGGACGGCGATGGCGCCTTTGAGGGGATGCTGCAACGGGCCTGGGACCGGGTGCTGGAGACCAAGCCGGTGCTGCTGGTCCTCATCGGCTCCGATCTGTCGATGATGGAGGCTCTGAACAGCTACGGGCGCCCCTTCCATCAGCGCGGCCGGGAGATGGTGCTGGGGCCGCTGAACCCCGCCGAGGTGGGGCGCATGCTCGGGCTGGATCCGGCGGAGGCCTTCGACGCCGCGCTGGTCACCGGCGGGCTGCCGCTGATCTGCGCGGAGTGGCCGCGGGGTGCGGGGCTGTGGGACTTCCTCGGCGAGGCGCTGAGTGACCCGGTCTCGGCCCTGCTGGTGTCGGCCGAGCGCTCGCTGGCCGCCGAGTTTCCCCCGCAGGCTCAGGCGCGTACCGTGCTGGCGGCCATCGGCAGCGGTGAGCGGACCTTCACCAACATCGCCCGTGCGGCCGGCGGGATCGGGGCCACGCCGCTGCAGCGAGCGCTGGAACTGCTGACCGACAAACGGATCGTCGCCGCGGAGCTGCCCGTGTCGCTGCGTGCCTCGAAGGACCGACGTTACCGGGTGACAGATCCCTACCTGCGGTTTTGGCTGCATCTGCTCGGCCCCTCCATGGAGGAGATCGAACGGGGGCGGGGTGATCTGACCCTGGCGCGCATCCGGGAGAACTGGACCAGCTGGCGCGGCCGGGCCGTCGAGCCCCTGGTCCGTGAGGCCCTGGCGCGGACACTGCCCGACGACCGGCTCCCCGCGGCTCCCGCGGTGGGCGGCTACTGGACCCGTACCAACGACGTCGAGATCGACATCGTCGGGGCGGACCGCGCCCCCGTCGCCAAGGAGCTTCTCTTCGTGGGCTCCATCAAGTGGCTGGAGCAGTCACCCTTCGACCGGCACGACCTGGCAGCTCTCCATCGGCACCGGGCCGCCCTCACCGGCGAACCCGTCCCCGTCGTGGCGGTCTCGCGCAGCGGAGTCGACTGCCCGGGGTTGGATGCCGCCTACGGCCCCGGCGATCTGCTGACCGCTTGGCCGCTGTGAGGGGTGGAACGCATACCGACGCCTAGTTGCTCCGCTGTGGGGTGAGCTTGCCGAGGTCGACCAGGAACAGCCCGCCCCCGGCCCCCGCGACCGACCGCGCCCCGGTCGGCCGCCTCATCGGCGTCGACCTGGCCCGGGGCCTCGTGGTCTTCGGGATGTTCGCGGCCCACGTCGGCCCCGACCCAGCCCAGGGCGGCACCACCGGGCACCTCATGGAGCTGGCGCACGGTCGCGCCTCCGCCCTGTTCGCCTTCCTGGCCGGCTTCTCGATCATGCTGATCACCGGGCGCCGTACCCCGAAGACGGGCCGGGCAGGCCGGCAGGCGGTCGCCAAGGTGGTGATCCGGGCGCTCGTCCTGCTGGTCCTGGGCACCGCGCTGACCATGACCGGCACCCCGGTCGAGGTGATCCTCGCCTTCTACGGCCTGTACTTCCTGCTCGTCCTGCCGCTGTACCGGCTCACCGCCGGCCCGCTGGCGGTGATCGCCGCGGCCAGTGCCCTGGTGCTGCCGCAGATCCTGTACGTCGTCCAGCACGCGCTCCCCGCCGAGGGCGCCGACGGCATCTGGGCCCGGCCCAAGGACGCCGACGGCGTCGTCTCCCTTCTCTTCACGGGCAGCTACCCGGCCCTGACCTGGGTCCCCTTCGTCGTCGCCGGTATGGCGGTGGCCCGTCTCGACCTGACCGCCGCCGTCGTACGGATACGACTCGCGATCACCGGCGGCTGTCTCGCCGTGCTCGGCTACGGCGGCTCCTGGCCGGCCCTGCACCTGGTCCCCGGCGCCCTGACGAAGCTGAGCGCCGGCGGGTGGGGCGAGTGGGGCGGCGGCGGATCGGCCGCGTCGGCCTGGTGGTCCGACACCTGGGGCCACCCCGACGGCAGCACGCCGGTCGGACTGCTGGTGGCCTCGCCGCACAGCGAGACGACCCTGTCGATCCTGGCCAACGCCGGCGTGGCGATCGCGGTGCTGGCCGGCTGCCTCGCCGCCGTCGACGCCTTCCCGCGCTTCCACCGGGCCGTCCGTCCGGTGATCGCGGTCGGCTCGATGTCCCTGACCGCGTATGTCCTCCACATCGTCGGCATCCGCTTCCTCGGCACCGAGGAACTGCCCGGCCCCGCCCTCCATGTACTGATCGGCTTCATCGTGGCCGTGACCGTGTTCGCCACCCTCTGGTCCCGCTACTTCCGTCGCGGGCCCCTGGAATGGCTGCTCGGCAAGGTCACCGAGCCGGCCGGACTCGTCCGGTGAGCTGACGCGGATCGACACAGGGACCCGACGGACTGGCCATGACGGGGGGCGAACCGGCGGGCGGCGCCGTCCGTCCCGGCAATGGCAGGATGCGGGGACGCGATGAGAGGGGCGAAGGGGGCGGGGCGCGATGGGGCGGAGCGAGCGGGAGGCGGTGGCCGGGGGCAGGCGGCTGTACGAGGCCGCGCAGGCTGTCGTGGAGGATCACGCGCGGGCCGTCGAGGCGGTGCGCGCGGCCCTGGAACCGATCCATGACGAGCTGGCCCGCGGCGAGCTGGACGCCATTCCGGTGGCCCGGCTGAGAGACCTCACCGAAGGCAGGCTGCGCCTGGGCGAGGTGGAGAAGGGCGGTTTCCGTACGGTCGGGCAGGTCCTGGACGCCGGGTCGTACCGGCTGCGGCAACTGCCCGGCGTCGGACAGCAGACGGCCGACCAGACGGTGGCCGCCGCCCGGCGCATCGCCGACGCCGTACGGGACACCATCGCCGTCCACATCGACGTGGACCGGCCGGAGCCCCGGACCACCGCACTGGTCGTCGCGCTCAACGTCCTGGTGGAGGCGGGCCCCGAGGCACGCCGGGCCGTCGACACGGCCGCCGCGCTCGCCGAGCGGCTGGGCCCCTCGCTGGCCGACGCGGCACCGACGGCCGGACGGCTGCGCATGCTGCTCGCGGGCCGCGCCGGACGCGAACGCGCGCTGACGGCCCTGGCGGAGGTGCGTGAACTGACCGAGCGGGCCGGCCAGGACGACGTGCCGCACCTGCTCGCCCAGGCCTCGGTCGACCTGCTGCGCCGCCCGGACTCCGCCCTGGCCGCCCTGGTCGACTTCGAGCTCCGCTCCGCCGAGTACTACGGCCTGCTCGCCGAGCTCTCGGGCCGCGCCCCCGACCCCGCGGCGGCCGAGGGATTCCTGCCGGACGAGGTCGCCGAGCGCGTCAGGACCCAGTCGCTCGACGACACCCACCGCCGCGTCTCACTTCGCGGCTACCAGGCCTTCGGCACCCGTTTCGCCCTCGCCCAGCGCCGGGTGATCCTCGGCGACGAGATGGGGCTCGGCAAGACGATCCAGGCCATCGCCGCGCTGGCACACCTCGCCGGCGAGGGCGAGAGCCACTTCCTGGTGGTCTGCCCGGCCAGCGTGCTCATCAACTGGACCCGGGAGATCGAGAAGCGCAGCGCACTGCGCGTGACCCCGCTGCACGGCCCCGACCGGCAGGAGGCGTTCGCCGACTGGAAGGGGCGCGGCGGCGTCGCGGTCACCACCTTCGACGCCCTGCGCGGCTTCCCGGTGCCCGGTGGCGGTGAGCTGGGCATGCTCGTCGTGGACGAGGCGCACTTCGTGAAGAACCCGCAGACCCGTCGCTCCATGACCGTCTCCGAGTGGGCGGAGCACTGCGACCGCGTGCTGTTCCTGACCGGTACGCCCATGGAGAACCGCGTCGAGGAGTTCCGCAGCCTGGTGCGCATCCTCCAGCCCGAGCTGGCCGATTCCGTGGACGAGCACAACGGCGTGGCGGGCTCCAAGGCGTTCCGGAAGGCCGTCGCACCCGTCTATCTGCGCCGCAACCAGCAGGACGTCCTCACCGAACTCCCCGCCCTCCAGCACACGGACGAGTGGGAGGAGCCCAGCGCACAGGACGAGGAGGCCTACCGCGAGGCCGTGCGCGCCGGCAACTTCATGGCCATGCGCCGGGCGGCGTACGCCCGACCCGGCCACTCGGCCAAGCTGGACCGGCTGCGCGAGATCGTCGACGAGGCCGCCGAGAACGGGCTGAAGGTCGTGGTGTTCTCCGCCTTCCGGGACGTTCTGGGGGTGGTGCGGGAGGCGCTGGCGGCCGATGCGGCCGACGGGCAGGTCCGCGGGCCGATCTCGGGCAGCGTGCCGCCCGCCCGCCGTCAGCAACTGGTCGACGACTTCGCCGCCGCGCCCGGCCACGCCGTGCTGCTCGCGCAGATCGAGGCGGGTGGAGTGGGCCTGAACATGCAGGCCGCGTCCGTTGTCGTCCTCTGCGAGCCGCAGCTCAAGCCGACCGTCGAACACCAGGCGGTCGCCCGCGCCCACCGCATGGGCCAGGTCCGCTCGGTCCATGTGCACCGCCTGCTCTGCACGGGCGGCGTGGACGAACGGCTCGTGCGGCTGCTGGAGAACAAGTCCCGCCTGTTCGACGCCTACGCCCGCCGCAGCGCGGTCGCCGAGTCGACCCCGGACGCCGTCGACATCTCGGACCTGAGCCTGGCCCGCCGCATCGTGGAGGAGGAACAGGCACGCCTGGGCACGACACCGGCCGAGCCGGCGACGGAACGGGCCTGAAGGAGAGCGGCGGGGACAGGGGGAACCGCGAGACCAGCGGGAACTGCGGGAACGCCGTACCGCATACGGCCGTGCCGCATACGACGGTACTGCTCACGCCCCGTCGCATACGACGGTACTGCTCATGCCCCGTCGCATACGGCCGTACGGCTCACGCCCCGCCTGTCGACCGTCGGCAAGCCTCCGCGTACGCCCGCACAAGAGGCCGCCGTTCGTCCGCGCGCCGCCAGGCCAGGGCGTAACGGCTCGGCGAGAGCCCCCGCACCGGACGCGTCACCACCCCGCCCAGGGTGATCAGCGGGGCGTTGCCCGTAGCCACGAGGCAGACCCCCAGCCCCGCGACCAGCGCCTCGTACGTCTCCTCCGTGCTCGCCACCTCGGCCCCGATACGCGGCGGCCGTCCTCCCCGCTCCTCCAGTGCCAGCCAGTAGTCACGCAACGGCCCCGCGCTCGTCGGCAGTGCGAGGAACTGCTCGTCCAGCAGGTCCGTGAAGTCGATCTCCGGACGGGACGCGAGGGGGTGGGTGTCCGGCAGGGCGACCAGGCGGGGTTCCTCCACGAGCACCGTCCAGGCGTAGCGGTCGGGGTCCGGCAGCGGCAGCCAGACGAAGGCGACGTCGGCGTCACCGTCCGCCAGCCCGGCCGTGGGGTCCGCCCAGCCCACCTGGCGCAGCCGCAGGACCGTGTCCGGGTGGGCGGCGGTGAAGCGGGAGCGGATCGCGGGCAGCAGGCCGCCTCGGCCGGGGCTGGTGCTCATGCCCACCACCAGCGTGCCGCGCGCCGCCGCGCGGGCGGCCTCCAGCGCGCCTGATCCCTCTGACCAGGCCTCCAGCACCCGCCGGGCGTGCGGAAGCAACGCCACGCCCGCTTCCGTGAGCGTCACGCCCTGCGGAGCGCGCCGGAACAGCTCCACGCCCAGCTGCCGTTCCAGCGCGCGCACCTGCTTGCTGAGCGCGGGCTGGGAGACGTACAGCCGCTCGGCCGCCCGGGTGAAATGCAGTTCCTCGGCCACCGCCACGAAGTAGCGCAGGTCGCGCACATGAACGTCCATGGTCATAACCATCGGCTATCAGCGTGGGTCTTGGACGGGCAACCGGGTCCGGCAGCAGGCTGGTCCGCGTAAGCAGAGATGGACGAACGGGTCTCCGACACGAGGAGCTGTCATGAACAAGGTGTGGCTGATCACCGGCGCGAGCAGCGGCTTCGGGCGGGCCATCGCGGAGGCGGCGCTCGCCGAGGGTGACGTGGTGGTGGGTGCCGTACGCCGGCCCGAGGGGCTGGACGACCTCGTGGCCGCCCACCCCGATCAGGTCGAGGCGTTGCGGCTGGACGTCGGTGACACGGGCGCCGCCGAGACGGCCGTACGGGATGTGATCGCCCGGCACGGGCGGATCGACGTGCTGGTCAACAACGCGGGCCGCACCCATGTGGGCGCGTTCGAGGAGACAACCGAGGACGAGCTGCGCAAGCTGTTCAATGTGCATGTCTTCGGGCCCGCCGCCCTCACACGTGCGGTGCTTCCGCACATGCGGGAGCGGCGGGCCGGAGCGATCGTGCAGATGAGCAGCATGGGCGGGCAGATGTCCTTCGCGGGCTTCTCGGCGTACAGCGCCACCAAGTTCGCGCTGGAGGGCATGTCCGAGGGGCTCGCGGACGAGGTCGCCGAGTTCGGCATCAAGGTGCTGATCGTGGAGCCGGGTTCCTTCCGCACCTCGCTGTTCGAGACCGGGCGGGCCGGGGTCAGCACGGACAGCGGCCTGTACTCCAAGGTCAGCCAGACCCGCGGCTTCGTCTCCGGCGGCGACGGCACCCAGCCCGGCGACCCGGCGAAGGCGGCGGCCCTGATCCTGGCCGCGCTGGAGGCAGACCGGACCCCACTGCGGCTCCCCCTGGGCGACGACGGCGTCGACGCCGTGCTCGGCCACCTCGACCAGGTGCGCGGGGATGTGGCGGCCTGGGAGAAGCGGACCCGGGCGACGGCGTTCGACGAGTGAGCCTTCAGCCGGCGCGCTGGATGAACGCCGTCCAGGCGACGGGGCTTACCTGGAGGGTGGGGCTGTCTTGCGGGTCGTTCTTGGAGTCGCGGATGTGGATGGTGTGGGGGCAGAGGGCGACCTCGACGCACTGGCCGCCCTCGCTGCCGCTGTAGCTGGACTTCCGCCAGGTGTAGGCCACTTCGAGGCAGGCGCCGCCCTCGTCGCTGCTGTAGCTCGACTTGAACCACTCAAGTGCGGTGCTCATTTATCTCCTACCAAGCGATCGAGCAGGCTCTTGGACTCGTGAGGAGACAGGGCCTGCGATCGCAGCATCGCATACTTGCGCGCCAGGATGGACACCTCATCCGGGTCAGAAACCCACTGGCTGCCGCGCTGGCCCTCTGTGTAGGCCAGTTGCTGGTGATCCGGTGTTTCCAGGAGGGTGAAAGGGCCGTCCACACCAGCGTGCGAGGACGTGCGCATCGGCAGGAACTGCAAGGACAGCCCGGGGAGTTCGGCGCACTCGCGCAGGCGACGCATCTGGTCGCGGCGGACCCTGTCGCCGCCGATGTCGAGGTACAGCACCGGCTCCCACACGATGAAGCTCATCGTCGGCGGGCACTTGCGTTGCAGGATCTCCTGCCGCTCCATGCGAGCGGTGACCTTGGTCGCGATCTCGTCCTCGTCATACGCCGGTACGCGCTCGCGCATCACCCCGCGGGCGTACGGCTCGGTCTGGAGCAGGCCGGGGACGACGAGCGCGTCGTACCAGGACAGTGAGATGGCCTCCCGCTCGTGCACCATGTACTGCTCGGCGTACAGCGGGAACTGATCGATCTCCGGGAAGTTCTCGACCCCGGCCACCAGCATGCCCTTGGCATCCAGGATCCGATCCAGCACCTCCGCCATGTCAGGCAACAGCGTCCGCCGCCCCTGCTCGATCGACGTGATCGTCTCCTCGTCCACCAGGACCTCGGCGGCGAGTGCCCGTTGTGTGAGCCCCGCCGCCTTCTGCGCAGTCTGCATCTGCGCGCCCAGCATCCGCATGGACGAGACGTTCTTCTTCCGCGGCTTCTTGGAGTTCATGCCCGGCTAACTCCCCACACGTGCTCACGCCGACCCGGTGCGCACCCGTACAAATCAGGTGTACGAGCTCGCTCACTGATCAACGCTAGTGACTCTGCGCAACATTCGTCCCGTGAATGCGACATCCGAACTCCCTCGCCAGCGCGACCAGTTCTACGCCCGGCACCGCCGATCCATCCCCGCTGCCAGGCGATTGACGGCAGGCGCGCTCAAGTACTGGCACCTCGCCGACTGGCACCGCGCGGACGATCTGCTGCTCTGTGTGAGCGAGTTGGCCACCAACGCCCTCCTCCACGGCGCCCCGCCCGGCCGCGGCTTTCTGCTCCGCGTCCGCTACGACGGCGACGTCCTCCGCGTCGAAGTCCACGACAGCGGAACGGGCGTCCCCCGAACCCCCGACGACCCGGACGAGGGCGGCCGCGGCCTGCTGCTGGTCGGTGCGCTCGCCGACAAGTGGGGCGTGGGGGAGCGGAATCCCGGCAAGGTCGTGTGGGCGGAGTTCGTGGTGCAGGGGAGGGCGACGGCCCTCGATGACTGAGGCTCAGGCGCCCCACGCCGCCAGGAGCGCCGCCGCCCTCCGGGGGGTCGGGCGGTCGGCACGGCCGAGGTGTTCGGCGGCGTGCAGGACTTCGGCCAGCAGCCCCGGGTCGCGGGCCTGGACGCAGAGCGCCAGCAGCGGGTCCAACTGGTCGGTCCAGGCATCCCGTACCGCGGCGGAAGCCGTTCGCGCGGTCGTGGACACCTCTCGTGACCATGACCGGATCGCGCCGGGATCGGCGTACGGCAGCGGCGGGACGCCATCCGAATGCGCGCCGTCGGAACCCTGCGCATACTCGCCGCGCTGTCTGCGTACCGCCGCCGCGAGTACCGCCGCCGTCGTCGTGTGGTAGCAGGTCCCGAAGACGTACGCCGCCGCCTTGGCGTTGTCGAGACCGGCCAGGACCTCGGGGCGGTGCACGGGGCTGGGCAGGGCGCCGTCCGGGCGGGCCGCGCGGGCGAGGGCGTTCCAGCCTACGTGCGGCAGGTGCCCGGCGCCCAAGCCATCGTCCAGCGCCGCCGTGCACAGCAGCAGCTCCGCCAGGAGGTCCAGGCTGCCCCGGGCGAGGTGCACACCGAGGAGGACGCGGACGGTCTCGCGCAGCCGGGCCGTCGCCCCGTCCCCGGGGAGCGTGAGGCTGTGGCGGCCGAAGTCCGTCGCGTAGAAGACCACATGGGTCAGGGCATACGTCTCGCTCTCGCTCAGCTGGAGTACGTCCGGGCCAAGACCGGCGATGCTCTCGGCGAGCAGTGCGCCCGGGCCGGGCAGGGACGCCGGGGCCGGGAAGCCGCCGCGGTCGGCGAAGTAGCGGAGTTCGAGGCGGTTGAGCACCGGCTTGTACGGCCGTGCGTGGGCGCCCGCGTCCGCCGCGAGCAGCGCCTCGCACACCGGGCGCCTCGCGGGCTGCGGGCGGCCGAGCAGTTCCAGCAGGCCGATGAGGTTGAGGTGGTACGGGAAGTACTCGTCGGCCCGGCGCAGCCCGGCCTCGAAGGACGGGTCGGCGGCCACACGTGCGGCGAGGTCGAGCGCGCCCGTCGCGAGCGGCGACTCTTTCGGCAGCACGCCGGCACGCTCCAACACCCGTACCAGGCCGAGGAGTTCGAGGAGCGGGCCGGGCCGGAAGGGACGACGCGGCAGAAACTCCTCCCATCGTGCGGGCTCGAACCACTCCAACTGCGCCTCGATCCACCGCAGTCCACCGACCAGGACCCGCTCCGCCGCCTCGTCCTCACCGAGCAGAACCCCACGGTCCGCCACGTCCGCCCCGTCCGCCCGCGCATGCGACGGCAACGCCGCCCAGCTCATCGCACCCTCCGCACCAGCACCAGCACCAGCACCGGCATCCGCGACCGCGCCCAACTCATCGCGCACTCCGCACCCGAAGCATCGCCAGCACCACCGCCAGAATCCCGGCGAGCGCCCCGAGATCCACCCACCAGGGCAAAAGACCCCCGCTGCCCAGCAACGTCTGACGCGCCAGGTCGACCGCGTACGTCATCGGGTTGAGGTGCATGATCCAGGCCAGCCACGTGGGCGCGTCCTCGGCGCTGAAGACCGAGCCGGAGAGGAACAGCATCGGGAACATGGCGAGTTGCACGGCGGCCTGGAGCGTCTGCACGCGCTTGATGACCGTGGCGAGGCACAGGCCGATGACGCTGAACACCACTGCCGTGAGGGCGTAGACGCCGACCGCCGCGACGAACCGGCCCGGTGTCGGTTCGACCCCGGTCAGCGGTGAGAAGGCGAGCATCACGACGCTCTGCACGGTCACCAGGCCCGCCCCGGCGGCCACCTTGCCCAGCGGCAGGCAGATCCGGGGCACGGGGGCGACGAGGAGTTCGCGCAGGACGCCGTACTCCCGGTCCCAGGCGTACGTCTGGCCGGAGGCGACCCCGATCGACACGACCTGGATGGCGATGATGCCGGGGTAGACGTACGCGCTGAACGACACCGAGCCGACCGAGCCGATCATGCCGTTGAAGCCGACGGCGTACACGAGGACGAAGAACAGGATCTGCACGCCCTGGCTGACGAGCATCCCCGGCTTCTTGACCTGCCGCAGCAGATCGCGGTGGGCGATGACGCCGATGGCGCGCAGGGCGACGGTCAGCCGTCCCTCTTCCAGGGGTTCCAGGGGTTCCAGGGCGGCGGGTGCGGTGGTCGCGGTCATGGGGTGTGCGGTCACGGGGTGCTCACACTCTCCTGTCGGTCGTGGCTCGTCTCGCCCGACCGCGAACCGCTCGATCCGTTCGCGGCCGCCAGGTAGACGTCGTTCATCGACGGGTGGCGCACGGCGACGGTCAGTCCGGGCACGTCGAGGGCGCGGACCACCTCCGCGATCCGGGCCTCCGGGTCGGCGCAGTGCACGGCGACACCGTCGGGCTCGATCAGCGGGTCGAAGCCCGCGGCACGCAACTGGCGTGCGGCGGCCTCGTCGTCCGCGCAGCTCACCACGATCCGGGACGAGTCCAGGCTGCTCTTGAGCTGCTCCAGGCTGCCCTGCCGGACGACCCGCCCCTTCTGCAGGATGACGATCTCGTCGGCGTACTCGGCCTCGTCCATGTAGTGCGTGGAGTACAGGACGGTGACGCCGAGCCGGTCGCGCAGCCGCAGCAGGTCGGCCCAGACGGTGGCGCGGGCGGTCGGGTCCAGGCCGTTGGTGGGTTCGTCGAGGATGATCAGGCCGGGGCGGTGGAGCAGGGCGCGGGCGATCTCGACCCGCCGGGCCAGGCCGCCGGACAGCTCCTCGACGGGCTGACGGCGGCGGTCGGTCAGGCCGAACAGGTCCAGCATGAGGTCGATCCGGGCCCGGGCGTCCGCCCGCTTCATCCCGAACAGCCGGGCGTGGAACCACAGGTTGCGTTCCACGGACAGTTCCTTGTCGAGGGTCCGCTCCTGGAAGACGAGCCCCAGCCGGCGGCGCGCGGCCATCGGCGCCGACAGCACGTCGTGCCCGAAGATGCGGACCGAGCCCGCGTCCGGCCGCGAGGCCGTCGACAGCACGCCCAGCAGGGAGGACTTTCCGGCGCCGTTGGGGCCGAGCAAGGCGGTGATACGGCCCGGGGGAGAGCTCATGGACACGCCGTCCACGGCGCGCACCTTGCCGTAGCGCACGACGAGGTCGGTCAGCTCGAAGGCCGGTGCGGCGGATGCCGCCACGTCTGACACGTCGATTCCCTCCAGCGGTTCGGGCTCCACGGCGGTTCAGGCCAGCCCCAGCGTGCGGTCCCACGGCAACGGTCCCGGATCCACCGGCAGCAGCGACAGCGCCACGCCCGCCGCGCCCTCCAGCATCCCCGCCGTGTTCACGGCCCGGTGCGGGACCGGGGAGAGCGCGGCGGCCGGGAAACGCATCAGATGGCGGAAGCCGAACGGTGCCTCCTCGTCGGCGCACTGGAGGACCTTGCCCGTCAACCGGACGCTTCCGGCGAGCAGTTCGGGATCGCCGGTCGCGTGCGCGAGGCGGGCCACGACCCGCAGCAGTCCCGCGTAGCCGTGGCAGACGGTGGCGCCCTCGATCGCCCACAGCGACTCGTCCCGGCGCAGCGCGGCATGCAGCGCGTCGACGGCGGCCGTGCGCCACGGCGGCCGGTCCAGGGCGGTCCCGGCGTGGAAGAGGGCGGCGGCGACGCCCGGCGCGCCGTAGCACCAGGCGGTACGGGTGAACAGCTCCCGGGGCCGCTCGGGCGCGAGTTCGTCGTCCCAGCTCACCCGGGCCGGCCAGTACGTCCCGGCCGCGTCGCGCAGCGTCCAGCCCAGCAGCCAGTCGGCGACGCGTTCCACGGCCTCGACCAGCCCGGGGACCCGGTGTCCCGCCTCGTACGCCGAGGCGAGCACGGTGAGCGGTCCGGCGATGCCGTGCGCCAGGCCCAGGTTGAAATCGCCGCGGGGGTACGACTGCCGGTCACGCTCGCCGAGTTGCAGCTCGGCGGGCACCCACCAGCCGGGCACCTCATGGCCGTCGACGACGACGGGTTCGGTGAGCCGCACGAGATGCCGGAGCGAGTCGGCCAGCGCGGACTCCACGTCGGGGCCGGTCTCGGCCGGGTCGGCGGCCGAGTCCAGGAGCAGCCGGGCCGTCCCCGACACCCCGTTGATCAGGTCGTACGCCGCCCAGTCGACGCCCCTGCCGCCGTCCGCGGCACGGTCGCGGAAGGTGCCGAGCCGGGTCAGCTGGTCCTCGGCGACCCAGGCGGCGAGCTTGCGGCGCAGGGCGCCGTAGTGCCCCGCGGGGCCCGCGCAGCTCTGGGCGGCGGCGAGCAGGGCGGCCGGGCCGGAGAACAGGCCGCGGCTCGGCGCGGAGTTCATCGCCCCGGCCGCGGCGGCGAGGTGCCGGTGCGCCGTGGGCCGCCAGGCCCCGTCGGTGCGGGCCAGCTCCCCGTAGAGGAGGGCGACGCCGGGCAGTCCGTTGGCGAGGGTCATCGGCCCCCACATCACGGAGTCGTAGATGGGGTCCCGGTTGTCGTCCCGGGAGGCGACCGCGGCGATCTGCTCGGGGTCGGCGAGCCGGTCGGCGACCAGGGTCACCGCCTCCCGGGCGCTCAGCTTGGTGGTGGTCATGATGCGTGGCTCCGGCGGTGGAAGTTGTCCTGTACGGCGCCGCGCGCGATGCCGAGCACGGCCAGCTCGCGGGCGCTCTCGCCGCCGAACAGGCGGTTGCAGACCATGTGCAGCAGGCTGCCGACGACCCGGCCCTCGGGGCTCCGGCCGTCCGGGCCGGCGCCGGACTCCCGGACCAGCTCGGCCAGGCGGCGCACGGCGTCGTCCCGGGCGGTCAGCGCGGCCAGGGCGCGGGCTCCCGCGGGGTCCTCCCCGAGGGCGGGCCAGCCGTCGTAGGGGTCGATCAGGCGGCGCCAGTGGGCGGACCGGGTGCGGAAGGCGGCCGGCAGGTCGCGGCGGGTGCCGGTCATGGAGAGCCAGGACGCCGCCGCGTCGTCCCCGAAGTCCTCGGTGACCAGAGGGTGCCCGGGCGGCGGCGGACCGAAGGCGTGCGCCAGCGCCGCGCAGGAGACGACGGCGAGGTCGTCGACGCCGAAGTCGTTGCCCGGGTCCTTGGCCAGGTGCAGCAGGGCCACGGCGGCCTCGCTGTCGTACTGGAAGACCCGCTCGGCGAGCCGCTGCGCCGCCGGACCGCCGTAGCGCTCGGTCTCCGGGTCGTACTGCGCGAGCGCGTGTCCGCGCACCAGACCCTGCCGCTGCCAGCGCCGCAACAGGGCGCCGACAGCGGGCGCGACCGATCCCCACAACCGCTCGGGCGCCCCGGCGTCGCCGTGCAGACGCAGACGCAGATGGTGACCGGCCTCGTCGGTGTAACGGATGAAGAACCAGCCGTCGGCGCCCTTCCCGGCGGCCAGGTCCACCAGTTCGGGGACGTGGTCGCGCAGCAGATCGTCCTGCGCCCGGCTCGACAGGTGCAGCTTGAGGTACAGCCACTCGCCGCCCAGGCCGTGCACGGTGCGTTCGGGCTGGTGGCGGCCGGCGTAGGGGCGGCGCCGGGGCATGCCGTTCTCCCGGCGGGTCAGCGGGACGACCAGCTCGACGCTGTGCCCGGCGAGCGGGCTGTCGAGCCACCCCTCGTGCTCGCCGGGGACCTCCTGGGCGATCAGATCGGGGTGGCGCAGCACCTGGTCGCGCAGCAGCTCACGGTGCCAGGCGTCGTCCAGGTCGAGCAGCAGCCGCTGGTCGGTGGTGACGACCAGGACATGGCGGGGTACGTCCCACCCGGCCCGCCAGTCGCCGACCGCCGCGTCCCAGTCGGCCCCCTTCGCCACGTCGGCCCCCTTCGCGGCGCCTGAGCCCTTCCCGGCGTCGGCCCGCTCCCGCAGCTCGTCCAGCCGCCACACCGCGCAGGCCAGCACGAAGTCGCCGTAGCGCACCCGCGGCACGAACGGCGCGTCGGCCAGCGGCCCCCAGTTCCAGGGCTCCCACAGCCGCTGCCCCTCAAGCCCGATCTCCCACAACAGCCGTACGGCGTTGGGCGCCTGGGCCGGGGCGCTGACCATGTTGCCGAGCACCGGCACGATCTCGCGGCCCGTCGGAATGTGCACGGCGGTCAGCCGGTCCAGGGTCGCGCCGATGCCGATGTCCGCGAGGCGCAGCTCCTCCACGCCGGGCAGATCGGGCACGCCGACGGAGACGCGGCGGCCGGTGGCCGGGGTGGTGTGGGCGAGGTTGGCGGCCCGTCCCGAGCGCGTCCGGAAGGCGAGGTCGACGGCGACGGCGTCCTGGACATGGACCGGGTTGGCCCGGTGCAGCGCGGCGAACTCCGCCCGCCAGCCGGGATCGAGGTCGGCGAACCTGGCGAAGGTCGACCCGGCCCGGTGCGATCCCGGCGACGGCGACAGGAAGACCCGGAAGTCGCCGTCGTCCAGCGCCTCCACGGACGGTGCGACGACCTGCACCGTCACCTCCGCGGAGTTGGGCAGCTCCGCCGGGTCGGCGGTGTCGTGGCACAGCGCGTCCAGGTCCGCGTCACCCAGGACCACTTCGCGCCGCCTGCTCCGCTGGGCGGCGGCGACCAGCCGGGCCATCGTCCGGTCCCGGCGGGCCGTGCGCGGCGGATCGGGCGTGGGCACGGGAGGCGTGTCGCCGTTGGGCCAGCCGTAGCCGGCCGGAGCGCCGAGCCCGGTGGACTCGTCGAGCAGTTCGAGGACCGGTACGAGCCGGTCGGCGCCGTACACGTCGAGGAACCGGCGGTGGTAGTCGCGCAGGGCGTACAGCCCCAGCTTGGGCCGGGACAGCCGCCACATCACACCAGTGGCCCGCTCGACCGACTCCCGCACCGCGTGGGGCAGATGGAGGGTGGTGTCGAGACGGGTGTCGATGTGCAGGGGCGTGTCGTCCGGCTCGATCGCACGCGCCGTCCGCAGCAGCCGCTCCAGCCGCTCCCGTCCCGCACCGACGGCGGTCGCGTCGTACGTCCGGCGCTCGTCGTCCACCGCCAGCAGCGCGGTGTGGATGCGCCCGGTCTCCTCGGACGGGTCCGGCACGGACGCGAGCAGGTTCAGTACGTGGTCCAGCGGGTCGCCGCCGTCCAGCGGCGGGCGCAACCCGGTGATCAGGATCTCCTGCCGCACCAGCTCGGCGACCAGCCCGCGAACGCGCCCGACGGGAGCGCCGGGGAACGCGGCGGCGGTGCGCGCCACCAGGTCGTCGTACGGCAGCGGGGCCCGGGCCGCGGCGACGGCCCGCTCGACGACGGGCGTGCGGCGCACCGACACGGTGGATCGGGTCTCGCCGCCCTCGGTGAGCCGGACGCCCTGCGCCGACGACGAGGCGAGGACCAGCCGGTCGCCGCGCACGACCAGGGCCTGGTGGGACTGGACGGTGAGCGCGGACAGCACCGCCGGGTCCCGTTCGAGACGGTGGCCGATCCTGGTCAGCCATTGCATGTCGGCGTGCGTGCGGGTGCGGTGCCGTGCGCCCCGCTCCAGTTTCGCGGTGGAGTCGAACCGGCCCGTCGCCACGCCCGCGAACAGGCCGAACGGGGTGGGCCGGGTACGCATCCGGATGTCGTAGCGCAGCACGGCCAGGGCGGCCCGGCGCAGCTGGCCGGCCTTGATGCCGTCGGTGCCGCGCCCGGTGACACGGCGGACCATCGCGCTGAGGCTGGGGGAGGCCAGGTCCAGTGCCTCGCTCAGCCCGGTGTCCGCGGGGACCGAGCCGATCAGGTCGGCGCAGGCCGTCAGATCCCGGGGGCCCGCGGCGGGCAGGGGCAGCCCGGCGCCGTGCGGTGCCAGGGGCGCCCGGTACAGGAAGACGTCTCCGGCCTCGAACGGGCTCTGTCGGTCGGCACGTCGCGCACTGCCGCCGTGTCGTCCGATGCCGCCGTGTCGTCCGCTGCCGTCATGTCGTCCGCCGCCGCGCTCTCGTGCTGCTTTCCCCACGATGTCCCCCTCTGCGACTTCTGGAACGGCCATGGGGGCGGGGGGGGCCCGGC